>NZ_JAASQX010000013.1:2500-5090 GCF_011761895.1 Xanthomonas sp. F4 | reverse complement strand
CGCTAATTTCACCAGGGAGACGGTTGGAGTGTCGCCACGTGCACGGTACTCGGTTGTTGGACCGAGGACGGCATGGGCGCCAGCCTCTCATAGGGTGTGATGTAGCGAGCGAGTGAGAGCGATCGACGTGTGTCGCGCTAAGGGATGCTTAATGAGGAAGCATCTTGAGGTTATATGGTCAAGCCGCACGGATCATTAGTATCAGTTAGCTCAATGCATTGCTGCACTTACACACCTGACCTATCAACCACGTAGTCTACATGGTTCCTTTAGGGGACTTGTGTCCCGGGAGATCTCATCTTGAGGCGCGCTTCCCGCTTAGATGCTTTCAGCGGTTATCGCTTCCGAACATAGCTACCCGGCAATGCCACTGGCGTGACAACCGGAACACCAGAGGTTCGTCCACTCCGGTCCTCTCGTACTAGGAGCAGCCCCTCTCAAATCTCCAACGCCCATGGCAGATAGGGACCGAACTGTCTCACGACGTTCTGAACCCAGCTCGCGTACCACTTTAAATGGCGAACAGCCATACCCTTGGGACCGACTACAGCCCCAGGATGTGATGAGCCGACATCGAGGTGCCAAACACCGCCGTCGATATGAACTCTTGGGCGGTATCAGCCTGTTATCCCCGGAGTACCTTTTATCCGTTGAGCGATGGCCCTTCCATACAGAACCACCGGATCACTAAGACCTACTTTCGTACCTGCTTGATCCGTCGATCTTGCAGTCAAGCACGCTTATGCCTTTGCACACAGTGCGCGATGTCCGACCGCGCTGAGCGTACCTTCGTGCTCCTCCGTTACTCTTTAGGAGGAGACCGCCCCAGTCAAACTACCCACCATACACGGTCCCCGATCCGGATTACGGACCTAGGTTAGAACGTCAAGCACGACAGGGTGGTATTTCAAGGATGGCTCCACTGCAGCTAGCGCCACAGTTTCATAGCCTCCCACCTATCCTACACAGACGAACTCAACGTTCAGTGTAAAGCTATAGTAAAGGTTCACGGGGTCTTTCCGTCTTGCCACGGGAACGCTGCATCTTCACAGCGATTTCAATTTCACTGAGTCTCGGGTGGAGACAGCGCCGCTGTCGTTACGCCATTCGTGCAGGTCGGAACTTACCCGACAAGGAATTTCGCTACCTTAGGACCGTTATAGTTACGGCCGCCGTTTACTGGGGCTTCGATCAAGAGCTTCGCCTTGCGGCTGACCCCATCAATTAACCTTCCAGCACCGGGCAGGCGTCACACCCTATACGTCCACTTTCGTGTTTGCAGAGTGCTGTGTTTTTGATAAACAGTCGCAGCGGCCTGGTTTCTGCGACCCTCTTCAGCTATAGCTCGCACGAGCCACCAAAAAGGGTGCACCTTCTCCCGAAGTTACGGTGCCATGTTGCCTAGTTCCTTCACCCGAGTTCTCTCAAGCGCCTGAGAATTCTCATCCTACCCACCTGTGTCGGTTTACGGTACGGTCTGCGTAAGCTGAAGCTTAGGAGCTTTTCCTGGAAGCGTGGTATCAGTGACTTCGTCTAAAAGACTCGTCTCGGTGCTCGGTCTTAAAGGATCCCGGATTTGCCAAAGATCCAAACCTACCGCCTTTCCCCGGGACAACCAACGCCCGGTACACCTAACCTTCTCCGTCCCTCCATCGCACTTACGCGAGGTGCAGGAATATTAACCTGCTTCCCATCGACTACGGCTTTCGCCCTCGCCTTAGGGGCCGACTCACCCTGCGCCGATTAACGTTGCGCAAGGAAACCTTGGGCTTTCGGCGTGCGGGTTTTTCACCCGCATTGTCGTTACTCATGTCAGCATTCGCACTTCCGATACCTCCAGCGGACTTCTCAATCCACCTTCGCAGGCTTACGGAACGCTCCTCTACCGCGCATCGCTTATCGCGATGCACCCCAAGCTTCGGTTCACTGCTTAGCCCCGTTAAATCTTCCGCGCAGACCGACTCGACCAGTGAGCTATTACGCTTTCTTTAAAGGGTGGCTGCTTCTAAGCCAACCTCCTGGCTGTCTATGCCTTTCCACATCGTTTTCCACTTAGCAGTGAATTTGGGACCTTAGCTGTGGGTCTGGGTTGTTTCCCTTTTCACGACGGACGTTAGCACCCGCCGTGTGTCTCCCATACAGTCCGTCTCGGTATTCGGAGTTTGCAATGGTTTGGTAAGTCGCGATGACCCCCTAGCCATAACAGTGCTCTACCCCCGAGAGGATACATATGAGGCGCTACCTAAATAGCTTTCGAGGAGAACCAGCTATCTCCGGGTTCGATTAGCTTTTCACTCCTAATCACACCTCATCCCCTACCTTTGCAACGGGAGTGGGTTCGGGCCTCCAGTCAGTGTTACCTGACCTTCACCCTGGGCATGACTAGATCACCCGGTTTCGGGTCTACTGCCCGCGACTATGCGCCCTTATCAGACTCGGTTTCCCTTCGCCTCCCCTATACGGTTAAGCTTGCCACGAACAGTAAGTCGCTGACCCATTATACAAAAGGTACGCAGTCACTCTTGCGAGCTCCTACTGCTTGTACGCACACGGTTTCAGGATCTATTTCACTCCCCTCTCCGGGGTTCTT
>NZ_JAASQX010000012.1:0-7177 GCF_011761895.1 Xanthomonas sp. F4 | reverse complement strand
TGCAAAGCTTTCGCCTTGCGGCGAGTTACTTTTCTTTGCTTGTGCAAAGAAAAGTAACCAAAAGAAAGCACACCCTGCCTCGCGCCCTCCGCGCTGGCGCGCTCCGGGTCCGCGTCCATCACGGGGATCCGCGGAAGGGGCATCCTGCCCCTGCCGCGGACGGCGCACGTCCATGTGCGCCGCCCCTTCGGGGTTTTTCCCCGCGCTGGCCGCCGCTTCGGAAGGGAACCCGGTAAGTCAAAAACAAGAGCCAAAGCTAAGCAACAACAACGGCAACTGCCAAGGCAACAGCAACAGCCGATGCTGTCGCTCTGTCACTCTATCGCGCAAAGCACCGCATCTACCGACTTCGATTGGCACAACGGCAAAACGCGCAGCCAACGCCGTGAAAGACACCAGCACTCCTTCAGGATCGCTGGTGACACGCAAGGCAGGACGCGCAGCGGCAGTCCTCCCGAAACGCAACGCAACGCAACTCCGCATGACGGCAGTCGTACGCTTTGCAAACAACAGGAGCCCAGATAGGGACGTCCCGCAAGTCGAGGATGGGGAAAAGGAGGCCGACGATCGGCTTTTTCCGATTCCCCATTCCCGTTTCCCCATTCCCAGCCTACAGATCAAACCCCAGCAACAACGGATCGTGGTCCGAACTGCGCCACGGGCCGGGCAGATCGCGCTCGCGATAACCATCGCTGTCGGGCAGGTCCGCGTTGACGTGCCATTCGGCGGCGCCGCGCAACCGCGCCGCCAGCGCCGGGCTCAGCAAGGCGTGGTCGAGGCGGCCGCTGAGGCCGCGGTAGACGAAGCTGTAGGGATGCGCGACATGCGCCTCCTGCAGCGCGTCGCGCCAGCCGGCGTCGCGCAGCAGGCGCAGGGGGTCTTCCATCGCGTAGGCGTTGAAATCGCCGAGCAGCACGCTGGACGTGCTGCCGGTACCAGTGGGGTCGCTGCGCAGCCAGGCGTCCAGGCGCCGCGCCGACTCGGTGCGGGTCGCGTTCCAGCAGCCCTGGCCGTCGCCGCGGTCGGCATCCGCACCGCTGGCTTCGCCGCAACCCTTGGACTTGAAGTGGTTGGCCACCACCACGAACGGCGCACCGCTGCCGTGGCGGAAAGCCTGCGCCAGCGGCACCCGGCTGTGCTCGGCGAACGGGCCGCCTTCCAGCATCGCCGGCTTGCCGACCGGGCTCACCCGCGAGGCGCGGTAGATCAGGCCGACCCGGATCGGGTTGTTGCCGGGGCCGTGCCCGGCATCGACGAAGCGCCAGTCGCCGCCGCCGGCGTTGAGCGCGTCGACCAGGCTGGCAATCGCCGAGGTCGGGCCGTAGCCGTCGTTCTCCAGTTCCATCAGCGCGGCGACGTCGGCCTGCAGCGGACGGATCGTCGCCACCAGCTTGCGCAGCTGCGCCTGGAACTCGGCCGCCGTGCGTGCACCACGCAGGGTCGGGAAGCCGCCGCCGCGGCCATCGCCGTTGAAGAAGTTCTCCAGGTTGAACGCGGCGATGCGCAAGGTACCGTCGACCTGCGGCGGCGCCGGTTCCGGCGGCGGCGTCAGCTGCAGCGCAGCGGTCGGGTACAGCCGCGCGACGCCATCGATCACCCCGCCGACGATGCCCTCCACGTTCTGGACTGTGCTGCCCGCGCGCGGCGGTGCAGCAGGGCTGCCCAGATAGTCCGGGAGTTTTGCCGTTGCCGATGTTGATGTCGGAGTAGGAGTCGCAGTGGACGCACCGAGCGTGCCCAGCCGCAGCCCGCGCCGCGCATTGTCGGCGACCACTGCCGCCTGCTCGGCGCTGCCGGGCGCGGCCACTTCGCTGGGCTGCCACAGGCGCCCGCCGAAGGCCACGCCGAGTTCGCCGGTCTTGCCCAGCGCATCGTTGTCGACCACGGTCAGCGGCGCGGCAATGCGCACGCGCATGCCGGCCAATGCCGACCAGTCGCCCGGCGCCGCGTCGAGCACCTGCAGCGGCAAGGGCTGCGCCCGCGCCAGCACGGTGTGGCCCTGCTCCAGCACGCTGCGCCCGACGAATGCGGTGCCGGCCTTGGCCGAGGCAGCGGCCTGCGGTGCCAGTTCGCCCCACACCCGCACGCGGTCGCCCGGGGCCAGGCTGCGCTCGGCATCGCCGCGCACCAGCAGCGCGTCGGCGGTCAGCGGATCGTCGTCGCCGGCATCCTGCACCAGGTAGCCGCTGCCGCCGGCCTCCACCCGTGCGGTGACCACGCCCTCGAACACCACGCCCTGCGCCTGCGGGCCCGGGCGCAACTGCCCGATCGGCAGCAATGGCGGCGGCGTCAGCGCCTGCGCGGCGGGGGCTGCGACCAGGAGCAACAACGACAACAACGATGGCGGCGGCATGCGCATGTGATCACTCTCCTTGTTTGCGCCGGCACGCGACGGGCGCGGAAACGAATGCGCCGCCCGAAGGCGGCGCAGTGGCGTGCGGGAGGCGCAAGGTTACTTCAGGTTGGCCAGCATCCAGTCCACGGTGGCGTGGATCTGCTCCTCGGTCAGCCCGGGATTGCCGCCCTTCGGCGGCATGATGCCCCCATCGGGGCCGGTATAGCCCTCGATGGCATGCTTGTAGAGCGTCTCCTTGCCCTGCGCGATGCGCTTGTCCCAGTGCGCATGATCCAACGTCGGCGCCTTGCCCACGCCCGTGGTGTGGCAGGCGGTACACAGGTTGTTGAAGATGGTCTTGCCGTCGGTGGTGCCGCCGTAGGCCGCCTGCGCCGAGGCCTTGGCCAGCGCCGCCGCCTGGGCGGCGGCCTGCGCCGCGGCGCCGGTGCTGCCGGCATAGACCGCGCCGACCGGCGCGATGCGTTCCTCGGTGCGCTTTTGCGCGATCGGCGACACCTCCGGCGGGATGGCCCGCTGCAGGTAATGCGCGAACACGATCAGGCCGATCGTGATCAGCACCAGCAGGCCGATCACCATCGAGAAGCGCTTGAGAAATTCGAGGTCGTAATTCCGCACATCACACCCCTTTGGCACGTGGTAATCCGGACCACCGCTACGCGACCGAGTATAGCCAGCGTTTGCGCCGCGCGGCACGCCGCAATGGCACGGAATCGCAGGCGATGCGTGCTGCATCGCAGCAGTTCGGCGCAGGCGGCATGACGTCGGCTCAGGCGCTGCCCACCGCGCGCAGGCAGAACCCGCACACCGCCTCGACCAGGCGCTCGCTGTCGCGCGGGCCGTCGCGGCTGGGCGCGGTCGGGCCGACCAGGGCCTCGGTATAGGCGCCGACCAGACACGCCGCCGCCGCATCCAGGTCCTGCGCGGGAAACTCGCCCGCGGCCACGCCGTCGGCCAGGATGCCCTTGAACACGTCGCCGAGCAGGCGCCGGCAGCGGATGCGCTCGGCGTCCACCTCCGGCTCCACCGGCTCGGCGATGAAGGCGTAGGCCAGGCCGGGGCCGGCCAGGGCGCGGCGCACGAACGAGGCGATGGCGTCGCGCAGGCGCTGCGCGGCCGGTGCCGGCGCGGCGGCGATGGCGCGCAGGATGGTCAGCTCGTATTCCACCGCCGCGGTCAGCACCTCCACGAACAGGTCGGCCTTGGACGGGAAATGCCGGTAGATCAGCCCGGTGGAGACCCCGGCCTCGGCCGCCACCGCGGTCACCGGGGCGCCACGGAAGCCGTCGGCGGCGATCAGCCGGCGCGCCGCCAGCAGGATCCGCTGGCGGTTGCCGGCGAGGCGTTCTTCCATCAGGGCGGAGCGTTTGTAGGCCATGGCGTGATTCTAAGTTCAATTAATGAATTTCTGTTCACTTCTTTGCCGTTCCCGGCTACGCTGGGCGCTCTTGCCCGGCGCGGGTCCGATTCTAGGCGCCGCCGGCCACCCGCCATTCCCGGAGTTGCCGCCATGCTGATGCCGTCGTTGAATTTCGAGTTGGGCGAGGAGGTCGACCTGCTGCGCGACAGCGTCGCCGCCTTCGCCGCGCGCGAGATCGCGCCGCTGGCCGAGCAGGCCGACCGCGACAACGCCTTCCCCGCCCCGCTGTGGCGCAAGCTCGGCGAGCAGGGCCTGCTCGGCCTCACCGTCGAGGAGGAATACGGCGGCAGCGCGATGGGCTACCTGGCGCACGTGGTGGCGATGGAGGAGATCTCGCGGGCCTGCGGCGCGATCGGCCTGTCCTACGGCGCGCATTCGAACCTGTGCGTGAACCAGTTGCGCAAGAACGCCAGCCCGGCGCAGAAGGCGCGCTACCTGCCCAAGCTGTGCAGCGGCGAGCACGTCGGTGCGCTGGCGATGAGCGAGCCGGGCGCCGGCTCGGACGTGGTGTCGATGAAGCTGCGCGCCGAGGCCCGCGGCGACCGCTACGTGCTCAACGGCAACAAGATGTGGATCACCAACGGCCCCGACGCCGACGTGCTGGTGGTCTACGCCAAGACCGACCCGAGCGGCGGCGCGCGCGGCATCACCGCGTTCGTGGTCGAGAAGGGCATGCCCGGCTTCAGCACCGCTCAGAAGCTGGACAAGCTCGGCATGCGCGGCTCCAACACCTGCGAGCTGGTGTTCCAGGACTGCGAGGTGCCGGCGGAGAACGTACTCGGCGAAGTGGGCGGCGGCGTGCGCGTGCTGATGTCCGGCCTGGACTACGAGCGCGTGGTGCTCTCCGGCGGACCGCTGGGGCTGATGGCCGCGGCGCTGGACGTGGTGCTGCCCTACGTGCACGAGCGCCGCCAGTTCGGCGAACCGATCGGCAGCTTCCAGCTGATGCAGGGCAAGCTGGCCGACATGTACGTGGGCCTGAACGCCTGCCGCGCCTACGTGTATGCGGTGGCGCGCGCCTGCGACGCCGGCCGCACCACCCGCCAGGACGCCGCCGGCGCGATCCTGTACGCCGCCGAGAAGGCGACCTGGCTGACCGGCCAGGCGATCCAGGTGCTGGGCGGCAACGGCTACATCAACGACTACCCGACCGGGCGGCTGTGGCGCGATGCCAAGCTCTACGAGATCGGCGCGGGCACCTCGGAGATCCGCCGCATGCTGATCGGCCGCGAGCTGTTCGAGCGGACCAAGTGATGCGCCGCGAAAGAGGTATCGGCCGAAAGGCCGGTCCGACGTCACCGCGTCGGGGCTGAAGCCCCTCCCACATCAGCTGCCTGTCCTTTCCTTCTCCTACGGTTCTGCCATGAGCGCGATCCAGACCCAGTTGCACCCCGGCAGCGACGCCTTCGCCGCCAATGCCGCCGCGCTGCGCGCGGTGGTCGACGATCTGCACGCCACCCAGGCGCGCATCGCCCTGGGCGGCAGCGAAGCCGCCCGCGCCAAGCACCAGGCGCGCGGCAAGCTGCTGGTGCGCGAGCGCATCGACGCCCTGCTCGACCCGGGCAGTGCGTTCCTGGAGATCGCGCCGCTGGCGGCGCTGGGCCTGTACGACGACGAGGTGCCGTGCGCCGGCGTGGTCGCCGGCATCGGCCGCGTCTCCGGCGTGGAATGCGTAATCGTCGCCAACGACGCCACGGTCAAGGGCGGCACCTACTACCCGATCACGGTGAAGAAGCACCTGCGCGCGCAGGAGATCGCCCAGCAGAACCGCCTGCCGTGCATCTACCTGGTCGATTCCGGCGGCGCGTTCCTGCCGCTGCAGGACGAGGTGTTTCCCGACCGCGACCACTTCGGCCGGATCTTCTACAACCAGGCCAATCTGTCGGCGCAGGGCATCGCCCAGATCGCCTGCGTGATGGGCTCGTGCACCGCCGGCGGCGCCTACGTGCCGGCGATGAGCGATGAGACGGTGATCGTGCGCGAGCAGGGCACCATCTTCCTCGGCGGCCCGCCGCTGGTGAAGGCCGCCACCGGCGAGGACGTCAGCGCCGAGGACCTGGGCGGCGCCGACGTGCACACGCGCATTTCCGGCGTGGCCGACCACTTCGCCGACAACGACCTGCAGGCGCTGGCGCGGGTACGCGCGATCGTCGCCCAGCTCAACTGGCGCAAGCCGGCCCCCGCCCTGGCGCTACGCACGCCGGAACCGCCGCTGTATCCGGCCGAGGAACTGTACGGGGTGATCCCGGCCGACCCGCGCAAACCGTTCGACGTGCGCGAGGTGATCGCGCGGGTGGTGGACGGCTCGCGCTTCGACGAGTTCAAGGCACGCTACGGCACGACGTTGGTCACCGGCTTCGCGCACGTGCACGGCTATCCGGTCGGCATCGTCGCCAACAACGGCATCCTGTTCTCCGAGTCGGCGCTCAAGGGCGCGCACTTCATCGAGCTGTGCGCGCAGCGCGGCATCCCGCTGGTGTTCCTGCAGAACATCACCGGCTTCATGGTCGGCCGCAAGTACGAGCACGGCGGCATCGCCAAGGACGGCGCCAAGCTGGTGATGGCGGTGGCCTGCGCCAAGGTGCCCAAGTTCACGGTGGTGATCGGCGGCTCGTTCGGCGCAGGCAACTACGGCATGTGCGGGCGCGCGTATTCGCCGAACTTCCTGTGGATGTGGCCGAACGCACGCATCGGGGTGATGGGCGGCGAGCAGGCCGCGAGCGTGCTGGCGACGGTACGCCGCGACGGCATCGCGGCCAAGGGCGGGCAGTGGTCGGACGAGGAAGAGGCGGCGTTCAAGGCGCCGATCCGCGATCAGTTCGAGCGCCAGGGTCATCCGTACTACGCCAGTGCGCGGCTATGGGACGACGGGGTGATCGATCCGGCGCAGACGCGGCGGGTGTTGGGGCTGGGGCTGTCGGCGGCATTGAACGCGCCGGCGGAGCCGAGCCGATTCGGGGTGTTCCGGATGTGAGCGGGGGCATGCGCTCGCGGTGGCAGGCGCGTGCGCGCCGGGAGCGGCGGTGGCCATGCAGGTGGTCGCTGACGATTCCGGCAGCGGTGTGTCCGGCAATGGACTCCACGATCGGCTCGGCGGCGGGCGACGCGATTGCCTCCGCTTTTGCTCCTGTTTTTGCTCCTGCTTTTGCGTTTGCTCTTGCTCTGCCTTTGACTTACCGGGCCCCCTCGGCGCGGCAGACACGGCGGGGAAAAACCCGAAGGGCGGCGCACATGGACGTGCGCCGTTCGCGGCAGGGGCAGGATGCCCCTTCCGCGAATCCCCGACGTGGCTGCGAACCCGGAGCGCGCAGCGCGGAGGGCGCGCTGCGGGGTGTGCTTTCTTTTGGTTACTTTTCTTTGCACAAGCAAAGAAAAGTAACTCGCCGCAAGGCGAAAGCTTTGCT
>NZ_JAASQX010000011.1:0-38683 GCF_011761895.1 Xanthomonas sp. F4 | reverse complement strand
GAGCGACTGGACTTCCCACACCTCCTCCGATGATCAGTCGGAAGACATGACGCCTGTTTAAGGGCGACAGGTCCAGATACAAGGAGCGGCTTCAGCCGCGACGGGCTTTCCCGATGAGGCCCGTCGCGGCTGAAGCCGCTCCTACGAGGCAATAGTTCCTCCAACTCCGCCGCCGAATGTGCTCTCGATAGCCCTGGCACCAACCCGCGCAAGCGCCCCGGCGCGCCGCAGGCATAGCTTTGCTGCACTGCGTTCGGCGACACTGCCGGGCTTGTCACTCCCGTCCATGAGGCCCGCATGTCGTTCCTGTTCCGGCGCAAGTCGCTCGACCTGGTCACCGTCCACGAGGCCGGCCGCCGGCTGGTGCCGTCGCTGAGCTGGCCGCACCTGGTGGCGCTGGGCATCGGCGCGATCGTCGGCACCGGCATCTACACCTTGATCGGCGTCGGCGCGCAGTTGGCCGGTCCGGCGGTGCTGGTGTCGTTCGCGGTGGCCGGGGCGATCTGCGCCTGCGCGGCGCTGGCCTATGCGGAGATGGCGACGATGATGCCGGCCGCCGGCAGCGCCTACACCTACAGCTACGTCGCGCTGGGCGAGGCGATCGCCTGGGTGGTGGGCTGGAGCCTGATCCTGGAGTACTCGCTGGTGGTCAGCACGGTGGCGGTGGGCTGGTCCGGCTACTTCGTCGGCTTCCTGCACTGGGCCAGCGCGCAGACCGGCATGGACCTGAACCTGCCGGCGGCGCTGACCGCCGGGCCGCACGCCGGCGGCATCGTCAACCTGCCGGCGGTGCTGATCACCTTCGCCGTGGCCGGCCTGCTGATGGCCGGCACCAAGGAGAGCGCCACGCTCAACGCGGTGCTGGTGGTATTGAAGCTGATCGCGCTGGGCATCTTCGTGGCGGTGGCGCTGCCAGCGTTCAACAGCGCCAACCTGCATCCGTTCATGCCCTACGGCTTCCCCAAGACGGTCGGCGCCGATGGCGCCGCGCACGGGGTGATGGCGGCGGCGGCGATCATCTTCTTCGCCTTCTACGGCTTCGATGCGATCTCCACCGCCGCCGAGGAAACCAAGAACCCCAAGCGCGACCTGGCGATCGGCATCGTCGGCTCGATGATCGGCTGCACCCTGATCTACATCCTGGTGGCGCTGGCCGCGGTCGGCGCGATGCGCTACGACGTGTTCGGCGCCAGCGCCGAGCCGCTGGCGCTGATCCTGCGCGAGCTCGGCCACGGCAAGGCGGCGGCGGCGATCGGCGTGGTCGCAGTGATCGCGCTGCCCACGGTGCTGCTGGCGTTCCTGTACGGGCAGAGCCGGATCTTCTTCGTGATGTCGCGCGACGGCCTGCTGCCGCGCGGACTGTCCAAGGTCAACGCACGCACCGGCACGCCGGTGGCCACCACCCTGTTCACCGCGGCGCTGGTGGCGGCGCTGGCCGGCGTGGCGCGGCTGGACGAAATCGCCGCACTGGCCAATGCCGGCACCCTGGCCGCCTTCATCGCCGTGGCCGCGTGCATGCTGGTCCTGCGCCGCCGCGAACCCGGCCGCACCCGCACCTTCCGCACGCCGCTGGCGTGGGTGGTCGGGCCGCTGGCGATCGGCGGCTGCCTGTATCTGTTCTGGAGCCTGCCGCACACCACCCAGATCTGGTTCGCACTGTGGAACGCGCTGGGCGTGGTCGCCTACCTGCTGTACGGCCGCCGCAACAGCCTGCTGCAGCGCGCGCCGCAGACGCCACGATGAGTCCGGGCTTCCAGGCGGCGCTGGCACGGCACATCGCCAGCGCCTACGCCCGCCAGCAGGCGCTGGCCGACGTGCTGGGCGAGCGCGACTGGCGCGTGGACCTGGGCGAAGGCCGGGTGCGCTTCGGCGAGGATCTGTCGTTTCCGCTGCAGTTGCTGGGCACCGCCGCCGAGGCCAGCGCCAGCTGGCTGTGGGCCTGGGCCAATACCGCCAGCAACCTGCCGCCGGCCTTGCTGACCGAAGCGCAAGCACTGCGCATGCACGGCGAGCGCGAAGGCATCGAAGAGCTGGCCACGCCGTCTTCGGCGCTGGACGAGGACGGCGGCCACCACATCGCCCTGCTCGCCGGCGCCCTGCGCGGGCGCTGCTACTACCGCGCGCCGTACGATGGCGGCGCGCTGTTCTTCCTGCTCGAGGACGTGCCGGCCACGGTGTTCGCGCCTTGCGACGACGCCCGCGTGCTACGTCTGCTCGGGGAACTGCCGATGCAGTTCACGCTCGACCACCGCGTCATGAGCGAAGGCCTGCTCGGGGATCAGGGCTATGCGCTGCAGCGCCACGCCGCGCAGACCGTGGCGACCCGCGGCAACACCCGCATCGTGCTGGAGTTCGATGCGCAGGCGCGGCTGACCCGCGTGCAAGGCCAGCTGGCCCCGGCGCCGGCCGCCGCCGTGGTCACGCCAACGCCGGTACCGGCCTGGCAGTTCTGGAAACGCAAGCGCTGAACGCGGCGGCGGCGCATCGCACCTGCGCGCCGCCGCGCCCGGCCATTACCACCAACGCACGCCTTCGAACGGGTTCCAGCTGACGCTGCCCTTGCGCTGGTCGAGGTAATAGGCGTAGTTGGCGGCCATGCCGACCAGCACCGAGTAGGCGAATCCCAGGCCGCGACCGACTGCATCGGGCAGGAACGCCGCGATGATGCCCACCGCCAGCGAGATGCCGATCAGTCCCAGCGCCTTGCGCCACATGCCGAGGATGAAGAAGTAGATGAAGCCGAAGAACAGCGCGAAGAAGTTCATGTTGATCTTCAGCCGTTCCATGAACGGCAGCGCCTTGAACGCGGCCTTGTACTCGGGCGTGGACGGTCCGCCGTAACGGTCGAAGAAATCAAAGCGGAACTGCCACTTCGGGCTGAGCGGAGCGCGTTGCGGGAGATTGGGCGTTTCCATGGTTATGAGCATCCGTGTTGTAAACGTTTTCAGTTTACCTGAACGGGGCAGCGCGCGCCAAATGGGCGCGGACTGGAGCACCAGTTTTGTGCAGGCAGATTGCCCGGGATTCGGGATTCGGGATTGGCTACAGCGAGGCTAGCGCCGACGCCACACCTGGCCCGGGGCGGGCTTCCCTTCCTGCATTGCGATCGCCACCGGTCATCGGGTCGGGACTGAAGTCCCTCCCACAGGGGCTGACGTACCGCGAGCCAACGCCGCGGATTCCAGCGCGCCGCCAAGCCGAGCCTATTGCGCAGGCCGCTATTGCGCCCGGGAGCCGCCCAAGCGCTGGCCCAGCGCGATCGCCGCGGCCACGTTGCGCGCCGCCTGGCGCAGGGCGTCCGCGGCGTCGGCCAGGGCGGCCTCGCGCGTGGCCACCCGCTGCACCGCGCCGAACAGCGCGTCGATCCCCTGCGCATGCAGGTCCGCCGCGCCCTCGCCCAGGCCGCCGGCGATGGCCAGCACCGGCACGCCATGGCGCCGGGCGATGCGGGCGAGGCCGACCGGGACCTTGCCCTGCGCGCTCTGCCCGTCCAGACGGCCCTCGCCGGTGACCAGCAAGTCGGCGCCGTCCAGGTGCGCTTCCAGACCCAGTGCCTGCGCGACGATCTCCACGCCCGGCCGCAGGCGCGCGCCGAGAAAGGCGACCAGGGCCGCGCCGATGCCGCCGCCCGCGCCGGCCCCGGGCAGCTGCGCCACCGCCACGCCCAGGGTGCGTTCGATCGCCGCGGCGTAGTGCTGCAACCCGGCGTCGAGCTGGGCGACCATCGCCGGCGTCGCGCCCTTCTGCGGCCCGAACACCGCCGAGGCGCCGGTCGGCCCGGTCAGTGGGTTGTCGACATCGCAGGCGACCTCGATGGTGCAGCCGCGCAGCCGCGGGTCCAGCCCTCCCATCTCGATGCGCGCCAGCGCACCCAGCGCCGCGCCGCCAGCCGCAAGGTCGCGGCCATGCGCGTCCACCAGGCGCACGCCCAGCGCCTGCACCATGCCGGCGCCGCCATCGTTGCTGGCGCTGCCGCCGATGCCGATCAACAGCCGGCGCGCGCCGGCATCCAGCGCGGCCAGGATCAGTTCGCCGACGCCGCGGGTGCCGGTCAAGCGCGGATCGCGCCGTTGCGGCGGCACCAGCATCAGCCCGCTGGCCGCCGCCATCTCGATCAGCGCGGTGCCGCCATCCTCGCTGAGGCCGAACTGCGCCGCGACCGGCGCGCCCAGCGGACCGGTCACCGTGCAGGCGACCCGGCGCCCACCGCCGCCGGCGACCAGCGCGTCCACGGTGCCCTCGCCGCCGTCGGCGAACGGCAGCAGCACGTACTGCGCCTCCGGGAATACGCTGCGGAAGCCGGCCGCGATCTGCGCGGCCGCCTGCGCCGCGGACAGGCTTTCCTTGAACGCGTCCGGGGCGACGACGATTTTCATGCGCGGCGCGCGGTCGTCAGCGTCGCGCGCACCCGCACCGGTGCGCTGCGCAGGAACCGCCGCTCGGCCCGGCACATGCGCCGCGCGCTAGTCCAGCACGCGGCAGAACACCGCCTTGAGGTAGCGCGATTCCTGCACGTGGGCCATGAACGGGTGGTCGGCGCCGGCACCGGCCACCTTCAGGATCTGGATGGTGCGGCCGGAGAAATAGGCGGCGCGGCGCAGCATGTCCAGGAACTCGTGCTCGGCGACCAGGCCGGTGCAGGAGAAGGTGGCGAACAGCCCGCCCGGCGCGACCACGCCCAGCGCCAGCTTGTTCATGTCCAGGTATTTCTTCAGCGCCGGGATCACCTGGTCGCGGTCGCGGGTCATCTTGGCCGGGTCCAGGATCACCACGTCGTACCGGTCGCCGCGCGCGGCGGCATCGCGCAGGTACGGGAAGATGTCGGCCTGCACGAACTTGGGCCGCACGTCGTTGAGGCGGGCGTTGCCCTTGGCGATCTCGATCACGTCCTCGTCGATGTCCACGCCGACCACTTCGGTGGCGCCGCGGACCTTGGCGTAGACCGCGAAGCCGCCGGTGTTGCAGCACAGGTCGAGCACGCGCTTGCCCTCCACCTGCTGGCTCAGCCACTGCCGGTTCTCGCGCTGGTCGGCGAAGAAACCGGTCTTGTGCGCGCCGGCCGGATCGGCGCGGAAGCGCACGCCGTATTCGCTGATGATCGCCGGCTCCGGGCGCTCGCCGCTGCTGGACACCGGCCGGTAGTCGAAGCTCTCCTGCTTCTGCACGTGCTCCTCGGCGAAGCTGTAGAAGCGCGCGCCGGGGAACTGCGCGCGCAGCGCGGCGTAGATCCACTCGCGGTGGCGGAACATGCCGGCGCTGAAGAATTCCACCACCAGCAGGTCGCCGTAGCGGTCCACCACCAGCCCGGACAGGCCGTCGCCCTCGGCATGCACCACGCGCCAGGCGTCGCTGACCGCGTCCAGCTTGAGCACGTCACGGCGCAGCGACACCGCCTCGGCGATCTTGCGCGCGAACCAGGACTCGTCGACGGCGATGTCGGGATTGGTCTCGAGAATGCGCACGGCGATGCGCGAGTGGCCGTTGTAGAAGCCGCGGCCGATCCAGTCGCCATCCACCCCGACCACGTCCACCAGCGCGCCCGGCTTGGGCTTGGCGGCGGGTTTTTCGACCAGTTTCTGGAAGATCCAAGGATGGCTGGAGCGCCAGGCGTTCTTGAGGCGGACTACGGGCAGGGGACTATTCATGAATGCCATTGTAGCCGCCCCGATTGACGGCACCGCCGGCAGCGGCAAGAATGCGCGCAGAAGGGGAGTAGCTCCCGACGTTGTCGCCGTCAATTCGAGCCCGCGGGCTCCGGTGCAACGGCAGCCGGTTCATCGGCTGCGAGCGAGACCTTCGCCGCAGTGGCGAAGGCACCCTCTGGACGACATCCGTCGTCTCCGTCCGGAACGCCTCCGCCACCGCGGCCCCGAGGTTCCCTGTTCACTGACGGAAAATTCCCAATGGAAACGATAGGCAACGTGTGGTTGTGGGGCGGTTTCGCGATCGTGGTGATCGTGGCGCTGCTGGCGGACCTGGTGCTGATGCGCCACGGCGGTCCGCACAAGGTCACCTTCAAGGAAGCGCTGTGGTGGAGCATCGGCTGGATCGCGCTGGCGCTGGCGTTCAATGGCGGCCTGTGGTGGTACCTGCGCGAGACCATCGACGTGGCCACCGGCAACCGCCTGGGCCTGGAGTTTCTGACCGGCTACCTGGTCGAGAAGTCGCTGGCGGTCGACAACATCTTCGTGTTCCTGATGATCATGAGCTACTTCGCGGTGCCGGAGGAGCAGCGCCAGCGCGTGCTGGTGATCGGCGTACTCGGCGCGATCGTGCTGCGCGCGGTGATGATCTTCGCCGGTTCGGTGCTGCTGACCAAGTTCCACTGGCTGCTGTACGTGTTCGGCGCGTTCCTGCTGCTGACCGGCATCAAGATGTGGTTCTCGGCGGGCAAGGAGCCTGACCTGGAAGCCAACCCGGTGCTGCGCTTCATGCGCAAGCATCTGCGCCTAACCCCGCAGTACCACGGCAACGCGCTGAGCGTGACCCAGGAAGGCAAGCGCTGGTTTACCCCGCTGTTCGCGGTGCTGATGCTGATCGCGATCACCGACGTGATCTTCGCGGTGGACAGCATCCCGGCGATCTTCGCGATCACCACCGACCCGTTCATCGTGCTGACCTCCAACGTGTTCGCGGTGCTGGGCCTGCGCGCAATGTTCTTCCTGCTGGCCGGCATGGCCGACCGCTTCCACCTGCTGCCCTACGGCCTGGCGATCGTGCTGGTGTTCATCGGCACCAAGATGCTGATCATCGACCTGTACAAGATCCCGGTGCTGGTGTCGCTGCTGGCGGTGGCGGTGGTGATCGGCGCGACCATCGTGCTGAGCCTGCTGCGCCCGGCCAAGCCGGCGCACTGACCCGGCACTGGCACCGCGGCCGCGGATTGTCCCGCGGCCGCGGCCAGTCCCTCCCACCGGCGGCGCCTTGCCTTGCAGGCCGGGCGCCGCCATCCAGGGAGCATGGACACCTCTTCGCTCCCCTCGCCCGCGCCCGAGTCCGATACGCAGGGCCGCTTCGACCGCGCGCGGATCCTGCGTGCGTTCAATGCCAGCCTGGCCTTTGTGGCGGTACTGGTGGCGGTGTTCGCCAGCCAGGGCCTGTTCGACTGGCGGCCCTGGGCGGTCGCGCCGCACACGGCCGCCGGCCTGCTCGGCGTGCTCACCGCGCCGCTGCTGCACGGCTCGCCGGAGCACCTGGGGGCCAATGCCGGCGCACTGCTGATCCTGGGCACCCTGGCCGGCAGCGTGTATCCGCGCGCCACCCTGGCCGGGCTGCCGTTGCTGTGGCTGGGGTCGGGCCTGGGCGCCTGGTGGCTCGGCGACCCCGGCAGCCATCACCTGGGCGCCAGCGGCGTCGCCCACGGCCTGCTGTTCCTGGTGTTCGTGCTGGCGCTGTTGCGCCGCGACCGCGCCGCGATCGCCGCCAGCATGATCGCCTTCCTGTTCTACGGCGGCATGCTGGTGACGGTATTGCCGCACGAGGACGGGGTGTCGTGGCAATCGCACCTGGGCGGTGCGGTGGGCGGCGTGGTCGCCGCGCTGCTGCTGCGCCATCGCGATCCGCTGCCGCCGCGCAAGCGCTACAGCTGGGAGGACGAGGACGACGCGGACGAGATCCTCGTCGCCGACGGCGAACTGGAACCGCCGCCGCCGACCCAGGTGCCGGTGCTGTGGCAACCGCCGCCGGTGTCGCGCGGGGTGGTGCTGCGCTTCCCGCCGCGCGAGGAGCGTGACGGGGGCTGAGCATGACAATGCGTAGGAGCGGCTTCAGCCGCGACCGGACTTGCCGCGTGGAACCCGGTCGCGGCTGAAGCCGCTCCTACAGCAAAGCGCGTCCAGCGAAGGACACCGTCGCAGGCGACGCTCGCCCCGCCACGCGCCGTACACTGACCGGTCCGCCGTCGCTATCCGAGTTCGCATGCCCGTGTCGCCCGCCTGTCGTGTCCGCTCCATCGCCGTGGTGCTGGCGCTCGCCCTGGCCGCGTGCAACGGCCCCGCGCTGCGTGCGCCGTCGCCTGCAGCGGACAAGGCCGTGGGCTATCTGCCGGCCACCGCGGTCCCGGACAGCCTGCAGCTACTGCCGGCGCCGCCGGCGGCCGGCTCGCCAGGCGAGGCGCTGGACCTGGGGGTCAACCGCGAGGCGCTGGCCCTGCGCGGCAGCGCGCGCTGGCAGCAGGCCGCGCGCGATGCCGATCTGAGCTTCCCGAACGGCGCCGGCCAGTTCGCGTGCGCGCTGGGCGTGGCGATCGATGCGCAGCACACCCCGCACCTGTACACCCTGCTGGAGCGCAGCCGCATCGACACCAGCGCCGCCACCAAGGCGGCCAAGCGCCAGTACCAGCGCGCGCGGCCGTTCCTGCGCAACCAGCAGGCGGTGTGCACCCCGGGCGATCTCGACGACCTGCGCCAGAGCGGTTCCTATCCGTCGGGACACAGCGCCATCGGCTGGGCCTGGGCGCTGATCCTGAGCGAGATCGCGCCCGAACGCGCCGATGCGCTGATCGCGCGCGGCCGCAACTACGGCGAGAGCCGGCTGGTGTGCAACGTGCACTGGCAGAGCGACGTGCTCGCCGGCCGCTTCATGGGCGCAGCCACGGTGGCGCGGCTGCACGACGACCCGGACTTCCGCGCCGACCTGGCCGCGGCACGCGGCGAGATCGCCGCCGCGCGCGCGGCCGGGCGCGCGCCGGCCAGCGACTGCGCCGCGGAGGCCGACGTCCTGCAGGTGCGCCCGGCCAGCGCGCTGTAGCAACGCCTATCGGTGCGCGGCCCGCGCGCCGAGGACGCATCCATGGACGATCCGCCGGACAGGCAGCGTGTGCATCCGGCCACCGCGTCGAGGTGACGCTTGCCCCACGCCTGCGCCCGCGGCGGCCACCGGGCGCTGCCTGCGCGGAGCCACGCTGCCTGCGCCGCGCCGCTGCGGCCCCCTGCCTTTGGACAGATGCGAACGGTCCGGGACGGCAGGCTAGACTCGCCGCCACTACCCGCCAAGGACCTGCACCCATGACCCAGTGGTACTTCCTGACCGGCAGCGAACAGACCCGCTCCGGCCCGTTCGACGATGCCGACGCAGTCGCCTTCGCCCGCAACAACCCCACGGCGCTGGCCTGGTGCCAGGGCCAGAGCGGCTGGCTCCCGGTGGCGCAGATCGCCGCACTGCAGGGCGGCGCGGCCTTCCTGCCGCCGGGCCTGCCGCCGCCGCCGGCCGCGGGCGGCCGCGCCGACGAGATCGACTACCGCATCGTCGGCCACGAGATGCAGTTCGTGGAGATCGAGCTGGACCCGGGCGAGAGCGCGGTGGCCGAGGCCGGCGCACTGATGTTCAAGGACGCGGCGGTGCAGATGGACACCGTGTTCGGCGACGGCTCTGGCGGCAACCAGAGCGGCCTGATGGGCAAGCTGCTGTCGGCGGGCAAACGCCTGGTCACCGGCGAGAGCCTGTTCACCACCGTGTTCACCCACCAGGGCCAGGGCAAGGCCAAGGTCGCCTTCGCCGCGCCCTACCCCGGCACGGTGCTGGCGATGAAGCTGGACCAGCACGGCGGCCGCCTGATCTGCCAGAAGGACAGCTTCCTGGCCGGCGCGCGCGGGGTGTCGCTGGGCATCCACTTCCAGCGCAAGATCATGACCGGGCTGTTCGGCGGCGAAGGTTTCATCATGCAGAAGCTCGAGGGCGACGGCTGGGTGTTCGTGCACGCCGGCGGCTGCGTGATCGAGCGCGAGCTGGCCGCCGGCGAGCGGCTGGACGTGGACACCGGCTGCGTGGTCGCGTTCCACTCCTCGGTGGACATGGACGTGCGCCCGGTCAGCGGCATCAAGAGCATGTTCTTCGGCGGCGAAGGCATGTTCCTGGCCACCCTGACCGGCCCCGGCAAGGTGTGGCTGCAGTCGCTGCCGTTCTCGCGCCTGGCCGGGCGCATGTTCGCCGCCGCGCCGCAGGGCGGCGGGCAGAACCGCGGCGAAGGCTCGGTGCTCGGCGGCTTCGGCCGGATCCTGGACGGCGACAACAACTTCTGAGGCAGCATGCTTAGCCCCTCTCCCCCCGGGAGAGGGGTTGGGGTGAGGGTACGGGCGCGCAGCGCCTCGCAGCATCAGGAGCACAGGCGCCCACACCTCCGCTGAAGCGCAGGTAGCACCCGTGGCATGACCTCCGGTCGTGGGCGGTGCAGGAGGATGCGGCTATGCTCGCGCCGGCTCCTTCCTCCTGTCCGCGACGCTTCCATGACCGTGTTCCGTTCCCCGCGCCTGTTGCTGTCCCTGTCCCTGTTCGGCCTGCTTGCCGCCTGCGGCGGCGAGCCCAAGCCGGCGCCGCCGGCCCCGGTGGTGAACGGACCGGCCCCGTCGCCAGCGGCCAAGCCGCTGCGCATCGGCATCGCCCTGGGCGGCGGCGCGGCCAAGGGTTTCGCCCACATCGGCGTGATCAAGATGCTGCAGGCCAACGGCCTGGAGCCGACGGTGGTGTCCGGCACCAGTGCCGGCAGCGTGGTCGGCGCGCTGTACGCCAGCGGCATGGACGCGTTCCAGATGCAGCAGGCGGCGGTGGCGCTGGACGAGAGCAGCATCCGCGACATGCGCCTGTTCTCCGGCGGCCTGGTCCAGGGCCAGGCGCTGCAGGACTATGTCAACGCGCAGCTCAAGGGCAAGCCGATCGAGAAGCTAGCCAAGCCGTTCGCCGCGGTCGCCACCCGCCTGGAAGACGGCGAGCGCACGGTGTTCGTGCGCGGCAATGCCGGCCAGGCGGTGCGCGCGTCCAGCAGCATCCCCGGCGTGTTCGAGCCGGTGACCATCGGCAAGTTCCATTACGTGGACGGCGGCGTGGTCAGCCCGGTACCGGTGGACGCCGCACGTCAGCTCGGCGCCGACTTCGTCATCGCCGTGGACATCTCCAGCAAGGCCAGCGGCAAGAACCCGGGCAGCATGCTCGGCACCGTCAACCAGTCGATCGCGATCATGGGCCAGCGCCTGGGCCAGCAGGAACTGGGCCGCGCCGACATCGTGATCCGGCCCAAGGTCAACGACATCGGCGCGGCCGACTTCGCCCAGCGCAACGCCGCGATCCTGGAAGGCGAGAAGGCCGCATTGGCGGCGATGCCGCAGATCAAGGCCAAGCTGGCGCAACTGCAGCAGCAGCGCGCGGCCGCCGCAGCCGCGGCGGCAAAGGCCGCGCAACCGGCGCCACCGCCGTGCGAACCGCCATCGCGCCTGGGCCGCCTGCTGCGCCGCGACGATCCCTGCAAGCCGAAGGACTGAGGCTTGCTCCCCTCTCCCACCGGGAGAGGGGCCGGGGGTGAGGGTCCGGGCGCCAGGGGCCTCTACACGAACGCCCCTCGCCGGCTCATCCAACCTGGGGCTCATGTCGAGGCCACAGGTACCTTCAGCCATCCGCGCTGCGGACCTGATCGCAGCGCCACAGGGTTCGCTTCGCTCAGATCCGCGGCACCGCCGCACTCTGCCGCTGCGCGTCCTGCTGGTGTACATCCTGCTGCATCGCGACTTGCTGCGCCTGGACCAACGCCTGCTGCCGATCGAACTCGGCAAGCCGCTCAAAGGACTGCGCTACCGGCGTGCGGATCGCTTCTTCGGTGGACATGTGGGCGCGCACGTGCGCCGGATCCTTCGGATCGCCCTGCACGACGAACACCCGCTCGCCCGGCTGCGCCGTGCGCCCTTGCTCGCTCAACAGCACGTGATCCACTCGCTGCAGACCGTTGCGTGCGGCCAGGTCGGTGACGCTGGCCGCCATGCAGGCGCTGTCCGCATCGGGGATGCGTCCCAACTGCCGGTCCAGCGCCTGGGTGCCGGCGGCACACTGCTGGTACAGCGCATGGCGCGGATGGCCCGGCTCGGTGGGATCGGACATGTGCGCGGCCTGCGCGACCGCCGGACCCGCCTGGACCGGATCGGCCTCGGCCAGCGTCTGCGGGCTGCGCAGGATCGGCTGGTGGCGATACGGATCCTCGGGATGGAAATGCTCGCGGAATTGCTGGCGCTCCAGGCGCAGCGCACGGGTCTCGTCGAGTTCCCGGATCTGCTGCGGGTCGCGCACCGGCTGGGCGATGGTCTGCTCGCCACCGGACACCCAATTGGTCCACTGCCCGGTTCGCGCATCGCGCTCGTAATAGAAGCTCTGTGCACCGATCCGGTCCGGATCGGTGATCGGCCGCGCTTCGTGCGCGAGTAGGCGCGCGGCGGTCATGCGTGTGGTGTAGGACACCACATCGAGTTGCGCGTCGTCGTACTTGCGTACGTCGTTCAACGTGGCGCCTGCACGATCCAGGCCCAGCGCGGAGTTGTCGAGCATCATCGACCAGACCTTTTCCGCCTCGGGCTCACCGCCATGGCGGCGCGCGGCGTCGAGCAGCTCGCGTGGCGTCCAGCCGTTGGGATTGATGTGGTGCTTCTGAAAGGTGGCGTCGTGGACGGCTTCGACGTCCTTGACTGGAAGATTCAGTGCTTGTGCGGGCTGGTCATTGTCAAAGTAGCTTCGCCGACTCTCGAAGTCGCGCTTCATCAGATCCACGCCGAATTCGTTCCACTGCCGTTCGCTCATTGCGACGCCATCGCTGCGTGCCTGGCTTTCGGCGAACGCGTTTGCGGTGGCGCCTGGCGCGTTATCGTTACGGACTACGCCGAGCGCGAGCAACCCATAGCCATCGTTGCCTTGCTTGTTTGCAAGGTAGTTCCAGTAAAGCTCCCGATTCCCCTGCCCGGCGTAGTAACCGAGAACCTCGATATCGCGCTTGTCCAGACCATTCATTTCCAGAGCTCCTTTGCCCTACGCCTGCAGAACTACCTGTTCTGCGTCTTATCCCGTGTCACCATGAACTTATCTAGATAGCTGCGGGCTGCATCCTCTATTCGTTTCCAGTCCGGCAATGCGGCGCGCACGTAGCGCACCTCCACGAGCGTACTGATCTCGGGAAGCGCGAAGATATGATGGCACTCTGGAAGTTCGGCGTCCTTGCTGCGCACCAGCTTGCCGTCTCGATACTCGACACCGGTTTCGGCGACCACATGCGAGGTACAGTTGATGAAGGTACGGATTTCGCCATCCGCATCCCGTTCGACATACCAATCGTCGTGTTCCTCCGCTTTGAACACGGGCGCCGACGCCTGGTATCCCTTTGCCTGGTAGTAGGCAAACACTTTCGGCAGGTCCGCATAGTAGGGGGTCAGCCCATACACCGGTCTTTGTTCGAGACGGCTTTCCAGATGCTCTGCCGGATTGTCCTTGTCTGCGGAATAGCCTGTATAGCGCCTGCGTAGCGCCTCATGGACATTCACCCGATCCAGATAGTGATACCCGATATCGACCGTCCGCGTCGACACATCCAGGCGCAGATGCGTGCGTTCGCCCGGCGCGAACGGCTGCAGCGACGGGTATTCCAGGTACAGGCCGAAACTGTCGTCGAAGTTCGGCCCCATCTGGTCGCCGAAGTAGTTGGCCGGAATGCGTAACTTGTACGGACCCAGGCATGCCTCCATCAGTGGCGGCGGCGTCTTGAACGGATCCTGTGGGCCGAGCTGGCGCTTTCGCACGCAGCCCTGGGCATTGGTGGAGGTGGACGCCGGCGTGTCGGCAGAGCCGGACTGGGCGCACCCTGCCAGGGGCAGGATGCCGGCAAGCAACAAGCACTGGGCCAAGCGCGTGGCGGGTCGCATCTGCATCCTCCAATGATGGCGGCGCAGTATAGACGCGCGGTGCCGGCCATCGGCACGCATCGCCACAGCGGCCACCGCCACAGCCATATCAGGCTGCGCGACGGGCGTCCTTGCCCGCCATGCGCCGCCGCTCAGTACCGCCAGCGCAACGTAAAGCTGACGAAACGCGGTTCGCCGTAGTTCTGGTAGTCCAGGTTGGCCCAGTACTTCTTGTTCAGCGCGTTGGTCACCGCCAGGGTCGCGGTCCACTGCGTGCTGAGCTGGTAGTTGGCATTGAAATGCACCAGCGCGTACGGATCCTGCACCACGGTGACCGGGCGCGTGGCGGCGCTGCCGTCGCCGAGCGGACGCTGGATGTTGTAGCCACGCACCGCGCTCTGCCAGCTCACGCCGCCGCCCAGGCTCAGGCGCTGCCAGGCGCCGGGCAGGCGCACCTGGGTGGACAGCTGCAGATAGTCCTCCGGCAGGTTGGCGTAGATCGCGTCGGTGGGCGCGCGGGTGACCTTGGCGTGGGTGTAGCCGGCATTGAGCGTCCAGCCCGGGCGCAATTCGCCGTTGTACTCCAGTTCCCAGCCACGGCTCTTGGTGCCGTCGATGCCGATGTAGGCCGAGCTGCCGTCGGGCAGCGAGGCTTCGGGCTGGGTCATGTCGCGCACCGCGTAGTTGTCCTGCTTGGCCTCGAACACCGCGGCGCTGAGCAGCGCGCGGCCGTCGGCCAGCTGCGCCTTGATGCCGGCTTCCAGGTTGGAACCCTGCACCGGCGCCAGCAGGTTGTTGTCCTTGTCCTTGTAGTTCTGCGGATTGAAGATCTCGGTGTAGCTGGCGTAGGTGGAGATGGCCGGGGTGATGTCGTAGACCAGGCCGACGTAGGGCGTGACCTCGTCGCTGACCCGGTAGCGGCCGCTGGTGCCGGTGTAGCTGCCGTCGGCCGCGAAGGCCTGGGTGCGGGTCTGCCAGGAACTCAGGCGCGCGCCGGCGATCAGCGACAGCGGCTCGGCCAGGCGCAGCCGGGTCGAGGCGTACACGCCGCGCTGGGTGGTGCGCGCCTCGCGCCGCGCACCGGTGCGGGCAGTGGTGATCTGGCCCACATCGCCCTGCCAGTCGTAGACGTTCGGGATGTAGTAGCAGCGCTCGCGGCCGCAGGTGGTCCAGTCGCCCGGATAGCGCAGCGCCAGGGTCGGCGTGTTCGACTGCAGGTCCTGCCAGCTGCCGCCGACGACCACATCGTGGTCGCGGCCGAACAGCGGGAAGCTGCCGGACAGGTACACGTCCAGGCCGTCGCGGGTGTCGGTGGTCTGCCCGGCGGCGGCGCGCAGGTAGATACCGCTGCCGTCGCGTTGGGGATAGCCGCTGCCGTAGACGCGCAGGTTTTCGACCTCGCCCTCGGTACGCGCCAGGTTGACCTTCAGCAGCCAGTTCTCGCCGAAGCGCTGTTCCAGATTGGCGAAGGTGGTGCGGGTGTTGCGCTGCCAGCGCGCCCACTTCGGCGCCAGGTTGGTGGAGCTGGGCAGGTCGGCGAAGCCGCCGTCGGCGAAGAAGTACGGCACCGTGCCCCAGGTCGAGCCGACTGGATCGTTGTCCTGGCGCTGGTAGCCGACGGTGACCGTGGTGGTGTCGGTGAGGTCGCCTTCCAGCACCGCCATGCCCGACATCTTCTGCTCGGTGTAGTGGTCGTAGTAGTAGTCGCGGTCCTGCCAGGCGGCGACGAAGCGGCTGCGGAAGCGGCCGTCGGCGGTCAGCGGCGCGGTGACGTCGGCCTGGGTGCGGCGGAAGTCCCACGTGCCCAGCGAGGCCGCGAACGACGCATCGAAGGTCTTGCCGGGGCGCTTGCGCAGCAGGTTGACCGTGGCCGAGGGAATGCCGGCGCCGCTGAGCAGGCCGTTGGCGCCGCGGATCACCTCGACGCGGTCGTAGAAGACCATGTCGTATTCCTGGTTGGTGGAGCCGCTGTAGGTGGGCAGGCCGTCGACCTGGAAGTCGGTGATCTGGAAGCCGCGCGCGAAGTACAGCGGACGCTGGGTGTCGAAGAAGGACACGTTGACGCCGGTGACGTTGCGCATCACGTCGTTGATGCTGAACAGCGATTCCTCTTCCAGCCGCTGCTGGCCCAGCACGCTCACCGACTGCGGCGTCTCCTGCAGCGTCAGCGGCAGGCGGGTGGTCGTCGACGGCTGCGCACGGCTCGGGCTGCCGCTGACCTCGACCTTGTCCAGCGTGGTCGGCTGCACGTCGGCGGCGACCTCGGCCTCTGCGGCGAACAACGGTGCCGAGGCGGCGGAGAGCGCGGACAGCACGGCGAGGGACAGCAGGCGGCGTGGAGCGGAGGGAAGCATGGATCGATCTCGCGGGGTGGGGCGCAGCGGCGACACGGTCGCGCCGCGGGTGGAGGAAAGGACAGGCGCAGCCGCGCTCCACGGCGGGGAAACCGGCGTGGCTGGCCCAAGAGGGCTGGCGGAGGGGCTGTGGCCATGGATGGCCGTCGCAGAACGCAAATGTAAATCGTTAGCAACAACTTAACAAGGGCTGCCATGCGCCGACACGCAGTGGCACACCCGGGTTCGGTCGCTAGCCGCGCGGCAACGGCAGGCCGGCGAAGTCCTTGACGGTACGCAGCACGAAGCTGGAATTGACGTCGGCGACGCCGGCGGCGTTGAGCAACTTGTCCAGCAGAAACGCGGAGAAGTGCGCCAGATCGCGGACGTAGACGTGCAGCAGGTAGTCCATGTCGCCGGTCAGCGCATGGCAGGCGACGACCTCGTCCCAGCCCTGCACGCTGTCGGCGAAATGGGCGATGCCGCTCTGGCCGTGCTTCTCCAACTGCACGCGGACGAAGGCCTGCAGGCCCAGGCCGATCGCCGCCGGCACCAGCCGCGCGGCGTAGCCGGCGACCACACCCTCGGCCTCCAGCCGCTGCACCCGGCGCAGGCAGGCCGAGGGCGACAGGTTCACCTGTGCGGCCAGTTCGGCATTGCTGGCGCGGCCCTGCCGCTGCAGCAGGGCGAGCAGGCGCAGGTCGGTGCGGTCGAAGGTCGGTGTTCCGGTCATTTATTGCTCTGCAACATGGAATATACGCAACAATCTTGCGCGCAGTGCGTGGATCCCTGCAACTTCGCAAGCCCATTGCGTGGCTGCGCGCCTACCATCGTGGCATCCCTTTCCGGAGCGTCGACCATGGACACCGCACCGCGCCGCGTCGAACACCAGCAGACCGACAAGGGCTACGTGCCGGTCTACACCACCGCCGTGGTGACCCAGCCATGGGACAGCTACAGCGCCGACGACCACGCCACCTGGGGCACGCTGTACGCGCGCCAGCGCGAGTTGCTGGTCGGCCGCGCCTGCGACGAGTTCCTGCAGGCGCAGGACGCGATGGGCATGAGTCCGCAGGCGATCCCGCGCTTCGACGCGCTCAATGCGGTACTGCAGGCGACCACCGGCTGGACCCTGGTCGGCGTCGAGGGGCTGCTGCCGGAGCTGGACTTCTTCGACCACCTGGCCAACCGCCGCTTCCCGGTGACCTGGTGGATCCGCCGTCCCGAGCAGATCGACTACATCGCCGAACCGGATCTGTTCCACGACCTGTTCGGCCACGTGCCGCTGCTGATGAACCCGCTGTTCGCCGACTACATGCAGGCCTACGGTCGCGGCGGGGTGAAGGCGCATGCGATCGGCCCGGAGGCGCTGCAGAACCTGACCCGGCTGTACTGGTACACGGTGGAGTTCGGCCTGATCGACACGCCGAACGGCCTGCGCATCTACGGCGCCGGCATCGTCTCGTCCAAGGGCGAATCGCTGTATTCGCTGGAGTCGGACGCGCCCAACCGCATCGGCTTCGACCTGCAGCGGATCATGCGCACCCGCTACCGCATCGACACTTACCAGAAGACCTACTTCGTCATCGACAGCTTCGAGCAGCTGATGCAGGCGACCTCGCCGGACTTCACCCCGATCTATGCGGCGCTGGCCGACCAGGCGCATCTGCCGGCCGGCCAGGTGCAGCCGCAGGACCGCGTGTTCCATGCCGGCAGCGGCGAAGGCTGGGCGGACGGCGGCGACGTGTGAGGTGCGGCCATGCCCGTCTCCGCCGAACCTGACGGAGACGGGCATGGCGCAGGGTCAATCGGTGCCGTACTTCGGGTTGTAGGGTCCGTACAGCAGACCACCAGGGTGGCCGGCGGACAGCAGACGCTGGCTGGCCACGTTACCCATCTGATGCCCCTGGTCGGTGACCTGGTTGACGACCTGATTGATCGCCGCCGTCACCAGCATCCCGACCAGGCCGCCACCGGCGTTGTTCTGATTTTCGCCGCTCGACGCCTGTGCCTGGCCCTGCCACAGCACCGTCCCGGTGCGCAGATCCACCAGCTTGGCGTTGGCTGAAACCACCACCACACTGTTGATGATCTGATACACGGCCCCGTACTTTTCCACGGTGATGTACAGGGCCGCGTCGGCTCCGAAGATCTCGCGCAGCTTCTCCGGCGCGACCGCCTGGGCCTCGTCGGCCACCGTGATGCCGTTCTGCTTGAAGGTCTCGTAGACCGGCGCCACCGGCAGCACGTAGTAGCCGGCTTCGGCCAACGGCAGCGTGGTCACCGACAGCACGCTCAGGCTGGCGTTGATATCCGGGGCATGGCTGACCGGCGGCAGGACCAGGATCGACCGCGGCTTGCTGGCCTTGTACGCGCTGTAATCCCGGGACATCGGCTGCGTCGCGCAGGCGCTCAGCAGCAGACCGAGCACGGCCACGCAGGCCATTCTTGCGACGTTCTTCATTGCGCGCTCCTCGCGTTGCTGCCGTTCTTCAACAGCAGATCGATGTACGTGGTGGACTCGGGGTACTGGGCCTTCTCGGCGAGGAGCTGCTGCTGGGCCTTGGCATCGTTGCCGGTTTCCGCGTACAGCATCCCCAGGTGCGCCTGCAGTCCCGGCGGCGGCCTGCGATTGGCGGCCTGCATCACCTGCAGGTCCTTTTCCAGCGCCTGGATCTGCTGCTCCGGGCTATCGCCCTTGAAGTGGCTGTAGACCTGATCCTGGTAGCTGCCCCACTGGTAGAGCGATGCGTTCTGGTGAGCGCAGCCGACCAGCGCGAGCATGGCGCAGGCGCCGAGCCAGATCCGCTTGCGGACGTTGATGGTGTTCATGGGCGAGGGTCCGTTGCGGGTCACTTGACCGGCTTCCATGCGCCGGCGTCGACCGCGGTGGTGAGATTGTTGACGGCCTCGCGGATCGCCAGATCCAGGACTTTGCCGTTGAGCGTGGAGTCGTAGCTGGAGGTCCCGCCGAAACCGACGATCTCGCGATTGGACAAGGTGTACTCGCCACCACCCTGCACCGAATACACCACTTCGGACGTCGCGCTATCGACCACGTTCAGGCTGACCTTCGCATAGGCCTGCTGCTGCTTGCCGCGACCGAGAATGCCGAACAGCTGCGTATCGCCGGTCTCCTTGCGGCCGAACTCGGTCACGTCGCCGGTAATGACATAGTCGGCGCCCTTGAGCTGCTGCGCCTGCCCCTTGATCTGGGCTTCCTGCTTGATCTCGCCCATGTTGTCGCGATCCAGCACGCGGAAGCGATTGGTCTGTTGCAGGTGGGTGATCAGGATGGTCTTGGCCTGGCTGCCCAGACGATCCGCGCCATCGGAAAACAGGCCGCGCATGAAGGACGAGCGATTGTCGAACTTGCCCACCGCGATCGGCGCGCGTGCGCCGGCGTAGGGCACGCTGGCCGCCGCCACGGTCTGCGGCTTGACGCTCTGATGGGTTTCGGTCGCGCAAGCCGCCAGGCCCAACGCAAGCGCCAACCCCATGGTCCCCTTGATCACACTGTCCTTCATCGACTACCCCTTGTTGATACAGCTACGAGAAAAATGCATCGCCAGCGGCTCTGCCCTTGCCCAGCGTCGCCGCATGCCACACGCATGCGCGCACCGCGTGCATAGGACGCGATGCGTGCCATCGGCGAGAGGGAGAGAACAGGCACAGCGGAAGATTGATGTCGCTCCATGACCCTCCTGCGCAGGGCAGGGAAAGAAAAATCCATGTCGTCCCGCGACGCAGCGGGACCCAACTAGGTGACGGGTATCGGCGGGGTCACCTGAAACTTTAGGCGTGTTTTGCAGGCGCGTCGCGATGCCCCAGGACACGGACAGCGCGTCCTCGCGTCGCCGCACAGTCAGGCCGGGCCGCTGCGGCGGCTGGCAGCTGCGACAAGCTGCACCGCGACACGGATCGGCCGGTACACGTCGGCAAATCGGCAATGCGCCGATCCCGGCGCCACCGATGGCGCACCTACGCTGCGCAGCGAGCGAGATCGGTGCGCCACGACGCGGTCACCCCGGATTCCCGGACGCTCCCGCCCAACACCTGTTGGCGGTCCTGTGCGTCGGGAGACTCCTCATGCTCATTTATGTCGGCCTGAACGGCGATCAGGCGGATCAGCGCGGCGCCAAGCTGAAGGCCTTGCAATCCCACTTCGGCGAGACCCAGTCGCACGCGTTGACCATGCTCGACGCGACATCGCTGTCGCCCAGCAACAAGACCCGCGGCAAGCGCCTGGTGATCAATTCGCACGGCAACGTCAACGTCTTTGCCGGGCTGACGCCGGAGGCGTTCCTGCAGCAACTGCTGGCCAAGGGGCTGGGCAAGGAGTCGTTCGAGGAGATCGTGCTGATGGCGTGCCAGGTCGGTGCGCAGAGCCAGACCAACTCCATCGCCAACAACTTCGCCAAGGACCTGAAGCGGCTGCTGGTCGGCCACGGCATCCTGGCCAAGCTGTACGCGCCGCGCGGCACGTTGACCTACCTGGTGCACACCGAGCAGAAGCTGGGCCAGACGTTCTACGTGGTGGACAGCATGCATATCGCCTGCCCGGAGCGGAACTATCCGCTGGCGGAAGGCCTGCTGCTGGTGCAGTAAGTCCGCATGCAAACGCCCCGCAGGTGCGGGGCGTTTGGCGGACACGCGACCGGGCGAATGCGCCCGGGTGTCTCTGCGACCTCAGGCCGCGGCCGCGTCGGCCTTGCCCAGCACGCCAGCGACGAAGGCGCGCAGGTCGGCGTCCTTGGCGTTGTCGAAGAAGCACTGCTGGAAGCGCGCGCCGCCCGCGGCCTGCTTGACCAGTTCCGGGTCCAGCGCACGCAGGCCGTCCAGGTAGGACTTGGCCAGGGCCTGCTTGACCTGGGTCAGGATGCCGGCGTTGGCCTGCTGCGATTCGCGACGCTCGGCCGGGTAGCCCATGCCGCGCTCGCCGCTGAAGGCCTTCTCGAAGATATAACGCACGTTGATTTCCGCGCCCCAGCCGTAGCCCTTGGCGAAGGCCAGCGCCAGCGCGTTGCCGTTGTTGACCTGGGCGAACAGGTAGGCGTCGGTGGGTTCGATGCAGTAGCCGCAGAACACGCCCGGGTGCGCGTTGAGCGACATCATCGCGCCCTGGCCGGTGCCGCAGCCGGCGACCACGAAGTCCACCGCGCCGGCGTTGAGCAGCAGGCCGGCGCAGATGCCGAGGTGGATGTAGGTCAGGCGGTGGTCGGCGTCGCCGTCCATGCCGACGTTGAACACGCTATGGCCCTGCGCGGCGGCGACGTCGTTGAGCTGCTGCAGGATCACCGGGTTCTTGGCGGCCTGGCTGAACTCGTTCATTAGAGCGATTTTCATGGGGGTCCTTTGGTGGGGGTTTGGGTGATGGGGAGGTTTGGCTGGGATGGTTCGGCGGCGGGCGTACCCCCATCCGCCCTGCGGGCACCTTCCCCCGGTGGGGGAAGGGAAAGGCCACGCGCTCTGCTTAGCGGGCGAGCCAGCCGCCGTCGACCGGGATCACGGTGCCGTTGACGTAGTCCGAGGCGCTGCTGGCCAGGAACACCGCGGTGCCGCCCAGGTCTTCCGGCACGCCCCAGCGGCCGGCCGGGATGCGGTCCAGGATCGCCTGGTTGCGCGCGGCGTCGGCACGCAACTGCGCGGTGTTGTCGGTGGCCATGTAGCCGGGGGCGATGGCGTTGATGTTGACGCCCTTGGCGCCCCACTCGTTGGCCAGCAGGCGGGTGATGCCGGCGATGCCGGACTTGCTGGCGGTGTAGGACGGCACGCGGATGCCGCCCTGGAACGACAGCATCGAGGCGATGTTGATGATCTTGCCGCTGCCCTGGGCGATGAAGTGGCGGCCGGCGGCCTGGCACATGAAGAAGGCGGACTTGATGTTGACGTTCATGACGTCGTCCCAGTCCTGCTCGCTGAAGTCCACCGCGTCGGCGCGGCGGATCAGCCCGGCGTTGTTGACCAGGATGTCGAGGCGGCCGAGGCCGGCCAGGGTCTCGTCGAGGATGCGCTGCACCGGCGCGATGCTGATCAGGTTGGCCTCGATGGCGAGGAAGCGCCGGCCCAGTGCGGTGACCTTGGCCTCGGTCTCGGTCGGCGCCTGGATGCCGGCGGCGGCGATGTCGGCGCCGGCCTGCGCCAGGGCCACGGCGATGCCTTGGCCGAGGCCGGTGTTGGCGCCGGTGACCAGGGCGACCTTGCCTTCGAGACTGAACGGATGGGTCATGCGGGGGCTCCTAGAGGATGCGAACGGCGGGGACGGTGGCGGGGCACGGCGCGGACGGCGGCCTACTTGAGTTGGCAGATGTCCAGCACGTGCATGTCGGTGTAGTCGAGGTTCTCGCCGCCCATCGCCCAGATGAAGGCGTAGTTGGCGGTACCGGCGCCCATGTGGATCGACCACGGCGGCGACACCACCGCCTCGTTGTTCTGCACCACGATGTGGCGCTGCGCGTCCGGCTCGCCCATGAAGTGGTACACGCGGTCGTTGGCGCCGAGGTCGAAATAGAAATAGACCTCGCTGCGGCGATCGTGCAGGTGCGGCGGCATGGTGTTCCAGACGCTGCCCAGCTTGAGCACGGTCAGGCCCAGCAGTAACTGCGAGGACTGGCAGGTGGCCGGCACGATGTACTGGTAGATGGTGCGTTCGTTGCTGGTCTCCAGCGCGCCGCGGTCCAGCGCCACCGCCTCGGCGATCGACAGCCGCTTGGTGGCGAAGCGCGCATGCGCCGGGGTGGAGGCCAGGTAGAACTGCGCCGGCGTGGCCGCGTCGTCGGAGGCGAACACCACCTCGACGCTGCCCATCGCCACGTACAGACCGTCCTTCGGTCCCAGCGGATACGCGGTGCCGTCGACGGTGACGGTGCCGCTGCCGGCGCCGACGTTGATCACGCCCAGCTCGCGCCGCTCCAGGAACGGGTGGCCGGCGGCCGAGGCCGGCTCGGTCTGCGCCGGCAGCGTCAGCGCCCGTGTGCGCGGGGCGGCGCCGCCGAGCACGAAGCGCTCGTAGTGGGTGTACTTCAGGGTCACCGCGTCGTCCACGAACAGGCCGTCGAGCAGGTACAGGTCGCGCAACTGGTCGTTGCTGGCGCCCTTGATCGCGTCGGGATGGGTGGCGTAGTGGGTCTTGCAGTACAGGGACATGGGCTTCTCCAGTGCAGGCGACGGCATGCGGCAGCCCGCCACGGAGGACAGTCTAGCGGGTCTGGTAAACCGGTGTCATTCCGCAGTGCACGAAGGGCCGGGATTGGGGATTCGGGATTGGGGATGGACAGCACTGCGCCGCCGGGCGGCGCAGCGGCTCAACGCGGCAGCGGCTGGCCGACGTCGATGCGGTTGCCGTCGGGGTCGGCGAAGACGAAGCAGCGCAGGCCGAAGTCGGCATCGCGGATCGCCTTGATGATGCGCACGCCCTGGGTCTGCAGGTGGTCGTGCAGCGCCGCCGCGTCGTCGACCAGCAGATGGGCGACGTTGCTGGTGTTGCCGCGGTGGCCGGGGCGCAGGGTCAGATGCAATTCGGCGTCGTCCTTCTTCAGGATCACGAAGCCGACCGGGCTGCCGTTCTGGAACACGCTGCGGAACCCTAGCCGTTCCGTGTAGAAGGCGACGGCGCGGGCGATCTCGGCGACGGGCACGGTCGGCGCCAGGCGGCCGAAACGGACCGCGACGGCGGCAGGGACAGGGGACGACATGGCGAAGGCTCCTCGCAGGAAGGCCGCGTGGGTCCGCCCGGGCGGTGCCGGAACGGAACGGGCCTTCGATGGGCGGAGCGGTGTCCGCACGGTCGGCGGGCAGTCTACACCCGCCGCGCCGTGCTCAGTCTTCCGGCGGCTGGCAGGAGTCGCGCACGATCAGGTGCGGGCGCACGCTGGCCACCGCCAGCGACGGCGTGCCCTCGGGCTGGATCAGCATCGCCGCGGCGGTGCGGCCGGTGTCGCGGGTGTGGCGGCGCACCGAGGTCAGCGACGGCCACAGCCGCGAGGCCAGCGGGCTGTCGTCGTAGCCGATGATCGAGAGCTGGCGCGGGATGTTGATGTTGGCGCGCAGCGCGACCTTGTACACGCCGGCGGCCATTTCGTCGTTGCCGGTGAAGATCGCGCTGGGGCGCTGCTTGCCCAGCAGCAGCTTCTCCGCCGCGGCCACGCCCGATTCGAAGGTGTAGCCGGCCTCGACGATGCGCGCCGGCGGCAGTTCGATGCCGCGCCGGGTCAGCGCGTCGATGAAGCCGGCGGTGCGCTCGTGCGCGGAGCGGTAGGCGCTGGGGCCGGTGATCAGGGCGATGTCGCGGTGGCCCAGCGACAGCAGGTAGTCGGCGGCCTCGGCGGCGCCGTCGCGGTCGTGGGTGACCACCATCTGCGAGGTGTCGTCCAGCGGCAGCGAGGCGATACGGGTGTAGCGCACGCCGATGCCGGCGAGCATGTCGGCCAGCGCCTGGTCCTCGGAGGCGCGCGGCACCAGGATCACCCCGTGCAGCTTCTGCTGCTGCACGAAGCGGCGCACGCCCTCGATGTAGCCGGGGCTGCGGCTGTCGCACGGGTGCACCACCAACTCGAAGCTGGAACCGCGGAGCGCGTCCAACGCGCCGTACTGCATGTCCACGATGTACTGCGCGGTGGGGTTGTCGTAGACCATGCCGATCAGGAACGAGCGGCGGAACGCCAGGCCGCGCGCCAGCGGGTCCGGCGCGTAGCCGACCTCGCGCATCAGCGCCTCGACCTTCTCGCGGGTGTCTTTGCGCACCAGCGGCGAGTTGTTGATGATCCGCGACACGGTCTTCTTCGACACCCCGGACAGGCGCGCGATGTCGTTGATCGTCGCGGCCTTGCCGTGGGCGGAAGCGGGGGCATCGGCGGGACGGGGCTTGTTCGGCGCCATGGACGGAAGACCGGACGAAAGAAAGGGGATTCTACTGGGTGTCATGCTCGCTCCAGCGTACGGTCACGCAAGCGGTGTAGGCGCACCACCCCGGCGCCGGGCCGCGAGGCGCCGACGCCGGCAGCGGCGCTCGGCGCGAACGGCCCGCAGTCGCCGCCGGGCCGGATCAGGCGCGCAGCGCGCGCGGCAGCCACAGCGACAGCTCCGGGAAGAACGCCACGATCAGCAGCACGCACAGCGCCGCCAGCCAGAACGGCCAGATGGTGCGCATGCTCTGGGCGACGGTGATCTGCCCGATCGAGGTGCCGATGAACAGCACCGAGCCCACCGGCGGGGTGATCAGGCCGATGCCGCCGGCCAGCACCATCACCAGGCCGAAATGGATCGGGTCGATGCCGTAGGCCTTGGCCACCGGCAGGAAGATCGGCGTGCAGATCAGGATCTTCGGCGCCAGGTCCATGAACATGCCCAGCAGCAGCAGCATCACCACGATCATCAGCAGCACGGTGTGCTGGCTGTGGGCGATGGACTGCAGGAAGTGCACCGCCGCCGTCGGCACCTGCAGGTAGGCCAGCAGCCAGCCGAACACCGCCGCGGTGGCGATCACGAACAGGATCACGCCGGTGGTGCGCGCGGCGTGCGTCACCGCGGCGAAGAACTCGGCCCAGCGCAACTGCCGGTACAGCAGCGCGGTGACCAGCAGTGCGTACACCACCGCGATCGCCGCGCTCTCCACCGCGGTGAAGATGCCGGCGCGGATACCGACGAAGATCAGCGCGACCAGGCCCAGGCCCGGCAGCGCGCCCACCAGGCGCAGCGCCACTGCGCGCCAGCCCGGGAACGCCTCGGTGCCGTAGCCGCGCGAGCGCGCCACCGCGTAGCCGGTGAGCATCATCGCCGCGGTCATCAGCAGCGCCGGGACGATGCCGGCGGCGAACAGGTCGGCGATCGACAGGCCGCCACCGGCCGCGGCCGAGAACAGGATCAGGTTGTGCGAGGGCGGCACCAGCAGCGCCACCAGCGCCGCGGTCATGCTCACGTTGACCGCGTAGTCGCGGTCGTAGCCGCGGTTGATCATCTGCGGAATCATGGTGCCGCCGACCGCCGAGACGTCGGCGATGGCCGAGCCGGACACGCCGCCGAAGAACAGCGAGGACAGCACGCTGACCTGGCCCAGGCCGCCGCGCATGCGCCCGACCAGCGAGGAGGCCAGCGCGATCAGGCGGTCGGAGATGCCGCCGCGCAGCATCAGTTCGCCGGCGAAGATGAACAACGGGATCGCGATCAGGGATGCCGAGCCGCTGCCGGCGGAGATCTGCTGCACCAGCACCACCGCCGGCAGGTCCAGGTACAGCAGCGTGGCCAGCGCCGCCGTGCCCAGCGCGTACGCCACCGGCACGCCGATCAGCAGCAGCACCACGAACAATCCCAGCAGGATGGCGATGGCCATGCTCAGTTCCTCCCCATGGTGGTGCCCGGGCGCAGCACCCGCCAGGCCTGGTACAGCGCGAACACGCTCATCAGCGCGCCGCCGATCGACAGCGGCAGGTAGTTGATGCTCTGCGGCATCCGCGCGCCGGCGATCTTGATGTCCAGCCCGTCCAGCAGCAGCACCGCGCCCCACCACGCGATGACTGCGCCGATGGCGGCCACCAGCAGCGGGCGCAGCAGGTCGATGACGCGGCGCAGGGTGGCGTGCAGCGTCTCGGCCAGCAGGAAGAAGCCGAAGTGGCGGCGCGTGTGCACGCCGGCAGCCGCGCCCAGGCTCATCGCCGTGCTCAGCAGCAGCAGCGTCACCGGCTCGGTCCAGCTCGGCGAATCGTTGAGGACGTAGCGGGTGAACACCTGCCAGCCCTGCACCACCACCAGCCCGAGCAGGGCCGCGGCGGCGATGCCGATGGCGAGGTTGGCGATGCGGTCCAGCAGCCGCTGCAACGGCGGCACCGGGAGGGCGGGGTCGTGGTCGGTCATCGGCATGGACTCAGGCGAAATCGCGGATGCGGCGGTACAGGGCTTCGATCTCCGGCTGCTGCCGGTACTCGGCCAGCAGCGGCGCGGCGGCCTTGCGGAAGGCGGGCATGTCCACCGCGTTGATGGCCACGCCGTAGTCGATCACCTGCTGCCGCGCCTGCGCCTCGGAGGCGTCCCACAGCCGGCGCATCACCGTCACCGATTGCCGCGCGGTCTCCAGCACCAGCGCGCGCTCGTCCGGCGCCAGCGCTTCGAAGCTGCGCCTGGACATCACCAGCACGTCCGGCGCGTAGGAGTGATCGCTTTGCGACCAGTAGTGCGCGGCCTCGAAGTGGCGGCTGGACTGGAAGCTGCGCATGTTGTTCTCGGCGCCGTCGATCATGTGCGTCTCCATCGCCGAGAAGGTCTCGCCCAGCGACATCGGCGTGGGGTTGGCGCCGAGCATGCGCATCAACTTGAGGAAGATGTCCGAGGACGCCACCCGCAGCTTGAGCCCGTGCAGGTCCTTGGGCTGCCGCAGCGGATGCTTGGTGTTGTAGAAGCAGCGCGCGCCGGAGTCGTAGATCGCCAGCCCGACCAGGTCGCGCCGTTCGAAGCTGCGCAGGATGCTGTCGCCGACATGGCCGTCGATCGCGCGGCGCAGGTGCGCCACCGAGTCGAACACGTACGGCAGGCACAGCGCCTGGGTCAGCGGGAAGGCGTTGTTCAGCGCGCCGGAGTACACGCGGGTGATGTCGATGGCGCCGAAGCGCGCCATGTCGATCGCCTCGGCCTCGCGGCCGAGCTGGCCGGAGTGGTACTGGCGCAGGCGCAGGCGGCCGCCGGTCTTCTGCTCCAGGGTCTGCCCGAACCAGCGCACCGCCTCCACGGTGGGGTAGTCGGCCACGTGCACGTCGGTGGCGGTGAGCAGGCGCGTCTGGCCGCGTTGCGCCAGCGCGCCCAGCGGCACGCCGGCCGCGGCCGCCGCGGTCAGGCCCGCGCCCAGGAATCGTCTACGAGTGATCATGCTGCGCCCTCCCGCGCGTCATTGCCGTCGCAGCCTAGGCCGCGACCGCCCTGCAGTGAAGTTCGCCGTAGCCGTCGAAGCGGATCGTCGCCTGCTGGCCGATGGCGATGTCGTGGATGCCGGTGGCGTTGCCGGTGGCGATCAGCTCGCCGCGGCGCAGCGGCCGCCCGCGCCTAGCCGAACGCGCCAGCGCGAACGCGAACGCCGCGCGCAGGCCGCCCGGCAGCAGGGTGGCGCCGCCGCTGCCCACGCACTGCCCCTCGATCCAGGTTTCGGCGCGCAGCGCGGTCTCGTCCAGCGTGCTCCAGTCCGGCACCTGCGGCCCCAGCAGCAGGCCGTTGTTGTTGCCGAAATCGGAGATCACCACGCGCGGCCCCAGCTGGTTGATCGTGGCCAGCGGGCTGCTGGCCACTTCCACGCCGATGAACAGCGTGGACGGGACCTGCGCTGCCTGTTCCGCGGTCCAGTCCAGTTGGTCGGCCGGCACGTCCGCATCCAGACGCAGCACGTACTCGGCCTCGACCGCGCCGAAGCCGCCGTCGAACACCGGGATGTCCGCTGTTCCACCGGTAGCATTCCACAGCGCAGCGGCGAAGATCGGACCCAGCAGACGCTCGTCCCCGGAGTGGTCGCGGCGCTCGGGGGCGATGTAGCCGACCTTCCAGCCGACCACGCGGTCCGGCCATTGCGCGATCGCCAGGTCCTGCACGCGGTAGGCGGTCTCCAGATCGTCCGGGATGACGCCGGGGAAATCGGGCAGCGCGCGGCCCTGGCGACGGGCCTGGACGAAGCGGGCCGCGATGTCGGCCAACGCGGGCGGTGGCGTCTGCGACGGGCCGGAAGGAAGGCTCAAGGGCATCTCCGCAAGGATGGGGGTCGGGGAATTGCTGCGCCGCGCATCGACAGCGCGTTGCGCCGTTGTATATGGTAAACCGGTGTCATTGGCAATGTGCGGTGCGGCAAAGAGCAGGGAATCGGGAATCGGGAATCGGTAGCAGCAACAGCAACAGCAACACAGCGTCATGCGTTGGCGCAGGCCACGCGCACACTGGGGCCACCGCCCTCGTCGGTCACGCGCCACGCGGGTTTCTTCCATCCACGACGGAGATCTCGACGATGTCGGCCCTGCTGCTCCCCACCCGTCTACGCCCCGCCGAACCTTTGTCCCCGCGCCGCGGCAGTCATCGGTCCCGTCCCTGCATCGCGGTGCTGGCGGCGCTGGGCCTGCTGCTGGGTGCCCTCGGCACGGCCGCGGCGGCCGAGCGGCCGGCCAGCGAGAGCGCCGCCGAGCTGGCGGCGCGGCTGCCGCTGTGGCCCGGTCCGGCGCCGGGATCGGCGGCTGGTCCCGATCAACCGCGCCTGGTCGAGCGCAGCGACGATCCGGCCCTGCCCGATCGCGCGCTCAGCGGCCGCTACCAGCCCTACCTGGTGGTGTACCGGCCGAAGACGCCGAACGGCAGCGCCCTGCTGGTTGCCCCGGGCGGCGGCTATGCGCGCGTGGTGCTGGACAAGGAAGGCACGGCACTGGTGCCGATCTTCGCCGAACAGGCCGGCATCACCCTGTTCGTGCTTCGCTACCGGCTTCCCGACGCGACCACCGATGGCGCCGACGCGCGCGACCAGCCGCTGGCCGACGCGCAGCGCGCGCTGCGCCTGATCCGCGCACATGCCGCCGACTACGGGGTGGACCCGCACCGCATCGGCGCGATCGGCTTCTCCGCCGGCGGTCACGTCGCCGCCAGCCTCGGCACCCGCTACGACGACCCGGTGTACCCGGCCCGCGATGCGATCGACCGGGTCAGCGCGCGGCCGGATTTCCTGCTGCTGCTGTATCCGGTCATCGACATGGGCAGCGGCACCGCGGCGCACACCGGCTCGCGGCTACGCCTGCTCGGCCGCCACCCGGACGCGGCGACCACGGCCGCCTACTCGCTGCAGAACCGCGTGCACGCCGGCATGCCGCCGACCTTCCTGGTGCACGCACAGGACGACCGGGTGGTGCCGGAGGAGAACAGCCTGCTGTTCTACCAGGCGCTGCGCCAGGCCGGGGTGCCGGCCGAGCTGCACCTGTTCGCGCACGGCGGCCATGGCTTCGGCACCCGCGGTATTGCCGGCCTGCCGTTGGCGGCGTGGCCGCAACTGGCGCTGAGCTGGATGCGCAACGTGCAGGACGACCCGAGTGCTCGCGCGCCGATCGCGCCGCCGGCAGGCACGCCGTGAGCCTCGCCGTGGGCACCGCCTCCACCACGCGGCGATGCCCGGCCCGCCCACACCCATCACGCGGCGGGGTCGCCGGCAGTCGCACCCGCTGCCGCTTGCCACTCCTTCCACGTCTCCGATCGCCTAGCCAGGACCCCATCCACGCATGACCGCCCGCCCTCGCCTGCCCGCCCCGCCCCCTGCCGCGCCCGACGCGGCGATCCCCGACGACCATGGCCGCCGCCGCTTCCTGCGCGACTCCGCGCTCGGCGCCCTGGTCTTGAGCGGCGCGCTGCCGGGCCTGGCGACCGCGGCGCTGTCGACGCCGGCTGCGCCGCTGGCACGCACCCGCAGTGGCCGCATCCGCGGTGTGCGCGATCAGGGCGTGTGCGTGTTCAAGGGCATTCCCTACGGCGCCGACACCGCGCCGCGGCGCTTCCAGCCGGCGTTGCAGGAACAGCCGTGGCACGGCGTGCGCGACTGCAGCGCCTATGCCGCGTCGGCGCCGCAGCGCGGCGGGTCCGAGCCGGTCAGCGAGGACTGCCTGTTCCTCAACGTCTGGACCCCGGGCCTGCGCGACGACGCCAAGCGCCCGATCCTGTTCTACATCCACGGCGGCGCCTACAACAACGGCTCCGGCAGCGACCCGCTGTACGACGGCGTGCGCCTGTGCCAGCGCGGCGACGTGGTGGTGATCAGCGTCAATCACCGCCTCAACGCGTTCGGCTATCTGTACCTGGCGCCGTTCGGCGGCGACGCCTATGCCGCCTCCGGCAACGTCGGTCAGCTCGACCTGGTGCAGGCGCTGCAATGGGTGCGCGCGCACGCGGCCGAGTTCGGCGGCGATGCCGGCAACGTCACCGTGTTCGGCCAGTCCGGCGGCGGCGCCAAGATCGCCACGCTGATGGCGATGCCGGCCGCGCAGGGCCTGTTCCACCGCGCCTGGACCATGAGCGGGCAGCAGGTCACCGCCGCCGGGCCGCGCGCCGCCAGCCAGCGCGCGCAGTTGCTGCTGCAGGCGTTGAAGCTGGAATCAACGCAACTGGACACGCTGCGCACGCTGCCGCTACAGCGCGTGCTCGAGGCCACGCGCACGCCCGACCCGTCGCGCGCCGAGACCACCGCGCTGTACCTGGGCCCGGTGCTGGATGCGCAGGTGCTGCACCGGCATCCGTTCTGGCCGGACGCGCCGCCGCAATCGGCGCGCATCCCGATGGTGATCGGCAACACCCATGACGAGACCCGCGCCTTCCTCGGCCACGATCCGGCCAACTTCGCGCTGAGCTGGGAGGCCCTGCCGGACAAGCTGGCGCAGGAGCAGTTCGTGGACCTGTCGCCGCAGGTGGTGATCGCCGAGTACCGGCGGCTGTATCCGCACTACACGCCGAGCGAGGTGTTCTTCGCCGCGACCACCGCCGGCCGCTCCTGGCGCGGCGCGGTGGAGGAAGCCGAGGCGCGCGCGCGCCAGGGCGCACCGACCTGGGTGTACCAGCTCGACTGGGGCTCGCCGCTGGACGGCGGCAAGTTCGGCGCCTTCCACACCCTGGACATCCCGCTGGTGTTCGACAACATCCGCCAGCCCGGGTCGCGCACCGGCGACGGCGCCGACGCGCAGCGCATGGCCGATGCGATGAGCGCAGCGTTGCTGGCCTTCGCCCGCCATGGCGACCCCAACCACGCCGGCCTGCCGCGCTGGGACCCGTATTCGCTGGCTCAGCGCGAAACCCTGTTGTTCGACACCGACAGCCGCCTGGCACACGACCCGCGCGGCGGCGAGCGCCGGCTCTACGCGCAGGTGCCGTTCGTGCAGCGCGGGACGTTCTGAGCGTCCGTGCGCCGCCTCGCGTGCGTGACAACGTCGTAGACACACCGCCGAGGATGCGCACAGCATGCGCGGCGTCACGTCCACGATCGCGCAGTGTCCGCGACAATCCCCGCTCCTGCGGGCGACTTACACGCACCCATGCCGCCTTCTGATCGCCAACTGATCTTGCTCGCGCGCATCGACGACTGCTATCGCGCGCTCAGCGGTCACCGGCTGTATTGCCCCGACACCATCGCAGATCGCTATCGTTGGCTGCACACGCATGCGCCGTACGCCATCCTCGCGCATGACGCCGGCACCGATCCCGTGTTCTTCTACGCCAATCGCTGCGCCTTGAACTGCTTCAAGTACAGCGAGCGCGAGATGCTCTCACTGCCGTCCCGCCTGAGCGCCGGCCCATCCGATCGCGCCGAACGGCAACGATTGCTCGAGACCGTCAAGCGCAACGGCTTGACCGGCGGCTACAGCGGGCCACGGGTCGACAAGCTGGGCAACAGCTTCCTCATCCATGATGGCGAAATCTGGCAGTTGGGCTTCGGCAGCGCCGCCGGGTGGGGTCAGGCCGCCCTGTTCTGGCCGAGCCCTCGCCAGACCGTGGCGCTGGACTAGTACGCCAAGTGCGGGTTCCAGCCTTGGCGCCCAAGGGCGAAGGGATGGCGCTGACTGGAGCGCGGCGACGTATCGCGCGTTGCGCCCGCCGGTGTCGCGATCAGCGGAGTGAACGTGCGCCGGCAGCGCCGGCGATTGTCGCCGCATCCGGCACCGCGCACGCGCGCGCATCGCGCGCTACCAACCGGTGTCCTCGGCCAGCACCACGCGGTTGCCGACGGCGCGCGCGGAATCCAGCAGCGCCTCGGCGCGCTGCATCAGCGTGGCCGGCGTGTCCTCGGGCGCGGCCAGCAGCGCACCGACGCTGACCGTCAGCGGCCGCGCGTCCGCCGTCTCCTGCGCGATCGCCATGACCTCGACCATGTCGCGCAGCGCCGGCGCCACCTGGCGCAGATGCGCACCGCTGGCGTCGTACAGCACCAGGGCGAAGCGATCGGCGCCGATGCGCATGGCGACATCCAGCGGACGCAGCAGACATTGCATGGCCTCGGCCACCTCCAGCACCGCGCGGTCGGCGGCACCGGCACCGCTGCGCTGCGCCAGCGCGGCGAAGCCGTCCAACTCAACCAGGATCAGCGCCAGCCCGCGCTGCAGGCGCCCGCGCTCGGCCAGCGCCACCGCCAGGTGTTCGTCGAAGCGGCGGCGGTCGCCAAGCCCGGTGAGCGCGTCGCGCAAGGCTTCGTCGTCGCGCACCCGCCGCTGCAGGAAGCCTTCGCGGCGCGAGTGTTCGCGCAGGTAGCCGCCGACCGCGCCGACCGGCACCGCGGTCCACAGCAGCCACTGCAGGCGCAGGTAGGCATCGTGCGCCGCGCCGTCCAGCAGCAGGTGGCCGGACACGGCGCTGATCGCGCACAGCAGCAGCGCCACCGCCACGCTCTGCCATAGCGCCATGCCCAGCGGAAAGAAGCCGGCCACGATCACCAGGGTCATCACCGCCGCCGCATAGCGCAGCTCCTGCGGCGGGTAGCCGATGCTCGACAGCACCAGCCCGGTGCCGCCGACCAGCAACAACAACGCGGCACGGCCGGGCCCGTGCGTGTCGGCCCGGTGGATCGCGGCGGCCACCCACAACAGCGCCAACAGGGTCGCTGCTCGCACCGCAACCGCATAGCCGGGCAGACCGCCGCCGCGCCAGCCGAAATGCACCGCGTCCCAGCCCAGCAGCAGCAGCGCGATCAACACGCCCAGCGAGGCCGCCACGCGCTGCGCGAAGCCCAGTGTGGCGGCGGTGTAGTGGCGATACGCCCGTTCCAGCGGAGGATCGAAACGCAGCCCGGCGAATCCCTTGCGCAATTGCGCCGCGTAGGCCTCGCCCGGCGGCGCGTCGTTTGGCTCCTGGTAACGCTCGTGCATGCAGTCCCCTGTCGACGGCAACGCGGCGCGAAGTGCGGATCAGGTCACATCACATCGTGTGCCCCGATTCGGTTCGCGCGGACGCTGCGGTGCCCACGTCGCGACCATGAAAAAGCACCGGCGCGTGATTGTCCACTTTTGGGACGATCGGTTGCGTGACAGTGGTGCCCTGCCGCGCCGGCGTGACGCGGCAGGCAAGCATCAGCGCAACGGCGGGAACGCCCACACACTGTGCGGATCGCCGCCCTGCCCGCGGCGGTACGCGGCGCGCGCCATCTGCCAATAGGCCCAGGCCAGCACTACCGCACAGGCGTCGATCGCCAGCAGCGTGCCGCTGCTCCACGGTGCCACCCAACCGGTGGCGCCGCGCAAGCCGGCCAACGGCACCAGTGCAGTCAGCACCGCGCAGGCCAGCAGCAGTTCGTAGGCGCCACGCGCGGTCGGCCGCAGCAGCGCCCAGGCCACACCCAGCGCGAACACGGCGTAGTACGCACCGCGCTCCATCCCCGGCGGCAACAGGCGCGCAGCCACGAACAGCGCCGACACCCCGGCCACGCAGCCCAGGCACACGCCGGTGGTGAGCCGTGCCATGACGTGGGTGCGCAGCGGCTGCGCGTGCTGACGACGCTTGCGTCGCGCTTCCACCCACAGCAGGTTGCCGCTGTAGAACAGGAACGCACCGCCGAGCCCGAGCAGGAAGTACAGCCACTGCAGCGGCCAACGCCCGTAGTTGCCGAAGTGCAGGGTCTGCAGGCCGCGCAGCGACGCCACGCCCGGCGACATGGTCTGCGGCGACAGCACCCGCAGCACCTTGCCGTCGGCCGCGCGCAGGGCGACGCCGGCCAGCGTATTGAGCCGGCGCTGGTCCTGGTAGCCGTAGAGTTCCACCTGCGCGTTGGCGTCGCCGGCATCGTGGAAGGACAGACTCTCCGGCACGAAGCCGGGATTGGCCGCGCGCGCCCGCGCCACCAGCTCGGCCACCGGCAGCATCGGTGCGGCCACGTGCGCGGGCTGCACGTGCGGGGCCAGTTCGAAGTCCGGCTGCAGCACCTGCATCAGCTTGCCGTCGAACACCAGGTACTGGAACGGCGCCAGCAACAGCACGCCCAGGGTCAGCACCGCGCCGGACCAGGCGAAGATCACGTGGAACGGCAGCGACAACATGCCGATGGCGTTGTGCGCGTCCTGCCACAGGCGCTTGACGTTGCGACCGCGGCGCAGCGCGAACAGGTCCTTGAGCAGCACCGGCGCGTACAGCACCACGCCGCTGACCAGAGCCAGCCCGTACAGCAGGCAGACCACGCCGAACAGGTAGGTGCCGAAGGTGCGCGGCAAGCCGGCGGTGAAGTGCAGGTCGTACAGGAAGTCGACGAAACCACTGCGCTGCGGCAGCTGCACCGGTTGCCCATCGGCGCCGGGCTGGAACTGCACGATGCCGCCGAAGGCCTGCTGCGCGGCCGGGCCGAACGCATAGAACTGCGGCAGCGTGCGGCCTTCGCCGGGCAGCATCAGCGTGTAGGACTCGGCCAGCGCCGGATGCCGTGCCAGCACCGCATCGGCCAGCGCCTGCGTGGCCTGTTCCGGCGGCAGCGTCGGCGCGCGCACCGCTGGCGGCCGCGGCCACTGCTCCAGGTCGTGGGTGAACACGTTGATCGCCCCGGCATAGAAGGCGATGAACAAGGCCATGCCGGCGAGCAGGCCCATCCAGCTGTGCGCCGACAGGAACTGGCGCAGGGTCGCGGCCTTCATGGAGTCACCTGCACGAGATGACTGGCCTTGAGCAGGAACAGCGCCACGTAGCACAGCGCGGTCGCCGTCCCCAGCCACAGCCACGCGCGTGCGCCGCTGCGGAACACGAAGGCCAGCGACATCGCACCGATCCATGCCGGGAACACCAGCAACAGCCACGGCAGTGTGTGCACCTGCAGGTTGCCCGGCCACAGCAGCACGCACAGTCCGATCGCGCCCACCGCCAGCGGCAGGCCGAGGACGATCGCCGCCAGCCACCTAGCCCACATCGGCATCGCCCCCATGCAATTGCCGCCAGGCATCCAGGTACGGCAAGGCCACCGCCGCCAGCATCGTCGCGCTCAACGCGGCGAAGACGCCGGCCCACACGCCCAGCGCGACGATCGCCGCGCCCAGCGCCACCACGCACAACAGCGTGCCGGCCACGCGCAGCGCGCGTGCGTGCCGCCGCCACGCCGGACACAGCCGCTGGTGCGCGGTGGCCAGGTAGAACGCCAGCGCCGCCAGCGCGGCGGCCAGCAGATAGCCGGCGGTGGCAACGGCAGGCATCACCAGCGCGCCTCGAAGCCGATGCCGACCACGCGCGGCGCGCCCAGGATGGCGACCGGATCGGTGGCCCAGCGGTACTGCACGTAGTGGCGGTCGAGCAGGTTGTTGGCGAAGATCCACGCGCTCCAGTCCAGGGTCTCGTAGCCGAACTTGGCATTGACCACGGTGCGCGAGGCCAGCTGCACCGCGCCGGCGCCGACATCGGTGTAGACGCGGTCGCGGAAGCTGGCGTTGAGGTTGGCCAGCCAGCCGTCGGCGAAGCGCCAGTTGGCGCCCAGCGCCGCGGTCCAGTGCGGCGCGTAGGCGAACTCGCGGCCGGCGTAGTCGATGATCGAGGCGCCGGCGACGGTGGTGAAACTGTCGTAGCGGGTGCGCGCGTAGCCGAGCGAGCCGTACCAGTCGAAGGCTTCGTTGGGGCGGTGGCTGGCCTCGAGCTCGGCCCCGTACAGATGCGCGCGGCCGGCGTTGACGGTGTTGTAGTCGAAGCTGTTGAGGCCGAAGTAGGCGGTGGTCTGCTTGTCCTTCCAGTCGATGTAGTAGGCGTTGGCGTTGAGAGTCAGGCGCCGGTCCAACCACTGCGAGCGCAGCGAGGCCTCGTAGTTCCAGGTGTATTCCGGGTCGTAGGGGAAGGCCTGGCTGCGCGCGGAGTTGAAGCTGGAGCCGCCGGAGCGGTAGCCGCGCTGCACCACCAGGCTGGTCGACAGGTCCGGGCTCCAGTCGTAGCGCGCCCCGAGCTTGGGCAGCAGCGCATCGAAGTCGCGCGTGTTCCATGCCACTTCGCCGTTGGCCGAGCGCACGATGCCGGCCACGCCCTGGTTGATCGCAACGATCGCGCGGTACAGCGCGGTGCCGCTGGCGGCGAAGGCGGCCGGGTCGGGATAGCGGCCGGCGAAGGCGGCGGTGGTGTCGGAAGCCATGGCGTAGCGCTGGCGGTCGTAGCGCAGCCCGCCCAGCAGCGAGAAGCCGCTGCCGACCTGCCACTGGCCATCGGCAAACAGCGCGCGGTTGCTGGAGCGGGTCGGGCTGGCGCTGACGTAGTCGACCGGAATCACCGGCAAGGCCTGCGCGTAGCGGGTGGCGATCGCGGTGGCGGTGGCGGCCGGGAAGCCGGCGCCGCGCAGCAGGCCGGCGATGGTCGTGGTCGGCGTGGCGACGTTGTTCAACAGTTGCGCGTTGTTGTCTTCCACATGCCGCGCCCAGTACGCGCCGATCAGGCCCTGCACCGAGGCGCCGGCGTAGTGCAGGCGCAGTTCCTGCGAGGCAGTGGTGTCGTCGAGCTGGCGCTGCGCGTAGCCAGCGTTGTCCGGGCCATGGTCCATGTCCCAGATGCTGGACGAGGTGACCTTGTTCCAAGCGCTGACCGAGGACAGCGACCAGGCGTCGGAGAGCGCGTAATCGGCCTGCAGGGTGACGATGTCGCTGTCGCTGCGGGTGCGGTCCGGGGTGTTGTTGGTGGCGTAGCGGTGCTCGGCATAGTCGGGCAGGTCGGTGCGCACGTAGCTGTACATGTATGGGCCGGTGCGGTGCGAGCGGGTGTAGCCCAGTTGCACCTTCAGCCCGGCGATCGCCGACGGCGTCCACAGCAGCTTGCCGCGGTAGATCGCCGAGACCTGCGCGTCGTCGGCGGCTTGGCGGGTGAGGTTCCAGTTGTAGCCGTCGAAGCTGCGCTGCTCCACCGAGGCGCGGAACGCCAGTTCGTCGGCGACGATCGGCCCGCCGACCGCGCCGGCCAGGCTGCGGTCGGACGGGTCGGAGGCCAGCACCCGCAGCTTGCCCTGCCAGTCCATGGTCGGCTCGGCGGTACGCAGGACGATCGCGCCGGCCAGGGCGTTTTCGCCCTGCAGGGTGGACTGCGGACCGCGCAGGACTTCCACCTGCTGCAGGTCCCACAGGCTCAGCGGCGCCCAACTGATCGCCTTCCACGGCAGTGCGGCACCGTCCAGGTAGATGGTGGCCAGCGGCGCATCGCTGCCGCCGTCGATGTTGCGGATGCCGCGGATGCTGAAGCCGGCGTCGCCGTAGGTCTGCGCCATGTTGGCGGTGCGGTTGAACACCTCGTAGGCGTTCTGCAGGTTCTCCTGCTCGATGCGCGCTTCGGTGGTGACGGCGACCGAGCTGGTGGTGTCCTGCACGCTGCGGCCGCTCTTCTCGCCGGTGACGACGATCTGGTCGAGGGTGGTGGGATCGGGGGGAGGTGCGGCATCGGCGGCAGCCGCGCGCGTTGGCGGCGACAAGCCGAGTAAGACGGACACCACAGACAAGGACAACACCGACCGCGCGACGCGCATGCACCACTCCCCCCGAAAGACTCACGGATGAAGGCATGGCGGCGGCTGTGCCCGGCTGCCGGACCCGGCAGCGCTGGGCGCGGACTTTAGCAGAGCGGGGGCGAGGCCGCTATGGGATTTGGGATGGGCGGCAGGTTTGCCTCGGGCCTTGGAGTTGGGCCTCGGGGTCGCGGGGGCCGCGAGCGGTCGTAGATACCGTCTTACCCCCTAGCAGGCAAGGCCCCTTTTCGGGTCGAACGCGGTGCCCGATTTGAGGACGCCATAGGCGAGGTGCAGGAGCT
>NZ_JAASQX010000010.1:0-54287 GCF_011761895.1 Xanthomonas sp. F4 | reverse complement strand
TTTCGTCGAACCGAGCCGCCCATCATAGCGGCTTTTTTCTTGCCGTCAACACCTTGTTGATCAAGGCCTTGACGCCGCTTCTTCGTCCAAACCCGTAGGCTTTTCCTCGAAGCGAGCCGGCCATATTAGCCGACTTTTTCACGCTGTCAACACCCGATGTTCGCTAGGTGTTTCCGGCCCCACCTGCCTCTGTCGTGCCGAAGCTCGGCAGTTGCGTAGCGGGCCGCGCAGTTTAATGGCACGGGAAAAAAGGTCAACCGTTTTTTGCGGCTGCCCTGCAGCGCCGCGTCCCTGCCGCGCTCTTCTCTCTATTAGTGCGGACTTGGCGCGGCCGACCGCCGGCATTTGGCCGAGAATGCAGCCTGCGCTCCACCACAGGGTTCCGCATGACCGCTGCTGCACGCTCGCTCTGGCGCGACGCTTCACTGCCCGCGCTGATCGCCGGCTTCGTCACCGTCCTGGTCGGCTTCACCAGTTCGGCGGCGATCGTGTTCGAGGCCGCGCGCAGCGTCGGCGCCTCGCAGGCACAGATCGCCTCGTGGATGTGGGCGCTGGGTCTGGGCATGGGCCTGACCTGCATCGGCCTGTCGCTGCGCTACCGGATGCCGGTGGTCACCGCTTGGTCCACGCCCGGTGCCGCGCTGCTGATCGGCAGCGGCGGCGGACTGCCGTTGTCCGATGCGATCGGTGCCTTCGTGGTGGTGGCGGTGTTGTCCACGCTCGCCGGCTTCTCCGGGCTGTTCGAACGCCTGCTGCGGCGCATTCCGCTGTCGCTGGCTTCGGCGATGCTGGCCGGCGTGCTGCTGCGCTTCGGCCTCGACGTATTCGTGGCGATGCAGCACCAGCTCGGCATGGCGCTGGCGATGTTCGCCACCTACCTGCTCGGACGCCGCGCCTTCCCGCGCTATGCGGTGATCGCCACGCTGCTGGTCGGCATCGCGGTGGCCGCGGGCAACGGCGCGCTGCATCTGGAGGCGGCGCAACTGCGCCTGGCACAGCCGGTGCTGGTGTGGCCGACGCTGTCGTGGCAGGCGCTGTTCGGGATCGCACTGCCGCTGTTCGTGGTGACGATGACCTCGCAGAACCTGCCGGGCGTGGCCGCGATCCGCGCGTCCGGCTATGCGGTGCCGATCTCGCCCACCATCGGCTGGATCGGCGTGGTCAACACGGTGTTGGCGCCGTTCGGCGCCTACGGGCTGAACCTGGCGGCGATCACCGCCGCGATCTGCATGGGCCGCGAGGCGCAGGAGGATCCGCAGCGCCGCTACATGGCCGCGGTGTTCGCCGGGGTGTTCTATCTATTGATCGGCGTGTTCGGCGCCACCGTGGCCGCGCTGTTCGCCGCCTTCCCGAAGGAACTGGTGATGGCGATCGCCGGCATCGCCCTGTTCGGCACCATTGGCAACAGCCTGGCGTCGGCCTTGCGCGAGGAACACGAGCGCGAACCGGCGCTGATCGCGTTCCTGGTGACCGCCTCGGGACTGTCGCTGTTCGGCATCGGCGCGGCGCTGTGGGGCCTGCTGGCCGGCGCGGCGACACTGGCGCTCTGGCGGCGCAGCCGCTGAGGCTGCGCTGCCGGACAGGACTCAGCGCGGGTCGCGCAACTGCAGCAGCCAGTGGCTGGGCACGCCGGAGGGATCGGGCAGCGGTTCGAAGTCGAACTGACGGTGCACCGCGATGGCGCCGTCCACCCGCAGCGGCAGGGTGACGTAGGCCGCACGTCCCTGCCGCAGCAGGGTATCGATGCGCTGGGTCTCCGCCAGTACCGCGTCGCTGGCGTACAGCCGCTCCAGATCGCAGCCGATCAGCTCGGCGACCTCGCGCTCGAACAGCGCGGCGAAGGCCTCGTTGACGAAGGCCAGGCGGCTGCGCCGCAGGCCCTCGCCGCGCTCGACGATCGCCACCGGCTCGCGCAGCCGCGACAGCGACGTTTCCAGCAGCGCGAAATCCTGCTGGAAACGCTTGCGTTCCATCAGCTCGATCAGCACCCGCAGGCTGCGTGCCGATTCCAGGCTGATCGGCGACCAGGGCTGCGCGCGCCCGCGCACGGTCTCCTGCCACAGGTCGAAGCTTTTGCGCGGCGACAGCCGCGAGCCGGCGATGTCCTGCAGCTTGGCCAACTGCGGGTTGCCCGCCCAGTTGACCGTGCGTACCTGTTCGCGACGGGTCCACAGCAAGGCACTGCGCGCCTGCGGCATCAGCGGCACGAAGATGAAGCCGGCCGCCAGCGGGGCCAGATCGGCCAGCGCCGGGAAGGTTTCGCCGATCTGGTCCGAGTGCAGGGCGCCGACCGCGTCGTGGCGCAGCGCTTCGTGATGGGTGGACTCGATCTGCTCGCGGATCCGCGCCAGATCCTCGGTCGCCGGCAGCATGCCGTGGCGGGTGACGTGATCGCCGTGGAACACCGCCACGCCGTCGGCATCGACCACGTCGAGCAGGTCCGAGGCCATCTCGTCGAGCATCGGCGCGGTCAGCATCTCGGCGTCGTTGAAGTTGGTGATCAGCTTCTCGCGCACGGTCAGCAGCACCGACTCGGTGCGCGCGCGCGCCACCGCGGTGATCGCGCCGATGCGCCCGGCCAGCGCGCGGCTCAATGCGTCGGCGACATCGCGCATTTCGTGGTTGCAGAAGTACGGGCGGTAGTGGTGGCAGGCGATCAGCCCCCACAGCGCGTCGTTGACCACGATCGAGGCCACCAGGGTGGCGGTGACGCCCATGTTGGCCAGGTATTCCAGGTGCACCGGCGAGACGCTGCGCAGGCTGACGTCGCTCAGGTCCACCGGCGCGCGCAGGCGCGGATGCAGGGTGGGCTGGATCGGCGACGGCACGTAGCCGACGTTGGCGATCTGCCGCACGCGGTTGCGCAGGTACAGCGCGCGGGCCTGCGCGGGAATGTCGCTGGCCGGATAGTGCAGGCCGAGATACGGCTCCAGTTCCTTCGCGCGCGCCTCGGCGACCACATCGCCGTTCCAGTCGTCGTCGAAGCGGTAGATCATCACCCGGTCGTAGCCGATCAGGCTGCGCAGGCTCTTGGCGGCGCGGTGGCAGGCATCCTCGATGCTGTGTTCTGTCTCCAGCCGGCGCAGCACCGGCAGCGCTTCGCGCAGGGTGGCGTCGGCCAGCGGCGCGTCGCGCGGCTCCAGTTCCAGCAGCCACTGCTCCGGATACAGATGCCAGGCGCCGACCCAACGCTGCGTCGAGGCCGCGGCGGTGACCTTGAGTCCGATTTCGACATAGGCCAGGTCGCTGCGCTCTGCTCCATCCGACAGCCGCCGCGTGCGCGGATCCTCCAGCACGAGCAGGGCGTCGTAGCGCTGTCCGAGCAGTTCGTCCAGCGGCCGGCCGAACAGGTCGGCGGCACTGGCGCTGGCCTGGACGATGCAACCGTCCTGCGGCTCGATCACCAGCAGCACACCGTGCGGCTGTACCGAGCCGGGGATATGGATCGGCTCGCGCGCGCATGCGTCCATGTCCAGGGGCACGACGATGTCGCTCATGCGGCGATCTCCAGGGCGAAATGGGTATGGAAGTGCGCGAACATGGCACGGGCGCCGTCGACCGCGGCCTGGCGCAGCGGCGCACTCGGCAAGGCCCGCTCCAGGCGCTGCTGGAAATGCCGCCAGGCGGCCGGATCGGCATGGCCGAGTTCGAAATAGGACAGCGCCGGCACGGCCGCGGGGAGGGTCTGGCGCAGTTGCCGGGCGATCACCCGCCCGCCCAGGCGCGAGCCCTCGACGACATAGAGCATGCCCCAGCGGGTACCGGCCTCGGCTGCCGGCGGCAGCGGTTGCGGCGCCGGCGGGGATGCCTGCAGCGCGTGCAGATCCTGCGCCAGCAACGGCGTGCGTGGCTGGTACTGCCACTGCGCATCGCCGCAGTCACGCAGCCAGGCCGCTTCGCGCTGCTCCCAGCCGGCCAGCACCGCGTGATGGCGACGCAGCACCTGCACGTAGTCGGCCAGCGACAGCGCCGGGTCCATCAGCGTGCGCATCGCCGGCAGGTCTTCCACGGCCTGATGCTGGTGCGCAGTGGCCTCGCGCAGCAGGCGCGCAGCGGTCAACGGCAGGGCGGTTCCGTCGGGAGGAGACATCATGCAGGCGACTGGTACAGCAGCCGGCCGGCCGCGACGAAAGAGAGGGCACAGCGTAACAATCGCGACCGCGCGGTGCCAGGCGAGGCCGCATAGTCCATGCCGTCGGTGCCTGCGCAAACTGAGTCGTTCATTCCGTCCGCGCTGTCCGTGCCGCCCTCAGCGACCGGGAACAGCGGCGGCAGGCACGCGCGCGCGCCGCCAGGCCACGATCCAGCCGCCGCCCAGCAACAGCGCCGCCAGCAGCCAGGGCGCACCGGGAAAGTGCAGCAGCGCGCGCGGGCCGATGAAGGCGGCGAATACCCACGCGTAGAGCAGCGGCCCGATCACCCCGGCCAGGCTGACCAGGCTCATCAGCGCGCCCTGGACGCGGCCCTGCGCGTCGGCGCCGACGTGGCGGGTGACGATCGCCTGCGCCGCCGGTCCGGCCACCGCCCACAGTGCGCTGATCGGCACGCCCAGCAGGAACAACGCAGCGCTGCCGGCCACGCTGTAGATGGCGAAGCCGATCACGCCGCAGCCCAGGCCGAACAGCAGCGCCCCACGCTCGCCGAAGCGGCGCACCATCCGCGCCACCAGCACGGCGTTGACCACGATGCTGCACACGCCGACCAGGGCCAGCACCCAGCTGACCTGCTTCGGCCCCCAGCCGAAGCGGTAGTCGGCGAACAGCACGAAGATGCTCGGGTAGACGTAGTGCGCCAGGTTGGCCAGGAAGATCACCGCGGCCAGCGCGAACACCTGCGGATAGCGGCGCAGCAGGCGCAACGCGCCGAACGGATTGGCGTGCGCCCAGTCCACCCGCGCGGTGCGTCGCTCCGGCGCCAGCGATTCGGGCAGCACCCACAGACCGTAGAGGAAGTTGAGCAGAGCCAGCCCGGCGGCGAACCAGAACGGCGCGCGCAGGTGCAGGCTGCCGAGCCAGCCGCCGAGCAGCGGACCGACCACGAAGCCCACGCCGAACGCGGCGCCGATGATGCCGTAGGCCTGGGCGCGCTTGTCGGCCGGGGTGATGTCGGCGATATAGGCGTTGGCCGAGCTGAAACTGGCCGAGAACACGCCGGAGACCATGCGCGCCAGCAGCAGCACCGGCAGGCTCTGCGCCAATGCCATCACCATGAAGTCCACACCCAGTCCCAGGCACGAGGCCAGGATCACCGGGCGCCGGCCGTAGCGGTCGGACAAGGCGCCTTGCAACGGCGAGCTGACGAACTGCAGTGCGGCGAACAGGAAGCCGAACCAGCCGACCCACCTGGCGGCGGCGGCGAAGTCGCCACCGGTGAAGCCGCGCACCAGCGAAGGCAGCACCGGAATGATGACGCCGAAGGACAGCACGTCGATCAGCAGGGTGACGAAGATGAAGGCGACCGCGGCGCGGCGCGCGCGGACGGCGGGAGTCGGAGCGTGCACGGCAGGCCTCCTGGCGGACGCGGCAGTGTAATCGGCGCACCTGGTCAGCGGCGCACCGGCGGGTGTCGGAGGTGCGGGAGTGGACCGGGTGTGGTGTCTGCCACACCGTGGTGGCTTGGCGGTTGTCGCGAGAGCAGTTTCAACTGCGGCCGGTGGGGATCATCGCGTCGGGACTGAAGTCCCTCCCATAAAAAAAGCGTCGGGGCTGGCTGATTGCATCGGGACTGCACTTCACCCTGCACCAAGCGACTCCCCTCTCCCGCCGGGAGAGAGGTTGGGGGTGAGGGTCCGGCCCCAGCGACAGGGGTGAGTATGGCCGCGGCGACATCGGCCACCGCGCACCAGTCAGTGGCGCTGTCAGCAGCGGACCAGGGGAGTCGTCCACCCACCGAGCCGCAGCAGGCGGCACCCCCACCCACCAGCGATCACAACGCCGCGACGGAGATGGTCTGCTGCAGCACGTGCTGGGCACCGGGCGCCAGTTCGATCACCTCAGGCCCGGCATTGGCCGCTTCCAGGCACACGAACTGGCGCCAATGCGGGCCGACGTCGGCCATCTTCTGCGCGCCGGCCTCGCCCGGGTTCCACGCCACCAACGTGCGGCTGCCGGTGGTGGCGATCTCGATGCGGCGCTGCAGGCCCGGGTCCAGCAGGGTGTAGCGGCCGCCGGCCTCGGTGTAGATGCGGTCGCTGCGGCCGGGATCGCGCGGATCCTGCAGGCTCCAGTCGCCGTGCTGGCGATGCGGCGTGGCGTAGTTCTCGAACTTGTCCAGGTAGTCCAGGCCGTCCAGGCCCTGCACGCGCACCTGGGTGGCGTCGGCGACACGAAAATAGTTGTGCAGCGCCTGGGTGAAGCGGGCCGGTGCGGTACCGACATTATCGGTGACCAGGCGCTGCTCCAGGGTGGCGCCGATGCGCAGTTGCATGCGCAGGCGCAGCGGCAGGTCGTCGAAGTCGGGCGGCGCCAGGGTCAGGACCAGGCTGCCGTCGGCCTCGCGCCGCGCGTCCTGCAATTGCCAGGGCACGGTGCGCACGAAGCCGTGCGCAGGCACGGCGTCGCTCTGGCCCTGGCGACCGAAGTACGGCCAGCACACCGGGGTGCCGCCGCGGATCGGGGTCGGCGTGGGCTGCGCGCTCGGCGACAGCCACAGCGCGTCGGTGCCACCCTTGGGCACGAACGACAGCACCTGGCCGCCGAACAGGCTGATCGCGGCGGTGGACTGCGGGGTCTCCACCAGCAGCGAGGGGTAGCCGTGGAAGTCGCCTGTGCTCAGGCCGGGGACGTCGGACATGGGGTGGATGCTCCGTGGCGCGGGGGATTGGGCGAAGGCCGGGTAGGCGGCCGGCAGCCGGAACGCGGTGGGCGGCGTGCCGCCGAACGGCGTGGTTGCGGGCGGGGGTGTGGGTGCCGGCGTCGATGTGGGTGCGGGTGCGGGCGAAGAGGCCGGTGCAGGCGGCTGCGACTGCGGCGGCGTGGCCGGTGTCGGCGCGGGTGTCGCGGGCGCGCCGCCGGCCTCGCGGCGCAGCGCGTCGAGGATGCGTTGCCCGGCGCGGCCGTCGGCCGGCTGCAGGCCCAGGCGCTGCTGCTCGGCCTGGATCGCGCGACGGGTGGCGGTGCCGATGGCGCCGTCGGCCTGGCCGATGGCGTGGCCGCGCGCCAGCAGCAGGGTCTGCAGTTCGCGCCGCTCGGGGCGGCCCAGGCCGGGGTCGTCGGTCGGCCAGGCAGCGACCAGCCCGGGCTTGCCGCGCAGTCGGTCGGACAGCAGCGCGATCGCCAGCGCGTAGCTTTCGGCGGCGTTGTAGGCGTAGATCGCGTCGTAGTTGCGGAACACCAGGAACGCCGGGCCGTGCACGCCGGCCGGGATCAGCACCGCCGCCGGCGTCTGCGCGGCCAGCGCCGGCAGCGCGCTGCCGTCGGCGGCGGTCAGGCCGCGCGCGCGCCAGTCCGACAGCGGCCGGCGCTGGGTGCGCCCGGCCAACGCCGGGTCGAAGCCCGCCGGCAGCTTCACTTCCAGCCCCCACGGCTGGCCACTTTGCCAGCCGGCCAGCTTGAGATAGTTGGCGGTGGAGGCCAGCGCATCGGGGATGCTGGCGACCAGATCGCGGCGGCCGTCGCCATCGCCGTCCACGGCGACGCGGGCATAGGTGCTGGGCATGAACTGGGTATGGCCGAAGGCACCGGCCCAGGACCCGGTCAGGCCCTCGGGCCGCAGGTCGCCGGACTGCAGCAGCTTCAGCAGCGCGAACAGTTCGCTGCGGAAGAACGGCTGGCGGCGGCCTTCGCAGGACAGGGTCAGCAGCGACACCAGCAGCGGACGCTTGCCGGAGATGCGGCCGTAGTCGCTCTCCACGCCCCACACCGCGACCACCGTCTCCGGGTCCACGCCATATTTCTGCGCCACCTGCGCGAGCAGGTCGCGGTGCGCAGCCAGCATGGCGCGGCCGTCGTCGATGCGCTGGCTGTCGACCAGGCCGGCCAGGTAGTCCCAGATCGGCGTGGTGAACTCGGGCTGGGCGTCGAGCAGCGGCAGCACGCTCGGGTCCGGCTGCAGGCCAGCGGTGAAGCGGTCGAACGCGGCGGCGGTCACGCCGCTCTTGGCCGCCGTCGTGCGCAGCGTGGACAAGCAGCCGACGAACGCGGGGTCGGGCGCCACCGGCGGCGGCGCGGGCAGGGTCTGCGCGGCGGCGCAAGGCGCGGCCAGCAGCAAGGCCCAGGCGAAACGCTTCATCGGAGTTCCTCGCCAACAGCAGGCCGGACATCATAAACAACCGTGGGCAATGGCTGCTCACGTGGCCGGATGCGCCCGCGCGGTGGCGGTCTTGCAGGGGTCGCGGGCCGGTGTGGAGTACGGTCGCCACCCGCACCGATCCCGACGCGCTGCGACACGGCGCGCATTCAATGCACGGCGACCACGCGGTTGCGGCCGCCGCTCTTGGCCGCGTACAGCGCCTCGTCGGCACGCTGCACCAGGCCGTTGGCATCGTCGGCGGGGCGCAGTTGGACCACGCCGATGCTCACCGTCGGCTGCAGTTCGGGAAACGCCAGCGCGGCCTGGACACGGAAGCGCTCACGGATGCGTTCGGCGATCGGGGTGGCCTGCACCGCATCGAGGCCGGGCAGCGCGATCACGAATTCCTCGCCGCCGTAGCGGCCGATCAGGTCGTCGCCGCGCAGCTCCGCGCGCAGCGCCTGGGCCAGCGCGCGCAGGCCGTCGTCGCCGGCACGATGGCCGTAGCGGTCGTTGAGCCGCTTGAAGTGGTCCACGTCCAGGAACATCAGCGCCAACGGTTGCCGCCGGCGCCGGCTGGCCTCTTGCAGCGCGGTCAGGCGCTCGTGCCAGGCGCGGCGGTTGAGCAGGCCGGTCAACGGATCCAGGTCGGCCAGTTGCCGCGCCTGGTCGCGGTCGCGGCGCAGCGAGGCACTGCGCTCGGCCAAGCCCAGCGACAACACCAGTGCCTCGAACGCGCCGGCCGCCAAGGCGGCCTCTTCGCTCCAGGTCCAGTGCGCCACCATGCCGAAGCCCTGCAGGCTGCCGAGCGCGGTGACCACCAGCAAAGGCGTCCAGCCGAGCAGGAACAACCGCGCATAGCGCGCGCCGCGCCACGCCGCCGCCACGGCGACACCAAGCAGCAGCGGTCCGCCGAGGATCAGCAGCGGGTTGACCAGCGCCCGGCCGAGCGCGTCCAGCCACGGCAGCGGCAGCAGCGCCGGCAGCGCGACCAGCGCCACCAGCAGCGCATAACCGCGCAGCCAGCGCCGCGCGCGCGGCAGGTACTGCCCCAGGTCGGCGAAGCGTTCCAGGAACAGCACCGCCGCCACGATCGACGTGGCGACGCCCAGACGACCCCAGAAACGCGCGGCCTGGCCGAGCGTTTCCAGGCCCAGCGGATGCACCACGTAACCGGTCTCCAGCGCCATCACCAGGCCGTAGCCGAGCACGTAGACGGCGTAGTACAGGAACGTCGTCTCGCGCAGGCGCCAGGCAAACACCAGCGCCATCGCCGCCATGCTCAGCATGATCGCGAAGCTCAGGCTGGCGACCACCAGCCAGCGGCCGTCCTGACGCAGGTAGTCGGACTCGCTGCGCAGCTGGAAGCGCAGCGCACCCGCCATGACCCCGCGCTGGTCCACCCACAGCCGCAGCGGTTGCCCGGCGGGTGGGGAGACGTCGATACGGAAGCCGAGACGTCCATTGCCGGGCAACGCCTGCGGGTCGTCGCGCATCAACCAGCGCTGCCGCGGCGCCGCGCCGGCCACCGGCGCAAACAAGGTGACCCGCTGCAACGCAGGACTGGGCACCTCCAGCACCCATGGCGCCGGCGGCCATTGCCCCTGCGCCGGCGACAACAGCACCCAGACGCCTGCCTCGCCGCCTTGCAGCTTGGTCAACCGGCTCGGATCGAAACGCTGCAGGGCCGGATCGGTGGGAGATGGCGGCACCCCGCGGTCGGTCGCGGCGACCGGGCGCCAGGCGCCTTCCAGCGCCGGCATGGGCGTGGGCGTGGGCGCCGCCATGGCGCCCTGGCTGGCGAGCAGCAGGCAGCCGCACAGGACTGCGTGGCCATGGCGACGCCAGCGGCGCAACCGGGCGAAGCGCGCGGGAAACACGAAAGGCATCACGACGGCAGGCTCGGCGAACACGACAACCCGTCTCGGCCAGCGGGCGGAACTCCGATGCCACACCTGGCCATGGCGTCAGTCCAGCGCGTCCAGGTAATACCAACGCCCGTCCTCGCGCACGAAATGGCTGTGCTCGGTCATGCGCACGGCGCTGCCGCCGCCGATGCGATAGCGCGCCAGGAAGGCGACTTCTGCGCTGTCCGCGCCGGTCTGCAGCACGCGCTGCACGGTAAGGCCGAGCCAGACCGTGCGCGGGTCGATCTCCACCTGCGGCGGGCAGGTCGACGGATGCCAGCTCGCGCGCAGGTAATCGGCATCGCGGCGCACGTAGGCGCTATAGCGCGAGCGCATCAGGCTTTCGGCATCGGGCGCGGCGGCGCCGGCATGGTGCGGCCCGCAGCACTGCGCATAGTCGCGCGGACGGCCGCAGGGGCAGGGATCGGCAAGGCGCGGGGCGGACGGGGGCATGTGCCGATTGTGCCGGCTGCGGCGACCCAGCGCACGCCGCGCACGCGCCGCGGCCGGTGGCGGCTATGCTTGCGGCCCCTTGCGCGGAGCGCCGGCGTGCTCGAATCGATCCCCACCGAACTGCCCTGGCTGCTGTGCATCGCCTTCGTCGCCGGGCTGGTGGACGCGGCGGTGGGCGGCGGCGGCCTGATCCAGTTGCCCGGGCTGTTCGCGACCTTGCCGCAACAGGCGCCGGCGGTGGTGCTGGGCACCAACAAGTTCAGTTCCATGGCCGGCACCGGCGTCTCCGCCTGGCGCTATGCGCGCCATGTGCGCCTGCCGTGGCGGCCGGTGCTGTATGCGACCGCCGCCGCGTTCGTGTTCGCTTTCCTCGGCGCCACCGCGGTGAGCCTGCTGCCGAAACAGGCGGTGCGGCCGCTGATCCTGGTGCTGCTGATCGCGATGCTGGGCTATACGCTGGTCAAGAAGGACTTCGGCGCGCTGCACCGCCCGCGCCATGTCGGCCGCCGCGAACTGGCGATCGCGCTGGCGATCGGCGCGGCGATCGGCTTCTACGACGGCTTCTTCGGCCCGGGCACCGGCAGCTTCCTGATCTTCCTGTTCATCCGCTTCTTCGGCCTGGATTTCCTGCGCGCGTCGGCCGCGTCGAAGGTGGTCAACCTGGCCACCAACCTGGCGGCGCTGTGCTTCTTCGTGCCCAGCGGCAAGATCCTGCTGGCCGCGGCGGTGCCGATGGCCGTGGCCAACGTGGCCGGTGCGGTGACCGGCACGCGGCTGGCGCTGCGCGGCGGCACGCCGCTGATCCGGCAGTTGTTCCTGGTGCTGGTAGTGGTGCTGATCGGCAAGATGGGCTGGGATTTGCTGCACTGAGTGCCGCGCGCGGCGCTGTACGGTCGCCGCGTCCCTGCCCTGCCGCCGTGCTGGCGAGCGCATGTGCCCGATGGGCACGCGCGGCGCCAGCGCCGCTCAGCCGCCGCGGCGTTTGGCGCTCGCGGGGGGCACCCTGGGCGCCGCCGCCTTGGCCGGCTTCGCAGGTGTGCTGCCTGCGGCGGCTTTCGCGGTCTTCGCCGACGCCGACCGCGTGGCCGGCCGGGTGGCCGTGGACGCAGGTGCCACGGCCGCGGCGGCCTTAGGTGATGTCTTCGGGGCCTTGGCCGCAGGTGTCGCGGCAGCGGTGCGGGCGCGTTTGCCGGGCGTCGCTGGCGGCGTCTTGCGCGTGGTCGGTGGTTTGGCGGCGCTATCGCGGCCAGCGCGCGCCTTGCCGGACGCGCGCGCCGGCGCGACGGCGTCTGCGACGGGATCCACGGTTGCGGCAGCAGCCGGCGGCGGCGGCAGATCGGCGCCGGCCTGGGCCACCACCTCGGCCGATTCCACCGCAGGTGTCGTCGCCTCGTTACGGCTGCGCTCGGGCAACTTCAACCGGTGCGCCTGCTCGTCGTATTCGATCAGCAGCACGCCGGAGTTGTGGCGGCCGCTGATCTCGACGAAACAGGCGCCGCCGATGAACGGCTCCAGCGTCATCACCGATTTCAGCGGCGTGGCCACCACCATCTGGAAGCCGAAGTTCTCGAAGATGTTCATCGCCAGCGCGGTGAACTCGTTGTCGGCCTTGTCGAAGGCCTCGTCCAGCACCACCGCGGCGTAGCGCGGCAGTTCGCCGTCCTCGCCGCCGAGCTGGTAGCGCAGCGCCGCGGCCAGGCAGGTGGTGGCCAGCTTCTGGCGCTGGCCGCCGGACTTGCCGGCGCCGCTGCGGTAGATCTCCACCTGCGTGCGGCTGTCGGCATCCAGTTCCACGCCGACGAACTCCACGTGCTGGCGCACGTCCAGCACCTGTTCGCGCCAGCGCCGCAGCTCCGGCTCCTGCGCGCCGAGCCGCTGCACCAGCCCGCGCAACATCGCAAACTGCGCCTCGGCCAGTGCGCGGTCCTCCGTCTGCTGATGGCCGAGCACCGCGCGCAACTGCTGCTGGAACTCCTGCACCTCGAGCAGGCGCCGGTCGCTGACCTCGATGGTCAACAGGGTGCCGCGGTTGAACGGCACCTGCTCCAGGCTGGCATTGACCTCGTCCATGCGCTGCTTGATCGCCTTGTGCGCTTCGGCGGTGTAGCGCTGCAGGGCCAGCAGGTTGTTCTTGCTCTGGGTCTGCAGCAGGTCGAAGAAGCGGCCTTCGTGGCGCGGCAGGCCGTCGCTCTCCAGCCGCTGCAGGCGCGCCAGGAAATCGTCGGCGCTGGCCAGGCTGACGGTGAAGTCGCCGCTGTCCTCCGGCCACTGCTGGCAGTAGCGGCGGAAGCAGTCCAGCACCTGCTGGCTCAGCCGCGCGTCCTGCGCCTGGCTCTGCGCCAGCTGTTCGCCGAGGCCGCGCTCGACGCTGCGCAGATGCGCTTCCAGGTTGTCCAGGCTCAACGGCGGCAGCGCCGCCAACCGTGCGTCCAACCCCGCCACCTGCGCCGGGCCGATCACCGCGGTGGCCACGCGCGCGGCGCAGGTCTCGCGCTGCGCTTCCAGGCGCGCGCGCTCGCGGCTCACCTGCGCGCGCTCCAGACGCACGTCCTCGTAGGTGCGGCGGGCCTGGTCGCGGCGCGCGCGGACGGTGGCGATCTGCTCGCCCAGCGCGCGCAGCGCGGTGTCGCCCTCGCGCAGCTGCAGCAGTTGCGCGGCGATGTCGCTCAGGCGCTGCAGCTTGGGCGCGACGTCGATTTCGTCCCACTCGCGCTCGGCCAGGGTGTGCGCGGCCAGTTGCCGTCCCTGGTCCTGCTCGCGCTGCTTGCGCAGGGCGGCGACGTCGGCATCGCAGGCGGCGATGCGCTGCGCCAGGGTCTGGCCCTCGCGCTCGAAGACCTTGAGCTTGTCGCGGTTGTCGTAGCCGAGCAGCCAGCGCTTGCGGTCGCCGACGGCGTGGCGGTCGTCCTTCTCGTAGCGGTCGCCCGGATGCTTGACCTGGCCTTCGCGGGTGATCGCGCGCTCGGCGTCGCGCAGTTGCGCCACGGTGTCCACGCAGGCGTAGTCGAAGCGCCGCGCCAGCTCCTGGCGCAGCCACGGCGCGTAGGCGTGGTCGCGCAACTCCAGCTTGCGCAGCAGCGACTTCGCATCGGGCTCGCGGTGCTGCAGCGGCGCGTTGTGGCGCACCCGGAAGTACACCAGGCGGGTGCCGAGCTGGGTCTTGTTGACCCAGTCGGCGACGCTGGCGTAGTGGCGTTCGTCGACCAGCAGCGACTGCGCGAAGCCGTGCAGCACGCGCTCGATCGCGCCGCGCCAGGCAGCCTGGTCGGCCTCCACCTGCACCAGTTCGCCGACGAACGGCAGGGCCGCTTCGGACAGGCCGGTCTCGGCGCACAGCCGCGCGCGCAGCGCCTGCATCGGCGCGGGAATGCTCGAGGGCGCCTTCAGCAGCGCCTCGATCTCGGCGCGGATGACCGCGAAGCGGCGTTCGTCCTCGCGGCGCTCGGCCATGCGCTCGGCGATCGCCTCGTCCAGGCTGCTGGCCTCGCCGGCGACGCCGTCGCGCAGCGCGCGGGCCTGCGCCACCTGCTCGGCGAAGCCGCTGGCGCTGCCGGCCAGGCCCATGCCGAGCTGGCGGCAGGCCTGTTCGACCTGACTGCGGCGGCGCATGCGCTCGTCACGCTCGCGCTCGACGCGGCCGTGCTCGCGCTCCAGCGCCTCGACCTGCTCGCCGCCCTGCGCGCGTTGCTGCGTCTCCAGCTCGGCCAGGGTCTGCTCGTGGTTGTCCAGTGCTTCGCGGCGCTGCCCTTCCTCGCCGGCCAGGCCGCGGTCCTGGGTGTCCAGTTCCTGCAGGCGCGCGTCCAGCAGCGCCAGGCGGCGCTGCTCGCGGTAGCCGTCGATGCCCAGCTGCAGCTCGCGCAGCTCGCCGACGCCGCGCCGCAGCGCCAGCAGTTCGGCGTGGTAGTCGCGCGCCGGGGTCAGGGTCTCCACCTGGCGCCGCGCGGTGACCACCGCATGATGCGCGCCGTCGAGTTCGGCGAAGTCCTCGACCAGGCGGTCGGCCGCCTCGAAGGTGCGCGGCTCGTCGAGCATGAAGCTGCGCAGGAAGGCGTTGAGATCGCCCAGGTTCTTCGCCGACTGGGTCTTGTGCAGCAACCGCAGCGCCATCTCGTTGCCGATGCCGAGCAGGTGGCGGAAGCGCTCGGCGTAGCCGGCGAAGCTGTCGAAATGGTGCACGTCCTCGCCCAGGCGCAGCTTGAGTCGGCGCAGGTCCAGGTCGAAGCCGTCCAGTTCGGCGGCCACGTCGAAGCCGCGCGGCACCACCATGTAGTGCTTGCGCACGTCGGCCGCGGCGGTGCCGCTGCCGGCGATCCAGAACAGCCGCACCAGGCTCACCGCCTGGCCGTGCGCGTTGCGGTACTCCAGCGCCAAGGCCGACCAGGTCGCGCCCTTGCGCAGGTACTGGGTGGCGATCTCGCCGGAGGCGCTGTCCTGCTGGTCGGCCCAGGCGCCGCGCACGTAGGAGACCAGGCTGCGGTCGCGGCCGCTGCGTTCGGCCTCGCGCGCGGCGGCGTTGAAGTCGACGATGCTCGGTGGCGTCAGCAGGGCCGACATCGCATCGAGCAGGGTCGACTTGCCCGAACCGGAGCGGCCGACGAACAGGAAACCCTTCTCGGCGATCGGCACGTCGGTGAGGCCGTTGAAGGTGCCCCAGTTGTGCACCTGCAGGCGGCGCATGCGGTACTGCTGCGCGCGTTGCTCGGCCAGGGTCTCGGCGAACAGGGACGGAGCGACGGGGACGGTGGACGATTCGGACAGGGACGTCATCGGGAACTCATCGGAAAACGGGGACGGCCGCCATGGCGGCCAGCGCACGGAGCCGGGGCGACGCTAGGCGCGGGCGACGCGCGGGCGCAGGCCGGTCATGGCGCCGTCTCGGCCGCGCCGTCGCGCAGGCCGCGGTAGGCCGCCGCCAGCGCCTGCACGTCCTCGGCCGAGAACAGCAGCTTCAGCGCGGGCGAGACTTCGTAACGGTCCTCGCTGCCGCGCAGCTTGGACAGCAGATGGTTGTCGCGCATCTTGGCGATCGCCGCCAGCACCCGCCGGGCGAAGCCGGCGCGGTCGGTGGACACGTTCTTCTCGTACACCGTCAGCACTTCCAGCAGTTGCGCCTCGTCGACCACCGCGCGCTCGCCGCGGGTGTCGGCCTCGGCCAGTTGCTGGCGCAGGAACAGCAGCAGCACCGACTCGATGAAGGTCAGCGGCGCGGTGCGCAGCAGCGCCGGGGTCTCCAGCTCGCCGGTGTCGGCCTGGCGCGCGAATGCCACGCCGCCGTCGCGGTCCAGCACCAACTCCAGGAACAGCTCGCTCAGCACGCGGCGGATCGCCACCTCATGGCGCAGCAACGCCTGCCATAGCGGGCCGTGCCGGTAGGCATCGACGCTAGGGCCGGACAGCAACTGGCACAGCGCGCGGCGCGCTTCCAGCGGCAGGCTGCCGCTGTCGCCGGCGAACAGCGTAGTGCCGGCCTCGGCGGCGGTGGCGGCGGCCGTGGCGACATCGCCGGCATCGGCCTGGTGGCCGTGGAATTCGTCAGACCAGTTCATTGCGTTTTTCCTTGGTGAACCACACCAGCGGGATGCGCGCGCGCCGCACCTGGCCGTCGCCGCCCTCCCATTGCACCGCTTCCCATTCGCCATCGACGACCACGCCGTGACGGGTGCCCAGCGCCAGGTAGCCGATCACGCTGCCCAGGCCCTGCGCCGCCGGACGCTGCCGCAGCGCCTCGCCGATGCTCAGCTGCGGCTGCCGGCCGAGCAGGTCGTGCAGGTCGTTGCGCAGGCCGCGCAGATCGATCTCCGACTGCGCCACCAGGTCGCCGACGCTGTCCAGCGAGATCGTCGCCGCCTCGGCCGCCTGCACCCGCCCGTCCACCTGTTGGCTGCGCGGGTCGTGCAGGCGCCACTGCGACAGCGAGCGCAGTCGCGCGCTGCTCAGCGGCAGCACGTAGCCGGTGGCGGCGGTGGCGTGCAGATGGTCGCGCAACTGCAGTGCCTCGCCCTGCGCCTGCTTCAGCAACTGGTTGAGCCGGCGCTGTTCGAGGTAGCCGCGGCTCTGTACGAACCCGCGCAGGCTGCGCGCGAAATGCTGCATCACCTCGTGCACCTGGCCGCCGCGTTCGAGCAGGGTGCCGGTGAGCCCGCGCAGGAAGGCGCGCTCGTGGCGGTCCAGGCGGCGGGCGAAGCCGCGCGCCAGCAGCGCCTCCAGCGCCACGTCCAGTTGCACGCTCTGCTCGGCGTCGTTGAGCAGGCTCCAGAACGCCTGGAAACTGCGCCCGGCCTCGCTCTCGCCGATCACGTCGATGCCGGCGAACAGCTTCTCCAGCACGTCGCCGCGCGCGCCCTCGTCGTCGATGATGCGCTCGCGGAACTCGCGGTTGAGCCGTTCGAAATCGTCGCGGACGCGGCGGAAATCCTCGGTCAGGTCGTCGGACAGACGGATGATGTCGCGGGTGCGTTCCAGCGCGCGCTTGCCGTCCAGCGCGGCCAGCTTGCCGGCGGCCACGCGCTCGATCTCCGCGTCCAGGCGCTCGCGCTCGGCGCGCAGCGCGGCCAGGCGCGCGTCCGGATCGGTCTCGGTCTGCCCGGCCAGTTGCACCAGTTGCTGGATCACCAGCGACAACCGGCTCTCGGTGGCCACGCTGGCGCTGTCGCGCACGCCAGCGATGAAACGGATCGCCTGCGCCGCCTGCCGCGACAGTTCGTATTCTTCCTGCGCATCGCCCTCGGGCAGGCGCCGCTCCAGCCAGCCCTGCGCCAGCCAGTGCGCCACGTAGGCCTGCGCGGTGCGCGGCAGTTCGCGCGACAGCTCGTCGTCCTTCAGCGCATCGAGCTGGCGCTGCAGGCGCTCGTGCAGCACGTCGGCCGGCAGCCGCCGCTGGGCGTCGCCGAGCAGGGTCTGCAGCAGGCCGATCAGCTCCGGGGCATGGTCGGCGGCGAGCAGCTTCCACAACGGCTGTTCGCGCAACTGGCGATAGCCGGCGATCCGGACATGCGGCTTCATGCAGGAACCGACCGCCACCGCATCCGCAAACTCAGCGCACGCGCTCGATGAAGCGCAGGAACTCGGCGCGGGTGCGCGCGTCCTCGCGGAAGGTGCCGAGCATCTTCGAGGTGACCATGCTGACGCCGCGCTTGTGGATGCCGCGGGTGGTCATGCACTCGTGCGCGCCTTCCACCACCACGCCCACGCCCAGCGGCTGCAGCACGTCCTGGATGCACTGGGCGATCTGTGCGGTCATCTTCTCCTGCACCTGGAAGCGCCGCGCATAGGCCTCGACCACGCGCGCCAGCTTGCTGATGCCCACCACCTTGCCGCGCGGCAGGTAGCCGACGTGGACCTTGCCGATGATCGGCGCCATGTGGTGCTCGCAGTGGCTTTCGTACTCGATGTCGCGCAGCACGATCAGCTCGTCGTAGCCTGCCACTTCCTCGAAGGTGCGCAGCAGGTACTCGCGCGGGTCGGCGCGGTAGCCGCTGAACCAGTCGCCATAGGCCTCGGCCACGCGCCGCGGGGTGTCCAGCAAGCCTTCGCGGGTGGGGTCTTCGCCGGCCCAGCGCAACAGGGTGCGCACTGCGTCTTCGGCCTGCGCCTGGGTCACCGGGGGAGTGGAGCTATTGTCGGAATCGGCCATGGGGGAACGCCCGTGAGGGGGCTGCATGGTACCCGAGTCGCCCGGCAGCCGCCGCATGGCGGCCCCCGCGTGGCGGGGCGACCCGGCCGCGACCGGGTGCGCCGTTCAGCGTCCATCTGCTCAGCGTCCGGGCGGCGCGCGCACCGCCCGGGCCGACGCGGCGCCGGTCAGCGCGAACGCGTCCGCATCTCGCCCTCGTGGTCGAGCCAGTTGGAGCCCTTGTTGGTCAGGAAGAACATGTACACCACCAGCGACACCGCGATCACCGCCGTGGCGTACCAGACGAAGGTGGTGACATGGCCGGTCTTCAGCGAGGCCTGGTACAGCAGCGGCGCGGTGCCGCCGAAGGCCGAATTGGCCAGCGCATAGCCCAGGCCCACACCCAGCGCGCGGATGTGGGTGGGAAACAACTCGGCCTTCACCACCGCGTTGATCGAGGTGTAGCCGGTGAGGATGACGAAGCCGGCGGTGAGGATCGCGAACGCGCTCAGCCAGTCGCTCTGCTTGGGCAGTTCCAGCACCAGGAACCAGGTATAGAGCACGCCGCCGATGCCGAAGAACACCAGCAGGGTCTTGCGCCCGATGATGTCCGACAGCCAGCCGCCCACCGGCTGCATCAGCATCAGCACGATCAGCGCGACCAGGTTGATGATGGTGCCGGCCATCAGGTCGTCGCCGGCGAAGGCGGTCTGGATCATCTTCGGCCCGGTCACCGAGTAGGTGTAGAACGCCACGGTACCGCCAGCGGTGATCAGGAAGCACAGCAGCAGCGGGCGCCACTGGTGCACGAACAGCTCGCGCAGCGAGCCGGAGGACGTGTCCTTGCCCTGCTTGGCCGCGGCGATGGACTCGGCCGTCAGCGACTCGTCCATCGTGCGGCGCAGCCAGAACACCACCAGCGCGCCGATGCCGCCCAGGCCGAAGGCCACGCGCCAACCCCATTCGGAGACCTGGCCCTTGTCGAAGAAATGCAGCATTCCCAGCAGCACCGCCTGCGCCAGCACGTGGCCACCGACCAGGGTGACGTAGTGGAACGAGGACAGGAAGCCGCGACGCCCGGGAATCGCCGCCTCGGACATGTAGGTGGCGCTGGTGCCGTATTCGCCGCCGGTGGCGAAACCCTGCAGCAGCCGCGCCAGCAGCAGTACCGCCGCCGCCCCGCTGCCGATGCTGGCCACGGTCGGCGTCACCGCGATCAGGAACGAACAGGCGGCCATCACCGACACCGACACCGTCAGCGCCAGGCGGCGACCGTAGCGGTCGGCGAAGCGGCCGAAGTACCAGGCGCCGATCGGCCGCATCAGGAAGGTCACCGCGAAGATCGCCCACACGTACAACGTGGCGTTCTTGTCCTCCTTGGAGAAGAACTGCGACTCGAAGTAGGTGGCGAACACCGAATAGACATAGACGTCGTACCACTCCACCAGATTGCCGGCCGAGCCCTTGAGCGTGTTGGACACCGAGCGGCGCAGGCTGCCCGGTGCGGCGGCGGCGGACGAAGAGGTGGATGCACTCATGCGGCGGGCCTCGTGGATGGACGTCACGGAGTATAGGCACACACGTGCGAGGATCCTGTCGCGGCAGCGCGTGTGCCAGGCGCGCGCCTCATTGTGCCTGCGGCGCAGCGAATGCCTTGCCGTACCTGCCCGAGCGATCGGAGCAGCAGACCTGGCGCTTGCCCGCGGCAAGCATGTCGCAAGTGCTGGAGATGCGCTTGACCTGTGTCTGCGCCTGCTTGCTGCGACGATCCAGAACACCGCGCCACGGCGGTCGATATGTTCCAGGCGGCGCGAGCCGGGCCGTGCCGGTCACCGCCGCGCCGCGCACGGCCTGACGTGGCCGGCGGCCATCGCCACGCAGACAGGCACCCCATCACGTTCCCCGCACTGCGCCGCCGGCGCCCAGGCCACATCCCTTCAGTTCGACCGGGTAACGCCGCTATCCATGCGCCGGCCCGGGGACCAGCGCCCTGCGCGCGTCACGCGGGCGCAGGCAACCTGCCTGCCCGTCCGCCGTCACCTACCGTCATCCCTCTTCCTTCCCCCATTCCCCCGATCCCATGCACGCCCTTTCGAATCTGCGCATCGGCCAGCGCCTCGCGCTCGGCTTTCTCACGATCATCGTACTGATGGTCCTGCTCACCGTGGTCGGCATCCAGCGCGTGCACAGCATCGACCGGCGGCTCACCGCGATCAACGAAGTCAACAGCGTCAAGCAGCGCTACGCCATCAACTTCCGCGGCAGCGTGCACGACCGCGCCATCGCCTTGCGCGACGTGGTGCTGCTGGACGATGCCGCCGGCCGGCAGGCGACCGAGCAGACCATCGACAAGCTGGCCGGCGACTACGCGCGTGCCGCGCAGCCGCTCGACGCCCTTCTGGCCGCCTCCACCGACGCCCAGGAGAAAGCCATCCTGCAGCGCATCCAGGGCATCGAACAGCGCACCATGCCGCTGATCGCGCAGGTCCGGCGGCTGCGCGATGCCGGCGACACCGTGCAGGCGCAGGCGCTGCTGCTGCAGCAGGCGCGCCCGGCCTTCGTCGACTGGCTGGCCAGCATCAACGCCTTCATCGACCTGCAGGAAGCCAAGAACCGCCAGGCCGCCAAGGAGGCGATGGCCACCGCGCGCGGCTTCGCCCTGCTGATGATCGGCTGCACCGTGCTGGCGCTGCTGCTGGGCTCGCTGATCGCCCTGTTGCTCACCCGCCGCGTGGTGCGCCCGCTGCGGCAGGCGCTGGGCCTGGCCGAGCGCATCGGCGCCGGCGACCTGAGCAGCCCGGACACCGCCACCACCCACGACGAGGCCGGGCAGTTGCTGCGCGCCATGCAGCAGATGCAGCGGCGCCTGCACGAGGTGATTTCCGCGCAGCGCGAGATGGCCGCGCGCCACGACGCCGGCGCCATCAGCTATCGCATGGACGCACAGCGCTTCCCCGGCGAGTACGGGCGCATGGTCGCCGACACCAATGCCCTGGTCGATGCGCACGTGCAGACCCAGCTGCGCATCACCGAGGTGATGGGCCGCTACGCCATCGGCGACCTCAGCCAGGACATCGCCCACTATCCCGGCGAGAAAGCCGCGATCACCGCGGCGATGCAGCAGGTCAAGCAGAACCTGCACGCCATCAACGTGCAGATCCAGACCCTGGCCGAGGCCGCCTGCGCCGGCAATTTCGCCCACCGCGGCCAGCCGGAGAAGTTCGAGCACGCCTTCCGCACCATGGTCGAGAACCTCGACACCATGATGGCCACCGCCGACGCCAACCTGGCCAAGTTCTCCGCGCTGCTGCGCTGCATCGCCGACGGCGACCTCACCGTGCGCATGAGCGGCAACTTCCACGGCGTGTTCGCCGCCATGCGCGACGACGCCAACAGCACCGTGCATCGCCTCACCGACATCGTCGCGCACATCCAGCGCACCACCAACAGCATCGGCTTCGCCGCCGAGGACATCGCCAGCGGCAACCAGGAGCTGGCCAAGCGCAGCGAACAGCAGGCCGCCAGCCTGGAAGAGACCGCCGCCTCGATGGAGGAGCTGACCTCCACCGTGAAGCAGAACGCCGAGCACGCCCAGCGCGCCAACCAACTGGCACTGGGCGCGGCCGGCGTGGCCAGCGAAGGCCGCGACGTGGTGGGCCAGGTGGTGGAGACCATGGATGGCATCCAGGCCGCCTCCAAGCGCATCGCCGACATCATCGCGGTGATCGACGGCATCGCCTTCCAGACCAACATCCTCGCCCTCAACGCCGCAGTGGAAGCCGCGCGCGCCGGCGAGCAGGGCAAGGGCTTCGCGGTGGTGGCCGCGGAGGTCGGCACGCTCGCGCATCGTTCGGCCGGCGCCGCCAAGGAGATCAAGACCCTGATCGACGACTCGGTGCAACGCGTCGCCCACGGCGCCACGCTGGTGCACCAGGCCGGTGCCACCATGGACCAGGTGGTGGCCAGCGTGCAGCACGTCACCGACCTCATGGGGCAGATCTCCGCCGCCTCGCACGAGCAGGCCAACGGCATCGCGCAGGTCAACCAGACCATCGCGCGCATGGACGAGACCACCCAGCAGAACGTGGCGCTGGTGGAAGAAGCCAGCACCGCGGCGCGCTCGCTGGAAGAGCAGTCGGCGCAGCTCACCCAGGCGGTGGAAGTGTTCAAGGTCGGCGCCTACGTCTGACCTGCGGGGGCCGCGCCGCCGCGTTTCCCACGCCGGTTCACGGCGCGGGCGACCCGCGGCGGCCGCGGGCCGGCAGCGACCCAGCGCGTGAACGGCAGGTGTCGGCCGATGCCGGCCGTCGCATCGGCTGCCATGGCCGTTGCCGGCGCAGGCGGTACGATGGCGGTCTCCCACGTTCGCCCCCTCCCCGGAACCGCATGAAGGCTGGCCTCCCCGACGGCGCCGCGACGGCATGAGCCGCGCGTCGCACCGCGCGCCCGTCGCCGCCGAGACCCGCAGCGAGCGCTGGCAGCGCTGGATCGCCTGGGTGCTCAGCGCGCTGCTGCACGTGCTGATGGCGCTCGCCCTGCTATATGCGGCCAAACCCACCATGTCCACGCCGCAGGGCGCGGCCGGCGGCAGCCGGATCCGCGTGGACTTCCTCGGCGAAAGCGACAAACCGGCGAAGCCGCTGCCACCGAAGCCGACCCCGCCACCGGCCTCCGCCACGCCCAAGCGTCGCCACGCCACCACCACCGTGCAATCCACCCTGGTCGCGCAGTCCGACGACCCGGTGCCGCCGCCCGATCGCGCCGACACGCCGAAAGCGGCCGACACCCCGCGGACCGCCCCGGCGCCGCAGCCGCGCCCGGCACCCCCGGCACCCACCCCGCCCGCGGACGCCCCGGCGCCGAGTCCGGCGCAGACCGCCGACAGCAATCCGCCGCCGCCGACCGAGCGCCGCCCGCAGACCTGGACCGGGCGCCCGCCCGGCGCGCTCGACACCGACACCGCGCCGGACAACAGCGGCCTGGCCGCCGGCCCCGGCAGCCGCGGCAATCGCCATGATATGGACGCGGCCCAGCCCAGCCTGGAGGTCGGCGGCTACCTGGTCTATTACGACCTGGGCAGCGAGAGCCAACTGCGCGCCTGGCAGCAACAGGGCATGAAGGAGCTTTTCATCCTGCTGCCGGGCACCGAGTACCGCATGGTCTGCCCGCTGGAGATCGCCCTGACCCGTGGCTCCGGCAAGTGCCGCGCACTGCCGCCGGACTCGCCGGAACTCAAGGGCATCGGCGACGCCCGCCAGGTCATCACCATGCTGCAGGTCTACCACCAGGGCGAACTGGTCTGGCGTGGGCCGGGGCCGTATCGCTGAGCTGGTGTGCGCGGGCGATCGGTGCGTCCACCTGACTGCAGTCGGGACTGAAGTCCCTCCCACAAGGGTGGCCAGCCTTCAGCGCGGCCGTCAGCATTTGCCGGAGACACAGGCGTTGTCCCTGTAGGAGCGGCTTCAGCCGCGACGGGCGAAGCCATCGGTCGATCCAAACTCACTGCAGTCGGGACTGAAGTCCCTACCACAAGGGATTGCCGGCCTTCAGCGCGGCCGTCAGCATTCGCCGGAGACACAGGCGTTGCCCCTGTAGGAGCGGCTTCAGCCGCGACGAGCGAAGCCAGTGGGCCATCCGATCCCACTGCAGTCGGGACTGAAGTCCCCCCTACAACGGATTGCCGGCCTTCGGCGAGGCCGCCAGCGCTTGCGCAAGACATCAGGCGATGCGGCGACTATAGGAATGGGGTTAATCGCGACTTAGGCGATGCGAGACGAAGGCGGGGCGGGGGTCCGCATCCGCATCCGTAACAGTCACCGCTCACACCCTCACGCCCGCTTTGCATTCGCCGCCGGCACCGTTGCTAGAGTCGGCCCGCGCCGCCGTGGCCGCCTGTCCCCCGCTTTGCAGGGACCGGCCGGCCCGGCGTCTTTCCTCCATTGAAGGAGTCTCGACATGCCCTGGAAATTCCCTCTCGCAACGCTCGCCCTCGCCGCCGTCGCCCTGCCCGCGCTGGCCCAGTCCGACCGACAGGTGGCCGAGGACATGCTGACCCGCTCGGCCAACGTCTGCCCCGGCCACAGCACCGACCGCACCTCACCGACGGTGAAGGCCGTGCCGGTGGGCGCACTGCGGGTGATGCTCGACCGCGGCCTGGTGATGTGCCCCGACCGGCGCCTGGACGCCGCCGCGCCGGCCGTGTTCTACGGCAGGCTCGGCGTATTCGCCTGGAACCCCGAGGTCGCCGCCGGCTCCAGCGTGATCGTCAAGCAGATCGATGCGATGACCCGCAAGGACGAGTACCCGTCCGAAACCCTGGTGTGGGACGCCAAGGGTACGCCGCTGAAGCAGCAAACGGTGCCCGCGTTCGAACCCAAGCCCGGTGCCACCGTGCTGTACCAGGTGCGCTGACCCTGTTCCGCTGGCGCCGTGCAGGGCCAGCAACATCGACCGTAGCCGGCGCGACCCCGCAGGGTCCGCCGGCTTTTTTACGCCACATGTTGCTCGTCGCGACCGCATGGCAACGAACAAGACCCGCTGTGTCGTGCAGGACATCGACCATGTCCTGCTTCTGTCCTGTCACCACCCACTTCGCCCCAGCATCGGACAACGATCGACAAAGCTCAGGCAATTATCTCGTGTCGCGACCCGATTATCTTAAAATCAAGATTATTAACTTCTGAAAAGTCCGCTTCAGAAGCGTAGACAAATGATCGCAACGTGCGTGCAGCCAGCCGAAACAGTCGAATTCGGCTGGATTCCTGCGAAACCATGCGGATGTTTCATCCTTTCCTCGTCGCCACTGTGGCGTAGCGCACGTCGCCGCATCGATGCATCGCTGGGTTTTCCAGCGCGATGTGTCGCGTAATGCCGTCGCGTGCGACGCGAATCAATACCGCAGATAAATATTATCTCCGCGTGTCGCGAAAATAATGCAGGCGACATAGTAGCGTCTGCGACCTCCCCCACCCCCCGGGCGACCGGGATTCAACACGAGGATGTTTCCATGGCCACACAGCGGAATCGGCTGACGCTGCGCGCACTTTCCCTCATCGGCATTGCGGGCGCATTGCTCCCCCTGGCCGCATCGGCGGCGCCAGCGCGCGGCACCGTGCTCAAGAGCAACGTCCTGACCAGCTACACCCGCCAGGCGATCGGCACGCTGCTGGCCAACGCCCAGTCCAGCGACCAGGCCAAGTGCGACGTGCGCGTGGCCGAGTTCACCTACGCCACCATCGGCGTCGATGGCGAACCCACCACCGCCTCGGCGGCGCTGCTGGTGCCGGGCGGCAGCCAGTGCCCCGGTCCGTTCCCGCTGGTGAGCTACAGCCAGGGCACCGAGTCGCAGCGCCGCGCCGAACAAGCCAAGGAAATCCGCGACGACAAGGGCGACGACACCATGGTCACCCACCTCGCCACCCAGGGCTACGTGGTGGTGAGCAGCGACTACCTCGGCATCGGCCAGTCCACCTATGCGTTCCACCCCTACCTCCACGCCGCGTCCGAGGCCAGTGCCACCATCGATGCGATGCGTGCCGCGCGCCAGGTGCTGCAGCGGCTCAACACCCCGCTGTCGGGCAAGGTCATGCTGACCGGCTTCTCGCAGGGCGGGCATGCCGCCATGGCCACCCAGCGCGAGATCGAAGCGCACCTGTCCAACGAGTTCGACCTGGTCGCCAGCGCGCCGATCTCCGGCCCGTATGCGCTCAGCCAGACCTTCCGCGACAGCTGGAGCGGCCGCAACGCCGTGGGCGAGAACACCTTCGGCATCGTCCTGGCCAGTTACGCCATCGTCGGCATGCAGCACACCTACAAGAACCTCTACCTCGACCCGTCGCAGGTGTTCCAGGATCCGTGGGCCAAGCAGGTGGAGAAGCTGTTCCCCGGCAACCAGAGCCTGACCGACCTGGTGCTCGGCGACACCCTGCCCGGCGTGGACAAGATCCGCCAGTACTTCCAGCCCGGCTTCTACAAGGACTTCGCCAGCAACGCCAACGATCCGTTCCTGCGCGACCTGGAGCGCAACGACCTGCTCGACTGGGCGCCGCGCACCCCGACCCTGCTGTGCGGTTCGGACAACGACGCCACCGTGCCGCTGAAGAACGCCACCACCGCCATCGCCGCGTTCAAGGCGCGCGGCAGCAACCAGGCGACCGTGCTCGACCTGGGCAACGGCAAGCCCAGCGACAACAGCGCGGTGGAGCACCTGCTGACCGAAGACGCCTGCGCCGTGGCCGTGCGCCAGCAACTGTTCGACAAGCTTCGCTGAGGTCGCGGCGGACGACAACGCAGGCGCACTCCCTCCCCCGGCGCCTGCGATCGTCCGTCCCGCTGGCTGCCACGCCTGGGCGCAGGCGTGGCAGTGTTTTTTGTGCGGTGCGAGTGCAAAACGATGCCGGCGCTGGCAACGATGATGACCCCGCGTTGTGCGTGGCTGCGCGACAGCGCATGCGCGAGCGGTGGCACAACTGACTCAGATTGGGATGACGGCAGATCGGCATGACGATACCGGGAGCGTCATTCGTAGGCTGGCATGCAATCCGCTGAACTTGGGCGTCATCCCGCGCCGAGGCCGGCTCCTCGCGGCACGATCGACACCTGCTTGCGTCGGCCTCGCGCATCGGCGATCACCCGCCCCACGCCGTACACCGACAAAGGCACCACCCAACTGGCCCACAGCAGCAGCGCGATCAAGCCCGGCGATGGCGTCATGCCCAGGCCGATCGCCGACGGCAACGCCAAGCGGAACACCACCGGCGCCAACGTCGCCAGATAGGCCCGCACCATCCAGCGCTGGTGCCGCAGCACCTGCCCGCGCCAGATCGCCACCAGCCCGACCGACCCGGTGACCAGCCACGCCAGCGCCGTGGCCGCGAATGCCACCCGGATCGAAGGCGGCGCCGGCGAGGTCGCGATCAGCCCCACCACTCCGATCATCGCCACCACCATCCCCGCGAAGTACACCCGGCCCACCCAACGATGCAGTTGCGGCCAGCGCCGCCACCGCTGCGTCGCGAACTGCAGCGCCCCCAGCAACAAGCCGACCGCCCCGCCACCCAGATGGCACCACAGCCACCCGCGGCGGGTCATGAACATCGCATAGGCCGGCGACTGCAGCGACGCGTACTTCAGATACACCGAGTGCACGAACTCCGCGGCGAACAGGGCCAGGGCGAGCCAGAGCAGCCACCAGGCCAAGCCCACGATTGGCGTAGTGCGTGGTGCCGCAATGTGGCGGCGCGTCGGCTCGCTGTTCATTCCCTGCTCCAGGCTGTGCCGGACCCTCTCGGCAGCGCGACGCTAGCATGGAAGTCTCGGCGCCACGGAAGGCGGCGACGGGCGGCAGACATGGGGTGTCCGGCAGCGCTATGGCGCACGGCGCTTCGCCTATCGGCGCAGGCGATCCGGCTACCGGTCGCGACGCCACCACTAGGCCTTAAATGCGGATTGTGTCTCGCCTTGTAGACGACACGGTTAACAGTACAGACATCCGCCGCGCGCAGGTCTATGGTCGATCAGGGGACGGGGGTCGCATGGGACGCAGACAGGGGAAAACCGGATTCGACGCGCTGGCGGCGTTGGCGTGACCAGTGGGAGTCATGGCCGGCATCGCCGGCTTTTTCGCCTTGCGCGACGGCATCCCCTGGTGGTTCTCCTGCCATGATGGTGTGCGGTCGCAAGCCATCGCACAGCAATCGGAAGACGCATTCGCTCAACTGGCGTGCATTCTGTTGCTTTGCTGGGCGGCAGCGCTCGCCTCGTTCCTCAAAGAATCTTATCGCCTGCACTTGGCTAATACCGACACCAGCTTTTTGGCGGGCGTATCTGCTGCGTGAATTCAACAAAAGAGGAATTAGCGTCCCACGAAGTTGGACTATGCTGTTACGTTCCGCCATAACCTATTTTTTGTTTTAATTTTAAATTTCGGATTCTAGATAGCCAACTTGGTGATAAATAATTATTTATAACTTGGGTTTTACACACCAAAATTTATAACTTAATTTCAGTCTGCCGTGAGGAAAAGCCATATGCAAAGGCTAACCGTAAAAGATTTTTCATGCATAAAATCAGCAAACTTAGAAATCGCACCATTGACATTGATAATAGGTCCCCAGGCTAGTGGCAAAAGTGTAATATCAAAACTTATTTACTTCTTTACATCGATCATCTCTGATTATGATCAAACGGCCATAGAAGACAAGCTAAATCTAGATGCCTTAGTAAAAAGAGTAAGTAATACCTTTTACGAGTGGTTTCCTCCCTCAGCCTGGGGCGCTAAAAGATTTGCCATTAAATTTAGCTTGGGGCGGTTCGAAGTTGAGGTAAAACGAATCGCAAAGTCCGATAGAATTCGGATTATATTTTGCGATGAATTCTCACGCTTCTATACTGCTTCTCATGAACAGTACGCAACTGCATTGCAAAAAGCTGAGACCAAGACGCAGAAAGAACTTGATCTGTTCGAGTATGAGGTGCAGTGGCAACTCAAAAGCATTGCCACAACCAATCTAAGAAAATGGATTGGACCGGCCTTAATAAACAGCCAACTGTTTATCCCGGCAGGCAGATCTTTTTTTACAAGTATAGGTCGGGCGTTAGTCGCTTTTGAACATAGCGGTATCTTAGATCCACTTACGCTCCAGTTTGGTCGCAGGTTTTCTGCGCTACGAGAGCGGCAGCTTCGTAGATTTCCTAACGATCAAGCTGGGTCATTGACCAGTGCTATTTTTTCAGAAATTCTCGGTGGCCAATTAAAAAATGAAGCAGGAAAGGACTACATTGAAACTAGTGACGGCCGCCTCATACCTTTCTCAGCTTTATCGTCAGGGCAACAGGAACTTCTGCCTCTTGCCGTTATGATTCGCTCCATGCTAATGACTGGACCAAGAGCAAGGGTTACGGAAAATATTTCGCGCAGGACAATATATATAGAAGAACCTGAAGCTCACCTTTTCCCAAGAGCGCAGAATAGATTAGTTGAGATACTGGCGACCTTAGTTGCTAGGCGTCGAGAAAACAATCTGCTTTTGACAACACACAGCCCTTATGTCTTGGCAAAATTCAACAATCTAATTAAAGCAGGAGATATAGCTCGCCCTTCAAAAAATGGTGCTGATGTTGAGGTCGCAAAAATAATTCCCTCAACATCTTGGCTTAATTCAAAATCAGTCAATTCATACGCAATTGTAGATGGAATAATTGTTAATATTATGGATGACTCAGGACTAATTGCTGCAGATTATTTGGATGATGTATCTGGTGACATTGCTAAAGAGTTTTCACAGCTTCTTCGAATAGAGGTCAGCCGATGAATCAACGTAAGAATCCGGCCAAAGCAAATCGAATGAGCCAGAGTAGAAAAGGGAAACCATCGGCGGGCAATAGTCGCTTGGACAAACACTGTGAAAAAGTAAGCAACCCTAGAATAAAACTCATTGACAAAGGCAGTTCAAGGCAGGCAATCATCCTTAATCCGACACGCGCAAATCACTTAAAAAGGCGCATGGATGGCGGATATATAAAAAACTCTACTGCGGCGGATTGGATGCTATCCAAGTCGGGAACAGGAGACATATTTCTGGAGCTTAAAGGTTGCGATGTAACGCGAGCAATTGAACAAATAATAGCAACAGCTGAGTTCGCACTACTAAATAATCTTATCTCCGGTAAAGTTGGCGCTCTAGTTCTATGCACAGAGCACCCAGGATTCAACACAAAAATGCAAAGAACAATGCAGGAATTTTCAAAGAAGTTTAGGGGGCCAGTTCATGCCCGCAGTAGAAGCGGAGAATTTGTTTTTGAGCATATTCTTAGTTTTAATGGCCCTGAGAAGCTTTAATAGCTAATTTTAGCGAAACAGGCGGCGGAGCGCTATTTGTATCCTTATGCACGAATCCACAACCCAACGGAATCGAACGAAAGCTGCCGATGGTGGCGAATGGAGAGCAGATACACGATGGCGGATGCTTCTATCGCCGCGTACAGCATCAAGTAGTCGCCGTGCAGGTAGATGCGCAACGCATCCGGTGCTCCCGCCGGCAATGCGGCCAGTTGCGCCAGCGCCTCGGCCGATTGCGGCGGAGTGTCCAGGTAGGGCCGGCCGATGCGGGGGAAGCGCCGCAGGTTAGGGACCACGGTCGCCCGCAATTCGGCGAGCAGGTCACCGAAGGCCGCAGCGGCATCGGCGTCCAGCAGGAGCGCTTATATCGCGTCGAGGCTCGCGAGGAAGCTCTCCGTCAATTCGACGCGATGCGATGGTCAACCCCGCTTCTTGGCCGCGCGCTTGCCTGGGCTCACCCCGTCGGGTGTCTTGATCGCAGCGCGCCGCTGCTGCAGTTGATCGATAGCGGCATCGGCGTCGACCGTGCGGCCGGCGGCGATGTCGGCCAAGCCGCGCTTCGCATCGTCGAGCAACAGCAGGTGGATGCGCTCGCGCTCGAGCCGGTGATAGTAGTCCAGCCGGTCGGCGTCGATCAGCGCGACGTAGCTCTTGCCGTTCTTGGTGATGATCTTCTCGGCGCCGGCCTTCGCCTGGTCGGCCAGTTCGGAGAGATTGGCCCGCGCCAGAGTGAAAGGCACCACGTCGTTGACGGAAAAGCCCATGGTCGGCTCCTTTCACTATTGATTACAGCATTCTGTACAGGCTATCGCCTGCATGGTGTTGCTGCCAGCGCACACGGAAGCGCATCCGGGCGAGGCCCAATGTTTGGCATGGCGATGGACATGGCCGCACCAACGCGGGTCGCGCGCCCCTCCTGAGCGCTTCGGGCGCTCCAGCCCGCCGACCGGATTTCTGCGGCTCCATCCTTTCCCGGAATCTTGACCTCCCATACATCAAGCCCGCCGCATCCTCGCCCCGATTCCAACACCGGAGGCGGGGACATGACGAAGTGGATGGGGGTGGCACTGGCCGCGGCGATGCTGGTGAGCGGCTGCGCCAGGGTGGAGGGCGAGAAGTTCGTCGGCCACTGGGTCAACGTGGAGTCGAAGGACGACACGATGGACATCGAACGCAACGGGGAGTCGTTCATGGTGCGCAACACCACGCCGCGCTTCTTCAGCCGCAAGCCCAAGACCGAGAGCTACCCGGCCATCTACAAGGACGGCGTGCTGCAGGTGACCAACGACGGCGAGACGGTGAACTTCGCCATCGACGAGGCCGATGGGCACCTCAACACCGGCAGCGACGAGTACCAGCGGGTGCCGGCCAAGTAAACGCGTCACCGGCGTGCGTCGTCCCGGATGACGCTACGCCCACCGTGAGATCCGCACTGCGTGCTGCGCCAGCGCGGCGCGCAGCGTCGTCTTGCTTGCCACTCGGGGCAGCGTCTGACGCGCACGAGCGCGGATCTCTGAGGTTCTTGCCGCTTGCGGATGGACCTCACGCATCACACCGGTGGCACCGCTGGGGCCCTGCCTACACGCCGCGGCGTCACAACCGGCTAGGCGCGCGGCGCGGGCGCGGCGATGCCGTCGACGAACAGCCCGATCAGGTGCGCGATGCGCGTCTTCGGCGAGCCGAGCTGCTCGGTGGCCAGCGAGGTCGCGGTGGCAACGACCACGAGATCGTCGAAGGAAACGTCGCGCCGGACGACGCCGGTCTTCTGCGCGCGCCGCAATAGCTGATGCCCTTCCTTGCTGACAGCCTCGCAGCCCGGCGTGCCGCTCTGCAGTACCGCGCCGAGCGAGGCGGCAAGCCCGCGGTAGACGCCGGTATGCAGCGCCAACTCCTCGAGATACGCGCGCAGCGCGGCCAGCGCATCGAGCGTGCCAGCGCGCGCGTGGCTGGCCGCGGCGAGCGACAGGAAGCGTCCGCTGTAGGCCGCGGCGAACAAGGACTCGCGCGTGGGGAAGCGCCGATAGAGCGTGCCGATGCCCACGCCGGCGCGCTTGGCGACGTCCTCCATCGACGCCTCGGCGCCGCGCTCCAGGAACACTTCCTCCGCCGCCGCGAGCAGGCGTTCGCGGTTTCGCTGGGCATCGGCGCGCAGGGGGGTGTCGGCGGTCAACGGGGCTTTCCGGCGTGGCTTGTGGAAACGGAGGCTACCTCCGTATAGTAAGTGGAGCAATCCTCCACTTATCAAAGGAAGCGAGATGGACAAGCGATTCGAGGGCAAGGTGGTCGCGATCACCGGCGGCACCGACGGCATCGGCCTGGTGACGGCGAAGGCGTTTTCGCGGGAAGGCGCGCAGGTCTACATCACCGGGCGCCGGCAGGACCGGCTGGACGCCGCCGTGGCGGAGATCGGCGGCGGCGCAGTCGGCGTGCAGGGCGATGTCGGCGTTCCCGAGGACATGGCTCGGCTCTATGCGCGCATCCAGCAGGGCCATGGCCGGCTGGATGTCGTCTTCGCCAACGCGGGCGTGTCCGAGTCGGCTGCGCTTGGCGAGATCGACGTCGCGCACCTGGAGCGCCTGCTGGCGACCAACATCAAGGGCACGGTCTTCACCGTGCAGAAGGCGCTGCCGCTGATGACGACCGGCGGCGCGGTGATCCTGGCGGGCTCGGTGGCCGGCAGCAAGGGAATCGGCGCGCTCTCGGTGTACAGCGCGACGAAGGCGGCCATCCGCTCCTTCGCGCGCACCTGGACGACCGACCTGAAAAGCCGCGGCATCCGGGTGAACGTGGTGTCGCCCGGCATGGTCCACACACCGGCCATGCAGACCTACCTGGAAGCGAATGCAGAGGCCGAGGCGGCGTTCAAGCAGATGATCCCGTTCGGCCGTCTCGGCGACGCGGAGGAGATCGCCGAGGCGGTGTTGTTCCTGGCTTCGGACGCGTCCAGCTTCATCGCGGGGCACGAACTGTTCATCGATGGTGGGGTCATGGCGATCTAGGCCTGCATACGAGCGCGTGGTGGTCGGCGAGAACGCGCGCCCGCTCCATCGCTCGCGCGTGGCGGTTGTCGACATTCTCGCCATCGTGCGTGGCGCGCGTGGCATGGCATGGATGCCTGCGCGCGGTGAGGGTCGGCCAAGCCGACAGCGTCACGGACGATCAAGCCAGAGATCTGCGCGCGCGCTTCGGTGCTGGCTCTTGTTCAGTGTGGCGCGCGGGCCGCACAGCGCGTGATAAGCGGGCGTTTCAAAGACGTCCGCTGCAACCAGACCAAGCGCGCGTTGCAACGCGCCGGAGCAGTCAGAACAACGAGCCCTGCCTGGGGACTGGCTCGCCCTTCGCCGGAGGCGTTGTCGGCGGTGGTGGTGCCGGATCGACACTTGGCTCCACCCATCCCAACCGCCACGCCAATCCCGAGATCCGCGCCGCATGCCGCGCCAGCGCGGCGCGCAGCACCGCTTCGCTGGCGGCGATGTGCAGCGCGCGGCGGGCGCGGGTGATGCCGGTGTAGACCAGTTCGCGGCTGAGCACGCGGGCGTCGCAGGTCGGCAGTTGCAGCCAGACTTCGTCGAATTCGCTGCCCTGGGCCTTGTGCACGGTCATGGCGAAGGCGCTCTCGTGCGCAGGCAGCGCCGCCGGGTGGAAGCCGCGGACCTGGCCGTCGCCGGCACCGTCGAACCAGGCGACCAGGGTGCCCTGCGCGTCGCGCAGGCAGATGCCGACGTCGCCGTTGAACAGGCCGTGGCGGTAGCTGTTCTCGGTGATCAGCAGCAGGCGGCCTTGGAACCAGGGCGCGGCAGCGCCGAGACGGCGCGCGCCGCTGGCGGTCTCGGCCAGCAATTGCTCGATACGTGCGTTGAGCCCGCGCGCGCCCTGCGGGCCGGCGCGCACCGCGGTGAGCAGGCGCAGGCGCGCAGCGGCGCGCAGGGCCTGGGCCGGATCGTCGGCATCGCCAAGGGCGCGCCAGTGCGCGAGCAGGGCGTCGCCGCCGGCGGCGAGCGGATCGTCGACGCCGTCGTGGAAGTGCACGCCGGCGAGCTGGCCGTCGCGCAGCAGGCGCAGGGCGCCGTCGGCATCGCCGCTGCGCACCGCGTCGGCCAGCGGCGCCAGGGCGAAGTCCTGGGCCTGACGGTAGCCGCGCAGCAGGTGCACGCGGTGCCCGGCCAGGCCGCCGTGGTCGTGCTGCGCGACCGCGCTGTCGCCGAGCAGCGGCTGCAGCGCCTGTGCGTCGTCGGCCTGCAGCGCGTCGCCGTGGCCGGCCGCCTGCAGGATCGCGGCGAGCACGTCGCCGGCTTCCACCGAGGGCAACTGGTCGGCATCGCCGAGCAGGATCAGTTGCGCGCCGTCGGCCACGGCTTCGACCAGCTTGCACATCAGCGGCAGGTCGACCATGGAGGCTTCGTCGATCACGATCAGGTCGAACGGCAGCGGGTTGTCGGCGTCGTGGCGGAAGCGCGGCAGGTCGGGGATGACGCCGAGCAAGCGATGCAGGGTGCTGGCGCCGGCCGGCAGTGCTTCGGCCAGGGCCGGGTCGACGCCGTCGGCGAGTGCACGCGCCACCGCGGCGCGCAGGCTCTCGGCCATGCGTTCGGCGGCGCGGCCGGTGGGCGCGGCCAGCGCGATACGCGGCGGCGGCAGGCCGGTGGCACGGGCCTGGGCGATACGCAGCAGCAGCAGGCGGGCGATGGTGGTGGTCTTGCCGGTGCCGGGGCCGCCGGTGACCAGCAGCAGGGCGCGGCGCAGGGCGAGGGAGGCGGCTTGGGCTTGGCGGTCGGGTTGGCGATCGCCCGCTGATTGGGGATCGCCAGCGGTCGTACCCTCATCCGCCCTGCGGGCACCCTCTCCCGGGGGGAGAGGGAAGAGCTGGGCGAACAGCGGTGCGAGGGCCGACAGGTCGCTGTGTGGCAGCGGCTGCGTGGCCAAGCGGCGCAGGCCTTGGGCCAGGCGTCGCTCGTACTCGCGGTAGCGGCGCAGGTAGAGCAGGCCGTGTTCCAGCACCAGCGGGCAATCGGCGCTGGCGGCGTCCTCGGCAGCGGGTTGCGCGACCCAGCGCGAGGCGGCCAGGGCGCGGCGCCAGTCGTCCGCGGTGGGCAGCGTGGGGGCGGCGCCGTCGCGGCTGTCGAGCAGGAGGCTGGCGTGTGCCGGGTCCAGGCCGGCGTGGCCACTGGCGACTGCCAGCGAGGCCAGGGCGGCGCCGGCGAGGACCAGGTCGGACGTGTCCGGGTCGAGGCGGCTCAGGCTGTGCGCGAAGGCGTGGTCCAGCGTGCGCAGGGCGCCGTGGCGGTAGAGGGCGGTGAGGAGAGGGCTGGGTTGACTCACGGGGTGTGGGCTCCGTGGGCGGACGGACCCTCACCCCAACCCCTCTCCCGGGAGGAGAGGGGCTCGAGCGGGGCGCCGGCGAAGAGGGCGTCGACGCCTTCGATCAGGTCCGGGTCGAAACGCCAGGCGTGCACGCCTGGCGACGGGTCGCGTGCGGCATCGAGGCCGCGGCAGAACAGGTAGCGCACGCCGCCGAAGTCGCGGGCGTAGTCGTAGCCCTCGCCCAGGCGGAAACGCAGCCAGCGGTGCAGCGCCACGGTGTAGATCAGCGCCTGCAGGGTGTATTCGCTGTGCGCCATCGCCCGCGCCAGTGCGTCGGGATCGTAGGCCGGCAACCGGTTGGACTTGTAGTCGAGCACGTACCAGCGACCGTCGTGCTGGTAGGTGAGGTCGATCAGGCCGGTCATCAGCCCCTCCAGGCGCTGCCGCGCGCCGAACGCCTGGCGCTCGCCGGCCACGCCGAAGCGGTGCAGCAGCGCCAGCAGCGCATCGACCCGGGTCGGGCGCATGGCGAAGTGGAATTCCATTTCGTTGCGCCGCTGCTCCCCCGGCACCGCGGCCAGGCAGGTGCCTTCGGGCAGCGCGACGGTGAGGGTATTGCCGACCAGGGCGGTGAGCATGGCGGTGCCGTCTTCCAGCTCGTCCTCGGCATAGCCGCCGCGCTGCAGCGCCTCGACGATGGCGGTGGTCTGCCCCCCCGGCGCCGGCTGGCCCGGCCGCCAGCCGCGCCAGGCGGCGAAGTCGCAGCGCTCGAACACGTCGTGCATGGCCACGCCGAAGCGGTTGCCGACGAAGCGGCGGTCGACCATGTCCACTTCCACCGCGGCGTTGACCGGCTCGCTGGTGGCGGGTTCGTCGCTGCCGCCGCTGCTGGGCACGGTGGCGCTGGCCATCGGGTCGCTGCCGGCGTCGGCATTGGCCAACTGGGTGAAGCTGTACACCCACCACTCCGGCAGCACGCGCCGCTGCGGCACGCGGGCCGGCGGCACCGGCGGCGCCGGCTCGGGTGGCAGCCGCGGCAGTTGTGCCGGCGGCGGCGTGGTGTCGAGGGCGATGGCGCCTGGGCCGGCGGCGGCCTGCAAAGCGTCGAGGTCGCGCAGCATCGGTGCCAGCGCAGTGCGTTCGTGCTGCGGGAAGGCGCCGGTGGCGATCCACAGCGCGTGTTCGGCACGGGTGAGGCCGACGTAGAGGAGGCGCGCGTCCTCGGCGCGCTGTTCCTGTTTCCACGCGGCTTCGGCGGTGTCCCAGGCCGGGTCGGATTCGCCGCCGCTGCGGCCGGTGTTCCACTGCAACTGGCGCCCGCCCTGCGGCGCCGGCACCACGCAATGGCGTCCGGGGCTGCGCTCGCTGCGGCCGATGCCGGCGTACGGCAGGAACACCAGCGGATACTCCAGGCCCTTGCTCTTGTGCAGGGTGACGATCTGCACGCGGCGCGCGTCCGACTCCAGGCGCAGCTGCTGCGCTTCGTCGCTGTCGTCGGCATTGGCGATACGCCGCGCCAGCCAGTCGACCAGGCCATGCGGACCGAGCGCGCGGGTGTCGGCTTCCTGCAGCAGTTCGGCCAGCTGCAGGTAGTTGGTGAGGCGGCGCTCGCCGTCGACCAGCGCCAGCAGGCGCTGCCCGTGCGCGGCGCCGAGGTCGCCGATCAGCGCCAGCGGGCCGCCGCGCTGCCAGCGCTCGCGCCAGTCCAGCGCCTGTTGCTGCCAGCGGCGATGACGCTCGCCGTCGTGGTCGAGCGCGGCGATGGCCGCGGCGTCCTCGCCGATCAGCACGGTGGCCAGCGCCGCGCGCAGGCGGCCGTCGTCGCCGGGGTCGAGCAGTGCCTGCAGCAGCGCCAGCAGTTCCAGTGCCTCCTCGGTGGCGAACAGGCTGCGCCGCCCGGCGGCGACCGCGGGAATGCCGGCCACGGCCAGCGCCTGCTGGATGCGCGTGGCCTCGCCGTGACTGCGCACCAGCACGGCGATGTCGCCGGCCTGTACGGGACGGCCGAGCAAGCTGGCGCTGCCGTCGCGCGCCTCGGCCAGCCAGCCGCGGATGGCCGCCACGCAGGCGGCGGTGCACAGCTCGCGGGCGCGGCCGGCGCTCCATGGCTTGGACTTGCCCGGCTTGGCGGTGGCCGGCGGCGGCGGCTCCGGCGCGCGCCACACGGTCAGCGCCGGGGCCGGCACGCCGCCGCGTTGCAGGTCGGCATCGACGCGCTTGCTGCCCGGCTGCACCGGGTGGAAGGCGATGCCGTCGGTGAGGAAGGCCTCGGCGTAGCCGGCCTGCGCGTACAGCACGTCGATCGCCGCCAGCAGCGCCGGGCGCGAGCGGAAGTTGTGCGCCAGCGGCGGCGCGCGTTCGGCGTCCGCGGCGGCGGCCAGGTAGGTGCGCACGTCGCCGCCGCGGAAGCCGTAGATGGCCTGCTTGGGATCGCCGATCAGCGCCAGCAGCGGTGGCGTGTCGTCCGGCGCGAGCAGCGATGGCGCGATCACATCGCCCTGCGCTGCAGCGGGGCCGGCCGTCTCCGGGGCGAACACCTTGCGGAAGATCGTCCACTGGCGGTCGTCTGTGTCCTGGAACTCGTCGACCAGGGCGACCGCGTACTGCGCGCGCAGGCGCTGCGCCAGTGCATCGCCGTGCGGGCCTTCCAGCGCGCGCGCCACGCCCTCGACCAGATCGTCGTAGGTCTGCACGCGGCGCTGGCGCTTGAGATAGGCCAGCCGCTCGGCCGCGTCGGCACGCAGCGCGTGCAGCAGGCAGATGCGGCGTTGCGTGCGCCATTGCGCCAGCTGCGCCAACGCGGCCAGGTAGCCGTCGATGGCATGACCCAACGGCGAGGCCGGGGTGCGCTCGGCGTGCTTCTTGTTGGTGCCGGCGGCCAGCTCGGCGGCGGTGAGCTTGACCAGCTTCGGGTGCGGCGGCGCGTCCGGCGCCGGCGCCGCGGCGAACGCGTCAAGCCAGTGCCACAGCGCGGTCAACCAGTCGGGCTTGTAGCTGACCTTGCTCAGCACGCCGGCCTCGATCGCTGCGGCGATCGCCTCGAAACAAGCGGTGCCGTGTTCGCGAAACGCTTCGGCCAGCGCCGCGCCGGCGCGCTGCACGGCCTGCTGCAGCATGGCGCCGTCTTCGGCGGCGAAGACCGGCGCGGCCGGCAGCAGGGTCGGATGCCGCACCAGTTCGCGCAGATCGATGGCCATGCCGTCCGGCCCGCCCGGCCACAGCGCCACCAGGTCCTCGGCCATCGCCGCATCGGCGGCGCGTTGCCGCCACAGGTCGGCGGCGACGTCGCGCAGCAGTTCGCGGTCGTCGGTGAGCAGTTGCGGTGCGGCGAAGGCCTGGCCGCTTTCCAGCGCGTGCTCGCGCAGCACGCGCGCGCAGAAGCCGTGGATGGTGAAGATCGCGGCGAGGTCGATGTCCTCGGCGGCCTGCTGCAGGCGGCGGCGCAGGGCGGCCGGGGTTTCGGTGCCGGTCGCCAGGTGCGCGCCCAGGATGGCGCGGGTCAACGCGACATCGGGCGGGTCTTGGTGCGAGCGCGACGGGTCGTCCGCGCGTTCGGTCGCGGCCGATCCCGAACCGGGGACCAGCGCCGCTCCTACCGCGTCACGATCCGTGTCCGACCCAGTTCCGGCCGTCGGCACCAGCGTCGCCGCGAGCGCCAGGCGCTCGCGGATGCGCCGGCGCAGCTCCTGGGTGGCGGCCTCGGTGAAGGTGACGGCGAGGATCTGGCCCAGGCGCAGGCCGCGCTCGACCACCAGGCGGGTGAACAGGGTCGCCAGGGTGAAGGTCTTGCCGGTGCCGGCGCTGGCCTCGATCAGGCGCACGCCGTGCAGCGGCAGCTGCAGGTAGGGGTCGCGGTCGGGCGCGGCGCTCATTCGGCGTCCTCCTGCAAGCCGCGCCAGCGCTGCCAGCTTTCGCTCAGCCGTTCGGGATCGAGCGCAGGGCCGGCGTCGCCCTGTTCGAGCAGGCCGAACACGCGCTGGCTAGTGGCGGCGAAGTCGGCGAAGCGCTGCGCGTCGGCGAACGGGTCGCGGCCACGGCCGACCAGGCGCAGTTCCGGGCTGTCCGCCTCGCTCCAGCCGAAGCCGGCCTGCCACTGCGCGGCGGCGTCCTTGATCGCCTTGTCCAGATCGCCGGCGCGCGCGGCCTGGTAGTACTTCCAACTGCTGTACGGCGCGAACGCCAGCGGCGCCTGGCGGCCGTGCCGATACAGCTCCAGCAGTTCGGCCAGCGCTCGCTGCGCTTGCGCGGTGGCCAGTGGTTCGCGGTCCATGGGATGCGGGCCGAGGCCGTCGTCGTGATCGAAGAAACGCACGTAGGGCACCGCTTCGCCGGCGGCGCGCAGCAGCAGCCATTCCAGGCCATGGCGAATCGCGCTGCGCCCGCTCAAGGCGCCCACTTGCACGCGCGCCACGCCAGGCGCGTACCAGCCGGGAAGGCGGCCATGCAGCGCGGTGCCGTCGAGGTCCACCTGCAGCCGCGGCGCCAGCGGTGCGGCGTCGCCTCCGCGCCACTGCCGGAACGCCTCGGCGTAGGGGCGCAACTGGCGCACGCGCTCGTCGAGCTGGCGCCGGCCCAGCGGCCCGGACGGCAGCAGCGCGCGGGCGCGCAGGCGCTCGTACAGGGCGTCGGTGTCCTCGCGCAGCACCGCCTCGAACACCTGCTGCTGCAGGCCGTACTGGTCGAGCCCGCGGCTGGCTGCCAGCAGCGGTTCCAGGTCGCTGTCGGCCTGTGCCGGATCGGGCAGGCGCAGGCCCAGGCGCTGGCGCAGGAACTGCCCGGCCGGATCGACCAGCAACCGGCGCAGGTCGTCGATGGACAACTGCGCCGGCGGCGCGTCGTCGGCCGCGGCCGGCAGCGCGTCGATCCACGGCGCCAGCGGCTGGCGCTGGCCGACCAGGCTGTCCACCGCCGGCCGCCACTGCCGGCGGTAGCTGAAACGGCGCGGGTCGGCATCCTCGGCACCGGTGGCGCCGAACGCGGCGGCGGCGAACGGCTGCAGCGGATGCCGTACCACCAGCGCCGCGGCCGCGGCCGGGTCGGCGTGGTACTGCGCGGCGCAGGCCAGCAGTTCGCCGACCAGCGGCGAGGGTTCGCGCACGCTGCCGTCGCGCGCATCGGCGCCCAGGTAGCTCAGGTAGAACACTTCCTGCGCCGAGGCGAACAGCTGCAGGAACAGGAAGCGGTCGTCCTCGCGGGTGGAGCGGTCGCCGTGGCGGCGGCGCGTGGTGCCCAGTTCGGCGGTGAGGCGGTTGAGCCCGGCGGCCGGATCGCGGCGCGGGAAATCGCCGTCGTTCATGCCCAGCAGGCAGATGACCCGGAACGGCAGCAGCCGCATCGGCACCATGCGGCCGAAGCTGATGCCGCCGGTGAGCAGCGGCGCGCGCGTGTCCGATTCGCCCAGCACCGCGGCGAAGTGCGCGCGCACCACCTCGGCCGGCACCGCGTCGGCGTAGTCGGCGCGGGCGGCGTCGCGCGCGAACTGGTCGATCAGCGCGCGCAACCGTTCCAGCGCGCGCTGCTGGCGCGGCGCCGACGGGCTCTGCGGCAACAAGGCCTCGAGCAGCCCCAGCAGCACTTCGCGCCACTGCGCCGGCGGCATCGGCTCGGCCAGCGCGGCCTGGTGGCGGTCGAGCACGCGCAACAGACGCAGCAGCGTGTCCAGCGCGGCCAGCGCGCTGCCTTCCAGCTGCGGCCACGGCGCCACGCCGTCGATGTCGTCCTCGGCGCCGCTGGCGTGGCCGAGCAGCAGCCGGTCCAGGGCGAAGCGCCAGGTGTAGGCGTCGTCGGCCGGCGCCTGGTGACGCTGCCGGTGCGCCGCGTCCAGGCCCCAGCGCGCGCCGGCGGCGTGCAGCCAGCCGCGCAGGCGTTCCAGCCCGGCCTCGTCCAGGCCGGCGGCCTCGGCGATCGGCGCACTGGCGAGCAGGTCCAGGATCTCGTGCAGGCCGAACCGCGCGATCGGCAGGCCGAGCAGCGCCAGGAACACCTCGGCCAGCGGCTCGCTGGCCAGCGGGCTGGCGTCGGCCAGCGCATAGGGCAAGGGGTCGTCGCCGCCATGGCTGCCGAACACCGCATCCAGATACGGCACGTAGGGGTCGATGTCCGGCGACAGCACCGCGATCTCGCGCGGCTGCAGCGGCGGCTCGAAGCGCGGGTCGTCCAGCAGCGCGCGCAGCTGGTCGTGCAGCACCTGCAGTTCGCGCAGGCGGGTGTGGCAGGCGTGCACCTGCAGGCTGGGATCGTGCGGATCCACCGCGGCCAGCGGCGCCGGCCGGGCCGGCGCGCGGCGATGGAACAGGTCGCTCTGCATGCGCCGCAGCAGGCTGTCGCCGAGGCCACCGTCGGCCAGCGCGCGCCGGCCCGATTCCAGCGGATCGGCATAGACCGCGATCTCGGCCAGCGGATGCACCACCTCGTAGTCGCCGATCAGCGCCATGAAGTCGCGCCCGGCCGCGCCCCAGGCCTGCAGCAGCGGATTCTCCTGCACTTGGTCGGCGAACAGGTCCACCGCTCCGCCCTCGCGGCGGCGCTGCCACAGCGTCTGCAGGTCGCCCCAGTAGCCCTGGGCCGGGGTCGGCAGGTAGAAGTGCAGCGTGCCGGCGCGCGCCTGCGTGGCCAGCACGCGCAGCACGTCCGGGGAGATATTGAGCACGGCGAAAGCGAACAGCCGCCGCGGCAGGCCCTGCGGCAACGGCCCATCCCGGCGCGCGTAGCGGTCCAGGTACTGGCCGATGCGCCGCGCGCGGTAGGCGCGGCCACTGGCGATGCGCCGCCACAGCCGTGCCTGCGGATCGTCCGGGTCGGCGCCGCCTTCCCAGCGCAGCAGCCAGTCGCGGCGCCAGGCCTGGTACTTCTCGAACACGTTGCTCAGCTCGCCGGCCAGGCTCCACGGCTTGAGCGCATCGCCATCGGCCAGATAGCCGGCCAGCGGCGCCAGCGCGGCATCGGTGCCCAGGTCGCCCTGCAGCGCGGCATACAGGCGCCAGTGCATGGTCGCCATGTCCAGGTCGTCGGCCGCCGCGCCGAGATTGCGCTCCAGCGCGCGCGCGACGAATTCGCCGGGGGTGAGGAATTCCAGGTTCGCCGCCACCCCGTGCACCGCGGCCAGGGTCGACTGCAGCCAGCGCCGCATCGCCACCTGCGGGATCAGCACCACCTCCGGCGCCAGCAAGGGCTGCTCCGGCGGCGGCCGGCGCAGTTCTTCGGCAAGCAGGGCGGCCAGGGTATCCAGCGCGTTGGACGGATACAGCCGGAAATCGGGCGCGGACGGGGCAGGCATGTGCCGGGCATTGTGCCGGATGCGTCCCACCCGCGCCGGCCCGCCTCGCATGGCGTGACGGACAGGCCGCCAAACGCGACACGCTGTTGCGTAGACGGGCATATGCGCCGGGCGCGCACAGGGGCGTGAGCAGTGCCACAATACTGCACGGGCCAGTTCGGTTAAGTTCAGCCGAACGGATCGATCCTATGTTGTATTTTCGTTAAAGGCCGCAATGGCGTCTTCCGAATCCAATCTGGTGCAGTTGTCGGGTGTGCGCATCGACCGCGGCGGCCGCGCGATCCTGCGCGACGTCTCGCTGAGCGTGCCGCGCGGCAGCATCACCGCCGTGCTGGGCCCGTCGGGCAGCGGCAAGTCCACGCTGCTGGCGGCGCTGACCGGCGAGCTGGTACCGGCGGCCGGCACGCTGCAGGTGTTCGGCAAGCCGTTGCCGCGCGGCAGCCGCGCGCTGCGCGAGACGCGCAAGAGCATCGGCGTGCTGCTGCAGGGCAATGGCCTGCTCACCGACCTGAGCGTGGCCGAGAACGTGGCGCTACCGTTGCGCGCCCACACCCACCTGCCCGAGCCGGTGCTGCAGCGGCTGGTGGCGCTGAAGCTGCATGCGGTGGGCCTGCTGGCCGCCGCCGACGCCTGGCCGCGCGAGCTGTCCGGCGGCATGGCGCGGCGCGTGGCGCTGGCGCGGGCCCTGGCCCTGGATCCGCCGCTGATGATCTACGACGAACCCCTGACCGGCCTGGACCCGATCGCCTCCGGCGTGATCATGAGCCTGATCCAGCGCCTCAACCACACCCTGGGCCTGACCAGCATCATCGTCAGCCACCACGTCCACGAGACCCTGCCGATCTGCGACCAGGCCGTGGCCATCGCCAACGGCGGCGTGGTCTTCGCCGGCACCCCGCAGGACCTGCAGGCCAGCAGCGACCCGCTGCTGCAGCAGTTCCTGCACGGCCGTCCCGACGGCCCGATCCCGTTCGATGCGCCGCAGCGCGCGCGGAGCGCCGCCTGATGGCCATCGTTGCCCCGATCCGTTCCCTGGGCCGCGCCGGGCTGTTCTTCCTGACCGTGCTGCGTGGTTCGCTGCCGACCCGCGACCTGCTGGCCGAGCTGATCCGCGAGATCTACAAGGTCGGCGCACGCTCGCTGCCGATCATCGCGGTGGGCGGCGCCTTCGTCGGGCTGGTGCTCACCCTGCAGGGCTACCGCACGCTGCAGACCTACGGCGCCTCCGATGCGTTGTCGACCCTGCTCGGGCTGTCGCTGTACCGCGAGCTGGCGCCGGTGCTGACCGCGCTGCTGTTCATCGGCCGCGCCGGCAGTTCCATCGCCGCCGAGCTGGGCCTGATGCGCGCCACCGACCAGATCAAGGCGCTGGAGCTGATGGCGATCGACCCGGTGGCCAAGGCGGTGGCGCCGCGCTTCTGGGCGGCGGTGCTGACCGTGCCGCTGCTGACCGGCATCTTCTGCTCGCTGGCGATCAGCGCCAGCTACTTCGAGGCGGTGGCGGCGCTCGGCCTGGACCGCGGCACGTTCTGGTCGGCGCTGTCGAGCAGCGTGGATTTCTGGGACGACTTCGGCGTGGCGATGCTGAAGTCGGCGGTGTTCGGCGGCACGGCGGCGCTGGTGGCGGCCTATGTCGGCTTTCATGCCGAGCCGACCATCGAGGGCACCTCGGTGGCCACCACCCGCGCCGTGGTCAACGCCTCGCTGCTGGTGCTGATGTTCAACTTCGTCATGTCGGCGCTGCTGTTCCGCTGAGCGGCGCCAACGCGGAGCCGGCCGGCGACGGCAGGCCCCGCGGCAACATCCCGGTCGCGGCACTGGCGCCGCGGCCACGCTGAATCAACAAGGTAGACACGTTATGGCTCTCCGTGGTCCCCGTCTCGAGTTCGCCGTCGGCGCCTTCCTGCTGCTGGGCCTGGCCTCGCTGCTGGTGCTGGCGCTGGCTTCCACCAACCGCCAGTGGGGCTTCGGCGGCCACCGCTACGACCTGGTCGCGCGCTTCTCGCAGATCGGCCAGCTGCGCGCGCAGGCGCCGGTGAAGATCGGCGGCGTCATCATCGGCCAGGTCGCCAAGATCGACCTGGACCCGACCAAGTTCGACTCGGTGGTCACCCTGTCCATCGACGACAAGTACAAGGACCTGCCGGCCGACACCTCGGCGGCGATCCTGACCAGCGGCCTGCTGGGCGAGAGCTACGTCGGCCTGCAGCCCGGCGGCGACCCCGACACGCTCAAGCCCGGCCAGGAAATCGCCTTCACCCAGCCGGCGGTGGACCTGATCCAGCTGGTCGGCAAGTACATGTTCGGCGGCGGCAGCGCCGGCGGCGACAAGAACGCAACGCCCGCTGCCGCACCCTCGGCCGACCCCACCACGCCCGCAACGGAACCCAAGCCATGACGATCAAACTGCTTTCCGCCGCTCTCGCCGCCGCGCTGGCCGTGGCCGCGCCCTCCGCCGCCCTGGCCCAGGCCGCGCCGGCCGCCGCCGCCGCCCAGGCCGGTTCGGCCAGCAAGGTGGTGCTGGAGAACAGCACGCGCATCCTGACCACGCTGGAACAGCGCCGCAGCGAGTTCAAGAGCAACCCTTCCGCGCTGCGCCAGTTCATCGACAGCGAGATGAACAAGTCCTTCGACCGCGACTACGCCGCCCGCCTGGTGCTGGGCGTGCACGGCCGCGGCGCCTCCGACGGCGACGTCAAGCTGTTCGGCGACGCGATGGCCGACAACCTGATGCAGCGCTACGGCACCTCGCTGCTGACCTTCGAAGGCAAGCCGCAGGTGCGGGTGAAGTCGGAAACCCCGCTGCCGGGCGGCCGCGGCGTCAAGGTCTCCACCGAGCTGCTGCGCAGCGGCGGCGACCCGGTGCCGGTGGACTACCTGCTGCGCAACACCGGCGCGGGCTGGAAGATCTTCGACGTGATGGTCGAGGGCGTGTCCTACGTGCAGACCTTCCGCAACCAGTTCGACACCCCGCTGCGCAACAAGTCGATCGCCGAGGTCGCGGCCGAGCTGCGCAACGGCACGCTGCAGGCGGCACCGGCGAGCAACAGTGGCAAGTGATGCGCCGCAGGTGCGCCGCGACGGCGACACGCTCGCGCTGAGCGGCGTGCTCGACCGCGCCGCGGCCACCGCGTTGTGGCCGGCGGCGCTGCGCGCGCTGCCGGGCGCACGCGCGCTGGACCTGCAGGCGGTGTCGCGGGTGGACAGTGCCGGCCTGGCACTGCTCGCCGAACTCGCCGCGCGCCTGCGCACCCAGGGCCAGGCCGAGGTCGCCATCCATGGCGCCCCGGCCGGCCTGACCGACCTGAGCGCCGCCTACCGGCTGGCCTCGACCCTGGACTTCCACTCTCCCCCTGCGGCGAGCTGACACATGAACGTGCTGCGTATCCTCACCTCCCTGACCCTGGCCGCCGCGCTTGGCGCCTGCGCCGGTGCGCCCAAGCGCACCCCGCCTCCGCCGCCGACGGCGCAGACCGCGCCCGCCGCCAGCGACAGCGCCCGCACCGCCGACGCGAACGCCATGGCGGCGTCCACCGACAGCACGACCGGCATGGACGCCAGCGCCACGCCGGCGCCGTCCAGCGCGGCGGCGGCCATGCCTCCGGCGAACGCCACCGGCACGGCGGGCGCCAACGGCGCACCGACCTCGGCCGAAGACGACTACGCCGCGCTGTACGGCAGCGATCCGTACAACCCGGTGGCCGATCCGACCTTGCCGGCGGGCGTGCAGGCGCCGCCGAGCTACGACCCGTGGGAGAAGTACAACCGCAAGGTGCATGCCTTCAACAACGTGGTCGACCGCGCCGTGGCGCGGCCGCTGGCGCGTGCCTACGTCAACGTGGTGCCACGGCCGGTACGGCTGGGCGTGACCAACTTCTTCGACAACCTCAGCTCGCCGCTGACCATGGTCAACCAGCTGCTGCAGGGCCGTCCGCTGCAGGCGGGGCAGACCCTGAGCCGGTTCCTGATCAACAGCACGCTGGGCATCGGCGGCATCTTCGACCCGGCCACCGACGCCAACCTGCCGCGACGCAGCGAGGACTTCGGCCAGACCCTGGGCGTGTGGGGCTGGCGCCGCTCGCGCTACCTGGAACTGCCGCTGTTCGGTCCGCGCACGGTGCGCGATACCTTCGGCCTGGTCGGCGACGCGCCGCTGTCGCCGCTGCAGCAGATCGAGGAAGACCGGGTACGCGTCGGCCTGCAGGGCCTGCAGTTGGTCGACACGCGCGCGCAGTTGCTGTCGCTGGACAGCCTGCGCGACCAGGCACCGGACGAGTACCAGCTGACCCGCGATGCCTGGCTGCAGCGCCGCAACTATCAGATCGAGAGCGACATGCGCGGGCACAAGCGTCAGGACGACGATCTGCCGGCCTACTTGCGCGAGGAAGAGACCAACCCGACGGTGCCGGTGGACGCGATGCCGGTCCCGGAGTGGCGCGGCGGCCGCTGAGTCCGGCGGACCACGCACCTACGAAAAACCCGGCCTCGGCCGGGTTTTTTGTGTCTGCAGCTTTTGCTGGCATCGTCTGTGGGGGCCGCGCGATGCGGGAATGAGTGCTCGGTTTGCAGCAGGTGATCCAGTGTCGCGGCGAACTACAGGTGCAGCCGGCTTTGCTGTTGCTCCTCCTGTTGCTGTTGATTTATCGGGGTCCCCTCGGCGCGGCAGCCCCGGCGGGGAAAAACCCGAAGGGCGGCGCACATGGACGTGCGCCGTTCGCGGCAGGGGCAGGATGCCCCTTCCGCGAATCCCCGTCGGGGCTGCGGACCCGGAGCGCGCAGCGCGGAGGGCGTGCCGCGGGGTGTGCTTTCTTTTGGTTACTTTTCTTTGCACAAGCAAAGAAAAGTAACTCGCCGTCAGGCGAAAGCCTTGCTCTTGCACTTGCTGCTGTGGCGGCGGCCGCTGGATGGTAGGAGCGACTTCAGCCGCGACAGGCGCTACCAATCATGTGGGTCGCGGCTGAAGCCGCTCCTACAGATCTTTTCGTCCGACAGACAAACTTCAATCAACAGCAGTAGCAACAGCAAAAGCTTTAAAGGCTTTCGCCCTTGCGGGCGAGTTACTTTTCTTTGCTCGCGCAAAGAAAAGTAACCAAAAGAAAGCGCGCCCTGCCTACGCGCCCTCCGCGCTGCGCGCTCCGGGTCCGCGTCCAGCCCGGGGATCCGCGGAAGGGGCATCCTGCCCCTGCCGCGGACGGCGTACATCCATGTACGCCGCCCTTCGGGTTTTTCCCCGAGCTGGCCGCCGCTTCGGAAGGGAACCCGGTAAGTCAAAAGCACCAGCAAAAACAACGGCAATGGCAATGGCAATGGCAATGGCAGCGGGCAGCGGGCAGCGGGCAGCGGGCAGCGGGCAGCATGGAACTGCAAGCCTCGCGTAGAGCGCTAGCCCCTTTCCCCTCGGGAGAGGGGTTGGGGTGAGGGTGCGGGGCGAAGCCCTCGGCTTCAGCCGCAATAGACGCCCCAAAATCACAACGGCACCGACAACGTTTCCGCTCGGTCAACAACTCCCTGGGTGCCCAAACGACGCCTTCAGGTCACAGGCGCCGCCTCGTGGCCGCTCGTGGCCGCGAGCACCGCGAGCCGTTACGCCAGCGCCGCGTCGATCGCCGCGCGCAGGCGCGGATCCTCGGCGGTGACGTCCGGGGCGAAGCGGCCCAGCACCTCGCCGTCGCGGCCGACCAGGAATTTCTCGAAGTTCCACAAAACGCCCGGCGCCGGATTCGGCTCGATACCGTAGCCGGCCAGCTTCTCGCGCATCGGGCCCTCGCCCTCGGTCTGCGGCTGCGCGGCGATCAGCGCGCGGTACAGCGGATGCGTGTCCTCGCCGGTGACGGCGATCTTGGCGAACATCGGGAAGGTGACGTCGTAGGTGAGCTGGCAGAACTGCTGGATCTCCGCCTCGCTGCCCGGCTCCTGGCCCTTGAAATCGTTGGCGGGGAAACCGAGCACTTCCAGTCCCACGGCCTGCTTCTCGCGATACAGCGCTTCCAGGCCGGCGTACTGCGCGGTGAGGCCGCACTTGGAGGCGACGTTGACGATCAGCAACACCTTGCCGGCGAACTCGGCGAGGGTGGCCGGCTGGCCGTCGATGCGGGTCAGCGGGATGGCGGTCAGCGACTCGGACATGGGGCATTACCTCGGTCGAAAGAGAGCGCCAGCATAGTCGCTGCCGAGACCGTCGACAGGGCATCGCCCGCCCTCCGCTCAGCCCGCCGACAGCCGGATGCGTGCCTGCTTCTGGCGGCGTGGCAGGGGTGGCAACGCGCACGCGGCAGACGCTCGCGTCGCGACAGCGCAGGCCCAGGATGCGTCTACCACATGCCGCGCGCTCTGCGACACGCTTCGATGCGTCTGCGCGACGCTGGCTGCACCCGCGCCGGCGACGCTTAGCCTGCCGGAAAGCCTCCCTGGTCGGCGCGAGCACCATCAAGGCGCGCAGTGCTGGCGCCGCGAATCCCCGGCCTGTCAGCAGCAGAATGACTGATCATCCCCAATCCCGAATGCCCAATCCCGGCCGCGCAACGCGCGGCCTTACCCCTGCTCGTCGCGCGCCGATTCCTCCGCGTCGGTGTCGGCCTCGGCATCGTCCAGCGGCAGCGATAGGTCCAGCAGCGGCGCGGCCTGCGCGTCGACCAGGGTCTCGACGCCGCGCAGGCGGCGTTCGATGGTGCGGGTCTTGCGGCTGGCCTCGCCCAGGCTCTTGCCGACGGTGCTGATCTGCTTCTCGGCCTTCTCCAGGATGCCGGCGAACTTGCCGAACTCGCTCTTGACCGCGGCCAGCACACCCCACACCTCGCTGGAGCGTTTCTCAATGGCCAGGGTGCGAAAGCCCATCTGCAGGCTGTTGAGCAGCGCGGTGATCGTGGTCGGACCGGCGACGACGATGCGGTGTTCGCGCTGCAGCAGGTCGGCCAGGCCGGGGCGGCGCAGGGTCTCGGCGTACAGGCCCTCGGTGGGCAGGAACATCACCGCGAAGTCGGTGGTGTGCGGCGGGGCGATGTACTTGTCGCAGATCGACTTGGCCTGCACCCGGATCGCGCGCTCCAGCTGCACGCCCATCGCCTGCACCAGCTCCGGATCGCCCTGCTCCTGCGCGTCGAGCAGGCGCTCGTAGTCCTCGCGCGGGAACTTGGCGTCGATCGGCAGCCACACCGGCGTGTCCTCGTGGCCGCGGCCGGGCAGGCGCACGGCGAAATCGACCATCTCGTTGCGCTCCGGGCGCACCCGCACGCCGCGTGCGTACTGCTCCTGGGTCAGGGTCTGCTCGAGGATGTTCTCCAGCTGCACCTCGCCCCAGCCGCCGCGGTTCTTGACGTTGCTCAGCACGCGCTTGAGGTCGCCGACGCCGGTGGCGAGCTGCTGCATCTCGCCCAGGCCGCGCTGGACCTGCTCGAGCCGTTCGGAGACCAGCTTGAACGAGGCGTCCAGGCGCGTATTGAGGGTGGTCTGCAGTTTCTCGTCGACGGTGCCGCGCATCTGCTCGAGCTTGGCCGCGTTATCGGCCTGCAGTTCCTTCAGCCGCTCTTCCAGGGTGCCGCGCATCTCGCCCAGGCGCTGTTCGTTGCGCTGGACCAGCTCGCTCAGACGCTGGCCGAGCGCGTCGGCGAAGCGCTGCTGCGCGTCCGCGCCTTCCTGGCGGCCCTTGCGCGTGTCCTCGAGCAGGGCCTCGCGCAACGCGCCCAGTTGCGCGTCGATGCGCGCGATCAGTTCGGCCTGCTGCTGGCCGAACTGGGCCATGCGCGCATCCTGCTGCTGGCCGAAGGCATCCAGCTGGCCGCGGATCTCGACCAGGCGCTGGCTCAGCAGCTCGGCCATGCGCTGCTGCGCAGCGCCGGCCTCGACCCGGCCACGCCGCGCGTCCTCGGTCAGCGCTTCGCGCAGCAGGTCCAGGCGCTGGTCGGTGCGGGTGGAAAGATCCGCCAGGTTGCGGGCGAAGCCTTCGCTGCGCGCGTCCTGCTGGCGGGCGAGGCTGTCGAGTTGCTCGCGCAGTTCGCCGCGGCCGCTGCGCTGCTCATCGCGCAGAGCCGCCTCCAGCGCGGCGTGGTTGCTCCGCCGCAGCAGCACGGCCAGCAACAGGACGATGACGGCGCACAACAGGCCGGCGAGGATCAGGAAATGGGCATCGTTTTGCATGCGGCCAGTGTAGCCGGCCGCGTCTCAGTCGCTGCGCCACGCGCCGGTAGGCGGACGGGGCCGGGATATACCTTGGTATCGCCGCCATGGCCTCATGCAGGCTGGTGCGCCCAGATGCCCCATGCCAAGCTTTGCGCCACCCGCTCCTGGCCCGGCCAGTGGGCGGCGCCGCGGCATCAGGCCGCGCCAGACCGTCGCGTACCGCGCGATCCGTTCCCCTGACACCGGAGGCGAGCATGGACCCCGATCCGCATCGACGCGGCGTCAGCGCCGCATTCCACTGCCATTCCCCCCGCCTGGTCGCTGCCTGGCGCTGAGCCGGAAGACGCCCGCCGCATGCACGCCGCGACGTCCTTGCCGGCCACGCGCCGCAAGGAGGTCGTCATGTTCGCGTTCTCGCTGTTTTCCCGCCGTTTCCGTCTGCAGCGCGGCCTGCAGCGCGCGCTGCGCGCCGCGGTCGCCATGCGCCGCACCGAGGCGCTGCGGCATCTGCTCGCCGCCCACGGCCCCCGCGCCTTCGCCCTGGCGCTGTCCGCACAATCGCCGCGGGTGATGGCCGATGCGCTGTCGCAGCTGCCCGTCGCCGACCGCATCCGGGTCCGCGCGCGCTTGCCGCATGCGGCGCAGCGGCGCCTGCACGAGGCCGGGGCCAACGCCCCGGCTGCACACTGGCTGCATGTCGCGCTCGCGTGGTGGCCCGAGGTGCGCTGAGCCGCGCGCGCCTGCCACCGCGGTGTTGGACGCCATCTTGCCCCGGCATCATGCGCTCCCCTGCATCCGCTCACTCCCTTTCCCGGAGCCGCCATGATCGCTCCCCTCGCCTACCGGAACGCGCCCTGATGGAAGCCCTGCGCCTGTTCAATCTCGGCTCGCTGCTCGACACCCTGGTGAGCCTCACCGCCGCCTTCGTGCTCGGCGCGATCATCGGCTTCGAGCGCCAGGTGCGCCAGCGCACCGCCGGGCTGCGCACCAACACCCTCGTCGCGGTCGGCGCGGCGATCTTCGTCTCGCTCGGCGACCGCCTGTTCGAAATCCACGGTGGTACCCAGGGCGCGGTGCAGGTGGTGGCCTACGTGGTCTCCGGCATCGGCTTCCTCGGCGCCGGCGCGATCATGAAGGAAGGCGCCAACGTCACCGGGCTCAACACCGCGGCCACGCTGTGGGGATCGGGCGCGGTCGGCGCCTGCGCCGGTGCCGGGCTGGTCGCCGAGGCGGTGCTGGCGGCCATGTTCGTGCTGCTCAGCAATACCCTGCTGCGGCCGATGGTGAACCGGATCAACCGGCATCCGCTGAAGGAATCCTCGCTGGAAGCCACCTACATGTTCTACGCGATCTGCGCGCGCGAGGTGCACGGCGACGTGCGCGAGCGCCTGATCGAGCTGCTGGAGGAAGCGCATTACCCGGCGCGCGAAGTCGAGCAGCATCCGTTCGGACAGAAGGACGTGGAGATCGCCGCCACCCTGTACGCCACCGCGGTGCGTGCCGAGGAACTGGATGCGGTGGTGCAGCGCCTGGAGGGCGAACCCGGTGTACAACAGGCGTTCTGGAACGCCGGCGTCGAAGGCTGAGCCGGCCATGTCCCTCCCCGCGTCCTCCCTCACCCTGCGCCGCCGATGATCGTCTGGTTCAAGCCGCTGCCACCGCACCGCCGCCTGCTCGGCCTGGCCGCGCTGGGCCTGGCGCTGAGCGCGATCTTCATCGCCGACACAGTCACCGACTACGCGGTGGCCGCGGCGCTGTTCTACACCGTGGCGATCCTGGGCGCGGTGCGGCTGCTGGCGCCGGCCGGGCTGGGCGTGCTGGCCGGCATCTGCGTGGTGCTGGTCGTGCTCAGCTTCCATCTCACCCACGCCGGGGCCTATCACGTGGGCGTGATCAACTCGGCGATCAGCATCGTGGTGGTGGCGGTGACCGCCTCCATCGCGGTGCGCATGGAGCGCGCCAAGGCCGCCGCGCACGCGGCGCAGGCGCAGTTGCTGCGGCTGGCGCGGGTACGCAGCCTGGGCAGCCTGACCGCGTCGATCGCGCATGAGGTCAACCAGCCGCTGGCGGCCATCGTCACCAGCGGCAACGCCTGCCAGCGCTGGCTCGACCAGCAGCCGCCGAACCTGGACAAGGCGCGCGCGGCGCTGGCGCGCATCCTCGCCGACGCCGAACGCGCCGGCGAGGTGATCGCGCGGGTGCGCAGCCTGACCCGGGGCGAAGCGCCGCAGCAGCGCGTCTTCGATCTCAACGCCGCGGTGAACGAAGTACTGGCGCTGTCGCAGGGCGAACTGGAACGCAGCGCGGTCAGCGTACACACCGAGCTGTCGGCGCTGCTGCCGCCGGTATCGGCCGACCCGGTGCAGATCCAGCAGGTGATCGGCAATCTGCTGCTCAATGCGATCGAGGCGATGGCCGCCACGCCACCGGCGCAGCGCACGCTACGCATCGTCACCGCGCGCGAGGACACGCGCTCGGTGCGGCTGAGCGTGGCCGACAGCGGCGAAGGCCTGTCCGCGCAGGCGCAGGCGCACCTGTTCGATGCGTTCTGGACCACCAAGCAGGGCGGCATCGGCATCGGCCTGAGCATCAGCCGCAGCATCGTCGAAGCCGGCGGCGGGCGGATCTGGGCCGAACCCGGCCGGCCGCGCGGCGCGGTGTTCTGCGTGTGCCTGCCCACCGCCGGCGGAGCCAAGTCATGAACGCCGACGCGACCGCGCGCCCGGTGGTGTACCTGATCGACGACGACGCTTCGATCCGCGCCGCCCTGGAAGACCTGTTCGCCTCGGTGGACCTGCAGGTGCACGCCTTCGCCTCGACACGCGAATTCCTGGCGCATCCGCGCGCCGATGCGCCGAGCTGCCTGGTGCTGGACATCCGCATGCCCGGGCAGAGCGGCATGGATTTCCATCGCAACATGCACGAGGCCGGGCTGGCGCTGCCGACCATCTTCATCACCGGCCACGGCGACATCCCGATGAGCGTGGAGGCGATGAAGAACGGTGCCATCGAGTTCCTGACCAAGCCGTTCCGCGACCAGGACCTGCTCGACGCGATCGGCCAGGGTATCGCCCGCGACCGCGCGCGGCGCGCCGCCGATGCGGCGCAGGCGGAACTGCAGGCGCGCTGGGCGCGACTCAGTGGCGGCGAGCGCGAGGTGGTGGAACTGGTGGTGCAGGGCCTGTTGAACAAGCAGGTGGCAGCGCGGCTGCAGCTCAGCGAGATCACGGTGAAGGTGCGCCGCGGCAATGCGATGCGCAAGCTGGAGGTCGGCTCGCTGGCCGAGCTGGTGCGACTGGCGGAGCGGCTGGGGCGGTAGGTCGGTTGCGAGAACGCGCGGATTGCCGCGTGGCGGAACACGTCCTGACGCACCGGTATTCCGTAGATACCGTCTTACCCCCCTAGCAGGCAAGGCCCCTTTTCGGGTCGAACGCGGTGCCCGATTTGAGGACGCCATAGACGAGGTGCAGGAGCTTGCGCATGGCGGCGCACACGATCTGCTTGCCGGCTTTGCCGCGTTCGCTTAGCCGCTGTTTCAGCGCCCGGATGACCGGG
>NZ_JAASQX010000009.1:0-74826 GCF_011761895.1 Xanthomonas sp. F4 | reverse complement strand
CCCTATGAGAGGCTGGCGCCCATGCCGTCCTCGGTCCAACAACCGAGTACCGTGCACGTGGCGACACTCCAACCGTCTCCCTGGTGAAATTAGCGCTGTGGAACCACCCGATCCCATCCCGAACTCGGAAGTGAAACGCAGCTGCGCCGATGGTAGTGTGGCTCAAGCCATGCGAGAGTAGGTCATCGCCAGGGGCTTTACCCCAAATCCCCGTCCCAAAAGGACGGGGATTTTTTATTGCGTGAGAAAAATCCCTCGCACGCGAGCGCCGCGCGGCCAACGGCTCTACAGGGCTCTCTCTGCAGCGAGCCAAACGCCGCTCAACACGGCAGCAGATCTTCTTCGCTGGCCGTGCCGCACTGTGTGCATGTGCATGTGCATGTGGACGAGGCGCTGCGAGACGGCGTGGATCGCGACTGCAGAGCACATGCACTCCAAATCTGCGCATACCTCGCACCCGCGTCACGCCGGGCACCGCGCACGATGCTGCGAGCCGAAGGCGCGGCCTTGCAGCGGCCTCAGGCTCCCCGCGATCCAGCTGTTAAGCAGCTCCAGGCCATTACGTCAGGCGGCCTCTGGCATGCGGCCGCGCTAACCAATTACAGCGTGCGGATGGACCGCGTTATAGCGATCGACTGGTGACCATGGGAAGAATCAGCGGTGCACCAAGGCAGCAAAACGCGCAATTTCCGGAGCGCTTGCGACTGGAACTGCGCTCGGGTGCGTTGCACTCACACCCTGCCTTCTGTCGCGCTTCTCATTGATCGCCGCTTCATCCGCAGGGTCCGCTTTGCCGATGAAGTCCCGCCGTCTGCACGTCATCAGTGAAGTGCATCTACGTTCAGCTGAGTACGTGCGCCAGTCCACAACTGAGGGCGTCTAAAGCGGGTTTTGAACTCGCGCATCGCACCGTTCCATATGACGATGCGTGCCTTTCATGCCATGGCGCTTAGACTTTTTACGATTCCGGCGAACGCGTGCGCAGCATCTTCTGCCCGCCTCGCGCATCGCCCTTCGGCCCCTTTCACCCACCACGAGGCCTTCCCCATGAGCCAAGCCAATGGATACGCCGCCAAGGCATCCGATCAGCCGCTGACCCCCTTCACCTTCGAACGCCGCGCACTCGGCGCGCACGATGTCAGCATCGAGATCCTCTACTGTGGCGTCTGCCACTCCGATCTGCACACCGCGCGTAACGAGTGGCACAACACCCAGTACCCGTCGGTGCCGGGCCATGAAATCGTCGGTCGCGTCACCGCGGTGGGCGACCAGGTCGGCGCCTTCAAGGTCGGCGATCTGGCCGGCGTCGGTTGCATGGTCGACAGCTGCCGGCATTGCGCCTCCTGCGCCGATGGCGAGGAGCAGTACTGCGAGAACGGTTTTGTCGGTACCTACAACGGTCCGATGTTCGGCGGCGAGAACACCTATGGCGGCTACTCCGATCACATCGTGGTCGACGAGAAGTACGCGTTGCACATCCGCCATGATGCCAAGCAACTCGCCGCGGTGGCGCCGTTGCTGTGCGCCGGCATCACCACCTATTCGCCGCTGAACCATTGGAAAGTCGGCCCGGGCAAGAAGGTCGGCATCGTCGGCCTGGGCGGCCTCGGACACATGGGCGTGAAGATCGCCCACGCCATGGGCGCGCACGTGGTGCTGTTCACCACGTCGGCCGGCAAGCGCGAGGATGCGTTGCGCCTGGGCGCCAACGAGGTGGTGGTGTCGAAGAATCCCGACGAGATGGCGGCGCACGCCAACAGCTTCGATTTCATCCTCAACACCGTCGCGGCGCCGCACGATCTGGATGCGTTCCTGACCCTGCTCAAGCGCGACGGCACCATGACCCTGGTCGGCGCGCCGGCCGAGCCGCATCCGTCGCCGGCGGTGTTCAATCTGATCCTGAAGCGGCGCCAGTTGGCCGGTTCGCTGATCGGCGGCATCCGCGAGACGCAGGAGATGCTGGACTTCTGCGCCAAGCACAACATCGTGTCCGACATCGAGACGATCGAGATGGCGCAGATCAACGAGGCCTACGAGCGCATGCTCAAGGGCGACGTGAAGTACCGCTTCGTCATCGACATGGCCAGCCTGGGGCAGGCCAAGCAAGCGGCCTGAGGCGGTTGTCCGCGGTAGCGGTCGGCTACCGCGGGCACATCACGTGTCATGGCGCGGCCATGGAAGCCCGGGCAATAGCATGCCCGGGCTTTTTTATTGGGAGCGTGCCGCTGAGATCGTGGTGTGCCGCAAGGGCAATGGAACCGTCGCCGCCAGGCGACAGATCTCGGCATCCTAGGGACGCAGTCACAGGGCGCCGCATGATTGAGGCGGCCGATACGCAGAGCGGTGCATGGACGCAGAGAGGGCCATGCGCTTTAGGGGGCGATGCTCCGTGTCGGCCGCGAATGCGGGTTGTCGCGGTCGAAGAAAACCGCAAAGAACGCCAATCAGAATCGCTACGCTACCGACAGACACACCGACAGACCGACAGCCTACGATTTCGCGTTGCACATCGATGGGGCCGCGGACATCCAAGCGACCGGTGCGCTATCCGCCGTTGTAGGAGCGGCTTCAGCCGCGACGGGAGTGACCGGCTAAGCCCGTCGCGGCTGAAGCCGCTCCTACGGTTGTGTCTCGTATTGCTGCTCAAGGCGCCACGCAGTCGTTCCTGCAACGGCGCACACCGTAGCGCGCTGTCGGAGTGATTTTGATCGCAGCCGGACAGCGACAATCGAAATGCAATGTCGTCGTGTCCCATACGCCGCACGCCTGATGGCCTGCACACACGACAACGGCGCCGAAGCGCCGCTGCCATGGAAGCGAAAGATGTGCAGCCGACTACTTGGCGTTGGCAGGCGCCGTTGCCGGCAGCGACGTCGGCCTGCCCATCATCTTGTCGCGCGCGGCCTTGAACGGGTTGTCCGGGTACCAGTTCGGCCAGCTGTCGCCGGCCGCCAGTTCCTTGCCGACGCCATACACCGCCTGCAGGTCGTCCATCACGCCGTCGAGTTTCCAGGTTGCCGGGTCGTACTCGTCGGCCGGCGAGTGGTAGCGCTTGGCGTATTCCGCCGCGGCACGGCGTCCGGCCTCGATGCCACCGTCGATCAGGTCCTCACCGCCGTCGATGTACAGCGCCGGCACGCCGGCCTTGGCGAAGTTGAAGTGATCGGAACGGAAGTAGAACCCGCTCTGCGGCGCGTCTTCGGCATGCAGCACGCGGCCTTGTGCGGCAGCGATGGGCTTGAGCAGGTCTTCCAGTTGGGAACTGCCGAACCCGTTGACCACCAGGTCCTTGGCACGCCCGGCCACCGGCATCGCATCCAGGTTGATGACGCCGGCGATCTTGTTCAATGGGAATGTCGGATGCGCCACGTAATACTTGGAACCGAGCAGCCCCGACTCCTCCAGCGTCACCGCCAGGAACACCACCGAGCGTTCGGGCTTGGGTTGCTGGTGCGCGAACGCCTCGGCAATTTCCAGGATGCCGGCCACGCCGGTGGCGTTGTCGACCGCGCCGTTGTAGATGTTGTCGCCCGGTTCGCCATCGTGCTTGCCCAGGTGATCCCAGTGCGCCATGTACAGCACCGCTTCGTCGGCGCGGCTGCCGCCGGGCAGCACGCCGACCACGTTGCGCGAGGTCTTCTCGGCAATCGTGCTCTTCAGGTCCACCGAGAGTTTGGCCTTCAGCGGAATCGGCTTGAAGCCGCGCTTGCTGGCGTCTTTGTACGCCTGCGCCAGATCCAGGCCGGCGTCGGCGAACAGCTTCTTGGCGGCGTCGGCGGTGATCCAGCCTTGCACCGGGATGCGCGGCTCCGGATCGTCCTTCGCCGGCAGGTCGTACTGTGCGCCGGACCAGGAATTCTTGACCACGTCCCAGCCGTAGCTGGCGCCGGGCGTGTCGTGCACGATCAACGCGGCAGCGGCGCCCTTGCGTGCGGCTTCCTCGAACTTGTAGGTCCAGCGCCCGTAGTAGGTCATGCGCTTGCCTTCGAACAGGCTGCCTTCGCCGGTGTGGAAGCCGGGGTCGTTGACGAACATCACCACGGTCTTGCCCTTCCAGTCCTGGCCGGCGTAGTCGTTCCACTTCTGCTCCGGCGCGTCCACGCCGTAGCCGACGAAGACCATGTCGCTGCCATCGAGCTTGACCTCGGGCTGGCCGGTGCGTGTGCCCACCACCATGTCGGTGCCGAAGGCGAGCTGCCGCGCTGCGCCGTCGTGGGCAATGGTGAGCGTGGTGCTGGGTGCCGCCGTGGTCTCGGTCATCGCCACGTCCTGGAACCAACTGTCGCCGTTGCCCGGTTGCAGACCGATGCGTTGCATCTGGTCGCGGATGTAGGCGACCGTCTTGTCTTCGCCAGCTGTGCCGGGACCGCGGCCTTCGAAGGCGTCGGAGGACAGCGTCTTGACCAGTTCGGCGAAGTCCGCCGGCGCGATCCCGGTGGAAAACGCATGCGCGGGCGCCGGAGCGGGGGCGGGCGCAGCGGCTTGCGGCGCGGCGTCGGCGGCCGGGGCAGGCGCTTCGCGTTTGCACGCGGTCAGCGCCGCCGCCGCGGCCAGGCACAGCATGAGCTTGCGGGTCATGAGGGCTCCTGTTGGCGAGGGAACCCTGGATTCTATAGGCAAGCCGCATGCGCCCGGACGGGCGCGGCGACGCGGCACGGCTCAGTTGTTCGGCGCGGTGTCGCCGTCGAAGGGCAGCGCGGTGGCGCCAGTGATCGGGCCGGTCTTGGCGCTGCGGTGCACGTATAGGGTGACTTCGCGCTCGAAGCGCAGCGGGCCGTCGATCACCGCACGCGGGCCGACGATGACCCGCGGCTTGCGCGTGGGCTTGAACGACATGCTGAAGCTGGGCTTGTTGATCGAGATGCCGCCGCCGACATGCGAGTCGTGGCCGACGGTGATGTCGCCGTTCACCGTTTCGATGCCGTGGTCCAGTTGCGTGGCGACCAGGCCGATGCTGCCGTTGACGCTCTCGATGCCGCCGCTGACGCGGCCGCCGCGGTCGACGAAGATGCCGCCGTTGACGGTTTCGATGGAACCGGCGACCTGCGCGCGCTCGGCGAGGGTGATGCCGCCGTTGACCGTGGACAGACCCTTGGTCTGCGCGCCGTCGGCGACCTTGACGCTGCCGTTGACCGTTTCCACGCTGCCCACCTGGGCGCCCGACTGCACGGTAATGCTGCCGTTCACGGTTTCCAGGTCGCCGTACTGCTTGCCAGCGTCGGCGGTGATGCTGCCGTTGACCTTGCTGATGCCTTCGTCCGCGAACGCCGGGCCGGCCGCCAGGGCCAGTGTCAGCACAACCGCCAGATGCATGCGTTTCATCCCTCACCTCCCGGGCGCCGGCGCTGCGGCAGCAATCAATCGTGGGGCGATCACAACACGCTTCGCTACAATCCACACCTGCCTGAAGTCACTGGACCCCCTCTTGCCCGTAGCCGCTCCTGTCCCGTTGCGTTCCGCCGCGCCCCGCGCGGTCGAGCGGCGTGCGCCCGGGCGCTGGCGCGGGCTGTTGCGCAGCCTGCTGGCGGCGGTGTGCTTGCTGACCGCAGGATTGGCCGTGGCGCAGAACCCGCGCGAGGCCGAGAAGCGCCTGGAGAAAGTGCGCGGCGAGCTGAAGAGCGTGGCCGAGGAACGGCGGCAACTGGAAGGCAAGCGCGGCGATGCCGCACGCCAGTTGCGCGATGCCGACGAAAAGGTCGCCGCCACCGGCCGCAGCCTGGCGCAGACGCAACAGGCGCTGCAGCGGCACCAGCAGACGCTGGCCGAACTCGAGCGCAAGCGCGATGGCCTGCGCAGCGGCTTGACCCGCCAGCGCGCCGAACTGGCGCAACTGCTGCGTGCGGCCTATGCCATCGGCGGCAATGCGCCGCTGAAGCTGCTGCTGGCGCAGGACCGCGTGGCCGACGCCAACCGCCTGCTGGCCTATCACCGCTATCTGCAGCGCGAGCGCGCGCAGCGCATCGCCACGCTGACCCACGAGTTGCAGGCGCTGGAGCAGGTGCAGCGCGAGGTCGTCGAACAGAAGCAGCAACTGAGCGAGGCCCAGCGCCGCCAGCAGGAACAGGCCCAGGCGCTGCAGCGCGACCGCAAGCAACGCGCCAGCGTGGTCTCGGAACTGGACCAGCGCTACCAGGACCGCAGCGAACGCGAGAAGGCGCTGGGCCAGGATGCCAAGGCACTGGAAACCCTGCTCGCCAATCTGCGCGCCGCCGCGGCCCGTGCCGAAGCCGAGCGTCGTGCCGCGGCCAAGCGCGAAGCGGCCGAACAGGCGGCGCAGGCCAAGGCCGCGGCGAAGTCCGGGCGTGGCGGCGGCAAGGTGCCGCCCAAGGTGGTCGCCTCGGCGCCGCCGCTGAAGGTCGGCGGCCTGGGCTGGCCGCTGTCGGGCGATCTGATCGCGCGCTACGGCGGCAGGCTGCCCGATGGGCGCACCAGCAGCGGCGTGTTGATCGCCGCGCCCGCCGGCAGCACCGTCACCGCCGTCGCCGATGGCACGGTGGTGTTCTCCGACTGGATGACCGGCTACGGCATGATCCTGATCGTGGACCACGGCAACGGCTACATGAGCCTGTACGCGCACAACGACACCTTGTTGCGCGACGCCGGCGCCAAGGTCAAGCGCGGCGATGCGGTGGCCAAGGTCGGCAATTCCGGCGGCCAGGGCCGCCCGGCGCTGTACTTCGAATTGCGCCGCAATGGCCAGCCGGTGGATCCGTCGTCGTGGCTGCAGCGCCGCTGAGCGGCGCCGGCTGCGCGCGTTCAACGCGAATTTAGCTCGGCTTCGCGCATAATCCGAGCAATCGCGCCGTGCACGGTGCGGGCCTTCCCCAATCGGAGTGCTTCATGCGCGTAGTCCTGTCCGCAGCCCTGTTGCTCGCTCTGGCGCCGCTGCCGTCGATGGCGCAACGCGCCGAGGCGCAGACGCCCACGGCCCCGGCGGCCAGCGCCGACGATCCCGATTCCACCGAATCGGCCAGTGCCAAGGTGCCGCTGGACGAGATCCGCCGCTACGTCGCGGTCTACAACGCGGTGAAGGAAGCCTACGTCGATCCGGTCGACGACAAGAAGCTGATGCAGTCCGCGATCCGTGGCCTGCTGCTGGACCTGGATCCGCACAGCACCTATTTCAGCAAGGAAGACGCCGAAGCGTTCGACGAGCAGACCAGCGGTGCCTACGACGGCATCGGCGTGGAGCTGCTGCAGCTGCCGGACAACACGCTCAAGGTGGTGTCGCCGATCGACGACACGCCCGCCGCGCGCGCCGGCCTGCGTTCGGGCGACATCATCATCGCCATCGACGGCAAGCCGATCAGCGCGGTCAAGGCGATGGAGCCGCTGCGCGGCGAGTCGGGCAGCAAGGTCGTGCTGACCATCGCCCGCGACAAGGTGGCCAAGCCGTTCGACGTGACCCTGACCCGGCAGACCATCCGCGTGGCCAGCGTGCGCAGCCGCATGCTCGAACCCGGCTACGGCTACATCCGCATCAGCACCTTCCAGGCCGACACCGGCGCCGATTTCCACAAGCAACTGCAGCAGTTGCAGGCGCAGGCCGGCGGCAAGCTGCGCGGGCTGGTGCTGGACCTGCGCAGCAACCCGGGCGGCCTGCTGACCGCGGCGGTGCAGGTGGCCGACGACGTGCTCGACAAGGGCACCATCGTCAGTACCCGCGGGCGTATCTCGGTCAGCGATTCCAAGTTCGACGCCACTCCAGGCGACCTGCTCAACGGTGCGCCGATGGTGGTGCTGGTGGATGCCGGTTCGGCCAGCGCCTCGGAAGTGCTGGCCGGCGCGCTGCGCGACAACAAGCGCGCGCGCATCATCGGCAGCCGCACCTTCGGCAAGGGCTCGGTGCAGACCGTGCTGCCGCTGGACAACGGCGACTCGGTCAAGCTGACCACGGCGCGGTACTACACCCCCAGCGGCAAGTCGATCCAGGCCAGCGGCATCGTGCCCGACGTGGTGCTGCGCCCGGAGGCCAGCGCGGAGGATGCCGACAAGCCGGCGGCGATCGCCGACTACAGCGAAGCGACCCTGCCGGGCCACCTGCATGGCGACGACGAGGGCGAAGAAGGCTACCGCGCCGGTGATGTGCTGCCGGGCGATGGTCCGATCGCGCAGGCGCTGGCCGAACTGAAGCAGCCCGGCGCCGTGGCGCGGGCGGCTGCGGCGGCACCGGCCGGCAAGGGCAAGGCCAAGCCGGCGCACAAGCCGGCGGGCGCGGCGCCGAAGGCAGCCCCGGCGAAGCCGCCGGCGGCGGAACCGGCCAAGTCCGAACCTGCAAAGACCGAGTCCGACAAGACCGAGCCTGCGCCGGCCTCCAGCCCCTGAGCCGGCCGCGGCCGCCCCACCGCCATCGCGCGGGGCGTTGGCGGCCAGCGGCTCAGTCGGCGGCGCTGAGGACGTCGGGATTGGCCAGGCGTTGCGGCGTGCCGGCGGCGAAGGCCAGCACGTTGTCGAAGGCCGCGCCGAAATACAGGTCGTAGCTGCTCTGTTCGACGTAACCCAGGTGCGGCGTCGCCAGCACCCGCGGATGCCGCAGCAGCGGATGCTGCGGATCCAGCACCGGCTCCTGCTCGAACACGTCCAGTGCCGCCTGCCCGGGACGGCCGGCGTCCAGCGCGGCCAGCAGCGCGCCGGGGGCGAGCAGTTCGGCGCGGCTGGTGTTGACCAGTAGCGCATCGGGTTTCATCCGCAGCAGGTCGTCCAGTCCGATCTCGTGGCGGGTGGCCGCGGCCAGGCGGCGATGCAGCGTCAGCACGTCGCTCTCGGCGAACAGCGCCTCGCGGCTGGCGGCGACCGCGAAGCCGTCGGCGCGCGCCTGCGCACAACTGTCCTCGCCGCCCCACACCTGCACGCGCATGCCGAAGGCACGGCCGTAGGCGGCGACGCGTCGACCGATCTTGCCGTAGCTCCAGATGCCCAGGGTCAGGCCGTCCAGGCTGCGACCCAACTGCGCATCGCCGGTGGCCTGCCAGTGCCCGGCCAGCAGTGCATCGCGGTAGGTCGGCAAGCGTCGGCTGGCCGCCATCAGCAGCGCCCAGGTCAGTTCCGCCGGCGCCACCGGCGAGCCGATGCCTTCGGCCACGGCCACGCCGCGCGCGGTGCAGGCGGCCAGGTCGATGTGTTCGCCGATCCGTCCGGTCTGGCTGATCAGGCGCAGCTTCGGCAACTGCGCCAGCAGCGCGGCATCGATGCGGGTGCGCTCGCGGATCAGCACCAGCGCCTCGGCCTCGGCGGCGTGGCGGACCAGGGTCTGCCGGTCGGGCGCCAGCGCGGTCAGCACCTGCACGCTGTGCGCGTGCAGCCGCGCGAAGCAGGGCAGGTGGCGCACCGCATCCTGATAGTCGTCGGCGATCAGGATGCGCATCGACTCAGCGGGGCTTGCCGGGCATCGGGAACGGCGTGACCACCTTCTCGCCGGTGGCCGCATCGCGGATCGTCGATTGGCCCTTCTTCTCCACTTCCTCGATGCGCACGATGCTCTGCATCGGCAGGTGCAGCGTCTTGGTGTCGCCGAACTCCTCGCGCAGGCGCTCCTCGGTGGGATCGATCACCAGCCCGTCGTGCACGTCGAACACCAGCGTGCCGATCTCGGTGAAGCCCCACAGGTGGCTGCTGCCGACGTGCTGGCAGTACAGCTCGTAGACCTTGCCGTGGTTGAGGAAGGTCACTTTGTACAGGTGCTTGAACATGCGCGCAGTATAAGGCGGCCGTCGCCACACGCGGCTCAGAAGCCCTTGCGCTTGCGCAGCCGTCGCGCGATCGCCGCGCGCACGTACAGCCCGTAGACCATGCCGAAGGCGAAGCCGGCCAAGTGCGCCGACCACGCCACCATGCCGAACGCCGGGCCGATGTAGGCGAATACCACCTGCAGCGCCGCCCAGGTGCCGATCAGCAGTGAGGCCGGGGCGCGCACGAATTCCAGGAACAGCCCCAGCGGTAGCACCACGCCGAGCTTGGCCCGCGGGAACAGCGCTAGATACGTGCCGATCAGCGCCGAGACCGCGCCGCTGGCGCCGATGATGACCCGGTCCGGGGTACCAACCGCGAACACCGCGGCCAGGTTGGAGATCGCCCCGCCGCCCAGGAACAGCAGCAGGAACCGCCACGGCCCCAGCACGCGCTCGGCGGGCAGACCGAAAATCAGCAGGAACACCAGGTTGCCGAGCAGGTGCGACCAATCGGCGTGCAGGAACAGCGCGGTGAACAGGCGCAGCACGCTGCCGTCCTGCACCGTCGCCAGCCAGTCGCGCGGGCTGCCGACCCCGGCCGAGAGCGCCCCCCAGTCCAGCCACAGGGTCGCGCGCGCCTCGTCGGGGCGGCTGATCGACCACAGGAACGCCAGCCACATCGCCGCGAACAGCAGCGGGGTGGCCCAGCGCAGCGTGGTGCGTTCGCGGGAAGGGATGGAGACGAACATGCGAGAGAAAGAGGGACCGGAAACCGCCAGGGACGCCACGATAACGGCTTCATCCGGCTGAACGCACGCCCACTCCACACGAAGCTGAACGCATCATGTCGTTATTGTTTAGTTAACGGTGCGGGGTATACTCGCATACGGCGTCGTATGTCGGGAGGGGACTCCGGCGCGCATTCCTGGGCCTGCTCGGCCCGGGCCTGCGCAGGCGCGAACACAGACAATTCGTCTTCCGGAGAAAAACTAGCCATGCAAAACGCAACCCAGTTCGTCCGTTTCACCGCTCTGGCCGTCGGCATCGTCGGCGCGCTGGCCATGGGCCAGGCGCACGGCGCCGCGTTCCAGCTCAAGGAGAACAGCGCCAAGGGTCTGGGCCGCGCCTTTGCCGGCTCCGGCAGCGCCCCGGGCGATGCCTCGATCATCGCCGTGAACCCGGCCGGCATGCGCCAGCTCGACGGCAAGGTGTTCCAGGCCGACGTCAGCGCCATCCAGTTCTCGGCCAAGTACCAGGGCGACGGCGGCACCTATGCCAACGGCGCGCCGATCTCCGGCGGCCGCGGCGGCGACGCCGGCATGATCGCGCCGGTTCCGGCCGTGTACTTCCACATGCCGTTCGGCGAAAACAACAACATGCACTTCGGCACCTCGCTGACCGTGCCGTTCGGCTTCAAGACCGAATACGACCGCGACTGGGTCGGCCGCTACAACGGCGTGAAGACCGAGCTGCAGGCGATCGACCTGAACTTCGCCTTCTCCTACGACGTCAACCCGTACGTGTCGTTCGGCGCGTCCGTGTTCGCCGAGCGCCTGGACATCGACCTGAGCAATGCCATCGACTTCGGCACCCTGTTGGCCGCGCGCCGCGTGCCGGGCTTCGCGCCGGGCAGCGCCGATGGTTTCTCGCGCATCAAGGGCGACAACACCGAGGTCGGCTTCACCCTGGGCGGCCTGTTCAGCGTCGACGAGCACACCCACATCGGCTTCAGCTACCGCTCGCAGGTCGAGCACAAGATCACCGATGGCGATGCCAACTTCACCGTGCCGGGCAATGCCGCCACCGTGCTGGCCTTCGCCGCGCCGGGTACCTTCGTCGACACCAAGGGCCGTGCCACGGTCAAGCTGCCGGCCAGCGCCACCGCCAGCTTCACCCACGACATCAACGAGCAGTGGACGGTGATGGCCGACGTCACCCGCACCGCCTGGAGCAAGTTCGACAAGGTCACCGTCGACTTCGCCTCCAACCAGCCCGATAGCGTGCTGGACTTCTCGTACCGCGACACCACCTTCGTCTCGCTGGGTGCCGACTACCGCATGAGCGACACGCTGACCCTGCGTGGCGGTGTGGCCTACGACCAGACCCCGACCACCGACCAGCACCGCGACGTGCGCGTGCCGGACGCGAGCCGCAAGTGGGTCTCGCTGGGTCTGACCTGGAAGCCGTCCGCGCAGGCCGAGTACAGCTTCGGCTACACGCACCTGTTCACCAGCGACCCGAGCATCGCCACCACCAGCGCCACCGGCAACACCCTGGTCGGCGACTACGACGTGAGCGGCAACGTGCTGGCGGCCTCGGTCAACTACAAGTTCTGATCGCAGACGCTTCGCAGTGCACGAAAAAGCCCCGCTTCGGCGGGGCTTTTTTTATGCCTGTCCACGGCGTGCGATGCGCGCGGCGGCAGGCTGCGCTCGGCGCAGGTTCCGGGCGGAACGCTGCGCCGAGGGCTGGGCGACTCAGTCGCCCAGCGTCAGCAACGAGGCGTTGCCGCCGGCCGCGGTGGTGTTCACCGTCACCACCTTCTCGGTGGCGAAGCGCAGCAGGTAGTGCGGGCCGCCGGCCTTGGGGCCAGTGCCGGACAGGCCCTGGCCGCCGAAGGGCTGCACGCCGACCACCGCGCCGATCTGGTTGCGGTTGACGTAGACGTTGCCCACCGCCACGCGCGAGGCGATGCGCTCGATGGTCTCGTCGATGCGCGAATGCACGCCCAGGGTCAGGCCGTAGCCGGTGGCGTTGATCTGGTCGATCACCGCGTCGAGCTGGTCGGCCTTCCAGCGGATCACGTGCAGCACCGGCCCGAAGATCTCGCGCTGCAACTGCGCCAGCGACTGCAGTTCGTAGGCACGCGGGGCGAAGAAGCTGCCGTGCGCGGTGGCCTCGTCTGTGGCGGCCACGGCGATCGGGCGTGCCTCGCGGTCCATGCGCGCGGCGTGATCGGTGAGGATCTGCAGCGCATCGGCGTCGATCACCGGGCCGACGTCGGTGGACAGCAGGCCGGGGTCGCCGACCTTCAGTTCGGCCATGGCGCCGCCCAGCATGGTCATCACCTTGTCGGCGATGTCGTCCTGCACGAACAGCACGCGCGCGGCCGAGCAGCGCTGGCCGGCGGAGATGAAGGCGCTGGAGATCGCGTCCTTGACCACCGCTTCCGGCAGCGACGAGGAGTCGGCGATGAAGGCGTTCTGGCCGCCGGTCTCGGCGATCAGCACGCCGATGGCGGCATCGCGCGCGGCCAGCGCGCGGTTGATGGCGCGGGCGGTGTCGGTGGAGCCGGTGAAGGCGACGCCGGACACGCGCGGATCGCGGGTCAGCGCGGCACCGACGATGGCGCCGTCGCCCGGCAGGAACTGCACCACCGCCTCCGGCACGCCGGCTTCGTGCAGCAGCTTCACTGCGGCATGGCCGACCAGGTTGGTCTGCTCGGCCGGCTTGGCGATGACGCTGTTGCCGGCGGCCAGCGCCGCGGCGACCTGGCCGAGGAAGATGGCGAGCGGGAAATTCCACGGGCTGATGCACACGAACACGCCGCGGCCGTGCAGCTGCAGTTCGTTGGACTCGCCGGTGGGCCCGGGCAGGCGCTCGGGCGCGCCGAACTGCGCGCGCGCCTGGCCGGCGTAGTAGCGCAGGAAGTCCACCGCCTCGCGCACTTCGGCGACGCCGTCGGGCAGGGTCTTGCCGGCTTCCTTGACGCACAGCGCCATGAACTCGGGCATGCGCGCTTCCAGCAGGTCGGCGGCGTGTTCGAGGATGGTGGCGCGGCTGGCGGCCGGCGTGCGGTTCCAGGCCGGGTAGGCGGCCGCGGCATTGCTCAGCGCCTTCTCCACGGTGGCGGCATCGGCCGGCTTCCAGTGGCCGACGACCTGGCGATGATCGGCCGGGTTGGCGACCGGCAAGGCGTCGGCGGCGATCACCGCGCCGGGCACCAGCGGCGCGGCCTGCCAGGGCTTGAGCGCAGTGTTGAGCTGGTCGGCCAGCGCGCGCAGATCGTTGTCGTTGGCGAGGTTGGCGCCCATGGAGTTCTTCCTGTTGTGGTTCTGGCTGCGCAGCAGATCGACCGGCAGCGGAATCTTCGGATGCGGGATGGAAGCGAACGCGGACACGGCCTCGACCGGATCGCGGATCAGGTCTTCGATGGCCACGTCTTCGTCGGTGATGCGGTTGACGAAGCTGGAGTTGGCGCCGTTCTCCAGCAGGCGCCGCACCAGGTAGGGCAGCAGGTCCTCGTGCGAACCCACCGGCGCGTACACGCGGCAGGGCACGCCGAGGCGGTCGGCGGGGATCACCTCGGCGTAGAGGTCGTCGCCCATGCCGTGCAGCTTCTGGTGCTCGTAGTCGCGGCCGCCGGCGATGGCGCGCACCGCGGCGATGGTCTGCGCGTTGTGGGTGGCGAACATCGGATACAGCGCATCGCTGTGCGCGAACAGGCGCTTGGCGCAGGCCAGGTAGGACACATCGGTGTTCTGCTTGCGGGTGAACACCGGATAGCCCGGGTGGCCCTCGACCTGCGCGCGCTTGATCTCCGCGTCCCAGTAGGCGCCCTTGACCAGGCGCACCGGGATGCGACGGCCGACGCGGCGTGCCAGGTCGGCGAGGAAGTCGATCGTGTACGGGGTGCGCTTCTGGTACGCCTGCACCGCCAGGCCGTAGCCCTCCCAACCGTCCAGCGAGGGATCGGCGAAGGTGGCCTCGATGATGTCCAGCGACAGCTCCAGGCGGTCGGCTTCTTCGGCATCGACGGTGTAGCCGATGCCGTAGGACTTGGCCAGTTGCGCCAGTTCCAGCACGCCGGGCACCAGCTCGGCCATCACCCGTGCGCGCTTTGCGTGCTCGTAGCGCGGGTACAGCGCCGAGAGCTTGATTGAGATGCTGGGCGCGGCGAACACCGCGTCCTTGCCGCCGCCCTGCTGGCGCTGCGCCGCGAAATGCCTGCCGATGGCGTGGATCGCCTGGCGGTAGGCATCGAGGTAGCGCTGCGCGTCCTTCATGGTCAGCGCGCCTTCGCCGAGCATGTCGAACGAATAGCGGTAGTTGGCGTTGTCGCCCTTCTTCGAGCGGGTCAGCGCCTCGCCGATGGTGCGGCCCATCACGAACTGGTGGCCCATGATCTTCATCGCCTGGCGCACCGCCAGACGGATCACCGGTTCGCCGACGCGGCCGATCAGGCGCTTGAACGCGCCGGACACGTCGGCGCGGGTGAGGTCGTTGATCTGCACCAGCTTGCCGGTGAGCATCAGGCCCCAGGTCGACGCATTGACCAGGATCGAGTCGCTCTCGCCCATGTGCTTCTTCCAGTCCGCATCGCCGAGCTTGTCGCGGATCAGCTTGTCGGCGGTGTCCTGGTCGGGGATGCGCAGCAGCGCTTCGGCCACGCACATCAGCAGCACGCCTTCCTCGCTGCCGAGGTCGTACTGGCGCATGAAGGCCTCGATCGCACCCTGGTCCTGGGCGCGGGCGCGCACGCGGGTGACCAGGTCGGCGGCCAGCGCCTGCACCTTGGCCTGGTCGGCCGCGGGCAGGCGGGCCTGCTCGAGCAGTTCGCGTACGTGTTCGGCTTCGTCCTTGAGCCAGGCGGCGGTGATCGCCGCACGCAGGGCCTGCGGCGCGGGCGGGAGTTCGGGGGACAGCAAGGGCGAAGGAGACGCGGACGGCATCGCCGGAACAGAGCCGGCGCCAGGCAGAGCGTTCATGCGGGAAAGGCCAGGGACAGAGCCCACTATTTTATGTCAGTGCCTGCACGCGCAGGGCGTCGCCGGCATCGTCGCGACGGGGTCGATGGCGCCCAGGCTGAACGCGAATCTGGTTGCGCTGCAGCATTTTTTGTGGTGAATGCGCGCTTGCCGCCGCGCAGGCCGGGGGCTACCATCCAGGCGTGCTCGCGGCTCGGGCGTGAGCGGTTCGGAAGCGCGGTTCGACATGATCGAAATGTTTCCGTTTTCTCCGGAGGGGTCGGGTACGCAGCTGCGGCTGCGACCGCCGCGGGCGTTGAACGCCCGGCAATTCGTTCTGTTGTTCCTCGCACTGGCCGGGGCGATGTGGGCCGTGGCTGGGCTGGGGTGGCTCGCGGGCAATGTGTTCGCGCCTGCGTTCGCTCTGTTGCACAGCATCGTGGTGGCGCTCGCGCTGCATTGGTCGTGGCGCGGCGGCGAGCGCGAAGAGGATATCCGGGTGGGTCCGGCCTGCGTGGAAGTGACCCGTCCGAATGCAGGAACGCCAGCGTTCCGCGCCCATCCGCATTGGGTGCGGTTGCGGATCGAAGGCGACGACAGGGTGGTGCTGGCATCCAGCGGCAAGCAGGTCCGGGTCGGCGAGTTCCTCGGCCCCGACGAACGCCGGCAACTGGCGCAGACCCTGGAAGGCTTGCTCGCGGCCGTGACCGGCCGCAACCGATGACGCTCCAAGGGGTCTAGGCAATGAAGCAACGCGGCGGGTGGGTGCAACAGGCGGTCAGGGGCGGGATGGCGTTGGCGGCGGCGATGGCCGCACCGCTGGCGTGGGCGCAATCGGCCGATCCCAAGCCGTGGCAGCTCAACATGGGCAGGGGCGTCACCCAGAGCGCGCGCAACGCCTACGACGCGCACATGGTCGCGTTGTGGGTCTGCGTGGTCATCGGCGTGCTGGTGTTCGGCGCGATGGCCTATGCGATCTTCAAGTTCCGCAAGTCCAAGGGCGCGGTGCCGGCGCAGTTCAGCCACAACACCAAGGCCGAGATCGTGTGGACGGTGATCCCGGTGCTGATCCTGATCGTGATGGCGTGGCCGGCCACGGCCAAGCTGATCGCGATGTACGACACCCGCGATGCCGAGATGACGGTGAAGGTCACCGGCTACCAGTGGATGTGGCGCTACGAATACCTGGGCGAGAACGTCTCGTTCACCAGCCGCCTGGCGCGTAGTTCCGACCGTCTGCGGCAGAGCGGTGCGGTGCCGACGGTCGAACACGACCCGCACTATCTGCTGGACGTGGACAACCGGCTGGTGCTGCCGGTGAACACCAAGGTGCGCTTCGTCATCACCGCCGACGACGTCATCCACGCCTGGTGGGTGCCGGCGCTGGGCTGGAAGCAGGACGCCATCCCCGGAATCATCAACGAGGCCTGGACCAGCATCGACACCCCCGGGGTGTACCGCGGCCAGTGCGCCGAACTATGCGGCAAGGACCACGGCTTCATGCCGATCGTGGTCGAGGCGGTGAGCAAGCAGGACTTCCAGAAGTGGCTGGCATCGCGCAAGCCGGCGCCCGCCGCCGCGCCCGCGCCGGCCACCCCGACGGCGGCCCCGGCTGCCGCGCCGGCCACCGCCGCACCCGCTGCGGCGCCCGCAGATGCCCAGGCGCCGGCGGCACCGCCGCAGGCGCGGCTGTCGCGTCCTCGTTCCGACTCGCACCTGACCGTGCAAGCCGCCTGATCTCCAGCATTCCTTTTCTGAGGTAGCCGCCATGGCCCATTCGGCAGTCGATCACCACGACGAGCACGGGCATCAGCAGAGCTTCGTCGAGCGTTGGTTGTTCTCCACCAACCACAAGGACATCGGCACGCTGTACCTGCTCTTCAGCTTCACCATGTTCGTCATCGGTGCGGCGATGAGCGTGGTGATCCGCGCCGAACTGGCGCAGCCGGGCCTGCAGTTCGTCAAGCCCGAGTTCTTCAACCAGATGACCACCGTGCACGCGCTGGTGATGATCTTCGGCGGGGTGATGCCGGCCTTCGTCGGCCTGGCCAACTGGATGATCCCGCTGCAGATCGGCGCGCCGGACATGGCGCTGCCGCGCATGAACAACTGGTCGTTCTGGCTGCTGCCGGTGGCCTTCACCCTGCTGCTGCTGACCCTGTTCCTGCCCGGCGGCGCACCGGCCGGCGGCTGGACCATGTATCCGCCGCTGATGCTGCAGGGCGGCTACAACGTGGCCTTCTCGGTGTTCGCCATCCACGTCGCCGGCATCAGCTCGATCATGGGCGCGATCAACATCATCGCCACCGTGCTCAACATGCGCGCGCCGGGCATCGACCTGCTGAAGATGCCGATCTTCTGCTGGGCCTGGCTGATCACCGCGTTCCTGCTGATCGCAGTGATGCCGGTGCTGGCCGGCGCGGTGACCATGCTGCTCACCGACAAGTTCTTCGGTACCTCGTTCTTCAATGCCGCCGGTGGCGGCGACCCGGTGATGTACCAGCACATCTTCTGGTTCTTCGGGCATCCCGAGGTCTACATCATGATCCTGCCGGCGTTCGGCGTGATCAGCGAAATCATCCCGACCTTCAGCCGCAAGCCGCTGTTCGGCTACCAGGCGATGGTCTATGCGATCGCGGCGATCGCGTTCCTGAGCTTCATCGTCTGGGCGCACCACATGTTCACCGTGGGCATGCCGTTGGGCGGCGAGATCTACTTCATGTTCGCCACGATGCTGATCTCCATCCCCACCGGGGTGAAGGTGTTCAACTGGGTCAGCACCATGTGGCAGGGCTCGATGACCTTCGAGTCGCCAATGCTGTGGTCCATCGCCTTCGTCATCCTGTTCACCATCGGCGGTTTCTCCGGGCTGATGCTGGCGATCGTGCCGGCCGACTTCCAGTATCACGACACCTACTTCGTTGTCGCGCACTTCCACTACGTGCTGGTCACCGGCGCGGTGTTCGCGCTGATCGCGGCGGTGTACTACTGGTGGCCGAAGTGGACCGGGCGCATGTACAACGAGGCCTGGGCCAAGTTCCACTTCTGGTGGACGATGGTGTTCGTCAACCTGCTGTTCTTCCCGCAGCACTTCCTCGGCCTGGCCGGCATGCCGCGGCGCATCCCCGACTACAACGTGGTGTTCGCCGACTGGAACCTGGTCAGCTCGATCGGTGCGTTCGGCATGTTCGTCACCCCGTTCCTGATGGCCGGCATCCTGCTGGCGTCGCTGCGCAGCGGCGCACGCGCCGAAGCGCGCTCCTGGGAAGGTGCGCGCGGCCTGGAGTGGACGGTGCCGTCGCCGGCGCCGGCGCACACCTTCACCCTGCCGCCGGTGCTCAAGCCCGGCGACCTGGCCCACGACGACATCAGCCACTGATGACCGCGCAACCGCCGCTCGACGACCTGGTCCTGCGCCGCAAGCGTGCGGCGCGCACCGCGCTGGTGGTCGGCGTGGTGGCGCTGGCGATCTACGTCGGCTTCATCCTCTCGGGGGTGCTGGGCCGATGAACGCGCCAGCGCCGCAGGTGCACAGCAGTGCCGGGCTGTTCAAGCTGGTCGGCGTTGCGCTGGCGGTGTTCGTGCTGACCTTCTCGCTGGTGCCGCTGTACCGCATCGCTTGCGAGAAAGTGTTCGGCGTGCGCCTGGAGCGCGGCCCCGGCGAGGGCCCGCAGGCCGGCAAGCCGCTGGCGGGCAAGCGCACGGTGACGGTGCAGTTCGATGGCGGCGTGAACTCCAAGCTGCCTTGGTCGTTCCATCCGGAGCAGCTGACCATGCAGGTGGTGCCGGGCGAACTCAACGAGGCGCTGTACTACGCGCACAACGACGGCGCGCACGCCATCGTCGGCAGCGCGGTGCCGTCGGTGGCACCGGCACGCGCTTCGGGCTACTTCACCAAGACCGAGTGCTTCTGCTTCACCGCGCAGACCCTGCAGGCCGGCGAGAAGCGCGACATGCCGGTGCGCTTCATCGTCGACCCCAACCTGCCCAGCGATATCTCCACCATCACCCTGTCCTACACCTTCTACAAGAACGATGCGCTGAGCGCGGAACTGGGATCGCCGAAACTGGCCGGTTCCGCGCGCGCGGCTCCCTGACCCGACCGGAATGCCTGCCATGGCCCAGCCCAGCACCGACGCCACCGCCAACGCCTACTACGTGCCCAGCCAGAGCCGCTGGCCGTTCATCGGCTCGATCGCGATGTTCGTGACCATGATCGGCGTGGCCAGTTGGCTCAACGACGCGTCCTGGGGCAAGTGGACATTCTTCACCGGCATCGCGATGCTGGTGGCGACGCTGTTCATGTGGTTCGGCGACGTGATCCGCGAATCGATCGCCGGACACTACAACCGCCAGGTCGACGTGTCGTTCCGCATGGGGATGGTGTGGTTCATCTTCTCCGAGGTGATGTTCTTCGGTGCCTTCTTCGGTGCGCTGTTCTACACCCGCACCTTCATCCTGCCGTGGCTGGGCGGCGAGGGCGACGGGGTGATGACCAACGCGCTGCTGTGGGACGGCTACTCGGCGGCCTGGCCGACCAATGGCCCGGGCGGCGTCGGTGGCCAGTTCCAGACCATCCCGGCGTGGGGCCTGCCGCTGATCAACACGCTGATCCTGCTCAGCTCCGGCGTGACCCTGACCATCGCGCACCACGCGCTCAAGGCTGGCCAGCGCACCCGGCTGATGGTGTTCCAGGCGCTGACCGTGGCGCTCGGCTGCACCTTCCTGTACTTCCAGGCCGAGGAGTACATGCATGCCTACAAGGAGCTCAACCTGACCCTGGGCTCGGGCATCTACGGCTCCACCTTCTTCATGCTCACCGGCTTCCACGGTGCGCACGTGCTGCTGGGCACGATCATGCTGCTGGTGATGCTGCTGCGGATCAGCCGCGGCCACTTCAGCCGCGACAACCATTTCGCCTTCGAAGCGGCGGCGTGGTACTGGCACTTCGTCGACGTGGTGTGGCTGGCGCTGTTTTTGTTCGTGTATGTGCTTTGAGGGCGGGGATTGGGGAGTCGGGATTGGGGATTGGTTGGTTTCCGCGCGTGCCGGCGTCGCTAGCGGGACTGCGTGTTGTAGGAGCGGCTTTAGCCGCGACGTGTTACCGGTAAGGCGTCGCGGCTAAAGCCGCTCCTACAAGGAATCAGCGTTTTACGGGTCGCGTGCGTGCACTGTTCCCATGCGGACGGCATGCTGCCATCCCGAATCCCGAATCCCGAATCCCGAATCCCGGCACTACGTTTAGCGTCCCAATCCATGCGGCTTGATCGTGCCGGTATAGATGCCCAGGATCACCAGCAGGATCAGGCACACCGAGAGGCCGATGCGCCAGGTCAACGCGTTCACCGTGCGCTTGCTCTGGCCGCGGTCCACCAACAGGTAGTACAGGCCGGCGCCCAGGTTCCACAGGATGAGCAGCAGGAACGCGACGATCAGCAAAGTCTTCAGCGAGTCGTTCATGGGCGTCTCGGCACATGGTGTGTCCGCATTATGACCCTCGCCGCTGCCTCGCGCGTGGGCACGCGCCGACGCATGCCGTTGTGGCTGGGCTGGAGCGTCGCGCTGGCGGTGGCGGTGTGCTTTTGCATGCTCGGCCGCTGGCAGTTGCAGCGCATGCACGAGAAGCAGGCATTGCTGGCGCAGGCGGCGCATGTGCGCGACCACCCGCAGGCGCTGGCCGATGCGCTGCGCGCGACGCTGCCGGGACAGTTGCGCTGGGTGCATGGTGCCGGCCGTTTCCTGCCCGGGCAGATCCTGCTCGACAACCAACTGCGGCAGGGCCGCAGCGGAGTGAAGGTGTACCAGCCGTTCCTGGCCGACGGCGCCGCGGCGCCGCTGCTGGTGGAACTGGGCTGGTTGCCGCTGCCGGCCGACCGCGCGCTGCCCGAGCCGGCGCCACTGCAGGGCCGCTACACGCTGGTCGGCCTGCTCGGGCCGGCACCATCGCATGGACTGACCCTGGGCCCGGCCCTGGTCGCGGCGCCGTCGCCGCAGCGCTGGCTGGCGATGCGCATCGAGCCCGCGGCGATCGGGACCGCGCTCGGCCGCCGCGACATTTTGTCGCAGGTGCTGCGCCTGGATCCGGCCCTGCCGCTGGGCTATCCGCGCGACCTGGACCTGCTGCCGAACACGCTGCCGCCCGAGCGCCACTTGGGTTACGCGGTGCAATGGTTCGGCCTGGCGCTGGCGGTGCTGGTCACCGCGGCGCTGCTCAGCTGGCGCGCGCGCAGGGGACGGGGCGGGCGCTGAGCGCGCGCGCATGAGAAAATCCCCGGCATGAATGCTCCCACCCCGGCCCCGCGCCAGGCGGCCGCCCGCGGCCGCTGGCCGCTGATCGTGTTGTTCGCCCTGTTCTTCGGCTCGATGCTGGTCGCCGGTGTGTTGCGCTTTTCCGGCTGGCAACCCGCGGCCGCGCGCAACCACGGCGAATTGCTGCAGCCGCCGGCCGACCTGCGCGCGCTGCAGCCGCGGCTGGTCGATGGCCGCGTCTACGCCTGGGAGCCGCAGCGGCGGTTGTGGCGCATCGCGCTGGCGCCGCCGGCGGACTGCGGCAGCGCCTGCGATGCGCTGGCGCGCGACCTGGACAAGGTCTGGCAACTGTTCGGCCACGATGCCGACCACGTGCAGATCCTGTGGATCGGCACGCCGCCGGCCGCCGCCCGGGCCCTGCCGCCGGTGCAGGCGCTGCGCGCGGACCCGGCGCTGCTGGCGGCGCTGCCGCGGGTGCGCGATGCGACCGGGGTGCCGGTCTATGTCATCGATCCGAACGGTTTCGTGGTGCTGCGCTATGCCCCTGGGTTCGACCCGGCCGGGCTGCGTGCGGATCTGGCGAAACTGCTGAAACTCCTGTGAGCCGCTTCCTATGACCTTGTTCGCGCGCCCGGCGCTGTTCCGGCATTTCCACCGCATGGCCTGGCTGGCGGCGCTGTTCACCGCCAGCACCATCATGTTCGGTTCGTTCGTGCGCCTGTCCGATGCGGGCATGAGCTGCCCCGACTGGCCGACCTGCTACGGGCGCATCACCTGGCCGCAGACCAGCGCCGAAGCCGACACCCATGCCGCCAGCAAGATCCGGCCGCTGGAGACGCACAAGGCCTGGCGCGAGCAGATCCACCGCTTCCTGGCCGGCGCGCTGGGCGTGGAAGTGCTGGTGCTGTCGCTGCTGGCGGCACGGCGGCGCCGGCTCGGCATCGCCCAGATCGTCACGGCGGCGGCGCTGGTGGCGCTGTCGATCCCGCTGTACATGTCCGGCTGGCCGGGGCTGGCGATGCTGGCGGCGGTCGGCGGCGAGGCGATTCTGCTGCTGGCGGCGCTGCGCTGGTCCAACGACGACCTGGCCCGCGCGGCGGTGCTGACCCTGTCGGTGGTGATCTTCCAGGCCTTGCTGGGCATGTGGACGGTGACCCTGCTGCTCAAGCCGATCGTGGTGATGGGACACCTGCTGGGCGGCTTGCTGATGTTCTCGCTGCTGGTGTGGATGGCCTGGCGCGCCACCCACCTGCCGATCACCCTGGCCGATGCGCCGCGGCTGAAGTGGCTGCTGCGCCTGGGCGTGGCGCTGCTGGTGCTGCAGATCGCGCTGGGCGGCTGGGTCAGCGCCAACTACGCGGCGCTGGCCTGCGGCGGCGGCAGCTGGTCGGCCGACAACTTCCCGCGTTGCGTCAGCCAGTGGTGGCCGCCGCACGATTTCCGCGAGGGCTTCACCCTGTGGCGCGGCATCGGCGTGGACTACGAAGGCGGCGTGCTCGACGGCGCGGCGCGCATCGCCATCCAGATGGCGCACCGGATGATGGCGATGGTGGTGGCGGCCTATCTGCTGTGGCTGAGCTGGCGCCTGAGCCGCACGCCGGGCATGCGCGGCTGGGCCGCGGCGCTGGCGTTGCTGCTGGTCGCGCAGGTGTGCCTGGGCATCCTCAACGTCAAGCTGGCACTGCCTCTGCCGGTGGCGGTGCTGCACAACGCCGGCGCGGTGGCGTTGCTGTTCGTGCTGGTGTCGCTGCTGGCGCGATTGCGGGCGCCGCAATGAGCGCGCACCGCGTCCACTGGCGCGACTACTGGGACCTGACCAAGCCCAAGGTGGTGGCGCTGATCGTGTTCACCGCCCTGGTCGGCATGTGCCTGGCGATCCCGGGGTTGCCGACCTGGGCGCAGGTGCGCACCGGTCTGCTCGGCTTCTTCGGCATCTGGCTGGCGGCTTCGGCGGCGGCGGCGATCAACCAGCTCCTGGACGCGCGCATCGACGCGCAGATGGCGCGAACCTCCTGGCGTCCGCTGGTGGTGGGCAAGGTGCTGCCGTGGCAGGTGCTGCTGTTCGCCACCCTGCTCACCGCGCTGTCGATGACCGTGCTGGTGGTGTGGGTCAACCTGATCACCGCGGTGCTGACCTTCGCCTCGCTGATCGGCTATGCGGTGATCTACACCGTGTTCCTCAAGCGCACCACGCCGCAGAACATCGTCATCGGCGGCCTGGCCGGCGCGGCGCCGCCGCTGCTGGGCTGGGCCGCGATCACCGGCATGCAGGGCCAGTGGGACTGGGCCTACGCTTCGCTGCTGGTGCTGATCATCTTCGTGTGGACGCCGCCGCACTTCTGGGCGCTGGCGATCTTCCGCCGCGCCGACTACGCCAAGGCGTCGATCCCGATGCTCCCGGTCACCCACGGCGTGGCCCATACCCGCCGGCAGATCCTGGTGTACACGGTGCTGTTGGTGGTGGTGACGCTGCTGCCGGTGGCGGTGGGCATGAGCGGGGTGTTCTACCTCGGCGGCACTCTGGTGCTGGACGCGGTGTTCCTCTGGTACGCCTGGCGCATGCTCGACCCGCCGGACGAGATGTTCTCGATGCGCATGTTCGGCTATTCCATCGTGTACCTGATGGCGCTGTTCGCGTTCCTGCTGGTCGATCACTGGATCGCCTGAACCGCGCGTTCAGTTCTCCGCTCAAGTGTTGCCGCTCGCGGTCGTTACCGAGCGATTGACCAGAATCGGCAAAGCCGCGGAGACGTGTATGTGGGGCAAGAGCAAGCAACAAGCGGCCAAGCTACAGGCATTGAGTGAGCGCTTGCGCGAGGCCGAGGCCGAGCGTGACCGCGCGCGGGCGCAGGCCGACCGCGCCGGCACCGATCTGGACGCTCTGCGTGGTCGTTTCGATCTGGTCACCTCCGCGACCACCGACGGCCTGTGGGAGATGAGCGTGATCGCCGGCGATCCGATCAACCCGGCCAACGAATTCTGGTGGTCGTCGCAGTTCCGCGCGATGCTGGGTTTCTCCTCCGAGCTCGACTTCCCCAACGTGCTCGACAGCTGGGCCTCGCGCCTGCACCCGGAGGACAAGCAGGCCACGCTGGACGCGTTCGCCGTGCATTTGGCCGACCGCAGCGGCAAGACCCCGTACGACGTGGAGTACCGGCTGCAGCTGAAGAACGGCCAGTACCGCTGGTTCCGCGCGCTCGGCACCACCCAGCGCGACGCCCAGGGCTCGCCGCTGCGGGTGGCCGGCGCGCTCACCGACATCACCGAGCGGCGCGAGCGCGAGGCGTTCCTGGACGTGGTCCTGACCCGCTTCGAACTGGGCGCGGACATGCTCAACGACGGCCTGTGGGACATGAGCGTGATCGCCGGCGATCCGATCAATCCGTCCAACGAGTTCTGGTGGTCGGCGCAGTTCCGTTCGCTGCTGGGCTTCGCTTCCGAGGCCGAGTTCCCCAACGTGCTCGACAGCTGGTCTTCGCGCCTGCACCCGGAGGACGCGCAGTTCGCGCTCAACGCCTTCGCCGCGCACCTCAACGACCGCACCGGCCGCACCGGCTTCGACATCGAGTACCGGCTGCGCATGAAGAACGGCGAATACCGCTGGTTCCGCGCGCGCGGCCTGACCAAGCGTGCCGCCGACGGCACCCCGCTGCGCGCGGTTGGCGCCTTGCTGGACATCCATGCCGCGCGCCAGCTCGGCGAGGCCGCGCATACCCTGCAGACGGCGGCAGCGGAAATGGTCGACGACAACAGCGACCTGGCCCGGCGCACCGAGCAGCAGGCCGCGGCGCTGGAAGAGGCGGCCAGTTCGATGGAAGAGATCACCGGCACCGTGCAGCGCAACGTCGAGCACGTCGGCCACGCCAACCGCCTGGTCGATGGCGCCACCGACGTCGCCCAGCGCGGTGGCGACGTGGTGCGCGACGTGGTCCAGACCATGGCCGGCATCGAGAGCGCGTCGCGCAAGATCGCCGACATCATCAGCGTCATCGACGGCATCGCCTTCCAGACCAACATCCTCGCCCTGAACGCGGCGGTGGAAGCGGCGCGCGCCGGCGAGCAGGGCCGCGGCTTCGCCGTGGTCGCCACCGAAGTGCGCAGCCTGGCCCAGCGCTGTGCCGATGCGGCCAAGGAAGTGCGTGGCCTGATCGCCGGTTCCAGCGAGCAGGTCGATCGCGGTTCGGCGCTGGTCGCGCGCGCTGGCGCCACGATGGAAGAACTGCTCGGCTCGGTGCGCGAGGTGCAGCGCATCATGACCGACATCGCCGGGGCCAGCCGCGAACAGAGCGCCGGTATCGGCCAGGTCAATCAGATCGTCGTGCAGATGGACACCGCCACGCAGCAGAACGCGGCACTGGTCGAAAAGATGGCCGAGGCCGCGCGCGCGCTGGAAGGGCAGGCGCAAGGCCTGAACGCGCATACCAGCAGTGGCCGCCGCGCGGGTAGCCAGGGCGCCGGTCACGCGGTGGCACCGGCACGCGTCGCGGCCTGATCGGGAGCCGCTGAGCGTACGGCGCGTGGTTGCGCGCCGCTGCGCGCGGCATGCAATTCGTCGTGCGGCGCGGGCAATCGCGCCGTGGCGACGCGGTGGACCGGAACGCATGAGAGGGCGGCAGTACAGCGCGCCGGCGGTTGCCGATGGCGCGTTGCACTGCGCGTCGCGCGTGACGCGCCTTATGCCCTCATCCCAGCCAATGCTGGCAACTGTCGCGCGCCTGGCTGCCGCAGCTTTGCTGCATCTTGTGCTGCAGCCGCGCGAGTACCGCGCTGCCGTCGTGGCCCTTGCTCCAGGCCTGCAGGGTCTTGGCCAGGGTGTCGAAACGCTGCCGGGTGCGCTGGTGATAGCCGTCGGGCTGGCCGGCGAGTTCCCCAATGACCTGTCCGGCGGCCGCCTCGATCGCGGCCGCATTGTCCGGCTGCAGCCGGATCAGCCCATCGACGTAGAGCACGCCCCATTGCACGCGGGTGGCGGGGCCTTCGGCGCTCTCGTAGGCCTTCTTCAGCCAGAACAGCGCCGTTTGCTTGTCGCCGCGCGCCTCGGCCAGGCTGGCCAGTTCCGGCATGTAGTAGTACGGGGTCTTGCTGCGCTGGAGTTCGGCCAGCAGCAGTTGTTCGGCGCCGGCGCTGTCGCCGGCGGCGTCGAGCAACCCGGCGGCGCTGCTGATCGTGGACTGGCGCTCGTAGTCGGTCTTGGCGGCCTGCTCGGCCCATTGCACGCGCTGCTGCACCTTGGCGACCACCGCGGGCGGCAGCGGCTTCTTCGGGCCATCGCCGGCCTCGGCCGGCTGGCCTTGCGCCAAGCGCGCCAGGGCGATGTCCGCGGCGGCGGTGTCCAGGCGGTCGCTGATCGGCAGGCTGCTGTCGGCGTAGACCTGGTCCAGTGCATGGGTCAGCGCACTCGACAGCGCGCTGCGTTCGGCGGCGTCGCCGGCCGCGGCCTGCACCAGGTCGCGCGCCGCATAGGTGAGCGTGCTGCGGTTGGCGCGCACCTCGGCCGGATCGGCCAGCACCGCCCGCAGCAGGTCGCGATCGGCGGCGCGGTGCTTGGCGTCCACGCTGGCGGCCTTGGCCGGATCCTGCGCGGCCAGCGCGAGCAATGCGAAACGGCGTTGCAGAGCCGGCTGTGGTGCCGCTGCGGCCAGACGCGTGAGCACGTCGGCCGCCTGCCCCGGCTTGACCAACTGCGCCGCATCCACTGCCCAGCCGTATTCGCCGAGCAGGGTCCAGTCGTCGGCGCTGAGCGTGGCCGGCGCCTTCAGCGCCTGCTGCAGCAACTGCGCCGAGGTGGCGGTGCGGGTCGCGGCCACGCGCAGGGCCTCGGCCAGGCGCACGGTGTCGCTGTCGCCGGCCAGGCGGGTGATCTCGCTGCGGTCCGGGCGCAACACGATGATGGTCGGATAGCCCTTGATGCCGAAGCGTTCGCCCCAGGCCTGCGCACCCTCCGAATCGCCGTCCAGGTGCACCGCGACGAAGGCGCGGGTGCGGGCGATGAACGCCGGGTCCTTGAACAGCGTGGCCTTGAGCCGATTGCAGGGTGGGCACCAGGCGGCGCCCCAGTACAGCAGCACCGGTTTGTTGTGTTCGCGCGCTTCGGCGAAGGCATCGTCGACGTCGCCCTCGCGCCAGGCGATGCCGGCGCTGTCGGCGGCAGGCGCCGGTGCGGCGGCCTTGGGCGCAGCAGGCGCGGGCGGTTTCTGGCAGGCGCCCAGCGCCAGCAGCGTGGCCAGGCTGGCGGAAATCGTCGCGCAACGGCGAAACATGCGGCTCATGGGAGCACCGGATGGGAAGGGAGCACGGCACCGGCCGTGCCGGCCGTCCACTGTACGCAGCCCCTGCCGCGCTTGCACATGCCGGCTGCGCATCTGCATATGCCGCCATGCGCGGTGTTGCCGCGGCGGAGAGGTGGCTCGCCCGCGGTCGGCGCGCTGCGCGCACCGCCCGGCTGCTGTCCGCAGTTGGCTAGTGCTGCGCTTCCGCTTCCACCTTGGCCGCGCGCGCGTAGCGTTGCGCGATCACCGCGCAGACGATCAGCTGGATCTGGTGGTAGATCATCACCGGCAGCACGATCGCGCCGAGGCTGCCGCTGGCGAACAGCACCTTGGCCATCGGCACGCCGGTGGCCAGGCTCTTCTTGGAGCCGCAGAACACGATCGGGATCTCGTCCTCGCGGGAAAAGCCCAGGCGCCGCGCGCCGAAGGTGATCAACGTCATCGCCAGCGCCAGCAGCACCGCGCCGACCACGGCGACGCCGAGCAGTGCCGGCAGCGGCGTCTTGTGCCAGAGGCCTTCGACCACCGCCGCGCTGAACGCGGTGTACACCACCAGCAGGATGGTGCTCTGGTCGGTGTAGCGCAGCACCGCACGGCGGCGCTCGACCCAGCCGCCGATCCAGCGCTGCAGCAGGTGGCCGGCGACGAACGGCACCAGCAGTTGCAGCATGATCTTGCCCATCGCCTCCAGCGGATTGGCAATGGCGCTCTGTGCGTCGCTCAGCACGCCCATCAGCAGCGGCGTCAGGAACACCCCGAGCAGGCTTGACAGCGAGGCGCTGCACACCGCCGCCGGCACGTTGCCGCCGGCCATCGAGGTGAAGGCGATCGACGACTGCACCGTGGACGGCAGCGTGCACAGGAACAGCACGCCGATGTACAGGTCCGGGGTCAGCAGCCAGTGCGACAGCGGCTTGAACAGCAGGCCCAGCAGCGGGAACAGGATGAAGGTGGCGGCGAAGATGGTCAGGTGCAGGCGCCAATGCAGCGCGCCGGCGACGATGGCCTCACGCGACAGCCGTGCGCCATGCAGGAAGAACAGCGCGGCGATCGCCAGATCGGTGACCACGTCCATCACCGACGCCGCGCGTCCCTGCACCGGCAGCAGCGAGGCGAGCAGCACCGTGCACAGCAGCGCCAGGGTGAACGGTTCGATGCGCAGGCGCGCGAGCCAGGACTTGATCATGGGGGGAGTCGAGCGGCGGGAATGTGCATTTTAGGAAGCATGGCGCCCGCACGCGAATCCCGACGCACCGCGTAGACAACTCGCAGACATGTTGCGATGCCGGCGGCTTTGGTCGAATGCGCGTATCGGCAGCTTGCTAGATTGCCTTCGCCCGACCGGTTGGGGGAGCGCATCGGGCACGCTGCGCGTTGCACATGCGCCAGCGCCTCCCGCTTCTCCAGGGATCAGGAGCACGCACATGCAATACGATCAGTATCAGACCGTTTTCGCGCTTTCGACGCTGGCCAATTGGGTCAGCACGCAGACCGGCACCGCGCAAGCACTGCAGGCCGAGTATCAGAAGGTCCTGGTTGCGACGCTGGCCTCGCCGCCTGCACAGGCGGCGATCGGTACCTGGGAATTGGTGTGGGGGCCGCAGGTCTGGCAGGGGGAGAAGTCCGATCGCTCGGACAATGCCATGTTCGTGGCCAAGGCGAGCAATGTGGGCGACTTGGCCGGGGACGTGTATGTCGTGGCGATCGCCGCGACCAATCCGCTTTCTTCCTACGACTGGATGATGGAGGACTTCGATGTCGCCAGCGTAGTCGACTTCGCGACTTACGATCCCACTGCGAGTACGCCGCCGGCGCAACTGCTGAATCCGACGGAAAAAAGCACGGTCATCTCGATGGGTACGGCGCTGGGCGTCTGGCATCTGCTCAACATGGTGAGTCCGCCTTCCGGCGTGTCGCCGGGCGCCACGCTGGACGCGTATCTGAAAAAGGTGGCGAGCAGTGGCGCAAGCGTGATTTTCGCCGGGCATAGCCTGGGCGGCGCACTGTCGCCGACCATGGCCACTTGGTTCAAGAGCACCCATCGGCTGGACGCCTGCAAGGCGGTGTACTGCTATCCCACTGCGGGCGCAACGCCGGGCAATGCCGCCTTTGCGGGGCTGTGCAAATCGACGCTGCCGCCAACCACCGGCAACACCTATCAAGTGTGGAATCGCGATCTGTGGAATTCGTACGACGTGGTGCCGCACGCCTGGAACACGACGATGTTGGAGCAGATCAAGACGATCTACGACAACAAGTCGTTCGTGACGATCGATCTTGCCGTGGACAACGCGAAAAGAAAGTCGCTCTCTTCCGGTATCGCTTACACCCAGATCGTCAACCAGCAGCTTATCGGCACGTTGGCAGGCATCCCGACCAGCGCCTTTCAATTCCTGGAGCAAGCGAAAAACCAGCATACGACCGCGTATTCCGCATTGATCGCGAATCGCCTCATCCCGGTGGTGCCGCCAGCGCATGAGCGGCAAACGGCAGACTTGGACGCAGATGCGGAGCTGTACGCCCTGCTGACGCGGCTCGACGCGGATGTGCGCGCGTCGACGGCGCAGTCCTAGGCACCGCACCGCACCGCACCGCGCAAGCAACGCAAAGGCGTGCTGCATGCTTGGAGGATGATGGCGATCGCCAGGTGCGATCGCCATCGTCGACGGAGGCCCGGCAGCACCCGGATGGGGGTACAACGGGTCTCCCGCCGGACTCAGCGCAACGACGCGAGCACTTTGAGCAGTTCGCGCTGTTCGTATTTGTCGGTCTCGTCCAGTCCCTGCGCGCGCTGCTTGGCGGTCAGTTCCTCCAGGCGCTGCTGCAATGTCTGCTTTTCCAACTGCACGACCACATCGTGCAGCTCCTGGCGCCAGCTGGCGGTCTCGCCGGCGATCTCCTGCACCGCCAGCTTCTGCAGCGCGGCCAGTTCCTCGCGTTCGTGGAAGTGTTCGAGCAGCGCGCCGGTGGTGATTTCCGGACGCGCATGCACGATCTGCAGCAGTTCGATCATCAGCTCGATGCCGGGCAGGCGCAGGCCGGCGAACGGGTAGGGCGGCGGCAGGTCCAGCGCCAGCGACGGCGCCTGCAGCAGGCGCACGATCGCCTCCCGGACCAGGCTGCGCTTGTGCGCCGGGCGCGGCGCGCGCGGCGGTGGCCTGCTTGCCGCGGCCGTGGCGGCCGCCGGTGCGGCGGCGCCGATGCCGGTGAGTTCGGCCAGGCGCTGGCGCATCAGATCGCCGAAGGCGCCGTCGGGAATCTGCGCCAGCATCGGCCGCGCGCGTTCGGCCAGGCGTGCCTTGCCGTCGAGCGTGCCGAGGTTGATCTCGCGCGAGAGTTCGTCGAAGAAGAACTGCGACAGCGGTGTGGCCTGGGCCAGCCGCACGTCGAAGGCCGCGGCGCCTTCCTTGCGCACGATGGTGTCCGGGTCCTCGCCGTCGGGCAGGAACAGGAAGAACGCCTGGCGCCCGTCCTTCATCCGCGGCAGCACCGATTCCAGCGCCTTCCAGCCAGCGCGGCGGCCGGCGGCGTCGCCGTCGAAGCAGAAGAACACGTCCGGCGCGTTGCGGAACAGCAGTTCGGCGTGGTCCGGCGTAGTGGCGGTGCCCAGCGTCGCCACCGCCTGGGTGACGCCGAACTGGAACAGCGAGACCACGTCCATGTAGCCCTCGACCACGATCAGCCGCTCGATCTTCTGGTTGGCCTGGCGCACCTGCCACAGGCCGTACAGTTCGCGGCCCTTGTGGAACAGCGCGGTCTCCGGCGAGTTCAGGTACTTGGGGCCGTCGTCCTTGTCGAGCACGCGGCCGCCGAAGGCGATGACCCGGCCTCGGCGGTCGAAGATCGGGAACATCACCCGGTCGCGGAACTTGTCGTAGACGTGGCCGCGGTCGTTCTTGGAGAACAGCCCGGCGCGGTCCAGCAGCTTGAGCCGGCGCTCGTCGGTACCCAGCGCGTCCTTGAGCGCGCTGTAGCCGTCCGGGGCATAGCCGATCTGGAAGCGCGCGCGGTTCTCGGCGTCCACGCCGCGGCCGTCCAGGTAGGCGCGCGCCTTCTCGCTGCCTTCGAGCTGGCGCTGGAAGAACTTGGCCGCCGCTTCCAGCGCCGAGTACAGGTCGCGGTGGTCGTCGCCGGCGGCCTGGGCGGCGCCGCGCTGCTGGGCGTCGCGCGGGATTTCCATGCCGGCGCGCTTGGCCAGTTCGTCGACCGCGTCGAGGAATTCGAGGCGGTCGTAATTCATCAGGAAGCTGATCGCGGTGCCGTGCGCGCCGCAGCCGAAGCAGTGGTAGAACTGCTTGGTCGGCGACACCGTGAACGAGGCCGAGCGCTCGTCGTGGAACGGGCAGCGCGCCGCGTATTCCTTGCCCTGGCGCTTCAGCGGCACGCGCGTGCCGACCACCTCGACGATGTCGGTGCGGGCGAGCAGGTCGTCGATGAATGCGTCGGGGATGCGGGCCATCCGCATAGGATGCCACGCGCGTGCGCCGTCACGCTGGGCGCGCGGCCTGCGCGGTTCAGCGCCGTGCGATCAGGGCGTCGGTGGCGCCTGCGCGGCGCTGCGCGGGTCGATCCCGGCGGCGGTGAGCTTGCTGTGCGAGCGCAGGCGCTCGTCGATCACCGCGGTGATCAGTGCGCCGACGAAGAACACCACGGTGGCGTAGTAGATCCACACCAGCAGGATCACCAGCGCGCCCATCGAACCGTAGGCGCTGCCCGGCGCGGCGGTGGCGATGTACAGGCCGATCGCGTAGCGCCCGGCCACGAACAGGCAGGCGGTGATGGCGCCGCCGATGACCGCCTGGCGCCATTGCACCCGGCGGTCGGGTAGGTAGTGGTAGAGCACGGCGAAGGCCAACACGTAGATCGCCAGGGTCGAGATGTAGCCGACCGCCGGCAGCAGCGACGGCATCCGCGCGAACACCACCTGCAGCACGGTGGTCAGGATCATCGAGATCAGCAGCAGGAAGCCCAGGCCCAGCACCACGCCGAAGGAGAACACGCGCTTCTTCAGCCAGGCCAGGATGCCGTCCAGGCGCTGCTTGTCGGTGCGGAAGATCAGGTTCAGCGCATTCTGCAGCTGCGCGAACACCGCGGTGGCGCCGACGAACAGCAGCAGGGTGCTCCACAGGCCCGCCAGCGAGCCGACGTTGGGCTGGTTCTTGGCGTTGTCGATTACCGTCTGCGCGACTTCGCGCGCGCCGTGGCCGGCGAGTTGCCCGATCTGCGCGATCAGCGCTTCCTGCGCCTGCGGATACAGCGAGGCGGTGAGCCACAGCAGCAGCACCAGCAGCGGCGCCAGCGACAGTAGCGCGTAGAACGACAGCGACGCCGCCTGGGTCATCACGTCGATCTCGACGAAGCGCCGCACCAGCGCGGCCGGCAGGCTCTGCTGCAGGCGGTCGAGATGTTTGTGCAGGCGATCGGACGACAGGGGCAGGGACATGGGCGCGGGACCTTCGGCGCGCGGCGTCGCAACGCCAGTCCCGCACTGCGCGCTGAAAGAGTGCGCGGGCTTGCCGGGCGTTGTAGCAGCCCGGCGTCGAAAGGCGGGTGAAACCCGCCGTCCGCGAGTCCGTCAGTACGGTCAGCCTGCCAGCTGCTGCTTGACCAGCACCGACACCTGGCCCATGTCAGCCTTGCCGGCCAACATCGGCTTGAGCACGCCCATCAGCTTGCCCATGTCGGCCGGGCTGGCGGCGCCGGTCTGCGCGATGGCCGCCTGGATCGCGGCGACGATCTCGGCTTCGCCCATCTTGCTCGGCAGGTAGCGCTCGATCACCACGATCTCCTCGCGCTCCACCTTGGCCAGGTCGTCGCGGCCGGCGGCCTCGTACTGGCTCACCGAGTCCTTGCGCTGCTTGACCATCTTGTCCATCACCGCGATCACCGCGGCGTCGTCCATCTCCACGCGCTCGTCCACTTCCTTCTGCTTGATCGCGGCGTTGATCAGCCGGATCACGCCCAGGCTGTGCTTGTCGCCGGACTTCATCGCGGCCTTCATGTCGTCGGTGAGCTGCTGCTTGAGGGTCATGAGGGGCTCCACAGGGATAGAGAAAAGGGGAAGGGCATTCTAGGCAGGCGCGCTGGCGCGGGCCGTGTGGCCGAGGCGGCATACGGGCGCCGAGGGAACAGGTGCGCGACCGGGATCTCGCGCAGGGCGGAGCGCCTGGTCAAAACCGCAGACGCACAAAAAGCCGGCGACGCTTGCGCGTGCCGGCTTCGTGGGCTTACCGTAGCGGATGCCGAAACCGGCACACCCGCTACCGCAGGCCGCGATCCTCAGTACAGACGCTGGCGCTTGGTGACGTCGCGCGAGGTGCGACGCAGCTGGCGCTTCACCGCGGCAGCGGCCTTGCGCTTGCGTTCCTGGGTCGGCTTTTCGTAGAACTCGCGCTTGCGGGTTTCGGCCAGCACGCCGGCCTTTTCGCAGGTGCGCTTGAAGCGACGGAGCGCAAACTCGAAGGGCTCGTTCTCGCGGACTTTAACGCTGGGCATGGAATCTCCGGGACACAATGGTGACCGGGTCACGCCCGGCGAGCCGCACATTATAGCGACAGTTTTCGCGGCTGCAAGCACCCCGTTTGGCCTGCCGCCGATTCGGTCGCACAATGCAGCGTATGAACGTTCTCGGCATCGAATCCAGTTGCGACGAAACCGGCGTCGCCGTCTACGACACCAGCCGCTCCGGGGCGGCCGCGTTGCGCGCGCACGCACTGTATAGCCAGATCGCGCTGCACGCCGAGTACGGCGGGGTGGTGCCGGAGCTGGCCAGCCGCGACCACGTGCGCAAGCTGCTGCCGCTGATCCGCCAGACCCTGGCCGAGGCCGGCCTGCAGGTGCGCGACCTGGACGGGGTGGCCTACACCGCCGGCCCGGGCCTGGTCGGCGCGCTGCTGGTCGGCGCCGGCGTGGCCCGCGCCCTGGCCTGGGCGCTGGAGGTGCCGGCGATCGGCGTGCACCACATGGAAGGCCACCTGCTGGCGCCGCTGATGGAGGATCCGGACCCGGTGCACGGGGTGCCGGCGCCGCCGTTCGTGGCGCTGTTGGTGTCCGGCGGCCACACCCAGTTGATCGCGGTGGAGGCCATCGGCCGCTACCGCCTGCTCGGCGAGACCCTGGACGATGCGGCCGGTGAGGCCTTCGACAAGACCGCCAAGCTGATGGGGCTGCCGTATCCGGGCGGCCCGCAACTGGCGGCGCTGGCCACCCAGGGCACGCCGGGACGGTTTCGCTTCGCGCGGCCGATGACCGACCGGCCCGGCCTGGACTTCAGCTTTTCCGGGCTCAAGACCCAGGTGCTGCTGGCCTGGCGCGACAGCGACCAGTCCGAGGCGGTGCGCGCCGACATCGCCCGCGGCTTCGAGGACGCGGTGGTGGACACGCTGGCGATCAAGTGCGAGCGCGCGCTGGAGGCGGCCGGCAGCGACACCATCGTGGTGGCCGGCGGCGTCGGCGCCAATCTGCGCCTGCGCGCCAAGCTGCAGGCGATGGCGCAGGCGCGCGGCGGCCGCGCCTGCTTCCCGCGCCCGGCGCTGTGCACCGACAACGGCGCGATGATCGCCTTCGCCGGCGCCCTGCGCCTGCAGGCCGGGCTGCACGACGCCGCATCCGCGGTGCAGGTGACGCCGCGCTGGGATATGGCCACGCTGCCGCCTTTGGCGGCAGCGCGGGATTCGGGAGTGGGGATTGGGGATTCGTAACGCGGCTCCGCTCCTGCCTCTGCTTTTGCTTTGCTTTCGCCTTTCGCTCTTACCATTCCCCAATCCCCATTCCCGAATCCCCGCCCCCAATGGATAAAGTCTTCATCGAAGGTCTGGAAATCGACGCGCTGATCGGCATCTACGATTGGGAGCGGCGGATCCGGCAGACGCTGCGCTTCGATCTGGAAATGGGCTTCGACAACCGCAAGCCCGCGGCCAGCGACGACATCGCCGATACGCTCAACTACAAGGCGGTGAGCAAGCGCCTGGTGCAACTGGTCGAGCAGTCCGGCTACGGCCTGGTCGAGACCCTGGCCGAGCGTTGCGCGGCGGCGGTGCTGGACGAGTTCGACGTGCAGTGGCTGCGGCTGAAGCTGAGCAAGCCGGGCGCGGTGCGCGGGGCGCAGGCGGTGGGGGTCATCATCGAGCGCAGCCGCGCATGAGGGTGCAGGCGTTGCCGCCGTTCGCCAGCGCCGCGCCGACGGCGGCGCCCGGCGCGAACTTCTTCGCCCACCTGCAGCACACGCTGGCGCCGTACCCCTGGGCCTACGACGCGATGGTGATCGCGGCGCTGCTGCTGGCGGCGTGGCTGGCCAACTGGGTGACCAAGCGGATCCTGCTGCGCGGGCTGCGGCGGGCGCTGCGCGCCACCGTGCTCAGCGACAAGGAGGTGAAGCTGAGCGTGATCCCGCGCCTGGCCAACGTGATCCCGGCATTGGTGCTGTCGCTGGGCATCGGCGCGGTGCCGCACCTGCCGGCGGTGATGGTCAGCGTGGTGCGCAACGTCTGCGCCGCCTTCATCGTGCTGACCGTGGCGCTGGCGGTGTCGCGCGTGCTGGACCTGCTCAACCACGTCTACGAGCGGCGCCCGGATGCGCACAACAAGCCGATCAAGGGCTACATGCAGTTGCTCAAGATCGTGCTCGGCGTGGTCGCGGCGGTGCTGATGGTGTCGGTGCTGGTCGACAAGTCGCCGCTGATCCTGCTCTCGGGCGTGGGCGCGATGATGGCGGTGCTGATCCTGGTGTTCCAGGACACCCTGCTGTCGCTGGTGGCCAGCGTCACCATCAGTTCCAACGACATGGTCCGTGTCGGCGACTGGATCGAGATGCCGCAGCAGAACGCCGACGGCGACGTGATCGATATCGCGCTGCATACGGTCAAGGTCCAGAACTGGGACAAGACCATCACCACCATCCCGACCAAGAAGCTGATCAGCGACTCGTTCAAGAACTGGCGCGGGATGAGCGAGTCCGGCGGGCGCCGGATCAAGCGCGCGCTGTACCTGGACCAGCACAGCGTGCGCTTCCTCGACGCCGCCGAGATCGAGCAGATGCGGCAGTTGACCGTGCTGCGCGAGTACATCGACCGCAAGCGCGACGAGATCGGCGCCTGGAACGGGGCGCTGGCCGAGCGTGGGGTGGCGCCGATCAACGGCCGCCGGATCACCAACCTCGGCACCTTCCGCGCTTACGTCGAGCACTACCTGCGCGCCAGCCCGCACGTGCGGCAGGACATGACCCTGCTGGTGCGGCAACTGGAGCCCGGCGCCAACGGCCTGCCGCTGGAGCTGTACTGCTTCGCCAACGACACCCGCTGGGCGATGTACGAGCAGATCCAGGCGGACCTGTTCGATCACCTGCTGGCGATCCTGCCCAATTTCGACCTGCGCGTGTTCCAGGCCTCCAGCGACGCCATGTTCATGGACAGCGCGCGCATCCGCCGCGCCCCGGACGCCGTGCCGCCGCCGTCCGCTTGACGGCCGTCACGTCTGCGGGCATGTTGCGGGACAACATGCCGGCGCCTCTCGCCGCCGGCCCGCAGCAACAAGGGGCGCGATGGACTGGAGCAAGTACCGCACGGCCACCTTCGACGAGCTGATCCAGTCCGGTGGGCAGCCACGTCCGGCTGCGCGTCGGGTCATCGAGTACCTGTCCAGCCTCAGTGGACGCGAATTGTCCGAACGCCAGCTCGCCGCCGACGTCGCCGCGCGGGTCATGGGCATCACCTTCACCGTCTACTCCGACGGCCGCAACGTCGACCGCACCCTGCCGTTCGACCTGATCCCGCGGGTGATCCCGCTGCACGAATGGCAGCGCACCGAGGCCGGGCTGAAGCAGCGCATGCGCGCGCTCAACCTGTTCATCGGCGACATCTACGGCGCCCAGCGCATCGTCAAGGACAAGGTGTTCCCGGCGATGCTGCTGGAGCACTCGGTGAACTTCCGCCCGCAGTGCGTGGGCATCACGCCGGCGCTGGGGGTGTGGGCGCACGTGTGCGGGTCGGACCTGGTGCGCGACGCCGACGGCACCCTCTACGCGCTGGAGGACAACCTGCGCATCCCCAGCGGCGTGTCGTACATGCTCGAGAACCGCATGGTCGCCAAGCGGGTGTTCCCGGAACTGTTCGAGACCAGCGCGATCCTGCCGGTGGACGACTACCCGGCGCAGCTCTACGACACCCTGGCGGCGCTGTCGCCGCGCCCGGGCGACCAGCCGGTGATCGCGCTGCTGACTCCGGGCATCTTCAACAGCGCCTATTTCGAACACGCCTACCTGGCGCAGGCGATGGGCATCGAGCTGGTCGAGGGCGACGACCTGTTCGTGGCCGACGACGATTGCACCTACATGCGCACCGTGTACGGGCCGCGCCGGGTCGACGTGATCTACCGCCGGGTCGACGACCTGTTCCTGGATCCGGAGGCGTTCCGCGCCGACTCGGTGCTGGGCGTGGCCGGGCTGATCCGCAGCTGGCGTGCCGGCAAGGTGGCGCTGGCCAATGCGCCGGGCGCCGGCGTGGCCGACGACAAGGTGGTGTTCGCCTACGTGCCGAAGATGATCCGCTACTACCTGGACGAGGAGCCGATCCTGCCCAACGTGCCCAGCTACCTGTGCCATGACGACAAGGACCGCCAGTACGTGCTCGAGCATCTGGACGAGCTGGTAGTGAAGCCGGCCAACGAGTCCGGCGGCTACGGCATGCTGATCGGCCCGCGCTCGACCACGCGCCAGCGCGAGCAGTTCCGCAAGCTGATCCTGGCCGACCCGCGCAACTACATGGCGCAGCCGACCCTGGGCCTGTCCACCGCGCCGATCGTGACCGACGCCGGGCCGGCGCCGCGGCACCTGGACCTGCGCCCGTTCATCCTGTCCCGCGACGACGTCTACGTCACCACCGGCGGGCTGACCCGGGTGGCGATGGAGGAGGGCTCGCTGGTGGTCAATTCCTCGCAGGGCGGCGGCGCCAAGGACACCTGGGTGGTGGACCTGGACGAGGAGCTGGACTGATGCTCTCGCGCGTTGCCGATAACCTCTACTGGTTCAGCCGCTACGTGCGCCGCGCCGAGACCACTGCGCGGCTGGTCGGCGTGGGCAGCCTGCTGCAGCTGGACCTGCCGCGCTCGGTGCGCTTCGCCTGGCGGCCGATGATCGACACGGTCGGCGCCGGCGAGATCTTCGCGCTGTGGTTCCCCAACGCCGGCGACGACGTCGGCGACGCCGACGTGGTGCGCTTCCTGCTGCTGGACGAACGCAATCCGTCCTCGCTGCGCACCTCGGTGCAGCACGCGCGCGAACTGCTGCGCGGCATCCGCGACACCCTGCCGCAGGAGATCTGGGAGGCGGTCAACGACCTGCATCTGTACATCGACGCCAACGGCGAGCGCAGCGTCGGCCGCCGTTACCGCATGGAGTTCCTGGGCCACGTCACCGACGCCTGCCTGAAGGTGTCCGGGCTGCTGACCGCCAACGTCAGCCGCGACATCGGCTTCCAGTTCCTGCGCCTGGGCACGGCGATCGAGCAGGCCGACATGACCACGCGCATCATCGATGCCGGCGCCTCGGGCCTGATCACCCCGCGCAAGGCCGACGACCGCGAGGCCTACCAGGCCATGCAGTGGATGAGCGTGCTGCGCGCGCAGGCCGCCTACCAGATGTACCGCCGGCACGTGCGGCAGCGCGTCACCGGCGAGCAGGCGCTGCGTTTCCTGCTGCAGAACAACGACTTCCCGCGCAGCGTGCAGTTCTGCCTGGTCCGCGCCCAGCACATCCTGCCGACCATGCCGCCGCGGCCGCCGGTGGAGCGCGCGCTGATGCGCATCAGCGGGCTGGTGCGCAACGCCGACCCCGCCTACCTGGCGCAGCACAATCCGGCCGGGTTCATGGACGAGATCCAGACCCACCTCGGCCACCTGCACAACGCCATCGCCGAGGCTTACTTCAGCTCCTGAGGCGCCCCGAGGGCGCCGCTGGGCCTGAGGCCGGCGGCCCGGCGTGGCCCTTGCCAGCCGGGGCCTTTCTATGCCAAGCCCACCATCGCCTTCCCCTAGGCGGTGCACGTGCGTAGGCGTATGGTACGCGGCGGCCGCGCCGGACCCGGTCGGTAGACAGTTTTATGAATAGGCGATTCCTGTGCCGGAACTTGCCCCATCGACTGGCCGCAGAGCTAGAATTGGCGGCTATGTAAACGTTTTCTCAAAGGACCCCATGGCTTCGGATCGTATCGAATCGCTCATCGCCCGCATGACCGTCGAGGAGAAGGTCGGCCAACTCGGCGTTTTCGCCGACATGGTGCGCCCGTTCGCCCCCGACGTGAATCCGGAAGCCAATGTCCGCAATGCCGACGAGGTGCTGCAGCAGGTGCGGTCCGGTCTGGTCGGCTCGCTGTTCAATGGCGGCGGCGCCGAGTCCGGCCGCATGATCCAGCGCGCAGCGCTGGAGAGCCGTATGGGCATTCCCGTGATCCTGGCCGCGGACGTGATCCACGGCATGCGCACGGTGTTCCCGATCCCGCTGGGCGAGTCCGCCAGCTTCGAGCCGGACCTGGCCGAGCGCACCGCGCGCGCCACCGCGATCGAGGCCACCGCCGCCGGCATCCATTGGACCTACGCGCCGGCGGTGGATATCGCCCGCGACCAGCGTTGGGGGCGCGGTGCCGAGGGCGCCGGCGAGGACGTGGTGCTGGGCTGCGCCTTTGCCGCCGCACGGGTGCGCGGCTTCCACGGGCCGGACCTGCGCGCCGACGATGCGCTGCTGGCCACGCCCAAGCACTTCGCGGCCTACGGCGCGGTCGCCGCCGGCATGGAATACGCCAGCGTCGACATCTCCCCGCAGACCCTGCGCGACGTGCACCTGCCGCCGTTCAAGGCCGCCTTCGAGGCTGGCGCGCTGAGCGTGATGACCTCCTTCAACGACATCAACGGCGTGCCGGCCAGCGCCAACCACGAACTGCTGACCGAGATCCTGCGTGGCGAATGGAAGTTCCGCGGGGTGGTGGTCTCGGACTACACCGCCGACATGGAGCTGATCGCGCACGGCTATGCCGCCGACGAGCGCGACGCGACCAAGAAGGCGTTCCTGGCCGGCATGGACATGAGCATGCAGAGCGGCTTCTACGCCGCGCACCTGCCGTCGCTGGTCGAGGACGGCGAGGTGCCGATGGCGCTGCTGGATGCGTCGGTGCGCCGCGTGCTGGAACTGAAGGAGGCGATCGGCCTGCTCGACGATCCGTACCGCTCGCTGGACCCGGCGCGCGAGGCCGACCAGTCGCATATCGCCGCGCACGATGCGCTGGCGCGCGACGCGGCACGGCGTTCGATCGTGCTGCTGAAGAACGACGGCCCGGTGCTGCCGCTGCGCAAGCAGGGGCAGAAGATCGCGCTGATCGGCCCGTTCGTGCAGGACCGCGACAACATCGAGGGCTGCTGGACCCTGTTCGGCGACAAGAGCCGCTACGTGACCCTGGAAGCCGGCGTGCGCGTCGCGCTGGACGACGCGCAGGCGTTGACCGTGGTGCCCGGCTGCGCGCTGGAAGCGCCGCTGGACGGCGGCATCGAGGCGGCTGTTGCCGCCGCGCGCGCCGCCGACGTGGTGGTGCTGGCGCTGGGCGAGCCGCAGCGCTACAGCGGCGAGGCGCAGTCGCGCACGCAGATCGTGCTGCCGCCGGCGCAGCAGGCGCTGGCCGAGGCGGTGGCCGCCACCGGCACGCCGCTGGTGGTGCTGCTGCGCAACGGCCGCGCGCTGGCGCTGCAGGGCGCGGTGCGCGACGCCGCGGCGATCGCGGTGACCTGGTACCTGGGCACGCAGACCGGTCCGGCGGTGGCCGACGTGCTGTTCGGCGACTACAACCCGTCCGCGCGCCTGCCGGTGAGTTTCCCGCTCGACGCGGGGCAGCAGCCTTACTTCTACAACCACCCGCGCACCGGCCGGCCGGAACTGCCGACGATGAGCGAGTTCAAGTCGCGCTGGCGCGAGGTGCCGAACGCGCCGCTGTATCCGTTCGGCCATGGCATCGGCTATACGCAGTTCGCCTACGGCGCGCCGCAGCTCGACCGCACCCAGGTCGGCTGGGACGATACCCTGACCGTGACCACCCGCATCGACAACGTCGGCGAGCGCGAGGGCGAGGAAGTGGTGCAGCTGTACATCCACGATCGCGTCGCCAGCCGGGTGCGCCCGGTGCGCGAGTTGAAGGCGTTCCGCAAGGTGCGGCTGGCGGCAGGCGAGGGCATGGAGGTCAGTTTCACTCTCGACCGCCACGCGCTGGCCTTCACCGGCCGCGACGGGCAGTGCGCGGCCGAGCCGGGCCTGTTCGACCTGTGGGTGTGCGCGTCGGCGGCCAGCGGCGAGCCGGTCGCGTTCGAACTGCTGCCGCAGGCCTGAGCGCCGCGGCGCGGCAGTGCGGCAAGGCCTGCCGCCGCCGCGTCGATGGACGTGAATACGCGACGTGTCTACCGGACCCGTCGCCGTGACGTGACCGCGGCCACGCCCTGGCCGCGGCATGCTTGCCGTGCACGCGGCGTCTGCTAGGTTCGGGATTCGACACTCCCAACCGATAGGTGCACGTCATGCAACGGACTTCCCTGGGTTTGGCTTGCGCGCTGGCCATGGGCCTGGCGATCTCGGCGGCACACGCCGCACCCGCCGACAAAGCGGCCGAGCGGCGCGGCGACTGGCCGTTCTCGGCGACACCGGTCGCTACTTTCAACGAACCGTGGGCGATGAGCTTCCTGCCCGACGGCACCGCCTTGGTCAGCGAGAAGGGCGGCACGCTCAAGCGCATCGACCCGGCCAGCGGCCACACTGGCACGGTCAGCGGCGTCCCGGCGGTGGCCTACGGCGGCCAGGGCGGCCTCGGCGACGTGCTGCCGCATCTGGGCTTCGCCAAGAACGGCTGGGTCTACCTGAGCTACGCCGAACCCGGCAGCGGCGACACCCGCGGCGCAGCGGTGATGCGCGCCAAGTTGACGTTGGACACCAGCGGCGGCGGCACCCTGTCGCAGCAGCAGGTGATCTGGCGGCAGCAGCCCAAGGTGTCCGGCAACGGCCACTTCGGCCACCGGCTGGCATTCGGCCCGGACGGCAAGCTGTGGATCAGCTCCAGCGAGCGGCAGAAGTTCGATCCGGCGCAGGACATGAGCGGCAACCTGGGCAAGATCGTGCGCCTCAACGAGGACGGCAGCGTGCCGGCCGACAACCCGTTCGCCAACCGCGGCGGCGTCGCCGCGCAGGTCTGGTCGCTCGGCCACCGCAATGTGCTCGGCCTGGCCTTCGACGCCAATGGCCGATTGTGGGAGCACGAAATGGGGCCGGCTGGCGGCGACGAACTCAATCTGATCCAGCGCGGCGCCAACTACGGCTACCCGATCGTGTCCAATGGCGACCATTACGACGGCCGCCCGATCCCCGATCACAGCACGCGCCCGGAATTCGCTGCGCCCAAGGTGAGCTGGACGCCGGTGATCTCGCCGGCCGGCTTTGTCATCTACAACGGCAGCCGCTTCCCGCAATGGCGCGGCAACGGCTTCATCGGCGGCCTGTCCTCGCAGTCGCTGGTCCGGATCGAGTTCAACGGCGAAACCGCACGCGAGGCGGCGCGCTACGACATGGGCCAGCGCATCCGCGAAGTGGAGCAGGGGCCGGACGGCGCACTGTGGCTGCTCGAGGATGGCGCGGGTGGACGCTTGCTGAAGTTGCAGCCGCTGGAGAGTTGACGCATGCGCCAGGCAGCGGCGGTTGCGTCGCTGCCTGGCGAGGGCATTCGTGCGCGTTGACGATGGTGCGATCCCATGCGGTGTGGGTGGGCGTGCAACGTCACCCAGAAAGCAACACGGTTGTTCGATCTCTCGCAGGCAATGGTGCGGCCGACGGCCCTCTGTTCCGGCAGTCATTTACGAGAGACCGGGTGCGCGAGTGCAACAAAAACGCGACGCCCAAAAACGCGACGCCCATGCGTCGTAGGAGCGGCTTTAGCCGCGACAGGTTTTCTCGGGAAGGCCTGTCGCGGCTAAAGCCGCTCCTGCAAGTTCTGATAATTGCGCGCCTGTGTTAGAGGCCGCCCGCCTTTTTTTGCGGGCCATGTGCTCCGCGCCGCCGATGTGCTGACAAGCCGGAGCAACTCAAGCTAGGCCGCAATTCGTCGCCATATTCCCGGATGCTGGCATTGCATCCGGGATAGCGTCGTAGGAGCGGCTTCAGCCGCGACGGTCTGATGGTCGATGCCACCTGCCGGTCGCAGCTGAAGCCGCTCCTACGCTGTTTTTCCTGCGGTCATCGGATAACGCGGAAAGCCGGCGTCATTCTCCGTTGCCAGCGCGCTCCCAGGCGCGCCGCACCGCGTGGCGGGCCTTGCTCCAGCTCAGCGTCTGCGAACCCTTGTTCTGGTCCCAGTCGCGGTGCAGTTCCGCTTCCACCTGCTCGTAGGCGCGGTTGAAGTCGCGGATGCGCGCCTCGTGGCCGGCGTGGTAGGCGGGCTCGTAGTCCTCGAACCGCTCGCCTTCGCTGTAGTAGGGCTCGTCGGCGAAGCGATCGCGCCAGTACTGCGAGACGGTGCTGCGATCCTCGTCGTTGGGCGCGCGGCCGGGAATCTGATACGGAACGCTCATCGTGGGTCTCCGTTGTGGTGAATGCGCCTCACGCTAGCCAGGCGGCCGTTAATCCGGTCCCTGCGCGGCGTGATCGCGATATGAAACATTCATGCCTTCTGGCAGGCTGCGCCGGCGCGCACGGTGGCTTACGATCCGCCACTACCTCCCTCTTCCGGCACACCCCATGGCCGCCAACGGCATCGCCTTGTTGACCCCGTACCTGGCCACGGCCGGGGTCGGCTGGCTGTATTACCGGCGCATCCGCCGCTACTTCGGCCGCCAGCCCTGGCAGCCGCGGCGCACCGGCGTGCGGCTGGGGTTCCTGCTGCTGGTCGCGGCGCTGCTGACCTGGCTGGCCACGCACTTGCCCGCCGTGCGCCTGGGTATGGCGCTGGGCGCGGTGGGCGGCGCCGCGCTGGGCGCCTTCGCCCTGCACCACACCCGCATCGAGCTGCAGGACGGCGCGCGCTGGTACACGCCCAACCCGTGGATCGGCGCCGCCCTGAGCGTGCTGTTGCTCGGGCGCCTGGCCTGGCGCTGGGCCAGCGGCGCCTTCTCCGGCGGCAGCGCGCAGACCCTGCAGAACGCCAGTCCGCTGACCATGAGCATCGCCGCGGCGCTGATCGCCTATGGGTTGGTCTACGCCGCCAGCCTGTTGGTGCGCATGCGGTCTTTGACGCCGGTCTGATGAGCGGCGCGCCCACCGATGACGACGCGATGGCAGTCTTCTCGAGGCGTTTAGGTCTCGCAGACCATCCAGCGCAACGACCCATGCAGCATCGAGGTCTCGCGCAATGTACCCAGCCGCCGGCGTGGCCTCAGTGCGCGGCGGCAGCCGCTTCGTAGGGCAAGGCCGTGGCGCCGGCCGCCTGCAGCGACGCGTCGGCGGCGTCCAACTGTTCCGGCTCGCCTTCGATCACCACGAGGATGCGGCCGGCCTCGATTTCCTCTTCGAAGTTGCGTCGCACCGGGTCCGGCACGGTGGCCCCGACCAGGGCCGAGGACCAACTGCCGACCAGGGCGCCAGCGATCGCCATGACCCCGGCGCCAGCCAAGGTGATGCCCAGCGGCGGCACCGCGATCGCGGCCAGTCCGGCCAGCAGCCCGGCTGCACCGCCGCCCAGCGCGCCGCGCGCGGCGGCCGGCACGGTGTCGGTCTTGCCTTCCTTGCGGTCGTCGGGGATGGCTTCCAGCTCGATGTCGCCGCGGGCGACCAGCGACAGGTCGTCGTTGTCGAGGCCGGCGCCGCGCGCGGCCTGCAGCGCACGGGTGGCGGTGGGCAGATCCGGAGCGCTGTAGACGCGGCGTCGTTTCATGGCGGTCGGCTCTTGCTGGCGGGCATCCAGCGTCCGGGCGCCGCGGTTATCCGCGCGTGACCTGCGCGCAAGGCGGCGTGAAGGCGTTCACGCCGCGTCCTTGCGTGGGAATCGATAGAACAGCGCACCGACCAGCAGTGCCACGCCCGCGGCGGCCAGGTTCTGCCAGCTGGCGCTGAGCAGCAGCGCCAGCGCCAACAACAGCGCCGCCAGCGGAATCAACGGCCCGCCCGGCAGGCGCAGCGCACCGGGCCGGTCACCATAGCGCCGCGCCAGCACCAGCACCGCCGCGGCAGTGCCGATGTAGGCGAACAGGCGGGTCACCATCGACAGCAGCGCCAACTGCACGAACGACCCGGACAGGGCCAGCGCCAGCGACAGCACGCCCTGCAGCAGGATCGCCGCGGCCGGCGTGCGGAAGCGCGGATGCACCCGCGCCAGGAACGCCGGGCCGTAGCCGTCCTTGGCCAGCGCGAACAGGAAGCGCGGCCCCAGCATCACCGTGTTGCTGGTGGTGCCGAGGATGGAGATGGTGGCGCCCACGGTGAGGATCAGCGCCAGCGCCTCGCCGCCGAAGCCGCTGGCGGCATCGGCCAGCGGCGTCGCCGACTGCGCCACGTTGGGCAGCGTGCCCTGCGCCACCACCTGCACCGCGGCATAGATCAGGGTGACGGTGACGATCATGGTGATCAGCGCGAACGGCACGTCGCGGCGCGGATTGCGGTATTCGCCGGCGGCGGCCGGGATGTTCTCGAACCCGGCGTAGGCGAACAGCAGCAACAAGGCTGCCTCGCCCAGGTTGCCGACATCGCGCGGGTCCGGAGTTTTGCCCGAGAACGCCCACGACCAATCCACGTAGAACACGCCGATCGCCACGAACAGCAGCAGCGGCACCAGCTTGCCGATCACCAGCGCCACGCCGGTGCGCGCGGCCGACTTCACCCCGATCACGTTGATCGCGGTGAGCAGACCGAGCGAGCCGACCACGATGCCCAGGCGTGCGCCGCCACTGGCCGCGGCCGGCCAGAAGCGCACCACCGCATCGGCCAGGCCGTTGCTCAGCGCGGCGGCCGAACTGATCCGGGTCAGCCAGATCATCCAGCCGATCTCGAAGCCGGCGAAACGGCCGAATGCCTCGCGCGCATACAGATAGCTGCCGCCGGGTTCGTCGAAGTAGCTGGCGGCCTGCGCGTAGCACAGCACCAGCAGCGCCACCGCCACGCCGGCCAGCAGCACCGCCCACAGGCTCAGCGGCCCGAGCAGGGCAGCGGTGGCCGCCGGCAGCAGGTAGATGCCGCTGCCGATCACGTCGTTGATCGACAACCCCACGATCTGCCAACGGCTGACCGCACGCACCAGCCCGGGCGCGGGCGCCTGGCTCACGGTGCCGGCTCCACGGCCGGCAGTGCCCAGTCGGCCCGCAAGCGCTGGTAGGCACTGCGCGGCAGCAGCACGAACAGCGGGGCCGCGGACGGCTGCAGCCACGCCAGCAGCCGCTGCATGTCGGCCGGCTGCATCGCGGTGCAGCCGGCGGTGGGGGCGCCCGGGGCGCGCCACAGGTGGGCGAAGATGCAGCTGCCGGCGCCGGGCGTGGCTTGCGCGTTGTGCTGGATCACGAAGCCCTCGCGGTAGCGCTGATCGCCGTCGTGTTGCAGGTCCAGGCGCATGGGTTCGGTGGACCCGGCCACCGCGGCGTTACCGACCTTGTCGGCGTCGACGATGCGGTTGTACAGCGGCGAGTCCGGCACGTCGATGCAGTAGTTGCTCTGCTGCATCGCCTGGTAGGGCATGGTGCTGTCGATACGCGGCGCGTAGCCGAAGGCCTCGCCGATGGTGAACACCCCGGCCGGGCTGCGGCCGTCGCCTTCGCGCTTCTGCGGACCGTCCGCTTGTGCCGGATGCAGGCCCAGGCCCCAGGCGCTGCCGTGGCGGCCGAGGCTCACGTCGAAGGCCTGCCCGTGCGCGTGCCACCCGTGCGCGTCGCGCTCGAATGCCTGCAGCCGCCCCTGCGGGCTGTCCCAGTCCGGCGCCAGTACCAGGATCAGTTGCTGCGCGCGCTGCAACGCGGGCACGGCGCCGTTGTCGGCGGCCACGCCCGGCGCGGCGATCAGGAGGCACAGCAGGGCCAGGCCGATGCGCCAGGCGCGGTGGCGGCCGGCGTGCAGTGGCGTGGCAGGGGACCGATGGAGCAGGGGCATGGGCATCTCCGGTGGCGGCATGGGCGGGTGGGCGCGCCATGGGTGAACGGTAGCGCAGTTACGAGGCGGATGGCGCGCGCTGGTGCCGCTCGCTTGCCGGCAACTCGGCCGATGCAGTGGATGGCGGGTGGTGTATGTGCTGGTGAAGTGTGGGCAGTGGTATCGGTGTTGTGTCGTCGGTGCCCATGCCGCACCAGGGCAAGCTGATTCATGCGGTTGCGGTTGCGGTTGCGGTTGCGGTTGCCGTTGCCGTTGCCGTTGCCGTTGCCATTGCTCCTGCTCTTGCTTTTGCTGTTGCTCTGGCTTTTGACTTGCCGGGTTCCCTTCCGAAGCGGCGGCCGGCCCGGGGAAAAACCCCGAAGGGGCGGCGCACAGGGACGTGCGCCGTTCGCGGCAGGGGCAGGATGCCCCTTCCGCGAATCCCCGGGGTGGACGCGGACCCGGAGCGCGTTAGCGCGGAGGGCGCGAGGCAGGGTGTGCTTTCTTTTGGTTACTTTTCTTTGCACAAGCAAAGAAAAGTAACTCGCCGTCAGGCGAAAGCTTTGCTCTTGCACTTGCTCTTGCTGCTGCCGCAGCTGGATTGCAGGAGCGACTTGAGCGGCGACAGGGATTATCGATCACGTCGGTCGCGGCTAAAGCCGCTCCTACAGTCTTTCTCCTCCGACTCAAGCTTGAAGCAACGGCAAAGGCTTTCGCCCTTTCGGGCGAGTTACTTTTCTTTGCTCGCGCAAAGAAAAGGTAACCAAAAGAAAGCGCGCCCTGCCTACGCGCCCTCCGCGCTGCGCGCTCCGGGTCCGCGAACCAGACGGGATCCGCGGAAGGGGCATCCTGCCCCTGCCGCGGACGGCGCACGTCCATGTGCGCCGCCCTTCGGGTTTTTCCCGCCTGGTTCGCCGCTTCGGAAGGGAACCCGGTAAGTCAAAAGCCAAAGCAACGGCAACAGCAAGAGCCACAACCACAGCAACAGCAACAGCAACAGCCAAAGCGACACCTGCAACCGCACCGATAGCGCCGCCAGTGTGCTGGCCTCACGGCTCGCCCGATGGCGCGCGAACCACCAGCGGCCGCGAGACGGAGTCGCGCGTGACCAGGCGGTGCGGCACCACGTGATTGACCCTGATGCGCTCCGCGCCAGCGGCCTGCCGGATCTCCCGCAGCAGCAGGTCGATCGCCGTGTCGGTCATGTCCGCCACCGGTTGATGGATGGTGGTCAGCTCCGGCCACACCATCGTCGATGCCGACGTATCGTCGAACCCCACTACCGACAGATCCTCCGGCACCTTCAGGCGGCGACGGTGCGCCACCGACACCACGGCCGAGGCCATGTCGTCGTTGCTCGCGAAAATCGCGCTCGGGCGCGCCTGCAAGGCCAGCAACCGTTCGGCCGCCTCCAGGCCGGCGCGATAGGTGAAGTCGCCCGGCTGCACCAGCGCGGCGTCGTAGCCGATGCCGGCATCGGCCAGGGCATCCCGGTAGCCCTGCCAGCGGTGCGCACTGGCGGTCTGGTTCGGGTCGCCGGTGATGTAGCCGATGCGGGTATGCCCGTGCGCGATCAGGTGCGACACCAGGTCATGGCTGGCGCGGCGGTCGTCGATGCGCACGCAGGAAATCCTGTCGCTGAACCGGCCGGACGCGATGGAGACGACGGGAATCCCGGCGTCGGCGAACACGGCGACGATGGCCTTCGATTCGCACAACGGTGCCGGGAGAAGCACGCCCGCCACGCTGGTGCAGAGCGTGCGCGCGGCGGCGCGGCGTGCACGCGGCCCCAACCCATCCCAGGTGGCGATCACCAACTGCGCCGCCGCGCGGGTGGATCCGCGCAGCGCGCCGACCAGCAGTTCGCGCAGATAGCTGGAGCTGGGATTGGTGTAGATCAACGCGATGCAGGTGTGCTGCGCCGCGGCGAGGGCGCTGGCGGCCGGGTTGGGCCGGTAATCCAGGGCGCGCACGCTGCGCATCACCCGCTCGCGCGTGCTTTCGCGCACGCCGGCATGGCCATGGGTGACGCGCGAGACGGTCATCGGCGAGACGCCCGCATGCGCCGCGACGTCGTCGATGGTGATGGCGCTCCCTCTTCGACGCGTCGTTTTGGAGGTGCTCTTCAAGGAATGCGGTCCTTTGTTGCGACGCATGATGACAAGCGATATCCCAGGTGCGTAGTCTGCGCTCGACGCGATGATAGCGCTATCAATCAGCGGCAGTCGGGCTCGGGGGGAGCCTTTATCGCGCGTCGTCTGGCAATCCTGAAACGGAGTTTTGAGTCGCAGCGAACGCACAGCGCGCTGCGATGTTCGGCGTGGAAGACGGGCATCGCCCGTGCGTGCCTCTTGGGGGAGGGGCGATACATCCATCGATCGCATGTCAGAGGGGAGAGTCATGAGCGCTTCTATGTTTCGTCGTAGCCAAGACCTGGGGGCTCGTCCATGAGCCGCACGCTGGCGAAGTTCAAATCCAGGGCCATGTTCACCTTCGTCGGTGGCGTCCTGGTCATCAATCCCGCATTCGCGCAGGACGCGTCGACGCCGGCACCGGCCGCGCAACAGCAGGCCCAGAGCAGCCCGACGCAGCTGGACACCGTGCAGGTCACCGGCCTGCGCAACAGCCTCAGCCAGGCGATGGACATCAAGCGCGATTCCGCGGGTGTGGTGGATGCCATCAGTGCCGAGGACATCGGCAAGTTCCCCGATACCAACCTGGCCGAATCGCTGCAGCGCATCACCGGCATCTCCATCGAGCGACGCGACGGCGAAGGCGCACAGGTCACCGCGCGCGGCTTCGGCCCGCAGTTCAACATGGTGACGCTCAACGGGCGGCAGATGCCTGGCGCCGATGCGTTCGGCGCTGCCGGGCAGGTCGCCATCGGCGGTGTCGACGGCGGCACCCGCGCCTTCAACTTCGCCCAGCTCGCCGCCGAAGCGATCAATGGCATCGAGGTCTACAAGACCAGCCAGGCCAACATGCCCAGCGGCGGCATCGGCGCCACCATCAACATCCTGACTGCGCGCCCGTTCGACCACCAGGGCATCGTCGCCAGCGCCGGTGCCAAGGCGGTCTCCGACCGCAGCCAGCCGTTCGACGACGACCTGACGCCCGAACTGTCCGGCATCTTCGGCTACAGCAACCCGGACAAGACCTTCGGCGTCGGCGTGAGCGCGAGCTACCAGAAGCGCAAGGGCGGCTCGGTGCAGGCCACCGAGAACTATTGGAACGTGCAGCCGTGGACCGGCTCAATGCCCGGCAACCCGACCGTGGTCAACGCGCCGCAGGCCGGTGCGCTGTATGCGCGCCCGAACGACTTGCGCTATGCGTTCTCCGAGTTCGAACGCGAGCGCGTCAACGGCCAGGCGGTGCTGCAGTTCGCGCCTACCGACAGCCTGACCTTGACCCTGGACTACACCTATTCGACCAACGAGATCACCGAGAATCGTGGCGAGCAGGGCATGTGGCTGCAGAACAGCAACTACACCGATGTGACGTTCGATACCAGCGGCGCGGTGGCCGTGCCGACCTACATCCGCGAAATCGCCGGCACCAAGGATTTCGGCCTCGAGCAGCAGCGCAGCATGCAGAAGTACAAGCTGGGTTCGCTCGGTCTGAACGCGGTGTGGAACGTGACCGACCGGCTCAAGCTCAGCTTCGACGCGCACGACTCGAAGAACGAAAGCCGCCCGAACGATCCGCTGACCGGTGGCGGCTCCATCTTCATGAGCATCGCCGGCACCAACAACTGCACCACCGGTCCGCAATGCGGCGGGTCCTGGGTGCAGGAGCTGAACTTCAACAACGGCCTGCCGATCGGCACCCAGGTCTGGTATCCGAGCGACGCCGACGCCGCGGCCAGGACCAACGGCGTGGTCAACCCGGGCTTCGTACCGGGCGAGATCGGCACGCAGGTGCTGCGTGTCAACTCGCAGAGCCAGATCAGCCAGATCAAGCAGGCCCGCGTGGATGGCGAGTGGAGCTTCGACCAGGGCCGCTTCCAGTTCGGCGTGGACAGCAACAAGTCGACCACCCATCGCATCCAGGCCGCCGAGGCGTATTCCACCCTGGGCGACTGGGGCGTGGCCAATGTCGACCGGGATACCGCTGGCGGCCTGATGAACCTGATGCAGCCGGTCAACATCATCGGCCTGTTCCATGACTACGGCGGCAGCAGTTGGCCGGCATGGCGGGGTGATGCGGGCAGGCTCGCGGAATGGGCGGCCAGCCAGTACGGCGTCGGCCTGGGCGTGAGCCCGCAGCGCGCCGCCGACAACTTCGTGGAAGAGAAGACCCGCTCGGCCTATTTCCAGGTCGAACTGGATGGCGAGCTGGCCGGCATGCGCACCAATACCCGGCTGGGCGTGCGCTACGAAACAACCGACGTGGTGTCGACCTCGGTCATCGCCACGCCCGAAGCGATCGAGTGGCAGTCCAACAACGACTTCCGCGTGGTGCTGTCCAACGAGCAGCAACCGTTCAGCGAAAAGACCAGCTACAGCTACATCCTGCCCAACCTCGATTTCAGCATCGATCTCAGCGAGACGCTGAAGGGGCGCGTCTCGTTCGGCAAGAGCATCGCGCGCGCGCCGATCGGCAACCTCTATGCCGGTCCCGGGGCACAGCAGCCATTCGGCTCGGTGCTGATCGATCCGTCCTCGCGGGCCAGCGGCACCGCACAGAACCCGTCGTTGAAGCCGCTGGAATCCGACAACCTCGACCTGGCGCTGGAGTGGTACTTCGCCGATGCGAGCTATCTGTCGGTGACGTACTGGAACAAGTCGGTCAACAATTTCGTCGGCAATACCGTGGTGCAGGAGACGCTGTACGGCCTGCGCGATCCGACCTCCGGTCCGGACGCGAGGACGGCCCTGGGGTTCCTCACCAGCGGTGCCTGCCTTGCCCAGGTCGGCCCGGCCAATGCGGCGGCCTGCTCGGCCAACGATACGTCGTTGTTCACTGCGCTGGCCTTGCTGCGCAACAACCCGGCCGGCCTGGCCGCCTACAACGGCACCGGCGCGCAGGTGCTGGCGACCGAGGCGGCCTACGATCTCTACGGCGAGGCCGACGATCCGTTGTACGAGTTCAACGTCAACCGCCCGATCAACCAGAACCAGGCCAAGCTGCATGGCTGGGAACTCGGCGGGCAGTACTTCCTCGGCGACACCGGGTTCGGCATCCTCGCCAACTACACCATCGTCAAAGGCGACGTCGGCTACGACAATGCCGGCGACCCCAGCATCGACCAGTTCGCGCTCACCGGCCTGAGCGACACCGCCAATGCGGTGCTGATGTACGAAAAGTACGGCTGGTCGGTGCGCCTGGCCTGGAACTGGCGCGACCAGTACCTGATCCTGGCCAACCAGGGCACCAGCCGCAATCCGTACTATGTGGAACCGTACGAACAGTGGGACCTCAGCGTGAACTACACGTTGAACGACAACTGGTCGTTCGGGCTGGAGGCGATCAACCTGACCGGCGAGGACGTGCGCTGGCGTTCGCGGACCTCGCAGATGATCGTCAAGCTGGCCGACCAGAGTCCGCGTTACATGCTGGGCGTTCGCTACAAGTTCTGAGGAAGGCGGAGAGGATCTCTTCGCATGTCGTCACGGGCGCCGCCGCGGTTGCGGCGGTGTCCCGTGCCAGGCTCCACCGGGAGTGCGCACCACCATGCCGCGTTACGAAATGCTCAACAACATCGCCCACCGCGACCTGCGCGTGGCCACCGACTTCGGCCCCGAGTTCGGCGATGCGGTGGGCATGGTGCCGGCCTACCCGAGCGAGTTCGCCGAGTTGCAGCGCGAGTATCCGATCTTCCTGCGCAAGGATCCGGCGACCGGCGCGTGGCAGTCCGTGGCGTTGCTGGGGTTCGAGCAGCACGAGAACCTGTTCCTGCACGAGCGGCGCTGGACGGCGTCGTATCTGCCCGGGGCGGCGGCCAAGGGGCCGTTCCTCATCGGGTTCCAGGAGCAGCGGATCGATGGCGTGCTCAGCCAGGAAGCGGTCCTGCACGTGGACATGGAGCATCCGCGGGTGACCGCGATGCAGGGCGAGCCGGTGTTCCTGCCTCAGGGCGGCAACACGCCCTATCTCGACCACATCGCCGGGGTGCTGCGCGGCATTCACGAGGGCCACGCGTTCGGCGCGGACATGTTCGCCGCGCTCGATGCACAGGGGTTGATCCAGCCCGTCGCGCTCGACGTGCAACTCGATGCGCAGCATCGGATTGGCGTCAACGGCCTGCATGCGATCGACCGCGAACGCCTGGCCGGGCTGGACGGCCCTGCGCTGGCCGCGCTCAACCGCGCCGGCTATCTGGAAGGCGCGTACCTGATGCTGGCTTCGCTGCACAACATGCGCCGCCTGATCGCCGAGAAACAGCGACGCCTGCGCCTGCAGGATGCCGCCGGCGCGGCGGGCAGGAACTGAGCGTGCCGGACGGCGGCGCCATGCGGACACTGGAGGGCGTGCAGCCCACGGCCCTGCCATTGCAGGCACTGGTGGCGGCCGGGGAGCCGGTGGTCTTGCGCGGCATCGCGCGCGACTGGGGACTGGTCCAGGCCGGTTTGCGCTCCACGCAGGACGCACTGGCCTACCTGCGCGGTTTCGATGCGGGCGTGCCGGTTCCGTACTCCTTCGGCGAACCCGGGATCGAAGGACGCCCGTTCTACAGCGCCGATTTCACCCAGTTGAATTTCGAGGTCCGGCGCGGACCGCTGACGCAGGTGCTGGATGCGATCGCCGCCACCCTCGAGGATCCGCGGCCGCCCACCTACTATGTCGCGTCGCTGCCGATCGAGCGGGCGCTGCCGGGGTTCGCGCAGGCCAACGACGCCGGCCTGGCCGGGCAGGGCATCGATGCGCCGGCCAGCATCTGGATCGGCAACCGCGTCACCGCCTCCTGCCATTTCGACACGCCGGACAACCTGGCCTGCTGCGCCGTGGGCCGACGCCGCGTCACCCTGTTTCCGCCCGAGCAGATCGACAACCTGTATCCGGGACCGCTGGAACCGACGCCGGGCGGCCAGGTGGTCAGCGTGGTGGATGTCGATCGCCCCGACTTCGCGCGTTATCCGCGTTTCCGCGATGCCCTCGCCAGCGCGCAGCACGTCGAGCTGGAGCCGGGCGATGCGCTGTTCATCCCGAGCATGTGGTGGCACCACGTGCGCAGCCTGGCGCCGTTCAACGTGCTGGTGAACTACTGGTGGCGCAGCGCGCCTGCCTTTTTGCCCTCGCCGCTGACGGCGCTGCAGCACGCGATGTGGGCGCTGCGCGATCTGCCGGCACGCGAGAAGCAGGCCTGGGCGAAGCTCTTCGACTACTACGTGTTCGGTCCCGGCGAACGTGCAGGCCAGCACCTGCCCGAGGCAGCCCGGGGCGAGCTGGCCCCGTTCGACGAGGCACGGGCGCGCCGCACGCGCGCGCAGTTGCTGGCGCGGCTCAACCGCTGATGGGAGCATCGACTTGACTCTCGCCACCACCACGGACGGGCGCATCCGCAAGGTCGTCATCGCCGGCGGCGGCACCGCTGGCTGGCTGGCCGGCTGCGCGCTGGCCCACCAGTTCCGCGATCGCCTGGACATCACCCTGGTGGAGTCCGAGCAGATCGGCACGGTGGGCGTCGGCGAGTCGACCGTGCCGCCGATCCGCACCTTCCACCGCTTCCTGCAGATCGACGAGCAGGAGTTCCTGCGCGCCGTGGCCGGCACGTTCAAGCTGTCGATCTCGTTCGAGAACTGGCGTCGCCCCGGCGATCGTTTCATCCATCCGTTCGGCACCATCGGGCAGGGCACCTGGGCCACGCCGTTCCATCATTTCTGGCTGGACAGCCTGCGCCGGGGCATGCCGTCGGACCTTGGCGATTTCTGCCTGGAAAGCATCGCCTCGCGCGGCGACAAGTTCGCGCTGGACACCCAGCCGCAGGTCAGTTACGCCTACCACTTCGACGCCGCGCTCTACGCGAAATTCCTGCGCAAGAAGGCCGAAGCGCATGGCCTGCGCCGGATCGAAGGACAGATCCGCGAGGTGCGGCAACATGCGCATGACGGCTCCGTCGCGTCGTTGCTGCTGGAAGACGGGCAGATCATCGAGGGCGACCTGTTCATCGACTGCACCGGGTTCCGTGGCCTGCTGACCGAGCAGACCCTGCACACCGGCTACGAGGACTGGCACGACTGGTTGCCCAGCGATCGCGCCGTCGCGGTGCAGACCGAGGCGGTCGCGCCGCCGGTGCCGTATACCCGTGCCATCGCGCACGAGGCCGGGTGGCGCTGGCATATCGCCCTGCAGCACCGGGTCGGCTGCGGGCTGGTGTTCTCCAGTCGCCACATGTCCGACGACGAGGCGCACGCCAAGCTGCTGCGCGACGTCGACGGCCCGCCGCTGCGGGATCCGTGGCTGGTGCCGTTCCGCAGCGGGCGCAGGTTGCAGGCATGGAACAGGAACGTGGTGGCGCTGGGCCTGGCCAGCGGCTTCATCGAGCCGCTGGAATCGACCAGCATCCACCTGACCCTCAGCGCCGTGGTGCGCCTGATCCAGCTGTTTCCAAGCGAGGGCATCAGCCCGGCGCTGGTGGAGCTGTACAACACGGTCAGTCGCCAGGAGATGGAGCACGTGCGCGACTTCATCATCCTGCACTACCACGCCACCCAGCGCGACGAGCCGATGTGGAAAGCCTGCCGTGAGATGGCACTGCCCGAGTCGCTCGCGCTCCGGCTGCGCGCCTGGCGCGAACGCGCGCACGCCTGGCAGGACCCCGGCGAACTGTTCCGCGTGGATTCGTGGACCAGCGTATTGCTGGGACAGGGCATCCAGCCTGGACCGCCGCACCCGCTGGCTGCCGCCATCGACGACGCGGACCTGCGCACGCTGTTGCTGCGGATCCGCCAGCCGCTGCAGCAGGCCAGCGCGGCGATGCCGTCGCAGGCGGAGTTCATCGAACGCTATTGCAAGGCGGCGCCCGACGTCTGGCAACGGAGCGTTTCCCTGGCGTAGCAGCACATTGCTGTCGCTAAAAAATGATAGCGCTAACTAGAAGGCGGAGACGACGTGGAAGAGAGGGAGCTGGTGGCCGGAATCGATGCGGGAACGCAGAGCCTGAAGGTCGTGGTCTACGACCCGGTCGGGCGCAGCGTCGTGGCCAGCAGCAGCGCGCCGCTGGATCTGCATTCCGCCGCCGATGGCAGCCGTGAACAGCGGCCGGCCGACTGGGTCGCGGCCCTGCAGGCCTGCTTCCAGGCGATCGATCCTGCGCTGCGATCGCGCCTCGCCGCGCTGGCGGTCTCGGGCCAGCAGCACGGCTTCGTTCCGGTCGATGCGGCGGGCGAGGTGCTGGCACCGGCCAAGCTGTGGTGCGACACCAGCACCTCGGCCGAGTGCGGGCAGATCATGGACGCGGTCGGCGGCGCGGCGCGCACCATCGCGCTGGCGGGCAACCCGATCCTCACCGGTTACACCGCCTCCAAGCTGCCCTGGACCAAGACGCACCGGCCCGAGGTCTATGCGCGGCTCGCCACCATTCTGCTGCCGCACGACTACCTCAACTTCGTGCTGACCGGCCAGCGCTTCTGCGAATACGGCGACGCATCGGGTACGGGCTGGCTGGACGTGCGCACACGCACGTGGTCGGCCGAACTGCTGCGTGCGACCGATCCGCAGCGCGATCTTGCGGACTGCCTGCCGCGCTTCGCCGCGCCGGATGCGGTGTTCGATATCGACCCGGCGGCCGCCGGCCTGCTCGGCGTGCCGACGACGCTGAAGGTCGCCGTCGGTGGCGGCGACAACATGATGGCGGCGATCGGCACCGGCTGCGTCGTGCCCGGTCGCCTGGCGATGAGCCTGGGCACCTCCGGCACCTTGTTCGCCTATTCCGACACGCCGGTGGTCGACCCGGACGGCGCGTGGGCCGCGTTCTGCTCTTCCACCGGTGGCTGGCTGCCGCTGATCTGCACGATGAACTGCACCGTGGCGACCGAACAGGTCGCCGCCGCGTTCGGCTTCAGCACCCGCGATGGCGATGCGCATCTGCACGCCACCGCGCCCGGTGCCGACGGCCTGGTGATGCTGCCGTTCCTCAATGGCGAGCGCACGCCGGACCTGCCGCTGGGCAAGGGCCTGCTGGCGGGCCTGGACACGACCAACATGACCCCGGCCCACCTCTATCGCGCGGCGATGGAAGGGGCGACCTACAGCCTGAAATACGGCTTCGACGCATTCGTGCGCGCCGGCATGCAGTTCGAGCGCATCGTGCTGACCGGCGGTGGCAGCAACAGCGGCGCATGGCGGCAACTGGTGGCCGATGTGTTCGGCCTGCCGGTGGACGTGCCCACGCAACCGGAAGGCGCGGCGTTCGGTGCGGCCCTGCAGGCGCTGTGGGCCATCGGCCTGGCGCGCGGCGATGCCGCGTCCATCGCCGACATCGCGCAGCGGCATGTGGCGGTGGATCCGCAGCGGTCCGCCCGCCCGGATCCGGCGCGCACCAAGGCCTATGCCGCGGCCTATGCGCGCTTCCTGCGCCATCTCGATGCCTGCATGCCGCTGTTCCGCGGCTGATTCCCTTTTCGCACTCCCTCCCACCACGACAGGAACCCGCACCATGCACACCCAGCCCTTTATCGGCGCCAAGGAATACTTCCCCGGCATCGGCCGTATCCCGTTCGAAGGCCGCAGTTCGGACAATCCGCTGGCCTTCAAGGTCTACGACGCGAACAAGGTTGTCGGCGGCAAGACCATGCAGGAACATCTGCGCTTTGCGGTGTGCTACTGGCACACCTTCTGCAACGCCGGGCAGGATCCGTTCGGCCCGGGCACGCGCCACTTTCCCTGGGAGGTCGGCGCGCCGATGGCCAGCGCCGAAGCGAAAGTGGATGCGGCGTTCGAATTCTTCACCAAGCTCGGCGTGCCGTACTGGTGCTTCCACGACATCGACCTGGCGCCGGACGCCGACGATGCCGCGCAGTACGAGAAGAACCTCAAGCACATGGTGGGCCTGGCCAAGGCGCGCCAGGACGCGACCGGGATGAAGCTGCTGTGGGGCACGGCCAATCTGTTCTCGCATCCGCGCTACATGAACGGTGCCGCGACCAATCCGGATTTCGCCGTGGTGGCGCGTGCCGCGGTGCAGGTGAAGGCGGCGCTGGAGGCGACGGTGGAACTGGGCGGCGAACACTACGTGTTCTGGGGAGGCCGCGAGGGCTACGCCTCGCTGGCGAACACGCAGATGCAGCGCGAACTCGCCCACTTCGCGCGCTTCCTCACCATGGCGCGCGACTACGGCCGCAGCATCGGCCTGAAGGGCAACTTCCTGATCGAGCCCAAGCCGATGGAGCCGATGAAGCACCAGTACGACTTCGACAGCGCGACGGTGACGGGTTTCCTGAAGCAGCATGGCCTGGACAAGGATTTCAAGCTCAACATCGAGGCCAACCACGCCACGCTGTCCGGCCACACCTTCGAACACGACCTGCAGGTCGCCTCCGACCACGGCCTGTTGGGCAGCATCGACGCCAACCGCGGCAATGCGCAGAACGGTTGGGATACCGACCAGTTCCCGACCGACCTGTACGACACCGTGGGCGCCATGCTGGTGGTGCTGCGCCAGGGCGGCCTGGAGGGCGGCCTGAACTTCGACGCCAAGGTGCGCCGCGAGTCAACCGAGCTCGAGGATCTGTTCATCGCCCACATCGGCGGCATGGATGCGTTCGCGCGCGGGCTGGAAGTCGCCCATGCGTTGCTCAACGACTCGCCCTGGGAACAGTGGCGCCAGGAGCGCTATGCCAGCTTCGACAGTGGTGCCGGCAAGGAGTTCGCGGGCGGCGCGCTCGGCCTCGCCGAGTTGGCCGCATTGGGCGCGAAGGGTGGCGAGCCACGGCAGATCAGTGGCCGGCAGGAGCGCTACGAGAACCTGATCAACCAGTACCTGCTGCGCTGAGCGCGGCGGCAAGGAGAGCGCCGTGACCGACACCCATTCCACACGCCACCACGGCGCACTGCTGGCCGCGCTGCTGCTCGCGCTTGCCGTCTGCAAGGGCGACGTCCAGGCCGCGGCGCCCGCCCGGGCGGAGGCCAGCCCCTGGCCCAACGTGACCTGGCCGCTGCCCGAGGATCCCGCGCTGGAACGGCGCCTCACCGACCTGATCGCCACCATGACGGTGGAGGAAAAGGTCGGCCAGCTGGTGCAGGGCGATATCGGCAGCCTCACCCCGGAGGACGTGCGCAAGTATCGATTGGGGTCGATCCTGGCCGGCGGCAACTCCGATCCCGGCGGCCGCTACGATGCCGCGCCGGCCGAATGGCTGGCGCTGGCCGATGCGTTCTATGCGGCGTCGATGGACACCTCCAAGGGCGGCAAGGCGATCCCGGTGCTGTTCGGCATCGATGCGGTGCACGGGCAAAGCAACATCGTCGGTGCGACCCTGTTTCCGCACAACATCGGCCTGGGCGCGACGCGTAACCCGGCGCTGCTGCGGCGGATCGGTGAAATCACCGCGCTGGAGACCCGTGCCACCGGCATGGAGTGGACCTTCGCGCCGACCGTGGCGGTGCCGCAGGACGACCGCTGGGGCCGCACCTACGAGGGCTATTCCGAGTCGCCCGAGGTGGTGGCCAGCTATGCCGGGGCGATGGTCGAGGGACTGCAGGGCAAGGTGGGAACGCGCGACTTCCTCGATGGCCGCCATGTGATCGCCTCGGTCAAGCATTTCCTCGGCGATGGCGGCACCACCGACGGCCGGGACCAGGGCGACACCAGAATCGGTGAGGCCGACCTGGTGCGCATCCATGCCGCCGGCTATCCCCCGGCGATCGCCGCGGGCGCGCAGACCGCGATGGCCTCCTTCAACAGCGTCAACGGCGAAAAGATGCATGGCCACAAGGCCTACCTGACCGACGTGCTGAAGGGACGCATGCACTTCGGCGGCTTCGTGGTGGGCGACTGGAACGGCCACGGGCAGGTCAAGGGCTGCACGCCGACCGATTGCCCCGCCACCATCAACGCCGGCCTGGACATGGCCATGGCCTCGGACAGTTGGAAGGGCTTCTACACGACCACATTGGCGGCGGCGAAGAACGGCACCATTTCCCAGCAACGCCTGGACGATGCGGTACGCCGGATCCTGCGGGTCAAGATGCGGCTGGGCCTGTTCGAGGCGGGCAAGCCGTCGGCGCGCGCGGTCGGCGGCCAGTTCGCGCTGATCGGCGCCCCGGCGCATCGCGCGGTGGCGCGGCAGGCCGTGCGCGAGTCGCTGGTGCTGCTGAAGAACCAGGGCGGCGTGCTGCCGCTGTCGCCGAAGCAACGCATCCTGGTGGCCGGCGACGGCGCCAACGACGTCGGCAAGCAGGCCGGCGGCTGGACGCTGAACTGGCAGGGCACCGGCACCACCCGCAAGGACTTCCCGAACGCGGACACCATCTACGAGGGCTTCGCGCAGCAGGCCAAGGCCGCAGGCGGCGAGGCCGTGCTGGCGGTCGACGGCAGATACACGACCAAGCCGGACGTGGCCGTGGTGGTGTTCGGGGAAAACCCGTACGCGGAGTTCCAGGGCGATCGGCCGACCCTGGCCTACAAACCGGGCGACGACACGGACCTGGCGCTGATCAAGCGGTTGAAGGCCGATGGCATCCCGGTCGTCGCAGTGTTCCTCAGCGGGCGCCCGCTGTGGGTCAACCGCGAGCTCAATGCCGCCGATGCCTTCGTGGCGGCGTGGCTGCCGGGCTCGGAGGGCGCCGGCATCGCCGACGTGCTGCTGCGCACTCCGCAGGGCGGCGTGCAGCACGACTTCAAGGGCAAGCTCAGCTTCAGTTGGCCGCGCACGGCCACGCAATACGCCAATAACGTGGGGCAGAAGGACTACGACCCGCTGTTCGCCTTCGGCTTCGGCCTGCGCTACGCCGACAACGGCGATCTGGCCAGGCTGCCGGAGGTCTCCGGCCTCACCGGCAACGAAGGCGCGGCCGGGGTGTTCTTCGTGCGCGGCGCGGCCGGTCCGGGCCTGGCGCTGCGCCTGGAAGGCAGCAGCGGGCAGGGCGTGACCGTCACCCGGGTGCCGGAATCGCTCGATGGCGGCGCGCTGAAGGTCACCGGCGTGGATCACCTGGCGCAGGAAGATGGCCGCCGCCTTGCCTGGTCCGGCGGTCGCGAGGCCGTGGTCGCGCTGCAGTCGCATACACCGTTGGACCTGCAGCGCGAGAGCAACGGCGACCTGATGCTGGTGACCACGCTGCGCGTGGACGCCGCACCGCAGGGCGAGGTGTGGCTGGCGGTCGGTTGCGGCAGCGGTTGCACCGCGCGGGTCGCGATCGGGCCGACGCTGACAGCCCTGCCGGTGGGCCAATGGAAGCGCGTGGGCGTGCCGCTCAAGTGCCTGGCGGCAGCCGGTGCGGATCTGAGCAAGCTGGAGCGTCCGTGGGCGTTGACCACGGCGGGCACGATGACGCTGTCGGTGTCGCGGGTCGCGCTCGGTGCATTGAACGAAGCGGAGGCCACCGTCGCATGTCCGAGCACGTGAGCATGCGACCTGCGCTAGCGGCCCTTGGGCGGGCTGGCGACCGAACCGCGCAGCACCAGCCGGTGCGGGACCACGTGGTCGCTGGACATGCGCGCGTCGTCGCGCTTGCGGCGGATGCTGCGCAGCAGGATGTCGATGGCGGCATCGGCCATCGAGGCGATCGGTTGGTGGATGGTGGTGAGCTCGGGCCAGACGGTGGTGGCGGCCGAGGTGTCGTCGAAACCCACCACCGACAGGTCGCGCGGCACTTCCAGGCCGCGCCGATGCGCGACCGAGATCGCTGCCGCGCCCATGTCGTCGTTGCTGGCGAAGATCGCGGTCGGCGGGCGGCGGTGCGACAGCAGCTTCTCGGCGGCGGCGAGCCCGGAGCGGTAGGTGTAGTCGCCCTGCTGGACCAGGCCGGGTTCGACCTTCAGCCCGGCCTCCTGCAGGGCGGTGACGAAGCCCTCGTAGCGCCGCGCGCTGGCGCTGAGGTCCTGGCGCCCGCGGATGAAGCCGATGCGCCGGTGGCCGTGCTGGATCAGATGCTCGGCCATCTCCTTGCCGGCGTGGAAATCGTCGATGCGCACGCAGGAGATTGCGTCGCTGAGGCGCCCGGCGGCGATCGCGACCACCGGAATGCCCGCCTTGACCAGTTCGGTCACCGCCGCCTGCGACTCGCACAGCGGCGGCGGCAGGATCACGCCATCCACGCGGCCGCCCAAGGCGCGCGCGGCCTTGCGCTCGGCGTCGGGGTCCAGGTCTTCCCAGTAATGGATGACCAACTGGATGGCGGCGTTGGACGCGACGCGCAGCAAGCCGACCAGCAGTTCGCGCAGGTAGGCGCCGCTGGGGTTGGTGTAGATCAGCGCGATGCGCGTGTGCTGCGCGGCGGCCAGCGAACTGGCCGCCAGGTTGGGCGTGTAGCCCAGTTCGCGCACCGCGCGCATCACGCGCTCGCGGGTGGCGTCGCGCACCTTGCCCTGGTTGATCGCGCGCGACACCGTCATCGGCGACACCCCGGCCAAGGCCGCCACCTCGTCGATCGTGACCCCGCTGGTCTTGCGGCGGACCGATTTCTTCGGCTTGTCCAAAACGCGTTCCCTTTGTTCTTCTTGACGTTGGCGCGCCGCGGGCACGCCGTCAGCTTACAAGGTTTGTTGGCGGCGCTTGGGCGTCGTGCGCATGTCATGCGGTGTCAGTGGATGGCGTGCGCTGCCATGGCGCTGATGGTCTGCGCAGGCAGCGTGCATGCGGAGGATGGCGCTGCGTTGTGGCTGCGGTATCTGCCTTCGCAAGGCGCTGCGCGCACGGCGGAGTTGGATGAGGTAGTGGCGCCGGAGCAGACCCCGACGCAGCGTGCGGCGCGCGATGAACTGATACGCGGCCTCACCGGCCTGCTGGGCCGCGCGCCGGCGACGCGTGCGGTCGCGACCGGCGATCATGCGGTGGTGCTGGGCACGCCGCAGTCGTCGCCAGCGCTTGCGCCGTTCCGCGAGGAGATCGCGTCGCTGGGCGAGGAGGGCTACCTGCTCAAGCGCGCCCGCATCGACGGGCACGCGGTGTTGCTGGTGGCCGCACGTCGCGACATCGGCGTGCTGTACGGGGTGTTCCATCTGCTGCGGCTGCTGCAGACCGGTGCGTCGCTGGACGCGCTCGAGGTGCATGAGTCGCCACGGATCCAACTGCGCGTGCTCGACCATTGGGACGATCTGGACGGCCATGTCGAGCGCGGCTACGCGGGCCGCTCGTTGTGGGACTGGCAAAGCCTGCCGGAGTGGCGCGACCCGCGTTACACGGACTATGCGCGGGCCAATGCCTCGCTGGGCATCAACGGCACGGTGCTCAACAACGTCAACGCCAACGCGCAGAGCCTGGCGCCGGCCTATCTCGACAAGGCGGCGGCGCTGGCGGACGTGTTCCGGCCCTACGGCATCCGCGTCTACCTGAGCGCGCGCTTCAGCGCGCCCATCGAACTGGGTGGGCTGAAGACCGCCGATCCGCTCGACCCGGCCGTGCAGCGCTGGTGGCGCGACAAGGTCGATGACATCTACGCGCGGATTCCGGATTTCGGCGGCTTCCTGGTCAAAGCCAATTCGGAAGGGCAGCCCGGCCCGCAGGACTATGGCCGTTCGCATGCCGACGGCGCCAACCTGCTGGCCGATGCGCTGGCGCCGCACGGCGGCGTGGTGATGTGGCGGGCCTTCGTCTACGCCCACGACGTGCCGGTGGACCGTGCCATGCAGGCCTACACCGAGTTCGCCGGCCTCGACGGCGCGTTCCGCCCGAACGTGATCGTGCAGGTCAAGAACGGGCCCATCGATTTCCAGCCGCGCGAGCCGTTCCATCCGCTGTTCGGCGCGATGCCGCGCACGCCGCTGATGCTGGAATTCCAGATCACCAAGGAGTATCTCGGCTTTGCCACGCACCTGGTGTACCTGGGGCCGTTGTACGAGGAAGTGCTGCAGTCCGACACCCACGCCCGCGGCGCGGGCGCCACGGTGGCGGACGTGGTGGACGGTTCGCTGGAAGGCCATGCCCTGAGCGGCATCGCAGGCGTCGCCAACATCGGCAACGACCGCACCTGGAGCGGCTCGCACTTCGACCAGGCCAACTGGTATGCCTTCGGCCGTCTCGCCTGGAATCCGCAGCGCGCCGCCCGCGCCATCGCGGCGGAATGGGCGGCGATGACGTTCTCGCCGAGGCCCGAGGTGGTGCAGCCCATCGTCGGGATGATGATGGCCTCGCGCGAGGCCGCGGTGAACTACATGACCCCGCTGGGCCTGCACCACCTGATGGCGCGCGGCCACCACTACGGCCCCGGCCCCTGGGTGGATGGCGGCCCGCGCGCGGACTGGACCTCGGTGTACTACCACCGCGCCGATCGCGATGGCATCGGCTTCGACCGCACCGCCGGCGGCAGCAATGCGGTGAGCCAGTACGCGCCCGAGGTGGCGGCCGTGTATGGCGACCTGGCGCGGGTGCCCGAGCCGCTGCTGTTGTGGTTCCACCACGTGCCGTGGGATCACCGCATGGCCTCCGGGCGGCCGTTGTGGGACGAGCTGGTCGGCCGCTATTCGCAGGGCGTGCGCCAGGTGCAGGCCATGCAGGGCACCTGGGACGGCCTGCGCGGCAAGGTGGATGCCGAGCGGCATGCGCAGGTGGCGGCGTTTCTGCGCATCCAGCTGCGCGAAGCGCAGTGGTGGCGCGATGCCAGCGTGGCGTACTTCCAGTCGGTGAGCGGTCGGCCCTTGCCCCCAGGCGAAACCGCGCCGCCGCACCCGCTGGCCTGGTACCAGGCCCTGCAGTTTCCCTCCGCACCCGGAGATGGACGATGAAGCCGACAACGTGGACGGGCTGGCTGCTGGCGATGGTTTCAGGAGCCTGCGCGATGCCATGCATGGCGCAGCAGGCGACGCCGTCGCTGTTGCATCCGCTGTTCCAGGATCACGCCGTGCTGCAACGCGACCGGGCGATTCCGGTGTGGGGCCACGCCGCGCCGGGCGCCACGGTGTCGGTGACATTCGCACGGCAGTCGGTCAGTGCACGCGCCGATGCCGGAGGTCGCTGGCACGCGACGCTGCAGCCTACCGCCGCCGGCGGTCCCTACGACATGACCGTGCGCGCGGGGCAGGACCGCCAGGTGGTGCGCGATGTGCTGATGGGCGATGTCTGGCTGTGTTCCGGGCAGTCGAACATGGAGCTGCCGGTGTGGCGCGCGCTGGATGCGAGCAGCGAACTGGCCGCCGCCGTCCAGCCGAGCATCCGCCTGTTCGCCGTGCCCAAGGCCGCGGCGGTCACGCCGCAGGACATGTTTCCGACCGACGTCGCGTGGCGACCCGCATCGCCGGAGACGGTGCGCAATTTCTCCGCTGCCTGCTTCTACTTCGCGCGCGAGCTGCAGAAGACAGTTAAGGTGCCGATGGGCCTGATCCAGACGGCCTGGGGCGGCGCGCGCATCGAGGCCTGGACCAGCGCCGACGCCCTGCGCGCGCAAGGCGGCATGGACGATGCGCTGGACGTGCTGGCGCTGTACGCCACCGATCCCGTCGCCGCGAGCGCACGCTGGGGCCGGCACTGGCAACAGTGGTGGACCACGCGCGCCGGTACCAAGCCGGGCGATACACCCTGGCAGCCCGGCGCGGACCGCACGCGGTGGCAGGACGCGCCGGCCACGCTCGGCGCCTGGGAACGTTGGGGCGTGCCCGCGCTCGCCGCCTACAACGGCATGGTCTGGTACCGCACGCAGGTCACCCTGACCGCCGCACAGGCGGCGCAGGGCGCACGGCTGGTGCTGGGGCCGGTCGACGAGACGGATATGACCTGGGTCAACGGCATGGCCGTGGGCAGCCAGAACGCGCCGAGCGATCCACGCCGATATCCGCTGCCGCCCGGCCTGCTGAAAGCGGGCATCAACACGGTGGTCGTCAACGTGCTGGATACCTACGGCGAGGGCGGACTGGCAGGTCCCGCGAGCGCCCATGCCGTGCAACTGCACGATGGCACGCGGATCGTCCTGGATGGGCATTGGCAGTATCGCGTGGCACCCGATCCACAGTCCCCGCCGCTGGCGCCATGGCATGCGGCCTCCGGCATGTCGACGCTGTACAACGGCATGATCGCGCCGCTGGGCAACGACGGCCTGCGCGGCATCGTCTGGTACCAGGGCGAATCCAATACCGGCGAGGGCGCCGTCTATGCGACACGGCTGCGCCACCTGCGCGACGACTGGCGCAGGCAGTTCGGCGCGGCGCTGCCGTTGCTGGTGGTGCAACTGGCCGGCTACGGCCGCCCGCCGCAGGCACCGACGGAGAGCGGCTGGGCGCAGCTGCGCGAGGCGCAGCGCCGCGTCGTTGCAGAAGACCCGCACTCCGGGCTCGCGGTGGCCATCGACATCGGTGACGCCTACGACATCCATCCGCCCAACAAGCAGGAATTGGGGCGGCGCCTGGCGCGGGTGGCGCGTCACGTGGTCTACGGCGAACGCGCATTGGCGCCGTCCGGCCCGACGCCACGCACGGCAGCACGCACGCAGGGCGCGGTACGCATCGCGTTCGACGACGTCGACGGTCGCCTGGTCACGACCGGGGCGAACGGTCCCATCGGCTTCGAACTCTGCGATGCGCAGGCGCAGCACTGCCGGTATGCCGACGCCACGCTGGACGGGCGCGACGTCGTCCTGCACAGCCCGCAGGCCGCATCCGCCACGCGCGTGCGCTACTGCTGGGCCGACGGTCCGGTCTGCACGCTGCGCGACAGGTCCGGCGCGCCGGCGGGACCGTTCGAACTCGCAGTTTCCGAGGAGATTCCCTGATGCGTCCGCTGCTCGCCTCGGCCCTCCTGCTGTTGTCCGCTGCGCTGCAGCCGCTGTGGGCCGCGCCTGCGCCGCCGGTCTACTTCGACTGGTTCGAATACGCCGGGCGCGACGCGGCCTTCGACGCCCCGCTGCCAGCAGGCCATTACCGCAACCCGATCCTGGCCGGCTTCCACGCCGACCCGAGCATCGTCCGCGCGAACGGGCGGTTCTACCTGGTCAATTCCAGCTTCACCTACTTCCCCGGCATTCCGGTGTTCGAGAGCGTGGATCTGGTGCATTGGAAGCAGATCGGCAACGTGATCGACCGCCCGACGCAACTGGACTTCGATGGCCTGAGCGTGTCGCGCGGCATCTTCGCGCCGGCCATCGCCTATCACGACGGCATGTTCTACGTGGTCACCACGGCCGTGGACAGCGGCGGCAACTTCATCGCCACCGCGCGCGATCCCGCCGGTCCCTGGTCGGACCCGCACTGGCTGCCGGGCATCGGTGGCATCGACCCGTCGCTGTTCTTCGATGCCGACGGTCGCGTCTACCTGCTCAACAACGACGAGCCGCCCGGCCCGCCGCGTTACGACGGCCATCGCGCGATCTGGATGCAGCAGCTCGACCTGGCGACCTTCACCCCAGTGGGGCCGCGCAAGGTGCTGATCGATGGCGGCGTGGAGCCGGCGAAGAACCCGATCTGGATCGAGGGGCCGCATCTGTATCGCCGCGATGGCTGGTACTACCTCTCCGATGCCGAAGGCGGCACCGGGCCGCAGCATTCGCAGGTGGTGCTGCGCAGCCGCGATGTCTGGGGGCCTTACGCGCCGTACGCGGGCAATCCCATCCTCACCCAGCGCGACCTGCCCGACGACCGGCCGCTGCCGATCGCCAATGCTGGGCATGCGGACCTGGTGGAAGGACCGGACGGGTCCTGGTGGGCGGTGTTCCTGGCCAGCCGCACCTACGACGTGCGCCACTACAACACCGGGCGCGAGACCTACCTGCTGCCGGTGCAGTGGCGCGACGGCTGGCCGCTGATTTTGCCGGCCGGGCAGGCCATCCCCTATGCGGTCCAGGCGCCGTCGTGGATGCAGGGCGAGGCGTCGCAGGCGCCTTCCACCGGCAACTTTGTCGAGCGCGCTGAGTTCGACACGCCGACGCTCGGCCGCGGCTGGTTGCGTGTGCGCGTGCCCAAGCGGGACTGGGCGGACCTGCGCACGCGCCCGGGCAGTCTGGCCGTGCATCCGTTGCCGGAGAACCTGGACAGCTTGCGTAACCCCGCCTTCCTGGGGCGCCGCCAGCAGCACCTGCGCTTCGAGGCCAGCACCGCACTGACGCAGCCGGCGGCAGGCGTGGCAGCGGGGCTTGCGGCGTTCCAGAACGAGGATTGGTGGTACTTCCTCGGCGTGCGCCGTGTGGGACGCGATCGCGTGGAGGTCTTCCTGGAGGCGCGCGAGGGCAAGGGCGCGACCAGAACCCTGGCCAGCCGCGAACTGGATGCGTCGACGTCGTTGCGCCTGAAGATCGCGGGTGACGAAGGGACGTATGCATTCGCGTTCGACACCGGTGCGGGGCAGGGCTGGCAGACGCTCGCCGACGATGTCGACGGGACCGTGTTGAGTACGGATCGTGCAGGCGGCTTCGTGGGCGCCCTGCTCGGTCCCTTCGCGCGCGACGAGCGCGCCTCAAGGAGAAAATGATGATGCGCAGGTCTTCCCTTCCTTCCGCCCGCCCTGGCCGCCTCGTCCGCGCGCTGGCCCTATGCGCCGCCGCTACGCTGGCTAGCGTTGGCCATGCCGCCGACACCCAGCCGTGGCAAGACACCTCGGCCAGCTTCGAGACCCGGGCGGCGGCGCTGGTCGCACAGATGACCCTGGAGGAGAAAGCGGCGCAGATGCAGAACGCCGCGCCGGCGATCGAACGCCTGGGCGTGCCGGCCTACGACTGGTGGAACGAAGCGCTGCACGGCGTGGCGCGGGCAGGCCAGGCCACCGTGTTTCCGCAGGCCATCGGGCTGGCCGCCACCTTCGACGTGCCGTTGATGGGGCAGGTGGCCACCACCATCAGCGACGAGGCGCGCGCCAAGCACCACCAGTTCCTCCGCGAAGGCGCGCACGGCCGCTACCAGGGGCTGACCTTCTGGTCGCCGAACATCAACATCTTCCGCGACCCGCGCTGGGGACGCGGCCAGGAGACCTACGGCGAGGATCCCTACCTCACCGCGCGCATGGGCGTGGCCTTCGTGCAGGGATTGCAGGGCGACGATCCCGTGTACCGCAAGCTCGACGCCACCGCCAAGCATTTCGCCGTGCACAGCGGCCCGGAGGCCGACCGTCATCACTTCGACGCCCGCCCCAGCAAGCGCGATCTCTACGACACCTACTTGCCGGCGTTCGAGGCACTGGTGAAGGAAGGCCAGGTGGATGCAGTGATGGGCGCCTACAACCGGGTGTACGGCGAGTCCGCCAGCGCCAGCCAATTCCTGTTGCGCGACGTGCTGCGCCGCGACTGGGGCTTCAAGGGCTACGTGGTCTCGGACTGCTGGGCCATCGTCGATATCTGGAAGCATCACCACCTCGCGCCCAGCCGCGAGGCGGCCGCGGCGCTGGCGGTCAAGAACGGCACCGAACTGGAGTGCGGCCAGGAATACGCCACGCTGCCGGCGGCGGTACGCCAGGGGCTGATCGACGAAGCGGAGATCGACGATGCGGTGACGCGCCTGTTCACCGCGCGGATGCGCCTGGGCATGTTCGACCCGCCTGAGCGCGTGCGCTGGGCACGGATTCCCGCCTCCGTGAACCAGGCGCCCGCGCACGATGCGCTGGCCTTGCAGGCCGCGCAGGAATCGCTGGTGCTGCTCAAGAACGATGGCGTGCTGCCGCTGTCGCGCAAGCTCAAGCGCATCGCCGTGGTCGGCCCGACCGCCGACGACACCATGGCCCTGCTCGGCAACTACTTCGGCACGCCGGCGGCGCCGGTCACGATCCTGCAGGGCATCCGCGACGCGGCCAAGGGCATCGAGGTGCGTTATGCGCGCGGCGTGGATCTGGTCGAAGGGCGCGACGATCCGGGCGCCACGCCGCTGATCGAGGCGGCATACCTGCGGCCGTCGGCCGATTCCCCGGAACGCGGCCTGCGCGGCGAGTACTTCCGCACGCCCGATCTGGCGGGGACGCCGGCGCTGGTCCGTACCGACGCCCAGATCGGCTTCCGTTGGGACCGCGGCTCGCCGACCGACAACCTGCTGGCCCGCGGCGAAGCGGGGCCGGGGCAGGGCATTCCCAACGATCATTTCAGCATCCGCTGGAGCGGCCAGCTGCTGCCGCCGGTCTCGGGTCGCTACCGGATCGAGGCGGCCGCCGACGACGGCTTCCGTCTCTATCTGGACGGCAAGCTGGTGCTGGACCACTGGACCGACAGCGACCGCATGCGCGCCGACGGCGTGGACCTGGACCTGCAGGCGGGCCGCGCCTATGCGGTGAAGCTGGAGTACTACGACGCCGAGCGCGACGCCGGCGTGCGGCTGGGCTGGCGCATGCCCGGCGCGAAGCCGCCGTTCGACGAGGCGCTCGATGCCGCGCGCAACGCGGACGTGGTGGTGTTCGTCGGCGGGTTGACCGGCGACGTCGAGGGCGAAGAGATGAAGGTCGACTATCCGGGCTTCGCCGGCGGCGACCGCACCGACCTGCGCCTGCCTGCGCCGCAGCGCGCCCTGCTGGAAGCGCTGCACGCCACGGGCAAGCCGGTGGTGATGGTGCTGACCGGCGGCTCGGCGCTGGCGGTGGAATGGGCGCAGGCGCATCTGTCGGCGATCCTGATGAGCTGGTATCCCGGGCAGCGCGGCGGCACCGCTGTGGGCCAGGCGCTGTTCGGCGAGGTCAATCCCGCGGGTCGCTTGCCGGTGACGTTCTACAGGGCGGACCAGGCGCTGCCCGCATTCGACGATTACGCGATGGAAGGCCGCACCTACCGCTACTTCCGCGGCACCCCGCTGTATCCGTTCGGCCACGGGCTGTCGTACACGCGGTTCGACTACGGCAAGCTGCGCCTGGATGCGCCGCGCATCGCCGACGACGGACGCCTCAATGTGCAGGTGGAGGTGGCCAACACCGGCAAGCGCGCGGGCGACGAAGTCGCGCAACTGTACGTGCGGCGGCTGGCGGCCGCGCCCGGCGATGCGCAGCAGACGCTGCGTGGCTTCCAGCGCGTTCGTCTGGCCCCGGGCGAGCGGCGGACCCTAACGTTCGAACTGGATGCGCAACAGGCGCTGCGCCAGTACGACGACGCCCGCGGCCGCTATGTGGTGCCGCCTGGAAGCTACGAAGTGCGGATCGGCGGCTCCAGCGCCGATGCCCGCGTGCGTGGGCGCTTCACCGTGGAGGCGCGCCGTGACTGAGCCGCGCAGTGTGGAGACCGCCGTGCACGTGCTGTCGGTGCGGGAGAAGCTGGGCTACAGCCTGGGCGACCTGGCGGCGAACCTGATCTTCCAGACGCTGATCACTTATCTGGCCTTCTTCTATACCGATGTGTACCGATTGCCGGCCGCCACGGCGGCGACGATCATCTTCGTGATCGGCCTGCTCGGCGCGTTCGTGTTCACCCCGCTGATCGGCATCGCCGCCGACCGCACGGCCACCCGCTGGGGCAAGTTCCGGCCCTGGATCCTGTGGACGGCGATCCCGTTCGGCGTGCTGTCGCTGCTCGCCTTCAGTACCCCGGACCTGGGCGCGCGCGGCAAGGTGATGTATGCCCTGACCACCTACGGCCTGCTGATGCTGGTGTACGCGGCCAACAACCTGCCGTACTCCGCGCTCAGCGGGGTGCTGACCGGCAACATGGCCCAGCGCAACAGCCTGTCGGCCTATCGCTTCGTGGCGGTGATGATCGCGCAGTTCATCATCCAGGTGCTGCTGTTGCCGCTGGTGCTGATCCTGGGCGACGGCGACAACGTGCGCGGCTTCGAGCGCCTGATGACGGTGTTCGCGGTGGTGGGCACGCTGTTCTTCCTGATCACCTTCGCCACCACCCGCGAGCGCATCGTGCCGGCGAAGGAACAGAGCGCCGGCGTGCTGCAGGACCTGTCCGACCTGCTGCACAACCGGCCATGGAAGGTGATGCTGGCACTGACGGTGCTGGTCTTCGTCAACCTGGCGCTGAAGGGCGGCACCTACATCTACTACTTCCAGTACTACCTGAGCGAGGCCGCCCTGGCGGGCTTTCTCGACGCCTCCGGCTTCAATGGCTTCATCGGCGGCGTGAACGCGGTGCTCAGCGGATGGGGCCTGTCCGGCTTCACCTGGCCGCAGGACCCGGCCACCTCGGCGTTCAGCCTGTTCAACGCCTGCGGCATCCTGTGCATGATCCTGGGCATCGGCTTTTCCCGGCCCCTGGCCGACCGCTTCGGCAAGCGCGATGCCTTCGGCGGCGCGCTGCTGGTTTCCACCGTGTTCCTGCTGGCGTTCTACGTGTTTCCGCCCACCGCGGTCGGCGTGGCCTTCGGCGCCTTCATGCTGCACGGCTTCTGCTACGGCATCACCATCCCGCTGCTGTGGGCGATGATCGCCGACGTCGCCGACTACTCGGAATGGAAGAACCATCGCCGCGCCACCGCGATCATCTTCTCGGCGATGCTGTGCGGGCTGAAGATCGGCCTCAGCATCGGCGGCGCGCTGGTCGCCGGCATCCTCGCGCACCACGGCTACCAGGCGGGCGCCGAACAACAGCCGCAGGCCGTGGTGGACGGCATTCGCCTGACCGTGAGCATTTACTGCGCCATCCCGTTCCTGGTCGCGGTGGCGCTGCTGTTCTTCTACCGGATCGACAAGCGCATGGAACTTCGCATCGAACACGACCTGCAGCTGCGGCGGCAGGGAAGCGACCTCGACCACCTCGCGGCGCACGCCATCGCGCAACCGCTGGTGACCCACATCTACACCGCGGACCCGTCGGCCCACGTGTTCGAGGGACGCCTGTACATCTATCCGTCGCACGACATCGACAGCGGCGCACCGTTCGACGACGAGGGCGGTCACTTCGGCATGGAGGACTACCACGTGCTGCGCATGGACTCGCCCGAAGGCACGGCCACCGACTGCGGCGTGGCCCTGCATGTGCGCGACGTGCCGTGGGCCAGCCGGCAGATGTGGGCGCCGGACGCGGCCACGCGCGATGGCCGCTATTACCTCTATTTCCCGGCCAAGGACGCGCAGGGCGTGTTCCGCATCGGCGTGGCGGTGGCCGACCGCCCGGAAGGCCCGTTCGCCGCCGAGCCCGAGCCGATCGCGGGTACCTACTCGATCGACCCGGCCGTCTTCGAGGACGACGACGGCGCGCACTACCTCTGCTTCGGCGGCATCTGGGGCGGCCAGTTGCAGAAGTACCGCGACGACCGCTTTGAGGCGGCGCATGCCGAGCCCGAGGGCGATGCGCCGGCACTGGGCCCGCGCATCGCCCGGCTGGACCCGGGCATGACCCGGCTGGCGGAGCGCACGCGGGAAATCGTGATCCTCGGCGAGCACGGGCAACCGCTGCGCGCCGACGACCACGCGCGCCGCTTCTTCGAGGGACCGTGGTTGCACAAGGACCACGGCCGGTACTACCTGTCGTACTCCACCGGCAACACGCACCTGCTGTGCTACGCCATCGGCGACAGCCCGTACGGCCCGTTTACCTATCGCGGCGTGCTGCTGAAGCCGGTGGTGGGCTGGACCACGCACCACTCCATCTGCGCCTTCCAGGGGCGCTGGTACCTGTTCTACCACGACGCCCTGTTGTCCGGCGGCGTGACCCACCTGCGCTCGGTCAAGTGCACGCCGCTGCACGTCGAGCCGGATGGGAGCATTCGGACTGTCGATCCCTATGGGGGCTGAGATGCCGATGTCCAGCGACGCTGCACGGGCACGGGCCGTGCCAAGGCAGTCGCCCTGTCCGCTGTAGGAGCGGCTTCAGCCGCGACAGGCCTGCCCGGGAACGCCTGTCGCGACTGAAGCCGCTCCTTGTATCTGGACCTGTCGCCCTTAAACAGGCGTCATGTCTTCCGACTGATCATCGGAGGAGGTGTGGGAAGTCCAGTCGCTCCTGAAGCTTAGAGCTTGCATCGTAGATCG
>NZ_JAASQX010000008.1:174356-221434 GCF_011761895.1 Xanthomonas sp. F4 | reverse complement strand
CACAACCCGGTCATCCGGGCGCTGAAACAGCGGCTAAGCGAACGCGGCAAAGCCGGCAAGCAGATCGTGTGCGCCGCTATGCGCAAGCTCCTGCATCTCGCCTACGGCGTTCTCAAATCGGGCACCGCGTTCGACCCGAAAAGGGGCCTTGCCTGCTAGGGGGTAAGACGGTATCTACAGATACGCTCCGGTCGCTGTTAAAGGTTTCCTAAAATCACACCTTCCATTTAACGATGCGTTTTTCGAAGAGGTTTACTGAAGGCACTCTGCACGGATCACTCAATACTTCAGCGCATCCGCCGTCGGCGCCAATGGCGCGAAGCGCGCGTTACTGAAATCGTGCAGCAACTGGAAGGCCTCCGCGCCCTGCTGCGCCGCCTCGCGGAAGTCGCTCTTGCGCAGGCGATAGAGCCCCCCATCGCGTGCGAACACCAGGTCGCCGCCATCCCAATCGGCCCAGTCGCTGCCTGGCAGATCGACCAGCACGTTGCCCTCACGATCCAGCACCCGGTGATCCAGGCCGTACCACGCATGATTGTCCTGGCCGACCACATGCAGCAGCGACTGCAGGCGGCGGCCATTGGCGCCAATCTTCTCGCGCACGCGCGGGCGGCTGAAACGGAACAGCGCATCGCCGCGCAGGCCGCAACGTTCGCCCTCGCCGTCATCACGCAGGCGCCAGCCATCGCGCTCGCGCAACACGCCGTCGATCGGCTCGTCCTCGCCACCACCCGAATGCTTACCGAATGGGCGCACCTGCAGATCGTGCGGCAACTGGAAGCCGGTCGGCATCGGAAAGGGATCGCGCCCGTCGCGTGGCGGATGGTTCAACAACAAGGTCCGCTCGTCCTCGAACATCCCACCGCCGCCCCAGCTGTCGCCCTTCGGCCACAGCGCCAACGCGGTGAAGAACGGCGGCCGCGACAGCGCGGTCCAGGTGGCGAAGTCGCCATGCTGCTTGGAAGCGAAATACACCAGCAGCCGCCCCGACGGCGACAGATCGCAGCGCCGCTCGTAGATGCGGCCCTTGAACCACTGCCCGTGCACGAAGCTGTCGTCGCGCAGATCCCAGTGGATCAACTGCACCTGCTTGCTCGGCCCGCGGCGAAAGATCACGCCGGTGCGCGCGTCGCGCGCCAGCAGGGCGAACAGGCGGGTCGCCGGCGGGCGCTGCCACATTGGAGAGGGGGCGGGTTCCATCTGCGGATCTCTTCGCAGGACACGGCGATCACAGTGGCAGACCCGCGGCGTGGCGACAACCGCTGCCGGCGTGCCGCTTCGGCGACGCACACAGTGCGAGCGAATCGACATGAGGCGGGCCATCCAAAGCCCGCCTCTATCACGGCGCGTTACTTGGCGATCACCGACGTCCCCGACGGCACCATGTAGCAAGCCTGCGCCTTGGCACAGGCTTCGGCATTGATCTCGGCGATCTGGCTGGCCAGGTACTGCTCCGGGGTCAGGCCCATGCGGTTGCGGTAGGCGTTGTCCGCATCGGCCTTGGCCACCTGTTCCTGCTCGCGCTGGCGCTCGGCGGTGGTGGCTTCCACCAGGGTCTTGACTCGCTGCTGCTGCGCCGCGGTCAGGTTCATCTGCTGCAGCACGTCGGGATTGGGGCGAGCACGGCCGAGAGTGATGTTCTGAATCTGGATCGGCAGGCCCTGTTCCTTGACCAGGGCGCGCACGTTCTCGGTCACCGCCTCGTCGATCTTCCGTGCACTGTCCGGGTCGCTCATCATCCGGGTCATGTCGTAGCGCTTGACCTGGTCGCGCACGATCGCCGCGTACTGGCTGGCGACGTTGTTCTTGAACCAGTCCTGGCCGAAGCCGGACAGCAGCCGCGCCGGCGCGGTGATCCGGTATTGGATCTGCGTGGAGAAGTCCAACAGGATGTTGTCGCTGGACGAGAAGTCGTCGAACGCCACCTGCACTGTCTGCGGCGTGGTGTCCACGTACACCGCCGACGTCGTCATCCACGTGTAGGTGCGGCCGGGATCGCGCACGTCGTCCAGGCGGATGCCGCCCTTGCCGAACAGCAGCGGCTTGTCCACCAGCACCGCCTGCTGCCCCGGATCGGGCGAGACCACGGTGCAGCCGCACAGCAAGGCCGCCGCGACGGCGGCCAGCATGAGATGTTTCATCGATGCCCCCTGAAGGACGGCGCCGCGCGCCGTCGTGTACCGGGATGCTAGCGCATCATCACGGGCAAGGCATCTGCTGGTCCGCCAAAGCCAGGCACGCATCCGGACCTGTCGCTCCTCGCGCCGCAATCGTCTCGCGCCACATCCGGTACTCGAGGCTGACGCTGGCGAATGCCGCGTTCGCGCCGGCAGGCCGAAGATCAGAAGGTAGCAGCCTCAGTGCTTCGGACTGGCAGGCGCAATCGCACGACATTGCGCGAGTAACGCCTGGCCGGCGGCGCTTTCTCTCGTCATGGGAAGGCCGCCGAAAGCCCCGAGCACCTCGTCCCGCACACGCTCGGCGCTCTGGGATGACTCGACAAGATGCGGATCGTCCGAGGCCACACCAAAACCTGGTAGCGCCGAGGGCTCCACATGCCCCAATGCCACCAGTTGCCCGCACAGCCCGTAGTGGTAGGCGACATACTCGTTCCCAGCCAGCGACACGTCGCCCGCGGCGAACATGCCCACGTGGAAACCCTCGTGTGCCACCAGATCGGCGATGTTGGCCAGCGTCGCCGCTTCACTCCGCAACACCGGGGCGATGAGGACCAGCTTTGGCCCTTTGCCTATCCTGTAGAAGGTCGCCTGGTAGTCCACCGGGCTGGGCACCACCAGCAATGTTATGGCGATGTTCTGCACATGAGACTGGGCGCTGACGAACGCGAGCGCTTCGGAGGCGACGCGGCAGATCCGCTCAGGCATGCGCTCCAGCCCCTTGGCAAAGGTCACCTTGATGCGGCGATCGCTACAAATGCTGCGTCGCTGAAAGTGCACGGGATGCACGGCACCCTGCGTTGCCACCTGGGAGCGCGTTAGAAACAGCCCTATCCCGGTGATCACGCTGTGCTTGTTCATCCCCTCGACCGACATGCGGGGCACATCCGCCGCCAGCGCTTGCGTGCAAAACGATCCTATCAAGAGGCATTGGAAGGCCGGCAGACGCATCCAATTGTTCCGACGCACCCTGCGCTGTAACCACGTGACCGAGTCAACGCACGTCACTATCCGGATCCTCACATTGATGGTCGAGGGGCACTTGATACCCAGCGCGATCCCGATGAAGGGCCACGCCTCGCCGGTAGTGGGCACCGTACTTCTGATAGCGAACGAGCCTTGTCTTATCGAGTTGGAATCGATCCTCCGGACCCGAAAAAACTGGGCATGCGCTGTAGCCAACCTCGTTATCGTCGCTGCAGTAGCGGACATTGAGCGTGTCGCCACGCACCTTCCCTTGCAGTTGCCCAGCGCCACCGCGGATGTTGGTTCCTTCGCTCCATCGCCCGTCACACGATCGCCGTTCTGGTGCAGGTCGAGACTCAAGTAATGGCCCCGATCGCAGTGCTTTGCATAGCTCCAGCTACCGGAGAAGCCATCAGCTCTGTGCGCGAATGCCACGCCTGGGTATGCGCTAGCCAACATGATGGCGCCAGCGCTCATCCACGAGGTCACACGAGCACCAAGTGAGCGTTCTCTCACCATTCGCCGCGAACCTAAATCGCCATTCCTCGCTGTGGCACTGCCTGCTCTTGATTTTGTGCCAGCGACTGTTGCCGTTCGAGTTCCTGCAATCGCTGCATGGACTCCTGCACGGGCGTGGCGATGGCCTGCTCGGTTCCCATATGCGCCCGTAGGTGTGCCGGATCGTTCAAAGCGCCTTGTACAACAAAGACATGCTCGCCAGCCGCATACCGCTCGGTTCTGGTGTTCAGCACCACATGATCAATTCGCGTGAGGCCGTTCTCTTGCGCCAATCCCGCCAAGCTTGCGCTCATTCGGTCACTCGTCTCATCCGAGGGACGGCCAAGCGAAGCATCCAGGCGCTGCACTGCGCTGCGTGCCTGATCGAGTAAAGGAGAGGTGGGGCCGGACGTCGCGGGCCGCTCGCCTTCGATCATCCCTTGGCGACCGGGAAGGGCTCGCTGCATGTCACCTTGGAGCCCCTGCTCCTGCCGTCGCGCTTCGCCCAATTCGATTCCCAGCGTGCCCGGTTGGTAGTCCTGCACTTTCACGGTTTGGCCTTGCGCGTTTCGGATCAGCAGGTCGCTACCCTGCATTTGATAGGTATGAAGCCCGTCCGCGCTTCGGAAGACGCCCTCCGGGTCTCCCTCCTGTCTTGCGCCTCCGCTAAGGCGCTGGCCACTCCAGTACACCTGGCCATGACCATCGGTGTCCTGCACGACGTCACCGTCTCCGACAACATAGGTATCTCGACCAGCCCCGCCGCGCAGCACATCACGCCCCTCCCCACCGATCAGGACATCGTCGCCCTGCCCGCCGATCAAGGTATCGTTGCCTCCTCCCCCCAGCAGCAAATCGTTGTTGGCAACCTCATGCCCGCCACGTCGCCGCGTTGCATCCAACGTCGCCACATGATCCGGGTCCACCGCCACCCGTGCCGACGCCCGGCCTGGATCGACGTAGATCGAACCTGCATTGAATGCATCGTTGGTCAGGCGATCTGCGATCTCCGGATGGTCCGCGCGCAGATCGGACAGCAATCGTGTTCTGGCAGGCTCAAGCGACTGTGCAAGCGTTTGGACCTGACCACGGTCAGCAAGCAAGGTGGCATAGTCACGGTTCGCTTCGGCGATCAGATTGCGTTGGCCAGGATTGCCATCCACATCCACACCCCAGCGCGTCTCGTCACGATTGATGCGATCACGATGGAGTTGGTACATCTGATAGGTCGACAACGCCTCATCCCGCGTGACGTTGTTGGGATCGTTGTACAGCCCGAAGAGCTCCGACTCCATGAAGCGGCGTTTGCGCAATCCAGGCTCCGCGGCAGCATTGCTGCCCCATGCGTTGTAACGCATCTCGAACCATGCTTCGGAGCGGTCTCCAGCCGTCACCGCATCACGGAACGGCTGCATGTTGGCGTTGTAAGACCCGGCACCACGGTTATAGACCAGCGAGACCAGTGCGGCGCGCTCCTGCGACATCGGCATATTCAGTCCCGCGATCGGGCGCTCGTACTCTGGCAAGGACGCCGACAGCAATCTGTCGCCTTCTTGGGCATTGAGTGTCCGATCGAACTGCAAACCTAATCGCGTTCGGTCTCCTGGCGCAGCTGCGTCGATGGCCTCGAGTTGCCGCCATTGCGCCTCATTGAGTGCGATGCCGGATTCGCGCCAGAGGGCAACATTGTTGCCCCGATTAAATGTGTAGCCATAGCCGATGGTCGCTCGACCGTCGCCTACATCCTGCGAGTGGGCATGCAGGCTTTCTGTCAGCTTGATTAGATCACCGGTTAGGGTGTTGTACTGTTCTTGCGGCAGCTGGCGATAGATGATGGGCATGCGAGATCTCCTTATCAGGCAATAGGGCTACATCAAGTTCGAGTAATCCCCAATCTGATTGCAAATCTTTGCAGGGGGATTGCCAAGCTTTACGATGCGGCGCTTGCGCGCGGCAGCTTCATCCTTCGGGGAGACGATCCGATACAGCAGGTACAGGTCCCCCTTGACTTCCCATAGTCCAAAGGTGGAAAGATCCGAGAATTGATAGGTCTTGCCATCCGACTGGCGAACCGTGAAGGTGCACTCGGCATAGCTGCCCCACCCACAGCTGGCATCCAGGGCCTGCAAGCCCCCCTTCCCGCCAAGATCGAAATGATAGGAGCGCCCCTCGTCGCCATCGTTAACGGTCGGCGCAATCTGCGCTACAGGCGTCTTGGTTCCATCGCCCCAGGCACTGGCCTGCGTGCAGAGTGCGTCTCCGGAGCTCAGGGCCGGCGCGCCGCCAGCAGGAACATTGGCACATCCGGCCAAGAGAAGGCCTGTCAGGCCCAGGCACCACAGCGGTTTAATCATCATGCGCAATCCTCGCCTCAGTCCCAAGGCATCACACCGGGAGGTACCACGGTCAGTCCGATGTGCGAAACGTAGCCGATTCAGTATGGCACTGTCCACGTGGCAAGGGGCCGCCCAAATACGCCCGAAGCCCATGATTCATCAAAGGATTGCCTGGCAGAAATGCGCCATTCCACGCCCCTCGGTCGAGTCCCTGATCACCAAGCCATCCCGCATGAACGGCATCAGATCTTTGGTCGCAGAGATACCTGCAATGTTGGATGCGTTGACGCTTTCAGAAACGCCTTCTGCATGCTGTGGAAGTGCGATGGATGGAAGATCCTTGCTTCTCACCCATCCCAATGCCTGCAGTTGCGCGCACGCACCCATCGTGTAAGCCAAGCGCTCTTCCTCTTGCACCTCGGATGTCGTGCCGCTGAGGCCGCGTAGCAGATGGAATGTTTCGTGTGCTGTCGTGGAGACGACATTCGCGGTAGCCAGGTCACTTTCCTTGTCTAGCGCGAATGCATAGCGCGCGCTTGCGCTGGCCGTCGTTGCCAGCGATGAAGTGCGAGCAACGAGCTTCTGCCCGGGGCTGATCAGATCCACAATGAGCTCCAACTCCAAACCAGGTAATTTCGAAGCAGTGACGGCATACTGAATTCCCACCAGCACTGCGGCACAGGCGGGCGAAGAATAGTCCTCCGCATTCTCCTGCTGTCGCAGGACGACGTGCAGCTTTCCGCTTCGGCATTCCTCAAGGACAGTGAACTTTTCCGCCGCGCGCGAGCTACCAGGCAACACGCTCACCGTCCTGACCACGAACACCGATCCAAACTTCGATACCGCCGTCGCGTGCGCGCCCTCTTTGGCAATCAAGTTGGCGGGCGGCACCTGGATAGAGGCGCAGGACGTCAGCAAAGAAAGCGCCATCGCGAGTGCGATGGCGCTTCCGCTGGAAGTCCACGCACAGGAGTGCGTGACCCATTTTCTTATTGCTGCGAGCACAGGTAAGGCGATGGATAGGTAGTGCACTTTGTGAACTGCGTAGTCGCCGATGCAGTTTGCACACCCTCGTACTTCGACGCGAAGACAACCGTGTTAGGACCTGCGGAAGCAGTCACCACAAAAGGCGTGAGTCGATAGGTCAGCTTGTTGGCAGTCCCACCTTCGGCAGCAGACCACGCATTGACGGCCCCCGGGTCGGAGAGGCGAAGCGAGTTTCCGCTGCGGTACCAGTTGAACATTGCCGAGGACTGCACTGCGCCTGTTTGTGCATTCGTCAGGATGAGCCTTACTGTTCCGTTCTCGGGATAGCCCACCGTCGATCCACTGACATCGATTTCAAATAAGGACACATCGGGCACATCGGCTGCTGCAGCTGCCAACATACGCTGGTAGAGCGGAATCGATTCCTTGCCACCCCCACCGCCCCATGTGCCGCCGATCTCTCCCTCAGCGCCACAACCGCCTTTCTGTGTACAAGAGGCCTTGACGTTCCAGTGAACACTGCCGCCACACCCGGCTAATGTCATTGCAATAGCGAGCACCCCAACTGTTTTCAGATTCGATCGCATATCAACACTCCGTTGTTTGACGCCTTCCTTCTTGGAAAGCCCGCCCATCCCATCACCAGTCCCCACCACAGAACTAGGATTGCATCACAAATTCACGTCGTCACTTACCCATCGCCAGAACCATGCTCTCCCGCATGCCTGTCTTCCAGACTCCACGCTAGCTCAGCGGCTCGAGAAACGAGCCGTGGGCAAGATCCCTCTCTAATACGCGTTCCTCGCTCTAGTCCTGTCTAGATCAATGAATAAGCCTGCCCGCCGCAGGTGTAGCCTCAAACTCCAACGCATAGACCGCCCGCTCCTCGCGCACGCCGTTGGGCGTTGGTTCGCGCAGCGGCTGGCGTGCAATCTGCAGCAGCAGTTCATGCACGTCGTTCGCCGCAGCACAGAGCGTGCTGCCCACTTCCGGCAGCGTCTGGCCGGCACGCTCAGCCGCATCGCCGGCCGCCACCATGCGGGCATTGGCCGAGACGGTCTCGGCCAGTTGAGTGAGCCTGTCGATCTGCTCCTGCGTCACCCGGAACGCGCCAATGCCGGCGTCCGGCGCTGCCTGGACGGTGGCAGCGGGCCAAGCGCCGCGCATCGTGTCGGTCCGCTGGGCGGGATAGGACAGCGCCCCCAGCACCAGGTCCACTTGGTCGGCCAGCAACTCCAGGCAGAGCGCCATTTCGCTCATGCGTACCTTGGGCTCGGCGGCGCGCTCCTCGGCCTGCGTGCGCGGCTGCGCCAGCCTGGCCAGGAAACGCACGTGATCGCGCAGCTTCGCCAGGCGGAACTGGCTGCCCTCCGGCAGGAAATAGCCGGGCATGTCTTCGTCGTCCAAACGGTCGTGTGCCATCGTTGCCTCCTCGTTCCATGAAGGGGTCCGTCCGCCACGCATGGCGGACGGGAAGTCGGGAGGTTCGAAACCGCACACAGCCGGCGGGCGTATTTCCCCGAAGGGTGTTGTATTAGCCGCCCTCCCGACGCAGGCATCGCATCGGCTTGCGCCCGAGCATCGGACACAAAAAACCCACCGGTTTGTCGGAGGTGGGTACCGCTGTGTGGGGAGTTTCGACGCTCCTTGGCGAAGAGATTGCTACCGCGACGCGTAGCCTGTCAATAGCGATTTGTAGAATCTTTCATCAGGAAATCGACTTGCTTTAGACTAAACCGCAGATTCGGCCTGGCACATACTCCATAATGAATGCACCGTGAGATAGTCGCAGCCGCTCAATCTCAGATTTGATTGGAACCCCCATTTCGAACGTCAATGAACCTGCACACGAAATGTTCTTTTTATAACCTGCGGAATATTTGACTGCTCTTGATTTCTTTTCTGGAACTACTGCGGCGCATCGCTTTGATAGTTGGGTGCACGCCAGATATGGCGTAACGCCTTCAAGCGCAGCTCTAACACCCTTGATTATCTCAGGTCGAGGAGTTGCGTGAACCCCCCTACCAAGGGAAAAAAGCACTAACTCAGGTGAGACCAATGATGTGACAGCCTTGGCAAACACCTCACCATCTGCTCGTCGCGGGAGCCCTCCATGATGCGGAAACATAAGCATGGGCGCGGCAATGTCTTGATTTCTCTCCAGCATTAGGTCAAGTGAAGCCTGGCTCATATCAGCTGCAAGTAAACAGAATGCCCTTCCGTCATAACATATGCGAATGACTCCAGACATCGTATTTGCATCCAAATACTCGCCTCTAGCACCTGTACCCTCTACCCCTGCGAGAGCAAGATCCCCAAACGGGAACAAGACAGACACCGAAGCTCTCCCAAGCCGGAGCTCACCAGGGTCCACAGAAGTAAGCGCAGAATGAACCTTGGTTCCGTTCCTTGCGGCCTCGCCGCTCGCAGCTAAAAATACCCTCCATGCCTTTGTTCTTCGAACCACATCGGGGTTAGCAAAAAGATGGCGGACGGGACGATTAAGATTTGCGAGTAACGAAGCTGCGCCCGAGACATGATCCTCATCGCCGTGGGAGACTATGAGTGCCTCAATTTCTTCAATACCGAGAGCATCAAGCGTAGCAGCCAACGTGTGCTGCGAAGCGGCGTCAACCACTATAGCCGACGTTGCTGACTTAAGAATTGCGCAGTTGCCATGACCAACGTCAAGAAGACTTAGCGTCTCCACAGAGCCTCCGCGTCAGAATCAGCCACCCGCTCAAAGTCCGAAAAGTATAGGTCAACTTTATCTTCCGTTGACAAGTTCGTTGAAACGTAGAAGTTCTCTCCCGCACGAACTTGGTCACGAAGCTCTTCGGCAACCAAACTCAAAGGAAATCGCACTGCATCCTGTGCGTTCCAACCATGAACGACTGCATCAACAACTGTCTCATTACCATGCTGGAATACTGCCTCGATAGTCACAATTGTTTTTTGCGGCTTTCGATCGCCAATTGGGCCGGCGCGCATCTCCCTGACACAACTGGCAAGCGCTTCACGCAACACATCGGGATCAGAAGCATCTTGCCGCCTCATCACTACAGGAAGCTTTGACCTGAACTTGCGGATGGCGACATCCGCCTCCTGATCAAGATATTGAGTAATAAGAATTGTTGGGTGCCGCTTATCAACAAGTGCGTTAGCTAGCATGGCGCCTGTATATCCTGCTTTTGCGGCATAGCCGAGCCTATGATCGCAAATTACCGCATCACTCGTGGAAATAAGCTTATTAACAAATGCATCCATTGGAGCTTCAGGGACTATGCACTTACCTTCAAGCTCCGCATCATCCAGCGTATGAACGACAACAAGCCCTGCATCAGGATTATCATCAACAACAATGACTCTCTTAATGTTCATTCTTAACCTCGCTCTACTGCTGGAAAGACGAATCTGAGGTGAGCGCCACGGTCAGCCCGATTGAAAGCCTCATATTTCCCCCCCATGTCCTGAACTGAGTCTTTGACAATCGTAAGTCCAAAGCCAGTGCCTGAGAGTCGAGTTGTGCGACCGGGTAGCCATATCTCCACCAGAGGAAGAGTAAAGCCAGGACCATTATCTTCAACGTCAACAACAACCGTCCCGCCTTCAACTGAAGTACTGATGGTTATGCATCGATCCGAATTAGCCAACTCATCACTCTCAAAGGCTCGGACCGAATTCGTCATGCAGTTTGTCACAACGGTCTCTATAAGGGACTCTGCGCCGTAAATAATGACATCGCCAGGATGGAGCTGAAGTTCGACTACAACCTGGGGTGCCTCCAAGATAGGGCGCCAAACTTCAACTAGATCTTCAATAACTTTGTTTACATCAATCACTCCCTGTCGGCGCTTCTCACGCTTCAAGAAGTCGATCTGCATGCCGGCAAACTTTTCCAGAGCATCACATGATCGTGCAATTACGTCCGTGCGACCCCCAACTTCCTCAGCTATTTTTGCCGGCTCAATCCGCGGAATCCGCCTTCTAATTCCTTGTACACTTGAGGATATCTGACTAATTGGATGTCCAATTTCATGAGCAAAGACGGCAGCGGTCGTCCCTGCTGTAGCCAACGAGCGATAGAGAAGGAGATCCTCTTTAATAGATTCGATTTTTATAGTAAAACTTTTTTCAAACCGCTCAATCGCCTTAAGAGCATCAGGCCGTTTGTTGCCCGGGACGGAACTCTGAATTGCCTCTACCAGCGCCTCTCTTGCCTTATCTGGCCCCTCTTGAGTTCCCCGTTTTGCCTCTCTACGACGCTCAGCGTCGCGAAGCCGCTGCCTAGCAAACCAGTCTAAGGCGTCCTTTGCGAACCGACGAATTTCGTTAAACTCGGTGGAGTCCATAAATCCGAAGCGGTCAGTCTTTTGGCGCAGCTTTCCCGTTGGATCCTGGACCACCACCCTACCCACGCTTGTATTCGTGGACGGTCGCTCTTCCGGACTCCTGGCTCTTGACAGGTTCATGTCGAGCCAGTCGTACCCGGAGTCCCCATATGGCGGCACGCGAAAGCCTCGGTGATACAGATGAACTCCACCGACCATTTTCAACCATTCTCGTACTTCACCAATGGTTGATCTGCGGCCTGTAAAGCTAGCCCTATTCAAAACATAGACGTAAAGCTCAAAATTAGTAATTGGTGCAGAGTAAGTTGGCGACTGCCCTTTAGCTAAACCCCATTTATCTGAGTCAGCGGAGTACAGCTCCACGCCCTTCCAATCCTTAACTTGCGCATAAGCCGTCCCGTCAGGCCTAATGGAGGCCTCAAGAATAAGCTCTGCCTCCTCCAGGTAGCCTTTTTCAACTCGCCTTTCAAGGTCCGGATACGAGGGCGCATTTAGCTTAATAGCAAAACCATTACTTTGCTTAAATGGGCTGGTCAGGAGAACTAGCGCACGACCAAGCCGGTCCGTTTCCGCATCGGTCAAGCTCCGATTAAGATTAGCGAGAACTATTTCTGTCCCTGACTTTTCTTTGGTTGTACGCCTCACATTAAGTGCAACGTCCTCTACGACACGCTTTTTATTAAAAGCATCCCATACGATTTCTAACGAGTGAGCTGCATTTGGTAGGGTTCCCGGCACTCTCGTCGTCATCCTTACGACTTTGCCGGCTCGCATCGCCGCGAGCCGGCCTAGACCTTTATCTCCGACTACAAGACGCCCACCTGGTGTTTTTTGCGCGGAGCTCTTCGATGAGCCGCCGAGAAGTAACCAGCCGTCCACGATCTGGCCGCGTGTCATCCCTCTGCCATTGTCACTTATCGTAATTGTTCCGCCTGGCGACGTCGTATTCGACAGAGAAATATCACAACGGCTGGCATCAGCGTCATAGGAATTACGCACTAGCTCGATGATCGCCTGATCCAAGTTAGGCACAAGCTCTTCCCCGAGCCTACTTAGAATAGACGGCGCAAACTTAAAGGTAGGCTTATTCGCTTGCTTGATCTTGCGCTTCTTTCCGGCCACAGCTACCTCCCGCTCCTATGGAATGGCATTTCCTTGATTGCACCAACTGTCAGGTGTCTGCATCGCATTCGCTTGTTAAGCCACTCATCAGTGCGAGGATCCTCAAGACTTTTCATAAGCTCTTCGCACTCTTTGACGCCGCCGCTTAACGGATGAACGACTATCAGATGATTTTCGACTAGCACCGGGCACTTTACATCTATCACTGTAGCTACCGCGCGTTTTCTATCAGAGGGGCTTGATGTTCGCCTAATCACCACGAATGGGCCGACCACGCTCTTAGACTTGTACGTTGCCCACTGAAGCACCTCTTTCAGAACGTCCCATTTCTGCAATGATCTCGCGGTGACATATGGCCTTAGCTCCCCATCTTCTGAATCACGATGCGGCACAACGGCGCCGACTGACACTTTAAAGTGGTCCGCAATTCGCACCACACTGTCGTTGCCGCATGCCCCCTCGCGCGTTGCGGCAGCTCGCGCGCAGGTTACCCCCGAGATGATGGCCACGTCCACATCCACTCCGCATGAAAACTGGCCGTGCGATTCAATTTCCAGGTCTGCAATGCGGTCGTGGAGATGATCTCTAAATTTCCGATAGTTTCGTCCACAGCGCAAGACGTCTGGAACAAGAGCAACCATACCAACACCGTCGGGGCAACTCTCCGTAATTTTCTCCAAATGGAGTGCAGCAGCTGATCTCAGACCAGCTCCATTTCTTCCAGCCCCTCCCTTGATCCTCTGGTAGGGGGGGTTGGTAATCACGCAGTCTCCTCGTTTTAGAGGAAGTTCCAGACTCAGAAAATCACCGGCCTTAAAGGTATCCGGAACAGAGAAAATACCCATGTCTGGCCTACGAAAAAAGCCATGTTTTACTAAGGCAAGCGAAGCAAGGCGCAACCAGACAAGCCTTATGAACTCTGGCTCCAGATCGACTGCGACCAACCGCCTAGCCAAGTTCTGTAGGGTCAGCGCCAAGCTTTTCTTCTTCCGGAAACGCGCTGCGACGGCTATCAGTAGATCCCCCGTACCCGCGCTGGGATCTACGAATCGGCTCCATCTTCCACTGGGTATTTTTTTGATGAGGATTCTTGCCCAGTCGTCTCCGGAGAAGAAAACTCCTGTAATTTTTCTCGATGCACGATCTAAGTGTGCGTAGACCCCCCCAGTAAATTCCCCTTTAATGGCGGACATGTAGAGATCCTTACGAATCTCCGTATTCGCAGCCGCTTCCACCTGATTGAGCCAGTTGGAAGCGACGGAGCTTAGAACGGACGTTGGCACAGCGCTTGATGTTGACAAAAGATCGACCGTAGACTAATGCAGCTATTTAGGATAGCCCACTCTAGAAATGGCACTCTGAGGATTACTACATAACGAATAGGGCGACCAGAGGCCGCCCTATTGGAAACGCGATTAATCTGGCAGATTAAACCCCAACCGGATTCGCCTTCTCAGGATCAATCTTGTACTGCTTGATCGCCCGAGCCACATCCTTGCCGGTCATCTTCCCTTCCTTCGCCAACGCCGCAATCGCGGCATGCGCGATGTAGTAGCGATCCACCTCGAAGAACCGGCGCAGGTTCGCACGCGTATCCGAGCGACCAAACCCATCCGTCCCCAGCACGGTGTAGTGCATCGGCACGAAGGCGCGGATCTGGTCGGCGAAGGCGCGCACGTAGTCGGTGGCGGCGATGGCCGGGCCCTGGCGGCCTTCCAGCAGCTGGGTGACGAACGGCTTGCGCTGTTCGCCTTCCGGGTGCAGGCGGTTCCAGCGCTCGGCGTCGAAGCCGTCGCGGCGCAGTTCGTTGAAGCTGGGGCAGGACCAGATGTCGGCGGTGACGCCGAAGTCCTTGTCCAGCAACTCGGCGGCGGCGATGGCTTCGCGCAGGATGGTGCCCGAGCCCAGCAGCTGCACGCGCAGTTCGCCCTTCTTGGGCTTGCCGGCGTCCTTGAGCAGGTACATGCCCTTGATGATGCCGTCTTCCGCGCCCGCCGGCATTTCCGGGTGGGCGTAGTTCTCGTTCATCAGGGTGATGTAGTAGTACTCGTCCACCTGCTCCTGCATCATCCGCTGGATGCCGTACTGCATGACCACGGTGACTTCGTAGCCGAAGGTGGGGTCGTAGCTGCGCACGTTGGGGATGGAGCCGGCGATGACCTGGCTGAAGCCGTCTTCGTGCTGCAGGCCTTCACCATTCAACGTGGTGCGGCCGGCGGTGCCGCCGAGCAGGAAGCCGCGGGTGCGCATGTCCGCCGCCTGCCAGGCGATGTCGCCCACGCGCTGGAAGCCGAACATGGAGTAGTAGATGTAGAACGGCAGCATCGGCACGTTGCTGACCGAGTAGCTGGTGCCGGCGGCCATCCACGAGGAGATCGCGCCCGGCTCGCTGATGCCCTGCTGCAGCACCTGGCCGGACTGGTCTTCGCGGTAGAACATCAGCTGGTCGGCGTCCACCGGCTTGTACTTCTGGCCGAACGGAGCGTAGATGCCGATCTGCCGGAACATGCCTTCCATGCCGAAGGTGCGCGCTTCGTCGGCCACGATCGGCACGATGCGCGGGCCCAGTTCCTTGTCGCGCAGGGCGATGTTGAGGCTCTGCACGAAGGCCATGGTGGTGGAGTAGGTGCGCTCGCCGCTGTCCTTGAGCAGGCGCTCGAACTTGTCCAGGCCCGGGGCCGGGATGGACAGGTCGGCCTTGCGGCGGCGCTGCGGCAGGTAGCCGCCCATCGCGGCACGGCGCTCCTGCAGGTACTGCACTTCCGGCGAGTCCGGGCCGGGGTGGTAGAACGGCACCTGCTCGGCGTCGGCCAGCTGCTTGTCGCTGAGCGGGATGTTGAAGCGGTCGCGGAACGCGCGCACGGCGTCGTCGTCCAGCTTCTTGGTCTGGTGGGTGGGGTTCAGCGCCTCGCCGGCCGAGCCCATGCCGTAGCCCTTGACGGTCTTGGCCAGGATCACGGTGGGCATGCCCTTGGTGTTCACCGCCTGGTGGTAGGCGGCGTAGACCTTGTGCGGGTCGTGGCCGCCGCGGTTCAGGCGCCAGATGTCGTCGTCGGACAGGCCGGCGACCATGGCCGCGGTCTCCGGGTACTTGCCGAAGAAGTTGGCACGGGTATAGGCGCCGCCGAAGGCCTTGCAGTTCTGGTACTCGCCGTCGACGGTTTCCATCATCAGCTTCTTGAGGACGCCGTTGGTGTCCTTGGCCAGCAGGGCGTCCCAGTAGCCGCCCCACAGCAGCTTGATGACGTTCCAGCCGCCGCCGCGGAACACGCCTTCCAGCTCCTGGATGATCTTGCCGTTGCCGCGCACCGGGCCGTCCAGGCGCTGCAGGTTGCAGTTGACCACGAAGATGAGGTTATCCAGGCCTTCGCGGCCAGCCAGGGCGATGGCGCCCAGGGTCTCGGGCTCGTCGCTCTCGCCGTCGCCGATGAAGCACCACACCTTGCGGTCGGACTTCTCGATCAGGCCGCGGTGCTCGAGGTACTTCATGAACTGCGCCTGGTAGATGGCGCTGAGCGGGCCCAGGCCCATCGACACGGTGGGGGTCTGCCAGAAGTCCGGCATCAGCCACGGGTGCGGATAGGAGGAGATGCCCTGCCCGTCCACTTCCATGCGGAAGTTGTTGAGTTGGTCTTCGCTGATGCGGCCTTCCAGGAAGGCGCGGGCGTAGACGCCGGGGGAGCTGTGGCCCTGGATGTACAGCAGGTCGCCCGGGTGCTTGTCCGAGGGCGCGCGCCAGAAGTGGTTGAAGCCCACGTCATACAGGGTGGCGCTGGAGGCGAAGGAGGCGATGTGGCCGCCCAGGTCGCCCGGCTTGCGGTTGGCGCGGACCACGGTGGCCATGGCGTTCCAGCGGATGATCGAGCGGATCTTCCACTCGATGGCCGCATCGCCCGGGCTCTTGGCCTCGTTGGCGGGGGAGATGGTGTTGACGTACTCGGTGGTCGGCGAGAACGGCAGGTAGGCGCCGGAACGACGGGTCAGTTCGACCATGTCCTCCAGCAGCTGATGCGCGCGCTCGGGGCCTGCGACATCGATGACGGCCTTGAGCGATTCGATCCACTCCTGGGTCTCAGTGGGGTTCGGATCGTTCTGCAGCACCTCGTTCAACCAGTTCATAACGCTCCCGTAGGTCGCACGCACGCGCGCGATGGCATGTGTTTTCTCGAAGCCTGCAAGTGTAGCGCAACCGCCTCTCAGGACCTCGTACGCCGGCGTATGGAACGGACTGTCACATTGGCCTGGGACACCCCGCAGGACAGCGTTGGCGGCCACTGCGCCGGGCGGCCGCGGCTGCGCTTATGATCGAACTCCAGGCCCCCGTGGAGCGCCGCCATCGCCCTTGCCTCGTCAGCGCAGGACGCCTCCGCGGTCGCCTGGCGGCATAGCTTGCGCACGCGGCTGCTGCTGTGGGGCAGCCTGCTGCAGGTGGCGCTGCTGCTGGGCCTGGCCCTGCTGTTCTACGTGGGCGCGCGCGAGGTGATGGTGCGCAACGCGCGCGAGGAGGTGGCCGGGCTGACCCAGCAGACCGCGCGCAGCCTGGACGCCACGCTGGGCTCGGTGCAGGTGAGCGGGCGCACCCTGGCCGCCACCGCGGCGGGATTGGGCCGGCAGCCGTTCAACCTGCGCAGCCTGCTGCAGGCCACGCTGCAGGGCGACCCGGACATCGCCGGCGCCTTGCTGGTGATCGAGCCCGGCGCCCTGAAGGACGATGGCCGCGGTTTCGCCTGGCACCTGCGGCGCACTGCCGGCGGCGTGCAGGAGCAGTCGGCAGAGACGCTGGGCTTCGACCTGCACAGCATGCCCTGGTATCGGCGCACGCTGGCTGCGCCGGCGCCGTGGTGGTCCGAGCCGTACAGCGACGCCAGCAGCGGTGGCGCCTACCTCACCACCTACAACCTGCCGCTGCGCCTGCCCGGCGACGGCCCGCAGGCGCCGGCGATCGGCATGGTCAGCGTGGACGTGCCGCTGCAGCGCCTGCAGGCCATCGTCGCCGAGCTGCCGGCCAACAGCGGGCTGCAGCCGATGCTGCTGTCGCCGGACGGGCTGTTCGTGCTGCACCCGGACCCGGCGCTGCGCTTCCGCCGCACCCTGGAGGCGCACGTGGCGCGGGCGCGGCCGGACCTGTCGCCGCTGGCGCAGGCGGCCGACACGCATACGCCGGTGCGGTTCGAGCACACCGCGCCGGATGGCACCCGCTACCTGACCCAGAGCACGCCCGTCGGCGACACCGGCTGGACCTTCGCGCTGAGCGTGTCGGAGGACTACATCCTGGCCGGTTTGGGCCGCATCGTGCTGTGGGGCGCGCTGGCGGGCGCCGCGGCGCTGGCGCTGTGGCTGTGGCTGCTGCACCGCTACACGGTGCGGCTGGTGCGGCCGATCGAGGATCTGACCAACTCGGCACTGCACTTCAGCCAGGGCACGTTCGACTACCCGCTGCGCCACGTCGAGCGCGCGGACGAAGTGGGGGTGATGGCGCGTGCCTTCGACAGCGCGCGCGGCTCCATCAAGCGCCAGTTGGAAGAGATCGCCACGCTGGCGCAGGCGCGGCAGCGCATGCAGAGCGAACTGTCGATCGCGCGCGACATCCAGCAAGCGATGCTGCCGGTGGGGCGCACCTTCGACAGCGCCCACAAGCATCTGGAAACCCATGCGCTGCTGGAACCGGCGGAGATGGTGGGCGGCGACTTCTACCAGTTCTTCGAGACCGAACCGGGGCTGCTGTGGTTCGTGGTCGGCGACGTCTCCGACAAAGGCGTGCCGGCGGCGCTGTTCATGGCGCGGGCGATGACCGTGCTGGAGATCGCCGCGCGCCGGCACACGCGCCCGGACGCGATCCTGATCGCGGCCTCGCAGCGGCTGGTGGAAGGCAACGAACCGTGCATGTTCGCCACCGTGCTGTGCGGGCTGATCGACGTGCACAGCGGCGACTACTGGCTGTCCAGCGCCGGCCACGAGCCGCCGCTGCTGCTCGGCGCCGACGGGCATGCGCAATTGCTGCCGCTGGAATCGGGCCCGCCGCTGGGGCTTGAGCCGCAATCGCGCTATCCGGTGCTGCACGGGCGCCTGGCCGCCGGCGCCACCCTGCTCAGCTACACCGACGGCATCACCGAGGCGATGGATGCGCAGGAGCAGGCCTATGGCGAGGCGCGGCTGCTGGCGGCGCTGCAGCCCGGCGCCGACGCGCAGGCGCAATGCGCTGCGGTGCTGGCCGACGTGCACGCGTTCACCGCGCCCGCACCGCAGTCCGACGACATTACCCTGCTGGCGATCCGGCTACGCCAGGATCCGGCACGGGAGACGACACGATGATGCTGCGGTGGCAGATGGAACCGGCATTGGACGCACTGGCGCAGTTGAGCGACAGCGTGGAGGCGGCGCTGCGGCGCCACGGCGTGAGCGGCGAGCAGGTCAGCCGCACCCGGCTGATCGTCGAGGAGTTGGCCTGCAACACCCTGGAACACGGCCACCTGCGCCGCGCGCCGCTGCCGGTGGATGTGATCGTGCACCTGCAGCCCGATGCGCTGGTGCTGGAGTTCCACGACAGCGGCCCGGCCTTCGACCCGCGCGATGCACCGATGCCGGACCTGGACGCGGACATCGCCGAGCGCCCGATCGGCGGCCTCGGCCTGCACCTGGTGCAGCAGCTCGCCGATCGCCTGGAATACCGCCACGACGGCGACCGCAACGTCGTGCGCATCGTCCTGCTGCAACCCGCCGATCCATCCCTTCAGGAGTCGCCCGCATGACCACGTTGAGCCTGCAGATCGATCCGGCGCAGGACAAGCGCCAACGCATCACCCTGAGCGGGCGCCTGGACACCCACACCTACCAGGCCCTGGACGAGGCGCTGGCGCCGCTGCTGGCCACGCCGATCACCACCCTGGTGCTGGACGTCTCGCACCTGGACTACATCAGCAGCGCCGGCATCCGCTCGATCTTCAAGGCGCGCAAGGTGCTGGCCGCGCGCGACGGTCGGGTGCTGGTGGTCAACCCGCAACCGCAGATCCGCAAGGTGTTCGACGTGGTCAAGGCGGTGCCGTTGAACGAGATCTTCACCTCGGTGCAGGAACTGGACGAGTACCTGGACGAGATGCAGCGGCGGGTGCTGGAGCAGGAGCGCGGTGGCTGAGGGGCGGCGGCGTTTGTGCGTTGCACCCGGGGCGCCCTGCCTTTGTGCTTGTCGTAGGAGCGGCTTCAGCCGCGACAGGCGTCATCGGTAACGCCCGTCGCGGCTGAAGCCGCTCCTACAGGGAGGGGCTGGGCATCCTTGTGGGAGGGACTTCAGTCCCGACGACGGAGGGTGTCAGTCGGCTTTCGGTTTCGCTTGTCGCGGCTGCATGACAGTTGATTCCCAAAGCGCCATCGCTGGCCGATGCGCCCTGGGCAGCTCCTCCGCAGAGATCCAACGCACACCGGCGCGCTCTGCCGTCTTGACTGAACCAATCCCGCAGCGCTCCACCGCCCGCCCTACCAGGCGCTTGCCCACCGCCCAACTTCGATATATCGTTTCTACATAAGATTCGACATATCGAAATGCCACGACCCCACGCCCCCGGCCCGCACCCTGCACACCGCCTGTTCGAAGAGGACCGGCCTGGCCGTGGCCGTGGCGCCCGCGGACCACGCCCGCTCGGCCACGGCGACCTGCGGCTGTTGCTGCTGGCGATGATCGAGACCCAGCCGCGCCACGGCTACGAATTGATCCGCGCGGTCGCCGAGCTGTTCCATGGCCTGTACACGCCCAGCGCCGGCACGGTCTACCCGACCCTGGCGCAACTGGAAGCGCAGGGCCTGGTGCAGGCCGATGCCGATGCCACCCGCAAGCGCTACGCGATCACCGAGGCCGGCCAGGCCTTCGTGCGGGCCGAGCGCGCGCAAGTGGACGCGGCGCTGCAGCGCACCCAGCACAGCGCGCGCGCCCTGGTGCGCGCCAACGTGCCGGCGCCGGTGCGCGAGGCGCTGCGCCGCATCAAGCACGGCCTGCTGGCGCGGCACGGGCGCTGGGACCCGGACGAGATCGATCGCATCGCCGCGCTGTTGCATGCCGCCGCCGACGGCATGGATGGCAGCAGCCCCTGATTCCCATTTCCAGCCAGCATGCGGGTGCTTTTGTTGTTCGCCCCGCGTCGCACGCCACCCCCTCCCCCCTTCCGAGGATTCCCCATGGCGACCCACGAACACCGCCTGCTGCGCCACCCGCTGCGCCTGCGTCATCTGCAGGTGCTGCGCACGCAACCGCTGACCCCGCACATGCGCCGCCTCGTCGTCGGCGGCCCCGAGCTGGACGGCTTCGTCAGCGCCGGGCCGGACGATCACGTCAAGCTGTTCTTCCCCAATCCCGAAGGCGCGTTCGTGCTGCCGACGATGACCGAGCACGGCCCGGTGTATCCGGCCGACGCGCTGCCCTCGCCCGCCCGCGACTACACCCCGCGCCACTACGACGCCGACGCGCAGGAGCTGACCCTGGACTTCGTGCTGCACGGCGACGGCCCGGCCTGCCGTTGGGCAGCGCAGGCCAATCCCGGCGATGCACTGGTGGTCGGCGGGCCGCGCGGCTCGTTCGTGGCCGCCGACGATTTCGATGCCTACGTGCTGATCGGCGACGAGACCGCGCTGCCGGCGATCGGCCGCTGGCTGGAAACCCTGCCGGCCGACGCGGAAGTCGACGCGCTGATCGAGATCCCCGGCTACGCCGACCGGCAGACGCTGGACTGCGACGCCGAACTGCGCATCACCTGGCTGGAGCGCAACGGCGTGGACGCGCGCGGCAGCCAGTTGCTGGAAGGCGCCCTGCGCGACTTCGACGTCCCCGACGGCGACGCCTTCTACTGGATCGCCTGCGAATCGGCACGCGCGCGGATGATGCGCAAGTTCGTCGAAGGCCACCTGGGGGTGCCCAAGGAGTGGATCCGCGCGACGGGGTATTGGAAGGCGGGCGGCGATCAGGACGAGTAGCACGCCAGGGCGCCGACATGCCGCCAGGCGGCGCCGGAACCAGAACCGGAGGGTAGGCCGTAGACACGGCAGTAAATTGTTGGTTTTGTCACAGCATTCACCTGGCCCGGGTTTTACAAAGCCACCTACCCATCGACGGATCTCGAGAGGCGGGTTGCACATGGACAAGGCATTTCACGATATCGATCCCCGCGGCATCACGCTGAACCCGGACGGATCACTCAACTTCGCCAACCATCGATTGCGTGCCGCGGCGACCGCCTCAGCGAAGGCGGACGCCATGCGGCCCATGAGCGAAAACGCCGGAAGATGCACCAACTCCGGTACCTGCTCGTCCACCAACTACACCTGCAACAATACGGGCGACTGTTCCAAAGCCTCGAATGTCGGCTCTTGCGTAGGTGGCAACAGCTCTCTGCCGCCAGGTTGAGGCAGAACGATGCTGAGCGAAGCCACCATCGCCGAAGCGCTTTCTCCGCGCATTCTGTCCCTCATTCTCCTGCCGACCGAAAAATGCAACTTCCGCTGCACCTATTGCTATGAAGACTTTGCAATAGGACGCATGCAGCCGAGCGTGATCAGCGGCATCAAGGCGCTGATCGCCCATCGCGCGCCGCACCTGGATCGGCTCAACATCTCCTGGTTCGGCGGTGAACCGCTCCTGGCGCGCGATGTCGTCCTGGAGATCGGCCAACACGCAAATGAAGTTTGCGCGCAACACGGCGTGGCGTTCAGCGCGGGCTTCACCACCAATGGCTACCTGCTGGAGCCGGCTCTACTGCAAAGGTTGACCGAACTCCGGCACCGCGAGTTCCAGATCACGCTGGACGGCGACGCAGAATGGCACGACAGGACACGGATCACCGCCAACAAAGGCGCCACCTTCGAGAAGATCTGGTCGAACCTCCTCGCCTACCGGTCATTGGCAGCGGACTTCGCCATCTCGCTGCGGCTGCATCTACACCAGGACAACATCGAGTCGATGCGGCGCCTCTACGCCAGCCTGCATCGGGAGTTGCTGAGCGACGCACGTTTTTCTGTTTACTTCCACAAGGTCTCCAATTTGAGTGCGGGGGGCACGATCGGGGAAAAGATATTGCCGCGCGACCGCTACCTTGAAGCGATCTCCTACATCACGTCCTGCGTCGACCGCTCCCGAAACGACGAACGCCCACTGTCGGAAGAGCACCTGGATGGGTACATCTGCTATGCGGCAAAGCCGAACTCGCTGATGATTCGCGCCAACGGCAAGATCGGCAAATGCACTGTCGCGCTCAATGACGATCGCAATGACTTGGGGCGTCTGCACGCGGACGGCACCATCGATATCGAGAACGACAAGCTGCGGCGTTGGATGAGCGGATTCTCCGATCTCTCCGAACAGACGCTTGGCTGCCCTCTTTCCACCCTGGCCAGCACTTGAGATGGATCCCAATGCCAACCCGCATCGACCCAGGCAACATCTCCTTAGGCAAGCATGCAGAAGTGCTGTTCGATGAATCGGAAGCGTCTACCGCTGCTGCGGTCGAAGCGCTTGCAGCGCGGCGCTTCGGCCCGCTAGCCACCAATGAAGTTTGCAATGGGACAAACCCCGCATGCACGAATACAAAAGACTGCTCACTGGGGAGCAATACCAACTGCAACAACAAAGGCTCCTGCTTCATTTCTACCGACCCAGGCATAGGCCAGGACTGACGCGCAACCATCAGGTAGATCGCCATGACCACGCATACGAACGATAGCCGCCGCAATTTCCTCTTCGGCACTGCCGCTACTGCAATTGCTGCGATCATTCCTGCCGCTGCTGCATCTGCGGCGGCAACCGGTGCCGGCGCTCCACAAGCGTCGTCTCCCGTCGGCCGCGCCCTGCCCGAGACGCAGATCTTCGCGGTGCAGGTCCTCGGCGACCTGCGCCAGCCGTCGACCGACCTGCAGCTGATTCCCGGCCAGCTCTCCGAGCCGCTGGCGCTCAAGGGCAACGGCACCTATCGGGTGAAGATCAGCCCGACCGAGATCACCACCCGCTTCGGGCCGATCTACCGGCTCACCCTGGCCGATGCGCAGGGCACGCCGCTGGAGGAGATGAACATCGGTAGCGACACCACCGCCACCTTCAGCCGCTACGGCGTGCAGGTCTACGCGCTGTCGATCGAACAGGCGATGTAAGCCGCCCGCAGGAAGTGCGTGGAGGCTAGAAACGCAAACGCCCGCCGGATGGCGGGCGTTTGCATTGCGGCGGACGGCAGCGCGCGAAGCGCTGCCGCCATGCGCGCAGGCCGGCTTACTTGGCCGCTTCCTGCAGCGCTTCGGTGGTGATGCGGATCTTCACCTCGTCGCTGACGTTCGGCACGTAGGCGCCCAGGCCGAAGTCGCTGCGCTTGACCGTGGTGGTGGCGTCGAAGCCCAGCGCCGGCACCTTCTTCATCGGGTGCGGACCGGCACCGTTGAGGGTCACTGCCAGCACCACCGGCTTGGTCGTGCCCTTGATGGTCAGGTCGCCGGCGACGGTCAGCTTGTTGGCGCCGGCCGAGGTCACCTTGGTGCTCTTGAAGGTGGCGGTCGGGAACTTGGCGGCATCGAAGAAGTCGGCGCTCTTGAGGTGCTCGTCGAACTTGGCGGTGAAGCTGTTGAGGCCGGACAGCGGCAGGGTCACGTTGACGCTGGACTTGCTCACGTCCTGGGCGTTGTAGACCAGGGTGCCGTCGACGTCGCCGAAGTGCGCGGACGGGTTGGAGAAGCCGAAGTGGCTCCACTGCACCAGCACGTCGGTGTGCGCCGGATCGAGCGTGTAGGTGCCGGAGACGCCCTTGGCGGCGGCAGCGGCGGCGGCCGGCGCGGCGAAGGCGCTGGTGGCCGGCTGGACGACGACGACGGCCAGAGCCAGGGCGAGCGGGAGCAGCAGTTTACGGGTCTTGGTCATGGTGGAACTCCTTGAAAGGGTGATGGGACGAAACTGCGGCAGGCGCGGGCCTGCGGTGGGACAGGGAAGCGGGACGCGCGCGCTCACTCGATGCGCGCGGCCTCGTCGAAACTCAGCCGCGGCAGGCGCGGGAACAGACCGCTGGGGTCGCCGTAGCCGAGGTTGACCAGGAAGTTGGATTTGATCGCAGTGCCTGCGAAGAACGCGGCATCGACCTTGGCGTTGTCGAAGCCGGACATCGGGCCGGCATCCAGGCCCAGCGCACGCGCGGCCAGGATCAGGTAGGCGCCCTGCAGCGAGCCGTTGCGGAACGCGCCTTCGCTGCGGCCTTCGCGCGGGCCGTCGAACCAGCTCTTGGCGTCGGTGTGCGGGAACAGGTACGGCAGCTTCTCGTGGAAGTCCTCGTCGTGGGCGACGATCACCGTGACCGGCGCGGCCAGGGTCTTGGCCAGGTTGCCCTCGGACAGCGCCGGCTTGAGCTTTTCCTTGGCCTGCGGCGAGGTGACGAAGACGAAGCGCGCCGGGCTGCCGTTGGCCGCGGTCGGGCCCCACTTCACCAGGTCGTACAGGGCGCGCAGGGTGTATTCGGCGACCGGCTTGTCCAGGAACGCGTTCTGGGTACGGGCGGTGCGGAACAACTGGTCGAGGGCGGCGTCGTGCAAGGCGTCGGACATGCGGGGAAGTTCCTTGGTCGAGGGAAGCGCCAGGATGCCGGTGGGGCCGTCCCGATGCGAGGCGGCCAGTGTAGAGTGGCACGATTGTCGCAACACCCGGCCGCAATGCAACGGATTACTACCAAACGTGAAACGATCGGACGCGACCTGGGCGATTAGCGATGGCCGCGCCGGCAACGCCCGCCAGGCCGAGGCGCTGGCCGCCGCGTTGGCGCCTGCGGCCGCGACACCGATCCAGCCGCGGTTGCTGCAGCCGCACATGCCCTGGCGCTGGCTGGCGCCGCGCTGGCTTCCCGGCGCCCAGCATGCCTACGGCGCGACCTTCGCCGAAGCGCTGCGGCAACCGCCGCGGCTTGCCGTGGGGTGCGGCCGCCAGGCGGCGCTGGCGACGCGGCTGCTGCGGGCACGCGGCAGCCAGGTGGTGCAGATCCTGGATCCGCGGCTGGATCCGCGACACTGGGACGTGGTGGTGGTGCCGGCCCACGATCGCCTGCGCGGCACCAACGTGCTGACCCTGCTCGGCAGCCTGCATCCCATCGACGATGCCTGGTTGGCCGCCGGGCGCGCGGCATTTCCTATGCTGGGCGCGCTGCCCTCGCCGCGCGTCGGCCTGTTGGTCGGTGGCCCATCCGGGCTGGCACCGTGGAGCGAAGCGCAGGCGCACGCCGCCTTCGCCGCGATCGCCGCACAGTTGCGCACGCACGGTGGCAGCATCCTCGCCAGCGCATCGCGGCGCACGCCGCCGGCGGTGGCCGCGGCCTTGCGTCGCGCGTTCGCCGATGTGCCAGGGGTTGTGTGGTGCGGCGCTGACGATGGCGCCAATCCCTACGCCGGCCTGCTCGGCTGGGCCGAGCGCCTGGCCTGCACGCCGGATTCGGTGAATTTGCTGTCGGAAGCCTGCGCCACGCGCGTGCCGGTGCAGGTGCTGATGCCGGAAACGGCGCGTGGCCGTGCCCTGGATTTCCATCGCGCCCTGCAGGCACGTGGACGACTGCTGCCTGTAGACAATGCCGGCGACGCGCCCGCCACCGGCATCGAACCGCTGCGCGAAACCGCGCGGGTAGCCGCGCTGATCCGCGAGCACTTGGCGCTGGCCTGATCGGCCGCCGCGCCGGCGTCGCTGCCACGACGCCGACACGGCAACCGGGCCCAACGCCTCAGGGGTTGCTCGGCGAACGCGGCACGCCGGCCGGCGCCGCATCCAGCGCGCCGATCAGCAACCGCACCACCGGCGTGCCCAGGCCGACCGTGTAGTTGTACTTGCCCTTGATCGGCTGGTTGTTGTCGACCACGCCGTTGTAGCCGGGGATGCCGCGATGCAGCGCCTCCGGGCCATTGGCGGCCAGGCGGTACAGGTAGTCGTTGAGATTGCCCTGGCGGCCCTGCTTCTCCACCAGCAGCGCGACCGCGCTGGCGAACTCCGGCGCGGCGACGCTGGTGCCGATCACCGCCTCGATGCCGCCCTTGAAGTAGGTGGCGACCGAGCTGTCGCCGTCGCGGCAGGGTTGCGTGGCGATCGTCGGGCAGCCGCCGACCAGCATGCCGATGTCCGGCAGCGTCCGCATGGACGTGCGCGTGCCGCCGAGCGCACGCAACTGGTAGGCCGGGCGCTGGAACAACGTGCTGACGCCGCCGCCGGCGCCCCAGTAGCCGCCGGCCAGGTTCGCGCCGAAGCCGTAGTAGTCGGCGGTCTCCAGCGGATCGCCGTAGGCGCTTTCGCTCTTGTAGCCCGACTCCAGGCTGCCCTTCTTGTACGCGGTGAGCAGGTTGCCGCCACCGACCGCAGTCACGTGCGGGCTGGCCGCCGGATGCTCGACGCCGGCGACGAAGTGGCCGTCCTTGTGGTCGACCGCGTACTGCGTGTCGGCGCAGTCCAGGCCGGCGTTGTCGCCGCTGGAGGCGACGAAGGTGATGCCCTGCGCGTTGCCCTGCTTGAACACCGCATCGTAGGGGCGCAGCAGCGAAGTGAAATCCTTGCCGCCGTTGTAGGCCGCGGTGTAGTACAGCTCGCAGCCGCCGAACGAGGAGCTGACCACGTCGGCCTGGTTGTCCTGCACGATCTGCCGATAGCCGGCCAGCACCGATGCGTCGGTCAGATCGGGGATCACGTACAGCAGCACGCGCGCGCCCGGCGCGCCACCGAGCGCCATCTCCACATCGAGCGCGGCTTCGCCCGCCGCGGCGTCGTTGCCGTCCTGCAGGCCCGGCTTGGCGCCGGCCACGTAGTGGCGCGCGTACAGCGTCGGGTTGGCGTGGTTGGCCGCGTAGCGGCTGAAGTTTTCGTGGTCGAACATCGCCTTGATGTCCGAATCCAGCACGTCGCTGCTGATCAGGATGGCGATGGTGCTGCCGCTGCCGTCAAGCCGGCGCTGCTGCCCGGCCGCGCCGGTCGTGGCCTGGTAGGACGGATAGCCGTAGGCCTGCTTGAGGTCGTTGTACCAGTAGGTCGTGCCGCCGGCGCCGTAGCGGTTGGCGGGATTCTTGGTGGACGCGCGCTGCCAGTTGACGTGCATCGGCGGCGCACCGCGGGTCAGGCCGGTCACGGTCGCATCGCTGTCGCGCAGCGCGGCCGGCAGTTGCAAGGGAGCGGCGGCGGCGAGGCGGGCCTGGTTGCCCTGCTGCACCTCGGCGGTCAGCGGCACCGCGAACAGCCGCTCGACGTTGTCCGCACTCGCGCTGACATGCAGGGTGGTGCCCTGCTCGGTGACGTTCATGTGCGCGGCCTGCAGCGCGGCACGCACTTGCGCGACCTGCGCCGGCGCCGGGGCGAAGCGGCGCTGGAACTCGGCCGGCGTCAGCCAGTGGTGGTATTGCGGCGAAACCGGATCCTGGATGTCGGCCAGCAGCGCGTCCAGCCCGGCCTGATCGCGCAACGGCAGGTGCACGTCGAAGCTGACCGGCGCGGAGCGCAGGGTTGCGGTCATTGCCGCGATGGAGGCATCGGGCGCAGCACTGGCGGTGCCGAGCGCGCACAGCAGGGAAGCGGACAACACGGCAGCCATCAAGGGCCGACGGCGGATGCGATCAAGCATGGGCGTCTCTCCGGGGGTAGAGCGAATGGACGAGGCCGTAGCGGCCTCGCGGTGGGAAATTCATCGCCCCTCTCCCATCGGGAGAGGAGTTGGGGTGAAGATGCGGAGCGCGAAGCGACCCATCGCTGCGAGGCTGCGCCCGTACCCTCATCCGCCCCTGCGGGGCACCTTCTCCCGATGGGAGAAGGGAGAGGCCGAGCCCCTCTCCCACCGGGAGAGGGGTTGGGGTGAGGGTACGGCGCGCGCAGCGCCCACGTGACCGCTTGCTGCGAGGCTGCGCCCGTACCCTCATCCGCCCCTGCGGGGCACCTTCTCCCGAGGGGAGAAGGGAGAAGCCAGAGCCCCTCTCCCATCGGGAGAGGGGTTGGGGTGAGGGTACGGCGCGCGCAGCGCGCACGCAGGCCGGTCGATGCGAGGACTCAGCGCAGCACACGAACGGCGATTCAGCGCAGATGGACACGGACGATGATCCAAGCGACACAAATGCGCTGCGCTTCCTGCTCATGTCTGCACGCATCGGCACGTCGTCGGGCTTGGGCGAGGCCTGATCATTGAGGAGGAATACACCACAAAACTTTGACGGCCGGCGCCGTTTTCGACTTTGTAAACAGCGCTTTTCACGGCGTTTCTGACACATGCGCGTACATGTGCTCGCCACCCGCCATGCGTGGCAATCGACGACACTCTGTATCGCATTGATGTCGAGGCATGCGGTGCCACGCCGTGTCTTCCGGCATGGCGCGCGATGGCCTGCTTGCCGCCATGACCCGCCTTGCGGATGCGCCGCGAACGCCATGCCACAGGACCGCTGCATGACAAACGCAACGCAGGTGACGCCAACCTGCAACGTCGCTGTCGCATCGTGTGCGCACTTCCTTTACGAATCCCCTTGCGCATGCCTCTCCATTCCCTGCTGAGCACGGCGATCCTCGCCGCCCTGTTGTCGCCCTTCGCCGCCACCGCCGCGGAGCCCGCCGCTGCCGATGGCGCTGCGTCCGACGTGCAGCAACTCGACGCGGTATCGGTGATCGGCCAGGGCGAGACCCGCCAGGTGCAGCGCATCACCGCGCAGGACGTGGCGGTGCTGCCGCCGGGCACCAGCATCCAGAAGCTGCTCAACCGCATTCCCGGCGTCAACGTGCAGTCCAACGACGCCTTCGGCGCCAACGAGGAATCGCAGACCATCAGCCTGCGCGGTTTCAACGGCACCCGCCTGGGCTACACGCTCGACGGCCTGCCGCTGGGCGACAACGCCTACGGCAACTACAACGGCCTGAACATCAGCCGCGCGCTGATCGCCGAGAACTTCGGCGGCGTGGAACTGGCCTCGGGCATCGGCAGCCTGGGCACCGCCTCCACCAGCAACCTCGGCGGCACGGTGCAGTACTACTCGGACGATCCGTCCACCGAGGTCGGCGTGCGCCTGGCGCAGACCGTCGGTTCGGACAACAACCGCCGCACCTACCTGCGCCTGGATACCGGCGAGCACAACGGCTTCTCCGCCTACCTGTCCGGCATCTACGCCGACGCCGACATGTGGGCCAAGCCGGAATCGCCGACCCACACCGCGCAGTTCAACGGCAAGGGCGTGTACCAGTTCGAGGGCGGCAAGATCACCGCCTTCGTCGACACCTCGCGCACCTCGCAGGCCGACTACGCCTACCTGTCCAAGAGCGGCCTGCACCGCGGCCTGGGCTGGGACTGGAATCTGTACGCGCCGGACTGGCAGCGTGCGCTGGCCGCGGCCTACTGCGCGCCGGCCACGCGCGACCCCAGCCGTTGCGGCTACAGCGGCGGCGTGGACAACACCGACGACGCCTACTACCAGAGCCGCGCGCTGCGCAACGACGACCTGTACTACCTGGCCGGCGACTTCCAGCCGTCGGATACGGTGAGCGTGCACACCCAGGTCTACCACCACGAGAACGAAGGCCAGGGTCACTGGTGGTCGCCGGGCCAGCCGTCCTACCCGGGCACGCCGCAGGCACTGCCGATCTCGATCCGCAGCACCAACTACACCATCAACCGCACCGGCGGCATCGCCTCGCTGGGTTGGGACATCGGCCCGCACCACCTGGAAGCGGGCGTGTGGTACGAGCGCAACAAGCACCACGTCGAGCGCAATTTCTACTGGATCGACGGCCCGATCGACGACGACATCTTCCTGAGCAACCCGAACCGGCGGCTGTTCTCGCAGGACTACGTCATCACCACCAAGCAGGCCTACGTGCAGGGCACCTTCAAGCTGCTCGACGATCGCCTGACCCTGGACATCGGCGCCAAGAGCCCGCACACCACGATGACCGCGCGCGAGACCCCGGGGATCGCGGTGGAAGCGCCGGTGGCCAACGGCGAACTGAAGGCCAGCAAGGCGCTGCTGCCGCAGGCCGGCGTGCGCTACCGCCTGGCCGAGGGCCAGGAAGTGTTCGCCTCCTACGCCGAGAACATCGCCGCGTTCCAGGGCGGCGGCGCCGGCGGCCCGCTGCTGGTCACCCAGGCCTCGTTCGACGCCAGCGTCGGCGCGCTGCAGCCGGAGAAGTCCAAGACCTTCGAAGCCGGCTACCGCCTGGTGCGCGACCAGTTCGAGGCCTCGCTGGTCGGCTACGACGTCACCTTCGACAACCGCCTGCTCTCGCTCAACCCGTGCCCGAGCATCCAGCAGGGCACCACCCCGGCGTGCACCACGCGCTTCTTCAACGTCGGCTCGGTGAGCAGCCGCGGCGGCGAGTTGACCTTCATCTGGAAGCCGAACGCGCACCTGCAGTGGTACAACTCGGCCTCGATCAACCGCTCCACCTACGACGACAACTACGTGCAGAACGGCGTGGTCATCCCCACCGCCGGCAAGGTCACCGTGGACACGCCCAAGCGCATGTTCGCCAGCGAACTCAGCTGGACCTGGAACGGCTGGAACGCCAACCTGCGCGGCAAGTACACCGGCCAGCGCTACTACACCTACACCAACGACCAGGGCTTCGGCGGCTACACCTCCTTCGATGCCGGCGCCGGCTACGATTTCGGGGCGGTGTCGTTCCTGCAGGACCTGAAGCTGTCGTTGAACGTCACCAACCTCACCGACAAGCGCTATGCCTCCAACCTCACCGCCTTCAGCAACAGCGACCCGAACGGCCGTTCGCTGGCCTTCCATGCCAGCGCACCGCGGCAGGCGTTCCTGACCCTGGACGCGCGCTTCTGAGCGCGTCCATCCTGTCCGCCCGCCCCCGCACCGGAACGCATGCGATGATCCGATCCACCTCCTGGTTGTTGGGATGCGCGATGGCCGTGTTGACGACCACCGCGGCGGCCGCACCGGCCGCCGCACCGGGCGAGAGCAAGCCGCTGGTGATCGGCCACCGCGGCGCCAGCGCGCTGCGCCCCGAGCACACCCTGGCCTCCTACGCCAAGGCCATCGCCGACGGCGCCGACTTCATCGAGCCGGACCTGGTATCGACCAAGGACGGCGTGCTGGTGGCGCGCCACGAGAACGAGATCGGCGGCACCACCGATGTGGCCGCGCATCCGGAGTTCGCCGCGCGCAAGACCGTCAAGCAGATCGACGGACAGCGCGTGGAAGGCTGGTTCACCGAAGACTTCACCCTGGCCGAGCTGAAGACCCTGCGCGCGCGCGAGCGCCTGCCGCAACTGCGCGGCACCGCCTTCGACGGGCAGTTCCAGGTGCCGACCCTGGACGAGATCATCGACTTCACCGCGGCCGAGTCGGCCACGCGCGGGCGGCCGATCGGGCTGATCCCGGAGATCAAGCACGGCACCTACTTCCGCGGGCTCGGCCTGGCGATGGAAGACAAGGTGGTCGCCACGCTCGATGCGCATGTCTACACGCGCAAGGCGCCGGTGGTGATCCAGTCGTTCGAGATCGGCAACCTGGAATATCTGCACGGCAAACTCGGCGACACCCATCCGAACGTGCGCCTGGTGCAGTTGCTGGGCGATCCCAAGGAGCGCCCAGGCGACCAGTTGCGCGACGGCCCGACCTACGCGCAAATGGGCAGCGCGCAGGGCCTGCGCGCGATCGCCAGGTACGCACAGCTGGTCAGCCCGAATCTGCGCGCGATCGTGCCGGTGACCGCCGACGGCGCCCTGGCCGCGCCCACGCCCTTCGTTGCCGACGCGCATGCGGCCGGCCTGCAGGTGATTCCGTACACCTTCCGGCCCGAGAACTATTTCCTGCCCAAACAGCTGCAGGACGCACGCGGCCCGGCCGCGGTGAACGCCGCCGGCAGCATGAAGGAAATGCGCGCGCTGATCGATGCAGGCATCGATGGCTTCTTCACCGACGACCCGGCCATGGGTCGCGCCGCGGTGGACGGGACACCGCCGCCGGCGCGCTGAGGCCGGGAGTGGGGATTGGGGATTGGGGATTGGGGAATCGCAACAGCGGTTCCCATTGCGGCGTTCCTCCTGTAGGAGCGGCTTCAGCCGCGATGCGTGGAGGCCGGGGGCGCACTGTGCGAAGCGGATGCGCCATCGGGTGGGGACTGAAGTCCCTCCCACAATGCAGCTTCCCGGCAGTGCCGGTGCGGTGAAGCGGGGATTGGGGAATCGCAATCGCGGTTCCCATCGTGGGGTTTCCCACGGTAGGAGCGGCTTCAGCCGCGACCACGCGAGATCGGGAAATGCCCTGTCGCGGCTGAAGCCGCTCCTACGACGCAGGGGTGCGTTGAGATCGTCCACACGCCCGGCATTGGTCATGGTGCGTCCAGGCCGCGATAATGCGCGCCCACCGCTCCTGCCTCGATCGCCGTGTCCTCCGTCGCCGCTCCCTCGCCCACCTTCGCCGCGCTAACCCCGCGCGCGCTGCTGCTGTCCGTGCTGGCGATGGGCGCGGTGGTGCTGCTGTCGAACGTGCTGGTGCAGTTCCCGATCAACGACTGGCTGACCTGGGGCGCCTTCAGCTATCCGCTGGCGTTCCTGGTCAGCAATTTGATCAACCGCCGCTTCGGCCCGCGCGCGGCGCGGCGGGTAGCCTGGTGCGGGTTCGCGCTGGCGGTGCTGCTGTCGATCTGGATCGCCACCCCGCGCATCGCCGCGGCCTCGTGCCTGGCCTTCATCGCCGCGCAGCTGCTGGACATCACCGTGTTCGACCGGCTGCGCCGCGGGCGCTGGTGGCGTGCGCCGATCGTCGCGACCACCTGCAGCGCGACCCTGGACACCACGATCTTCTGGTCGATCGCCTTCGCCGGCTCGGCGCTGCCCTGGTTGAGCTGGGCCGCCGGCGACCTGGCAGTGAAACTGGGCATCGGCGTGTGCCTGCTGGCGCCGTTCCGCGCGCTGCTGTGGCGCATGGCGCCGACGCGGTAGCTGTGTAAGACATCGATAGTGCGGCAATCCGCCGCCTCCACCCGTCGCGGCTGAAGCCGCTCCCACAGTGGCGGCGTCGGCGCTGCCGGGAACTGCATTGTGGGAGGGACTTCAGTCCCGACGGCCGACTAGGGCTGCACTCTTCCACCTCCGCGCGTCGCGGCTGAAGCCGCTCCTACAGTGGCGGCGTCGACGCTGCCGGGAACTGCATTGTGGGAGGGACTTCAGTCCCGACGCGCGGTGTCGAACGCGCTGCACTGCGCCATCGCAACGCATGCACACTCCTGGGTAGAGCGGCTCCCACACAGCCTGCCGCTCTCGCGACCGTGGCACCCCGCAGCCCATGCCCATGCGCTGGACAGCACCCGCAGCATCCTCTCGACACAGCGCGTCCGCCGCGCCTTCAGTGCGCCGCCTCATCGCCTGCACGCCCTTCGACGAACACCAGATCCAGGGCGGCCGCGGCCTGGCGAATCGCCGCACGCGCCGCGGCGATCTCGGCGGTAGGCGCGGTCAGGCGCGGACGCCGGTCCAGTGTGCAGGCCAGGCCGGCCTCCACCAGCGTGGCGTGCGCGGCATGCAGGCCCGCCGCGATGGACGGTGGCAGCCAGCCACTGTGCGCCAGCGCATCGATCAACGCCGGAGTGTCGCGCGGCACCAGCAGTGCCGGCTGCTGCGCGGCACCGAGCAGCACGCCGGCCTGCACCAGGAACTCCAGGTCGACCAGGCCACCGGCGCCCTGCTTGAGGTCGAAGCGCGCGGCATCGCTGCGGTCCAGCTCGGTGCGCATGCGCGCACGCATCTTGCGCACTTCCTCGCGCAGCGCTGCGGCCTGGCGCGGGCGTGCCAGGGTCTGCGCGCGCACCTGCTCGAACTGCTGCAGCAGCGCCGCATCGCCGGCCACGCCGCGCGCGCGCACCAGCGCCTGGTGCTCCCAGGTCCAGGCGCGATCGCGCTGGTACTCGCGGTAGCTGGCCAGCGACGACACCAGCGCGCCCTTGCCGCCGTCCGGGCGCAGGCGCACGTCGATGTCGTACAGGCGCCCGCCGCCGGTGACCGCGCCGAGCAGGGCGATCACCTTCTGCGCCAGCCGCGCGAACCAACGCCCGCTCTCCAGCGGCCGCGGCCCGGCCGAGGCTTCCACACCCGGCGGATGGTCGTACAGGAACACCAGGTCCAGATCCGAACCGATGCCCAGCTCCACGCCACCGAGGCTGCCGTAACCGACGATGGCGAAACTGCCGCCCGGCACCTCGCCGTGCGCGGCGACCAGCTCGGCGCGGGCCAGGCGCAACACGGTCAGCACCACCGCTTCGGCCAGCTGCGCCAGTTGGCGAGCGCTGTCGAGTGCAGGCTGGCGCCGATCCAGCGTGGCCAGGGCGATGCGGAAACTCAGCGCCTGGCGCGCTTCGTTGAGGCCGCGCAAGGCCGCTTCCGGATCATCGCCGGCCGCGGCGACCGCGGCATCGCACAACCGCTGCATCGCCGCCAGATCCGGCATCGGGCCGTCCACGCGGCTGTCGAGCAGTTCGTCCAGCAGCAGCGGGTGCGCCGCCAGCCGTTCGGACAGGAACGCGCTGCGCGCCAGCACATCGACCAGCCGAGCCAGCGCGCTGGGCTGTTCGTCGAGCAGGGCCAGATAGCTGGCGCGGCGCAGGATCGCCTGCAGCAGGCCGAGCACGCGATGCAAGGCGGCATCGGCCTGCGCCGAGCGCGCCGCGGCGTGCAGCAGCGCCGGCAACACCCGGTCCAGGCGCGCGCGCGCGGCATCGGACAGGCTGCGCACACCCAACGACTGCACGAAGCCGCGCAAGGCCTGGTCGGCGCCGTCAGGGTCTGCGAAACCAGCGGCGCGCAGCACCTGCACCTGGCCACCATCGGGCAGGCCGCGCCAGTAGTCGGCCAGCGCATCGGGCGCCAGCGTGCGTTCACGCGGCGCCAGCAGTTCGGCGAACTCGGCAGCGACGCGGTCGCGCTGTACCTGCAGCGCCGCGTGCAGCGCGGCCCAGTCGGCATAGCCGAGGCCGAAGGCGATGCGTGCGCGGTCCAGCGGATCCTCCGGCAGCGCATGGGTCTGCGCATCGCGCAACATCTGCAGGCGATTCTCCACCCGGCGCAGGAAGCGGTAGGCCTGCGCCAGCGCAGCGCCGTCCTCGGCCGCGACCTGGCCGGCGGCAACCAGCGCGCATAGCGCCGGCAACAGGCGGCGCTCACGCAAGGCGGCTTCGCGGCCGCCGCGGATCAACTGCAGCGACTGCACCAGGAACTCGATTTCGCGGATGCCGCCGGCGCCGCGCTTGATGTCGTCCAGGCGGTCGTGGCGCGCGACCTCGGCGGTGATCGCTGCCTTCATCTCGCGCAGGCCGTCCAGCGCGGTGTAGTCGAGATAGCGCCGGTACACGAACGGGCGCAGCGCCTGCAGCCACTCCTCGCCGGCGGCGATGTCGCCGGCCACCGCGCGTGCCTTCAGCCAGGCATAGCGTTCCCAGTCGCGGCCTTCGCGCTGGAAATACTGATCCATGCCGGCGAACGACAGCGCCACCCGGCCGGCCGTGCCGAACGGGCGCAGGCGCAGGTCCACGCGGTGCGCGAAGCCGTCGGCGGTGGTCTCGTCGAGCAGCCGCGCCAGGCGCTGGCCGAGCCGCGCGAAGTATTCCTCGGCGGCCAGCGCCCGCGTGCCATCGGACTCGCCGCCCTGCGGATAGGCGTAGACCAGGTCCACGTCGGAGGAGAAATTCAGTTCGCCGCCGCCGAGCTTGCCCAGGCCGAACACCACCAGCCGCTGCACGCTGCCGTCGGCGGCACGCACCACGCCGTGGCGCGCGGCGAATTCGCCCTCCAGCGCCTGCAGCGCCTGCGCCAGGCAGTCCTCGGCCAAGCGCGTGCTGCCGGCCAGGGTGGCATCGACATCGTCCAGCCCCAGCACGTCGCGCCACACCAGCCGCGCCGAAGCCGCGGCACGGTAGCGACGCAACTGCGCCGGCCACGCGGCGGGCTGCGCCGGATCCAGCTGCGGCAGCGGCAACGGCGGCGGGTCCGGCTGCGCCAGGTGCGCGAGCAAGGACGGCTGCCGGCACAGCGTGTCGAGCAGGAAATCGCTGGCCAGCAGTGCACGCGCCAGCGCAGGCTCGAAATCGGGGAAAGATGGCCATGGCTGCGCGGCCATGGCCTGGCGCAGGCGCGCCAGGCCGCGATCGAGTGTGGGCTGCAGGGCGGCGGGAACGGCGACGGAAGTGTTGGACATTGGGCGATTCTGGCATCCCGGGCGTTCAGGCACATCCAACAGCGCATGCGTTTCGCGGCTCGTCGCGAACAACATCACGTCGTAGGAGCGGCTTTAGCCGCGATAGGCATTCCCGGGAACGCCCCATCGCGGCTAAAGCCGCTCCTACAGGTACCTCTGCCATCGCCATGCAACTCTCAGCATCGCGCCCCCAATACAACTGCGATCGGCTCATAGCGACACGCCACCATTCGCGTGCACGCAGCACCACGCGCCAGGCGTGTCTCGAGGCAATGCCCGCTGCGCGTCGGCGGCGCGGTTGAGGCGTCGCAAACACGGCGCCGCACGCGCCACGCGTTGCCGCACATCGCCGCAATACGCAGCGTTTCACGCCATATTCGCCGCGTTTCGCAGACCCTGCCGCCCGGCCGAATCGGGCGATGGTGTATCATGCGCCCCTCGACGGAGCCCCGCGTGATCACGCGCATCCGCTCCGTCTCTTCGATCCCGCGGCGTCGTGGTGTTGACGCGGCCATCCGGGATCGTGCCCCCGCAGACCAGTGCGGCGCCTCTTGCGCCCTTCCGTCTTGCTTTGCCTGCCCTGTGCGGGCCGGGGGTCATGACCTCACCGTTCCAGACAGGAGAAGACATGTCGGAGTTCCACGCCCATTTCGGATGGTTCAAGCGCCGCCGCCAACTGCGGGTGGAAGAAGTCACCGTCGTCGACAAACCCATGCTCAAACGGGCGGTCGGCGCGGCGGCGCTGGGCAACGCGATGGAATGGTTCGACTTCGGCGTGTACGGCTATCTCGCCGTGACCCTGGGCCACGTGTTCTTCCCCAGCACCAACCCGACCGCGCAGCTGATCGCCACGTTCGCGACCTTCACCGTGGCGTTCCTGGTGCGTCCGCTGGGCGGGCTGGTGTTCGGCCCGCTGGGCGATCGCTACGGCCGGCAGAAAGTGTTGGCCGCGACCATGATCCTGATGGCGCTGGGCACGTTCTCGATCGGCCTGATCCCCTCCTACGAACGCATCGGCATCTGGGCGCCGATCCTGTTGCTGGTGGCGCGGCTGGTGCAGGGCTTTTCCACCGGCGGCGAATACGGCGGCGCGGCGACCTTCATCGCCGAGTATTCGACCGACCGCAACCGCGGCTTCATGAGCAGCTGGCTGGAGTTCGGCACGCTGGCCGGCTACATCGCCGGCGCCGCCACGGTGACCGCGCTGCACGTCGCGCTGAGCGATGCGCAGATGCTCGACTGGGGCTGGCGCGTGCCGTTCCTGATCGCCGGCCCGCTGGGCCTGCTCGGCCTGTACATGCGCATGAAGCTGGAGGAAACCCCGGCGTTCCAGGCCTATGCCGAAGAGGCGGAGAAGCGCGAACACGACGCGCCGGGCCTGGGCGCGCTGTTCCGCATCCACTGGCCGCAGCTGCTCAAGTGCGTGGGCCTGGTGCTGGTCTTCAACGTCACCGACTACATGCTGCTGACCTACATGCCCAGCTATCTCAGCGTCACGATGGGCTATGCCGAGAGCAAGGGATTGCTGCTGATCATCATCGTGATGCTGGTGATGATGCCGCTCAACGTGGTCGGCGGACTCTTCAGCGATCGCCTGGGACGCAGGCCGATGGTGATCGGCGCATGCATCGCGCTGCTGGTGCTGGCGATACCGTGCCTGCTGCTGATCGGCACCGGCAACGACTGGCTGATCTTCCTCGGCCTGATGCTGCTGGGCGTGGCCCTGGTGTGCTTCACCAGCTCGATGCCGTCCACCTTGCCGGCGCTGTTCTACACGCCGGTGCGCTACAGCGCGCTGTCGATCGCCTTCAACGTGTCGGTGTCGCTGTTCGGCGGCACCACCCCGCTGGTCACCGCGTGGCTGGTCGAGCGCACCGGCGATCCGCTGGTGCCGGCGTACTACCTGATGGGTGCGGCGGTGGTGGGCATCGCGACGATGGTCTTCGTGCGCGAAACCGCCGGCCTGCCGCTGCGCGGCTCGCCGCCAGCGGTCGCCAGCGAAGCCGAGGCGCACGCGCTGCTGCGCAGCGACGAGCCGCTGACCGTGGATCCGACCCGGCCGGAACTGCCGCCGTCGCCGGAACCGCCGTCGCAGGCCATGCCGACCTGACGCCATCGCGGAAGCTGCACGCTGGCCGTACCCGATACGGCCAGCGAAGACGTCCCCGAAACGTGGCGCATCGACGCCACTGCGCCGGATGACGGGATCGACATCCCAGACCACGCCGTCGCACCGTGTCCGCGCTCGCCCCAGCCCGGGAAACAGGCAATAAAAAAGCCCGCTTGCAGCGAACTGCCAGCGGGCTTTGCTCCCTCCCCCACGTCGGGATGCAGGGCGATCTTGGGCGCTTTTTTTGGACATTGCACGCTGCACTGCAAAACGATACCGGGCAGTACATTCTGCGGTGTTGGCGGGAATGGGGAAACGGGAATAGGGAATGGGAACAGCGGGCGGATGCGCGCCTTGTGCATGTCCGCGTATTCCCGGCGCCGCGATGCATTGCCCCACCCTTGGCCGGTGCACTGATCGCGGCGCACGGCACGACGCGTTCGCCGTCGCGCTAGGGCGATGCGGCCGGTGCCGGCGCCTCTGGCAGCCACGCCGGTTGCTTGTCGTACCATTCGCGCGCGCCGAGCAGATGCCATTGCCGTTGTTCGCCGCGCAAGGCCACGCCCACGCCGAGCACGCCCCAGCGCGCATACAGATCGCCCTGCGTTCCGGCGTCGCCGACGCGCAGGCGCGCGCGCAAGGCCACCCGTTCGTTCTCTGCCGAGACCCGATCCAGCCATAGCGCGTCCTTGCGCCAGCGCAACTGCCCGCTGGCCTGCAGTTGGCCGGCGTCGGCCAGCTTCAACAACCACGCCGGCGCATCGCTGTGCTGCGCGAACACCGCCAGCACCGGGCCGGCGTCGCGCATCTGCATCTGCACCTGCGCATCGGCCTGCACCGGCGCCGCCGCGGCGATGCGGCCCTGCGGAATGCGCAGCGTGGCCCACCAGTCGCCTTGCTTGGGCTGGGTGCCGTAGCGCACGCCCTGCAGGCGCAGCGTGCTGCCGCTCAGATCGAAGCGCTTGTCCTGCAGTTCGGCGCGGCGCAGCCGCGCGTCCAGGTCGAGATCGCCGGCCAGTTCCAGGCCCGCGGTCTGCAGCCGCGCCTGGCGGCCGAGCACGCGCACGCTGCCCTGGCCGACCTGGCCGGACGCGTCCAACTGCAGGTCGCCGCTGAGCCGGCCGTCGCCACCGAGCACGCGCACCTGCGCCGCCGGCAGGTAGCGGTTGTAGGCACGCAGGTCGGGCACACGCGCGTCGGCGAAGCGCAACCGCGCCTGCAACGAATCGCGCAAGGTGGCCAGTGCGCCATCGCCCTGCAAGTCCAGTTGCAGGTTCTCGCCTTCGACGAAACTCGCCTTCGGCTCGGCCAGCGGCGCCAGCACGAAACGGCGCATGCGCACATCCAACTGTGTGCGCGGCTGTTCGGCGCTGCCGACGATGCGGCCGACCGCCTGCGCCTTGCCGCTCAGCCGCACGCGCATGATCTCCGCCACCGCCTGCACGTCGGGCACGTCGAGACGGCTGCCGGGCTGCAGCGCGCCCTGCCGCAGCAGCAGATCGGCGGCGACGTCGCCGCCGCCGTCGAGCTGGAACCAGGGCTTGCGCACCAGCAGGTCGCTGATCCAGTTCAACGATTCGAAATGCCAGCGCCCCTGCACGCGGCCGGAGGTGCGCGGCAGCAGCGCCGCCGGGTCGGCGAACGGCACCTGGCGCCCGGCGATGCGCAGGTCGGCATCGAGCATGCTGCGCGGATCGACCTGGCCGGGCAGGCGCGCGCGTGCGCGGATGCTGTCGCCCTCCACGTCCAGCAGCAGCGCCAGCACGCCGCGATCGGTGGCGCCGACGCCGGCATGCAACGGCACCCGCCAGTTGAGCGTGCTGCCGGGCTGCAGCGCGCCGCGCAGCAGGTGCAGGTCGGCCTGAATGTGACCGAGCCCAGGTTCGGTGCTCAGCTTGGTGGTGTCGCCGGCGGTGTCGATGCGCAGCGCCACGCTGCGTCCGTGCACGCGCAGCGCCAGGTCGGTGATATCCAGCTTGCGCAGCCCCGGCGCCTGCGCGCGGTAGTGGCGCGGGAACGAGAAGCGCGCGTCCAGCGTGGCCTGGTCGGCGATCTGGCGCTTGCCGTAGCGCACGCTGGCGTCCTCGAACACGATCTGCGAGCGGAACAGCTCCGACGGGCCGCCGCGCAACTGCTTGAGGAAGCCGACGGTGCCGTGGCCCTTGCCCTCGATCGCCAGATCGCCGAAGCGCGCACGGCGCAGCGTGCCGCTGTGGATCGCATCGAAGCGCAGGGTCCAGCCCTGGTCGCTGGGCGGCGGTGGCGGGATCATCTCCTCGACGCGGTCCATCTCGCCGATCACGTTCACCGCTTCCATCCACGGCAGGCGCACTTCGCGATGCAGCAGCGGCAGCAGCGCGATGCGCGCGCTGACGCGGTCGGCGCGCACCTGCCAGACGTTGCGTTGCACATGGCCGCGCATGCGCACGTTCCAGGCGGTGATGAAGCCGGGCAGCACGGTGATTGCCGGCCCGGTGTGCATGCGGAACTTCTCCGGCTTGCGGTTGGTGGCCAGGTCGAACAGCGGCGTGTTGAGGAACACGTTGCCGGCCAACAGGTACAGCAGGTAGGCGATCAGCAGGCCACGCAGGAGCAGGCGCCAGCCGCGCGGCAAACGCCGGTAGCGCGCGTGGACGGCAGTCAGTGGGCGAGTGAGGAGCGGCACCGCCGCACTATCGCCGCGGCACGGCGTGGAGCGCGTGAAAGCGGCAGTGGCGCGCACCCGGCGTTGCGTGGCGGTGCACGCATGGCCGCCAGATCGCGTCCGTTGCACCGGCGGCGCGCGCGCTGCGTCCCACCGTCGCAATGCCGGGCTCCACCAGGAGAAGGGAGAAGCCAGAGCCCCTCTCCCACCGGGAGAGGGGTTGGGGTGAGGGTCCGGTGCGCGCAGCGCCGCACACATCGCGCAGACCGTGGCGTGCGTCCGCATCTCTGCATTTTGGTGGCGCCCGCATGCGCTGCCGCGCGACAGGCGCGGAAAGTGGGGACGCACCCCAGGGCGGGCCGGGTCCCGAGCCGCGATAATTGCCGTCCCCTTCCCACGTCATGGTCGCCGCATGTCCGCCGAACGCATCCTCCATCCCCGCCTGCGCGAGCGCATCGTCAGCGCCGAGGCCGCGGCGGCGTTGATCCAGCCGGGCGAGACGGTGGCGATGAGCGGCTTCACCGGCTCCGGCTATCCCAAGGCGGTGCCGATGGCGCTGGCGCAGCGCATCGAGGCGGCGCACCTGCAGGGCCAGCCGTTCAAGATCCAGCTGATGACCGGCGCCTCCACCGCGCCGGAACTGGACGGCGCGCTGGCCAAGGCCGACGGCATCGCCCTGCGCATGCCGTTCCAGTCCGACCCGGACGCGCGCCAGCGCATCAACGCCGGCAGCCTGGACTACATCGACATCCATCTCAGCCATGTCGCCCAGCACGTGTGGTTCGGCTTCTACGGGCAGATCGACACGGCGGTGGTGGAAGTGTCCGGCATCCGCGAAGACGGCAGCCTGATCCCGTCGACCTCGATCGGCAACAACAAGACCTGGCTGGACCTTGCGAAGAAGGTGATCGTCGAGGTCAACGACTGGCAGCCGGCCGGCATCGACGGCATGCACGACGTGTACTACGGCACCGCCTTGCCACCACACCGCAAACCGATCCCGTTGCTGCATGCCGACGACCGCATCGGCGAGCCGTCGCTGCGCTGCGACCCGGACAAGATCGTGGCGGTGGTGCGCACCCACGGCCCTGACCGCAACAGCCCCTTCACTCCGGCCGACGCCACCAGCCAGCGCATCGCCGAGCACCTGATCGCGTTCTTCCAGCACGAGGTCGGCAAGGGCCGGCTGCCGCCCAACCTGCTGCCGCTGCAGTCCGGCGTGGGCAACATCCCCAACGCCGTGCTGGCCGGGCTTGCCAGCAGCGGCTTCCGCGATCTCAGCGCGTTCACCGAAGTGATACAGGACGGCATGCTCGACCTGCTGCGCAGCGGCGTGCTCAAGGTCGCCTCGTGCACCGGCTTCGCGCTGAGCCCGGAGGCCAACGAGGAGTTCAAGCGCAACATCGATTTCTATCGCGAGCGCATCATCCTGCGCACGCAGGAGATCTCCAACCATCCGGAACTGGTGCGGCGGCTGGGCTGCATCGGCATGAACGGCATGATCGAGGCCGACCTGTACGGCAACGTCAATTCCACCCACGTGATGGGCAGCCGCATCATGAACGGCATCGGCGGCTCAGGCGACTTCGCCCGCAATGGTTTCCTGTCGATCTTCCTCAGCCCCAGCACCGCGAAGAACGGCAGCATCTCGTCGATCGTGCCGATGGTCAGCCACGTCGACCACACCGAGCACGACGTCTCCATCATCGTCACCGAGCATGGCCTGGCCGACCTGCGTGGCCTGCCGCCGCGGCAGCGCGCGCAGCAGTTGCTCACGCACTGCGTGGACCCGAGCTACCGCGCGCAGCTGCAGGACTATTTCGATCGCGCCCTGCACGCCAGCTACGGCAAGCACACCCCGCATCTTCTGCCTGAGGCGCTGTCCTGGCACCAGCGCTGGCTGGACACCGGGACGATGCACGCGGGCGGCTGAGCGGGGCGCCGACAGTGGGTATGCTGCGCCGATGCTGACCACCCTGGCGGTTTCCTCCTATCGTTCCCTGCGCGAGCTGGTGCTGCCGCTGGCCGGGCTGACCCTGATCACCGGGGCCAACGGCAGCGGCAAGTCCAACGTCTATCGCGCGCTGCGCCTGCTCGCCGACACCGCCCAGGGCGGGGTGATCGCCGCGCTGGCCCGCGAAGGCGGTTTGCCGTCGGCGCTGTGGGCCGGCCCGGAGACGCTGAGCCGCGCGGTCCGGCGCGGCGAGCATCCGGTGGAGGGCACGGTGCGGCAGCAGGCCGTCGGGCTGAAACTGGGCTACGCCAGCGACGCGTTCGGCTATGCCATCGACCTGGGCCTGCCGACGCCCTCGGCCTCGGCCTTCGGGCTGGATCCGCAGATCAAGCGCGAATGCATCTGGGCCGGCCCCTGGCTACGCCAGTCCAACCTGCTGGTGGACCGCAACGGGCCGGCGGTACGTCTGCGCACCCAGGACGATGGCTGGACCGATGCCGGCGCCGGCATCGCCAGTTTCGACAGCGTGCTGGCGCAGTTCTCCGATCCGCGCGCGGCACCGGAGATGCACCAGGTGCGCGAGAACATCCGGCGCTGGCGCTTCTACGATCACTTCCGCACCGACGCGGCGGCACCGGCGCGCATGGCGCAGATCGGCACGCATACGCCGGTGCTGAGCAACGACGGCGCCGACCTCGCCGCGGCCATTCAGACCATCCTGGAGATCGGCGATGCCGACGGCCTGCATGCGGCGGTGGACGATGCCTTTCCCGGCGCGCGGCTGACGATCGAGGTGCATGCCGGGCGCTTCGACCTGGCGATGCATCAGCATGGCCTGCTACGGCCGCTGTCGGCGGCGGAGCTGTCCGACGGCACCTTGCGCTATCTGCTGTGGATCGCCGCGCTGCTGAGTCCGCGTCCGCCGGAACTGCTGGTGCTCAACGAACCGGAAGCGAGCCTGCATCCGGACCTGTTGCCTGCGCTGGCGCGGCTGATCGGCAGCGCCGCGCGGCAGGCGCAGATCATCGTGGTCTCGCATGCCAGCCGGCTGATCGCGGCGCTGGAGCAGCAGCCCGATTGCCTGCACCACCTGCTGATCAAGGAGCACGGCCAGACCGACGTCGCCGGCCTGCGCGCGCTCGACCGCCCGGCGTGGCATTGGCCCAGTCGCTGAGGCGGGTCGTGCCTCGCGGGCGTGCCTGCTGCGGATAGCGGCATGCCTGGTGCGATTGTCGAGGCGTTCGAACGTATCGCGTCGGGACTGAAGTCCCTCCCACAGTGCAGCCATCCTCCATCCGGACATCTGCGCGAACGCCCCGCGCCCTTGTAGGAGCGGCTTCAGCCGCGAGAGGCGTAACCGGTAGAGCCGTCGCGGCTGAAGCCGCTCCTACACTGCTGCGGATTCGGCGGTCGGTTGCGGGCTGTCGGACGCCGGCGCGGACAGGAACGCCAGCTTGCGGCCACGCGGCAGCTGCTTGAGGGCGTATTCGGCACGCGAGGCAGCGGCGCGGTCGGGATAGGCGCGGCTGGCCAGCAGCCGCACCGGCGGGTTGGCGCGGGTGTACTTGGCGCCGGTGCCGCGCAGGTGCGCCTGGAAGCGTGCGTGCAGGTCGGGAGTGATGCCGGCGTAGTAGCTGCCGTTGCGGCATTCGAGCAGGTACAGGAACCAGGGCGTGTCGGCGGCCATGCGCCCATTATCGACGTGGCGGCCGGATTCGCCAGCAACGGTGTCGCCGGTGCGCTCACGCAACCGCGGTCGCCTTGTTGGCCAGACCATGTTGTCGCGCGCACCTGGCGAGCCTGGCAAACGATCCCTGCTGTGTTCCCAAGCTTCATCACTACCCGACGAACGCATGTGCTGTCGTGCCGCTCCTCGCGCCCGCGCTGAACCAGCGACAACGGCCTTTAACGCGCTGCGAACACCTTGCCAGCCGCTGCCACACGGCGGCATACCGCAGCCACCGGACGGGCGGATAACGTCATCACCGGTACGCAGCCGTCGACACCGAAGCTCTCTCCCTTCGCATTCGGCGGCGCGGCCGGCCCCTCTTCGGGCGGTTCCCGCCCTCCACGCACGCAGCCGGTCTGGCTGCGTGCGCTTCCCGCACCATCGTCCTCAGGCTGCCTGCGCCACCCGCGCCTGGCGCCGCGCGCGCACCGCCTGCGCCAGTCGCTCCAGCACCTGCACGGAATGGTCCCAGTCGATGCAGCCATCGGTGATGCTCTGCCCGTAGACCAGCGGCTGGCCCGCCACCAGATCCTGGCGGCCGCCGTGCAGGTGGCTCTCGATCATCGCGCCGACGATGCGGGTCTGCCCGGCCTCGAGCTGGCGTGCGATGTCCTCGATCACCTTGGGCTGGTTGTCCGGATTCTTGCCGCTGTTGGCGTGGCTGGCGTCGACCATCAGCCGCGCCGGCAGGCCCGCCTTCTCCAGCACCTGCGCCGCCGCAGCGACGCTGTCGGCGTCGTAGTTGGGCTGGGTGCCGCCACGCAGGATCACGTGGCAGTCGGGGTTGCCGGCGGTCGCCGCCACCGCGGTCTGCCCGTCCTTGGTCACCGCCAGGAAATGGTGCGGATGCGAGGCCGCGCCGACGGCATCGACGGCGATCTTGACGTCGCCGCTGGTGCCGTTCTTGAAGCCCACCGGGCACGACAGGCCCGAGGCCATCTCGCGGTGCACCTGGCTCTCGGTGGTGCGCGCGCCGATCGCCCCCCAGGCCACCAGGTCGGCGATGTACTGCGGCGAGATGATGTCGAGGAATTCAACACCGGCCGGCAGGCCGAGGCGGTTGATGTCGCGCAGCAGGCCGCGCGCCAGGCGCAGGCCCTTGTTGATGTCGAAGCTGCCGTCGAGATTGGGATCGTTGATCAGGCCCTTCCAGCCGACCGTGGTGCGCGGCTTCTCGAAGTACACCCGCATCACGATCTCCAGCGCATCGCCGTAGGTGTCGCGCAGCGGGCGCAGGCGCTGCGCGTACTCCATCGCCGCGACCGGGTCGTGGATCGAGCACGGGCCGATCACCACTGCCAGGCGGTCGTCGCGGCCGTGCAGGATCTCGTGCAGCGCCGCGCGCGAGGCGGCGACGGTCTGCGAGGCCTCCTCGTCGCAGGGCAGCAGCGCCAGCAACTGGGAGGGCGGGGTCAGCGGTTCGATCTTGCGGATGCGCAGATCGTCGGTGTGGGGGGCCATGTGCATGTCTCGTCGGGGGGCTGGGTGAGGCCAGATCCGGCGGCATGAAAAAAGCCGCCAGGTTCGCTGGCGGCTTTCGGGATTGCGGCTGAAGTTGCCTTCAGGGTGAACGCGATCCTTCCTCCGCCAGCGGCATCGGAAAACCGTAGTACCAAAAATAAAAGCTGCGGCAGGAAGCGTTCATGGGACGTAGTGATAGCACAGGGTTTGCGGCAGCGCCACAGTTGCTGATGCAACGAACGTGGGATTGGGGAGTGGGGATTCGGGATTGGAAAAGCGCGTCAAAGCGGCGGGAAGGCTATGAGGTCGCCGTCATCGAATAGGAGCGGTTGATACATGCGTTCTTGCGTGGCGCTGCGCGCGCCGGACCCTCACCCCAACCCCTCTCCCGGTGGGAGAGGGGCTAACGCGCTTCCCTTCTCCCGCCGGGAGAAGGTGCCCCGCAGGGGCGGATGAGGGTGCGGCAGCTAGCGATCCATCTCCACAAGCGCACGCCTCTGGGTTCTTGCGCGGCGCTGCGCGCTCCGGACCCTCACCCCAACCCCTCTCCCGATGGGAGAGGGGCTAACGCGCTTCCCTTCTCCCGCCGGGAGAC
>NZ_JAASQX010000008.1:0-174259 GCF_011761895.1 Xanthomonas sp. F4 | reverse complement strand
GAAGGTGCCCCGCAGGGGCGGATGAGGGTGCGGCAGCAAGCGATCCATCTCCACAAGCGCACGCCTCTGGGTTCTTGCGCGGCGCTGCGCGCTCCGGCCCCTCACCCCGACCCCTCTCCCGATGGGAGAGGGGCTAACGCGCTTCCCTTCTCCCACCGGGAGAAGGTGCCCCGCAGGGGCGGATGAGGGTGCGGCAGCAAGCGATCCATCTCCACAAGCGCACGCCTCTGGGTTCTTGCGCGGCGCTGCGCGCTCCGGACCCTCACCCCGACCCCTCTCCCGATGGGAGAGGGGCTAGTAGCGCGCTTTCCTTGCCGCATGTTGCGCATGCATCGGATCGGCTTCAACGCTGACCAAGCCCCATCCCGAATCCCCAATCCCCAATCCCGGCTTTTCAGAAATCCAACACATACTCCGCCGCCACCTCGCGCCCGATCGCGTCGTACAGGGTGGTGTTGTAGAACTGGTAGCCGTAGTAGCGTTCCTTGTTGTCGTAGCCGACGGTGTTGAGCACGTTGTTGACGTACAGATTGATCTTCATCTTCGGGGCGATACGGTAGCCGGCGGTGAGGTTCCAGTACAGCGCCGGGCCGACGCGGCCGAAGTAGCGGCTGGTGCTCTCGCCGAAATGGCGGTTGCCGCTGTCGGTGACGCGACAGGCGTCGGAAGGGCTGGGCTGGTAGCCGTCGTCGAAGCGGGTGCAGGTGCTCCAGTTCACCGCCTGGGTGGAGCCGAAGCGCTTGACGTAGACGGTCAGGTCCAGCGGACCGCCGTTCTCCCAGTGCACGCTGCCGCGCAGCTTGCTGCGGATCTTCTGGTCGCGCAGGTTCTTGTCGTCGTCGGTGCGGTAGGTCTGCTCGTGGTAGCCGATCAGATTGTTGTAATCCAGGGCGAAACTGAAGTTGCCCCAGCGCGCGGTGTTGAGGCGGTACTTCAGCGAGGCGTCGACGCCGGACACGTGCATCTGCGCGATGTTGATCGGCCCTTGCTCGATGCCGGTGACACGGCCGGCGGCGTCGCGCGACACGCGCGAAAGGATGCGCGCGCAGTATTCGGCGCCGCCGGGATTGACCCACACGCCACCGGCGGTGGTCAGGCCGGTGCGGCAGCCGGCTTCGGCGCTGAGCACCTCGTCGCGGTTGAGGTCCTTGATCATGTCCTGCAGGCGGATCCGGTAGTAGTCCGCGGTCAGCGACAGACCCTCGGCGATGTCCCAGACGAAGCCGGCGGTGAGCGAGCGGCCGTGCTCCGATTCCAAGTCGGGGGTGCCGCGGCGGTTGACCTGCATCAGGTAGAACACGTCGCTGTTCTCGGCGCTGCAGCCACCGGTGAGGTAGTAGCCCTTCTGGATGCAGCGGTACTGGTCGATCACGGTCTGCTGGGTCGAACTGGGTTCGCCGAGCACGTAGTGCATGTCCGGGGCGCGGAAACTGGTGGCGACGCTGCCGCGCAGCAGCAGCGTGCTCAGCGGCCGCCATTCCAGGCCGGCGCTCCAGGTGGTGTCGCGCTGCGTGCCGATCGCCGCACCCAGGTCGCTGCCGTAGGCGCGGTAGTCGCCGTAGCGGTCGTGGCGCGCGGCGAGGCTGGCGTTGACCGAGGACAGCAGCGGCACGTCGAACTCGATGCCGCCGGAGTAGCGCAGGCGCTCGCCGCCGCCGTAGTCGACCACGTCCAGCGGATAACACGTGTTGGCACAGGGGTCGGGCGCCAGCCGGTAGCCCTGCTTGGCCACTTCGCCAACCGCGGCGAACTTGATCGGCCCGGCCCAGCCCTGCAGCAGTTCGCCGGTGATGTTGGCGCTGGCCTGGTTGACCCAGGAATCGGCGCGGTTGTGCGCCTTCACCGCCAGGTCGTCGTACTGCGCGCCGGTCAGCGGCTGGTACCAGCGCGCTTCGTTCAGATCGTAGAGCGGGATGCCGCTGGCGGTGCTGCCCAGTTGCGGGCCGAGGAAGTAGGCGGTGGCCTTCTGCGTGTCCACGGTGCGCACGTACTCGTCGACGGTGTAGCGCGCGCGACCGATCGCGACTTCCCAGTCGAAGCGGTCGGCGAGGCGGCCCTTGAGGCCGGCGCTCAGGTCCCAGGACAGTTCCTTGGTGGTGTTGGCCAGGTTCTTCCAGCCGCCGGATTCGAAGCGGGTCAGCTGGCGGATCGCATACAGGTCGCGGTCGCTGCCGGTGTCGTGGAACGGGCCGAGGTAGACGTAGGGCGGGTCGTAGGTCCAGTAGCCGAGGCTCTTGGTCGTGGACAGCGTGCTCCAGGCTTGCACGCCGTTGTCGAAATCGAACGTGCCGTACAGATAGGCCGAGCCGCTGTCGCCGCCGCTGGCGGCCAGCCAGTCGGCGTAGTCGTGGGCCATGCCGCAGTAGCCGCCGAGGTTGCGCACGGTGTCGCTGTTGTAGTCGTAACTCAGCCGCTGCGCGTCGATGAACTGGCCGCCGAAGCGCGCGCAGGTGCCGGCGGGCGGCGCCAGGCGCGTGTTGTCGCCGGCATCGACCAGGCTCAGCCCGGTGGAAGGATTGAAGCCGTACTTGCGCGCCTGCGCGGTCCAGTTGCTGTAGGACTCGTCGTCCTGGTCGTCCATCTTCGGTCGCTCGCCGACCGAGAGCGGGTCGCGCCGGGTCCACTGCAGCGCGTAGGTCAGGTTCCACTTGTCGCCGCTATGCCCGCCGACCCAGGACAGGTCGACCACATCGCGTCCGCCGGCGGTGGCGGTGCCGCCGCGCAGGCGCACCTGGTTGCCTTCGTAGCCCTGCTTGAGGATCACGTTGATGACGCCGGCGACCGCATCCGAGCCGTAGATCGCCGAGGCGCCGCCGGTGAGGATCTCGATGCGCTCCACCGCCGCGGAGGGGATGTTGGCGTAGTTGGCGAAGTTGCTTTCGCCGGCGTAGGGCTGCGGGTAGTCGGCGACGCGGTGGCCGTTGACCAGCAGCAGGGTGCGCCCGGGACCGAGGTCGCGCAGGCTCACCGGCGAGGCGTTGGGCGTGTGCGAGCCGTACTTGGTGTCGGCCTCGACGCTGCCCTGCTGGTTGAGCGTGCTGAGCACGTCGTAGACGGTGAGGAAACCTTCCTGCTGGATCTGCTGCGCGCTGATCGTCAGCACCGGTTCGGCGCCCTCCACGTCCGAGCGCTTGATCCGCGAGCCGGTGACCACGACCTGGCCCAGGTCGGTGGCGGCGGCCTTGGAAGAGGCGGTGTCGGTGGCCTCGCTTTGCGCGCGAGCATCAGGCGCGCCGTGCAGCGCCAGCACGATGCCGAACGCGAGGGTGGTGAATGGGCGAAGTGGCATGCAATGTCCCCGGCAGCGGATGGGAGCAGCGCCGTGCACGCACGACGTGCGGGTGCCCTCTTCGCTGCGCCGCGCCCACGGCCATGCCACGCATGCCGCAGGCACGCGCCACTTTGCGCCGGCCGCGGCGCACAGAAGAAGACGAACATGCGGGCGTGCAGATCCCCCTGGGCGCCCGTGCGTTCTAACCTGCATGCCGCCGAAAACCCTGTCAACACGCGGCCACCCTGCGCATGTAGACGATTGCACGTTGTGCGCGATTCGCCGCGCAGCGCGTCGATTCTCGCCGTATCGCCATCGTAGGCGGTCACAGCAGCAGCACTGGCCGAGACGCCGGTGAGCGACGACGTGCTGCTCCCGCATCGCGATCGCGTGCCCCTCTCCCGACGGGAGAGGGGTTGGGGTGAGGGTCCGGCGCGCAGCGTGTCGCATTGCCTGGGGTGCATGGCGCGACGCTCGCATCTCATCTCTCACATCCGGCACTGTCGCCTGGCACGCCTGTGCCGCGCCTCGGTCGGGGAGATCGCACGAGCGCAGCTGCAGGCAGCTTCTTCCAATGACGCACTTTTTGCTGCGGCTGGCGGACACGCCGCTGTCCTCGCAGGAGCGGCTTCAGCCGCGACGCGGCGTTACCGGTAATGCCCGTCGGCTGAAGCCGCTCCTACAACACTGCTTCCCGCCTCTGCCAAAGTGCTCTACAGACGCTCGCCAAGCAGGTTCTGCCGCGGCACGGCCAGCGGATGCACCGCGTCGTTGACCAGGGCGCACGAACGCGCGGACGCGCGCATCGGCATGCCGCCATGACGACCCACAAAAAAAGAGCCCCGCATCGCTGCGGGGCTCCTTTCGACTGCGTGGAACAGGTCGGCCGAAGCCGGCTGGATCAGAAATCCATGCCGCCCATGCCGCCCATGCCGCCACCCATGCCGCCCGGGGCGGCCGGCTCTTCCTTCTTCGGGGCCTCGGCCACCATCGCTTCGGTGGTGATCATCAGGCCGGCGATCGAAGCGGCGTTCTGCAGCGCCGAACGGGTCACCTTGGTCGGATCCAGGATGCCGAACTCGACCATGTCGCCGAACTCGCCGTTGGCAGCGTTGTAGCCGAAGTTGCCGGTGCCTTCCTTGACCTTGTTGAGGATCACGGACGGCTCTTCGCCGGCGTTGGTGACGATCTCGCGCAGCGGCGCTTCCATCGCGCGCAGCGCGATCTGGATGCCGTGGGTCTGATCTTCATTGGCGCCCTTCAGCTCGCCGATCGCGGTCAGCGCGCGCACCAGGGCCACGCCGCCGCCCGGGACCACGCCTTCTTCCACCGCCGCACGGGTCGCGTGCAGGGCGTCTTCGACGCGCGCCTTCTTTTCCTTCATCTCGATCTCGGTCGAGGCACCGACCTTGATCACCGCCACGCCGCCGGCCAGCTTGGCCACGCGCTCCTGCAGCTTCTCGCGGTCGTAGTCCGAGGAGGTCTCCTCGATCTGCGCCTTGATCTGCTTGATGCGCGACTCGATCGCCGTGGTGTCGCCGGCGCCGTCGATGATGGTGGTGTTCTCCTTGGAGACCTGCACCTTCTTGGCGCGGCCCAGGTCCTTGATGGTCGCCTTCTCCAGCGCCAGGCCCACTTCCTCGGAGATCACGGTGCCGCCGGTCAGCACGGCCATGTCTTCCAGCATCGCCTTGCGACGGTCGCCGAAGCCCGGGGCCTTGACCGCCACGACCTTGACGATGCCGCGGATGGTGTTGACCACCAGGGTCGCCAGCGCCTCGCCTTCCACTTCCTCGGCGACGATCAGCAGCGGCTTGCCGGCCTTGGCCACGCCTTCCAGCACCGGCAGCAGGTCACGCACGTTGGAGATCTTCTTGTCGTGCAGCAGGATGAACGGGTCGTCCAGGTCGGCCTGCTGGCTCTGCTGGTTGTTGATGAAGTACGGCGACAGGTAGCCGCGGTCGAACTGCATGCCCTCGACCACGTCCAGCTCGTTGTCCAGGCCCGAACCTTCCTCGACCGTGATCACGCCTTCCTTGCCGACCTTCTTCATCGCGTCGGCGATGATGTTGCCGATCGACTCGTCGGAGTTGGCCGAGATGGTGCCGACCTGGGCGATGGCCTTGTCGTCGGCGGTGGGCTTGCTGATCTTCTTCAGCTCGGCCACGGCGGCCACGACGGCCTTGTCGATGCCGCGCTTGAGGTCCATCGGGTTCATGCCGGCGGCGACCGCCTTGGAACCTTCGCGGATCAGCGCCTGCGCCAGCACGGTGGCGGTGGTGGTGCCGTCGCCGGCGTTGTCGGAGGTCTTGGACGCGACTTCCTTCACCATCTGCGCGCCCATGTTCTCGAACTTGTCGGCCAGTTCGATTTCCTTGGCGACGGAGACGCCGTCCTTGGTGATGGTCGGGGCGCCGAAGCTCTTCTCGAGCACGACGTTGCGGCCCTTCGGGCCCAGGGTGGCCTTGACGGCATTAGCGAGGATGTTGACGCCGCGCACCATGCGCGAACGAGCGTCTTCACCGAAACGGATATCTTTGGCAGCCATGTGTGTTGCTCCGGGATTCGTGATTGGGGATTAGGGATTCGCTAGAGCGGGGATTCGTGTCTGAGATCCTGGGTCGCGCGGCGCCGAGCGCCTTGCCAATCCCGAATCTCGACTCCCGAATCCCGCGATCGGGGGCTTCAGCCCACGATCGCCAGAACGTCGTCTTCGCGCAGCACCTTGTACTCGACGCCTTCGGCCTTGTAGCTGGAACCGGCGTACTGGCCGTAGATGACCTTGTCGCCGACCTTGAGCGCCGGGGCGCGCACGCTGCCGTTGTCCAGCGGCTTGCCGGCGCCGACGGCCACGACTTCGCCCTTGGTGGACTTTTCCTTGGCCGAATCCGGGATCACGATGCCGCCGGCGGAGATTTCGTCGGCTTCGATCGGCTTGACTACGACGCGGTCGTGAAGCGGCTTGATGCTCATTGAGTGAGACCTCTTAAGTGATTGATTGGTCTAGGAAAGGCCGGCGATATTAGCACTCGCCCATGACGACTGCTAGCAACGCTCGCGAAAAAACCCGGTAACGCCGGGATGCGCCTGATGTAGTGCCGTGGCAGGCCCTTTCAAGGGCTGGAGGCAAAAAATTTTTGCCGGCAACGTGCATTCGGTGCCAAGCAGTGACCGAAGCCCGTCACATTGTCACAGAGGCAGGCTAGGCTGGCCGCGGACCCAGGGGGGGATCCGTCACCAAAAGGAGTTGTCGATGAAGCCATCCGCCGTTGCGCTGCCGCTGGCCTGCTTGCTCGCCCTTGCCGGGCCGGCCCAGGCCGCCGTATTCATCAATGAATTGCATTACGACGATGCCACCGCCGCCGGCGACACCGGCGAAGGCGTGGAGATCGTCGCCACCGCCGGGGAGAGCCTGAGCGGCTACCGCGTCTACCTGTACAACGGCAGCAACCCCGGCTCGGCCACCGTCTACGCCAACAGCGCGGTGCCGGCCGGCAACCTGGTCAGCTGCGGCGGGCAGGTGCGTATCGCCACCGTCGGCTATGCCAGCAACGGCATCCAGAACGGGCCCAACGACGGCCTGGCGCTGGTCGACGGCAACGGCAAGGTGGTGCAGTTCCTCAGCTACGAAGGCAGCATCACCGGCGGCGGCGGCCCCGCCGCGGGCATGACCAGCCAGAACCTGCCGGTCAGCGAGAGCAACAGCACCCCGGCCGGCACCTCGCTGCAACTGCGCGGCAACGGCAGCGCCGCAGCCGACTTCAGCTGGACCGACAGCGCCACCGGCACCTTCGGCGCCTGCAACAACGGCCAGACCTTCGCCGGCGGCGGCGGCAGCAACGCCGCGCCGACGGTGACCGCCACCACCCCGACCCAGGGCGCCACCGACTTCCCCGCCGCTGGCGACCTGGCGGTGACCTTCAGCGAAGCGGTGAGCCTGGCCAGCGGCGCGTTCGGCCTGAGCTGCCAGCAGTCCGGCAGCGTGGCGCTGACCTACCCCGGCAGCGGCACCCAGTTCGCGCTGTCCACCAACACCGCGCTGAAGGCCGGCGAGAGCTGCACCCTGAGCATCGTCGCCGCACGCGTGAGCGATGCCGACGGCGCGCATCCGGCGCAGGACCGCAGCGTCGCGTTCAACGTCGCCAACGGTTCCGGCGGCGGTGGCAGCGGTGCCGGCACCTACTATTCGCGGGTCAACACCTCCAGCCCCAGCCAGCTGCGCTGCTCGCTGCACGAGACGATCAAGGGCCACACCGCCTATCCGTACAGCAGCAACTCCGGCACCGACACCTGGGCCATCCTGGAGATCGCCGACGAGGATCCGAACAACAGCCAGCGCGTGCTCGACGCCTACCGCAACCGCAGCTACGCCAAGGGCACCGACCGCGCCGGCAGCGGCAGCGGCCTGAAGTACAACCGCGAGCACAGCTGGCCGAACTCGCTGGGCTTCGGCACCTCCACCGGCGACAAGGGCCTGCCCTACGCGCCGTACACCGACACCCACATGCTGTACCTGACCGACGCCACCTGGAACGCCGACCGCGGCAACAAGCCCTACGCCAAGTGCGACAGCAACTGCGGCGAGCGCGCCACCGAGGCCAACGCCGGCTTCGGCGGCGGCAGCGGCCGCTACCCGGGCAATTCCAACTGGGTGCGCACCCCGGACGGCAACAGCGGCACCTTCGAGGTGTGGGACCACCGCAAGGGCGACATGGCACGTGCGGTGATGTACATGGCGATCCGCTATGAAGGTGGGACCGATGCCAAGACCGGGCAGTCCGAGCCGGACCTGGAGCTGACCGACGACCGCAGCAAGATCGTCAAGACCTCGTCCTCGCCGGCCTACATGGGCCTGCTGTCGACCCTGATCGCGTGGAGCCAGCAGGATCCGCCGGACGACGCCGAACGCGCCCGCAACGAGGTGATCTACAGCTTCCAGGGCAACCGCAATCCGTTCATCGACCACCCGGAGTGGGCGACCTCGTCGCTGTTCACCTCGGCCAAGCCGGCCAGCTGCCAGTTGCTCAACTGAGCCGTGTTGCCTCGCCCGCTGCGGCTGCAGCGGGCGAGGATTGGGGAATCGGGATTGGGGATTCGCGGCGGCCGGCCACGGCCGGGCGCCGCCAAAGGGGGGCCGGCATCCCTATACTGTCGGCCGCATGTCCGCGCCCGCCCTCCGCTTGCTGCTCAGCACCTGCCCCGATCCGGCCAGCGCCGCGCGGATCGCCCAGGCGCTGGTCGACGAACGCCTGGCCGCCTGTGTCAGCCGCCTGCCCGGCGTGCAGTCCACCTACCGCTGGCAAGGCGAGGTGGAGCAAGGCGAGGAAGTGCTGCTGCTGATCAAGACCGCCGCCGACCGGCTGCCCGCGTTGCGGCAGCGGCTGTGCGCGTTGCACCCCTACGAGGTCCCCGAACTGGTCGAACTCGAGGTCGCCGGCGGCCTGCCGGCCTACCTGCAATGGGTGCATGCCGAAACCCGTGAGGAACCGTAAGCCGATGACCCTGCTGCACCGCCTCGCCGCCCTGTGCCTGCTGGCCGTGGCCGCCTTCCCCGCCCTGGCGATCAGCGAAAAGGACTTGCTGCCGGTGGACCAGGCCTTCGCGCTCAGCGCGCAGGCGCCCGAGCGCGGCCGCATCGCGCTGCATTGGGACATCGCCAAGGGCTACTACCTGTACCGGCACCGCATCGCGGTCAAGGTGATCGGCGGCTTCAAGCCCAACCCGACCCTGCAGCTGCCGGCCGGCCACAAGAAGACCGACCCGTACTTCGGCGAGGTGGAGACCTACCGCGACGCGTTGAACGCGGTGCAGAGCGGCATCGCCGACCCCGGCACCGACCGCGTGCAGCTGGAGGTGCGCTACCAGGGTTGCGCCGATGCCGGCGTGTGCTACCCGCCGCAGAAACGCCTGCTCGAGGTGACCCTGCCGGCCGCCGCCTCCGCCACCGCCGCTGCCGATCCCACGCCGGCGCCGCCGGCCGCGATGGGCGGGCTGCCGGGCAATGGCCTGGGCGCGAGCACTGGCGCCAAGCCGCTGTTCGGCGCCGGCGCCGGCGCCGGCGCCGGCGCGGTGCAGGGCCTGCCGCTGCCCTCGGACCAGGCTTTCCACTTCGAAGCCATCGTCGGCGATGGCAATACGCTGCTGCTGCGCTTCACCCCGGCACCCGGCTATTACCTGTATCGCGACCGCACCGCGCTGGCGCTGGAAGGCGCGCCCGGCATCCGTACCGGTATGCCGCGCTGGCCGCAGGGCAGCTCGCACCAGGACGAGCACTTCGGCAACGTGGTGGTGTACTTCGACCAGACCGAGGTCACCGTGCCGCTGCAGCGCCAGCGCGCCGACGCCACCGCCGCGACCCTGGTGGCGACCTTCCAGGGCTGCCAGACCGACGGCATCTGCTACCCGCCGATGACCCGGCGGGTGAAGCTGGCGCTGCCCAAGGGCAGCGTCACGCCCGCCGACCAGGCCGAGGTCAGCCCGCTGCTGGTGACGCCGCTGGACAGCCGCCAGGCCGACGCCAACGACGCGGCCGCCGCCACGGCCGCCAACGCCCTGCCGGCGACGCCGGACGCCTCGGCGCACAACGCCGCGCGCAGCGCCGCACCGCCGCCGGCCACGCAGAACCTGCGGTGGATCCTGTTGCTGGCGCTCGGCGGCGGTCTGCTGCTGAACCTGCTGCCGTGCGTGCTGCCGATCCTGTCGCTGAAGGTGCTGGGCCTGGCACAGAGCGGCGAGAGCCGCGGCCGTGCCCGCAGCCATGCGCTGTGGTACACGCTGGGCGTGCTCGTCTCCTTCGCCGTGGTCGGCGGCATCGCCGTGGCCGCGCGCCTGCTGTGGGGCTTCCAGCTGCAGCGCCCGGGCTTCGTCGCGGTGCTGGTGTACCTGATGTTCGTGGTCGGGCTGAGCCTGTCGGGCGTGTTCACCCTCAGCGCCAACCTCGGCGGCGTCGGCCAGTCGCTGTCCACGCGCAGCGGCCCGGTCGGCGACTTCTTCACCGGCGTGCTGGCCTGCGTGGTCTCCAGCGCCTGCATCGGCCCGTTCATGGGCCCGGCCCTGGGCTATGCGCTGACCGCACCGCCGGCGATGGCGATGCTGGTGTTCCTGACCCTGGGCCTGGGCCTGGCGCTGCCGTTCCTGCTGATCGGCTTCGTGCCGTCGCTGGCCAAGCGCCTGCCCAGGCCCGGCGCCTGGATGGAGACGCTCAAGCAGGTGCTCGCGTTCCCGATGTACCTGAGCGCGATCTGGCTGCTGTGGGTGCTGGGCAAGCAGCGCGGCGTGGACGCGGTGGCGCTGCTGCTGGTCGGCGCCACCCTGCTGGCGCTGGGCCTGTGGTGGTTCGAGCGCGCGCGCTGGCGCGACCACAAGACCGGCATGCGCCTGGCCGCCGTGCTGCTGCTGGCCGCGCTGGTGCCGGCGTGGAGCGTGACCCGGCTGCCGCCGCCCGGCGCCAGCGTCGAGCGCAACACCGTGGCCTATTCGCCGCAGATGCTCGACCGCCTGCGCACCGACAACCGCGTGGTGTTCGTCAACATGACCGCCGACTGGTGCGTCACCTGCAAGGCCAACGAGCGCAACGTGTTCGACAGCGATGCGTTCCGCGACACCATCAAGCGGGTGGACGCGGTGTACATGAAGGGCGACTGGACCAACGAGGATCCGCGCATCAGCGCCTTCCTCGCCGAGCACAAGGCGGTGGGCGTGCCGCTGTACGTGGTCTACGGGCCCGGCGCGCCGCCGACCGTGTTGCCGCCGGTGCTGAGCCAGGCGGTGGTCGAGGACGCCCTGCTGCGCGCGGCGCGATGACACCCGGCACCGCACGCCTGCTGGCGGTCGCCGCGGTGGCGGCGGTGCTCGGCGTGGCGGCGGCGCACTGGTGGGAACGGCGGACGCCGGCTGTGGCCCCGGCCTCGGTGTCCTCCGCCACGGCCAGCGGCCATGCTGCGGCGGCCCCGGTTGCCGCAGCGCGCCCGGGCGACCCCGCCCCGGCGCTGCGCCTGCCCACGCTCGACGGCGGCCAGCTGAGCCTGGCGCAGTTCCGCGGCCGGCCGCTGCTGGTCAACGTGTGGGCGAGCTGGTGCGAGCCCTGCGTGCGCGAAATGCCGGAACTGGACCGGCTGGCCCGCGCGCAGCCGGCCGACGGCCTGCAGGTGCTCGGCATCGCCCTGGACCGCGCCGAGGACGTGCGCGACTTCCTGCAGCGAGTGCCGATCGGCTACCCGATCGCCCTGGAGACCCCGGGCCCGGCCGACGCCAGCGTGCGCCTGGGCGACACCCAGGGCCTGCTGCCGTACAGCGTGCTGATCGACGCCGACGGCCGCATCGTCAAGCAGAAGCTCGGCCCGTTCGCGCCGGGCGAAGTCGAGGGCTGGGCGGGCGGTGGCGCGCAGCCCTCGCGTTAGCCGATGGCCGCACCCGCCGGTGCGCGCTCTTGTGGGAGCGACTTCAGGGCACCTCTAATAACTCACGTTGCCGCGACTCAAACGAACATGTCGTGCCACCTTCGTAGGAGCGGCTTCAGCCGCGACGGGCCTTCCCGGGAAAGCCCGTCGCGGCTGAAGCCGCTCCTACAGGAGGGCTCGCGTAGTCATCAAAGGTGTCCTTCAGTCGCGACGAAGCATTCCCGATAACGCCTCGTCGCGGCTAGGCCGCTCCTACACGCGCCTTTCAGAAGTATGCGGAGGCTGCCCTGCAGTCGCGACGCGATGCCAGGTCACGCCCGTCGCGATCGAAGTCGCTCCCACAGAGGCTTGCGGCGAACCCGCCGAATGCGCTGTGGGAGGGACTTCAGACCCGACGCATGGCATGGCGCCATCGGAAAGCACCCCACTTCACGCGTCGCGGCTGCGTGGCGGTCGACGCCCACACCACCTCCACGCCGCACTGGATCAGCCCGCTACAACACCTGCCGCTGCCGCGCATCGCTAGCACCCTCATCGCCAGTCCGTGCCTGCGCCAGCGCCGCCAGCTCCTCGGCCAGGCGCTGCGCGGCGGTACGCAGCTCCGGCACCGCGGTGATCTCCCACAGGCCGCCGCGCAGCAGCGGGCCCAGGCAGTACAGGCCGGCGACCGGCTGGCCGCCGGCGTCGCGCACCCGCAGCCGCGGATCGACCGCCAACCCCAGGCCCAACGGATCGGCCTGCAGCAGGCCGGCCTCGCGCATCGCCGCGACCAGCGGATGGCTGGTGCGGGCGACGTCGGTATCCAGCCCGGTGGCGCGGATCAGCACGTCGAACTGCTCGGTGCGCGCGCCGCGGTCGGCGCGGTCGCGGATCACCGCCTCCACGGCATCGTCGCCCAGGCGCGCACGCAGCAGGCGCCCGGCGCGGATCCGCAACTGTCCCTGCTGCTGCATCTGCGCCAACGCGGTGGCCGCAGCCGGCGCCAGACGGTGCCGTGCCACTTCCCAGTACGGCCGCAAATGGCGCAGGAAACGCGCGCGCGCCGCCGGCGCCAGGCCGCTCCAGAACGGCTGCAGGTGCGGACGCAGCGCATCCACCACGCAGCGCCAGTCCTCCACCACCGTGGTCAGCTGGCGCAGGCTGCGCACCAGGCCGCGCAGGTCGTGGCTGCGCAGCGCCTGCACGACGCTGGGCGGCAGGCTCACCGGTGCGCCCGGCTGCGGCAGATGCGCCTGCGGCGCCAGGCCGCGCCGCGACAAGGCGGTGATCGCGCCGCGGTGGCCGCGCCGGCGCAGGGTCAAGGCCACGTCGGCCATGGTCAGGCCGGTGCCGACCAGCAACAGCCGCGCCTGCGGCGGCACCGTGTCGAGCACGCCGTCCTGCCACGGCCAGCCGATGTAGCGCCGGTGCACCGCCAGGCGCGGGCCGATGCCCGGCAACGCCGCCGGCGGCAGCGCGCCGATCGCCAGCACCACCACGTCGCTTGCGAAGTCCTCGCCGTTGGCCAGGAACACGCGGAAGCCCTGCGGATCGCGCTCCAGCGCCACTGCCTCCTGCGCCAGCGGCACCACCTCGGTCGCCGACTCCGCCAGCGCGGCGGCCAGGTGCTGTTCCAGGTACTGGCCGTACTGCAGCCGCGGCAGGAACGCCATGCCCTGCGTGGCGTCCAGGTGCAGCGCCGCGGCGAACCCGCCCGGATCCTGCGGATCCACGCCCAGGTCCTTGGCGCGCACGTTCAACAGGTGCTCCGGCCGCGCCGCGCCATAGGCGACGCCGCGGCCGAAGGTGTCGGCCATGCCGACCAGGGTGACGTGGCTGGCGGTGCCCTGCCTGGCCAGCGCCGCGGCCAGCGCGTTGCCGCAGAATCCTGCGCCGATGATCGCAATTCGCATGGCTGGCACCTTGGCCGCTCGGGGCATCCTTTGTGCCCCGGATGCGACGCACGGGTGTAAATCGCCGGTTAATGCGTGCGCTGCGCGGCATGGCGATCGGGCATCAGCACATGGGCGATGCCCATGAGCAGGTCTGGGCCACCGGCGCGCGGACCCGCCGATCCGCCACGGCCCGCCGTCTCGCTAGCGCGCCGGCAGGCGCTCCACCAGGCCGGGCGCATCGGCGACGAAGCTGTCCAGCACGCCATCGGCGACCTTGACCGGGCCGCCGAAACGGGTGGCGCCGGGGATGGAAGGGATCGCCGCGGCCTGCGCGGCAAGCTGCCCGGCCATGGTAAAGGCCTGCGCGGCCGCCGAATCGCCGGCGAGCGCCTGGTTCAATCCGTCCACGCTCAGGCGCAGCGCGCGGCCCCACAGCGCGGTCGCGTCCAGCCATGGCGCCGCCTCGGCCACGAACGCGCCGGTGGCGGCACCGGCACGGATGCGCTGCGGTGCCGCCGCCAGGTCGTCGGCCGCCTGGCCCAGCGCGGCCAGCGCCGCGGCGCGGGCGGCCGGATCGCCGTCGGCCAGCGCATCGCGGGTGGCGTCGATCAGCGCCTTGAGCCGCGGCGCCTGCGGCTGCCAGGGCAGATGGCCGAAGGTCGGCGCCAGGTGCTGGGTGTCGAAGAAGGTCAGCAGCGCGTCGGCCACCTGCACATCCCCGCCGGCCAGGTCGCGCGCGGCCGCGCGCCAGGTGCGCGGCGCGTCGTAGCCGCGGTCGTTCCAGGCGAAGGCCAGCACCCCGGCCACCGCCGGCCGGCTGGCCACCTCCTGGTTCATCGGGTTGGCGACGATGCCGCTCAGCTCCGCCGACAACCCGGCCTGGCGGCGGTCGTACGGCGCCAGCAGCAGGCGCCCGGCGGTCTCGGCGAAGTCGTTGACCGGATAGTTGTCCCACAGCAGCGTCTTGCGCCCGAACGCCTTGGTCGCGTTCTTCGCATCGCTCACCGAGATCGACGCCGGGACCACGTCGGTGCCGGTCCACTGCACCACTACGCGCGGATCCAGCGCCTGCCGCAGCGTCGCCTTGTACGGCGACTCGGTGACGTTGTAGTACTCGGTCGGCACCATGATCAGCGCGCCGTGGCCGGCCGCGGCGATGTCCGCCTGCACCGCGTTGAGCAGCTGCGCCTGCGCGGTGGCGGCGGCCTGCTCGCTGGCGGCGCCGAACGCGGTGGCGTCGCCGGGGCAGTTCCACTTGGTGTATTCGATGTCGTCGAAGGCGATGTAGAAGCTGCGCACGCCGCGTGCGCGCAGCGCGGCGAACTTGCGCCGGATCGCCTGCAGGTCGGCCGCATCGCTGTAGCAGATCGACGGCCCCGGCGAGAGCGCATAGACGAAGTTGATGTGCTCGCGGTTGGCGACCGCGGCCAGCCGGCCCAGCGCCGCCAGCGTGGCGGCCGGGTACGGGGCGCGCCAGCGGTCGCGCGCGAACACGTCGTCCTTAGGGCTATAGATATAGGTGTTGGCCTTGAAGCGGGCCAGGAACGCCAGGTGCGCGGCGCGCTCGGCCATGCTCCACGGCTTGCCGTAGAAACCCTCGATCGTGCCGCGCACCGGCATCGCCGGCGCGTCGGTCACCGCCACCGAGGCGATGCGCCCGTGCGCAACCAGCTGCCGCAAGGTCTGCGCCGCGTGGTACAGCCCGTCGCCGTCGCGGCCGGCCAGCACGATCAGCGTGCCGCGGCCGCGGGCCATGCTGCCCAGCGCATAGCCTTCCGCGCGCTCGGGCACGTCCAGGTCGATGGCGGCCAGCGCGTCGCGCACCGGCGCCGCGTCGACCGTGCCGAGCACCACCGACACCGCTTGCGGATCGCGCGGCAGCGCGCTGGCGCGGCGAATGCGGGAGACCCCGGCGTCGCGCAGCACCGTGCGCACCAGCGCGTCGGTGGCCGGGTCGGGCGCTCCGGCCTGCACCAGCACCACCGACGGCCCAAGCGGCAGTTCCGGCCCAAGCAGGCGCAAGGCGGTCGGCGCCGGGTACACCGCCGGCAGCGTCGCCGGCGCCGCCGCCACTGCGGGGGTGGCGATCGCCCCGGCCAGCAGCGCAAGCGCCAGGATGGAGCAGCCAAGGCCGCAACGGCCAGCGCGGTCGGTTCGCATGCGCCCACTCCTGATTGGTCTTTCAGTGATTTTCAAATGGTATATACCACTTCCAGGAGCGTCGCCGCGCTCCCGTGGCGACATCTGAAATGCCGCCGTCCCATGCTGCAGCGACACTTGCGCGGCGCACGCAGGATGCGACATAAACGTAGGCGCCAGCGGGCGCCGTCCCGCGCCGCCGACGCCAATCAGGCCCGCCGCATGCGCACTGCGGCCCGGCGGCAAAATCAAACATTTGTTTAAAACACCCGCAACTTCGCCGAACTGGACAGCAATGCCGGCTTCGCGCAGACTGCCGCCCTTTCCGCTGCTTTGTTCCCGATGGCGCGACTGTTGCTGCTGCACGGCCCCAACCTCAACCTGCTCGGCACCCGCGAGCCGGGCGTGTACGGCCATGCCACCCTGGCGCAGATCGATGCCGCGCTGCAGGCCCAGGCCAGCGCCGCCGGCCACCAGCTGGAGAGCCTGCAGTCCAACGCCGAGCACGTGCTGGTGGAGCGGGTGCAGGCCGCGCGCGGCGACGGGACCGCCTTCATCCTGATCAACCCGGCCGCCTTCACCCATACCTCGGTGGCGCTGCGCGACGCGCTGGCGGCGGTGGCGATCCCGTTCATCGAGATCCACCTGTCCAACCCGCACAGCCGCGAGCCGTTCCGCCACCACAGCTATTTCAGCGACCACGCGGTCGGCGTGGTCTGCGGCTTCGGTGCCGACAGCTACCGCTACGCGATGGACGCGGCGCTGACCCGGCTGGGAGCGGCCGCATGAGCCGCGCCCACGCCCAACCGGCACCGCACACCCCCGTCTGAGTCCCCGGGCCGCGCGCCCGGTCTTTTTCAAAGTCACTTCACGAGGCCGTTATGGATCTCCGCAAAATCAAGAAACTGATCGACCTGCTGGAAGAATCGAATCTCGCCGAGATCGAGATCAAAGAAGGCGAGGAAAGCGTGCGCCTGGCGCGCACCCCCAAGGGCATGACCGCCAGCGCGCCGCAGTACCTGGCCGCCGCCCCCGTGGCCGCGCCGGCCGCCGCCGCGCCGATGCCGATGAGCTCGCCCACCGAGGCCTCCACCGGCGGCAGCGCCAAGCCCGGCAACGCCCTGCCCGAGGGCCACGTGCTGCGCGCGCCGATGGTCGGCACCTTCTACACCTCGCCGTCCCCGGACAAGCCCGCCTTCGTCAGCGTCGGCCAGTCGGTCAAGGCCGGCGAGACCCTGGCGATCATCGAGGCGATGAAGATGTTCAACCCGATCGAAGCCGACGTCTCCGGCACCATCGTCGCGATCCTGGGCGAAAGCGGCCAGCCGGTGGAGTTCGACCAGCCGTTGTTCGTGATTGGCTGAGACGCCGGGATTGGGGAATCGTGATTCGGGATTCGCAACAGCGGCCTCACGAGCGCCTGGACGTCTGGCGCGACGCGATGGCGCTGGTGGAAGCGACCTACCGGCTCACTCAGGATTTCCCGGATGCCGAGCGCTTCGGACTGACAGCCCAGATGCGGCGCGCCGCGATCAGCATTCCCTCCAACATCGCCGAGGGCGCCGCGCGGCGCTCCACCGCCGAGTACCTGCGCTATCTGTCGATGGCGCGGGGTTCGCTGGCCGAGTTGGATACGCAACTGCAGATCGCGACACGGCTGCAATTCTGTGCGACCGACGCGGCAACCCATGATCTCTTGAACCGCACGTTCTCCAGGCTCAACGCATTGATCCGCACGCTGGACGATTCGCGACACCTGCGCGATGCCGGCGCCCTTTACGAATCCCCAATCTCGAATCCCGAATCCCATGCTCGATAAAGTCGTCATCGCCAATCGCGGCGAAATCGCGCTGCGCATCCTGCGCGCGTGCCATACGCTCGGCATCCGCACGGTCGCGGTGCATTCCACCGTGGACCGCAACCTCAAGCACGTGGCCATGGCCGACGAGTCGGTGTGCATCGGCCCGGCGCCCTCGTCGGAGAGCTACCTCAACATCCCGGCGCTGATCGCCGCGGCCGAGGTCACCGACGCCCAGGCCATCCACCCCGGCTACGGCTTCCTGTCGGAGAACGCCGACTTCGCCGAGCGCGTGGAACAGTCCGGCTTCATCTTCATCGGGCCCAAGGCCGACACCATCCGCCTGATGGGCGACAAGGTCGAGGCGATCCGCGCGATGAAGGCCGCCGGCGTGCCGTGCGTGCCCGGCTCGGGCGGCCCGCTGGGCGAGGACATCGTCGCCAACACCAAGATCGCCCGCGAGATCGGCTATCCGGTGATCATCAAGGCCGCCGGCGGCGGCGGCGGCCGCGGCATGCGCGTGGTGCATTCGGAGGCCGCGCTGAAGGCCGCCATCGAGACCACCAAGTCCGAGGCCAAGGCCGCTTTCAGCAACGACCAGGTGTACATGGAGAAGTTCCTGGAGAACCCGCGCCACGTGGAGATCCAGGTGCTGGCCGACGGCCAGGGCAACGCCATCCACCTGGGCGAGCGCGACTGCTCGATGCAGCGCCGCCACCAGAAGGTGGTGGAGGAAGCGCCGGCGCCGGGCATCACCGAGGAACTGCGCAACGAGATCGGCAAGGTCTGCGTGGACGCCTGCATCCGCATCGGCTACCGCGGTGCCGGCACCTTCGAGTTCCTGTTCGAGAACGGGCGCTTCTACTTCATCGAAATGAACACGCGCATCCAGGTGGAGCACCCGGTCACCGAGCGCATCACCGGCATCGACCTGGTCTGCGAGCAGTTGCGCATCGCCGCCGGGCACAAGCTCAGCATCAAGCAGAAGGACATCGTCCTGCGCGGCCATGCGATCGAGTGCCGCATCAACGCCGAGGACCCGGAAACCTTCATGCCCAACCCGGGCCTGATCACCGGCTTCCACCCGCCCGGCGGCCCCGGCGTGCGCGTGGACACGCACATCTACAGCGGCTACAAGGTGCCGCCGAACTACGACTCGATGATCGGTAAGCTGATCGTGCACGGCCCCGACCGCGAGACCGCGATCGCGCGCATGCGCGTGGCGCTGAGCGAGATGGTGGTGGACGGCATCAAGACCAACATCCCGCTGCAGCAGCGGATCATGCGCGACAAGGGCTTCCAGGCCGGCGGCCAGAACATCCATTACCTGGAAAAGCGCCTGGCCGAACGCAAGAACAAGTCGATCGCGTTGTAGGAACGGCTGGGATTCGGGATTCGGGATTTGGGATTCGCTAGAGCCGGCTTCGGATCGATGCCGGCAGGCGCAAAGGGCGCGGCTTCGATGGACCCATGGTCTTGCCGGGCTTCGGGTCGCAGATGCGCCCAGCCGCACCTGAAAGATCCGGATCTGGATCCGCTTTTGCGAATCCCGACCTCCCCAATCCCGAATCCCGGCTATTTCCCCTGCTGCGTCCCCGTCACCGGCTCCACGCCCAGGCTCGAGGTCGGGCTGACGATCATCACCGTCTCGGTGGAGCCGTCCGGCCAGACGATCTGGAAGGTGCTGCCCGGGGCCAGAGTGGAGAACGGCATGCCGCTGTTGGCGCGGTAGATCGCCGCCACCTGCGCGGCGCCGGCGCGGCGCACGTCCGGCGCGGAGTGCGCCGTGGTCAGTTCGACCTTGGACAGGCCGCGGTAGCGCTGTTCGGCGGTGTCGATCAGCAGCAGGCCCGCCGCCGCCGCCGAATAGGCGACGAAGGCCAGGACCCAGAACCAGAATTTGGCGCCATGCAGCCATCGCCGGTAATTCATGAGCCTGCTCCCGTGGTGTCCACCAGTCGGTTGACCATGTCGTTCATCGTGTCCGTGCCTTGCCGCGGAACCGCGGCGTCATAAACAAAACTGCTGAAATCCTGGCTGGGGTCGCGCGAGCAGATCCCGCCGTTGGCGCAATAGCGGGTCATCAGCTCGCTGTCCGGGCCGCAATCCAATCCCAGCCTGCAGGCGGCCAACTGCCAGGCCAATTCGGAAAACTGGGTGCCGGCCACGCCGCCATCCATGCCGTCGTCGCCGCTGGCGGCCAGGCCCATCGCCGGCGCCAGTGCCACGTAAGCATCGGGATCGCCGGACGCGCGCACCCGCGCCACCAGATCGCGCTTGTACTCGGCGCCGGCATGCAACGGCTGGCCCAGCGCCAGCAGCGCCGCTTCGGCGGCCAGGTTGCCGCCGCGCGCGGCCTGCACCCGCTGGGCGACGATGGCCTGGCGGGTCAGGCCGTCGCCGGGCAAGAACCCGGCGCAACGGCGGCCGACGCGGGCACGCGCCTGCACCATCTGCGCCGAGGTCGGCAGGCGGGCGTCGGCGATCGCGCGGGTATCGGCCCCGTAGCCGACCGGGTCCATCGCGTAACCGGCGCAGTAGTCGTAGATGCGGCTGAGCCGCCAGGACGCCTCGGGATCGCCGTGCGCGGCGGCGATCGACAGCTGCTGCGCGGCGCGGTAGAGATCGGCGCCGCGTTCGCCCTCGGCATCTGCACGCGGGCGCATCGGCGCCGAGGACGGCACGGGCGCGGTGGCAGGCGCGGCGGGCGCAGGGGCGGCAGCGGACGCCACCGCAGTCGACGGCGCGGCCACCACTGGTGCCGCCGGCAGCGACAGCGCGCGATAGGCGACCACGCCCAGCAACAGCGCGGCGGGCGCCAGCAACAGCCAGGTTGGACGGGACACGACGGGCATGCGCGAGAGAGCCGGACAACGGGCAGAAGCGCAGCCGGACCCCCTGTCGCCCGGTGCTGCGAGCCGGCAGTCTACCCCAGGCCGCGGCCATGGCATGCGCCAAATGGCGCCGCAGCACGGACGCGCGGACCGGCGGCACGGACGAACGGCACGACGCGCCAGCACAGGCCGCATCCAGCGCGAGGTCCGCCGCCCGTCTAAGATGCGCCCTTCCCCCCATTGCCCACCGACCGATGCCGTTCCTCGAACTGACCCTGCGCTGCACCGACGCCACCCAGCCCCGCTACGAGACTGCGTTGGAGGATGTCGGCGCGCTGGCGGTGACCCTGCTCGATGCCGACGCCGACACCAGCAACGAACGCGCGATCCTGGAGCCGGGCGTGGGCGAGACACCGCTGTGGGGCACGCTGGTGCTCACCGCCCTGTTCCCCGAGGAACAGGACGCGCTGGTGCTGCTGGCCGCGCTGGAAGCGTTCGACCCCGGGCTGGACTGGACCCAGGCCACGTTCCGCAAGGTCGACGACCAGGATTGGGAGCGGGCCTGGCTGGACCAGTTCCAGCCGATGCGCTTCGGCACGCGTACCTTCATCGTGCCGTGGAACCATGACCTGCCGGAGGAGGCCCGCGGCGCCGACGCCGCGGTGGTGCGCCTGGACCCGGGCCTGGCGTTCGGCTCCGGCACCCACCCGACCACCGCGCTGTGCCTGCGCTGGCTGGACGCGCTGGCCACCGACGGCGTCCTGGCGCAGGCGCGCGTGCTCGATTTCGGCTGCGGTTCGGGGATCCTGGCACTGGCCGCACTGAAGCTGGGCGCCGCCGCCGCGGTGGGCGTGGACAACGACCCGCAGGCGCTGCTGGCCAGCCACGACAACGCCGAGCGCAACGCCGTGGGCGAGCGCCTGGCGGTGTACCTGCCCGCCGACGAACCGGCGGCCACCTATCCGGTGGTCGTGGCCAACATCCTCGCCTCGGCGCTGGACGCGCTGGCACCGACCCTGGCCGCGCGCGTAGCGCCAGGCGGGCGCATCGCCCTGTCCGGCATCCTGCACGGCCAGGAACAGGAACTGCTGCAGCGCTACGCGCCGTGGTTCACCCAGCTGCGCACCGAGCAGGACGGCGACTGGATGCGCATCGACGGCGTGCGTCGCGGCTGATTCGTCATACCCGATCCGACGCGCCGTCGCACCCGGCGCCGACCGGCCCGCGGCAGGGGCAGCGGGTAGGCACATGGACCGGACCTGCACGCCCTGCAAATTAGCTCTTGATTAATTATCGTAAAAAGATAATTATCGCCGCGTAGCGCACCGACGCGGAGGCAGCATCATGCGGCATCAGGGGAAAGAGGACGGCGGGGCAACACCCGCGGCAGGCGACGCGCTTGCTCGCCGGGGAAGGGTGTTCTTCGCCATCGCGTGCGCCGTGATGGCGCTGATGGCGGCAACTGCCGCACTTCAGGTGCTCTTGCTGCTTTTCCGTGTCGGGGACCACGCCGGCATGCTGCATGGCGGGTTCGCCTTCATCCTGCCGCAGGCGCATGATGGCGCGATGCCGGCCGGTTTCGTGGCGATCTCACGCTATGCAGGTTGGCAGTCCGCCTTGGCGGCTGCGCTGCTGACGTTGCGTCTGATTCCGGGTTTAGTGATCCTGTCCGGGCTGATCGGTCTGTTCCGTCTTTATGCCCGACACCTGATTTTCACCGCCGCCAATGAAGCGCTGGTGCGTCGGATCGCATGGGCGCTCATCGCCTATGCCGTCGTCCCGCTCATGACCCATGCCGTGCTCTATGCCGCCGACATGAGCCCGGTCGCCATCAAGCTGGAACTCCGCCAACTCGACGCGGCGGTCCTTGGCATCCTGCTGTTCGCGTTCGTGAACGTCGTCGCCGTCGGTGCGGAGATCGAACGCGACCGTGCCGGGTTCTTTTGATGCCGATCGTCATCCGGCTCGACGTCATGCTTGCGAAGCGGAAGATGCGGTCGAAAGATTTGGCGCGTGCGATCGGCGCGACCGAGGCCAACCTGTCGCTGTTCAAATCGGGGAAGGTCAAAGGACTGCGCTTCGAGACACTGGAAGCGATATGTCGGGAGCTGGACTGCCAGCCCGGCGACCTTCTCGAATACGACCCGGACACGCCGTCGCCCCCCTGATCAGCCGCGCTCAGCGCGCCCTCGCCCCCTCAATGATGGAGAAGCCCATGCGTCCGATGTCGGCGCTCGTCGCCTCGTGCCTGTTGCTCAGCCCCCATGCCGAATCCTCCGTGCCGCTGACCCCGGCGGGGAACGGCCATTTGGTCGTGCCTGCCTTCGTCAACGGCAAGGGGACCGTGCCCTTCATCCTCGACACCGGGGCTGACGGAACACATGTCTATCAGTGGTTCGCCAAGCAGCAGGCGTTGGAACCGGGCCTGCCCATCAGCGTGGAGGGCATGACCGGAGCGGCGATGATGCCGACCTATCGACTCGACAGCCTCACGGTCGATGGCCGCACGATGCGCAACGTCGAGGCCACCGGCTTGCCGGATCGCAAGGACGCCGAGGTCGCGGCGGGGGTGACGGGCAACGACCTGATGGACGGTGCGATCGCAATCTTCGACTTCCCGTGCCGCGAAGTCTCGCTGCGCCCCAAACCCGTCTCGATGCGCCGCATCCTCACCAAGGATGCAGTGATGCTCCAGGGCGGGACCGTCGTCGACGGAACGCAACTGACGCTGCCTGTCACCGTCAACGGCGTGGCGGGAATCGCCGTGCTCGACACGGGTTCGCGCGGGACGCAGATCAATCCGGCGTTCGCACGTGCCGCGCATCTCGATGTGGATGGCCCGTCTTTCCGGCGCGGGGAGACGCTCTACGGCGCGGCATCGGAGGCAAGGGAAACGCGCGAAGGCGAGGTCGACGCGGTGGCATTCGCAGGTCGCCGCGTGGACCGTCTCACCGTTCGCGTGGCCGATCTGCCAGTGTTCAAAAGCTTCGGGTTTGGCCAGGAGCCGGCGATGATCCTGGGCATCAACGCGATGATGGGGCAGCGCCTGGTCTACGACCACCAGGCAAAGCGGTTCTGGTTCGATCGCTCGCGCTGCGAGGCACCTGAATAAGCCAGCACCACCCCGCGGCGCATGGTCGACGCTTTGCGCGATTGGGCGCGTGGAACGGGAAAACGGGAAAGCGTCGGGGGCCGCAGAGGGCGGGCTCGCGACGAAGATAGTATCGCTAACATTCGACCAATAGGCAGCGCTACGAACCAACCGCAACGACCGGCACGGCTATATCTCGCCTCCCTTGCGGAGGTGCGTGTGAACAGCAAGCTGTACCAACGGGTGCGCGAAGCGCGCAAGCTGACCGGCCTCACCCAGGAGGCCCTGGCGCTGGACCTGGGCGTGACCCGCAGCGCCGTGGCGCAGTGGGAAATGGCCGAAGGCACAGCGCCGGCGGTGGAGCACCTGATCGCGCTGGCCCGCCGCAGCGGGCTGAGCTTCGAGTACCTGGCCACCGGCCGCGGCGAGCGGGTGTTCGGCGAACCGATCGCCGCGGACGCCGCCGCCATCGGCGAACTGCCCAACCAATACCAGTTCACCGACCAGCAGTTGCGCCTGCTGGAGCGCTTCGAAAGCCTGAGCCCGCGGCAGCGCGCCGGCTTGCTCGACCTGCTCGACACCCGCAAGTCGCGCTGAGCAGGCCGCGGGACCCTCGCGCCGTGACGCGTCTAGCGCTGACAAAGGCCACGATCCAGCGGTAGCGCGCTGCAGATCCAGCCGGCGCATGCTTGAATACGGCTCTCGCCGTCGTCGCCCGCGCGCATGCCCGATCGCACTCCGCCCCGTCCCAGCCTCGCCACCTTGCTGCGTCAGCCCGATCCGTCCGCCACGCAGGACGAGGCACCGGTCGCGCCGGCAGCGGGCGACGATGCACCGGCGGCAGCGCTGACCGACACGGCAGCACCGCCCGTAGCGCCAAGCGTCTCGCCAGCGTCTGCGAACGCGAAGCCGAGCAAGACCGAGGACGACGCCGACACCAACGCGCACCACGCCGCGCGTGACACGGACCTGGGGGCGCTGCCGTCAGCGCCCGCATCGGCGACGGACCCCGCACCAACACTGGCACCGACTACGACCGCGGCCATCGGTACCGCCCCCATCGCGCCTGCGTCCGCCGCCACTGCCGCCCCGAGCTTCCTGCATGGCCCACGCGCGCGGCGCCCGGTGCTGCACGCCGCGCCGTGGCAGTGGATCGCGCTGGCGGGGCTGGGCCTGCTGCTGGCGCTGCAGATCCTCATCGCCGATCGCCAGCGTCTGGGCGCCGACCCGCGCTGGCGGCCGTGGGTGGCCGGGGTGTGCCAGGTCCTGCGCTGCAGCGTGCCGGCCTGGCGCGAGCCGGCGGCCTTCACCATGCTCAGCCGCGAGGTGCGGCCGTTGCCCGGCCATGCCGGCACCCTGCAGGTGCAGGCGACGTTCCGCAACGACGCACGCTGGGCGCAGGCCTGGCCGCTGCTGCAACTGTCGCTGGCCGACACCGACGGCCGCACCATCGGCAGCCGCGTGCTGCGCCCGCAGGAGTACCTGGGCCGCGCACGCCCGGACAGCGCCACATTGGAGCCGGGACAGAGCGCACAGATCGCGTTCCAGGTGCGCGAACCGGCCGCCGAGACTGCGGCATTCAGTTTCGACTTCCACTGAGAACGCTGCGTTCGGGCACTGCGCCATGGCAGCGGCGCAGGCCACGCGCTAGACTCGTCCCCCCGCGCCGGCCCTCCTGCCGTCCGGCGCCGCTGTCATCCGGGGATCCGTCGAACTTGAACGCCGCCACCACTCGTCCTGACTCCAGTCGCGGCGCGCCGAAGCCGCCGCTGCGCGAACACGTGGCGCAATCGGTCCGCCGCTACCTGCGCGACCTCGATGGCTGCGACGCCGACGACGTGTACGAGATCGTGCTGCGCGAGATGGAGATCCCGTTGTTCGTGGAAGTGCTCAACCATTGCGAAGGCAACCAGAGCCGCGCCGCGGCGATGCTGGGCATCCATCGCGCCACGCTGCGCAAGAAGCTCAAGGAATACGGGCTGGCTTGAGGGCCGGGATTCGGGATGATCAGCCTGCGGCTGTTGAAAGCCGGGATTCGGGATTGCAGCATCCTGTCCTGCAGGACTTGAGTGGCAAGCGATCCGACACAGCACGCGACGCTGGTTGTAAGCGCTGCGCATCATCCTTGTAGGAGCGGCTTCAGCCGCGACGCCTGAAACCTGCATCGCCTCGCGAGGCGATGTCGAGCGAAGTGTTGCCGCGAAGAAGCAGCGAGCGCCGAAGGCCGCACATTGCCATGTGGGAGGGGCTTCAGCCCCGACGCGACACTGGCTGAAGCGCCAGGGCTGCAGCCCTGCTGCAACGAATGCCATGCCACCACCTGGCCGCAAAGCGCGATCGCATCACCCAACCTCCATCGCCGACAGACGAACGGCGATGGGAATCCGAAAGAAATTCCTACCCGCTTGCTGCGCGATCGGCCCCGACGCGCTATCGGGAAGGCATCGCGGCTGAAGCCGCTCCTACGCACGCACAGCGCGCGACACTCCAGCGAATCCCGAATCCCGACATCCCCAATCCCCGCCCCTCACACCCATCCATAACGGATCAGGTGGAAGAACACCGGCGCGGCAAAGCACACCGAATCCAGGCGATCGAGCACGCCGCCGTGGCCTTCGATCATGTGGCCCCAGTCCTTGATGCCGCGGTCGCGCTTGATCGCCGACATCACCAGGCCGCCGAAGAAGCCCATCAGGTTGGCGACCAGCGCCAGCGCGAACGCCTGCAGTGGCGAGAACGGGGTGATCCACCACAGCGCCGCGCCCAGCAGGCTGGCCGAAAGGATGCCGCCGAAGAAGCCTTCCACGGTCTTGGACGGCGACAGCCTGGGCGCGATCAGGTGCTTGCCGATCAGCTTGCCCCACACGTACTGCAGCACGTCCGAGGACTGCACCACGATCACCAGGAACGCAAACAGCAGCAGGTTGCGGCCTTCGTAGCCGGGAATCTTCAGGTTCAGCAGCGCCGGCACGTGCGAGATGCAGAACACGCAGATCATCAGCCCCCACTGCACTTTCGCGGTGCGCTCCAGGTAGCGCGTGGTGTCGCCGCCGATGGTGGACAGGATCGGCAGCACCAGGAACGCATAGACCGGGATCAGCAACGTGTACAGGCCGTACCAGTCGCTCCACACCAGCCAGTACTGCCACGGCAGCACCACATAGAACGCGGCCAGCAGCGCGTAGTAGTCGCCGCGCCGGGTCGGGGTGAGGGTGATGAACTCGCGCAGTGCGAACAGCGACACCAGCGCGAACAGCACGATCACGCCCAGGCGGCCGAAGGCGAACGCCAGCGCCACCACCGCGGCCATCACCCACCAGGCGCGGATCCGCGCCACCAGGTTGTCCAGCACCGCGCTGGGTCGTCCGCGCGCGCGCCAGCGCAGGGTCTCGGCGATCAGCGTGGCCACGATCAGCACCGTGGCGATGCCCAGGAACAACCACACCGTCTGTTGCCGCAGCGAGGACTGCTGCAGGTGTTCGCTCAGCGCGATCGGATTCATCGGGCCGCCTCCGCCTGCTCCGGCGCCAAGGCCAGCAAGGCCGCACGCGCGCGATCGAGGAAGGCCTGCTTGTCCTCGCCGGCGCCCAGCCGCAGCGGCTCGCCGAAGGTGGTGGTGCACAGCAGCGGCAGCGGCAGCCACATGCCCTTGGGCATCACCCGCTTGAGGTTGTCGATCCACACCGGCACGAACTCCAGTTCCGGCCGCTGCCGCGCCAGGTGATAGAGACCGCTCTTGAACGGCAGCAGGCCATCCTCGGTGTTGCGCGTGCCTTCCGGGAACAGGATCAGCGAGCCGCCGGCGTCGACCGCCTCGCACAGGCAGGCGATCGGATCGCGCTGGCGCTGCTGCGGATCGCGCTCGATCAGCACGCCGTTGAACACGGCATGGATCAGGTAGCGACGCAACGCGTCGCGCTGCCAGTAGTCGGCCGCCGCCACCGGCCGCACCTCTCGCCGCAACGGCGCCGGCAACGACGACCAGATCAGCACGAAATCGCCGTGGCTGGCGTGGTTGCCGTAGTACACGCGGCGCTCGCTGGACGGCATGCAGCCGCGCCACAGCGCACGTGCGCCGGTGAGCAGACGGATCGCGGCGCTGCAGCCGCGGGCGATCAGGCGGGCGATCATGTCCACTCCAGTTCGCGCACGATGGCGCGCACGCGCATCACGATGGTCAGCGCGGCGGCGGCGATCAGCAGCGCCAGCGCCACGGCCAGGATCATGTGGGCCAGCGTGGCGTGCTGCAGCAGCAGCGCCGCGGCCGCCGCCAATGCGGCCAGCGACAGCCAATGCATGCGCTGCACGCGCGCCATCGGCCCCTGCAGCGGTTCGCGCACCGCGCAGGCCAGGCCGAGCATGCGCACATAGGCGGTGCCCACGCACAGCAAGGCGGCGGCCCAGCCCAGTTCCGCGCCGATGCCCAACACCGGCTGCAGGCCATAGCCCACGCCCAGGCACACCGCCACATCCGACAGCCGGTCCGGCGCCTCGTTGTACACCGCACCGGCACGGCCGATCAGTTGCGCCTGATGCGCCAGCAGCCCGTCCAGGCGGTTGCACAGCAGCCGCGCCTGCAGCGCCAGCGCCGCCAGCACCAGCAGCGCGGCGGCATTGAGCGGCGGCTCGCGCCAGGCCAGGGCGAACATCAGCGCGGCCAGCACTGCGCACGCCAGCCCGGTCCACGACACGCCGTTGGGCGTGGCCCCGCGCGCGCGCAACGCCAGCGCCAGGCGCGCACGCCACTGCGCACGCCGCACCTGCCAGGTCGAACCGGCCATCAGTCGCCGCCTCCACAACCGCCGCAGCCACCGCCGCCGCAACTGCTGCCGCAACTGCCGCCGCCGTCGCTGCTGCCACCGCCGCCACCGCAATTATTGGTCGACGCGTTACCACCGCCACCGTTGGACAGCGGCGAACGCAAGGCGTGGTAGTCGGCCCAGGGCGTGGTCATCAACACACTGGTGCCGGCCAGGGCCAGCGGCAGCGCCAGGTGCGAACCGGGCGCCAGCGAGGGAGCAGCGACGCCGTCGCGCCAGGCCGCATCGCGATCGGCCAGCAGCGCGTCGCCGACGACGCTGCGCCGCGGCGGTGTGAGCAGGAAGCCGAGCGCAACGACCGTGACCACCACCATCGCCGCCACCAGGAAGCCGATCGGGCGCTGCAGCTGCAGGCCGATGCGCAGCTTCAGCAGACCCACGGTCCACAGCGCCAGCAACGGTGCGGCGCCGAACAGGCGCGCACACAGGGCCTGCGCATGGCCCAGCCATAGCCCCTTGGCGACCAGGGCCCGGCGCAGCGGTGCGGCGTCGCGCCGCAAGGCGGCCAGCGCCTGCTGCAGCTGCGGCTGCGCGCGCACGATCGCCAGCGCGCGCTGCAGCGCCGGCGGTGCGGCGACCCGGGTGTGTTCCAGCCGCGCGTGGCGGCGCAGGCGCGGGTCGGCTTGCAGGCGCACCGCGCCGGCCGCCAGCAGCAGGGCCAGTTGCTGATCGGCGACGCGCTCGCTGCCGCCGGCCAGATACGCCAGCTCGGCCGGATCCAGCGGCGCCTCGGTGTCGCCGCCGCGCAGTCCGCGTACGGCCAGGCGCAGCCGCGCGCCCAGGCTCCAGGCCAGGCCGATGCCGGCCAGGAACAGCAGCAGGAACGGCGGCCCGGGCCAATGCAGCGGCGAGTGCGGGCCGTTGCCCTGCCAGAGCACCGCGAACAGCAGCGCCACGCCCAGGATCCAGCCCCACAGGGCGACGCCGCCGCGCGCGCGGACCACACGGCGCGTGCCGGCCTGGCGCGGTGCCGGCGCGGTCGGCGCGCCGGCCGGGGCCGGCCAGCACGCCAACGGCGGCTCGCCGAAGTGATGCCAGTAGTGCCCCAGCGTGGCCTTGTACTGCGCCTGGAAGCGCTCGGCGTCGGCCGGGTCGCCGCGCCCGGGTTGATGATGCAGGGTGATCCGCAGCACCTGCGGACAGAACCGTTGCCAGTACTCGCGGGTGTCGGTGAGGTGGGTATGCCAGACCTGGTCGACCAGGGCGCTGGGCGTCACCTCCTCGCCGGCCACGCAGGCCAGGAAGCAGAAGCGCCGGTACTCCTCGACCGCCCGCGCGGCCAGCGCCTGCGACACGTTGGCTTCCTTGGCGACGCGGCGCACGAACGCCGGCAGCGCCGCTTCGCCGTCGCCGAAACGGTAGGCCTGCAGGCGCTGCCACAGCGCGTGCCGGGCCGCATCCACCTCGGAGCGCAAGGTCGTTGCGGGTTCGTCGGTCATGGCGTCTGCCTCCTCATGCAAACTGCCCCGTGCACAGCGCCAGTACCAGCGCCAGCAGCTGCACCACGAGCGCGATCAACTGCCGCCGCAGCAGGCGGCGCATGCCCTGCCAGCGCGCCAGCCAGTCGCGCGGCGGCGGCAGCGTGCACAGCAGGCCCAACCTGTGCAGGACCGCGTCCAGATCGGCACCGGCGCGCGCTGGATCCGCTTCGGCCAGCACTGCCTCCAGCAGATCCGCATCCAGGCCGACCCGCGCCGCCCAGTAGCGCTGCAGCAGGCCGGCCAGCGCCGAGCATCCGCACAGCGCCGCGGCGAGCACGGCGCCGGTGCCGGCATACCAGGCGACCAGCAGCAGGGCCGTTGCCAACACCACCTGCGACAGCCGGTCCAGTGGCGCGCCCTGGCGCAGCACGGCCGCCATCGTGTGCAGTTCCAGCGACGCGCTCATGCCGGCAGCTCCTGCGCCTGCAGCGACGCCGGCGGCGCAGTGCAGGCGGCGGCGATGGCGGCACGCTGCGCCGGCCCCAGCACGATGCGTGGCGCGCGCGCCTGCAGCAGCGCCAGCGCGTCGTCCACGCTGACAGCGCGGCCGCTACGCAGCAGCCAGGTGGCAACGGCGGCCGCGCTGCGCGAATAGCCCAGCGCGCAGCAGGCCAGCACCGGGCCGTGCACGCGCGCCGCTTCGATCGCGTCGGCGGCCGCACGCAGGGCCGCGGCCGGCGGCGCCACCAGGTCCAGCATCGGCACCACGCGGTCGTGCGCCTGCGCCGGATGCAACGACAGTTCCGCGCTGACGTCGACCACCGCGGCGAAGCGCGTGCGCTCGCCGCGGCCGGGCATGCGCCCGAGCCAGACGCCGTCGGCGATCGCGCGTGGCGCCGGATCGCGCCAGGTCCAGGCGCGCGAGTTCAGCCACGCGGCAACCAGGTACGGCGCGTACAACCAGCGCGCGGCCAGGCTCAGGCGGCCGTCGGTGCGCTTCTGCAAACCGAGCGGACCGAGCAGCGCGTAGCTGAGCGCGACCAGCAGCAGCGACAGCCCCGGCCACAGCAGCCACCAGCCGGCGCCACCGAGCGCGCGTGCGGCGGCCACGCAGGCCACGCTGCCGAGCAGGTACAGCGCGGCCAGGCGCCAGCGCCGCGGATCGCGCGCGAGTGCCGCCGCGGGCAACGGCGCGGCGATGCGCTCCGGCCATAGCCACACGCACAGCCAGCCGGCGGCCAGGCCGGTAGGCACATCCAGGAAGTGATGCTGGTAGGTGGTCAGCACCGACAGCCCGATCAGCGCGAACCAGCCGTGCAGGGCCAGCCGCGGCAGCCCGTGCAGGTGCTGCGCGTAGCGCACCCACAGCACCACCAGCAGCACGATGTGCAGCGACGGCGCCTGGTTGAACGGCTTGTCGAAGCCGAGCAGCACCGCGAACAGCCAGCCGAACACGCCCTCGGTGGGTGGCCGCTCGAAACCGAAGCGCAGCGGCCACAGCAGGAAGCAACCCACCGCCAGCAACTGCGCGGTGAGCAGGCGCCGCGCATGCGTGTCCAGTTCGGCACGCGTGCGGCACACGAAGAACGAGGCCACGTAGAACAGGTCGATCGACCAGTACGGCACGATGGTCCACGGCCAGAACGGGATCTGGGTTTCCCAGGCGAATGGCAGCGACGGCACGTCGACGCGACGCGCGGCCAGCGTGTTGGCCAAGCCGTAGCTGAGGAAGAAGAACGGCCCCAGCAGCGCCAGCCAGACCAGCGCACGCCGCCACGGCCGCGCGGCGGCAACGCTCATGGCGCGATCCGCTGCGCCAGCGACACAGTGAAGATGCCCCAGTCGTCGATGCGCTGCTCCAGCTTGCGGAAGCCGGCCGCGCACACCAGCTCGTCCATCTCCTGCTGGGTACGCCGGCGCATCACCCAGGCCGCACCGCCGCGGTGGCTGGTCAACGCGCGGGCGATGAATTCCAGCTGCGGGTGCCAGGGTTGACCGGTGTAGGCCAGGTAACCGCCCGGCTCCACCGCCGCGGCCACGCCCTGCAGCGAGCGCAGCACCTGGTCGTTGTCCGGGAACAGCTCGTACAGGCCCGACACCACCGCCAGCGTCGGCCGCGGCTGCAGCGCCGCCAGCGCGTCGCGGTCGAAGGCATCGCCCTGCTCGAAGCGGGCGATGTCGGTGGCGCCGAGCGCGGCGATCAGCGCGCGGCCCTGCGCCACGTTCAAGGGACTGAAATCGCGCAGCAGGATCGCGTCGGCGCGCTGGCTGCCACCGGCCAGCGCTTCCAGTACGTAGCGGCCATGGCCGGCGGCGATGTCCAGCGCGCGCACCGGCAGGCCGGCGGCGCGCAGGCGCTGCATCGCCAGGCCCAGCAGTTCGTGCAGGTGCTGGCGACGCACGCGGATGCCGCGCCAGCCGATCGCATCCAGGTAGTTGCGGTCGATCATCCGCCCCAACGGGCCGCGCCCGGCGGCCTGATCGCGGTAGATGTAGTCCAGCGTGCTGCCGGAATCGAAGCCGGTCTGCAGGCCCAGCGCGATGCCCTCGGACAGCCGCCCACCCAGGCGCAGGCCGGCGCGCACGCCGCGCCAGCGCAGGTCCTGCAGGCTGTAGCGCTCCGGCGGCCAGGCCAGGCGCTCGGCTTCCTCGAAGGTCGGGCCATGCCGGTGCGCCTGCAGCAGGCTGGGCAGCGCCGGCGCGGCGGCGAAGCGCTCGCGCACGAAGCGGCGGATCTGCGCCAGCGCCGGTGCGCGGTCGCGCTCGCCCAGGGTGTCGTGGAAGAAACCGGGCAGCAGGTGGCGCTCCTTCACCGGCGAGGACAAGCGCTCGTAGAAGCGATCCTGCGGCCCGCGATGCACCACGAAATCGCTGCCAGACACCAGCAGCTGCACCGGCACGGTGATCGCCTGCGCGTCGCCGACCACGCGGTCGGCCGCCGCATACAGACCCAGCAGCACCCGCACCGAGATCGGCCGGGTGATCAACGGATCGCTGCGGTAGCTCTCGACCCGCGCCGGGTCGTGGGTCAGCCACTGCGGCTTGACGTAGCTGTTGACGAAGAAGTTGCCGCGCAACTTCTGCATCAGGGCCAGCCCGGGCCGTGCGAACGGCACGTACAGCTTGACCTTGAACGCCGGCGAAGCCAGCACCAGCGCGCGCAGCGGCGGCGCGTAGTCGTGCACCCAGGTGCTGGCGACCACCGCGCCCACGCTCTGCGCGATCACCACGATGTCCTGCACGGCGATGCCGTGGACCTGCCCGATGTGCGCGACGAAGCGGTCCAGGTCGCGCACCAGCGCCGGGAAACCGGGCGCGTCGCCGCGCGCGCCGGGCGAGCGGCCGTTGCCGCGCGCATCCCAGGCGAACAGCGCGCAGTCGTCCAGGCCCAGTTCCTCGGCCAAGTGCATGACCCGCCCGGAATGCTCGTGGCCGCGGTGCAGCAGCACGATCGCCCGCGGCGGCGCCACCGGCGCGGTTGCCGGCCAATGCCGGTAGAACAGCCGTGTGCCGTCGAAACTGGCGAATTCGCTTTCGTTGACCTGCCGCATCCGTTGCCGATGTCCTGTCTGTGGTGAATCCATGTATCCCGCGGCCCGCAATGGCCGCACCCGCTCAGTCGCGCGCGTCCGCCTCGCGTAATCCGGCCGCGACGCGGCGCACCGCCGTCGACACGCACAGGAACGCCACCACCCCAGCGAAGCCATTGACGGCTGGTGCGCCGGGTAAGCCACAGGCCAACAGCACCCCCAGCACGCCGACGTAGAAGGCGCGATCGCTCTTGCCCATCGGCCCATCGTAGCGGCGGCTGGCGCCGACCATCAGCCCGAGCACGCCGGCATATTCGGTCAACGCCGCGCCCAGCACCATCAACCACACCCAGCCGCCCATCACGCCCGGCACGCTCAGCAGGCTCAGGTACAGCGCCGCATCGGCGACCACGTCGCACAGTTCGTTGAGGTAGGCGCCCAGCCGCGACTGCTGGCCGAACTCGCGCGCCAGCATGCCGTCCACCGCGTTCAAGGCCATCCGCAGCAGCATCCACACCGGCAGCAGCGCATACCACAGCGGCTGCGCCGCGCCTTGCGCGTAGACCACCGCGGCGACCAGCAGCGACAGCAGCGCCGCGGCCACCGTCACCTGGTTGGCGGTGACGCCGAGTCGGTCCAGCACGCGCACGCCCGGCCGCAGCAGGTCCTGGAAACGTCCTTTGAGGGCATAGATCGACACGCGCGTGGTCCTGACGGCGAGGGCGGGGCGGCGACAGCCTAATGCATCGCAGCGGCGGCGCGCGCGATGGCGCAGCCCGCCACGCCCGCGCCAGGCGCCGCGTGCGGCGGCACGACCAGTGCGCGTCGCCGTCACGCCGCGGGGGCCGCGCAGCACTGCCTGCGGCACGAGAACCCAACTACGCAAGGGCCGCCGAGCGCTCGGCGTCATCGCGTGGAATCGACCTTCGCACGCACGATCCGCTTACCCGGTGCGGACCTCAGCCGGGCGTCGGCGGGCCTCAGCGCCTACAATGGCGGCCCGTTCCGCTGCCCCCGCCCTGCCCCATGCCCTCCGATTTCCTGCCCGTGCGCCGGGCGCTGCTGTCCGTTTCCGACAAGACCGGCCTGATCGACCTGGCCCGCGCGCTGGCCGCTCGCAACGTCGAACTGCTGTCCACCGGCGGCACCGCCAAGGCGCTGCGCGAGGCCGGGCTGGCGGTGAAGGACGTGTCCGAACTGACCGGCTTCCCGGAGATGATGGACGGCCGGGTCAAGACCCTGCACCCGCTGGTGCACGGCGGCCTGCTTGGCCGTGCCGGCACCGACGATGCGGTGATGGCCGAACACGGCATCGCCGCGATCGACCTGCTGGTGCTGAATCTGTATCCGTTTGAGGCGGTCACGGCGAAGGCCGACTGCACGCTTGCCGACGCGGTGGAGAACATCGACATCGGCGGCCCGGCGATGCTGCGCTCGGCGGCCAAGAACTTCGCCCGCGTGGCCGTGGCCACCGACCCGGCGCAGTACGCCGAGCTGCTGGCCGAGCTGGAGGCCAACGACGGCCGGCTGTCGGCGGCCAAGCGCTTCGCCCTGGCGGTGGCCGCGTTCAACCGCGTCGCCCAGTACGACGCGGCGATCAGCAACTACCTGTCCGCGGTCACCGCCAGCGACGCCGCGGTGCCGACGCGCAGTCCCTTCCCGGCGCAGATGAACTCCAGCTTCGTCAAGGTGATGGAACTGCGCTACGGCGAGAACCCGCACCAGCAGGCCGCGTTCTACCGCGACCTCCACCCCACGCCCGGCACCCTGGCTACCTTCACCCAGCTGCAGGGCAAGGAGCTGTCCTACAACAACATCGCCGACAGCGATGCGGCCTGGGAATGCGTGCGCCAGTTCGACGCGCCGGCCTGCGTCATCGTCAAGCACGCCAATCCGTGCGGCGTGGCGGTCGGCGCCGGCTGCGGCGATGCCTACGAACTGGCCTACGCCACCGACCCGACCAGCGCCTTCGGCGGCATCATCGCCTTCAACCGCACGCTGGACGCGGCCACCGCCAAGGTCATCCTGGACCGCCAGTTCGTCGAGGTGCTGATCGCCCCCGACTACGACGACGCCGCGCTCGAATACGCCAAGAAGAAGGCCAACGTGCGCGTGCTGCGCATCCCCGCCGGCGACGGCGCCTACGGCATCGACAGCAAGCGGGTCGGCTCGGGCATCCTGCTGCAGACCAGCGACGCCCACGTGGTGCCGCGCGATGCGCTGAAGGTGGTGACCCGGCTGGCGCCGAGCGAGGCGCAGTTCGCCGACCTGCTGTTCGCGTGGAAGGTGGCCAAGTACGTCAAGTCCAACGCCATCGTCTACGCCAAGGACCACCGCACCATCGGCGTCGGCGCCGGGCAGATGAGCCGGGTGTACTCGGCGCGCATCGCCGGCATCAAGGCCACCGACGCCGGCCTGGCCGTGGAAGGCTCGGTGATGGCCTCCGATGCGTTCTTCCCGTTCCGCGACGGCATCGACGCCGCCGCCGCGGCCGGCATCAAGGCGGTGATCCAGCCCGGCGGTTCGATGCGCGACGCCGAGGTGATCGCCGCGGCCGACGAGCACGGCATCGCCATGGTGTTCACCGGCGTGCGCCACTTCCGCCACTGAGTCCGGAGCGATGCGCATGTCCGCTGTCGCGCCGCGTCCGCTCGCCGTGCTGGCCCTGGCCGGCGCCGTCGTACTCGGCGGCTGCGCGCCGGCGCCGGCGCCCTCACAAGGCAAGGCCCCTGCGGCTGCGCCCGCCAGCGCCGCCGCACCAGCCCACGTCAGCCGCACCGCGCGCCTGCTCGCATTCGTGCAGCAACGCTACGGCAGCGCCGCGACGCTCGCCGGACACTGGCCGGGGCAATGGACCCAGGACGGCGATAGCCATGCGGTGGACTGGCAGATCTGCGCCGAACAACCGGTGGTCATCGGCGACGGCTGGCAGCAGTTGCTGGCGGTGTGCGGCGCGCTGCGCGATGCCGGCCACCCGGAGCCGGGCACCATCGACTTCTACGTGCTGCGCCCCGAGGGCCAGGGCTTCGCCGTCGCCGCCGAACGCACCGGCGGCACCTACGGCAGCCAGGGCCAGCCGGGCGAGGTCGGCATCGTCCGCGCCGGCAGCGACTTCTACGGGTTCCGGGTCGAGGACGGCTGGTTCGGCCAGGGCTACGCGCTGCAATCGCAGACCCTGATCCTGCCCGGCCCCAAGGGCCTGGTCGACGCCGGCAGCGTGCGCAGCCACATCGACAACGGCGGCGCCGCCGACTGCGACGACGCCGATGCGGCGGCGGACTGCAAGGCGGGCCAGTTCAACATCGACTTCGCCCTGCGCTTCGACGACCGCGACCATGCCGCCCGCGTGTGGCCGCTGCTGATCGAGGAAACCGGCACGGACTGCGGCCAGCGTCCGGTGCACCGCGAACACCGTTTCGCGCTGGATCAGAAGACCTGGACTACCATTTCCCCGAGGCGCTGCAGCGCGAAGGCTGCACGTGAGGCGTGCGCGCCCGGTGCACCCGCTTCCCTTTCCCCTGCAATCTGGAACTCCGCGATGAAACTGCTCGTCATCGGCTCCGGCGGCCGCGAACACGCCCTGGCCTGGAAGCTGGCCCAGTCCCCCCGTGTCGACGAAGTGCTGGTGGCACCCGGCAATGCCGGCACCGCCGGCGAGGCCAAGTGCCGCAACGTGCCGGTCAAGGTGAACGACCTCGACGGGCTGTTGGCGCTGGCCCAGGACGAAGGCGTGGCGCTGACCGTGGTCGGCCCGGAAGTGCCGCTGGTGCTGGGCGTGGTCGACCGCTTCCGCGCCGCCGGGCTGCGCATCTTCGGCCCCAGCGCCGCCGCCGCGCAGCTGGAAGGCAGCAAGGCCTACGCCAAGGACTTCCTGCAGCGCCACGGTATTCCCACCGCGTTCTACGCCGTGCACACCGAGGTCGAACCCGCGCTGGCGTACGTCCGCGACAAGGGCGCGCCGATCGTGATCAAGGCCGACGGCCTGGCCGCCGGCAAGGGCGTGATCGTGGCGATGTCGCTGGAGGAGGCCGAGGCCGCGGTGCGCGACATGCTCTCCGGCAACGCCTTCGGCGACGCCGGTGCGCGCGTGGTGATCGAGGAATTCCTCGACGGCGAGGAAGCCAGCTTCATTTCCATGGTCGACGGCCACACCGCGCTGCCGATGGCCACCAGCCAGGACCACAAGCGCGTCGGCGACGGCGACACCGGCCCCAACACCGGCGGCATGGGCGCGTACTCGCCGGCGCCGGTGGTGACGCCCGAGGTGCACGCGCGGGTGATGCGCGAGGTGGTGGAGCCGACCGTGCGCGGCATGCAGGCCGACGGCGTGCCGTTCACCGGCTTCCTCTACGCCGGGCTGATGATCGACGCCAGCGGCGCGCCCAAGGTGATCGAGTTCAACGTGCGCTTCGGTGACCCGGAAACGCAGCCGGTGATGCTGCGCCTGCAGTCGGACCTGCTCGACCTGCTCGAGGCCGCGCTCGACGAACGCCTGCACGCGACGCAGGCGCAGTGGGATCCGCGCCCGTCGCTGGGCGTGGTGCTGGCGGCGGCGCCGTATCCGGAGACCCCGGTCACCGGTGAAGCGATCACCGGCCTGGACGCGGTGCCGGCCAACGCCAAGGTGTTCCATGCCGGCACCACGCTGGACGCGCAGGGCCGCGTGCTCAGCGCCGGCGGCCGCGTGCTGTGCGTGGCGGCGTTGGGCGACAGCGTGGCAGAGGCGCAGCGGCATGCGTACGCCGGTGTGGAGCAGATTCACTGGGCCAGCGAATTCCACCGCCGCGACATCGGCTGGCGTGCGATCGCGCGCGAGCAGGGGGCGTAAGGGGCTGGGAATCGGGAATCGGAGTGAAGTATCGGCCCACGAAGCCGGTCGTGCTGGGCAGTCCACGATGTCGCACCAGACCCTCTGTGGGAGCGGCTTCAGCCGCGACGAGCGAAGCCGAAAGCCGGCTGACACTCTACCCCGTCGGAACTGAAGTCCCTCCCACAAGGGTGCCCGGCCCACTCCCTGTGGGAGCGGCTTCAGCCGCGACGCATGAAGCCCAAAGCCGACTGACACTTCCCCTCGTCTGGACTGAAGTCCCTCCCACAAAGAGCGCACGTCGAGCGCACGTGGAAACACGCACGCGGCCACCATCGCCCTTGCGCTAGCCTGAAACTTCCCCCGGTTCGCACACACCCCATGGCCCTCTCTCCTGCCCTCCGCACCCGCTTCCGCGCGCTCGCCGCGCAGACCGACGGCATCGACACCGCGGCCTACGCCGCCTGCGACAAGGATCCGCTCGATCCCATCATCGGCCTTGGCCGCCGCGACGCGCGGGTGTGCATCCTGGGCCGCGACCCGGGCCGCAGCGAGGTGGAGCACGGCGAGCCTTTCGTCGGCAGTGGCGGCCAACTGGTGCGCAAGGCGCTGTACCGGCACCTGCACGACGGGGCGGAGATGCCCGATTTCGCCGCCGGGCTCGAGGCCGGCCGCGTCGCATTCTGGCTCAACACCGTGCCGTACAAGCCGGTGGGCAACAAGGCCTGGTCGATGCCGGTGAAGCGGCGCTTCCATCCGCTGATGCGGCGCCTATTGCTCGAGCAGTGGCGCGGCCGCGATGTGCTCACCCTCGGCCGCGAGGCCTTCCTGTGGTTCGGCATCGACCAGCCGCGCGAGGTGCGTGCGGCGCTGGACGCGTTCTGGGCGCGCGAGGACCGCTTCCAGGCGCAGACCGAGGTGGTGCTGCGCAGCGACGACGGCCGCCGCACCCGCCGCGTGGTGCTGCATCCGCTGCCGCATCCCTCGCCGCTCAACCAGACCTGGTACAAACGTTTCCCGGCACTGCTGGACGCCCGCCTGCGACAACTGGAAGTCTGAGCGCGCTCGCGTAGACGGGCCCTCTAGAGGGGGATCGCATACAGCGACGGTGCGTTATCGTGTCGCGGTGCCGACCCCCTCGATCGAAACCCGCCTGAGCCGCCTGTGGGCCCACGAAAAGGCCAGCTACGGGCTGCGCGTGTTCATCGCGCTGGCGGTGGCGATGGGCGTGTGCTGGCACCAGCAGCAATTGGAGGCGGTGCCGGCGCTCTTCCTGGGCACCATCGCCAGCGCCATCGCCGAGACCGACGACAACTGGCTAGGCCGGATCAAGTCGGTGCTGCTGTCGCTGCTGTGTTTCGCCGCCGCCGCCGCCGCAGTGGTGCTGCTGTTCCCGTATCCGTGGCCGTTCGCTGCCGGCCTGGCGCTGTCCACCTTCGCCCTGACCCTGCTCGGCGCGCTCGGCGAACGCTACGCCTCGATCGCCCAGGCCACGGTGGCGCTGGCGATCTACGCGATGATCGGCCTGGACCATGGCACCCAGAACGGCCACGTCGGCGGCACCGCCTGGCACGGCGTGGCGCTCCTGTTGCTCGGCGCCGGCTGGTACGCGGTGCTGTCGGTGCTGTGGACGGTGCTGTTCGCCAACCGGCCGGTGCGCGAGCGGCTGTCGCGGCTGTACCTGGAGCTGGGCCGCTACCTGCGGCTCAAGGCGGCCCTGTTCGAGCCGGTGCGGCAGAGCGACCTGCACGCGCGGCGGCTGGCGCTGGCCGAGCAGAACGCGCAGGTGGTGGCCGCACTCAACGCGGCCAAGACCGCGATCATCAGCCGCTTCGGCCGCTCCGGCCGGCCCGGCGTGCAATCGGGCCTGTATTTCCGCCTGTACTACATGGCGCAGGATTTTCACGAGCGCGCCAGCTCCTCGCACTATCCGTACGAGGCGCTGACCGACGCGTTCTTCCACAGCGACGTGCTGTACCGCTGCCAGCGTCTGCTGGCCCTGCAGGGCAAGGCCTGCGCGGCGCTGGGCGAGGCGATCCGGCTGCGCCAGCCGTTCGACTACGGCGAGCAGACCCAGCAGGCCACCACCGACCTGCGCGAGTCGCTGGATTTCCTGCACGCCCGCGCCGATCCACGGCAGGCACGGCTGCTCGGTTCGCTGGAATTGCTGGTCACCAACCTGCACAGCATCGAGCGGCGCCTGGCCGAGGCCGCGCAGTCGGACACCACCAGCGACACCCTCGACACCCGCCTGCGCGACTCCTCGCCGCACACCCTGCGCGAGATGCTGCGGCGCCTCGGCCAGCAACTCACGCCCGGCTCGGTGCTGTTCCGGCACGGTCTGCGCATGGCCATCGCGCTGGTGGTGGGCTACGCCATCATGCAATCGATCCACGCCAGCAACGGCTACTGGATCCTGCTGACCACCGCCTTCGTGTGCCGGCCCAACTACGGCGCCACCCGCCTGCGCCTGGTCCAGCGCATGGCCGGCACCCTGATCGGCCTGGGCGCGGCCTGGGCGCTGATGCAGCTGTTCCCCGGCACCGAACTGCAGCTGCTGTTCGCCCTGCTCGGCACCCTGGTGTTCTTCGTCACCCGCACCGACCGCTACATGCTCGCCACCGCGGCGATCACGGTGATGGCGCTGTTCTGCTTCAACCTGATCGGCGATGGCTTCATGCTGATCTGGCCGCGCCTGCTCGACACCCTGATCGGCTGCGCGATCGCCGCCGCCGCTTCGTTCCTGATCCTGCCGGACTGGCAGGGCCGCCGCCTCAACCAGGTGCTGGCAACCGTGTTGTCCAGCAGCGCGCGCTACCTGGCGCAGGTGCTGGAGCAGTACCGCAGCGGCATGCGCGACGACCTGCCCTACCGCATCGCCCGCCGCGACATGCACAACGCCGACGCCGCGCTGTCGGTGGCGCTGTCGAACATGCTGCGCGAGCCCGGCCGCTACCGCCGCAACCTGGATGCCGGCTTCCGCTTCCTGGCCCTGTCCAACACCCTGCTCGGCTATCTGTCGGCGCTGGGCGCGCACCGTGCCGCGCTGGCCGGCGAGACCGATCCGGACATCGCCCGCGCTGGCGATTACCTGCCGCAGGCGCTGGGCGCACTGGCCGACGCGCTGGCCGAGCGGCGCGCGCTGCCGGCCGCCGACGAAGCGGCCGAGACCGCGCTGGCCGACGCGCTGGAGCGCGAGGAGGGCATCGACGAGGCCAAGCGCCGGCTGGTGCGCAATCAGCTCGCGCTGACCCTGCGCCTGCTGCCCAAGCTGCGCGCCGCCGCGCAGGCGGTCACCGCCGCGACGGTGCCGCCGGCGCCGGCGCTTGCCGCGCCGGCCGCACGCTGATGCCCATCCACAGCAGCGCCGCCACCGCCAGCGCCGCGCCGCCGATCGCCACCCCGCGCCAACCGGCGTAGGCATAGGCCGCGGTGCCGAGGCTGGACCCGATCGCACCGCCGATGAAGTAGCAGGTGACGTAGGCCGAGGTGATGCGGTTGCGCGCAGCCGGATCCAATTGATAGATCACGCTCTGGTTGCCGATGTGCACGCCCTGCACCGCCACGTCCAACAGCACGACCCCGGCGATCAGCAGCCACAGCGAGTGCGGCGCGCCGAGCAGCAACAGCCACGACAGCAGCAGCATGACCAGGCCGCCCCAGCCGACCAGATGGCCGGCGCCGCGGTCGGACAGCTTGCCGGACAGGTTGGCGGCGAACGCGCCGGCCGCGCCGATCAGCCCGAACAGGCCGATGGTCGCGGTGCCGTAGCGGTAGTCCGGGCCGGACAGCAGGAACGCCAGCGTGGTCCAGAACATGCTGAAGCCGGCGAACAACAACCCGCCGAGCACCGAGCGCGCGCGCAGCACTGGCTCGTCGCGCAGCAGCGCCAGCACCGACCCGATCAGGTGCGGATAGGACAGGTGCGGGTTGCCCGGGTGCCGCGGTAGGCCGCGCCACAGCAGGCCCGAAGCCACCAGGATCAGCACCGCCGCGACCCAGTACACGGTGTGCCAGCCGCCGATCCCGGCCAGCAGGCCGGAGGCCGTGCGCGCCAGCAGGATGCCCAGCAGCAGGCCGCTCATCACCGTGCCGATGACCCGGCCGCGCTCGTGCGGCGCGGCCAGGGTGGCGGCGAACGGCACCAGGATCTGCGCCGCCACCGAACTCAGGCCGGTGATCAGGGTGCCGAGCAGCAGCAGCGCGAAACTGTGCGCCATCGCGCTGACCAGCAGGCCGACCGCGCTGAGCGCGTACAGGCCGACGATCAGGCTGCGCCGTTCGAAGCGGTCGCCCAGCGGCACCAGGAACAGCAGGCCGACCGCGTAGGCCAGCTGCGCGGTGGTGACCACCGCACCGGCGCGGCGCACGTCGATGGCGAAGGTCTGCGCCAGCACTTCCAGCAGCGGCTGCGCGTAGTAGTTGCTGGCCACCGCCAGGCCGGTGGCGGTGGCCATCAGCAGCACCAGGCCGCGGCGCATCGGCGGGTGCGAGGTCGTTTCCATGGAAGGACACCAGAAATCGTGGGGAGGGGCGCAGTCTGTGGCGACGGTAGCGATCTTTCAAACGCATTTTTTTCACCACTGCCATCTGCTTTTGAGATAGCGTGAGCGCGGCGGCCGGTAGCCGGGCCGCTTCGCCGGGGTTGCCGCTGCGGACGCATGCAGCCCTGCAGTCCAGAAAGAAAAGCGGCCCCACCGACTGCCATGGCTTCGAAGGAACGCGTCCCATGCCCAGCACCGACATCGCCGAGGCGCTGCACCAGCACGGGTACGCGGTGGTCCGCGGCTTCCTGGGCGACGGCGACATTCCCGACAGCCTGCTGCGCTTCCTGGAAGGCGCCGAAAAGTTCCACGACGGCGTGATCGGTGACCTGCCGGCGGCGGACATGCAGCGGATCCAGGCGCGCATCGCCGCCACCGTGCCGCCCGTGGCCGCGGCCATGGGCCTGGCGATCGCCGCCGACCGCTTCGGCTACTGCGCCATCCGCATCCGCGAAAGCCATGCCGCGCCGAGCCTGCGCCTGCCGTTCGACCAACACCGCGATCCGAAGACCGCGCCGGGCGGCGCGCTCAACTGGCACCTGGATCACTTCAGCTATTTCCTGCATGGCGACCATCGCAACTATCTGATCTGCTACATGCCGGTGCGCAAGCCCGATGCCGGCCTGGCCAACGTGGCCATCGTCGCCGACGACGTGGTCGCGCGCCTGGATCCGCAGCTGCACCGGCGCATCCAGGGCCGCGGCGCGCTACGCTTCCGCTGCGTGGAGGCCGACACGCTGGACTGGTTCCGGCTGCGTTTTCCCGGACAGGCCATCGCCATCGGCGACTGGTATGCGATCGAGGACCTGCACGACGCCAGCCCCGGCTGGAAGATCGACTTCGACCTGGAAGCGCACAAGGTGGTGCCGCAACTCGCGGTCGGCGACCTGCTGATCATGCGCGCCGACGTCATCCACCGTACCCACGATGCCGGCTGCGACCGCATCTCGGTGCGCTGCGATGTGCTGCCCGCGCGTGCGCCGCGGCTCGAGACGCTGCACGGCCTGCTCGGCCTGAGCCTGCGCTACCCGTTCATGAGCCGCAAGCGCCGCTACAACATCCGCCTGTGGCTGCGCCAGCAATGGCGCAAGCGGCTGGGGCGCGCGACGTGAGGCGGCCGCTGCGACAAACGTCGTTGCATGCATGCAGCGCCACCACTGCTCGGCTGCCGCGTCGCCACGGTGCACGCCAGGCAACGCCATGCTGACCCTGCGCCAGCTCGAATTCGCCGTGGCCGTCGCCGAGGAAGGCAGCTTCACCGCTGCCGCGCGCCGCTGCCACACCGTGCAGTCGGCGCTGAGCCACCAGATCGCCAAGATCGAGCAGGCGCTGGGCGCGCGGCTGTTCGAGCGCGGTGCGCGGCAGGTGCGCGCCACCGCCGCCGGCGAGGTGTTCCTGCACAACGCCCGCGCCACCCTGCGCGCGGCCGAGCGCCTGCACGAGGAGATGGCGCAGACCCTGGGCACGGTGCGCGGCCGCCTGCAGATCGGGCAGATCTCCTCGTTGAATGCGGTGCAGGTGCCGGCCGTGCTGCGCCAGTTCCGCGAGGCGCACAGCGCGGTGGACGTGCACCTGCGCACCGGCATGAGCGATGCGCTGCTGCTGGAACTGAGCGAAGGCCGGCTCGACGTGGCCCTGGTCGGGGTCGGCCCGCATGTGGCGCTGCCGCCGCAGCACCTGTTGCTGCACGAGGAAGGGCTGGCGCTGATCGCCGCGCCCGGCCACCGTTTCGCCGCGCGCCGCGAGGTGGCCCTGCGCGAACTGGAGGACGCGCCGATGGCCGGGCTGATCCCCGGCGCCGGCGTACGCGGCATCATCGACCGCGCCTTCGCCGCCGCCGGCCTGCGCCAGCGCCTGCAGTACGAGGTCACCCACGCCGACCTGCAGCGGCAACTGGTGGCCGAAGACCTGGGCCTGGCCGTAGTACCGCAGACCATGGCCACCGGCATGCACGGCGTGGCCACGGTGGCGCTGCGCGAGCGCTTCCGCTTCCTCACCTATGCCGTGTGGCGGCCGGACCCGACCCCGGCCGCGCGCGCCTTCATCGCCCTGCTGCGTGCGCGGCGCGATGCACTGCAGGCCGCGGCCGGCAGCGCCGAGGCCGGCCGCCGCGCGCCGCGCCTGCGCGCGCGGCGAACCTGCTAGGCTGCGCGCGTTCGCAAAGGAGCCTGCATGTCCGCCCACAGCCAGTTCGCCCTGTTGCGGCAACGCCGCTTTCTGCCGTTCTTCGTGGTCCAGGCGCTGGGCGCCTTCAACGACAACGTGTACCGGCAGGCGATCATCGGCCTGCTGTTCTATCTGGGCGTGACCCCGGAGCAGCGCACGCTGTACACCAACCTGGCGCCGGCGCTGTTCATCCTGCCGTACTTCCTGTTCTCCTCGCTGGCCGGGCAGATCGCCGAGAAGCTGGAGAAATCGCGGCTGGTGGTCATCACCACCACGATGGAGATCGCGATCATGTCGCTGGCCGCGGTCGGCTTCCTGACCGAGAACATGGCGGTGCTACTGGTGGCGCTGTTCTGCACCGGCCTGCAGTCGACCCTGTTCGGGCCGGTGAAGTATTCGATCCTGCCCTCGGTGCTCAAGCCAGAGGAACTGACCGGCGGCAACGGCCTGGTCGAGATGGGCACCTCGATCTCGATCCTGTGCGGCATGATCCTGGGCGGGCTGATCTTCCAGATCGCCGGCAGCCACGGGCCGGTGGCCGCGGCCACCGCGGTGGTGGCGCTGGCGGTCACCGGCAACCTGATGGCGCGCTGCATCCCCAAGGTCGACGCCGGCGCGCCGGACCTGAAGATCAACTGGAACCCGCTGCCCGAGTCGCTGGCGATCATGCGCCTGACCCGGCGCCAGCTGGCGGTACGCAACGCGGTGCTCGGCGTGTCCTGGTTCTGGTTCGTCGGCACCGTGCTCACCGCACAGTTGCCGACCTATGCCGAACTCAACCTGGGCGGCGCGCAGGACCTGTACATCTTCGCCCTGGCGCTGTTCTCGATCGGCACCGGCACCGGCTCGCTGCTGTGCGAGAAGCTGTCCGGGCGCACCGTGGAAATCGGCCTGGTGCCGCTGGGCGCGTTCGGCATCAGCGCTTTCATGCTCGACCTGTACTTCGCCCGGCCCGGCGCCGCGCTGCAGACCGGCCTGAGCATCGGCCAGTTCGTGCACCAGGCCGGCAGCTGGCGGATCATGCTCGACCTGGTCGGCATCGGCCTGTGCACCGGCCTGTTCGTGGTGCCGCTGTTCGCGCTGATCCAGAGCCGCACGCCGAAGGCGGAACTGTCGCGCGTCATCGCCGGGCTCAACATCCAGAACTCGCTGTTCATCGTGCTGGCAGCGATGATCGGCATCGTCCTGCAGATGCGGGAGCTGCACCTGTTCGGCACGCGCGTCGCGATGCCCGGGCTGAGCATCCCGCAGGTGTTCCTGGCGCTGGCCATCGCCAACGCGCTGGTGGCGCTCTGGATCTTCAGCATCGTCCCTGAATTCCTGATGCGCTTCCTCAGCTGGGTGATGGTGCGCACGCTGTACCGGTTGCGCCTGCACGGGGTCGAGCGCCACGTGCCCGAGGAAGGCGCGGCGCTGATCGTGTGCAACCACGTCAGCTACATGGACGCGCTGGTACTGGCGGCGGCGATCCCGCGGCCGGTGCGCTTCGTCATGTACTACCGCATCTTCAACATCCCGGTGATGCGCTGGATCTTCCGCACCACCAAGGCGATTCCCATCGCCGGCGCGCGCGAAGACCCCGAGCTGATGCAGCGCGCGTTCGACGCCATCGACGCTGCACTGGCCGAGGGCGAGCTGGTGTGCATCTTCCCCGAGGGCGCGCTGACCAAGGACGGCGAGATCGCCGCGTTCAAATCCGGCGTGGAGAAGATCCTGGCCCGGCGCGCGGTGCCGGTGGTGCCGATGGCCTTGCGCAACATGTGGACCAGCATGTGGAGCAAGCGCGATTCGCGGCTGCGGCGCATGCGCGTGCCGCGGCGCTTCCGCGCGCATGTCGAGGTGATCGCCGACGCGCCTGTGGCGGGCGCGCAGGCCACCGCCGAGACCCTGGAAGCGCAGGTGCGGCGCCTGCGCGGCGACGCCGCCTGAGTGCGGCGCAGGTGCCGCAAGCGCGCGCTTCGGGTAAATTAGCCGCAGGGGAGGCGCCACAAGCGGTGGCGTCCATTGCGAAGGACCGAACACAGTGAACCAGGTCGTACCACCACCAGCGCCCAACGCGACGGGCGTCTATGTGCCCAACAATCTCGTCTGGGCGATCCTGTCCACGCTGTTCTGCTGCCTGCCGCTGGGTATCGTCTCCATCGTCTATGCCTCGCAGGTGGATGGCCGCCGCGCCGCCGGCGATATCGCCGGTGCGCGCGAGGCCTCGCGCAAGGCCGGCCTGTGGGCGCTGTGGTCTGCGCTTGCCGGACCGATCCTGATCGCGCTGTGGTTCCTGCTGTTCGGCGGCCTGGCCTTCCTCGGCAGCCTGACCAGCCACTAGCGCTGGGCGTTTCCCGTTTCACCACCCAACCACCGGAGCAACACGGATGAACACCACCGCACCGCAAGTGTCCAACAACCTCGTCTGGGCGATCCTGACCACGCTGTTCTGCTGCCTGCCGCTGGGCATCGTGTCCATCGTCTACGCCGCGCAGGTCAACACCAAGCTCGCCGCGGGCGACGTGACCGGCGCGCGCGATTCGGCGGACAAGGCCAAGAAGTGGGCGATCTACTCGGCGATCACTGCGGTGGTGCTGATGGTGCTGTACATGATCTTCCTCTTCGCCCTGGGCGGCCTGGGCATGATGCAGCAGGCGTCCGCGTCCTGAGCACCGCGGCCGCCGTCGCCCGGCGACGGCGGCCGGCCACCCACGCTCGCTTCCCTGCCATGTCCCTGCCGCGCCTGCAGTCCCTGCCCCGCTGGCTGCCGCTGGCCGCACTGAGCGGCGCGGCATTGGTCGCCACCGTGGTGCTGCGCCGGATCGATCCCAACGTGCCCGGCAATCCGCTGCCCGGCTGTCCGTTCCGTGCCCTCACCGGCCTGTACTGCCCCGGCTGCGGCAGTACCCGCTGCCTGCACGCGCTGGTGCATCTGGACCTGGCCCACGCCTGGACCAGCAATCCCTTGCTGGTGGTGGCGCTGCCGCTGCTGGCGATCATGGCGCTCAACGCCGCCGGCCTGCGCCTGAGCCCGCTGGCGCCGCTGCTGAAGATCCTCGCCGACCCACGACTGTGGCTGTGGGTGCTGCTCGGCTATGCGCTGCTGCGCAATCTGCCCTGGTATCCCTTCACCCTGCTTGCGCCGCACTGACGGCCCGCCACACCCGCACCGCAGCGACTCGTCTAGACTCCCCGACTGCCGTGCACCACCCATCAAGGAGATCCACATGAGCACCGTCAGCCCCGTCGCGCCTCCGCCGCCCCCCGCCTCCGGCGTTCCCGGCCCGGTTCCCAATCACCTGGCCTGGGCGATCATTTCGACCGTGCTCGGCTTCTGCCTGTGCTGTCCGGCGCTGATCACCGGCATCGTCGCCATCGTGTTTTCCAGCAAGGTCAACGGCCTGCTCAACCAGGGCGACCTGGAGGGCGCGCGCCGCGCCTCCAACACCGCCAAGACCTGGTGCTGGGTGACCACCGCGCTGGCCATCATCGGCCTGCTGATCAACGTGGTCATGTTCGCCACCGGCGGCATGCAGACCTACATGGACTACATGCAGCAGATGCAGCACGCAAGCTGACCGGCATGCGCGCCTGGCAACAACGGGCGTGCCTGGGTGCCGCCGCCGCATTCGCGGCCGGCGGCGCCACGCTGTTGTACCGCTTCGACCCAAATGCCGCGAACAACCCGTTCGCGCCGTGCATGTTCCATGCGCTCACCGGCTACTACTGCCCAGGCTGCGGCATGACCCGTGCGCTGCATGCGCTGGTGCACCTGGACCCGGTCGGTGCGTTTGCGATGAATCCTGGCGCGATGCTCGGCCTGGCGCTGCTGCCGGGGCTGATCGCCTGGAAAGCCGGCTGGCGCGCAGCCTGGTTCGCCCCGGTGGTCGGCGTGGTCTCGCGGCCGAACTTCTGGCTGGTCGCGCTGCCGGGCTACTGGATCGCGCGCAACCTGCCGTGGTTCCCGTTCACCCTGTTGGCTCCGCACTAGCGGACGGTGCCGCGATTCGCGCCGGGCGCAGGCATCGCCTGCGTGTGTGCATCCCTCGCCGCCGGACCTCAGCTGACCCAGCCGGCGATCACCAGCAGCGCCAGCAGCACCAGCCACAGCAGCAATACCCGCCAGACCTGGCTCATCGCATCGCGCAGTTCGGGCAGGCGCCGCAGCGCCGGCACCACCATGCCCGCATCGCTGTAGTCGTGCGCCTCGGCATCGAGTTCGCCGCGTACGCTGGCGCAGGCCACCGGCCCGAGAAAGCCGGTGTCCAGCTGCCACCGCTTGCCGCCAGCGGCGCGCCAGGCGCCGAACACCGCCTCGAAATTGCCGACCAGTGCCAGCGAGAAGGTCATCAGGTGCGCCACCGGCCATTCCATCGCCGCCAGCAGCAGGCGCGCGCCGGCGGCGGTCGCGGGCGGCAGCCGCGGCGCATACGGGCCGACCGCGGCCAGCGCCAGCAGCCGGTAGCCCAGCGCGCCGAACGGCCCCAGCAGCAGGAACCAGAACAGCACCGCGAACCAGCGCCGCAGCGCGCTGACCGCCACCGCCTCGACCAGTCCGGCCGGATCCTCACGCAGCGGCCCGCCATCGGCCTGCAGCTGCGCCACCGCCAGGCGCCGCGCGCTGGCATCGTCGGCATCGATGATCGCCTCCACGTCGGTGTCCAGATCGCGCGGTCCCCAGCTGAAGGCCAGCACCGCGATCCCGAACAGCAGGGTCAGCAGGCCCAGATGCGGCGCCGCCAGCAGCCACTGCAGCAGGCCGACCAGCAGCAGCGGCGGCAGCAGCGCCAGCGCGATGCCGTAGCGGCCGCGCCAGGCGCTGCCTTCGCCGGCATGCGTGTCCAGCCAGCTCAGCCAGTCGCCGAAGGCGTCGAAGCGGCGCAACGAGGCCACCATGCCGGGCGCGACATGGCCCAGCACCAGGGCGACGATCACAGCGACGAGGGTCGTGAACATGCAGGTCCTCCGGGACCGTTCTGAAACGGATGCGCGCAGCGCGCCGGCGCGGTCAGGCCGGCGCGCCGTGCCGGTACCAGTCCTCGATCAGCGCGCGGGCGATGGAGATGCGCGGCGGCAGGCGCAGGCCATGGCCGTCGTCGGCGCTGTCGCCGTGCGCGGCCAGGCGCGCCAGCGCGGCGCCGACGTCCTCGCGCTCGAACCAGCGCGCGTCTTCCAGCTCACCGTCCACCTGCGGCGTGTCCGCCTCCGCCTGCGCACTGAAGCCGAGCATCAACGCGCCGGGAAACGGCCACGGCTGCGCACCGTAGTAGCGGCAACTGCCGGGCCGCACCCGCACCTGGGTCTCTTCGGCCACCTCGCGTGCCACCGTCTGTTCCAGCGATTCGCCCGGCTCGACGAACCCGGCGATCACCGAGTAGCGCCGCGCCGGCCAGCTCGCCTGGCGCCCCAGCAGCAGGCGCCGGCCGTCGCTGACCGCGACGATCACCGCCGGATCCACCCGCGGATAGTGTTCGCTGGCGCACTGCGTGCAGACGCCGAGGAAGCCGCCGCGCTGCAAGGCGATGGTGCCGCCGCATACGCCGCAGAAGCGGGTACGCGACTGCCAGTGCAACATTGCGCGGGCGTAGGCGAACAGGCCGGCCTCCAGCGCCGGCCATTCGGCCGCGGCGCGGCGCAGATCGATGCGCTGCAGTGGCGGCGCCAACTGCGGCACGGCATCGGCGGCCAGCGCGAACCAGGCCTGGCCCTGGTCCAGGCCGAGAAACAGCGCGTGCTCGGCCAGCGCGCCCAGGGCGGCGGTACTGGCGATCAGCGGGCGTGCGTCGGCATCGGCATGCGCATGGCCATCGGCGTCCAGCACCAGCACCCTGGCCTGTTCCCAGGCCTGGCGCAATGCCGCTGGATCGTTGCGCACGGCATCGGCACGGTCGATCGCAGGACCGGCGAAGGCGAAGGAAGCGGGCGTCGGATCGGACATGCGCCGCAGGGTGCAGGCAAACCGTGCGTCCCGCAAGCCGCAGCGTGTCTACACGCTGAAGCTGCTGCCGCACCCGCAGGTGGTCTTGGCGTTGGGATTGCGGATCACGAACTGCGCCCCGTGCAGGCCCTCGCTGTAATCCACTTCCGCGCCCATCAGGTACTGCAGGCTGAGCGGGTCGACCAGCAGGGTGACCTGGTCGGTCTGCACCGCCAGGTCGTCCTCGGCACGGTTCTCGTCGAACTCGAAGCCGTACTGGAAGCCGGAACAGCCACCGCCCTGGATGTACACGCGCAGCGCCAGCGCGTCGTTGCCTTCCTCGCGGATCAACTCGCGCACCTTGGCCGCGGCGGCCGCGGTGAAGTTCAACGGCCGCTCCAGCGACTGGTAGTCGGGCGTGGGCGCGGCGCCCGGCAGGGAAACGAGAGTGCTCATGGCGGCAGGATGGGGACGGACGGCGCCCGAATCAAGTCTCGGCCGTCAGCGCACGCGGCGGCTCGGCGTCGCTGCCGGCCTGCTCGCGGTGCGCTTCCGGCGGCGCCAACGCGACCAGGCTCCCGGCGTGGATCAGGCGCCCGGTCAGCTGTGCGCCGGCGTTCATCTCCACCACCTGGTAGTGCACGTTGCCCTGCACCCTTGCCTTCGACGCCAGCTCCACGCGCTCGGCCGCGTGCACGTCGCCGATCAGCTGGCCGTTGATGATGACCACCGGCGCGCGCACCTCGCCCTCGATGCTGCCGTGCTCGGACAGGGTCAGCGTGGCCGGCGCGCCGTCCTCGGCCACGACCTTGCCGAGGATGCGCCCTTCCACGTAGAGCCCGCCGCTGAACACCAGGTCGCCGCGGATCACCACCTGCGCGCCGATCAGCGTATCGACCACGGTCTGGCCGCTGTTGCGGCTGTTCTTGTTCCCAAACATAGGCTGATTATTCCCCTTTGCCGTTACCGGCCAATGTCCAATCGAAGGTCTGGCTGACCGGCGCCCCGCCGCCGCTCAACACCACCCGCACCCGTTGCGGAGTGAAGCCTTTGGGCAGGATCACGCTGCCATCCAGTTGCTGGAAGTAGCGGAACGAGTAGTCCTGCCCGGGCACACCGGTCTTCTGGTGCAATTCGTCCCAGCCCACGCTGGTCAGCTTGCCGCCTCGCACACCCTCCACGGTCAGCCGCAGCTGCCCCTGGCTGATCGCCCCGCGGTTGAGGTTCTGGGTCAGCACCACGTTGTAGCGCCAGGTGCCGCCGGCCTCGGCGGAGAACTCCACCGAATGCACGCTCAGGCCCTTGCGCTGGCTGGTCGCGCCGACCAGGCGCTCGTAGAACGCCACGTCGGCACGCAATCCGGCGATCTCTTCGTCGCGCTCGGCCAGCGAACTCTGCACCTCGTTGTTGGCGGCGCGGCTGATCTGGTCGGAGCGGGCCAGGGTGGCCTGGCGCTGGTTGAGCGTCTCGATCTGCCGCTGCTGCGCCTGCAGGTTGCGCTCGGCCTCGCGCAACTGCGCGCTGACCGCACTGAGCCGCGGCGCGGCCTGGCGGCTGGCCAGCCACCAGGTCAGCGCCAGCGACAGCAGCCACAGCCCGGCGAGCAACAACCAGACGGTCCGGCCGCGCGGCGGCGTGGCGCCATTGGGCACGATCTGGAAACGGGGAACGGGTCGGTTCATGCGCGCGGCCGCGCCACCGAGGCGGCGCCGGCGTCGATCCTCGCGGGTCGGCCTGCTGGGCCACCTAGTGTAAGCCACCCTCCTGAGCGGCGCCGGACTGCACGGCAAGCCCGCGCCGCGGGCTGGCCTTCGTGGCGGGCTTGGCCGATAGTGGCCGGCATCCGTGCAGTTGCAGGAGCGCCTGCCATGACCGACGCCCATCTCTTCGTAATCGGCATCCTGCTGGCCTGGCTGGCCGGCATCCGCGTCTACCTGACCGTGTTCGGGATCGGCCTGGCCGGCCTGTGCGGCTGGCTGGAGCTGCCGCCGGCACTGCAGGCGACGCAGTCGTGGTGGGTGCTGGGCACCTCCGGCGCGCTGGCGCTGGCCGAGTTCTTCGCCGACAAGATCCCCGGTGTGGATTCGGTGTGGGACCTGCTGCAGACCCTGACCCGGATTCCGGCCGGCGCCTTCCTGGCCGCGGCCACGCTCTCGCCCGACGGCCAGCTGAGCGCCGGCGCGCTCGCCACCGGGGCCGGCGTGGCACTGACCAGCCACGTGCTCAAGGCCGGCACCCGCGCCCTGCTCAACACCTCGCCGGAGCCGGCCAGCAACTGGATCGCCTCGCTGGCCGAGGATTCGGTGGTGATCGCCGCACTGGCGCTGGCCCTGGCGCATCCGTGGCTGGCGCTGGCGGTGGTGCTGACGGCGAGCGCGCTCGGCGCGCTGCTGGTGTGGTGGACCTGGCGCCTGCTGTGGCGGGGCATGCGCCGCCTGCTGGCGCCGGCGTCGGCGCCCGCCGCGCCGCAAGGCACGCAGCCTTCGCGAACTTGATCGCATAATTGGACGTGCACCAGGAACCAGACGCGATGCCCGCCAACGACGCCGCTCCGCTTTCCCATCGCGAGGACCCGCGCGCGCGCGCCGTCCGCGCCGAGACTCCGCCGCCGCACTACTGGCGCCGCTGGGTCGGCGACGCGGAGCACGTCGCCGCGCCCGCCGACCTCGCCTCCGATCCCGCGCCTGCCGACCACGCCGCGGCGTCCGCCATGCCGCTGGCCAGCAGTGAGCACGACGATGGCCCGGCCGACGCCAGCGCGGCCGCCTTCCTGGTCGCCGACGCCGACGCCGATCACGCCGCACAGGATGCGGCCGCGCCGTACCGCGTGCTGATCGTCGAGGACGACCGCGCGCAGGCGCTGTTCGCGCAGAGCGTGCTGCATGGCGCCGGCATGCACGCGCAGGTGCAGATGCAGGCCGAAGGCGTGCAGCAGGCCATCCTCGACTACCGCCCGGACCTGATCCTGATGGACCTGCACATGCCGGGACTGGACGGCATGCGCCTGACCGCGCTGATCCGCCAGCAGCCGCAGCATCAGTTGCTGCCGATCGTGTTCCTGTCCGGCGACGCGGATCCGGAGCTGGAGTACGAAGTGCTCGACAGCGGCGCCGACGACTTCCTGACCAAGCCGATCCGGCCGCGGCACCTGATCGCCGCGGTGTCCAACCGCATCCGCCGTGCCCGCCAACAGGCCCAGCAGGGCCACGCCGAGGCGGTGCCGCTGAACAACCCCGAGACCGGCCTGCCGACCCGCGCCCATCTGCTGCAACTGCTGGACACGACGCTGCGCGCGCGCCGCCCCGGCAGCCTGTACTTCATCGAGATCGCCAGCGCGCTCGGCTTGCGCGAACGCTACGGCTACGCCGCGTTCGAGCGGCTGATGGTGCAGGCCGGGCGCCGCCTGGCCGGCATCACCGCGCCGCAGCCGCTGGCGCGGCTCAATGACAACAGCTTCCTGCTGCTGGCCGAGGACGCCGACGCCGACACGCAGCGGCAACGCGCGCAGCGCCTGCGCGACACCCTGTCCGGCCACGCCTTCGCGCTGCGCGAGGACGAGGCGCTGCATCTGCGCTGCGCGGTCGGCTACGCCGACTTCGGCCATGGCTTCGAGGACGCCGGCAGCGCGCTGGAGGCGGTCGAACGCAGCGCACTGCAGGCGCGGCTGCATCCGCAGGGCGTCGCTGTCTACGTGCCGCCTCAGGCGGAAGAGGATCTGCAGCGCATCGCGATGCTGGAAGGGCAACTGGAGCCGGCCTACCAGCCGATCGTCGCTGTCGCCGGCGGCGACATCGCCCAATACCAGGTGCTGCTGCGCCTGCGTCAGCGCGACGGCAGCCTGCTCTCGGCCGGACAGATCCTGCCGGCCGCCGAAGCCGGCGGACGCATCGCCGACCTCGACCAGCAGGTGCTGGACCACGCGCTGGGCCTGCTGCATCTGTACCAGCACGCCACCCCGCCGCTGCGCCTGTTCGTCTCGCAGTCCACGCGTACGCTGGCGCGCACCGCCTTCGCCGAGTGGCTGATCGAGACCATCGGCCGCCGCGGCGTCACCGGTACGTCGCTGGTGATCGACCTGCGCCTGGACGATGCCCTGGTCCACACCGCCACGCTGCAGCAGTTCTGCGCGCGGCTGATGCCGCTGGGCGTGCAGTTCTGCATCAGCCAGTTCGAACCGGGCGCCGAAGCCGAAGCGCTGCTGGCGCATTTGCCGCTGGGCTATCTGCGCCTGTCGGCGCGCTTCGCCGGCGCGCATGCCGACCCCGAACTGCGCGACCAACTGCGCGCCACCATCGATCTGGCGCACCGCGCCGGGCTGCTGATCATCGGCCAGCAGATCGAGCAGGCGCAGGCGGCAGCGGCGATGTGGATGGGCGGAGTCGATTTCATCCAGGGCAACCTGGTGCAGTCGGTCGGCGACCAGCTGAACTTCGACTTCCAGAACGCGGTGCTCTAGCCATGTCCGACCGCAGACGCCGGCCCGTTCCGTGGCCGGCGGCCTTCGCCGCGGCGCTCGCCGTCGCCGGCACCTTGCTTGCGCTGCCGCCGTTGGCGCTGCCGTTGCCGGCGCCGTGGCACTGGCTGGCGCCGCTGTGCATGGCCGCCGCCGCGGCCCTGGCCACCGTCGCCGGCTGCTGGGCGCGCCAGCAGATCGAACGCCTGGATGCGGCGCTGGCGCGTGCGGCCCTGGCCGAGTCCGAGCGCAACGCCCTGCAGCACGACGTGCACGCGCGCGAGCGGCTGGAAAAGGAGCTGCTGCAGGCCAAGCAGGCCGCAGAGGCGGCCACCCAGGCGGCTGAAGCGGCGGTGCTGGCCAAGGGCGAGTTCCTGGCGACGATGAGCCACGAGATCCGCACGCCGCTCAACGGCATCATCCCGATGCTGGAACTGATCGGACGCGGCCCGCTCGGCCTGGACCAGCGCGAGATGCTGCGCGCGGCCAGCACCTCCTCGCTGCAACTGCTGCGCATCGTCGACGACATCCTCGATTACTCCAAGCTCGAAGCGAACCGGCTGGAGCTGGAGATCACCACCTTCAACCTGCGCGAGCTGCTCGACGGCGTGCTGGAGCTGATGCAGCGCGCGGCCGAGGCCAAGGGCCTGCGCATGGCGCTGCAACTGGACCCGGCGGTGCGCCTGCCGGTGCGCGGCGATCCGGTGCGCCTGCGCCAGGTGCTGAGCAACCTGCTCGGCAATGCGGTCAAGTTCACCGCGCGCGGCGCCATCGACCTGGGCGTGCGCCGGCTCGGCGAGACTCCGGCGCAGCACTTGCTGCGCTTCGAGGTGCGCGACACCGGCATCGGCATCAGCGCCGATCGCCAGGAGCACCTGTTCCAGGCCTTCACCCAGGCCGACGCCTCCACCACCCGCCTGTATGGCGGCACCGGGCTGGGCCTGACCATCTGCAAGCGCATCGTCGAGCTGATGGGCGGGCGCATCGGCGTCGTGTCGCGGCAGGGCCAGGGCGCCACGTTCTGGTTCGAGATTCCGCTGCTGAAGGTGATCGGCGACCTGCCGCAGAGCCCGGGCGGGCTGCCGCGACTGCATGCGTTGCTGGTCGGCGCCGACCAGCGCCTGCAGCAACGCCTGAGCGTGCTCCTGCCGAACTGGGGCGTGCAGGTGAGCAAGGTCGATTCGACCCAGGAAGCGCTGGAGCGGCTGCGCGGCAACGGCAGCGGCGTGCGCCCGGCCTACGACCTGGTGATCGGCGACCTCGACGGCCTGCGGCAGAGCGCGCGCGCCCTGCAGCGCGCGGTGGCGCGACTGCCGGCGCCGCAGACCGCGCGGCTGATCTGGCTGTACGGCGAGGTCGACATTCCCGAGGAGATCCGCGCGCACGGCGCGTTGCTGTCGCGGCAGGCCGCCGACATCGACCTGCGCAGCATGCTGGCGCTGGCGCCGGCGACCCCGAGCCTGACCAATGAAGCCGCGGGCGACGGCACCGCCAACGCTGGCGAGTTCTACCACGACGCCTTCGCGACCGACGCCGTGCACACCCCCGCGCCGGTGCTCGCCGCAGACCCGGCGACCGCCGTGACCGATGCGCCACCGCCGCGCAGCGGCTACCGGCTGCTGCTGGTCGAGGACAATCCGGTCAACCTGATGGTGGCGAAGCGGCTGCTGGAATCGCTCGGCCACCACGCCGACAGCGTCGAGGACGGCGCCGCCGCACTGGCGCAGTTGGCGCGGCAACCCTACGACCTGGTGATGATGGACTGCCAGATGCCGGTACTGGACGGTTACGCCGCCACCCGGCAATGGCGCCAGCGCGAGGCCGAGACGGGACGCCCGCGCCTGCCGATCCTGGCGATGACCGCCAACGCGATGGCCGGCGACCGCCAGCGCTGCCTCGATGCCGGCATGGACGATTACCTGTCCAAGCCGATCGACCGCACGCGGCTGGAGGCCTGCCTGCAACGCTGGCTGCCGCTGCAGCCGGTGGCCATGCCGGCCAGCGCGGCGTTCGCGCCCGAGCCCGCCGCCGCAGCGGCATCGCAAACAGCGCCGGAGATCGCCGCGAGCGGCCAGGTGCCGGACACGATCCCTCTTGCCAAGACATCCGCGGAGGCGCAGCCCGCTCCACAGGTCGAAGCGCAGGCACCGGTTGCCGCAAAGCCCGATGCGGCATCGGCATCCACCGTGGCGACGTCCGCGCCGACCGACGCGACCGACGCCGACGCGGTGGTCGAGCCCCCCGCCGTGCCGGCGCCGGTACTGGAGATCGCCGTGCTCGACGAACTGCGCGATGTCATCGGCAGCGCCAGCGTCGCGCAGATCGTCGAGCTGTTCCTGGCCGATGCACCGCTGCTGATCCAGCGCCTGGAGCAGGCCGCGGCGACGGCGGAGCCCGACGCGCTGCGCGAGGCCGCGCACACGCTGAAATCCTCGGCCGCCAACCTCGGCGCACTGGCGCTGTCGGCAGCGGCACTGCGCATCGAGTCGGGCGTGCGCACCGGTACCCTGGATCGCCCCGTGGTCGCAGTCGCCCTGGTGATCGCCGAGTTCGCACGCGCGCGCCTGGCGCTGAGCGGCTACCGCGCCAGCGTCCGCGACAACACCGAACCCGCCGCGCCGTAGCGCGGCATCGCACTGCGCCACGACTGCGGGCGACACGATCGCCCGCAAGACCTGGCCACAGTGCATCGAAGACGCAGACGCACGACCTGCTGCTTTTCTCGTAGAGAGCGACGTCGCGCGATGCCGATGCTATGCCGTCCGCATGGACCCGCGCAGGAGCGGCATGCGCCACTTTTCAGGATCAGCGGCGACGTTCCGCCAGCACTGCGTCGCGGCTGAAGGCGCTCCTAGACGCGCACGACAACGCCGACGCATATCCGGGAGTGCGGGGCGTACAGCATCCAGCGCGGCGCGGACACAGGCCAGCGCCGCGGCGTCATGCGCCGACGATTCAGTCGTCGAGCTTGGTCAGCAGGTAGTTCGGCTCGCCGATGCGCTCGATCAGGTCGAGCTGGGTTTCCAGCCAGTCGATGTGCTCTTCTTCCGATTCCAGGATGTCGGCCAGCAACTGGCGGCTGACGTAGTCCTGGATCGATTCGGCGTAGGCGATGCCGTCGCGCAGGGTGACGGTGCCTTCCTGCTCCAGCGCCAGGTCGCACTCGAGGATTTCCTTGGGGTTCTCGCCGATGCGCAGCTTGCCCAGCGCCTGGAAGTTGGGAAGTCCCTCGAGGAACAGGATGCGGTCCGCCAGCTTGTCGGCGTGCTTCATCTCGTCGATGGATTCCTTGTACTCGTGCTCGGCCAGTTCCTTCAGGCCCCAGTTCTTCAGCATCTTGGCGTGCAGGAAGTACTGGTTGATCGCGGTCAGCTCGTTGTAGAGGACCTTGTTGAGGAACTCGATGACTTTGCTGTCGCCCTTCATTGCATCGCTCGCGTAAAGCCGGAAAGCGCAGACTCTAGCGAATCGCGCCGCGGCGTGAAGGAACGCGAATCGTGATCATCCCGAATGCGCCGTAGCGCGTCGACGGAACTCAGGCGGCGCGGGCCAGGCCGCCCAGCACCGGCAACGGCAGCTCGCGGCTCAGCGCGCGCTGCAGCAGGTCGCCGGCCATGTCCAGGCAGGAGCCGCAGGTGGCACCGCAACCGGTACGCATGGTCAGTTCGGACACGCTGCGGCAGCCGGCTTCGGCGGCTTCGCGGATCTGGCGATCGGTGACCCCATTGCAGATGCAGACGTACACGGCGGGCTTGGCGGCGGACGGCGCGGACTGCGCCTGGCGCCCATTCAAACCAAAGTGAGAATGGTTGTCAATTCCGCCCGTTAATCGTTATTAATCCGCGCCGCCCAGGGGCCGCCGCGCTTGCGTGGACGCTTGCGCGGCCGATCGTGGCCGGCGGTATTGCCCGGCAACCAGGCCTCCTGGGCCAGGGTCGGCATGGCACGGATGCCGGCACCGGCGATGCTCTGCGCCAGCGGCGCCAGGTGGCGCAACGCCCGTGCGTAGACGCCACGCTTGAACAGCACCACGTGCTCCACCGGGTACCAGAAATCGACCCAGCGCCAGTGGTCGAACTCCGGCGTTTCGGTCAGTTCCAGGTTCAGCTGGCTCTCGTCGCACTGCATCCGCAACAGGAACCAGACCTGCTTCTGGCCGATGCAGACCTGGCGTTCGTTGCGGCGGATGGCCCGGCTGGGCAGGCGATAGCGCAGCCAACCGGGGGTGGCGCCGAGCACTTCCACGTGCTCGGGCAACAGCCCGGTTTCTTCGCGCAACTCGCGGTACATGGCCTCCACCGGGGTCTCGTCGGTGTTCATGCCGCCCTGCGGGAACTGCCAGCCGTCCCGGCGCACACGACGTGCCCAGAACACCTGACCATCCGGCCGCATCAGCACGATGCCTACGTTCGGTCGATAGCCGTCCGGATCGATCACGATGCGGACTCCTGAAAAATCTACTGGCTCCGACTCTGCCATGGCTGCGGCCGGGCCACAAGCAGCGTAGAAACCCGTTGACAGCCGCGCGCTTCTCTATAAGAATTGGCGGTTCACCAAGGCTATGTAGCTCAGCCGGTTAGAGCACAGCACTCATAATGCTGGGGTCGGTGGTTCGAGTCCACCCATAGCCACCATGGTGTGTACGCCCAAGGCGTGCGATACTTGCAGTCCACATTGCCCCGTCGCCAAGCGGTAAGGCACCTGACTCTGACTCAGGCATTCGGTGGTTCGAATCCATCCGGGGCAGCCAAACACACAAAAAAGGCCGATCGAAAGATCGGCCTTTTTTGTGTGTTTGGCTGCGGGTTCGCGCAGGCGCTACGCACCTGCGCCCCACACCTTGCTGCGCAAGGTGCGGGCCCCGGCCTTCCGCCTCCACATCCCCGCGCCTGTCGGCGCGCCCCCTTGGACTCCAAGGGGGCTTTTCACCAGACGGTTGATGCAGACTTGACGCAGGAAAGCCTCGAGCTGCAGGCGAACTGCAATCGCCTGCCAAGCCTGTTGAATACCGACCTTGCGCTAGGCGATGAAATCGCGAGCGATCCATCGCCGCCGCCACTGCCCAGCTCCGGCATCCAAATGGAGTGCCGGCCAGCACTACGGAGCTGAGTCCCAAACGACAAAAGCCCGGCCGAAGCCGGGCTTTTGCTTGGTCCCAGCGGGCTCCCGAAGGAGCCCACGCCAGGCGCGATGGATCAGCGCTTGGAGAACTGGGTGGCGCGACGGGCCTTGTGCAGACCGACCTTCTTACGCTCGACTTCGCGGGCGTCGCGGGTCATGAAGCCGGCCTTGCGCAGCTCGGTCTTCAGGGTTTCGTCGTACTCGACCAGCGCACGGGCGATGCCCAGACGGATCGCACCGGCCTGGCCGGTGGTGCCGCCGCCGGTGGCGGTGACCAGGATGTCGAAGCTCTCGGTGTTCTTGGTCAGCTCCAGCGGCTGGCGCACGATCATGCGCGCGGTCTCGCGGCCGAAGAACTCGTCCAGCGGACGGCCGTTGACGGAGATGTTGCCGGTGCCCTTGCGCAGGAACACGCGGGCAGTGGAGGACTTGCGGCGGCCAGTGCCGTAGTTTTGCGAAATCGCCATGATTAGATATCCAGAACCTGCGGCTGCTGAGCGGCGTGCGGATGCTCCGCACCGGAATAGACCTTGAGCTTGCGGTACATCGCGCGACCCAGCGGGCCCTTGGGCAGCATGCCCTTGACGGCGATTTCGATCACGCGCTCCGGGTGGCGCTCCAGCGCCTGCTCCAGGCTCTCGGTCTTCAGGTTGCCGATGTAGCCGGTGAAGCGGTGGTACTTCTTGTCCTTGAGCTTGTTGCCGGTGACGACGATCTTCTCGGCGTTGATCACCACCAGGTAATCGCCGGTATCGACGTGCGGGGTGTAGACCGGCTTGTGCTTGCCGCGCAGGCGGCGGGCCAGTTCGGTGGAAAGCCGGCCCAGCGTTTTGCCGGCGGCGTCGACGAGATACCAGTCGCGCTGGACGGTCTCGGACTTAGCAGTGAAGGTGCTCATGATCAGACTCGGTTGGTCGGGCGGATTCCTGCAGCGAACGGCCGGAACTTTGCCACGCGTTGTGAATTGCAAAAACGCAAGAGGCGGAATTCTACGTGGCCCGGCCGCAGCGCGCAAGTCCGCCCTGCCGGAGTCGGCAGGACCGGCGGCGCGCTTGGCAGTGCGCCGGCCGGCGGCGAAAATCGGGGTCCCCACCGCTTCCGGGCTTTTCCCCATGACTGCCAGCCGCCAGCATTCCCCGCTCGATCGCGCCCTGGTCGAGGCCCAGCGCGCGCTGGAAACCGTGTTCGGCGACCCGCCGGCGCAGCGCCCCTATCCCGCCGCGGCCACCGCCGATGTGGTGCTGGCGCCGGACGAGCGGCGCCATGCCGCCGGCCTGATGCGCATCAACCACGTCGGCGAGGTCTGCGCGCAGGGCCTGTACTTCGGCCAGGCCGCGGTCGCGCGCGATCCGGCCACGCGTGCGCACCTGCTGGAGGCGGCGCAGGAAGAAACCGACCACCTGGCCTGGTGCGCGGCGCGGCTGCGCGAACTGGACAGCCGCCCCAGCCTGTTCAATCCCCTGTGGTACGCCGGCAGCTACGCGATCGGCACCCTGGCCGGGCTGCGCGGCGACGGCTGGAACCTGGGCTTCGTGGTCGAGACCGAGCGTCAGGTCGAGGCGCACCTGGACGAACACCTGCAGACCCTGCCGCCGGCGGACCTGCGCAGCCGCGACGTGCTGAAGGTGATGAAGGCCGACGAGGCCCGCCACGCCGAGCATGCCGAACAGGCCGGGGCGCGGCGCCTGCCGCCGCCGATCCCCACGGTCATGGCCGCCGCCTCGCGGCTGATGAAGGCGGTCGCCTATCGGCTGTAGCCGCCCGCCGGTCGGGCTGCGACCGGGCCGACTGGCATTGTCGGCCCAATCGGGTTAAAGTGAACGAACGCTGACTGATCCACGTCGACGCACGCCGCTTCCGCCGCAGCATCTCCCCCGTGCCGCAGTCATCCGATGTACCCCCGCCGAGTCACGCCCGCGTGCGCTCCGCCTGCCGATTGCCATGCCCGCCTCTTCGCTCTACCTCCATCTGCCTTCGCCCCGCACCCGCTGGTTGTCGCGCGTGCTGTTCGCGACCCTGTTCGCGCTCGGCGGCGGCGCCCTGCTGCATCACCTGCTCGGCGACTATCGCCAGGCCAGCGCGATCCTGCGCGACCATTCGGTCGCCACCGTGCCGGTGATCGCCGACGGCGCCTTCGGCGTGCAGACCGAGCCGCTGGTGCGCTACCGCTTCCATTACGTGTTCGAGAGCAAGGGCCGCCTGCACAGCGGTGCCTTCGAAGCCAGCGGTGCCGAAGCCGCGCCGCTGCTGCTGGACGGTGCCACCGTCGAGATCGCCTACGCCAATGCCGATCCCTCGCGCTTCGGGCGCCTGGACCAGCTGCAGCACGCCGGCAACCTCGGCAGCGTGTTCACCCGCGCGATGATCGTGCTGTCGATCGTCGCCCTGCTGGCGGTGATCGCGCACCGGATGCTGATCGGCCGGGTGCTGACCCGGCGCCGCACCGTCGTCGCCTGAGCCCAGCGCTGGCCGCGCTCAGTGGCCGACCAGCTTCAGGCCGATCACCCCGACCACGATCAGGCCGATGCAGGCCAGCCGCGCCGGCGAGGCGCTGTCGCCGAACAGGACGATGCCGAGCGTGGCCGTGCCCAATGCGCCGATCCCGGTCCAGATCGCATAGGCGGTGCCCAGCGGGATGTGCTTGAGCGCCTGGGTCAGCAACCACAGGCTCAGGCCGGCACCGGCCAGGGTGGCCACGGTCGGCCAGGGCCGGGTGAAGCCTTCGCTGTACTTCAGGCCGAGGGCGAAGCCGATCTCGAACAGGCCGGCGAGCAACAGGTAGATCCAAGGCATTGTCTTTCTCCGTAGACAAATCCAAATGAAAACGGCCCGATGTCTGCACATCGGGCCGCCGTCGGCAGGGGTCGCAGCGCAGGCTGCGGGCGGGCCGTCCCGCCGGTACGAGGTCGCTTACTCGGACAGATTGCGCCCGTGGAACAGCTCCTCGATCTCGCGCTTGAGCAGCGCTTCGATGCGCATGCGCTCCTTGAACGAGAGGTTCTTGGCCTTCTCCTCGAACAGGTACTGGTCCAGGTCGAAGTCCTTCAGGTGCATCTTGGTGTGGAAGATGTTCTCCTGATAGACGTTGACGTCGAACATCTCGTAGCGCGACTTGACGTTCTTGGCCAGGAAGTTCTGGATCGAGTTGATCTTGTGGTCGATGTAGTGCTTCTTGCCCTTCACGTCGCGGGTGAAGCCGCGCACGCGGTAGTCCATGATCACGATGTCCGATTCCAGGCTCTCGATCAGGTAATTGAGGGCCTTCAGCGGCGAAATCACGCCGCAGGTGGCGACATCGATGTCGGCGCGGAACGTGGCGATACCGTGCTGCGGATGGGTTTCCGGGTAGGTATGGACGGTGATGTGGCTCTTGTCCATGTGCGCGACCACGGCATCGGAAATGATCTCCTTGCCCGCCGCCTTCTTGTCGATGACCGGCTCTTCGGAGATCAGGATCGTCACCGAGGCGCCCTGCGGATCGTAGTCCTGGCGCGCGATGTTGAGGATGTTGGCGCCGATGATCTCGGCCACATCGGTGAGGATCTGGGTCAGGCGGTCGGCGTCGTACTGCTCGTCGATGTACTCGATGTAGCGCTGGCGCTCCTCTTCGGAGATCGCGTAGCAGACGTCGTAGATGTTGAAGCTCAACGCCTTGGTGAGGTTGTTGAAACCTTGCAGCCTCAGACGAGGCAACGGCTTGACCACGGCGTGGATCCTCTGGAAGTGGGTCGGGGGGAAAGCCAATCAATTATGAGCCAAATGACCGCGTCGCGAAACGTGGCGTCCGTCTCTAGTTTGCCGCCGCGAACGCGTCCCGTTAAGCTTCAGGAATTACGCCGTAGCGAAGCCGCCATGAGCCCCGGAAACACATCCACTGCAGCACCTGTGCGCATCGCTCCAAGTCCTTTGACGTTGGACACCGCCACCATCGACCGCTTCCTGGCCCACAGCCACCGTCGGCGCTATCCGGCGCGGACGGACGTGTTCCGGCCCGGCGATCCGGCCGGCACCCTGTACTACGTGGTCAGCGGCTCGGTCAGCATCATCGCCGAGGAAGATGACGACCGCGAGTTGGTGCTGGGCTATTTCGGCAGCGGCGAGTTCGTCGGCGAGATGGGCCTGTTCATCGAGTCCGACCAGCGCGAGGTGATCCTGCGCACCCGCACGCCCTGCGAGCTGGCCGAGATCAGCTACGAGCGCCTGCACCAGCTGTTCCTGGGCTCGCTGTCCTCCGATGCGCCGCGGGTGCTGTTCGCGATCGGCGTGCAGTTGTCCAAGCGCCTGCTGGACACCTCGCGCAAGGCCAGCCGCCTGGCGTTCCTGGACGTCACCGACCGCATCGTGCGCACCCTGCACGACCTGGCGCAGGAGCCGGAGGCGATGAGCCACCCGCAGGGCATGCAGTTGCGCGTGTCGCGGCAGGAACTGGCACGGCTGGTCGGCTGCTCGCGCGAGATGGCCGGCCGCGTGCTGAAGAAGCTGCAGGTCGACGGCATCCTGCATGCCCGCGGCAAGACCGTGGTGCTGTACGGCGCGCGCTGACCGCCATGGGTCGATAGGCCCGGCGCGATGCTGCTGAGCGAGACCTTCTACTGGTTCGTGCTGGTCGGCCTGGCCGCGCAGCTGGTGGACGGCGCGCTGGGCATGGCCTTCGGCCTGGTCTCCTCGTCGGTCCTGCTGAGCCTGGGCCTGCCGCCGGCAGTGGTGAGCGCCAGCGTGCACAGTGCCGAGGTGTTCACCACCGGTGCCTCCGGGCTGTCGCACCTGGCCCTGGGCAACGTCGACAAGCGGCTGTTCCTGCGCCTGGCACTGCCCGGCATGGTCGGCGGCGTCGCCGGCGCCTACGTGCTGACGCAGTTGCCGGGCGAGTTGATCCGCCCCTTCGTCTATCTGTACCTGCTCGCGCTGGCGGTGCTGATCCTGCTACGCGCGGCCGGAAGGGCGCTGCCGCGCCGCGAGGTGCGGCGGGTGCCGCTGCTGGGCTTCGTCGCCGGCCTGCTCGACGCCAGCGGCGGTGGCGGCTGGGGGCCGGTGGCGACCTCGACCCTGCTCGCGCACGGCGGCCAGGCCCGCACCACCATCGGCACGGTCAACGCCGCCGAGTTCCTGGTGACGCTGTCGATCTCGCTGACCTTCCTGCTGACCATGGGCGTGCAGCACCTGGACATCGTGCTCGGCCTGCTGGTGGGCGGCATGCTCGCCGCGCCGCTGGCGGCGCTGCTGGTCAAGCGCGTGCGCGAGCGCTGGGTGCTGGTGTCGGTGGGCCTGCTGGTGCTGGGCATCAGCCTGTATCAGGTGGGGAGCGCGCTGTATCGGTGGGTGGGCTGATGCCCGGGAGTCGGGAGTCGGGATTGGGGATTCGCAGGAGCGGCGTCGGCGGCATCTGACGCGGTGCTGGCTGCGCTGCAGGCGGTCAGGCCGCGTTCGCTTTTCCCGGGGCGGGCCGCGCGATGATCGCGGCAGGGACGCTGCCGCCGATGGCCGCGCGTCTCGCCCCGCCCCTGCCCCGCGAGACCGCCATGCGCCGTGCCGTTCCGCTTTTCCTGGCCTTGCTGTGCCTGGCGCTGCCTGCGCCGCGCGCGCAGGCCGACGACGCCTTCGCCCGGCTCGGGCGCGGGGTCAACATCCTCGGCTACGACCCGCTGTGGACCGACCCGGCGAAGGCGCGCTTCCGCCCGCCGCTGTACCGCACGATCCGCGACGGCGGCTTCCGCACGGTCCGGGTCAACCTGCAGGCCTTCGCGCACATGGACGCGGCCAACCAGCTCGACCCGACCTGGCTGAAAACGCTGGACACGGTGGTCGACCAGGCCACCGCGGCAGGCTTGAACGTGATCCTGGACGAACACGACTTCCACCCCTGCGCCGCCGATGCGGCGGTGTGCCGGACCAAGCTGCTGGCGTTCTGGAGCCAGATCGCCCCGCGCTACCGCCATGCGCCGCCGTCGGTGCTGTTTGAGATCCTCAACGAGCCCAATGGCCAGATGACCAGCGCGGTGTGGAACGACCTGCTGCGCGATGCGCTGCAGATCATCCGCCGCGACAACCCGACCCGTACGGTGGTGGTGGGCCCGGGCAACAGCAATTCCTTCACCGCGCTCGACAGCCTGCGCCTGCCCGACGACGACACGCGCCTGCTGGTCACCGTGCACTACTACAACCCGTTCCGCTTCACCCACCAGGGCGCGCCGTGGGCACCTGCGGACATCCGCGACCACACCGGCGTGGCCTGGGGCAGCGCGGCCGACCGCACCAAGCTGTACGGCGAGTTCGACCGCATCGCGGCCTGGGCGAAGGCGCACCATCGGCAGGTGCTGCTGGGCGAGTTCGGCGCCTACGAGCAGGCACCGCCAGCCGATCGACTGGCCTGGACCGTGGCCGTGGTCAATGCCGCGGAGAAGCGCCACTTCGCCTGGGCGTACTGGGAGTTCGAGGGCAGCTTCGGCGCCTACGACATCGACCGCGGCCAGTGGGTCGCGCCGCTGCACCACGCGCTGGTGGGCAGCGACAGCACGTACGCCAAGTCCGGCGGCTGATCGCCGCAGGCAGCACCCGTACGAACGGCGCTGACGAGGCGCGGTCGTAGACGCTGCGTCGCCGAATGCGACGCGGCGCAGTGACTCACTCGGAGCCGACGGCCTCGCCGGCGCGGTCGCGGCAGCCCCAGTTGAGGATCGGCGTGCCGGACGGCAGCACGCGGCGGAACACCGCCACTGCGCTGTGCTTGGGATTGACCACCACCGCCGCGGCCGCGGCCTGCAGCAGCGGCAGATCGGCGGTGCTGTCGGAATAGGCCATGGCGATCTCGCCGTAGCCCAGTTCGCGCAGCATGCGCATCTTTTCCTCGTTGTGGCAGTGGCGCGTGGCGGTGACCGCGCCCAGGCGCGGGCCGATCAGGCTGCCGACCACCGGCACGTCCTGGTGCGCGACGAAGCCGAGGATGGCGCGCGCCAGTTCCGGCGGCGCGCCGGTGGCGACCACCACGCGGTCGCCGGCGGCGCGGTGCCGGGCGAACACGTCCAGCGCCTGCGGCAGCAGCCGCTGGCGGATCTGCGCCTGGTGCTGCAGCACGTACTGGTCGATGATGCGGTTGAACTCGCGCGCGCGGCGCAGGCCGAAACTGGCGATCCAGACATAGCCGGAGATGCCGGTGCGCCGGGTCGGCAGCATCGCCACCAGCGGCCCCAGCAACGGCGTGGCCAGCACCGCGGCGGCCAGGCGCAGCGGATTGCGCTTGATCAGCCAGGCGAACAGGTGGCTGCCGGAGTCGCCGTCGTACAGGGTGTGGTCGAAATCGAACACCACCAGCGGCGCATCGGCACGCGGCAGCGGATACGCGCTCGGGTCCTGCGCGCTCATGCCGCGAAGAACAGCTGGCGCAGCGCCTCGCCCGGCTCCTCGGCGCGCATGAACGCCTCGCCGACCAGGAACGCATGCACGCCGGCGCCGCGCATCAGCGTCACGTCGTCCGGGCCGAGGATGCCGCTTTCGGTGACCAGCAGGCGGTCGCGCGGCACCGCATCCTGCATCGACAGGGTGGTCTGCAGCGACACCTCGAAGGTGCGCAGGTTGCGGTTGTTGATGCCGATCAGCGGCGCCGGCACCTGCAGTGCGCGCTCCAGTTCGTCGATGTCGTGCACTTCCACCAGCACGTCCATGCCCAGTTGCAGCGCCAGCGACGACAGCTCGGCCAGTTGCAGGTCGTCCAGCGCCGCCACGATCAGCAGGATGCAGTCGGCGCCGAGCGTGCGCGCCTCGTAGACCTGGTACGGATCGATGGTGAAATCCTTGCGCAGCACCGGCAGCGTGCAGGCATCGCGCGCCTGCTGCAGATAGCGGTCGTGGCCCTGGAAGAAGTCCTCGTCGGTCAGCACCGACAGACAGGCGGCGCCGCCGAATTCGTAGCTGACCGCGATGTCGGCCGGGTGGAAGTCGGGCCGGATCACACCCTTGGACGGGCTGGCCTTCTTGACCTCGGCGATCACCGCCGGATCGCCGTTGGCGATGGCGGCCTGCAGCGCGCGGGCGAAGCCGCGGGTGGGCGGCATGGCCTCCGCGCGGGCGGCCAGCTCGGCCAGCGGCACGCGCGCGCTGCGCGCGGCGATCTCGTCGGCCTTGCGCGCGAGGATGGTGCGGAGAATGTCGCTGCTCATGCGGTTGGGATCCTGGGGGATGGCCGGATTATCGGCGATGTGGGGTAAAGAAGGGATCGGGACCCGGGACCCGGGACCCGGGACCCGCAACAGCCTAGGCCGCCATGCACGTGTTGCAACTGACGACTGGATGGCCGGACGCGAATCGCCGCAGATCGGCAAACTGCGCTCTTACCGGGTCCCGGGTCCCGGGTCCCGGGCCCCGACCAGGCCCTGCGTACATGCCACATACGCCTCCAGCTTGGCCCGCGCACGCCCATCGGCGATGGCCGCGCGCGCCAGGGCGATGCCGGCGCCGATGTCCTCGGCCAGGCCGGCCACGTACAGCGCCGCGCCGGCGTTGAAGGCGACGATGTCCAGCGCCGGACCGGGCGCGTTGTCGAGCACGGCGCGCAGCATCGCCATCGATTCGGCGGCGTCGGCGACCTTGAGGTTGCGGCTGGCCGACATGGCGATGCCGAAGTCCTCCGGGTGCACCTCGTACTCGCGCACCTGGCCGTCGCGCAGTTCGCCGACCAGGGTGCCGGCGCCGAGCGAGAGTTCGTCCATGTCGTCGCGGCCCCACACCACCAGCGCGCGTTCGGCGCCCAGTTCCTGCAGCACGCGCGCCTGGATGCCGACCAGGTCAGGGTGGAACACGCCCATCAGGATGTTCGGCGCGCCGGCCGGATTGGTCAGCGGGCCGAGGATGTTGAAGATGGTGCGCACGCCCATCTCGCGCCGCACCGGTGCCACCACCTTCATCGCCGGGTGGTGCACCGGCGCGTACATGAAGCCGATGCCGGTGGCGTCCAGCGCCTGCGCCACCTGCTCGGGCTGCAGTTCGATCGCCGCGCCCAGCGCCTCCAGCGCGTCGGCGCTGCCGGACTTGGAGGAGACGCTGCGGTTGCCGTGCTTGGCGACCTTGGCGCCGGCGGCCGCGGCGACGAACATCGCGCAGGTGGAGATGTTGAAAGTGTGCGAGCCGTCGCCGCCGGTGCCGACGATGTCGACCATGTGGGTGCGGTCGACGACCGGCACGGTGCGCGAGAACTCGCGCATCACCACCGCCGCGCCGGCGATCTCGCCGACCGTCTCCTTCTTGACCCGCAGCCCGGTGAGGATGGCCGCGGTCATCATCGGCGACACCTCCCCGCGCATGATCTGCCGCATCAGCCCGACCATCTCGTCGTGGAAGATCTCGCGATGCTCGATGGTGCGTTGCAGGGCTTGCTGGGGGGTGATGGTCATGGGGGAGGATCTGCTCGTAGGGCTGGAAGTGGGAGGCACAGCGCCGGATGCGCTCAGCGCGCCTGCGTCGGCCGCGGCATGCGCAGGCGCCCTTGCGCCAGCACCTCGAAGTAGTCGGCCGGGCCGCCGGCGCGCAGCAGGGTGGCGACCGCGGCCGGGTCGTAGATCCCGTCCTGCAGCGCGTGCTCGGCGATGTGCACGCCGATCACTTCGCCCAGCACCAGCCAGGTCTGGATCGGCTCGCCGCGCGCGCTCTGCAGCGGCAGCAGCTGGCTGAGCCGGCATTCGAAGCTCACCGGGCTGGCGGCGACCCGTGGCGCGGCGATCAGGCGCGAGGGCGCGGCAACGAGGCCGGCCAGGGCGAACTCGTCGACCTCCGGGGCCACCGCGGCGGAACTGGCGTTCATCGCCTCGGCCAGCGGCCGCGTGGCCAGGTTCCAGGTGAACTCGCCCGTGGCCTCGATGTTACGTACGCTGTCCTTCCAGCCGATGCTGGCGAAGCCGACGATCGGCGGGACGTAGTTGAAGGCGTTGAAGAAGCTGTAGGGCGCCAGGTTGGCGACGCCATCGGCACTGCGCGAGCCGATCCAGCCGATCGGCCGCGGCCCGACGATGGCGTTGAACGGATCGTGCGGCAGCCCGTGGCCATTGGCCGGTTCGTAGAAATGGAAGGCTTCGGTGCGATCGTGCATCGGCAGGGTCCGGCAATGACGGAAGGCGGGCGGCGTCGGCGCAGCGCGCTCAGCGCTCCAGGAAGTTCTTGAGCAAGGCGTGGCCATGCTCGGTGAGAATGGACTCGGGATGGAACTGCACGCCCTCGACCGGGAACTGGCGATGGCGCAGGCCCATGATCTCCTCCACCGTGCCGTCGTCGTGTTCGGTCCAGGCCGTCACCTCCAGACAGTCGGGCAGCGTGGTCTTCTCCACCACCAGCGAGTGGTAGCGGGTGGCCTCGTAGCGGTCCGGCAGGCCGGCGAACACGCCGCGGCCTTCGTGGCGGATGCGCGAGGTCTTGCCGTGCATGATGGTGCCGGCACGCACCACCTGCCCGCCGTAGACCTGGCCGATGCTCTGGTGGCCCAGGCATACGCCCAGGATCGGGATGCGCTGGCCCAGTCGCTCGATCAGCGGCAGCGACACCCCGGCTTCGTTCGGCGTGCACGGCCCCGGCGAGATGACGATGCGCTCGGGCGCCAGGCGCTCGATCTCGTCCACGCTGAGCGTGTCGTTGCGCACCACCTTGACCTCGGCGCCCAGCGCCTGCAGGTACTGCACGAGGTTGTAGGTAAAGCTGTCGTAGTTGTCCAGCATCAGCAGCATGGCGAAGGACTCATTGCGCGATCAGGAAGACCGCATAGACGTTTTCGGAAAGGGTGAGGGTGCCGGCTTCGAGGGATTCGGCCATGCCATCGGCCGCACGCGCTGTGGAGAGGTCAGCTGCCGGCGCCGGTGGCGCACTCACCAACTGCACCGCGACCGACTCGGACGGCCACTGCCCGGCCTGGATGCCATAAGCGAAATTCGGTGCCACCTCGGAGATGGTGTACAGGCCGCCCAGGCGCACGCCGTAGGCCTTGGCCAGGGACTGTGCGGAGCTTCGCGTCTGCTCGGCCGCCTGGCGCTTGAGCTCGGCGCGCAGCGCGGCTTCGCCGCTGTAGCGTGGCGCGATTCCCGACACCTGCACGTCCTCGCTGGTAGCCAACGCGCCCAGCAAGGCGCGCACATCGTCCAACGCGGCGAACTCGGCCGACAGTGTGCGCTGCACGCGAGTGCCTTCGAACAGTTGCTTGTCTCCTTGGTAGCGACGCTCGGGCGCGATCGACAGCGTCGTGGCCTGCACGCTGCCGGCCAGCGCATGGCGCTGTGCGAACGCGGCCAGCACCTTCTCGGCATTGGCCTGCACGCGCTTGCGCGCCGCACCCGGGTCGGCATCCACGGCGCTGAGGGTGATGGTCAAACCGAAGCGATCCGGCACCACCTCGCGCTTGGCTTCGCCCTTCACCAACAGATGCGGCTGCGACGGCAGGCTGTTGACCTGTGCGCTAGCGCACGCCGGCAGCGCCAGCACGGCGGCAAGAACCCATGGACCGATCTTGCTGAGTTTCATCGTCCTCTCCTTGGTGGAAAATCAGCCGGTCGCATGTTGCGTGCCGGACTGGATCAGCGTCGCGAAATCCGCGATCAACGCATCGACCGCCGCGTCCTGCGTGGCCCACGAGGTGACGAAGCGGATCACCCAGCGGCCGTCGTCCAGCAGTTGCCAGCGCTCGAAGTCGTAGCGCTGCGCCAGGGCCTCGACCGCGGCGGCGGGCAGGATCACGAACAGCTGGTTGGTCGGCGAGTCCGAGGCGAACTGCGCGCCTGCCGCGGCCAGCCCGGCGCGCAGCCGCGCGGCCATGCGGTTGGCGTGCGCGGCTAGCTGATAGAACAACCCGTCCTCGAACAGTGCGGCGAACTGCGTACCCAGCACCATGCCCTTGGCCAGCAGCGCGCCGCGCTGCTTGAGCAGGTAGCGGAAATCCGCTTTAAGGGCCGAATCGAGGATCACCAGCGCCTCGCCGAGCAAAGCGCCGTTCTTGGTGCCGCCGATGTAGAACGCATCGGTCAGCGCGGCGACGTCGGCCAGCGTCAGGTCGTTGCCCTCGGCGGTGAGCGCGCTGCCGATGCGCGCACCGTCCAGGAACAGCAGCAGGCCGTGTGCGTCGCAGAACGCGCGCAGTGCCTGCAGTTCGTGCCTGCGGTACAGGGTGCCGACTTCGGTGGTGTTGGACACGTAGACCAGACGCGGCTGCACCATGTGCTCGTTACCGTGCTCGGCGAGCAGCGGCGCGATCCGCTCCGGCGTGAGCCGGCCGTCGGCCGCGTCCACGGTGAGCACCTTGTGCCCGGTGGCTTCGATCGCACCGGTCTCGTGGGTGGCGATGTGGCCGCAGACCGCGGCGATCACCGCCTGGTGCGGGCGCAGGAACGCGGCGATGGCGGTGAGGTTGGTCTGGGTGCCGCCGACCAGCAGGTGCACGTCGGCGTCGGCACGCCCGATCTCGGCACGGATCAGTTGCGCGGCGCGCGCGCTGTGCCGGTCCAGGCCATAGCCGGCGTTCTGCTCGACGCTGGCCGCGGCCAGGGCGGCGAGCAGGCGCGGATGCGCTCCTTCGCTGTAGTCGTTGCGGAAGCCGATCCGCGGCGACGCGGCGGCGCTCACAGCCCCTTCGCCGCTTCGGCGACCGCACGGAACAACGCGCGGCCCTTGTTCATCGTCTCGTCCCATTCGGCCTGCGGGTCGGAGTCGTAGACGATGCCGGCGCCGGCCTGCACGTGCAGGCGGCCATGCTTGATCACCGCGGTACGGATGGCGATGGCGGTGTCGGCGTCGCCGTGCCAGCCCAGGTAGCCGATGCTGCCGGCATAGACGTTGCGCTTGATCGGCTCCAGCTCGCGGATCACTTCCAGCGCGCGGATCTTCGGCGCGCCGCTGACGGTACCGGCCGGGAAGGTGGCGCGCAGCACGTCGGCGTAGCTGAGCCCGGGCAGCAGGGTGCCGGTGACTTCGCTGACGATGTGCATGACGTGGCTGTAGCGTTCGATCACGAAGCGCTCGCCGACCGCGACGCTGCCGGCCTGCGAGACGCGGCCGGCGTCGTTGCGGCCGAGGTCGATCAGCATCAGGTGCTCGGCGCGCTCCTTCGGATCGGCCAGCAGTTCCGCTTCCAGCGCCTGGTCCTGTTCCGGGGTCTTGCCGCGCGGGCGGGTGCCGGCGATCGGGCGCACGGTGACCTGGCCGTTCTCCAGCCGCACCAGGATCTCCGGCGATGAGCCGACCACCTGGGTGTCGCCGACGTCGAGGAAATACATGTACGGCGACGGATTCAGCGCGCGCAGCGCGCGATACACATCCACCGGGCGCGCGCTGAACGGCACGCTCAGGCGCTGGCTCAGCACCACCTGGAAGATGTCGCCGGCGCGGATGTAGTCCTTGGATTTCTCCACCGCGGCAATGAAACCCTCGCGGGTGAAGCCGGAGACGAAGTCGCTTTCGTCCAGCACGTCGCGCGCCAGCGGCGCGGGGTAGCCGGCACCGGGCTGGCGCAGCGTGGTGGTGAGCGCATCCAGGCGCGCCTGCGCGCGTTCCCAGGCATCGGCCTCGGTCGGGTCGGCATGCACGATCAGGTACAGGCGCCCCTTGAGGTTGTCGAAGACCGCCACTTCCTCGGACAGCATCAGCAGGATGTCCGGGGTGTCCAGCTCGTCGCGTGCGACGGCGCCGGCCAGGCGCGGCTCGATGTAGCCGATGCATTCGAAGCCGAACCAGCCGACCAGGCCGCCGGTGAAGCCGGGCACGCCGGCCAGCTTGGGCACTACATGTTGCGCGCGCAGCGCCTCGACCTCGGCGAAGGGATCGGCGACCTCGCGGCGCTCGATCAGTTCGCCATGGTCGCGCACCTCGAGCGTGTGCCCGCGAAAGGTGTACACGCGGCGCACCGGCAGGCCGATGATCGAGTAGCGCCCGAAGCGTTCGCCGCCTTCGACCGATTCGAATAGGTAGGTGTGCGGGGCGTCGGCGAGCTTGAGATAGACCGACAGCGGCGTGTCCAGGTCGGACAGCACTTCGCGGACGACGGGGATGCGGGTGTGACCTTCAGCGGCGTAGCGCTGGAACTGCTCGCGGGTAATCAAGACGGCTTTCCTTCCGGGACTCGGTGACAGGGCGGACGACGGCTGCAGGCCACCATCGCCACGCACGGCGAGCGGAAGTGAAGGAAAGCGGGGTCGTCAGGCTGGACACGGCGGCTACTTTACCGCAACTGCGGCGACTGGCAACGGTTGCAGACGCGACCGATCGATCGCGATGCGCAGGCGCTCGGCGAGGATGTCGCGTCGGGACTGAAGTCCCTCCCACAGGGGGTTGATTGCCTGGGTACATCTCCGTAGGAGCGGCTTCAGCCGCGACGGGCGTTACCGGGAATGCCCGTCGCGGCTGAAGCCGCTCCTACGGAGAGCAATACGCTGGCAGCACGCGAGCAGACGAATGCGTGGCCGCTAAAGCCTGCGCGGCTGCAGCAACGGCGACTCCGGCGGCAGGTGCATGCGCAAGCGCCCGGGCACGCAATCGATGCGGAAGTGGCGCGAGGTTTCCGGCTCGCCGTCCAGGTTCAGGGTCAGCGGCTGCGCCGCCTCGATCTGCAGCCACGGCAGGCGCGCGCGCACCGCCACCCGCTCCAGCGCCGCCTGCTTGCCTGAGGTGACCAGGGTGCCCAGGGTCGCGGCGACCTCGCCGGTCAGTTCCGGCACCAGGGTCAGATCGAGCAGGCCGTCGTCGAGCAATGCGTCCGGGCACAGGACCTGGCCGCCGCCGGCCTGGCGGCCGTTGCCCAGGCCGAGCGCGATGAAATCGCCTTCCCAGGAAAAGTCCGGCCCCGCGAAGCGTGCCCGGATCGGATCGATCCGGCCCAGCCGGCTCATGCCGGTGACCAGGTAGGCCAGCCCGCCCAGCATCTTCTTCAGGCCTTCGTCGGTCTCCACCGTGACCTGGGTGCCGAAGCCGCCGCTGGCGACGTTGGCGCACCAGTGCGAGCCGTGCTCGGCCTCGATGCGCAGCAGGTCGATCGGCAACGCCGGGGTACGTGCGATCAGTTCCAGCGCCTCCAGCGGCGGCAGCGGAATGCCGGTCGCGGTGGCGAAATCGTTGGCCGTGCCCAGTGCGACCAGGCCCAAGGCCGGCAGCTCGGCGGCCGATTCCTGGCGATGCGCTAACGTCGTGGCGACCTCGCTCAGAGTGCCGTCGCCGCCGGCGGCGACGATGCAGGCCGCGCCATCGGCCACCGCCTCAGCCACGTAACGTTCGGCATCGCCCTGCTCCCAGGTGACCCGCACCTGCAGCGCCACGCCGCGGGTACGCATGGCCATGACCGCCTCGCGCAACGCCTCGTCGCCGGCCGACTTGCCGTTGAGGATCAGACGCCAGTGCGCTGCAGCCATGCGGACCTTCCCGGGGTGAGGCGCCCACGCTAACGGGCACGGCATGCGCGATGCGTGAATCCAGGCGCGCACGTTGTCATACGCACGTCACCGAGCGTCCGGAACATGGAAGGCCATAGCAAGGAAGACGGATGGAGGCAGGATCAGCCTCCGATTTCTCTCCCAGGGGCCGCACCGGCGACGGTGCGGTTCTTTTCTTTTGGCCGCCCCGCGCCGCCGCTCAGCCGGCCGCGAATCTGGCCAGCGCCTCGCCCTGCAACCGGTACACGGTCCACTCGTCCTGCGCGCGGGCGCCGACCGCTTCGTAGAAGTCGATCGCCGGCTGGTTCCAGTCCAGCACCGACCATTCGAAGCGGCCGCAGCCCTCGGCCACCGCCTGCCGCGCCAGATGCTGCAGCAGCGCCTTGCCGGCGCCCACGCCGCGGTGCGCCGGGTCCACGTACAGGTCTTCCAGGTACAGGCCGTTGCGGCCGAGCCAGGTGGAGTAGTTGTAGAAGTACACCGCGTAACCGATCGGCTGGCCATCGGCCTCGCAGATCAGCGCCTGCGCGCGGGCGTCGGCGCCGAACAGGCTGGCGCGCAGGCCGGCCTCGTCGGTCTGCACCGCGTCCTCGGCGCGCTCGTAGCGCGCCAGGTCGCGGATCAGGCGCAGGATCAGCGCCGCGTCGTCGGCCACCGCCGGGCGGATGTGCAGGGCCGCCACCTCAGCGCGCCGCCACCGCGGCGCGCATCTGCGCGATCACCGCGGCGTAGTCCGGCGCATTGAAGATGGCCGAGCCGGCGACGAAGGTGTCGGCGCCGGCGGCGGCGATCGCGGCGATGTTGTCCGGCTTGACCCCGCCGTCGATCTCCAGCCGGATCGGCTTGCCGCTGGCGTCGATGCGGGTGCGGATCGCGCGCAGCTTGTCCAGCGCCGAGGGAATGAAGGCCTGGCCGCCGAAACCCGGGTTGACCGACATCACCAGCACCAGGTCCAGGTCGTCCAGCACCCAGTCCAGGATGTCCACCGGCGTGGCCGGATTGAGCACCAGGCCGGCCTTGCAGCCGTGCGACTTGATCAGCTGGATGCTGCGGTGCACGTGGCGGCTGGCCTCGGGGTGGAAGCTGATGATGCTGGCGCCGGCCTCGGCGAAATCCGGGATCAGCCGGTCCACCGGCTCGACCATCAGGTGCACGTCGATCGGCGCGGTGACGCCGTGCTTGCGCAGCGCCTGGCAGACCATCGGGCCGATTGTCAGGTTAGGCACGTAATGGTTGTCCATCACGTCGAAGTGGATCCAGTCGGCGCCGGCGCGCAGCACGGCATCCACTTCCTCGCCGAGGCGGGCGAAATCGGCGGACAGGATGGACGGGGAGATGATGCAGTCGGACATGGTGGGATCTCAGCGCTTGCGCAGGGTGCGGATACGGTCGTAGGCGGTGTTGAGCTGGCTGGCCTTCTTCTCGGCGCGGGCGCGCAGCTCGGGGCTGGCGCTGGCGACCTTGTCGGGGTGGTACTGGGACATCAGCCGGCGATAGGCCAGTTCGATCTCGGCGTCGGTGGCGTCGCGGGTCAGGCCCAGTTCCCGATAGGGATCCTCGCGCTGGGACAGCTTGAACCAGTCGGCGTCGAAGGCATGCCCGATCAGCAGCCCGATCAGCGCGCCCAGCACCGGCGTGGGCCGCAGCAGCAGGGCCCCGGCGATGGCGCCGAGCAGTTTTCCGTACCAGGGCATGGGCGAGGGCGGGCGCGGCGTCAGGGCCGGCCATTTTACGGCACAGCGGGGCATTCCGGCCGTACACTACGCGGCCCGCCGTCCGCCGCGGGCCCGCCGGGTCCCGGGACGGTCGCCATTGCGAAGTCCGTAGGAGTGCCTGTGTCCACCACGCTGTTGCAATCCGATCTGCCCGGCCTGCCCTTGCGCCACCGCGGCAAAGTCCGCGACGTGTTCGATATTCCCCGCGAGCGCCTGCCGGCCGACGCGCCGCCCGGCGACTACCTGCTGATGGTCGCCACCGACCGCCTGTCCGCCTTCGACGTGGTGCTGCCCGACCCGATCCCCGGCAAGGGCGAGATGCTGTGTCAGGTCTCCAACTTCTGGTTCAAGAAGACCGACCACCTGATGCCCAACCACCTCACCGGCATCGACGTGGCTGCGGTGCTGCCCGAGGGCGTGGACAAGGCCCTGTACGCCAAGCGCGCGCTGGTGACCCGCAAGCTCAAGCCGGTGCCGGTGGAAGCCATCGCCCGCGGCTACCTGATCGGCAGCGGCTGGAAGGACTACCAGCGCACCGGCAAGGTCAGCGGCATCGAATTGCCCGACGGCCTGCGCCAGGCCGAGAAGCTGGCCGAACCGATCTTCACCCCCTCGACCAAGGCCGCCGTCGGCGACCACGACGAGAACATCGACTTCGACGCCATGGTCAAGACCGTGGGCGCCGAACTGGCCGAGCGCGTGCGCGACGCCACCCTGCGCATCTACCGCTTCGCCGCCGACTTCGCCGCCGAGCGCGGCATCCTGCTGGCCGACACCAAGTTCGAGTTCGGCACCGACGCCGACGGCCGCCTGTACATCATGGACGAGATGCTGACCCCGGATTCCTCGCGCTACTGGCCGGCCGACGAATACGAAGTCGGGACAAGCCCGCCGAGCTACGACAAGCAGTTCGTGCGCGACTACCTGGAGACGCTGGACTGGGGCAAGACCGCGCCCGGCCCACGCCTGCCGCAGGACGTGATCGACCGCACCCGCGCCAAGTACGCCGAGGCGCTGCAGCGGCTGGCGGGGATTTCGGTCGACTGAGTGGGGTGCTGCCATGCGCCGGTGTGCCGGCGCATGCGGGTGGTCGCGGAAGGCGGCCACCTTGCGGTCACGCGCCGCTCTGCCTGTTGCTTCACCAGCTGATAATCCTGGCCAACTAGACTCGGTCATCCGCGCGAGCGCTCGTGCGTCCGACCTGATCAGGAGGATCCGTTGGCCAGTTCGCCCCCGCTTTTTGCCGCCCTTGCGCTTTTCATGACACTGGCAGCCTGCAACTCTAGGCAGGCCGACGCCTCAACGACTGCGAGCCCCGTCGCTGACGCAGCCGCTCGCACTGCATCTTCGGACAAAGCCACTTCCGGTCGCGCGCCCAGCGCATCACAGGCTGCACGCCAGGATGACGGCGTTGCAGCGCTGGCCGAGTCCTTGCACCTTCGCTGTGAAAATGCGGCCAAGGGCAGCAGCTGCGTGGCGGGCAATATGGACGCCGGGGATTTCTACGATGTCGATGTGTCTCCAGGCTGTGGCGCAGACGGAAACTTCGCAGGCGTGGCCGAACGCGACGCGACACTTCTGGATGCCTTGCCAGTGACCGGCAGCAAGGTGCAGGTCGCCGCCAGGCTGTCGGACGGGCAATTCGTCTGCATCCTGGCCACCGCGCACGCGGGTCAACGGGCGGCCTACTACTACGTGGTCGCCATTCCCCCTGCCAGCGTAGGCGCGTGTAAGGGAAAGCCCATTTGCACTCAGTATGGCGAGCGTCCGGTTGACTTCGTGACACAGCGCAAGCAGGGAAAGCCCTGCGCCGTTGCAGGCAAGGCGCGCCCTGAGGGCGACTGTGCGCAGGGGTGGATCGAACCGCAGAAGCTGGACGTATTTTCGGAAGGCCTGTGATCCGCCGTGAGGCGAAGGCGCTCGACAGAGGTTGATCACCGCGCTGGCGTTAGGCGCTGGTAGATTCCGTCGCAATGCCCCGCCGCGGCTTCACGACGTGATGATCCTGCTCGACTAAACTCAGCCGCCCGCAGGGCGATTGCCCCGCCCGACCCGATCAGGAGGATCCGTTGGCTATCGCACGCCCCATTCTGACGTCCCTCGCCTTGGCAGCGACCCTGGTCGCGTGCAAGGCGCAACCGACCGGCTCCACGGTGGCTGCGGCCACGGCCGCGCCCTCGCAGACCACAGGTGCCGCAGCCGCGCCGCGCTGCCAGGACGCCGATTTCGATGCCTTCCTCAAGCGCTTCAGCGCCGACATCGCGGTCCAGGAAAAGGCCACCGCCGATCCGTTGACGATGATCCATATCGATCCGGACGCGCAGCCGGAGCCGGCGCCAGTCACCCGCAACGTGCCGCTCGCCGAAGTCGAATGGCCGGTGATCCCGAACCTGGACGCGGCCCGCAAGGGTGGGCGCGAGGTCGTGGTGACGCAGAACGCCGAGGGCCGGCAGGTCTTGGTGCGCACTCCCGATACCGGCGACCAGCAGGTCTACCAGTTCGCGCAGAAACCGTGCTGGACGCTGGTGAAGGTCGACGACCAGGCGTTGTAGCGGCGCCCCCAAGGAGACACCGCATGGATGCTTTTCGCCAGCGCAACGCCATCTGCCACATCGCGCGACAAACGCTCATCTTCTACCCGACCCTCGCCCAGTAACGGCCAGGCAGCATGTATCTGCCCGCATCGCAGGGTGGCAATTGAAACTAGCAGAGGAAATTCACGTGCATTTCCTGAAACTCTCTTCTTCTTCGCTTCTCGCTCTGGCATTGGCAGCCTGTGGAGGCACAACCGCGGACGGAAAACCCGCCGACGCGCAACAGCCGTCCCCCGTTCCCAGTCAGCAAAACCAGGGGCAGCACGCTCCCACTACGCCCACTCAGCAAGGGAATGCCACCGTGCAAAACGTCGCTTCTTTCGTCCCTTCGGGCATGGAAACCGTGGACACGCTTCGGGGCGACCTCACCGGCATTGGTCGGTCAGATGCATTACTGGTCGTTTCCCCTCCATCGTCGGCTGGCGAGAAGTTGGGTCAGGGCGCACCAAGAACGGTGATCCTGCTGACCCAGGATGAAAGCGGAGAGCTGCACAAGGCCGCGGAGAATGCGCATATCGTCCCATGCGCGAACTGCGGCGGCATGGCCGGCGATCCATATGCGTTTTCGCGGATCGAGAAAGGGCAGTTCACCATCTCCATCTCGGGCGGCTCGCGCGAGCGCTGGGCTGATGACTTCACCTTCCGCTATGCGCCCGCCACTAAAAGCTGGCTGCTGGAGAAGGTGGTGCGCGAGCTCACCGATACGCAAACCGATCAGCACAAACAATTGGAGTTGACGGCCAAGGATTTTGGACAGGTGGCATTCGCGGATTTCGATCCTGCCAAGCTGCCCAAGGTCGCCCCACTGGAAGAGGGCGAGTCGAGCACGAATTAAAGGGAAGTAATGGTTTCCGCGGACATGGATGGTCCGTCCATCACGTTGCTGAGAAATGAGGAGCTACACCATGGCAACAGACAGAGAGAACCAGATGCTCCGCGCCGCATACGCGGCCGGCATCACACAGCCCAGGGAACTGGCGAATTTTATGGCGCAGGTGGGCCATGAATCCGGCGGCCTTTCCAGGCTTGAGGAAAGCTTCAATTACACCAAGGGAATCGGACAAATCACTGCCAACGTGCGTTCTGCTTTGCGCGAAGGTCCGGAGGCACTGGAAAGCGCGCGCATCGAGGCACTCAGGGGCCGGCCCGAACGGCTCGGCGAACTCATGTACGGCAATCGCCGGGATCTCGGCAATGATCAGCCGGGGGACGGCTATCTCTATCACGGCCGTGGCTACATGCAATTGACCGGCAAGGCACAGTACAGCGCGGCTGGCGAGGCGTTGGGTCTGGACCTGGTCAATCGACCAGAGTTGGCATCTCAGCCTGAGAACGCCTCGCGCATCGCCACCTGGTACTGGCAGCAGAAAGTACCCGAGGAGCAGCGCAACAGCGCCCGAGACGCGGGTGCCGCCATCAACGGAGCCAACCCGCCGAACGGGTTGGCAGACCGCGAGAGGCGCTTCGAGCACTGGCAACGAACGCTGACACCCGAATTGATGCAGAACCTGGCCACGGGACGGCTGGGTGAAGCCGTCGCTGCACCCACGCAGGGCCATCGGCCGGCTACCGCTAACGCCGGGGGGTCTCACAGCAACTTCCAGCAGACGATGGAGCGCATGCTGCCGAGCCAGGGCAAGGTCGATCCGCACATCACCGGGCACTATGGCGAACACCGCGCCCGCGGTCCGCACGGCGGCACCGACTTCAACTACGAAGGCGGCCAAACCGGCATCAACCGGCAGCATCCGACGGTGCACGCGCCGATCTCCGGCACGGTGACCTTCTCCGGCGGCCAGTACGGCACGGTGAAAATCCGCGACGCGCAGGGCAATTCGCACGAAATCCTGCACCTGGATTCGCGCTCGGTGAAAGAAGGCGATACCGTGCGCGCCGGCGATGCGATCGGCACCATGGGCGGACGTGGCCCGAACGGGGCGAACCAGTACGCGCAGCACGTGCATTACCAGATGCACGATGCGAACGGGAAGGCGGTCAGTCCGGAGACGTGGTGGAACCGCGGCCAGCAGGTCGACGCGCATGGCCGCGATCAGGCGCAGCATGGCAATGGCACGCTGCGCCAAGGCGACCACGGCCAGGAGGTGCGCGAGTTGCAGCAGCATCTCAACCGCCTCGGCATCCGCGACGCGCAAGGCCGTCCGCTGGCCGAGGACGGCCGCTTCGGGGACAACACCCACGAGGCGGTAACGGCTTTGCAGAAACAGCGCGGCCTCACCCAGGACGGCATCGTCGGCCGCGATACCCGGGCCGGGCTGGCGGCCGCCGAGCAGGCACAGGCCAAGCCGGCGAAGGGTCCGCAGCTCGGCGAGCCTGGGCATCCGGATACGCCGCTGTACGACAAGATGCGCACGGAAGCCGATCGCGGTGCGGAGAAGGCCAATCCGCCGCACGCCAAGCTGTCGAACGAGGCGGTAGCCAACCTCACCCTGCAGGCTAAGCAGGCCGGGATCGATAGCCCCGACAAGCTGAAGGAGGTCAATGTCGCCAACGACAAGGCCTTCGTCGCCGGGACCACGCCGGGCTTCCGTGCGGTGGTGGACCTGCAGCAGCCGGCACCGCCGCTGGAGCAGACCAGCGCGCAGTTGGCCCGCCAGTCCGCACAGCAGCAGGAGTCGGTGCAGCGCGAACAGCAGCAGGAGACGAACAGGAGCATGGCGCGCGCCTGAGCCGCCAAGCCGTGGCGGGGCGGTCGTGCCGACAGCGCGATCGCCCCTGCTCGGCGACTCCACCGCTTGCCTGCGACGACCGCTCAGGCGGCGCCCGACGCCTCTAGGACGCCGTTCGTCGAAACGAAAAAAGCACCTCTCATCCCCTGCATCCGGCACGATCGAACCAGATGCAAGTTGCCTTGTGAAAGCGACGGGGCGTCCCCGGTAAAGCCCGTCGCGGCTGACGCCGCTCCCACAGGACATTGCCCGACGTTTTGCAGGACCCCGAAGGTCGCTCCGCTGGGGACGGCTGCATGCGTGCTGCGCTGGGCGAGGACATGGACGGTGTCGGGCGCGACCAGCAAACGGGCAAGGCGTCCGTGCTGCTGGCAACGGCTGCCCGCGTCGCCGGATGCACGGCCCGGTGTCTCCGCATCGCACCGACGATGGCGCTATGCTGGGCCGGTTCCTGGGAGGGAAGATGGATACCACCGCCTACGCGCGCCCGATCGACCGCTATTTCGCCAGCTATTCCGACGATCACCGCAATGCCGCCAACCAGCGCATCCACGTGGTCGCGGTGCCGGCGATCCTGTGGTCGGTGGTGGCGCTGCTGTGGTGCATCCCGGTCGGCGGCACCTGGTTCCAGAGCGGGCTGTGGGCGGCGCTGGGCATGTTCGCGGCGTGGATGTACTACAACCGCCTGTCGCGTCCGCTGGGCTACGGCATGTTGGCGGCGTTCTTCTTCTGCGGCTGCCTGTGCCGGCTGCTGGAGGCGCACCTGGGCCTGCAGGGGCTGCTGTGGCTGGCGATCGGCGTGTTCGTGGTGGCCTGGATCGCGCAGTTCATCGGGCACGCACTGGAAGGCCACCGACCCAGCTTCCTCACCGACCTGACCTATCTGCTGATCGGCCCGGCCTGGGTGCTGGCCAAGCTGTACCGGCGCATGCACTGGCGCTACTGAGCGCGACCGCCCCACACGGCAGCACAGCCGCCGGGCACGCGCGGACGCTGCCCGGACCCTCCTCCCCTCGTTCGCCGCGGCGCCTGCGCGCCGTCCGCACCCGCAGGCGAGTACGCACGGCCTTGCGTCAGCCCTGCTTCGCCGAGTCCCCAAGGTCCAGGCCCAACATCGCCGCATCCGGCGCGAAGGCGCGCGGCGCGTAGCCGAAATCCTGCCGCGCCGGTTGCAGATCGAACGCCAGGTCCTCGCGCATGCGCTGCAGCGCGGCGCGGTTCATGCCCTGCAGGCGGCCGCAGGCGTGGGCCAGCGCCAGCGTCGACGCGAACAGCGCATGCGGCAGCGTCAGCAACCGCGCTGGCGGACGCAGTACGGCCAAGACCCGCCGCACCATCTCGCGATAGGTGAGCGTCTCGCCGCCACCGAGGGCGTAACTTCGCCCGTGCGTGGCCGGATGCGCCAGCACCGCCAGCGCCGCGTCGGCCAGGTCCTGCACGTGCACCGGCTGGCGCAGGCCGCTGGCGCTGCGCGGCAGCACGAACCAGCCGGTGCGCCGTGCCAGCGCCGCGATCGCGCTGAGGGTGCGGTCGCGGCCGGCGCCGTAGACCAGGGTCGGCCGCAGCACCGTCGCCGCCGCGCCGCGCTCGGCCGCGACCGCGAACACGATGGCTTCGGCCTCGCGCAGGCGCCGGGCGACGTCGCGCTCGGCCGGATCCAGCGAGTCGCGCTTGACTTCCAGGCTGGTGGAGCCGAACGCGACCACGCGCGCCGCGGCGACTGGCGCGCGCCGGTACCAGTCGGCGAAGGCGTCCAGCGGCCCGCAACTGAACACCACGTCGGCCGCCACCGGCGGCGCCTGCAGCGCGCTGAGTTCACCAGCATGCCAGTGCAGGCCGGATTGCGGCGCGCGCGTCTGACGGGAGTAGGCATGCACCTCCCACCCGTCGGCCAGCAAGCGGTGCAGCAGGCGCTCGCCGATCTGGCCGCTGCCGCCGAACACCAGCGCGACGCGCGGGGAGGCGACGGACGGAGGGGAAGCGGACGCAGCGGCAGGCGAATCGGTCATCGACACAGAATAGTGCGTGCACGGCCGTTTGCGGCCGGGAGCATGCGGGATCGGGCCGCTGCACAGCACGCCACGGCGGATGGAGGCGCGCGATTACGCGGCGCTGGCATACGCAATCACCCACGATCGCCACGCTCACGGCGCCCTCGCCCTACGCCGCACGTGCCCGTGCCCGCGCCCGCATCGAGAGCGACAGGCCCCTCCGCTGCAGAACAACGCTCGTGCCACACGCATGGCGCACGCCCTGCACAGTCGGCAGTCGACAGCCCCGCGCACCGCTTACTCGCAGGCACATCACCTGCCTGCGGCTATGCTGTGCGCATGACCGTGCACGCCTTTCGTTCCCGCGCCGGCCAACGCCGTGACGCGCCTGTTACACTCGGGCTCCTGCTCGCGAATCTCGTATTCCCTGCATGATCCCAGCCCTCGACCTCCTGCTGGCCTTGCCGTTTCTGATGGCAGTGGCCGTGGTTGCCCTGCGCCACCGCTCGCGTGCCACCCTGGCCTGGGCCGCGGCGCTGGCGCCGTTGGCGGGCTTGGCAATACTGGGCGCGCTGACGCCGACCGTGCTCGAGGGCGGCATCGTCCGCGCCGACCACGCCTGGCTGCCGCAGATCGGCCTGCAGTTCTCGCTGCGCCTGGACGGGCTGGCCTGGATGTTCGCCGGCCTGGTGCTGGCGATCGGCGCGCTGGTGGTGATGTACGCGCACTACTACCTGAGCGCACGCGAGAACGCGGCGCGCTTCTACGCCTATCTGCTGCTGTTCATGGGCGCGATGCTGGGCATGGTGATCGCCGGCAATCTGTTGCTGCTGATGGTGTTCTGGGAATTGACCAGCATCAGTTCGTTCCTGCTGATCGGTTTCTGGTCGCACCGCCAGGACGCGCGCGACGGCGCGCGCATGGCCCTGGTGATCACCGGCGGCGGCGGCCTGGCGCTGCTCGGCGGCGTGCTGCTGCTGGGGCGCATCGTCGGCAGCTACCAGCTCGACGCGGTGCTCGCCGCCGGCGACGTGATCCGCGCCAGCCCGCTGTATCCGTGGGCGCTGGGGCTGGTTTTGCTCGGCATCTTCACCAAGAGCGCGCAGTTCCCGTTCCATTTCTGGCTGCCGCATGCGATGGCCGCGCCCACCCCGGTGTCGGCCTACCTGCACTCGGCGACGATGGTGAAGGCCGGCGTGTTCCTGCTGGCGCGGCTGCATCCGGCGCTGGCCGGCAGCGACCTGTTCTTCTACACGGTCAGCGGCATCGGCGCGGTCACCCTGCTCACCGGCGCCTGGTTCGCGATCTTCCAGCACGACCTCAAGGGCCTGCTGGCGTATTCCACGATCTCGCACCTGGGCCTGATCACCATGCTGTTCGGGCTGTCCACGCCGATGGCGGTGGTGGCCGGCGTGTTCCACATCCTCAACCACGCGGTGTTCAAGGCCTCGTTGTTCATGGCCGCCGGCATCATCGACCACGAGACCCACACCCGCGACATGCGCCGGCTCGGCAACCTGCGCCGCTGGATGCCGATCACCAGCGCGCTGGCGATCACCGCCTCGCTGTCGATGGCCGGCATCCCGCTGCTCAACGGCTTCCTGTCCAAGGAGATGTTCTTCGCCGAAGCGCTGGGCGCCGACGGTCCGGCGGCGATGCGCCTGTTCACCGCGACCTCGGCACTGCTGGCCGGCGTGTTCGGCGTGGCCTACAGCCTGCGCTTCGTCTACGAGACGTTCTTCGGCAAGGGCCCGCGCGATCTTGAGACGATGCCGCACGAGCCGCCGCGCTGGATGAAGATCCCGGTGGAGATCCTGGTGCTGGTGTGCGTGGCGGTCGGCATCGTGCCGGCGCTGACCGTGGCGCCGGTGCTGCGCAGCGCCGCCGGCGCGATCCTCGGCAACGCCCTGCCCGATTACAGCCTGGCCGTCTGGCACGGCTGGAACGCGCCGCTGGCGATGAGCATCGCCGGCGTGGTCGGCGGCGTGGCGCTGTATTTCGGCCTGCGCCGGTTGACCGCGCTGTACACCGAGGTGCGCCACTCGCTGGGCAAGCGCGTGTTCCACTGGCACGTGCAGACCCTGTTCGGCGTGGCCGCGCGCTTCACCCGCGTGCTCGCCAACGGCAGCCTGCAACGCAGCCTGCGCTGGCTGGTGCTGGCCGCGGTGGTGGTGGTGGCCGCGCCGCTGTTGAACGCGCCACCGTTGTGGCAGCAGTGGCCGGCGCCGCAGGGCATGCCGCTGCTGGGCTGGGGCCTGTGGCTGCTGATCCTCAGTTGCGCGCTGTCCACACTGTTCCTGTACCACCAGCGCCTGCTGGCGGTGCTGGTGCTGGGCGGCAGCGGGCTGGGCGTGAGCCTGGTGTTCGTGTTCCTGTCGGCACCGGACCTGGCGCTGACCCAGTTGTTGGTGGAGATGGTGACCCTGGTGCTGATGCTGCTGGGCATGAACTACCTGCCCAAGGCCTCGCCGCCGGAACCGCAGCGCTGGCGCCGCTGGCGCGATGCGGCCTTGGCGATCGTCGCCGGCGGCGGCATGGCGCTGCTGGCGTACTCGGTGATGACCCGGCCGGCAACGACCATGGCCGGCGAGCTGCTGCAGCGCGCGCTGCCGGAAGCCTACGGCCGCAACGTGGTGAACGTGATCCTGGTGGACTTCCGCGGCTTCGATACCTTCGGCGAGATCACCGTGTTCGGCATCGCCGCGCTGGTGGTGCACGCGCTGCTGCGGCGCGCGCGGATGGCGCCGGAGAAGGTGATGCCCGGGCCGCCGATCAAACTGCCGGTGCCGGCCGACCTGGCGCAGCTGATGTTCCCGCTGACCCTGACGGTGTCGATCTTCCTGTTCCTGCGCGGCCACAACGCGCCCGGCGGCGGCTTCATCGCAGGGCTGGTGCTGGCGGTGCCGCTGCTGATGCAGTACGTGATCCAGGGCGCGGCCTCGGTGGAGTCGCGCTTCGGCTTCGACTACATCCGCTGCATCGGCCTGGGCCTGCTGCTGGCCACGCTGGGCGGCATGGCCTCGATGCTGTTCGGGGTGCCGTTCCTGACCAGCGGCCATCTCGACCTGGCGCTGCCGCTGATCGGCAGCGTGCCGTTGGCCAGTGCGCTGATCTTCGATACCGGCGTGTATCTGGTGGTGTTCGGCGGGACCATGCTGTCGCTGTCGATGATGGGCACCATCAAGCCCTCGCGCACCCGCGATTCACAGCGCGGGCAGATCGACCCGGCGCAGCGTTCGCCCATCACCGGAGAGATGCACTGATGGAACTGGCACTGGCGAGCGCGATCGGGGTGCTGACCGCGGTGGGCGTGTACCTGCTGCTGCGGGCGCGCAGCTTCGACGTGATCCTGGGCATGACCGTGCTGTCCTACGCTACCAACCTGCTGATCTTCGCCGGCGGCCGGCTGGTGCAGGGCAAGGCGCCGGTGCTGCGCGACGGCATCGCCCCGACCCTGGCCGAACACGCCGATCCGCTGCCGCAGGCGCTGGTGCTGACTGCGATCGTGATCGCCTTCGCGATGACCGCGGTGAGCATCGTGCTGGCGATGCGCAGCCGCGGCGACAACCACAGCGACCACGTCGATGCGCGCCAGGATCCGGCCGAGGGCCAGGCGCCATGACCCATCTGCTGATCCTGCCGATCCTGATCCCGTTGCTCGGCGCGGCGCTGTCGCTGTTCGTGGAGCACCGCCGCTACGGCCGCAAGGTGCGCCGCGTGGTGGCCTGGACGGCGATGACGGCGCTGGCCGCGACGGTGCTGGCGCTGTGCGTGCAGGTGAGCGACGGCCAGGTCCACGCCTACCTGCTCGGCGACTGGCCCTCGCGGCTGGGCATCGTGCTGATGGCCGACCGCCTGTCGGCGTGGATGCTGGCGACCACCACCCTGCTCGCCGGCGCCTGCCTGCTGCACGCCTGCGCCGGCTGGGACCGGCGCGCGCCGCATTTCCACGCGCTGTTCCAATTCCAGCTGGTCGGCCTCAACGGCGCGTTCCTGACCGGCGACGTGTTCAACCTGTTCGTGTTCTTCGAGGTGATGCTGATCGCCTCCTACGGCCTGCTGCTCAGCGGCGGGCGCGGCCTGCGCCTGCGTGTGGGCTTCCACTACGTGGTGTTCAACGTCACCTCCTCCACCGTGTTCCTGATTGCGTTGGGCCTGCTGTACGCGCTACTCGGCTCGCTGAACATGGCCGAGCTGTCGCAGCGCGTGGCGCAGGCGCCGCCGCAGAACGTGGCGCTGATCAAGGCCGCGTTCGGCCTGTTGCTGCTGGTGTTCTGCGCCAAGGCCGCGCTGCTGCCGCTGTACCTGTGGCTGCCTGAAACCTATGCACGCGCGCCGGCGGCGGTGGCGGCGCTGTTCGTGATCATGACCAAGGTCGGCCTGTACGCGGTGCTGCGGGTGAGCACGCTGATCCTCGGCAACCAGGCGCAGGCGCTGGACGGCTATGGCCGCGACTGGCTGCTGTGGCTGGGCCTGGCGACGCTGCTGCTGGCCGCGCTGGGCGTGCTGGCGGCGGTGCGCCTGCGGGTGCTGATCGGCTACCTGGTGATCGTGTCGGCGGCAACGCTGTTCGTGGCCTTCGCCCTGGATGCGCCCGGCACGCTCGGCGCCGGCTTGTACTACCTAGCGCACAGCAGCTTCGTCGCCGCGGCGCTGTTCCTGATCGCCGACCTGATCCGGCGCCGCCGCGGCGGCGCCAGCGACCGTAAGGAGATCATCGCGCCGCTGCCCGGCAAGACCGTGCCCGGCGTGCTGTTCCTGATCGCGGCGATCTCGGTGGCCGGGCTGCCGCCGCTGTCCGGCTTCCTGGCCAAGGTGGCGATCCTCAGCGCGACGCCGGGCGGGCTGACCGGGCCGGTGTGGGCCGCGGTGCTGCTCAGCAGCCTGATGGTGATCATGGGCCTGACCCGCGGCGGCGTGCGCCTGTTCTGGCGCGTGCCCGGCGACCAGGAAACGGCCGAGGACGATACCGTGGAGCTGCCGCGCCCGGCCCCGCGCAAGGCGCCGGCGCGGCCGCTGGAAACCGCCGCCACCGTGCTGCTGCTCGGCTACGGCGTGGCGATGACCGTGGCCGCCGGGCCGCTGCTGCGCTACAGCGAGGCCGCCGCCGCGCAACTGCTGCGCCCGGCCGACTACACCACCCAGCTGCGCGGTACCGCGCCGATCCTGCGGGAGCCCTGACATGTCCGCCCGTCCCTGGTCGCGCCGCCTGTTCCCGTCCTGGCCGTTGAGCCTGACCGTCACCGCGTTCTGGCTGCTGATGAGCGACAGCTTCAGTCTCGGCCAGCTGCTGCTGGGCGCGATGCTCGGCGTGGCGGTGCCGCTGTTCGCCGCGCGCCTGGACCGCGAGTTCGCGCGCATCGGCTCGCTGCGCTCGGTGCCCAAGATGCTGTGCGTGGCGGCCTGGGACATCGTGCGCTCCAACGTGGTGGTGGCGCTGCAGGTGCTCGGCCCGGAGAAACGGATCCACCCCGGTTTCATCTGGGTGCCGCTCGACATCGCCAACATCCACGGTATCGCCGCGCTGACCAGCATGATCACCCTGACCCCGGGCACGGTGTCGGCGGCGTTGTCGGACGACCGCAAGTACCTGCTGGTGCACGTGTTGCACCTGGACGATGCCGAGACCGTGATCCGGCAGATCAAGACGCGCTACGAGGCGCCGTTGATGGAGATCTTCCCATGACCAGCAACATGTTCATCGAGACCACGATCGTCGTGTGCATGCACGTGGTGGCGCTGGCGATGCTGCTGGCGCTGTGGCGGCTGCTGCGCGGGCCGACCGTGCCCGACCGCATCCTGGCGCTGGACACGCTGTCGGTGACCGCCATCGCCGAGCTGATGCTGTTCGGCATGTACCTGGATTCGCCGGTGTACTTCGAGGCGGCGCTGATCATCGCCATGCTCGGCTTCGGCAGCACCGTGGTGCTGAGCAAGTTCGTGCTGCGCCGGGACATCGTCGAATGATCGCCGCACTGCAGGTCGGGCTGTCGCTGCTGTTGATCGTCGGCTGCTTCTTCATCCTGGTCGGCGCGCTGGGGCTGGTGAAGCTGTCGGACTTCTTCAAGCGCCTGCACGCGCCGACCAAGGCCAGCACCCTGGGCGTGGGCTGCGTGCTGCTGGCCTCGGTCGGCTACCACCTGTTCCTGGGCCAGGACCCGCAGCCGCGCGAGCTGCTGATCACCGCGTTCCTGTTCATCACCGCGCCGATCAGCGCGCACATGATGGCCAAGGCGGCGCTGTCGTTGATGCTGGAACAGCGGCCGCAGGTGCCGGGCAGCGACCACGCCGATCAGGAAGGGCTGCCGCCGCCGGAGCAGCCGGACGAGCGCTGAGCGCGCAGGTCTGCGTAGGAGCGGCTTTAGCCGCGACAGGCTTTAGCGGGAACGCCCGTCGCGGCTGAAGCCGCTCCTCCGACTGAAGCCAGCCGCTTTTTCCAATCCCCACTCCCGAATCCCCACTCTCGGCACTCAAGCCACCAACGCCAACTCCAGGCCCACCCAGGCCAGAAACGCCACCAGCAGCACCGCACCTTCGCCGCGGCTCAAGCGCATGTCGCCGCGCAGCATCGGGTACAGCACCACGGCCAGCGCAATCGCCGCCGGCAGCTCCAGCCGCACGAAGGAGGCCGGCAACGGCAGCGGCCGCAGCGCCGCCATGCCGCCGATCACCACCAGCAGGTTGAACAGGCTCGAACCCAGCACGTGGCCGACCACCATGTCGCCCTGGCCACGGCGTGCCGCGGCCACCGCGGCGGCCGCTTCCGGCAGCGCGGTGCCGATCGCCACCGGCAGCAGGCCGACCAGCAGCGGCGACAGGCCCCAGGCCGCACCCAGCTGCGGCGCATGCGTCACCACCAAGTTGGCGCCGGCGTTCAACAGCACGATGGCGATCAGCAGGCGCAGCAGGTTGAGCACCAGTCCGGTGCGGGTCACCGCGTAGCCGGACACGCCGAGCTGGCGCGCGGCCGGTTCGTGACGCGCGCGCAGCAGCAGGAACGCGACCACGCCGACGAAGGCCAGCAGCAGCGCCACGCCTTCGACGCGCGAGATCGCCCCATCCAGGCCGAAGCCGATCAGCGCCAGCGTCGCCAGGGTCAGCAGCACCAGCAGCGGCGGCAGCAGGCGGGTACGCAGCAGCAGCGGTGCCGCCAGCGCGGCCAGGCCCAGGGTCAGGCCGAGATTGGCCAGGTTGCTGCCGACCGCGTTGCCCAGCGCCAGATCCTGCGCGCCGGCCGCGTAGGCGCGCACATTGACCGCCAGTTCCGGCAGCGAAGTGCCGAAGGCCACCAGCAGCAACCCGGCCACGAACGGCGAGGCGCCGCAGCGCTGGGCCAGGCCGGAGGCCGCTTTCACGATCGAGTCCCCGCCCAGCGCCAGGAACGCCAGCCCCACCAGCACCCACCCGATCGCACCAGCCATCGCCGACTCCTGCCCGCAAGATGCGGCGATTCTATGCGCAGCGTCGATGATGCCGCCGTGGTCGTGCCCCGCCGCCCATGGCACGCTACGGCGGCCGACCGCGCGCAGCCCGCCCGCCACGACTGCACCGCGTTCATGCCCGACCGTGTCTGCTAGCGCCTGCCACGCGCCCGACCGCGTCCCTCCCTCGCCATCGCCACAGGAGCCGCCCCATGTCCCGTCCCGATCCCACACCGCCGCGGCGGCCCTGGCTGGCGCTGGCGGGCATCGCCGCGATCGCCGCCGTGCTCGCCGCCGCCTTCGCCTGGAGCGCCGGCTGGCTGGGCGGTCCGCAACGGCTGACCGCGCAACGCATGACCGACGCCATCGAAGCCGGCGGCCCGCCGCATCCGGGCTTCCGCCGCGCGCACAGCAAGGGCGTGTGCGTCAGCGGCCATTTCGAGGGCAACGGCCAGGGCAGCGCGCTGTCCTCGGCGCGGGTGTTCGCGCAATCCTCGGTGCCGGTGCTGGGCCGCCTGTCGATCGGCGGCGGCGACCCGCACGGCGCCGACGGTGCGGCGCGTGTGCGCAGCATGGCCCTGCAGTTGCGCAGCGACGACGGCCAGGAATGGCGCACGGCGATGAACAGCTTCCCGTTCTTCGTGGTCGCCAGTCCCGAGGGTTTCATGGCGCAGACCCTGGCCGCACAACCCGACCCGGCCACCGGCAAGCCGGACCCGGCGAAGATGGCGGCGTTCGTGCAGCGCTACCCGGAGGCGAAGAAGTTCCAGGAATGGGCCAAGACCGCGCCGTGGTCGAACAGCTGGGCCAACACCCAGTACAACGGCGTCAACGCGTTCCGCTTCACCGCCGCCGACGGCAGCACGCATGCGGTGCGCTGGTCGATGCGCCCGCAGACCCCGTTCGCGCCGTTGTCGGCCGAGCAACGCGCCAAGGCCGACGCCGACTTCCTCAGCGAGGACCTGCAGGCGCGGCTGGCACGCGGGCCGCTGCGCTGGGACCTGGTGCTGACCGTGGCAGCGCCCGGCGACCCGGTCGACGACCCGTCGCAGCCGTGGCCGCAGGACCGCCAGCAGGTGGTCGCCGGCACCCTGGTGCTGGACCATGCCGAGCCGCAGGCCACCGGGCCGTGCCGCGACCTCAACTACGATCCGCTGATCCTGCCGCGCGGCATCGCCGGCTCGGACGATCCGATCCTGGCCGCGCGCTCGGCGGTGTACTCGCAGTCCTTCAACCGCCGCGAGCGCGAGATCGCCCACGGCCAGGCCCCCGATGCCACCGGCACGCCGCATGGAGGTGCGCAATGAACCGCGACGACCGCTCCGCGCACTTCAACCTGCCCGCGCGGGTGCTGCACTGGCTGATGGCGGCGATGATCCTGACCATGCTGTTCGTCGGCGTGGGCATGGTCGCCTCGGTGTCGCAGCGGCCCTGGCTGCTGGACCTGCATCGCCCACTGGGCATCGCCATCCTGCTGCTGGCGCTGGTGCGCCTGGGCAACCGCCTGCGGCACCGGCCGCCGCCGCTGCCGGCCGACCTGCCGCGATGGCAGCAGGCCGCCGCGCATGCCTCGCACTGGCTGCTGTACGCGCTGATGCTGGCGATGCCGCTGCTGGGCTGGTCGATGCTCTCGGCCGGCGGCTACCCGATCGTGCTGTGGCCGGGCATGCAGTTGCCGCCGATCGCCCCGCACAGCCCGGCGCTGTACGCCTGGCTGCGCAGCGCGCACGGCTGGCTGGCCTACCTGCTGTTCGCCACGGTGCTGGCGCACCTGTGCGCGGCGCTGTTCCATGCCTGGGTGCGCCGCGACGGCGTGTTTTCGAGCATGGCGCGCGGCCCGGCGACGCCAGTCGCGCCGCACGACCAGACGTAGTCCCCCGGACACGCAGGCGGGGCCGCGCGAGCGGTGCCTGCGTGCACGCAGGCGCCGCCGCCGCGCCGCACTGGCCCCGCTCGCGCGCAGCGGCCGCCGCGGGGTCGCCCGCATCCGGGCCGCGCCAGGCATTTGTGTCGGCAACGACATGGTCCCGGCGTCGGGCCGCCGTTACACTTGTCGGCGGACGGGCACGCTCGTCCGCCCCCAGTTCTTCCCGCGCGCCGGTCGCCCCCATGGGAATCCGGCGCCGCGACCGCGCCAGCCAGCGCCGATGGTCCGCAGCCGCCACGCCGGCCTGCGGGCGCCCGCGCCAAGCCAGCTCACCATCCGATCGTCGTCCGGCGCTGCGTCCGCGCCGGCGATGGCCATGCCTGCTGCCTTGGAGTCCGCGATGTCCCGTGTTGCCCCCGCCTGCCGTTTCCCGCACCGTTCGGCCCTGGCCGTCGCCTGCCTGCTGGCCGCCGTGCCGACGTTCGCCGCGACACCGACCGCGGCCGCTGCAGACGGCGCCGACGACACCGAACGCGACGTCACCACCCTGGACAAGATCAGCGTCAAGGGCGAGCGCGCCGAGGGCTACAGCGTGCGCAAGACCAGTGCCGGTACGCGCTTCGAACTGGCGCCGCGGGAGATCCCGCAGTCGGTGAGCATCATCAGCCACCAGCGCATCGAGGATCAGGGCCTGGACGACATCATCGACGTGCTGGAGAACACCACCGGCGTGTCCAGCACGCGCTCGGACAGCGAGCGCTTCGAGTTCTACGCGCGCGGCTTCTACATCGACAACTACCAGTTCGACGGCATCCCGACCACGATGGTGCAGAACTGGAGCTACGGCGATTCGGCGCTGGACCTTGCGCTGTACGACCGCGTGGAAGTGGTGCGCGGCGCCACCGGCCTGCTCACCGGTGCCGGCAACCCCTCGGCCTCGGTCAACCTGATCCGCAAGCACGCCGACAGCGCCGAACTGACCGGCAGCGTCACCGTCAGCGCCGGCAGTTGGGGCCGCACGCGCTCCACGGTCGACGTGACCACGCCGCTCAACGCCAGCGGCACGGTGCGCGCACGGGTGATCGGCAGCTACCTGGATACCGATTCGTACGTGCAGCGCTACAGCCAGCGCAAGTCGCTGGGCTATGCGGTGATCGATGCCGACCTGACCCCGGACACCCAGCTGAGCGTGGGCTACGACTACCAGAACAAGCAGTCCGACGGCGTCACCTGGGGCGGCTTCCCGCTGTGGTACGCCGACGGCAGCCGCACCGACTATCCGCGCTGGTTCAACCCGGCCGCGGACTGGACGTTCTGGGACACCACCAGCAAGCGCGCCTTCGCCACCCTGCAGCACGCCTTCGGCAACGGCTGGCAACTCAAGCTCAACGCCACCCACGACCAGACCGACGTCACCGACAAGCTGTTCTACCCGTACTACACGATCTACGGTTTCGACCGCCAGACCGGCGCCGGCGTGGTGCCGTATTCGGGCTACTACATCATCGGGCGCAAGGTCGACGGCCTGGATGCCTACGCCGAAGGCCCGTTCCAGCTGGGCGGACGCGAACACGAACTGATGGCCGGGCTCAGTTACAACCGCCGCCGCTACGTGAACACCGGCGCCTTCGACTTCCCCGGGCCGCTGCCCAGCTATCTGGGCTGGACCGGCGCCTATCCGGAACCGGCCTGGTCGCCGATCAGCGAGTTCAGCCGCGGCACCGTCACCCAGAAGGCCGGCTATGCGGCGGCGCGATTGTCGCTGGCCGATCCGCTGAAGTTGATCGTGGGCGCGCGCTACACCGACTGGAAGGTGGACGGCGCCGAGAGCGGGGTGGGCTATGTGCTGCACCAGGAGAAGACCACGCCCTATGCCGGCCTGGTGTACACGCTCGACGACGTCTGGTCGGTCTACGCCAGTTACACCGACATCTTCCAGCCGCAGACCGCGCGCACCGCCAGCGGTGCCTACCTGGACCCGGTGATCGGCAAGAGCTACGAGGCCGGGATCAAGGGTGCCTGGTTCGACGACCGCCTCAACGCCGCGCTGTCGGTGTTCCGCATCGACCAGGACAACGTCGCCCAGGCCACTGCCGGATTCGTGCAAGGCACCACCGAGACCGCCTACGTCGCCGCGCAGGGCACGGTCAGCCGCGGTTTCGAGCTCGAGCTCAACGGTGAGCTGGCGCCGGGCTGGAACGCGACCTTCGGCGCCTCGCGCTACGTCGCCAAGGACGTTGCCGGCGCGGACATCAACAGCCAGCTGCCGCAGACCACGCTCAAGCTCTACAGCAGCTACACGCCACGCAGCCTGAGCGAACTGACCTTCGGCGGCGGCGTCAATTGGCAGAACCGCATCTACTACGTCGACCCCACCTATGGCCGCTTCGAGCAGAGCGGCTACGCGCTGGTCAGCGCCTTTGCGCGTTACCGCTTGTCGCCGGCGTTCTCGGTGCAGCTCAACCTCAACAACCTGCTCGACAAGCGCTACTACGCGCAGATCTACGGCTACGGCGCCTGGGGCGAACCGCGCAGCGGCGCGCTGAGCTTCAGTTGGTCGTTCTGAGCCAGCGCGGTCAGGCCTCGACGACGCACAGCGGCACATCGCCGGCGGCGGCGACGCGGTTGCGGCCGCTGCGCTTGCCGCGGTACAGCGCCGCATCCGCGCAGCGCAGCAGTTCCTCGGTGCTGCGGCCATGGTCCGGATAGGCGGCCACGCCGATCGACACGGTCACCGGCGGCAGCGCCTGGCCCTGGTGCTGCACCTGCAGCGCCGCCACCGCGGCGCGGATCTGCTCGGCGCGACGCTGCGCCGCGGCGGCGCTGGCGCCGGGCAGGATCACCGTGAACTCTTCGCCACCGTAGCGGCAGGCGATGTCCTCCGGCCGCACCAGCCCGGTCAGCAACTGGCCGAACGCGGCCAGCAAGGCGTCGCCGCCGGCATGGCCGAGGCGGTCGTTGAGCGCCTTGAAGTGGTCCAGGTCCAGCATCATCAGCGCCAGCGGCTGGTCGCGCCGCTCGCAGCGGGCCAGCTCGCGCACCAGCGATTCTTCCAGATAGCGGCGGTTGTACAGCCCGGTCAACGGATCGCGGATCGACTGCGTCTGCAGGCGCTGGCGCAGTTGCAGGTTGTGCAGCGCCATCGCCAGTTGCTCCGCCACCACCTCCACCAGGTGCAGCCGTTCGAGCAAGCCCGGATCGCGGCTGGACAGGTGGATCAGCCCCAGCGGCTCGCCCTGCACCATCATCGGCACGCAGGTGCCATGCCGCGTGGCGCCGGCGGCGTGCGCGCAGGCCGGCGCTGCGCCGGGCCGCTGGATCTGGGTGGCGCGGCGGCGCAGGCCTTCGCAGCCGCTCAGCGTCAGCGCCGGCGCGCACACCGCATCCTCGCCCCAGTGGGCCACGCAGACGGCCTGCTCGCCCGTCGCGTCGGTGCAGTACACGCTGCAGCCGGCGTCGCCGAGCAGGCGTTCCAGCGCCTGCCGTGCGACCTCCACCGCCTCGTCCTGCTGCACGCAGCTCTGCAGCCCACGGCTGCACCGGTTGAGTGTGCGCAGATCCTGTTCGGTGCGCTGCATCTGCTGCACGGTGCCCACCAGTAGCGCATTGGCATGGTGGCCGCGCTGCTCGGCCTGGCTGCGGCGGCCGATCTCGCGGCGCAGCAGCAGGTACAGGCCCAGGGTCAACGCGCACACCGCCGGGATGCCGACCACCGCCAGCCGGCGCAGCAGGTCGGCGTTGGCGGCGGTGGAGCGGGCGCTGCTGGCCAGCGCCGCGCGTTCGCTGCGCACCATGCTGTCGGTGTTGCGACGGATCGCCTGCGACAGCGCGCGGCCGTGCCGCGCGCGTTCGGGGTCGGGTTTGAGCAGGCCCGCGTCCTTGCCCTGGAAGCGGGCCACGGCGCGCGCGCTGTCGCGCATGCGCGCCTGGATCTGGGCCCGGACCTCCTGCAACCGCTGCTGCTGGGCCGGCTTGCCCTGCAGCAGCGTGGCCAGCTGCTGCAGCCGCGGCGGCAGCGCGCGCTGGCACTGCTGGAAGTCGACCAGATGCTCGGGGGTTTCCAGCAGCAGGAAGCCGCGCAGCGAGGCATCGCAGTCGGCGAGGTTGAGCTGCAGGCCATTGATCTCGGCGATGACCTGGTGGCTGCGCTGCACCGCGGCGGCATCGTCGAGGAAGCGCTCGCTGCCCACCAGTACCCCGCCACTGATGCCCAACAGCAGCAGCAAGGCCAGCGGCACGCCATAGCGGTTGATCATGGTGGAATGCATGGCGTCGGCCAGTGGGAAGGAGGGAGGCCGCGCGCGCCCCGCACGGCGCTGCGCAGTCAAGCGCAGGGAGCCATGCAAATTCCGGGCCGAACCGAGTGTGGCGTCACAGCCAGCCCTTCTGCCGGGCCAGCCGCGCCGCCTCGATGCGGTTGCCGACCCCGAGCTTGCCGATCGCCTCGGACAGGTAATTGCGCACCGTGCCCGCCGACAGTCCCAGCTGCGTGGCGATATCGCCGGCCGAGGCGCCCTCGCCGGCCAGGCGCAGCACCTGGCGTTCGCGGTCATTGAGCGGGTCGGCCTCGGACCAGGCTTCCAGCGCCAGTTCCGGATCGATCGCGCGGCCGCCGCGATGCACCTGGCGGATCGCCTCGATCAGCCGCTGCGGCGGCGCATCCTTGAGCAGATAGCCGCCGACCCCGGCGTCCAGCGCGCGCCGCAGGAAACCGGGGCGGGCGAAGGTGGTGACGATGATGACGCGCACCGGCAATTGCTGGCGCTGGATGCGCTGGGCCAGTTCCAGGCCGCTGAGGCCGGGCATCTCGATGTCGGTGACCAGCAGATCCGGCGCATGCGCCTGCAGCGCGCGCCAGGCGGCCTCGCCATCGGCCGCACTGGCGACCAGGTCCAGATCCGCTTCCAGGCCCAGCAGTGCGCCCAGCGCACCGCGCACCATCGCCTGGTCCTCCGCCAGCACTAAACGAATCACGGCACCCCCCGGTCCTTGTCGGCCCATTGTAGTGCCCGGCCCGGGCCGGCGCTCAGCCGAGCGCGGCGTCCTGATCCGCCGGGGCCTGCGTCCGCGGCGCCAGTGTGGCCTCCGGCACGGCCACCTCGGCCCGCGGCAACGGCGCGGCGGCGACCAGACAGGTGCCCAGGCCGCGCTCGGAGGCGATGCGCAGGCTGCCGCCCACCGCCTCCAGCCGCTCGCGCATGCTGCTCAGCCCGGTGCCCGGCTGCAGCGCGCCGCCGCGGCCGTCGTCGCGCAGTTCCAGCAAGGCCTGGCCACGCTCGCACCACAGCCGCAGCTGCGCGTTGCGGGCAGAGGCATGCCGCTGGATATTGGTGGCGGCCTCGCGCAACACCAGCGCGAACACCGTCTCCAGCTGCGGGCACGGCGGCAACGCCTCGACCTGGTAGCGGAAGGTCACCCCCGACGATTCCAGCAGCAGCTTGGCCGAGGCGATCTCCGCCGCCAGCTGCGCCGCGCGGATGCCACTGACAGCGCGTCGCACCTGGCCCAGCGCCTCGCGTGCGACCTGGCCCACCTCCTCCATCTCGCGCTGCGCTGCGGCGGCGTCGTGGGCGAGCAGACGCGTGGCCAGGTCCGATTTCAGCGCCACCAGCGACAGGGTGTGGCCGAGCAGGTCGTGCAGGTCGCGGCCGATGCGCTCGCGCTCGGCCACCGCCGCCAGGCGCCGCACTTCCTCGTGGCTCAGGCGCAGTCGCGCCTCGCCGCGCGCACGCCGCTCGAAGCTGATGTTCATCAGCCCCACCGACAGGCCCACCACCACCGCGCTGACCATGTACAGCGGCGACCAGCCACGCAGCGTCCACGCCAGCGCGAACACCGCCAGTACCAGCAGCATCGCCACCACCGCACGCACCGGCTCCAGGCAGAACGCCAGGAAGGCACAGGCATAGATGATGTAGCACTGCGCACCAGGGTTGTACGGCAATAGCACCAATGCCAGCGCCGTCATGCCCGCCACGCACCAGGGCAAGTAGCGCCGGTGGCGGTAATAGGCCACGTAGTACAAGGCGAGGAACACCGCATAGCTGGCCAGGGTCGGCGCGACCCAGTTGCGGAAGTAGTGCGGTTCGTACAACGGGGTGACGAACAGCCAGATCGACCACACCAGCGACAGCCACACGAACCAGTGGGTGCTGGACTTGGCCGAGCTCCAGCCGATGCGGCGGGCGATCAACGAGTCGGGCGAGGCGTGCAGCAAGGCGATCACGTCGGGCTCCCAGGGCGGCACGGCTGCCGCGGCGCATAGCTTAGCGAAGGCGCCGGCGCGCAGAGCCGCGCGACGGCGCCGGGATCGGCAGGGCGCACCATCAGCCGCGGCGCAGGCGCCGCTGCGCCAGTGCGTAGAACACCACCGTCACCGCCAGCAGTGCGGCGACATGGCCGGCACTGCCATGGCCATCGCCCTGTCCGACCACGCGCAGCGCCAGCTGGCCCAGGTGATAGGACGGCCACAGCGGCGCCAGCGTGGTCAGCCACGCGGGCAGCAGCTGCAGCGGGATCCACAACCCCGACAGGAACGCCATCGGCAGGTAGATCAGGTTGACCAGCGCCGGCGCGCCGCTGCCGCCGGCGTAGGCACCCAGCGCCAGCCCGATCGCGCAGAACGGCAGCGTGCCCAGCACGTCCACCAGCAGCAGCCCGATCCGCTGCATCGGCGTCAGCATGACCCCGCCAAGCAGTGCGGCCAGCGCCTGCAGCACCACCCCGATCGCCAGCGCGAACGCCATCGCCAGCGCGGTGCGCGCCAACAGCAGCGCCAGCGGCGGCACCGGCATCGCCCGCTTCAGCGCCAACAGCCCGCGCTCGCGGTCCAGCGCCAGGCCGACGCCGAAGCCGAACAAGGCCGGCGCCATCACCCCGAACACGCTGTAGCTAGCCATCAGGTACACCGCCGCATCGTGGCGCCCATGATTGAGCAGCACGCCGAACAGCAGGTAGAACAGTGGCGGGAACAGCAGCGTCGGCAAGGCGAAGGATGGCGTGCGCAGCCAGCGCACCACCTCGTAGCGGATTTCGCGCAGCAGCAGCGCGAGCTGGTCACGCAACGACCAGGCGGCCGCCGGCGGGGCAACGGAAAGATCGATCGGGTTCATGCAGCCTCCGCACGGGTGATGGCGAGAAAGGCGTCGGCAAGGCCGGCACGGCGGACTTCCAGTGCCTGCAGCGCTGGATCGCTGGCGAGCAGCCGCGCCACCACCGGCTCGGCCGGCTCGGCGACCACCTCCAGCACGCCATCGCGGTTGTCGGCGCGGCGCACTTGCGGCCACTGCGCCACCTGCGCGGCCGGCAGCGCGCTACGGCAGCGGATGGTGCATTGCTCGAAGCGTGCGCGCAGCTCGGCGACGCTGCCCTCGGCGATCAGCGTGCCGCGCTGCAGCACCGCCACCCGATCGGCGAGCGCCTCGGCCTCTTCCAGATAGTGCGTGGTCAGCAGCACCGCGCAGCCATCGGCGACCAGTTCGCGGATCGCCCGCCACAGGCCCTGCCGCGCCTCGATGTCCAAGCCGGTGCTGGGCTCGTCCAGGAACAGCACCTGCGGCCGCCCGCAGATCGCCATTGCGAACTGCACACGCCGCTGCTGGCCGCCGGACAACTGGCCGTAGCGGCGTGCCATCAACCCGTCCAGCCCGGCCAGCGCCACGCAGTCGGCGACGCTGCGCGGCGTCGGGTAATAGCCGCGCGCCTGCAGCAACAGTTCGCCCACGCGCAGCGTCTCCGGCAGCCCAGCGGTCTGCAGCATCGCCCCGGCCTGGCGGCGCGCCGCCAACGACCGCGGATCCTGTCCGCACAGGCGCACGCTGCCGGCGTCGGGCGTCTGCAGCCCGAGCAGCAGGCTCACCGCGGTGCTCTTGCCGGCACCGTTGGCGCCCAGCAGCGCCAGCAACTGGCCGCGGCGCAACTGCAGGTCGACGCCGTCGAGCGCAACCAGCGCGCCGTAGCGCTTGTGGACGCCGCTGAGCTGCGCCAGCGGCAACGCATCGTGATCGGACATGGGACGCTCCCGGAATGGCAAGGAGCGTCTAGGCTGCGCCGCGACGGGGCCGCCGCCCAGTGTGGCGCGTCAACTGCAGCGGATGACATCTGTCACTGGCAGCCCCGGCACGATTGCCGCATGCTGCGATCCACGCCGAGGGGCGGCGTTCTCCCGCGACATCGCACCGCAGAAAGTGACTTCCGGCCATGCCCACGGCGACCGGACGCTCGCACACTGCAGCGCGCCGACCGTTTTCGATCAAGGACACGATGAGTACTTCCTCCGACCTGCTCAAGGAACTCCGTATCGACCGCAAGGCGCCGCCGAGCGAACCGCCGTCGCGGCGCGGGCTGTGGATCGCCGTGGTCCTGCTGGTGGTGCTGCTCGCCCTCGGCGCCGGCGCCTGGCTGCTGTTCGGCCGCAGCAAGCCGCTGGAAGTGCGCACCGCCGCGGTGGTGGCGATCGCGCCCGGCAGCAGCAGTGCCTCGGTGCTAGACGCCAGCGGCTACGTGGTGGCGCGGCGCATGGCCACGGTCTCGGCCAAGATCACCGGCAAGGTCCGCGAGGTGCGCATCGAGGAAGGCATGCGCGTGGAGGAAGGCCAGGTGATGGCGACGCTGGACCCGATCGACGCCAACGCGCAGCGGGTGCTGTCGGCCTCGCAACTGGATGCGGCGCGCAGCCTGGTGGCCAACATGCAGGCGCAGGTGCGCCAGGCCGATGCCGACGCGCAACGGCTGCAGACCCTGGCCGGCCAGCAGTTGGTCTCGCGCTCACAATACGAGCAGGCGGTGGCGCAGCGCGACGCCCTGCGCGCGCAGTTGCAGAACGCGCAGCGCAACGTCGCGGTGGCCGGCAACCAGTTGTCGATCTCCGATCTCAACGTCGACAACACCATCGTGCGCGCACCGTTCTCCGGTGTGGTCACCGCCAAGGCGGCGCAGCCGGGCGAGATCGTCTCGCCGCTGTCGGCCGGCGGCGGCTTCACCCGCACCGGCATCGGCACCATCGTCGACATGGAGTCGCTGGAGATCGAGGTCGAGGTGGGCGAGTCCTACATCGGCCGGGTCAAGCCGGGCATGCCGGTGGAAGCGGTGCTCAACGCCTACCCGGACTGGAAGATTCCGGCCGAGGTGATCGCAATCATTCCCTCCGCGGACCGCGGCAAGGCGACGGTGAAGGTGCGCGTGGCACTGAAGCAGAAGGACGCGCGGATCGTGCCGGAGATGGGCGTGCGGGTCAGCTTCCTGGAGGCGCCGCAGCCGCAGGCGCAGGACAAACCGCAGGGCGTGCGGGTACCGGGCGCGGCGATCGTCAAGCGCGAGGGCCAGGACGTGGCGTTCGCGGTCAAGGAGGACAACACGGTCGAGCAGCGCGCGCTGAAGACCGGCATCGCCCTGGGCGACGATCGCCAGGTGCTGTCCGGCCTGGCCGCAGGCGACACGGTGGTACTGGATCCGCCGGAGGTTTTGCATGCCGGCATGCAGGTGAAGACGGCGGAGGCGGCTGCGCAGTAGCGCGCCGCCGTCTTCGCCTGACGTATTCGATGTCCCCGCTGCGGCAGACCGCAGCCGCACGACTCTGGCTTTAGCTGTTGCTTTAGCTGTTGCTGTTGCTGTGGCTGTGGCTGTGGCTGTGGCTGTGGCTGTGGCTGTGGCTGTGGCTTTGGCTTTGGCTTTGGCTGTGGCTGTGGCTGTGGCTTTGGCTTTGGCTGTTGCTCTTGCTTTTGCTATACCGGGTTCCCTTCCGCAGCGGCGGATGGACCGGGGAAAAACCCGAAGGGCGGCGTACATGGATGTACGCCGTTCGCGGCAGGGGCAGGATGCCCCTTCCGCGAATCCCCGGTGCATCCGCGGACCCGGAGCGCGCAGCGCGGAGGGCGCAAGGCAGGGCGCGCTTTCTTTTGGTTACTTTTCTTTGCGCGAGCAAAGAAAAGTGACTCGCCCGAAAGGGCGAAAGCCTTTGCTCCAAGCTTTGGTGTCATATGAGAAAAACTGTAGGAGCGGCTTTAGCCGCGACAAACGTAATTGGTCATGTCTGTCGCGGCTAAAGCCGCTCCTACGATCCAGCGGTCGCCACCGTAGCAGCAAGAGCAAGTGCAAGTGCAAGTGCAAAGCTTTCGCCTGACGGCGAGTTACTTTTCTTTGCTTGTGCAAAGAAAAGTAACCAAAAGAAAGCACACCCTGCCTACGCGCCCTCCGCGCTAACGCGCTCCGGGTCCGCGTCCATCACGGGGATCCGCGGAAGGGGCATCCTGCCCCTGCCGCGGACGGCGTACATCCATGTACGCCGCCCCTTCGGGGTTTTTCCCCGTGATGGCCGCCGCTTCGGAAGGGAACCCGGTAAATCAAAAGCCGGAGCAACCGCAACGGCAGAAGCAACAGCAACAACAAGAGCAACAACTGCACCTGCACCTGCATCGCACCTGCAACCGCAACCGCAACCGCAACCGCAACGGTACCCCCGCGCCGCCATCTGCGACCGCATCGCCTCCACCTCGTCCACCGCCAGGAACACCACCATGTCCACCCTCGTCACCCTGCGCAACGTCACCAAGACCTACCAGCGCGGCCCCGAGAAAGTCCAGGTCCTGCACGGCATCGACCTGGATATCGCCCGCGGCGACTTCGTCGCCCTGATGGGACCGTCCGGCTCCGGCAAGACCACCTTGCTCAACCTGATCGGCGGGCTGGACTCGCCCAGCGGCGGCGAGATCGAGATCGAAGGCCAGCGCATCGACCGCATGAGCGGCGGTCAGCTCGCCACCTGGCGCAGCCACCACGTCGGCTTCGTGTTCCAGTTCTACAACCTGATGCCGATGCTCACCGCACAGAAGAACGTCGAACTGCCGCTGCTGCTGACCTCGCTCGGCGCCGCCCAGCGCAAACGCAATGCCGAGATCGCGCTGACCCTGGTCGGCCTGGAAGACCGCCGCAACCACAAGCCCAGCGAGCTGTCCGGCGGCCAGCAGCAGCGCGTGGCCATCGCCCGCGCCATCGTCTCCGACCCCACCTTCCTGATCTGCGACGAACCCACCGGCGACCTGGACCGGCGCTCGGCCGAGGACGTGCTGGGCCTGCTGCAGGAACTCAACCGCAGCCACGGCAAGACCATCGTCATGGTCACCCACGACCCCAAGGCCGCCGAGTACGCCACCCATACCGTGCACCTGGACAAGGGCGAGCTGGCCGACGCGCCGGCCGCGCACTGAGCGAGGCGATGCCATGAAGTATTTCTCGTTGATCTGGGCGCAACTGTTCCGCAGCAAGACGCGGACATTACTGACCCTGTTCTCGGTGATCGTCGCGTTCCTGCTGTTCGGCCTGCTCGACTCGGTCCGCGTCGCGTTCACCGCCGGCGGCTCGGTGGAAGGGGTCAACCGCCTGGTGGTGGCCTCGCGCCTGTCGATCACCCAGTCGCTGCCGGTGCGCCTGGAGTCGCAGATCCGCAGCGTGCCCGGCGTGCGCGACGTGACGTATGCGATGTGGTTCGGCGGCATCTACAAGGACCCAAAGGACTTCTTCCCCAACTTCTCGGTCGCGCCGAACTTCTTCGACGTGTACAGCGAGTACGAGATGCCGCCGGAGCAGCTCAAGGCCTTCCGCGACACCCGCACCGGGGCGGCGGTGGGCGAGGCGCTGGCGAAGAAGTACGGCTGGAAAGTCGGCGACGTGATTCCGCTGCAGGCCACCATCTTCCCCCGCGGCGGCAGCAACGACTGGCCGCTGGAGCTGAAGGCGATCTTCCGCGCCAAGGACCGCGCCAACGTGCAGGCGGAAAACCAGTTGATGATGAACTGGAAGTACTTCGACGAGAGCAACGACTACATCAAGGGCAAGGTCAGCTGGTACACGGTGCGGCTGGACAACCCCGAGCACGCCTCGCGGGTGGCGCAGGCGATCGATGCGCTGTCGGCCAATTCCGACCACGAGACCAAGTCGCAGACCGAGTCGGCGTTCCAGCAGGCCTTCGTGAAGCAGTTCGCCGACATCGGCCTGATCGTCACCTCGATCATGGGCGCGGTGTTCTTCACCCTGGTGCTGCTGACCGGCAACACCATGGCGCAGGCAGTGCGCGAACGCATCCCGGAACTGGCCACGCTCAAGACCCTGGGCTTCCAGGACCGCACCGTGCTGACCCTGGTGATCGTGGAGTCGGTGCTGCTGATCGTGCTCGGCGGCCTGCTCGGCATGGCGCTGGCGGCGGCGGCGATCCCGGTGCTGGCCAGCGCCAGCCGCGGCGCGCTGCCGGTGCACGCGGTGCCGGCGCAGACCTGGCTGATCGGCGCGGCGCTGATGCTGGTCATCGGCGTGGTGGTCGGCCTGCTGCCAGCGCTGCGCGCGCAGCGGCTGAAGATCGTCGACGCCCTGGCCGGGCGCTGAGCCCGCGCCTTCTCTCCAGCACATCGATGCCACGGACGGCAAAGCAGACCCGAGGAACAACGCAATGAAGATGCAATGGTTATGGAATGTCCTGGCGATCGCGGCGCTGGCGATCGGCCTGGGAATCTGGATCGCCCTGCCCTGGTTCCTGGTCCTGGCGTTGGTGGCGGTGCTCGCCGTGTTGCTGCTGGCCACCCGCAGCGGCCGGCTGTCGCTGGCCGCCGCACGCATCGGCATCGCCAGCCTGCCGCAGCGCTGGGGCGCCAGTTCGGTGATCGTGGTCGGCATCGCCGGCGTGGTCGGCGTGCTGGTGGCGATGCTGGCGATGGGCCAGGGTTTCCAAGCGACCCTGGACAGCACCGGCGACGACACCACCGCCATCGTGCTGCGCGGCGGCTCCCAGGCCGAGACCAACTCGGTCATCCTCCGCGACCAGGTGCCGCTGATCGCCGGCCTGGCCGGGGTGGCGCGCGGGGCCGACAACCGCCCGCTGGTCTCGCCGGAGCTGTCGCAGGTGGTGAACCTGCAGTCCAAGTCCGACGGCACCGACGTCAACGCGCAGTTCCGCGGCGTCGGCGAGCAGGGCTGGGCGGTGCACGACAAGGTCAGGATCGTGCAGGGCCGTCGCTTCACCCCCGGCCTGCGCGAGATCGTGGTCGGCAAGGGCGCGCAGTCGCAGTTCCGCGGCCTGCAGCTCGGCCAGCGCCTGACCTTGGGCAACCAGGCCTGGACCGTGGTCGGCGTGTTCGCCAGCGGCGACGCGCACGACTCGGAACTGTGGACCGACACCCAGACCCTGGCCACCACCTACAACCGCAGCGCCTACCAGTCGATCAGCGTGCGCACCCAGGGCCAGGACGGCTTCCGCCAGTTCAAGGCGGCAATGGACGCCGACCCGCGGCTGAAACTGGACGTGTTCACCACCCGCGAGTACTACCGCAAGCAGGGCGGCAACCTCAGCAAGGTGCTGGAGGTCCTGGGCACCTTCATCGGCACCATCATGGCGATCGGCGCGGTGTTCGGCGCGCTCAACACCATGTACGCGGCGGTCGCCACCCGCGCCCGCGAGATCGCCACCATGCGCGCGCTGGGCTTCCGCGGGCTGCCGGTGGTGGTGGCCGTGATGCTGGAGACCATGCTGCTGGCGCTGCTCGGCGGGGTGCTGGGCGGGCTGATCGCCTGGGCGATCTTCAACGGCTACAGCGTGTCCACGCTGGGCAGCAACTTCAGCCAGGTGGTGTTCCAGTTCAAGGTCTCCCCGCCGCTGCTGTGGACCGGGCTGAAGTGGGCGCTGGGCATCGGCCTGGTCGGCGGCCTGTTCCCGGCGCTGCGCGCGGCGCGGCTGCCGATCACCACCGCCCTGCGCGCGCTGTAGCGCCACGGCTGAACGCGCCGGGTCGGGACCCCTGTCCCGGCCCGGCCCAATGGCCGCTGACGCGTCATCGTTTCGTCATCGAAACGCGGTAGAACGGCCGCCGCCGAGGCGCTAGCCTGCGCGGCCATTTGGTTCCACGCCGCCACCCCCATGTCCTCGCGCCTGCGCCTGTTGCTCGTCCTCTGCGCCAGCCTGTGGCTGAGCGCCTGCTCTTCCACCTCGCTCAGCGACCGCCTGGTCGCGCCGGGCGGCGTGTCGCCGCTGATGGACGAGGAGCGCATCCAGAGCCTGCTGGCGACCCTGCCCAACCGCAGCGGCCACGTGCTGGTGCCAGGCGGCATCCCGATCTTCTGGCGCGCCATCGATCCGGGCGACTACCACATGCGCTACCGCTACGAGCACGCCGGCCGCGACGCCAGCGGCCACGAGCACGCCGACTTCGCCATGGACGTGGCGACCCCGGCGCCGGCCACGCAGATCGCCCCGCGCGGCACCGTGGTGTTGCTGCACGGCTGGATGATGGACGGCGACTCGCTGCTGCCATGGTCGCTGGACCTGGCCCAGGCCGGCTACCGCAGCATCAGCATCGACCTGCGCAACCACGGCCGCTCCGGCGGCGGCCCGGCCGGCTACGGCACCCGCGAGTCGGACGACGTGGTCGCGGTGATCCGCGCGCTGCGTGCCAGCGGCGAGGTGCAGGGTCCGCTGTACCTGTTCGGCGTGTCCTATGGCGCGGCCACCGCGCTGTTCGCCGCGCAGAAGCTCGGCGACCAGGTCGATGGCGTGGTCGCGATGGAATCCTTCGCCAACGCCGGCCGCGGCATCCGCGACATGATCCCGCACATGCTCGCCAGCCGCCCGCGCGGCTGGATGGCCAGCGCGGCGATGGACCTGGCGCGCTGGCGCTACGGCAGGCAGAACCTGGACGCGGTGATCGCCAACGCCAACCAGCGCCTGGCGCTGAACCTGGACCAGGTCGACGTCACCGCCGCCGCGCGCGCCGCACCGGCCTGCGTGCTGCTGCTGCACGGCAGCGCCGACCAGCACATCCCGGTGGCGCACGGCCGCCTGCTGGCGCTGGACGCACCGCGCGCGCACTACCTGGAGATGCCCGGCGAGAACCACCTGAGCCTGCCGATGCGGCTGGACCTGCTGGCACCGACCGTGGAGGACTGGTTCGCGGAGCTGCCGGCACAGCGTCACGATGGCCGCTGCCCGCAGCCGCTGCCGCCGCGTGCGGACCCCGAGCTGCAGCTGACCGGTGGGCCGGCCGCGAGCGGTAGCCGCGGCTGAGCCGGGAGTGGGAAGTCGGGATTGGGGATTCGTAAGAGCGGCTGCGCTGGCGACCTAGGCGGGCGCCGGCTCTTGCCAATCCCGAATCCCTAATCCCGAATCCCCGCTCGCCGCCACACACCCGACCGCCATAGACTCTCGCCCGCGAACAGCAGCAACCCGATCCAGATCGCGGCGAAGCCGATGGCCTTGCCGGTGTCGAACGGCTCGCGGAAGAACCACACGCCCAGCAGCAACTGCAGGCTCGGCGCGATGTACTGCAGCAGCCCGACCAGCGACAGCGGGATGCGCCGCACGCCGTAGGCGAAGCCGATCAGCGGCACCGCGGTGACCACGCCGCCGAACACCAGCAGCAGGTCGTTGCGCCAGCCCCACTCGCCGGCGAAGCCGCCGCCGTGGCCGGCCTCGCCCCACAGCACGAAGCCCAGCGCCGGCAGGAACAGGTACAAGCTCTCCACGCCCAGCCCGGCCACCGCATCCACCTGCACCAGCTTGCGCAGCAGGCCGTACAGCCCGAACGAGCCGGCCAGGCCCAGCGCGATCCACGGCAGCGTGCCGGCGTCGACGGTGAGCCACGCCACGCCCAGCGCGGCGCAGGCCACCGCCAGCCACTGCAGCGGGCGCAGCCGCTCATGCAGCACCAGCACCCCGAGCAGCACGTTGACCAGCGGATTGATGAAATAACCCAGGCTGGTCTCGATCACATGGCCGGCATTGACCGCCCAGATGTACAGGCCCCAGTTGAAGGCGATCGCCAGGCTGCTCAGCACCAGCGTGGCCAGCGCGCGCGGCTGCGCGGCGATGCGCCGCCACCACTGCATGCGCGCGCTGTATACCAGCCACGCCACTACCAGCAATGTGCTCCAGACGATGCGGTGAGCGATGATGTGCGGCGACGGCACCGCCTGCAGCAGGTGCCAGTACACCGGCACCACGCCCCACAGTGCGAAGGTCGCCGCGGTGATCCACAGGCCGCGCCGGGCCTCCTGCTCGGCGACCGCGGTCATCGCCGCGTCCTCGCCACGGTGATCACCACCACGCCGGTCAGGATCACCGCCATTGCGCCGAAGTCGCTGGCGCTGAAGCGCTCCTGGCCGAGCCAGCTGCCCAGCGCCACCGCGATCACCGGATTGACGTAGGCATAGCTGCCGGCCAGCGCCGGGCGCACGTTCTGCAGCAGCCACACGTAGGCGGTGAACGCGACGATCGAGCCGAACACGCACAGGTAGGCCACCGCCAGCATCCCCTGCGCGCTCGGCAAGGTGTGCAGGCGCTCGCCGCTGAGCAGGCCGATCGCCACCAGCATCACGCCGCCGCACAGCATCTGCCCGGCGGCGGCCATGAACGGCATCGGCAGATCGCGCCCGCGCGACCACACCGAACCGAACGCCCAGCCCACCGGCGCGATCAACAGCAGCACCAGGCCCAGCGGGCTGGCATTGAGGCTGCTGCCGGCATTGAGCCACACCACCCCGGCGAAGCCGACCACGATCCCCAGCCATTCGCCGCGGCTGGCGTGGTGCCCGCGCAGCGTGCCGAACAGCGCCATCCACAGCGGCACCGAGGCCACCGCCACCGCTGCCAGCCCCGAGGACACCTGGCGCTCGGCCAGCACCACCAGGCCATTGCCGCAAACCAGCATGAGCGCACCGAGCATGGCCAGCGGCCGCCACTGCGCGCGCGTGGGCGCGGCCACCCCGCGCCAGCGCAGCACCGCGTACAGCACGCTGCCGGCGATCACGAAGCGGGTTCCGGACACCACGCTCAGCGGCGGCGCGCCGCCTTCCAGGGCGAAGCGGATCGCCAGATAGGTCGAGCCCCAGACGACGTAGACCAGGAACAGGGCGAGAACGACGAAGCCACCGCGCGCAGGTGCGGCGGCGGCCGTGGAAGAAGGGGAAGACATGCGTGCACGCGGAACGGGTATGGCGCAATTCTAGGCCAGCGGCCACGGGCGGCGACAGCCGCGCACCGGCGCCAATGGCGGCACGCTGTTTTGCGCAATTCCGATGCGGGACGGGTGCCTGTGCTTCGTCCCTCCTTGGCGACAGGCGCGCGCGCATCGGCAGGTCGCCCCATCGCCTCGCCATGCTCGGGCGGGGAAATGGAATCGACGTCGCGTCCGCAGCGTGCCGGGTGATGCGGTTCAGGTGCTCCGGCCTCCCCTGCGCCGGGACGTCCATGGCAGCGCGGCCGCCGCCTGTGCCGGCGCGTCGCGACGCCCGGAAAGACCTAAGAGTCCGTTCAGCGGCATGGGCGTATCAGTGCGCCAATCCCTCTGCTCGCTGGGCACCACCATGGCCATCGATACCGCACTGTCGCCGCTGGGCACCGTCTCGCCTTACGGGGCGTCGCCGTATGGCTTTCCGGCAACGGGCGCCTCCAGCGATTCGACCCAGGCCGGCAACCCGATCGTGGCCAGCAACGACCCGGCGGCGGTGCAGCAGGCGGTGGAATTGTCCGGCGACGCCTCGGTGATCTTCAGCCTCGGCGGCCTCGCGGGAAGCACCCCGGCCGACACCGGACTGACCTACAACGCGGCCGGGCTGTTCAACAGCATCGTCAGCGCCGGCCCGACCGATGCGGCCTCGACCTCGTCTGCCGGCAGCTCCACCTCGACTACCGGCGCATCGACCTCGTCCACAGGCACGTCGACCTCGACCGGCACCGCGCCGTATCCCACCCTCGACCAGGCCACCCAGACCTACGACCAGGGACTGCTCGGCACGATCACCGCGCCGCCGTCGACCCCGGGCCTGTACAACGCCTCCGGCGTCTTCAGCAGCCAGGGCCTGACTCCGCAGCTGTCGTCGCTGCTGCAGTCCAATCCCAGCCTCAGCGGCACAGTGACCGGCGATCTGCTCAACCAGGGCATCATCGGCGGGTTGATCGATACCACTGCCTGAGCAGCGCTGTCTGGCCGCCTCGGCGGCTTGCGTGCGGCTCTTCGGCTTCGCCAAGCGCGTGCAGGATGACATCGCGGCGCTCGCATGCGCCTGGCCTGCGTAGAAAAAAAGCGCCTCCCCGCCGATCGCTCAGCCCGGCATCCCCGGACCACAGGCCTCGGAGGAATCGCAGGGCGCAGGCAACGCATGCCGCTCCAGCGCATCGGCGTCGCCGCCCGCATCGCCGGCCAGCGCATCGTTGGCCGCCTGTGCCGCACCTCCCATGAACAGGGAAGCGGACAGCAGCAACATGCGCATCGGGTTCACGGTCACGACCTGGCAACAAGCGGGCCGCACAGTGTAGAGAATGGCGTCGTGCCGAGACAGCACGGCGACGCATTCGCGTGCGTGCGACCGAAGCGCCGTTCAGCGCGCGGGACGATCCAGCCAGCAGGCCAGGCCCTGCGCGTTGAGCTTGATGTCCATGTGCAGCACGCGCTCCACGCCGGCATCGTCCAGCGGACAGCCATGCAGCCGCGCCCGCTCCAGATACAGCGCGGTCAGCGCCGCGACCAGGCAGCGATGGCGATCGGAGCGCCCATCGCAGCCGCGCGCGATCGCCACCATCGCCTCGAGTTGTTCCAGCAGTTCCGCCGCCAGCGTGTCGGCGCCCTCCACCGGACCGTAGTGGGTGAGATACAGCGTCTGCGGCGCGTACCCGAGCATGCGCTGGATCGAGGCCTGCATCGCGTCCGGCTCGAACTGCACCGGCGACGAAGTCGGGATCGCGAAAGCGCCGCGCGCGCTGTCCAGTTCGCGGTAAGACAGGCCGAAAGTGTCGCCGCTGAACCAACTGCGGCTGCGTGCGTCCCACACGCACAGGTGATGACGGGCGTGCCCCGGCGTGTCGATGCACAGCAACTCGCGCCCAGCCAGCGACAGGCGATGGCCGTCCTCGGCCACGACGACGCGTTCTGCCGGCACCGGCACGATGCTGCCGTAGCTGCGCGCCATCTCCGCCTCGCCGTACACCGCGGTGGCACCGGCGATCAGCCGCGCCGGATCGATCATGTGCGGCGCGCCGCGCGGATGCACCAACAGGCGTGCGTTCGGCAACTGCTGCAGCAGCGCACCGGCACCGCCGGCGTGGTCCAGGTGCACGTGGGTGAGGATCAGCCAGTCCACGTCGCCCGGCGCCAGGCCGGCGCGCGCCAGCGCATCCAGCAACAGCGGCACGGCATGGCTGGTGCCGCAGTCGACGAAGGCGCCGCGCCCGTTCTCCACGATCAGGTAGGCGGCATCGAACTGCGCGCGCTGGAAGCCGGTATCGACGAGATGGATGCTGGGATCGCGTGGCATGGCGCAGAGCGTGGCTGGGCGAGCCACCATTCTAGGCGGTATGGAGAGCGCTGCCAGTACTGCGCGGCAGCGGCCGGATGAGGACGAAGGACGGAACCGACCCGACGACCGCGAGGGTTCACCGTGGGAGGGACTTCAGTCCCGACTGCATGCGTCCGGCAAACACACGCGCTCGAGGTGTCGCACCAGGACGCGTCGTATGCCTTGTAGGATCTTGTAGGAACGGCTTCAGCCGCGACGCTTTGCCGTTGAGGCGTCGCGGCTGAAGCCGTTCCTACGACGGACCGCCGTGCGAGCGCTCAGCCCGCCTCACGCAGCCGTGCCAGCGCCGCCAGCACCGTCTCGGCCGGTGCCTCCAGGGTCACCGGCGCGGCCTGCAGCGCGTCGGCCTGCGCGGCCTGCTTGAGCGCGGCGATGGTCTGCCCCGCGTCGCGCGGCGAGGCGAAGCCGCCGCTCTGCAACAGCAGCACGCCCTCGCCATCGAGCAGCTTGAAGTAGAACTGGCCGTCGGCCTCGCGGTACTGCTTGAAGCTCGGCAGCGCCTGCTTGGCCGTCGACGCTTCGGCGGCGCCGCCGGCCTGCGCCGACAGGTCGCGCAGGCCCACCGCGTGCCGCAGCTCGGCCAGGAACGGGATCGCATAGCGCTCGCGCAGGCGCTGCGCGTTGTCGCGCAGGATCGCCTCGATGTCCTGCGGGCGCGCCATCAGCGCCTCGTAGCGCACCCGCATCGGCGCGATCTCGGCATCGATGCGCTCGAACAGCTGCTGCTTGGCCTCGCCCCAGCCGATGCCGGCGGCGAACGCCTGCGCGAACGCGGCCGTCTCCTCGGCGCTGGCGAAGGCCTGGTACAGCTGGAACAGCGCCGAGCCCTCGGTGTCCTTCGGCTCGCCCGGCGCGCGCGAATCGGTGACGATGGCGAACACCCGCTTCTTCAGCTCCTCGCGCGGGGCGAACAGCGGAATGGTGTTGTCGTAGCTCTTGCTCATCTTGCGCCCATCCAGCCCGGGCAGCGTCGCCACCTGCTCGTCGATCAGTGCGTCGGGCAGCACGAAGTGCTCGCGGCCATAGACGTGGTTGAAGCGCTGCGCGAAATCGCGCGCCATCTCGATGTGCTGGATCTGGTCGCGGCCCACCGGGACCTGCTGCGCCTTGAACAGCAGGATGTCGGCGGCCATCAGCACTGGATACATGAACAGGCCGGCGGTGACCCCGGCATCGTCGTCCTCGCCGTCGGCGCGGTTCTTGTCCACCGCCGCCTTGTAGGCATGCGCGCGGTTGAGGATGCCCTTGCCGGCGACGCAGGTCAGAAACCAGGTCAGCTCGTTGGTCTCCGGCACGTCCGACTGGCGGTAGAACCACACCTGCGCCGGATCCAGGCCCGCCGCCAGCCAGGTCGCCGCGATCTCCAGGGTCGAGCGCTGCGTGCGCGCAGGATCCTGCGCCTTGATCAGGCTGTGCAGGTCGGCCAGGAAGAAGAAACTCTCGATGCCGGGACGGCGGCTGGCCTGCAGCGCGGGACGGATGGCGCCGACATAGTTGCCCAGGTGCGGCGTGCCGGAGGTGGTGATGCCGGTGAGAACGCGGGTGGTCATGCGAAAAGGACGGTCCGGGGGGGGGAAACCCGGCGAGTTTACCCGCTGCGCGACAACCCCGTTCCGGCGCATGGCGCGTTCAATCCGGCGTCCCCGTTCTGGAGTCGCCATGATGCATCCTCTTTCTCCGCTCCTGTCCCGCCGTTCCCGTTCCCTCGCCGTCCTCGCCTTCGCCCTGGTGTGCATCGGCGGGCTGTGCGGCTTCCGTCCCTGGCCTTCGCCGCCGGCCTCGGCGCCGGCGGTGCAGTTGCAGGTGATCGATCGCGATGCCGGCGAGGCGCCGCTGCCGGCGCATGCCTGGCGCGGCGAGCGTTGGATCGCCGCCACGCCCGGCCACCGCTATGCACTGCGCCTGACCAACCTGACCGGTGCGCGGGTGCTGGTGGTGCTGTCGGTGGACGGCGTCAACGCGGTCAGTGGCCAGACCGCGGCCAGCGACCAACGCGGCTATGTGCTGGCGCCGTGGCAACGCACCGAGATCGCCGGTTGGCGCAAATCTTCCGAGGATGTGGCGCAGTTCGTGTTCACCGATCTTGAAGACAGCTATGCGGCACGCACCGGCCGGCCGCGCAACGTGGGCGTGATCGGCATGGCGGTATTCGACGAAGCGCGGGCATGGCCCGATACCGTCCTGGGGGACGCAGGCGTCGACGCCGAGAGAGCTGCCAACGCAACAGCGCGCGCGGCAACGCCCGTCGTCCCGGCGCCGGACGCGATGCCTGCACCGGCGCTGGCCGCCGACATGCCGCAACGCAGTGCGGCTGCGCCCCTCGCGGCGGCGCCGTCCGCGGACGCGCGGGCGTATGCGCGCGAAGGCACCTCCGCTGCCCGCGTGCAGCAGCGCCTGGGCACCGGCCACGGCGCGCGCGAGTGGTCGCCATCGCGGGTCACCGAATTCGAGCGCGCCAGCGACGTGCCGATGCAACGGACCGAGTTGCGCTACGACAGCCGCGCACGGCTGATCGCACGCGGCGTGCTGCCGCGTGACCTGCTTCCGCGGCGCGTGGCGGTTGCGCCAAGCGCGTTTCCCGGCGACTACGTGCCCGATCCGCCGGAGCGCTGAGCCTCCCCGGCGCCCAAAAAAGCACGGGCCGCAATGCGGCCCGTGTCGACGACGCTGCGGCGGTGTGCGCCTCAGTCGTGGTATTCCTTGCCCAGGCTGTCGCGGAACGCGTGCACTTCCTTCTCGGCGCGATCGCGCGCCCAGCCGTAGCGCTCCTGCAGCTTGCCGGCCAGGTACTGGGTGTTGCCCTCGGCGACATCGAAGTCGTCGTCGGTCAGGTCGCCCCACTGCGCCTTGATCTTGCCCTTGAGCTGGGTCCACTTGCCGGCAATGATGTCTTTGTTCATGGAATCTCTCGTGATGTGTAAGCGGCGCTGCACGCCGCTCGCGCAGCATCGCGCGGCCTGCGTCGCGAACCGATCAACGCAGCGTCAGCGATGCATGAGCATCGCGAACCGTTATGCATCGCCGACGATCGCGCAAAAAAACGGGTCGGCAAGCCGACCCGTTTTGGTGACCGAGCCGAGGCTCAGTTCTTGGCGGCGTCTTCGACCTTCTCGCCCGCCTTCTGCACGTCCTTGCCGGCACCGGCAACGGTGTTGCAACCGGCCAGCAGGCCCACCGAGAACATCGCCAGCAGCATCCACGCAAACGTACGCTTCATAGGTTCACTCCTTCATGGTCATGGAACGCGGCCAGCACGGCCGCAGGAAACTCGTGGATCGGTCGTCCGCGGGGCGCGTCGCCGCCGCGATCGACCGGGGCGCTCAGCACTTGCCCGCGCTGCAATCGTCCGCCTTGTTTTCCACCTTCTCGCCCGCCTTCTGCATGTCCTTGCCGGCGCCGGCAACGGTGTTGCAGCCGGTCAGAACGCCAGCGCAAAACAGGGTCAGCATCAACAGGGTGGTCAGTCGCTTCATCGTGGTCGTCCTCGGCAATCGCAGGTGGTCGGGTGGGCGGCGATAGGCGTCGCCGCGCTACCGTCTGGCGGTGAATCTGCCGTCACGACTGTGGATTTCACGTGAATGAACCGGCACCCCATTCAGGCAACGGCGGCGCCACCCAGCCAGGCCGGGCCTCTCAGTCCCGCATCAGCGTCGACTTGCCGAACAGGCTTTCCACCAGGTCCACCGCCAGTTCCGCGGTCAGGTTGCGGTGGTCCAGCACCGGATTCAGCTCCACGATGTCCAGCGAGGCCATACGCCCGCTGTCGGCGATCATCTCCATCACCAACTGCGCCTCGCGGTAGTTGGGACCGCCCGGAACGGTGGTGCCCACGCCCGGGGCGATGCTGGGGTCGAGGAAGTCCACGTCGAAGCTGACGTGCAGGTGGGTATCGGCATCGAGCCCCTCCAGCGCCGCCTCCATGGTCCGCTTCATGCCCATCTCGTCGATGTAGCGCATGTCGTACACGTCGACGCGGTGCTGCTTGATCAGCCGCTTCTCCTCGGGGTCGACCGAGCGGATCCCGATCTGCCGCACCTGCTCCGGCCGCAGCGCCGGCGCGCTGCCGCCGAGTTCGGTCAGCGCCTGCGGCCCCAGCCCGCACAGGCAGGCCACCGGCATGCCGTGCACATTGCCCGACGGGGTGACCTCGCTGGTGTTGAAGTCCGAGTGCGCGTCCAGCCACAGCACCCGCAGCTTGCGGCCCTGCTCGCGGCAGTGCCGCGCCACCGCGGTGATCGAGCCGATGCCCAGGCAGTGATCGCCGCCGAGCACGATCGGCATGCGCCCGGCGCGCAGTTCGGCATAGCTGGCCTCCATCAGCGCGCGGTTCCAGGCCACCACCTCGTCGAGGTGGCGGTAGCCGTCGACCGGCGCCTGCCAGGGATTGCGCGGGCCGTCGATGTTGCCGACGTCGCGCACCTCCACGCCACGATTGGCCAGCGCCTCGTGCAAGCCGGCGATGCGCAGCGCCTCCGGCCCCATGCGCGCACCGCGATGGCCAGCACCGATGTCGGTAGGAACGCCGATCAGGGACACCGGCAGAAAAGACGACTTCATGCGCATACGCTCCAACCAAAAAAGTGGCCCAGTCTAGCGGGACCGGCATGTCACGACTCGCCGCGTCGCAGCAGGCGGAGGCGTGCGGTTGGACGTCGATGGCAGTGCCTGACTAAGCTGCTCCGCCGTTTTTGGAGATCGCCTTGGAAAAGCCCTTGATCGTGACCCTGGAAGCCGCGTTCGCCGGGTTCACGTTCCTTCTCTGGTTCGCGTGGGCGCACAACAGCCTCAACACCAAGCTGATCCTGCATGCGGACTACGTGGAATATCGGGGGACGTCGCTTGCAAAGAGTAGGATTACTATATGGACGTCATCTATCTAGACCAGAACCACTGGATATCCCTTGCCCGCGCCAAAGCAGGCAAAGGAGCAGAGGATATCCAAGGCCTGTATAGAAGGGGCCTTCGCGCGGTGGCGACAGGACGGGCAATATTTCCACTCTCACTGTCGCACATCCTAGAGACTTCAAAGAGAAACGATGCTGAGAGCAGGTGGAATCTGGCCTCTGCCCAGGCCGTACTGAGTAGAGGCTATGTCTACCGCAGTCGTACTGCGCGAATAGAAGCCGAGGTTAAAGATCTACTCTGCAACAGATTCGGCCTGGAGGCTTCAGTACGAGCCCCACGCTGGGCACTTGTGCCTAGCTTCTGGCAGGCATTTGCGCCACTTGACAGCCTCGTTGCGACACATGGAGGCAACGCACTGCCGGAGGCACCTCAATCCAGCCAAAGCCCAGCCGAAGCGTATCTGAACTTCATGACCGGCCAAGACGACGGCGAGAGACGGCACGCCCATGCAATGTTATCTGAACTAGCCGACAAGGCCGTTTCGGACATCGAAGAACGGCGCATTCGACTGCGGGGGATTCCAGTAGAGCTACGGGTTCGAGTGATGTCGGCCATGCTGTTCAATGAACAGCAAGAGCTATTTCAGCGCGTGCTGAGTGATCTGAATAAAAGCATCGCTGATCTGGTTGCACTTGGTGACTACGCAATCACAAGCCTGATCACTAATACTCCCACCCTAAGCATTGAGGCGGAACTCTCAGCCCGCCGTGAAGCTGAAACGGGGAAGATTAGCCCGAATGACCTGTTTGATATGCAGGCGATGTACACGTCTATACCCTATTCGACACACGTGATAGCCGAGAAGGCATCAATCTCAAGGGCACGCCAAGCAGGACTTGGCCGCAAGTACCGAGTGAACTTGTCGAGCTCGCTGGACACACTACTTGATTGCGAGAGCTTCGCGCAGTTTGATTGAGCCTCCCCCTAAGGCTCTGCATGCGGCTAGAACTCGAAGTCCTCACCCACTTGGTCCATCTCTCCCCCGTGGACATCTACAGATGCCAGTGGATCGGAAGATGGTGCCGCTTATCCGAATCGAACGGATGACCTACTGTTTACAAGACAGTTGCTCTACCGACTGAGCTAAAGCGGCAAGACGACGACACCCGCGGGCGGGCCCGGGGCAGTCTACCTGCTGGCGCGAGCCTCGACACGTCTTGCGGCGAGGCGCTGAACACCGGCAGGCGCGGCATTCTAGCGCAGCGTCGCGCAGTCCACGCTGCGCTGGCGCGCAGCGCCGAGCTGGCGGCGCAGGGCGGCGGCCTGCGCCGCGGAGCCGGCGCGCAGGTCCAGCCACCAACGCGACTGGCCGTCGCCGCCGCTGGGGATCAGGTCGGCGTTGAAGCCGGCACGGGCCAGCTCCGCGCGGCGGCGCTCGGCCCCCTCGCGGCTGCGGTACTGGCCCAGGGCGATGGCATTGCCGGCATCGCCCTGGCGCAACGGGTAATAGTCGCGGATGCCGGCGGCGACGATGCGCTCGGTGGCCTGCCTGAGGCCATCCTCGCCGCCGATGGTCGGCAGCAGCACGCGGAAGCTGGTGGCACCGCTGTCGGCGTCCTCGCGCAGGCGCGGACGCGGCGCTCCCGAAGCCAAGGTTGCGATGGCCGCCTGGGCGGCATCGCGGTCAGGGTACGGCCCCACGCTCAGGCACACCGCCGCGTCGGCGGCGGGCTTGGCCGCAGGATCGGCCTGGGCCTGGGTGGGGGCGGGCGCAGGGGCGGCAGCGGGTGGCGTTGGCGCGGCGGCCGGGGTGGCCGCCGGGGTACTGGCCGGTGCAGGGGCAGATTCGGTCGCATCGGCAGCGACGGCGGTGTCGTCCTGCGCATCGGCTGGCACGGCGACAGGCGCGGCCGCCGGCAGGGGCGGCGCCGCGGCCGGTGCCGGCGCCTCGTTGACCAGTTGCAGCGTCGCCACCCCGGCCGGCACAGCCGGCATCGGCACCGCCGGCGGGGTGGGCGGCTGCATCGCCCACCACACCGCGACGCCGAGGTTGAGGATGGTCAGGACGACGAGCAGGGCGCGAACGAGCATGGCCGGATTCTAGAGCGTGCGATGCACATTGGGAGAGACAGCGGCGTTCGTGTTGGACGTGACCGCCTGGACGCAGCGTCTGCGCTGCCCGCCGCCGCCAGCGCCGCCCCGCTCAGGCGTGATCAGCCACGGCGTGCGCCTGCGCCCACAGCGCCAGTCCGTCCAGGACCAAGGCCGGGCGCTGCTCGGCCACCGGCAGTGCGTGCAACAGCGGCGGCACGCCGCCGCCATGCAGCAGCAGCCGCGGCCGTCGTCCGAGTAAGGCGTCGCCCTGCTGCAGGCTACGTTCGATCAGCGCCACTGCGGCGCCATCGCAGCCAGAGGCCAGCGCGTCGGCGGTGTCGGCGGCGAACTCATGGTAATCGCCGCCCTCGGCCGGCAGTTGCGCTGCCTTCTGCTGCAGGGCCTGGCGCATGACGGTCGGCGACGGCGCGATGCGGCCGCCGCGGTGCAGGCCGTCGCGGTCGAGCAGGTCCACGGTCAGCGCCGTTCCCACGCCGACCACCAGCACGTCGCCACCGCCATGCGCGGCGAGCAGCGCGAGGAACCGGTCCACGCCGAACGCCTGCGGTCGCGCATAGGCGATCCGCACCCCGGCGCACGCAGCCTCGGTGCGCACCACCTGCACCTGCGCGAAGCGGCTGCGCAGCGCCTCCAGCACGGTCGCGGTCAGGGCCGGCGCGGCGACGCTGGCCACGTAGGCGGTACCGCCCTGCGGCAGCGCCGCGACCGCCGCCGCGTCCATGGCTTCGGCGCCATGCGGCCAGGCCTGCACCGCGCCCACCTGCCCGTGTTCCAGCGCGGCGAACTTGAAGCGCGAATTGCCCAGGTCGAACAGCCAGTCGCTCATGCCGCCCTCACGCTGACATCGCCCGCATGCACCGGCTGCTCGCCATCGGCGAAGGCCACCCGCAGCGCGCCGTCCTCGGCCAACCCGAGGGCCGTGCCTTCGCGCACCTGGCCGCCATCGTCGATGCGCACGGCACGTCCAGCAAGCAGATCCAGCGCGGCGTAGCGCGGCAGGAACGGCGCCAGCCCTTCGGCGTCGAACAGCGCCAGCGCCGGCAGCAGGTGCGACAGCACCACCGCGGCGACCGTGTTGCGCGACACAGGGCCACCGGCCAACCGCGTCAGGTCGGTCCACGGCTGGTCGATGTCTGCGGCACTGGCCGCCGGCATCGCCACGTTCAGGCCCAGGCCGATCACCGCCCGCGCCGGCCCGGCGAACTCGCCACCCCCTTCCACCAGCAGGCCGCCCAGCTTGCGCCCGTCGGCCAGCAGGTCGTTCGGCCACTTCAGCCCGACCGTGGCGAAGCCGGCCGCGCGCAGGGCTTCGGCCACGGCCACGCCGGCGGCCAGGCTCAGGCCGCCCAGCCGGCCCAGCCCACCCTGGAAGCTGCGCGCCACCGACAGGTACAGATGCGCCGCCAGCGGCGAGGCCCAGACACGGCCACGGCGGCCACGCCCGCCGGTCTGGCGCTCGGCCAGCAGGACCTCGCTGCCCTGCGCCGGCGCCGGCCGCTGCAGCAGCGTGGTGTTGCTGGAGACCAGGCTCCAGGCGATCTCCAGCCCGGCCAGCTCGGCGCGCGCCGGCCCGCTGAGTCCGTCGCGGATCGCCGCGGCGTCGAGCAACTCCAGCGGCCGCGCCAGGCCATAGCCCTCGCCGGCCCGGCCCTCGATCTCCACCCCGGCCGCGCGCAGCGCCTGAATGCGCTTCCACACCGCCGCCCGGGTCAACCCGCAGGCGCGCGCCAGGGCGTCGCCGGACAGGGGCCCCTTGCTGAGCCTGGCCAACAGTTCGCGCTCGTCCAACGCCGGTTCCATCGCCTCGTTTCGCCCCCGGGCGCGCCGCGGCGCACCCTCGTAAACCGAAAAGTATGCGGCAACGCCCCGCGGGCGCCCAGGGCCGAGGTCCTGCAGCCGGTGAAAACCGCGTTAGAATCGGGATTCACCGCCGCTCGCCCTGGATGCCGACGATGCGCCGTTCCCTGCCCTGCCTGCTCCTGTTGCTGCTGCCACTCGCCGCCGCCCACGCGTCCAATGTGCTGGCGGAGAAGCCGCATACCGACTGCGCCTACGGCGACACACCCGATGCCGACAGCGCGCCGACGCGTGCGCCGGCGACGCATGCGCCCTCCTCCACCAAGCCGGCCTCGACCACCACCGGTGGCGGCAGCGACAGCGACCTGGTGCCGCGCATGCGCATGCCGAAGTGGCACAGCTTCCTGCCAGGGATGTTCCGCTGATTCCACGCTGGCTGCGCGGGCTGTGGTCGACGCCCGCCGCCGCCATCGATGACCCTACTTGGCAGGCCGTGCGCCGCGACTGCGCCTGGGTCGCGGCCCTGGATGCGCCACGCGAGCAGCGCCTGCGTGCGCTGGCCAGCGAATTCCTGCACCGCAAGACCATCTCGCCGTTGGGCGGCCTGCAGCTGGATGCCCGGCAGTGCGGCCTGCTCGCCGCGCTGTGCTGCCTGCCGCTGCTGGAGTACGGCGTCGGCGGCATGAGCGGCTGGTCGCAACTGCTGGTCTACCCGGACGCGTTCCGCGTGCAACGCAGCCATGTCGATGCGGCCGGCGTCCTGCACGAGTGGGAAGACGAACTGATCGGCGAGTCCTGGGACAGCGGCCCGTTGATCCTGTCGTGGGCCGATGTGCAGGCCGACCTGGACGATCCACGCGCCGGTTACTGCGTGGCCGTGCACGAAATGGCACACAAGCTCGACGTACTCGACGGCGCCCTGGACGGCACGCCGCTGCTGCCGCGCGCGTGGCAGCGGCAATGGGCCGACGATTTCCAGCGCAGCTACGACGCCTTCTGCGCGCGCGTGGATCGCGGCCGCGCCAGCGAGATCGACGCCTACGCCGCCGAAGCGCCGGAAGAGTTCTTCGCCGTGGTCAGCGAATATCACTTCTCTGCGCCAGAGCGACTGCAACGCGCGATGCCGGAGGTAGCTGCACACTTGGCGCGGTTCTACGGTCGCTCTCCGTTTGCCGCGGACTGAGTGGCGATCGCGTCTTGATGCATTGCTTCAAGACTTCGCCGCGATGAACGCGACAAAGCATGCGTTATGAGGAGTCGAGCGCGTAACGCGTCGGGACTGAAGTCCCTCCCACGGTGCACCCGTAGGGCGCCAGGTCCAGATACAAGGAGCGGCTTCAGCCGCGACGGGGCGTTCCGGTACCTGTCGCGGCTGAAGCCGCTCCTACGGGACATTTCCCGCATCCCTTCATCGCGGAAAAGGCATCACACCAACTGCAAATCCCGCGCATGCGCCTGCGGGAATACCTTTTGCAGCTGCGTCGGCGACAGGCCCCACATGCGGCCGAGCAGGCCGGCGAACATGTCGCGGTAGTTGGTCAGCACCGGGTAATCGCGGTCCTGAAACAGCTTGTCCTTGCTCACCGCCACCTGCTCGCCGGCGATGCGCCCGCCATTGATCCCGCCGCCCAGCACCCAGTACGTGGTGCCGTGGCCGTGGTCGGTGCCCTTGTCGCCGTTCTCGCGGAAGGTGCGGCCGAATTCGGACAGCACCACCACCACGGTGTTGCGCCACTCCGGTCCCAGCGCCTCGGCATAGGCCGACAGCCCCTCGGACAGGTTGGCCAGGTTGTTGGCCAGCGCGCCGTCGGTGCTGCCCTGGTTGACGTGCGTGTCCCAGCCGCCGACATCGACGAACCCGAGCCGGTAGCGCTCGCGCATCAGCGTGGCGATGCGGCGGGTCTCGTCGGCGAAGGTGCGCGCACTGGCGGCGCCGCGGTTGGCCTGCTGCATCTCGTCGCGCAAGGCCTGCGAGACCTGCTGGCGCAGCGCCAGGCCGTCGTGCGCGGCGCTGGCCAGCTGCGTGCCGTGGTACATGCCTGCAAGGATGTCGGCCTGGCGCTGGTCGAAGGCCGGGGTCGGATTGCGCTTGAGCGAGAGATTGGGAATGTCGCCGCCTCCCTGGAAACTCAGCGGCAACGAATCGGTGAAGGCGATCGACGGCGTTCCGGTGGCCACCTGCGACAGCCGCGCCAGGAAGCCGGTGCGATAGTCGCTGCGCTGCCCGGCCGGCTGCCCGGCCTCGATGCTGTCCTGGGTCTCGAAGTGGCTGCGCGACAGGTCGTCGGTGCCGGCAAAGGGCACGAACGCCAGCTGCTTGTCGTTCCATAGCGGCATCAGCGTGTCGCGCAGCCGCGGATTCAGGCCCCACTGGGTGTCCAGCGCAATGGCGCTGTTGGGATTGGCCGGATCCGGCTTGGCGATCGCCAGGCTCGGCCGCGAGGCGTAGTAGAAATCGCTCGCGTACGGGACCAGCAGGTTGTTGCAGTCGTAGCCGCCGCGCAGGAACACCACCAACAGGCGCGGCGACGGCGCAGGCGCGGCGAACAGGCGCCCGGCGAACGGCAGGCTGGCCGCGGCGGCGGCGGACGCGAGCAGGAAGCGGCGACGGTGCATGGCGGATCTCCGTGCGGCGAAGGCCGCGGTCAGCGGTAATTGAAGTCGGGGGAGGCCAGCAGGTAGCCGTTCCACTCCTGCTGCGAGCGCGCCTGCGCCAGCGCCTGGCGCGTGGCGTCGCTCAGTTGCGGCTCGATCGCGTGGTAGTACAGCGGCGTGCTCAGTTGTGGGAAACCGCCGTGCTGCTGCCCGTCGACGGTGAACAGTTGGGTGTTGCCGTTGCCGATCGCACGCGCGATCTCGAAGCGCTGTGCCATCTGCCCCGAACTGTTCCAGGCACTGGACTGCAGCGACCAGCCATCGGGCGTGATCCGTCCGAAGCTCGGCTCGCCCATCTGATTCAACCAGCCCAGCAACGGTTGCGGATTGACGATGGTCTGCCCGTCGTAGGCCAGGCGCAGCGCCGAGACCAGGAAGCGGTACGGATCCTTGAACTTGTGCGGCGCGCCGGCCGCCATCTCCGGCGCAGTGAACATCACCTGCAGCACCGCGGCGATGTCGCCATCGCTGCGCTGGAACGTGCGCGCCATCTTCTCCACCAACGCCGGCGGCGGATCGTCGGCGACGAAGTATTCGGCCAGCTGCCGCGAGATGAAGTGCGCGCACGCCGGCTGGCGCACGATCAGTTGCACCGCGCGCTCGACCTCGTCGAAGCCGCCGCCGGCGATGCGCTGACCGAGCAAGGTCTTGTCGCCGGGCTGGTGCCGTGCCGGATTGAACTCGAACGCGCCGCGGCGCACATACTGGGCCTGCAGCGCCGGCGGCAGTTTCGGCGGCCCGTCGCGGTCGACCGGCGCGATGCCGACGCCGGTGAGGATCAGCGCCAGTTGCTGCACGTCCTTCTGCGTGTAGCCGGCGTTGACGCCGAGGGTATGCAGCTCCATCAGTTCGCGCGCGTAGTTCTCGTTGACCTTGCCCTTGGCGTTCTGCGCGTTGTCCAAGTACTCCAGCATCGCCGGGCTCTGCAGCGTCGCCATCACCAGGTCGGAGAACTTGCCCAGCGCATGCGGGCGGATCGCGTTGTCGGCGTAGTCGGCCACGGTCCAGTGCAGGCGGCCCTTGTCGGCGAACACGCTGAAATGGTTGAGCCAGAACCACACCATCTGCTCGCGCAATTGGTCCGGCGCGTAGATCGCACGCAGCAGCTGCGCCTGCCGTGCCTGGTTCAGCAGCAGATCGCCGCGCTGTTGCGCGGCCTTCTTCGCCGCGACCTTGGCATCGCCGTCCGGCATCGCCTTGATCGCCTGCTGTGCGGCAGCCTGCTGCTTGAGCAATTCCTGCACCGGCGTGTGCAGCGCCTCATAGCCATCCAGTTGCGCGCGCACCGGTGCCGGCAGCGCGGCATCGCCCGTATCGGCCTGCAGTTGCTCGCGCAGGAAACGCTTGCGGCCGTCGTGCTCGAACTGCGCCACGCTGGCGCTGTCCAGGCCAAGGGTCATCGACTGCAGCCAGCGCGCGTCGTCGCGCTTGATCACCTTGTCGCTGGCGGCGATGGCGCCGACGGTGAACAGCACCAGCAGCAACGACAGCAGCAGTCGCTGGGTGTTGCGCAACACCCGCCGGCCGCGCACGCGCAGACGCGTTGCTGCAGGACGATGCCGGGATACGGACATGCGAGGCTCCTGGACAAAAAGCGGCGTGAAGACCGGCGCAGTATCGCCAGCTGTGCGCCGGTCGCGTTAAGCCACTGTCGGAAACCTCCCGGTCATTTGCACGGGATTCACCTGCTGCTGCGGCGCAGCAGCGTCATGTGCGGTCTGTCAGTGCTCATGGCCGCTGCGCGGCGGGATGTCGGTCCCAACCCAGCGCGGGAACGCTGCTGGACTCAAAATCCCGGCGGCAGGGTGACCAGGAAACGTGCCCCGCCCAGTTCCTCGGAGCGGCTGACCTGCAATTCACCGCGGTAGCCCTTGACTAGGTCCTGCACGATCGCCAGGCCGATGCCGTGGCCGTGCACACGCTCGTCGCCGCGCACGCCGCGCTGCAGGATATGCGCGACCTCGTCCGGGGCGATGCCGGGGCCGTCATCCTCCACCGAGATAATCAGGCCGGCACGGCGGCTGCCGGCGGCCGGTTCCGGGCGCACGCTCAGCAGCACCCGCCGGCGCGCCCACTTGAACGCATTCTCCAGCAGGTTGCCGAGCAGTTCCTGCAGGTCGCCAGGCTCGCCATGGAAGCGCGCGCTCGGCTCGATGTCGAACTCGCACAGCACGCCCTTGGCCGCGTAGACCTTCTCCAGGCCGCGCACGATCTCCTCGGCATTGGGCTCGATCGGCAACGGCGCAGCGAACAGCTTGTGGCCGCTGGAGGCGGCGCGCGCCAACTGATACGACACCAGGTTGTTCATGCGCCGCAGCTGCACGTCCAGCTCTTCGCGCAGCTCCGGCCCCTGCGCGCCGCTGTCGAGTTGGGTCCGCAGTACCGCCAGCGGCGTCTTCAGGCTATGCGCCAGGTCGGCCAGGGTGTTGCGCTGGCGGTCCAGGTTCTCGCGCTCGCTCTCGATGAAGGCGTTGATGCTGTCGGTCAGCGGCTCCAGCTCGCGCGGATGGCGATCGCCCATGCGCATGGCTTCGCCGCGCTGCACCTTGGTCAGTTCGTTGATCACCCGGCGCAGCGGGCGCAGGCTCCATTGCAGGATGAAGGCCTGCAGCACCAGCAGGATCAGGCCGGCGCCGCCGAGGTTGAACCACACCCGGCCGCGGAACACGCGCAGCTGCGCGCCCAGCGCGCGGGTGTCCTCCATGATGTAGATGGTGACCGGGGTTTCCTTGTCGCGGCGCACGTAGGCCAGGCCGATGCCGTAGCGGTAGACCTCGCCCTCACTGCCGTCGATCTGGGTCATCGGCCAGGGTCCGTCGAAGGTTTCCTGGCGCGGCTCGAGCATGCCGCCGCGCGGTGGCAGCGGGCCCTCGCTGGACATCGAGATCCAGCCTTCTGTGGGCAACACGATCTGCGCGTACAGGCCGCTGCCGGGCCGGTCGAAATGCGGGTCCGGCGGCGGCTTGTCGTTGTTGATGTACAGCGACCCGTCGCGGGCGACGTCGATGTTGTTGGCGTACGCGGTGGCGTAGCTCTTCAGGCGCTCGCGCAGGTTGCTCAACGCGGTGTCGGCGAACGCCTGGTCCAGCGCGTAACCGGCCGCGGCCAGGAACGCCAGCAGGCTGAGGCTGGCGGCGAGCAGCTGGCGCGCCTGCAAGGAACGCGGGCGCCAGCGTTTGTACCACCTGGGTCGTGCCGCCACGCGGTCGCTTCCTCGGTGTGCTCGCCGGCGCCTGCGATCAGCCTTCGGTGCGCGGAATCGCGAACCGGTAGCCGCGGCCGCGCACGGTCTCGATCGGCTTCAGCTCGCCGTCCGGGTCCAGCTTCTTGCGCAGGCGGCCGATGAACACTTCCAGCACGTTGGAATCGCGGTCGAAATCCTGCTGATAGATGTGCTCGGTCAGGTCCGCCTTGGAGACCAGTTCGCCGGCATGCATCATCAAATACTCGAGTACCTTGTACTCATAGCTGGTCAGGTCGACGTTGCTGCCGCTGACGCTGACGGTCTGCGCCGCCAGGTCCAGCGCGACCGGACCGCATTCCAGGGTCGGCTTGCTCCAGCCGGCGGCGCGGCGCAGCAGCGCATTGACGCGCGCCAGCAGCTCTTCGACATGGAACGGCTTGACCAGGTAGTCGTCGGCGCCCTGCTTGAGGCCTTCGACCTTGTCCTGCCAGCTGGAGCGCGCGGTGAGGATCAACACCGGAAACTTCTTGCCTTCGTCGCGCAGCGCCTTGATCAGCTCCATGCCCGACATCTTCGGCAGGCCGAGATCGATGATGCCCACGTCGAAGGGCACTTCGCGGCCCATGTACAGGCCTTCCTCGCCGTCCTGCGCCGCATCCACCGCAAAGCCTTCGCGCTTCAGGCGAGCGGCCAGGGTCTCTCGCAGCGGAGCTTCGTCTTCGACCAGAAGGATACGCATGAACTCTCCCTAGTAACTTACAGGTGGCCGGTGGCCGGGGCGGTGTGTGGAACCTGAACCGAACTATCCGGACTCACGGGTGATCGTCGCGTGGTGGCTCGGGAGGCTCGCCCGACCGCGGCGCCCGCGGCGGTGCCGCACGGCCAGGCTGCGGATCGTCCATGTAGCGTACCCGCCCACGGCCGTCCATGTACTTGACGCGGTTGATGTCGCGTCCGTCGAACGGCACGCGCTCGGCGCCGAGGATCTGGCCGCCGGTGGACCGTTGCACCCGGCGCACCGCATCGGACAGGGAACTGCCGGCATAGTCACGGCTGCGTCCCGCGTCGCGCTCCGGCGGCGCCATCGCGCCCGGCATGGGCGGCTGCTGCGCACGGCCATGCCCAGCCGCGACCGACGCCAGCGCGAGCGCGAAGACGGCGGCGAAGCGGTAGTGGCGGGAAGCAGGAGAAGTCACGACGGGCATCCTAACGGACTGATCGGAAACGTTCAAAACTTGTGAAGCGCGACACCTCGTGGAAACGAAGACGACCTCGAGAAATCGAGGCAAATTCTTGATTTTTCGGGGTGAATCCGGTCTGAACTTTTCCGGCCGCCACGGGCGACATTCAGTCAAATGAACCTGTGAAGAGTCGATGCAAGGGCCGCGCCAGGGGTCTGGAGAGGCCCTACGGCAGGTGCTTCGCAGCGTCTCCGGGAACGCAGAGACTAGCCGGCCATACCTGAACGGAATCCCTGAACGAAAGGATAAAAGTGGGATGCGGACCCGTCGCCGACCGAGTCGCGACGCTGTCCTACGCTATCGAGAAGAGACGAGGTCGACCAGCCGATGAGCAAGGCCATGGCGCCTCCGCTGCGTTCCGATTGGCTCCCGCCGATCAGGCCGCCGCGCGTGTCGCCCCATCGGTGATCGCCAACGCCCGCTCCAGTAGCGCCCAATCCGCACCCGGCCGGTGCGCGCCCTCGCTGAGCACCTGGCGGAAGGCGCGGCCGCCGGGCTGGCCATGGAATAGGCCGAGCAGGTGCCGGGTGATGTGCTTGAGCGCCAGGCCCTCGGCCAGGCGTGCCTCGACGTAGGGACGCAGCGCACGCAGCAACTCCGCGCGCGGACGCGGCGCGGCGCCGGTCAGGGCCGCGTCCAGTCGGTGCAGGACGTAGGGGTCGTGATAGGCCGCGCGGCCCAGCATCACCCCGTCCACTGCCTGCAACTGCGCCTGCGCCGTCTCTACCGCGGCCAGGCCGCCGTTGAGCACTACCTGCAGCTGCGGCCGCTCGCGCTTGAGCCTGTGCGCCCAGTCGTAGCGCAGCGGCGGCACCTCGCGGTTCTCCTTCGGCGACAGGCCCTGCAGCCAGGCGTTGCGCGCGTGCACCACGAACAGCCCGCAGCCGGCCGCGGCAACCTGGTCGACGAAGGCCAGGAACACCGCATAGTCGTCGTCCTGGTCCACGCCCAGCCGGCACTTCACCGTCACCGGGATGTCCACCGCCGCGACCATCGCCGCCACGCACTCGGCGACCAGCGCCGGCTCGCGCATCAGGCAAGCACCGAAGCGCCCGGCCTGCACCCGGTCGGACGGGCAACCGCAATTGAGGTTGATCTCGTCGTAGCCCCAGTCCTGGCCGATCCGCGCCGCCTGCGCCAGCAGCGCCGGCTCGCTGCCGCCGAGCTGCAGCGCCAGCGGATGCTCGGACGCATCGAAATCCAGCAACCGCGCACGATCGCCCAGAACCACCGCATTGGCGTGCACCATTTCGGTGTAAAGCCGCGCCGACGGCGCCAGCAACCGGTGGAAGATCCTGCAATGCCGATCGGTCCAGTCCATCATCGGGGCGACGGACAGGCGCAGCGAGGCGGCGTAACGCGCGGGGAGATCGGCGGTGGGGAGCGGAAGCGTCATCGGCACGACGGACGGGCGCCGCCGGCTATCCGCCGCAGCGCCAAGTCATTGGCTTAGGGATCAATAGCTTACACGTTCGCGATGAACGTTGCCGGGACCTACCGACAAAAACGCACTGGCGCTTGACCCGCCGCCGCATCCGGCCTATCGTGCGCTCGCCGAAGGTATTCATCTCTTCATTCGGATGAAGGGATGGATTTAAACGGGAATCCGGTGACGGCCGGCGCCGCAAGCGCCTGCCCATTCCGGAGCTGCCCCGCAGCGGTGAATGGAAACGACCTCCGTCAATGGCACTGGGCCGGCGCATGCCGGCCTGGGAAGCGACGGACAGTAGGTGCGCAGCCGGCACGGTGCGCGTGTCCATCAGCCCGAATACCGGCCCCGGCCGGAGGACCGTGCGTCCTCCGATTCGACCTGGCGCCTCCGCGGGGAGGCGGCCGGACCGCGACCCGGCCTTGCGCCGCGCCGCGTCGTCCGCCTGCCCGCGCGGTACCGGTTCGCCCGCGGGGGCGAAGGTCGCTGGCGTGGCGGGCGGTCCGTGCGAACGGGACGCGCGGCGCGCGGTTCCTTCGTTCCTCAATGCCCTTGAACGCAATGAGGAAACGCAACATGACGATCGTGACCAACCTGGGCTTCCCGCGCATCGGTGCGCGACGCGAGCTCAAGCAGGCGCTGGAACGCTACTGGCGCCGCGACATCGATAGCGCGCAACTGCAGGACACCGCACGCGACCTGCGCCTGCGCCACTGGCAGCTGCAACGCGAGGCCGGGGTGGACGTGCCGCCCAGCAACGACTTCAGCCTGTACGACGCGATGCTCGACACCGCGTTCCTGTTCGATGCGATCCCGCAGCGCTACCGCGCGCTGGCCGATGCCGATCCGCTGGCCGGCTACTTCGCGATGGCGCGCGGCACCCAAGAAAACGGCCTGGACCTGCACGCGCTGGAAATGACCAAGTGGTTCGACACCAACTACCACTACCTGGTGCCGGAGCTGGCGCGGCGCCAGCACTTCCGCCTGCGCGGCGACAAGCCGGTGGTGGAGTTCCTGGAAGCCAAGGCGCAGGGCATCCAGACCCGGCCGGTGCTGATCGGGCCGGTGACCTTCCTGGCGCTGTCCAAGACGGTGGACGGCAGCGACCGCTGGGCACTGCTGGACAGTCTGCTGCCGGTGTACGCCGACCTGCTGCAGCGCCTGCATGCGGCCGGTGCCGGCTGGGTGCAGCTCGACGAGCCGGCGCTGGTGCTGGACCTGGACGACGCCGCGCGCGCCGCCTATCGCCGCGCCTACGACGTCCTGGCGCAGGCGCCGCGGCCGAAGCTGCTGCTGACCAGCTATTTCGGCGAGCTGGGCGACAACCTGGAGCTGGCGATGGCGCTGCCGGTGGACGGCGTGCACGTGGATCTGGTGCGCGGCGTGGCGCAACTGGACGCGGTGCTGCAAGCCTTGCCAGCCGGTCGCGTACTCTCGGCCGGCCTGGTCAACGGCCGCAACGTGTGGCGTACGCCGCTGGACAACGCGCTCACCCTGGCCCGTTACGCGGCCGGCCATGTCGGCCGCGAGCGGTTGTGGCTGGCGCCGTCGTGCTCGCTGCTGCATGTGCCGGTGGATCTGCAGCAGGAGACCAAGCTGGACCGTGAACTGGTCGGCTGGCTGGCCTTCGCCAGGCAGAAGCTGCAGGAACTGCGCACCCTGGCCGATGCGCTGGACGATCAGCCGCAGGCGCAGGCGGGACTGGATGCAGCGCGCGATGCGTTGGCCAGCCGCCGTGCCTCCGCCCGCGTGCACCGCGCCGAGGTGGCGCGACGGGTAGACGCACTGACCGACGATGCCGGCCGCCGGCAGTCGCCGTATGCGCAACGCCGCCAGGCGCAGCAGGCCGCGTTGCGGCTGCCGCTGTATCCGACCACCACGATCGGCTCGTTCCCGCAGACCGAGCAGGTGCGGCAGGCGCGCGCGCAGCACAAGGCCGGCAAGCTCGACGATGCCGCGTACGACGCGTTCCTGGCTGCCGAGACCGAACGCTGCGTGCGCGCGCAGGAGCAACTGGGCCTGGATGTGCTGGTGCACGGCGAGTTCGAGCGCAACGACATGGTCGAGTACTTCGGCGAGCAACTCGACGGCTTCGCCTTCACCCGGCACGGCTGGGTGCAGAGCTACGGCTCGCGCTGCGTGAAGCCGCCGATCATCTACGGCGACGTGCAGCGTCCGGCGCCGATGACGCTGCGCTGGACCCAGTACGCGCAGTCGCTGACCGAGCGGCCGATGAAGGGCATGCTGACCGGGCCGGTGACGGTGCTGCAGTGGTCGTTCGTGCGCGACGACCAGGAGCGCGCGCAGACCTGCCGGCAGATCGCGCTGGCGCTGCGCGATGAGGTGCGCGACCTGGAGGCGGCCGGCATCGGCGTGATCCAGATCGACGAGCCGGCGATCCGCGAAGGCCTGCCGCTGCGCCGCGCCGACTGGCAGGCGTACCTGGACTGGGCGGTGCAGTGCTTCCGCATCGCCGCGGCCGGCGTGCGCGACGCCACGCAGATCCACACCCACATGTGCTACTCGGAGTTCAACGACATCATCGAGGCGGTGGCGGCGATGGACGCGGACGTGATCTCGATCGAGACCTCGCGCTCGCGCATGGAACTGCTCGATGCCTTCGTGCGCTTCCGCTACCCGAATGCGATCGGGCCCGGCGTGTACGACATCCATTCGCCACGCGTGCCGAGCACGCAGGAAATGGTGGAGTTGCTGGAGAAGGCGCGGGCGGTGCTGGATCCGCAGCAATTGTGGGTCAACCCGGATTGCGGGCTGAAGACCCGCGGCTGGGCGGAAACGCGCAGCGCCCTGGAAGCGATGGTCGCCGCGGCGCGGCAATTGCGCAGTCAGCAGGCGCAGGCGGCGTGACCGGCGATGCCCGGCGCCACGTGCGCCGGGCATCTTCGTGCTCCAGGCATGTCCAGCATCCCAGTTCGGCGTGCTTTGCTGCATTGCGTCTTTGTCCGGCAATGTGCGCTGGCTATAACCGCAGGCGAACGCGTGGCGAGGGGGCGCTGCGTCCTCGCCGACGTGCTGCCGGCGGCGCATCGCGCCGCGAGGTCCGGTAGGTGCGTCTGCTACTCAGCACCGCCAGGGAGAGCGCGTCATGCCGAAGTTGTCGAAACTGTCCGCCGTCTGCGTCCTGTATCTCGTCGTCCCCACCGCCGCGCTGCACGCGGCCGAACTGATTCCCAAACAACTGGCCGGTCCGCCGGAGGAGTTCGCGCAGATGCGCGCGCCCGCCCCGGCGGAAGCGGCGATCCTGTCCAAGAGCGCGTTGCTGCCGGTGGAGTTCTCCGCCGCACGCAGCAGTGGGCCGGCGCAATGGCACACCACACTGCCGGTGGAGAACGGCAAGCTGCGCTTCGTGGTGCTGTCCGGCGAACACGATTGGCAGCCGCGCCTGAGCGCGCCGGCCACGGCCAGTGCGCGCGCCGGCACCGCCGCCGCGACGCCGATGCTCGCGCCCAGTGCCAAGGCCACCCAACTGGGCGCCGGCGGCGCCGCACTGCCAGCCCGCGAGTACCGCGTGGACACAGCCGCTAACGGTGAGTGGACCCTGACCCTGCAGGCCGACAGCAACAGCACGGCGCAGCGCGGTTATGTGCTGATGGAAGGCGATGCGCGCACGCAACTGGCGTCCTATCCCAGCGACCGCGCGCAACTGCAGCGCGGGCAGCGCATCGGCCTGACCGCCCTGCTCGGCGGCATCGATGCGCAGGGCAGCGTGTCGCTGGCGCGCAGCGCCGGCAGCGGCCGCATCGACACCGCCCAGTTGCGGGTGATCGCGCCGGACGGCTCCGTCAGCCAATGGCCGATGGCCGACGACGGCCGCCACGGCGACGGCGCCGCGGGCGACGGCGTGTATGCCGGCGACTTCCCGGCGACCGCCACCGGCACCTATATCGCGCAGGTGGTGGTGCACGGCCACGACGCCAGCGGCCAGCCCTTCGTGCGCACCAGCGAGCACGTGCTGCCGGTGCTGGACACCACCCTGCGCATCAACGCCGATGCGGTCGCCGCCAGCGCCCAGCCCGGCACCCGCCTCACCCTGCCGATTCCGGTACGCATCGGCGGCGGCCAGGCGCCGGCGCACTACCGCGTGCTCGGCGAACTGTGGGGCACCGGCCGCGACGGCAGCGCGGTGCCGGTGGCCTGGCTCGGCGGCATGCTCGCGCCGCAGGATGGACGCCTGCCGCTGAGCGTGGACGAACGCTGGATCGCCCGCGCCGGCGCGCGTGCACCGTTCACCCTGCGCAACCTGCGCGTGGAGGATCCGGACAACTTCGTGCCGCTGACCACGCGCGCGACACTGCCACTGACCCTGCCGGCGTTGCGCCGCAGCAGCGTGGCGCGCAGCACCGGCGCGATCGACGAGAGCATGCGCATGGGCGAGCGCCCGGCGCAGTTGAGCGCCGCCACCACCGACATGCAGGCGCAGGCCACCGGCAAGCGCCTGGTGCTGGTGCACGGCTACTGCTCGGGCGGGGTATGGCCGGTGGCGCAGTTCAGCAACGCCTCCGCGTTCCTGGACGTCAACCAGAACCGCAGCAACGACCAGTTCGCGCAGCGCCTGGCGCAGTTCGGCAGCCAGTGGAACTCGTTCGGCACGGTGGCGCACAGCCAGGGCGGAATGGCCGCGCTGCATCTGTACGTGTACTACTGGAGCGGCCTGGACAACGCCAGCGGCGGACGGGTGATGCAGTCGGTGGGCACTCCGTACCAGGGCACCAACCTGGCCGGCATCCTGGCCACGGTGGGCTCGTGGTTCGGTGTGGGCTGCGGCACCAACAACGACCTGACCTATGACGGCGCCAAGGCCTGGCTGGCCGGCATCCCCAACTCGGCGCGGGCGCTGGTGAACTACTACACCACCTCCTTCGCCAAGACCAACTGGTATACCAACGACTACTGCAATGCGGCCTCGGACCTGGTGCTGAGCGACCCGGAGGACGGCACCGTGGAGCAGGTCAACGGCCAACTGCCCGGCGGCGTCAACCGCGGCCACACCACCGGCGAATGCCACACCACCGGCATGCGCGATCCGGCGCAGTACCTGGACGCCAGCCGCAACGCGACCATGAACGCCAACGCGGCGCGTTGAGGGGCCGGGATTAGGGAGTCGGGATTGGGGATTGGTGAAAGCGCTGCCCGGGCATGTCAGCCTGGTGCAGCGCCGATCTTTCCCCAGTGCCGAAGCCGCCGCTGGTGCAATTCGCTCGGCGTGCGGCTTTTTGTAGGAGCGGCTTCAGCCGCGACGGGCGTTGTAGGTCATGCCTGTCGCGGCTGGAGCCGCTCCTACGGTGGTGCGGGGAATACGCTAACGCGCCGCATCCGCCACGGCCTCGCGGCTCTGCGCATCGGCGCCGCCGCCGAGCACCTTGTACAGGGTGACACGGTTGCCGGCCTCGCTCAGCCGCAGGGTGATCAGGTCCTGCTGCGCGGAGTACAGCGAGCGCTGCGAATCCAGCGCATCCAGGTAGCTGTCCACGCCGTTGCGATAGCGCGCGTCGGCCAGGGTGTAGCTGCGCTGGGTGACGTCGACCAGGGCGCGCTGTGCGTCCATGCGTTCGTCCAGCTGCGCGCGCGTGACCAGCGCATCGGCCACTTCGCTGAAGGCGCTCTGGATGGCCTTCTCGTAGCTGGCGACGTTGACGTCGCGGGTGATCCGGGCCACGTCCAGTTCGGCCTTGAGCGCGCCGGCGCGGAAGATCGGCACGCTGATGCTGGGCACGAACGACCAGATGCGGTTGCCGGCATCGAACAGGCTGGACAGCGCGGTGCTGCTGCGCCCGGTGGAGGCGGTCAGCGAAATGGTCGGGAAGAATGCCGCGCGTGCCGCCCCGATGTCGGCGTTGGCCGACTTCAGCGTGTGCTCGGCGTACAGCACGTCCGGGCGCTGCAACAGCACGCGCGATTCCAGTGGCGCCGGCAGCGGCGCCAGCGCCACGCCGCCCTCCAGCGCGCCGGCCTGCGGCAGGGCATCGGCCGACACCGGTGCGCCGACCACCAGGTCCAGGGCATTGCGCGAGGTGGCCAGTTGCGTGGTGTAGCTGGCCACGTCGGCACGCGCGCTTTCCACGCTGGTCTGCACCTGCGCCAGGTCCAGTCCGGAGGCGATGCCTTCGCGGTGCCGCGCCTCGGTGAGCGCCAGGGTCCGCCGCTGGCTGTCCAGGGTCTGCTGCGCCAACGCCAGGCGCTGCTGGTCGGCGGCCACGGCCAGCCAGTCGGCGGCGACCTCGGCGACCAGGCTCATGCGCGTGCTGCGCTGGGTCTGCGCGGTGGCCAGGTAGGTTTCCAGGGCTTCGTCCTTGAGGCTGCGGATGCGTCCGAACAGGTCCAGCTCCCAACTGCTGATGCCCACGTCGGCCGCATAGGTTCGCGCGACGTCGGAGCGCCCGCTGCTGCTGGTCGACGCGCTGCTGCGCGAGGCGCTTTGGCTGCCGCTCAGGCTCACCGACGGGAACAGGTCCGCGCGCTGGATGCGGTACTGCGCACGCGCCTTGTCGATGTTGAGCACCGCCACGCGCAAGTCGCGGTTGTTGTCCAGCGCCTGCGCGATCACCTGCTGCAGGCGCGGATCGAGGAACACCTGGCGCCAGTCCAGGGTCGCGACGTTGGCGCCGTCGCCAGCGGCGCCGCTGCCGCTGTCGGCGAAGGTGGCCGGCACCGGCGCGTCGGGACGCGCGTAGCTCGGCGCCAGGCTCGCGCAGCCGGCGAGCAGGCCGGCGCAGGCCAGCGCCAGCGCCAGCGCCGAGCGGGCCAGGGTCACGGGGGTCACGGGTTCGCCTCCTGCAGTTGCGCCGGTTCCGGTTCGGCACGCTTGCCGGGGAACAGACTGCGCACGATCACGTAGAACAGCGGCACGAAGAAGATGCCGAGCATGGTCGAGATCAGGGTGCCGCCGAGCACGCCGGTGCCCAGCGAATGGCGGCCGCCGGAGCCGGCGCCGCTGCTGACCACCATCGGCAGTACGCCGAGCATGAACGCCAGCGAGGTCATCAGGATCGGACGCAGGCGCATGCGCGCCGCGTGCAGGGTGGCGTCGATCAGCGGCTGGCCCTTCTCTTCCAGCTCCTTGGCGAACTCCACGATCAGGATGCCGTTCTTGGCTGCCAGGCCCATCGTCGCCAACAGGCCGACCTGGAAGTAGATGTCGTTGGACAACCCACGCAGCCACGTCGCCAGCAGCGCGCCGACGATGCCCACCGGCACCGCCAGCATCACCGAGATCGGGATCGACCAGCTCTCGTACAGCGCGGCCAGGCACAGGAACACGAATACCAGCGACACTGCGTACAGCATCCAGGTCTGCGTGCCGGCGGCCTGCTCCTGGTAGGACATGCCCGACCAGGCATAGCCGACGTCCTTGCCGAGCTTGCCCACCAGCGCGGCGATGCCATTCATCGCCTCGCCGGAACTGATGCCGCTGGCGGCACTGCCGGTGATTTCCATCGACTCCACGCCATTGAACCGGCTCAGCACCTGCGGCGCATACGCCCACTGGCTGCCGGAGAAGGCCGAGAACGGCACCATCTCCGCGCTGCTGTTGCGCACGTACCAGCGGCCGATGTCGGCGGGCAGCATGCGGGCGGACGGCTCGCCCTGCACGTACACGCGCTTGACCCGGTTGTTGTTGAGGAAGTCGTTGACGTAGCTGCCGCCCATCACCGTGGCCAGCGTGGCGTTGATGTCCGAAGCGCTCAGGCCCAGCGCGCCGGCCTTGGCGTCGTCGATCTGCACCCGGTAGGTCGGTGCGTCTTCCAATCCGTTGAAGCGCACCGCGCTCAGCTCCTTGTCGGCGTTGGCCGACTGCAGCAGCTGCTGGCGCGCGGTGACCAGCGCGTCATGGCCCTTGCCGGCCACGTCCTGCAGTTCCAGGGTGAAGCCGGACGTGGTGCCCAGGCCGTTGATCGCCGGCGGCGACAGCGCGAACACCTGCGCATCCGGCAGCGTGCCCATCATCGCGCCGGTGATGCGATTGGCGATCTCCTGCGCCGAGGCGCCGCGCTCGGCCCAATTCTTGAGCTTGATGAAGCCCATGCCCGAATTCTGGCTGCTGCCGGCGAAGCTGAAGCCGGTGATGGTCATCATGCCGGCCACCTCCGGCTGCTTGAGGATGAAGCCGGTGGCCTGGTCGATCGACTGCTGGGTGCGTTGCTGGGTGGCGCCGGCCGGCGTGGTGAACATCACCATCAGCATGCCCTGGTCCTCATCGGGCAGGAACGAGCTGGGCAGGCGCCAGAACAGCAGCGCCATCACCGCGAGCAGCACCAGATAGACCAGTCCGCCCAGTTTGCGGTGGCCGATCAGCTTGCCCACGCCGCGGCCGTAGCCGTCGGCGCCCCGGTCGAAACGGGTGTTGAACCAGCCGAAGAAACGCCCGAGCCAACCCTTGCGCGACACGTGCCCGCCGCGCGCGATCGGCTTGAGCAGGCTGGCGCACAGCGCCGGACTCAGGGTCAGCGCCACCAGCAGCGACAGCAACATCGCCGCGGCGATGGTCACCGAGAACTGCCGATAGATCTCGCCGGTGGCGCCGCCGAAGAACGCCATCGGCAGGAACACCGCGGTCAACACCAGGGCGATACCGACCAGCGCGCCGGAGATCTGCCCCATCGAGGTGTAGGTCGCCTGCCGCGGCGACATGCCGTCCTCGCTCATCAGGCGCTCGACGTTCTCCACCACCACGATGGCGTCGTCGACCAGCAGGCCGATCGCCAGCACCATCGCGAACATGGTCAGCGTATTGATCGAATAGCCGAGCAACGCCAGCACACCGAAGGTGCCCAGCAGCACCACCGGCACCGCGATCACCGGCACCAGCGTGGCCCGCCAGTTCTGCAGGAACAGGTACATCACCAGCACCACCAGCACGATCGCCTCGAGCAGGGTCTTGACCACTTCCTCGATGGAAATGCGCACGAATGGCGTGGTGTCGTAGGCGATCTCGTATTTGAGCCCGGTGGGGAAGTAGGGCTTGAGCTGTTCGAGCTTAGCTTCCACCGCCTTGGCCGCATCCAGTGCGTTGGCGCCGGTCGCCAGTTCCAGGCCCATGCCGGAGGCGGGCTTGCCGTTGTACTTGGAACTGGACGCGTAGGACCTGGAGCCCAACTCGATCCGCGCCACGTCGCGCAGGTAGACGGTGGCGCCGCCGGGCTGGGATTTCAGCACGATCGCCTCGAACTGCGCCGGCGTCTTGAGCTTGCTGCGCGAGGTGACCGTGGCGTTGAGCTGCTGGCCCTGCACCGCCGGCAACGCCCCCAGCGCCCCGGAAGAGACGTCGGCATTCTGTGCCGAGATCGCGTTGCTGACGTCCGACGGCATCAACGCGTAGGTCCGCAGCTTTTCCGGATCCAGCCATACCCGCATCGAATACTCGGAGCCGAACACGTTGACCCCGCCGACGCCGTTGAGCCGGCTGATCGGATCCTGCAGCGTGGACACCATGTAGTCGCCGATGTCGGTGCTGTCCATGCTGCCGTCTTCGGAGGTGAAGGCCAGCACCATGAACATGCTGCTGCCCATGGACTTGGTGACGGTCACGCCATTGCTCTGCACCGCCTCCGGCAGCATCGCCTCGCCTTGCGAGACCTTGTTCTGCACCTGTACCTGGGCAGTGTCCGGGTCGGTGCCGGAGTCGAAGGTCAGGGTGATCGAGGCGGTGCCGGCGGAGCTGCTGCTGGAGGACATGTACAGCAGGTGGTCCAGGCCGGTCATCTGCTGCTCAAGGATCTGCGTCACCGAGTTCTGCACGGTTTCCGCCGAAGCGCCGGTATAGGTGGCGCTGACGTTGATCGATGGCGGCGCGATGTCCGGGTACTGCTCCAGCGGCAGCGACAGGGTCGAAAGCGCGCCGGCCAGGGTGATCACGATCGCGATGACCCAGGCGAAGATGGGACGGTCGATGAAGAAGCGGGCCATGGCGGTTTCTCAGTCGGCCTTCGGAGCAGCGGCAGCGTTGCCCTGCGAGGCCGTCGTTGCAGTGGCGGCGGCATTGCCGGTCGCCGCGTTCTCGGTCACTTCCACCGCCTTGACCTCGGCGCCGACCGATACCTTCTGCAGGCCCTGCACGACGACCCGGTCGCCAGCCTTCAGTCCGTCGCGCACCACCCACTTGTCGCCGATCGCATCGCCGGTGGTCAGCACGCGCTGGGCGACCTTGTTGTCGCGGCCGACCACCATCGCCACCGCCTCGCCCTTGCTGTTGCGGCTGATCGCCTGCTGCGGCACGAGGATGGCCTGCTCGTCCACGGCCATCGACAGCATCGCCTTGACGTACATGCCCGGCAGCAGCAGGCGATCGGGATTGGGCACCACCGCGCGCAGCTTGACCGTGCCGGTGGCGGTATCGACCGCGGCATCCACCACCTCCAGCGTGCCGCCGCGCGCATAGGTGCTGCCGTCCTCCAGTTGCAGCTTCACTTCGGCCTTGCCGTCCACCGCCTTGAACTGGCCGGCGTCGAGCTGGCGGCGCAACTGCAGCAGTTGCGCGCTGGACTGGGTCACGTCCACGTACATCGGGTCGAGCTGGTTGATGGTGGCCAGCACCTCGCTCTGGCCGGCGCTGACCAGCGCGCCCGGCGTGTAGCTGGAGGTGCCGATGCGGCCGGAAATCGGCGCGGTGATGCGGGTGTAGTCGAGATTGATGCGCGCAGTCTGCAAGGCGGCCTTGGCCGCGACCACTGCCGCCTCGTTCGCGCGCAACGTGGCCACCGCATCGTCTCCGTCCTGCTTGCTGACCGCATCCAGCCCGACCAGGGTCTGGTAGCGCTGCGCCTTGGGCCTGGCCGACAACACCGCCGCCTCGGCCTGCGCAAGGTCGCCCTTGGCGGTGTCGTACGCGGCCTGGTACGTGGCCGGATCGATCTCGTACAGCACTTGCCCGGCGTGGACGTCCTGGCCCTCGGCGAACAGCCGCTTGCGCAGGATGCCGCCGACCTGCGGGCGCACGTCCGAGCTCATGTAGGCCACGGTACGGCCGGACAGGGTCTGATCCACAGCCAGGCGCTGCACCTTCACCGTCTGCACGCCGACCTGCGTCTGCGGCATCTGCGGCGGCGGCTTGGAGGAACACGCGGCCACGACCGTGGCGACGACGGCGAGCAGCAGCCAGCGCGAGGACGAAATGGAGAAACGACGGGCGACCGACGACATACGGCGAACTCACGGAAGATCCGAAGGTCGCCACGCTAGGACCCGAATGTGCAGCAAATTTGGAGATTGCCGGCGACAGCGTGGATTGGCTTGCTTTCCCCTGCCGCGGCGCGGCTAATACGCAGCATCAGCCGTTCCTGCGCCGCGCCGCGCCTCGCCGATGAAACTGGGCCTCACCGCCAAGCTGTTCCTCGCCATCCTCGCCGCCTGCGTGACGGTGCTGCTGATCAATGGCCTGGCCGTGCAGGCCTTCGTCAAACGCCAGTTCCTGGACTACCTCAACGAACAGGGCGTGGAGCGCATGCTGGAGGCCATGCCGCGGGTCAGGGCCGAGTACGCGCGGCACGGCAACTGGGAGTTCGTGCGCGACAACCCCGACGCCTGGTTCGGCATGATGCGCCCGGAGCCCCGCCCCAGCCTGCCGCTGCGGCCGCCGATTTCCGACCAGACCGGCGCGGTATTCCGCTTCGCCGTGCTCGACCAGGACTACAAGCCGGTGATCGGCAATCCCGATGTCGGGCGCGACGACATCCTGCGCCCGGTGGTGGTCGACGGCCGCACTGTCGGCTGGATGGCGATGCTGCCTTTCCAGAAGGCGCTGGCGGCGGCCGACGCGCGGTTCTACGCCGCGCAACAGCGCGCGTGGTGGGCGATCGGCGGCGCCTCGCTGCTGGTCGCCGCGCTGCTCGGCTGGCTGTTGTCGCGCACCATGCTGCGGCGCCTGCGCGGCCTGACCCGCGCCACCCACCTGCTGGCGGCCGGCGACTACGCCACCCGCATCGACGCGGCCGCGCGCGACGAACTCGGCCAACTCGCGCGCGACTTCAACCTGCTGGCGCAGGCGCTGGAGCACAACGAACGCGCGCGGCGCGCGTTCATGGCCGACATCTCGCACGAGCTGCGCACGCCGCTGGCGGTGCTGCGCGCCGAACTGGAAGCGCTGCAGGACGGCATCCGGCCGATGACGTCGGACTCGCTGGGTTCGCTGCATCAGCAGATCGGCCAACTCGGCAAGCTGATCGAGGATCTGTACGACGTGTCGCTGACCGACGTCGGTGCGCTCGCCTATCGGCGCGCGCCGGTCGACCTGGCGGTGATCCTGGCCACCGTGCTGAACGGCATGCGCGCGCGCTTCGCCACAGCGCGGCTGCAGCTGCAGGAGCAGATCCAGGCCGGCCCGCTGCCGGTGGACGGCGACGAACGCCGTCTGCAGCAACTGCTCGGCAACCTGCTGGAGAACACGCTGCGCTACACCGACGCTGGCGGCGTCGTGCAGGTGCGCTGCGCGCGCCGCGACGCGGTGCTGGAACTGGTGGTGGAGGACAGCGCGCCGGGCGTGGAGGCGGACAAGCGCGCGCGCCTGTTCGAACGCTTCTACCGCGCCGAGGCGTCACGCAACCGCGCCAGCGGCGGCAGCGGCCTGGGCCTGGCGATCTGCCGCAACATCGCCGAGGCGCATGGCGGTGCGATCGATGCCGACGCCTCCGCGCTTGGCGGATTGCGCGTGGTGTTGCGTTTGCCGGCGCTGGCGGCATGAGCGGCCTGGACCCGATCGGGCACGTGCTGATCGTCGAGGACGAACCGCGGCTGGCGGCGGTGATGGGCGAGTACCTGCACGCGGCCGGCTATTCGCACGACTGGATCGCCGATGGCGCGCAGGCGCTGGGCGCATTCCGCGCGCAAAAGCCGGACCTGGTGTTGCTGGACCTGATGCTGCCCAATCGGGATGGGCTGGAACTCTGCCGTGACCTGCGCAAGGAAAGCACGGTGCCGGTGATCATGGTCACCGCGCGGGTGGAGGAGATCGACCGCCTGCTGGGCCTGGAGATCGGCGCCGACGACTACATCTGCAAACCGTTCAGTCCGCGCGAGGTGGTGGCGCGGGTGCAGGCGGTGCTGCGCCGCCATCGCCACGATCCCAATGGCGCGCCGGCGCCGGGCCTGCAGATCGACGAGGACGCCTGCCGCGCCAGCGTGCACGGCCGCGCCCTGGACCTGACCCAGGTCGAGTTCCGCCTGCTGCGCACCCTCGCCGCCGCCCCGGGCCGCGTGTACTCGCGCGAGCAGCTGATGGACCGGCTCTACGTCGACCACCGCATCGTCACCGACCGCACCGTCGACAGCCACGTCAAGAACCTGCGCCGCAAGCTTGCCGACGCCGGTGTCGCGGATTGGGTGCGGTCGGTGTACGGGGCCGGTTATCGCTTCGAGCCGTGATTGGGGATTCGGGATTGGAGATTCGCAAAAGCGGCTTGGCTGATCACCGTTGCGATTGCAGCGCTGCCGGCTTTGGCGAATCCCCCAATCCCGAATCCCCACTCCCCGCCTCACCGAAACACGACCGTCCGATGCCCGTTGAGCAGGATGCGATGCTCGACGTGGCGGCGCACGGCGCGGGCCAGCACCTGCGACTCGGTGTCGCTGCCCAGGCGCACCAGCTCGCGCGGGGTCATGGCGTGGTCTACGCGGGCCACGTCCTGTTCGATGATCGGGCCTTCGTCCAGGTCACCGGTGACGTAGTGCGCGGTGGCACCGATGATCTTGACCCCCCGTGCGTGCGCCTGGTGGTACGGCTGCGCGCCCTTGAAGCTAGGCAGGAAGCTGTGGTGGATGTTGATCGCGCGTCCGGCCAGCGCCACGCACAGCGTCGGCGACAGGATCTGCATGTAGCGGGCCAGCACCACCAGGTCGATGCGTTCGCGTTCGACCAGCGCCAGCAACTGCGCTTCCTGTTCGGCGCGATTGGCGGCGCTCACCGGCAGGTGATGGAACGGCACGCCGTAGGAACCGGCCAACGCGGCGAAATCGGGATGGTTGGAAGCCACCGCAGCGATGTCGACCCGCAACTGCCGGCTATGCGCGCGGAACAGCAGGTCATTGAGGCAGTGGCCCTGCTTGCTGACCAGCACCAGCAGGCGGGCACGGCGGCGTGCGTCGTGCAGTTGCCAGTCCATCGCGTAGTCGGCGGCCAGGGGCTCCAATTGCAGCTTCACCGCGGCGGCGACGCCGTCGGCGGGTACGTCGAAATGCACGCGCAGGAAGAAGCGGCCGCTCTCCTCGTCGCCGAACTGCTGCGCATCGAGGATGTTGCAGCCGTGTTCGAACAGCAGGCCGCTGACGCGGAAGACGATGCCGGTACGGTCCGGGCAGGACAGGGTCAGGATGTAGTCGGGGCGCATCCGCCGATGATAGGGGAAAGGGCGGGAGGGGATTGGGGATTGGAAAATCGGGAATCGGGAATCGGAAATCGGAAATCGGGAATCGGGAATCGGGAATCGGGAATCGGGACAGCCGACCACGGAAAGGCGGAAGGTCAACTGTCATGCAGCGACGACCGAAGAAGCCTGCACAGAACGGCGCTTCCTTCTCCCACCGGGAGAAGGTGCCCCGAAGGGGCGGATGAGGGTGCGGGCGAAGCCTGCATCGCCAGATCAGTGCGGGCGCTTCGCGCCCCCGGACCCTCACCCCAACCCCTCTCCCGGGGGGAGAGGGGCTCGGCCTCCTTATCCTGAAAATCCCGTCTAGGCTGACGTCGCGCCGATGACATTGCTCACGCGCCAGCGCTCACTCCGGGCGCAGGCGCAGCGCCAGGCGGCGGTTGACCTTTTCCAGGCGCGCCAACGAATCCTCCACCGACATGCCCACCGCTTCGTGGGTGGTGATGTGCGCGCGCAGGTGCGCCGGATCGTCCAGGTCGCCGCGCACCAAGAACACGTTCTCGCCATCCTCCACGTCGCCGATCTCGCGGCTAAGTACCACGTGGTCGACCTGGTCGAAGCCGTACTCCTTGGCCAGCGGCAGCAGCCTCGCCACCATGCGCTCGCTGATCGCGTCCGGCGCGCGGCCGCAGGCGGCGTCCAGCGCGTGCACGCCCTCGCGGATCTGCGCGTACAGGAGGTGATCGGGATGGTCCGGATGATCGGGGCCGGGCACGGCCTCGCGCACCACCGCGCGCGGTGGCTGGATCGGGGCTCTGTCGCCGGGATCGGACGAATTCGGACTCATGGCATCCTCCTGTGATGCGCCAGCAAATCGCCGCACCTTAGCGGCAAGCGTGCGCCAGGCTCAAGCGGGCACGCAGTGTGCGGCATGCCCCGCCAAGGTCCGCTGAAGATCCGTTGGCCTCGCTCAGCCCTGCCCGGCGCGGCGCGCGGCGACCTTGGCCAGCGCCGCCCAGTCCAGGTCGCCGTCGCCGTGCGCGATCGCCTCGATGAAGGCATCGCGCAGCACCGCCGCCAGCGGCATCGGCACGTTTCTGGTCTCGCCGGCGTTCAGCGCCAGGCGCACGTCCTTCAAGCCCAGCGTGGCCTTGAAGCCGGCCGGGCTGTAGCGCTGCTCGGCGATCATGCCGCCGTAGGTCTGGTAGGCCGGCGCGGCGAACACGGTGCTGGTGAGCATGTCGAGGAAGTCGGCCGCCTCCACGCCATGCCCACGCACCAGCGCCGACGCCTCGGCCATGGTGCCGATGGCGCTGGCCAGGCACAGATTGGCGGCGAGCTTGACCGCGTTGGCCTGTTCCGGCGCGGCGCCGAAGTACCAGGTCTTGCGCCCGATGACATCGAGCAAGGGCTGCACCCGCGCCAGCGCCGCGGCGTCGCCGGCGGCGAGCAGGTTGAGCTGGCCGGCCGCGGCCACCTCGACCCGGCCCAGCACCGGCATCGCCAGGTAGGCGACGCCGCGCTCGGCATGCAGCGCGTGCAGTTCGCGCGCCAGTGCCACCGAGATGGTGGCCATGTTGACGTGCACGCTGCCGGCGGTGAGCGCGTCCAGCGCACCGCGATCGAGCAGGGTCTCGCGCACCGCGGTGTCGTCGGCCAGCATCGAGAACAGCACCGGCCCGCGCACCGCGTCGACCGGTTGCGTGGCGAGTTGTGCACCGGCTTCGAGCAGGGGCTGCGCCGCCGCGGCGCTGCGGTTCCAGACCGTCAGCGCATGGCCGGCGCGCAGCAGGTTGAGCGCGATCGGCTGGCCCATCGTGCCCAGGCCGAGAAATCCAATCGTCGTCATTGCATGCTCCCTGAAGAAATCGAAATGGAGGCCGCCACCAGCGCGCGCGGCGCGCCGGTCAGGCGTCGAACACGCCGCGCGCCGCATGCGGCTCGCAACGCAGGTACTGCGGCGACGGCCGCAGCCGCGCGCCCAGCGCGGCGGCCGCATGCCATGGCCAGCGCGGATCGTAGAGGATGCCGCGAGCCAGCGCGATGGCGTCGGCGCGGTCCTCGGCGAGGATGGCCTCGGCCTGCTGCGGCTCGGTGATCAGGCCCACCGCGATCACCGGCATGCGCACCGCGCGGTGCAGGGCCTCGGCCAGTGGCACCTGGTAACCGGGCGCCACCGGAATGCGCTGGCGCCGGTCCAGCCCGCCGCTGGACACGTGCAGATAGTCGCAACCCTGCGCCTGCAGCGCCTGCGCCAGCACCTCGCTCTGCGCCAGGTCCCAACCGCCGTCGACCCAGTCGGTGGCGGAAATGCGCACACCCACCGCGATGCCGGGCGCCACGGCGGCGCGCATTGCCGCATGCACGCGCAGCAACAGGCGCATGCGGTTTTCCAGGCTGCCGCCGTAGGCATCGGCGCGCTGGTTGCTCAGCGGCGACAGGAACTGGTGCAGCAGGTAGCCGTGTGCGGCGTGCAGTTCAATCAACGCGAAGCCCAGGCGTTCGGCGCGTCGGGCCGACGCCACGAACGCGTCGACGATGGCGTCGATACCGGTCTGGTCCAGCGCCTGCGGCGGTGGGCCGTCGGCGGCGAACGCCTGCGCCGACGGCGCCACGGTCTGCCAGCCGTTCGGCTGGTCAGGGGCGATCGCGCCGCCGCCGTCCCAGGGCTTGCGCGTGGACGCCTTGCGCCCGGCATGCGCGAGCTGGATGCCCAGCGGCATCGGCGACCAGCGTCGCACCGAACGCAACACCGTGGCCAGCGCCGCCTCGGTGGCGTCGTCCCACAGGCCCAGGTCGGCGTAGCTGATGCGTCCACGCGACTCCACCGCCGTCGCTTCCAGGATCAACAGACCGGCGCCGGACTGCGCCAGCTGGCCCAGGTGCTGCACGTGCCAGTCGCTGGCACGGCCGTCCTCGGCGGAGTACTGGCACATCGGCGCGATCACGATGCGGTTGGACAACGACAGCGGCCCGAATGCGAGGGGCGAGAACAACTGACTCACGATAGGGATCCATAAAGACGCCGCGCGCGGCGCAGGAGACGGCCATTGCACTCCTGCCACGCGGCGCGATCAACCACTGCCGGTGGATCAGTTCGTGCCGGGATTGGGAACGCGCGCCGCCGCCGGCAACAGAAAGGCCAGCGCCTGCGCGCACGGCTGTTCCACCTTCAGGCTGGGCAGGTCGTCGCCGCGGGGACGACCCAGGTTGACCGCGACGATCGGCAGGCAGGCCTTGGGGCAGCCTGCACGAAGCGGAAGCCGGATGGACCATCGGCGCCTAGCCCACCACCAGCATCGCGCAGCCTGCTGCAGATAAGCGGCGCTCCAGTTCACGCCATCGGGCTCAAGGCATTGAATATCGCCCGCAACGCACACTTGCGCTGCAGAGCCCATTCCGCCTTCGTGCCAGACAAGCCGAGGCCCACCCCTCATCGGAAATTTCGGCTGGATACGGCGCTTGCATTCGGCCATGACAACGAGATCGCATCAAGTCGACGACACGCTTCAGGCAACGGAAGGCCGTGTAAAATGCGTCGCCGCCACCGCACCGCATGACCAGCCTCATCCGAACACCGGAACCCTTGGTGACGTTTGCTATCGTTAGGCCGATCCAGAACAACAATTCCCTTCATACAAGAGCATGTAGCGCCATGGAAAAGGCAATGGTTGGTGCGATGAAGTGTGGTGCTTACGGAATAGCGTTGGGGATGCTGCTTTTTGCGCAGGCCGCCCATGCAGCGAGCGAATGCGAGCAAAACTACAGTTCATCTCCCGGCTCCAATGGCGGCGTTATCCACCAGAGTTTCGTTGGACTGTACGGCGCCGACAAGACTGCAGTGACATCCAATCTTGCGGCCATGGCAAAGAGACAGAAGTTTCAACTCATCCAAGGCCCCTCCATTCTCGAAGACGGCCTCATCACCATGGTCTACGCACAGGAAGCATCCGCGACCGCACGCGGCTTTCCTGTTGTCATGATGGTCGCACCCGACACTGATGCGGCGGTCATCTCCTTCGAATTGCCCAAAGGCATGACCGCGCCCGATGCGAAAGGCAGCGTCTGTTCGTTCTTTGCTGACGCAAAATTGGATGGACAGCCTGTAAATGCCAGCCGACGCAATGCCGCTCGCAATTCCGCACTCGCCAAACCACTGCTGGCCGCGCTGAATGGCGGCATGAGTGCAGACGAGGCCGCCAAGGCATCGGTGACCGCCAAGCGAGAAACAGCGGTCGTCAGCGCTGGTGACGACCGCGGTGCCGCGCCTGAAATCGCCGACCGCCGCAAGGTCGTCGCGCCCAAGGCGACATACACCCCCACAGACGCGGATACGCGCCTGCAGTCCGAAGGCAGCTCGACGATCAAGGGCTTCACGTGCGGGCGGGTAATGACGGCAGGTGGTTCCCAATTCCAGACGACGCCGAATCAGGGAATCATGCTTTTCCCGTACACGCCCTATCTGAAGGAAGCGATCGACCTGATCGATGCCAACCGCAACAAAGGCGCAAAAGTGCGGGTTGACGTAGATAAGCGCGCGTTTGCGTCAGGCCTTGCGGGCAAGACGAACGCCAATGGCGAGTTCATGTTCACCCGGATCAAGCCAGGGCGTTACATCGTCATGGCGCTCTTCCATGGCGAAGCCACCAGTTACATCACAACGCCGCAGTCGCAGTACGACCAAAGCACGAGAACGATTTACCAATGGACGGAGCACGAAAGAGTCGACACGTCGTCCAGCGACATCCTGCAGGCCGACGTCACGATCAACCGCGACGGCGAAGTGATCGACGGCGTGGTGGTGAAGCCGACGGGCAATGGCCGGCTCCTCCCTGTGTTGAACGGCGTATGCAAGTGGCATCACGCCGAATAGGCCACAGGCCTGGATCCCGATGCTTTAGCCATGCCCGGCACCTGGTGCCAGCTGTCGGCCGGTATCAGAATCCGATCGTGGGCGTTCAGTAGGCTCGCGGCTGTTCCCGGCACGCCGACATACGCCGAAAACGGCAGCGCGCGCCGATGCGTAGCGAGCATGGGTGCGCCTCGCCGGTAGAGCCGACGTGCTGCAGGACACTACTGGGCTGGATCGCCCCGTCTGGATCGCGAAAGTACAGCGACAGGATCGGCCGGAGCGGTCAGGCGGCCGGGCGCGGCAGCAGGAAGGCCAGCGCCTGCGCGCACGGCTGTTCCACCTTCAGGCGCAGCAGGTCGTCGCCACGGGTGCGGCCCAGGTTGACCGCGGCGATCGGCAGCCCGGCCTTGGCCGCGGCCTGCACGAAGCGGAAGCCGGAATAGACCATCAGCGACGAGCCCACCACCAGCACCGCGTCGGCGCGCTGCAGATGCGCGAAGGCGCTGGCCACGCGCTCGCGCGGCACGTTCTCGCCGAAGAACACCACGTCCGGCTTCAGCACGCCGCCGCAGCGCGTGCAGGCCGGCACCACGAAGCTGGCGAAGTCCTCGCCCTCCAGGTCGGCATCGCCGTCGGGTGCCGGTGCGGCCTGCAGCGTCGCCCACTGCGGGTTGTGCTGCAGCAGATGCTGCTGGAACGCCTCGCGCGGCATGGGCCGCTCGCAGCCCATGCAACGCACCACGTCCAGGCGCCCATGCAGGTCGATGGTGGCGCGGCTGCCGGCGGCCTGGTGCAGGCCGTCCACGTTCTGGGTCAGCAGCACTTCCACCTGGCCGCGCGCTTCCAGTTGCGCCAGCGCGGCATGGGTGGGATTGGGTCGCGCATGGCCGAAGCGCGGCCAGCCGAGCAGGCTGCGCGCCCAGTAGCGCTGCCGCGTCGCCAGCTCGCCCATGAAGGCCTGATAGGTCACCGGCTGCGCCCGCTTCCAGTCGCCGGCGGCATCGCGGTAGTCGGGAATGCCCGAGTCGGTGCTGCAGCCGGCGCCGGTCAGCACGAACAGGCGCCGATGGCGGTCGACGAACGCTTCCAGCGCGGAAGACGCGGCCTGCGCGGACGCGGCGTGATCCTGCAGCAACTGCGACATCGTGGCGGTCCCGGACGTGGTGGAGGTGCGCGCCGATGGCGCGACGCCTTCCTATCTTGGGCGCGCACCGCGGCAACGCAAGTCCGGGCCGCCACGGCCGCTGAAGCGTTGCCCGCGCATTGAAAGCCCGTTGGAAACTGGCTACTGTCCGGGACGCGGCAGGATGCTCAGCGGTCACGGCGTCCTCGACGCCGTACGCTGCTGTGTGAGGAATGCCGTCCCTTCGCCGATTCCGCCTCGTGAGCCGCGCTTCCGATTCCAGCCCGTCCCCGCTCGCCGCCACTGCCAACGCCCTGCTGCGGGTGGCGTTGCTGGAGGACGACGATGTGCTGCGCGACCGCGTGCTGTTGCCGGGATTGCTGCGCCACGGCTTCGAGGCCACCCCGCTGCGCACCGCGCAGGCGCTGTGGGCGGCGCTGGAGGCGCAGCGTTTCGACCTGATCGTGCTCGACATCGGCCTGCCCGACAGCGACGGCTTCACCCTGACCCAGCAACTGCAGGAACGCCGCCCCGGCATGGGCATCGTCATCCTCAGCGGTCGCGGCGAGCAGCCGGATCTGGTACGCGGGCTGGTGCAAGGCGCGGATGCGTACCTGATCAAGCCGGTGCAGATCGAGATCCTCGCCGCCACCTTGTTCAGCGTGGCCCGGCGCATGCTGCGGCCGAGCGCGCCGGCCAGCGAGGAATGGCAGCTGCAGGACGATGGCTGGTGCCTGTTCGCGCCGGACGGGCAGGCGGTGCCGTTGACCGCGTCCGAACGCAAGGTGCTGCAGAGCCTGTGGCAGGCGCGCGGGCGGCTGGTCAGCCGCGAGGCATTGATCGGCATGCTCGGCGGCAATGCCGGGCTGGAGATCGACCCGCACCGGCTCGACGCGTTGCTGCATCGCTTGCGGCAAAAGGTGCAGGAGCGCACCGGTAGCGCGTTGCCATTGCGTGCGGTGCGCGGCGAAGGCTATCTGCTCATGCCGCAGGAACGCTGAGCCCGGCCAGCGGCAGGCGCAGCACGAAACAGCTGCCGGCGCCGGGCGCGCTGCGCACCTGCAGGCTGCCATGCGCCTGTTGCGCCATCTCGAACGCCACCGCCAGGCCGAGTCCGGTGCCCTGCCCCGCCGGCTTGGTGGTGAAGAACGGCTCGAAGATCTGCCGTTGCACGGCCTCGCTCATGCCCACGCCGGTATCGGCAATGGCGATGGCGACGGCCTCGCCATCGCGGTGCAGCTGCAGCGAAAAGCAGCCGCCGCTGGGCATCGCGTCGCGCGCGTTGGCGGCGAGGTTGAGCAATGCCAGGTCGAAACGGCTGCGGTCCAGGAACACCGGTGCCGGCTCGGCGGCCAGGTCCAGCCGCACCTGCACCGTGGGGCCGAACAGTTGCCGCAGCATCGGCTGCAAACTGCGCAGCGCTTCGCCGGCGTCGAAGCGCTCGGGCACGCTGGCCTCGCGGCGACTGAAGCTGAGCAGCTTGCGGCTGACCGACACGCCGCGCTGCGCGGCCAGGGCCACGCCTTCCAGCGCCTCGGCCAGCAGCAGCGCATCGCGCGGCGGGTGATAGTCCAGCTCGTGCACGCAATGGCGCTGCTCGGTGTAGCCGAGGATCGCGCTGAGGATGTTGTTGAAGTCGTGCGACACGCCGCTGGCCAGTTGTTCGACCAGCTCGATCTTCTGCAGATGCAGCAGCCGCTGCTGGGCCTGCGTGCGTTCGCGCATCTCCACGCGCAGGCGCGCGGCGCTGCGGCGCGCACGCCACAGGCTCTCGCGCAGCGCGGCGACGGTGCGGTCCAGCACCAGGGTGATCATCAGGTAGCTCAGCGCCAGCGACGGCAGGTTCTGGAACGGGCTGCGGTTGCCGTGCGGGTCCTGGCCCCAGGGGCTTTCCATGCCCAGCCAGAAGATCAGCGGGATGCACAGGTACACCAGCCACAGCGCGCGGCGCCCGATCACCAGCGCGGCCAGGGTCAGCATCATCATCGGATACGGATCGAAGGCCTGCAGTTGGTAGCCGAAGGCCAGGTTGGCGGCGACCGCCGAGCACAGCACCACCGCGATGAACGCAGCGGCGGCCTGTTTGAGCAGGCCGCGACGGATCATCCAGACCCCGCCCCAGGCTGCGGCGGCGATCGCCGCATCGGTGCCGACATCCACCGCCAACTGCACCGCACTCATCTCGATGCGCGGCGCGGTCAGCAGGTGATACAGCTTGTTGAGCGGAATCTCGCTGCCCAGGAACACGAACAGCACCTGCAGTGCGGGCGCGTTGCGCCGGTCCAGCGGGTCGGTGATCGGCACCCGGCGCAGCCACAGCGAGAGGCGCCGCCACAGCCGCGAAGCCAGCGCGACCGGCGGAGAGTGCGCACCCCATCTCACCCAGACTCCCATGTCGGTGAGTCTACCGTGAGGAAGGCGTGAATCTGCGTGCATTGAAGGGGTGGCGCCCTTGCGGCCTTAATCGGGCCTGACTCGTTGTCGGGACGACGCTCCCGACCCAGCCCGGAGCCGACCATGCCTCTTCTGCTTACCGCTTTGCGCACCGGTGTGCGCCCGCTGTCGCCAACTTCGTCCATCCTGCCGCAGGCGTCTGACGGTCTGTTGACCGCCGCGTTGCTGCTCGCGCTGAGCCTGCCCGCGAGCGCCTTCGCCGCCACGGCGCCGGCTGCGACCACGCAGCCGCAGCCACACGCACAGGCGACGTACAGCGGTACTGCCGCCGCGGCCGCCAGCACCGAGACCGACAGCGCCGAGGCCGCGCCCCAGGATGCCACCACCCAGGACGTGCAACCGGGCAGCCAGAACACCGCCCGTTATTTCCTGGCCGAAGGCTTGAACGACGGCAGCGACTACGCCAGCGCCGCTGGCCTGCGCGCGGTGGCGATGGGCGCCCGCGCCGATGCCTCCGGCGCCTTCGCCGTCGCCATCGGCCACCACACCGTCGCCTCCGAGAGTGCCGCCATCGCCATGGGCGACGGCGCGGTCGCCAGCGGCACCTCGGCGATCGCGATCGGCGGCAGTTTCTTCGGCAGCACCTATGGCGACTCGGCCGGAGCGCAGAGCACCGGCTTCGGCTCGCTGGCCCTGGGCACCGCCGCCACCGCGACCGCCGACTCCGCCAGCGCGCTGGGCTGGAACGCCAGCGCCACCAGCGGCGGCGCCACGGCGGTGGGCTCGACCTCCGCGGCCACCGGCGAGTACGCCACCGCCAGCGGTTCCTCCACCACCGCCAGCGGCGTGCAGTCCAGCGCGTTCGGCTACGCGGCCAATGCCGGCGGTACCGGCGCCATCGCCACTGGCGGCTACAGCGTCGCTTCCGGCTTCTTCGGCGTGGCGATGGGCTATTCCGCCACCGCCAGCGGCGACGGCGGCATCGCGATCGGCGACAACGCCGCGGCGGCCGGCCAGCAGAGCGTGGCGATCGGCGCCAGCAATGCCGGCGTGCCGGCGCAGTCCAACGGGCTGGGCGCGGTCACCGTCGGCGCTGGTGCCTGGGCACTGTCCGACTACGGCACCGCGCTGGGCTTCGATAGCCATGCCGATGCCGACTACAGCATGGCGCTGGGCGCCTCGGCGGTGGCCACCAGCAGCCATGCGCTGGCGGTGGGCGCGACCTCCTTCGCCGACGGGCAGGACGCCAGTGCGTTCGGCTCCGTCGCCAGCGCCAACGCCATCGGCGCCACCGCGCTCGGCAGCGGCGCCACCGCGCTGACCGCGGGCAGCGTCGCGCTGGGCTACAACAGCGCCGCCACCGGCATCAACAGCGTGGCCATCGGCGCCGGTTCGATGGCCGACCGCGACAACGTGGTGGCGTTCGGCAACGACGGCGCGCTGCGCCAGCTCACCTACGTCGCCGCCGGCACCGCCGACACCGATGCGGTCAACGTGCTGCAGTTGCGCAGCATCGCAAGCGCGCTCGGCGCCGGCAGCGCGGTCGGCGGCGATGGCAGCTTCAACGGCGGCAGCTATCTGATCCAGGGCCGCAGCTACGGCACGGTCGGCTCGGCGCTGTCGGCGCTGGACGGTGCGCTGTCGTCGCTGGACACCCGTGTCGGCAGCGGTGCCGGCGGCGTGGCGGTGGGCGGCGGTGCCGAGGGCGGCCCCAGCGTCGGCGCCGGCACCAACGCGGTGGCAGTGGGCGCGCAGGCCACCGCCAACGGCCAGAACGGCACGGCGATCGGTTCCAATGCGCTGGCCTATGGCCCCAACGACACCGCGCTAGGCGGCAACGCGCAGGTCAATGCCGACGGCAGCACCGCGGTCGGCGCCAACGCCAGCATCAGTGCCAGCGCCACGAATGCGGTGGCGGTGGGCGAAAGCGCCACGGTCACTGCGGCCTCCGGCACCGCCATCGGCCAGGGCGCCTCGGTCTCGGCGACCAACGCCGTGGCCATCGGCCGCGGTTCCTCCGCCACCCGTGCCAACACCGTCTCGGTGGGCAGCGCCGGCAACGAACGGCAGATCAGCAACGTCGCGGCCGGCAGCGCCGCCACCGATGCGGTCAACGTCGCGCAGATGCAGGCCGGCGACAGCGCCACCCTCAGCAGCGCCAACGCCTACACCGACAGCCGCATGGCGGGGTGGGACGACAACCTGACCAAGCTGCGCAACGACACCGACCAGCGCTTCCAGCACCTGGACCGGCGCATCGACCGGATGGGCGCGGTTAGCGCCGCCTATGCCGGCATGGCGGTCAACACCTCCGGCCTGGCCGGAGCCAATCGCGTCGGCGTCGGCGTCGGTTCGCAGGGCGGCGAAAGCGCACTGGCCGTCGGCTACCAGCGCGCGATCGGCAACCGCGCCAGCGTCTCGCTCGGCGGCGCCTTCTCCGGCAGCGAGAAGAGCGTGTCCGCCGGTGCCGGCTTCAGTTGGTGACGCGCGCAGCGCATCCCGTCACGCCTCCCACTCCGCCTCCCCGCTCTTCTGCAGAGACACCGCCATGACGTCCACCGCACCGTTCTCCCGCAACCTGCTCGCCCTGTCGCTGGGCCTGGCGCTCGCCGGCACCGCGCAGGCGCAGTCCGCCCCGCGCTTCTCGACCCTGGCCCAGGCCACGCCCGGGCAATCCACGGTCTACGATGGCCTGATCGTGACCTACCGCGACGGCAGCAGCGCACGCCGCGATGCCAACGCTGCAGCCAGCACGCTCAACCAGGCCGCGCGCAGCAGCGCCGGCACCTGGGCCAGCACCTATCGGCAGAGCGTGCCAGCGCTGAGCCGGGTGCGGCGGCTGGCCACCGGCGCCGACCTGGTGCGGCCCAACCGCGCGCTGAGTCCTTCGCAGCTGGAGACGCTGATGACCAGCCTGCGCGCCGACCCCGCGGTGGCGCACGTCGAGCCGAACCTGATCCTCAAGCCGGTGCGCAGCACCGCGCAGGCCACGGCCAGTGCCGTCGCCGCGCCCAACGACCCGGGTTACGAGGTGCAATGGCACCTGCGCACGCCCGACGGCCACCTGGAAACGCTGGCGCCGGAGACCACCGGCTACGCCAACCGCGGCGGCATCGACCTGCTGCCGGCCTGGCAGTACGGCACCGGCCAGGGCGTGGTGGTGGCGGTGATCGACACCGGCATCACCGCGCATCCGGATCTGGACACGTCGCTGGCCAACGCCGGCTACGACTTCATCAGCGATGCGCTGATGTCCGGCCGCGCCAGCAACGGTCGCGCGGCCGGCGGCTGGGATACCGGCGACTGGACCACCGACGACAAATACCTGGTCGCCAACGGCGGCTGCGCGCAGCCGAACGAACAGAGCGACAGCTCCTGGCACGGCACCCACGTCGCCGGCACCATCGCCATGCGCACCAACAACGGCATCGGCATGGCCGGGATCGCGCCGGACGCGAAGATCCTGCCGATCCGCGCGCTCGGTCACTGCGGCGGCACCACCGCCGACATCGCCGATGCCATCGTGTGGGCGTCCGGCGGCCATGTCGACGGCGTGCCCGACAACACCAACCCGGCCGAAGTGATCAACATGAGCCTGGGCGGCGGCGGCAGCTGCGCGCAGGATTCGGTGACCGCCAACGCCATCTCCAGCGCCATCGCGCGCGGCAGCGTGGTGGTGGTGGCCGCTGGCAACGACAACGCCGACGCCGCGGCCTATTCGCCGGCCAGTTGCCCGGGCGTCATCAACATCGCGGCCACCGGCATCACCGGCGGCCGCGCGTACTACTCCAACTACGGCAACACCATCACCCTGTCGGCGCCCGGCGGCGGCGTCTACGCCAACGATGCGTCCAGCGGCTCGGGATCGGTACGTACCGGTCTGGTCTGGTCCACCCTCAACAAAGGCACCCATGGTCCGGACCAGCCTACCTACGCCGGCTATGCCGGCACCTCGATGGCCTCGCCGCACGTGGCCGGCGTGGTCGCGCTGGCGATCAGCGCTGCGATCAGCGCCGGCCGGCCGGTGCCGACGAGCGCGCAGATGCGCGACATCCTGACCCAGACCTCCAACGTGTTCCCGGTCAAGCCGACGCTGCGCATCGGTGCCGGCATCCTCAATGCCGGCAAGGCGGTGGCGCGCGCGGCCGGCGCCAGCGGCGGCGGCGAGGAAGCCACCGCCACTCCGATCGCACGCGGCACGCAGAGCAAGCTGTCCGCCGCGGCCGGCCAGGGCACGCTGTACCGCCTGGACGTGCCCACCAACGCGCGCAACCTGCAGATCCGCACCCTCGGCGGCAGCGGCCAATTGCGGCTGTACGTGCGCGCGGTGCGCGCGCCCAGCGCCGACGGCAGCGACGCCGACTACAGCTCGGTGCGCAACGGCACCACGCAGAATGTGCAGATGGCGGTGCCGGCCACCGGCAGCTACTTCTTCCGCCTGGTCGGCGGCAGCGGCGGCTACGCCAACGTGACCCTGTCGGTGAGCTACTCGGAGTGAGCGCACGACGCGGGCGCGGCCACGGCGGCGCCCGCGGTCACGACGGGTTGGCGACCTCGATCAGGTTGCCGTCCGGGTCGCGGAAATACAGCGACAGGATCGGGCCGGTGGCGCCGGTGCGTTGCACCGGCCCGTCCTCGATCGGCACGGCGGCGGCCTGCAGTTCCTCGGCCACCTGCGCCAGTGGCGTGGTGGTGAGGAAGCACAGGTCGCTGGAACCGGGCGTGGGCACGCGCGCCTTCGGCTCGAATTCGCGGCCGGCGGCATGCAGGTTGATCTTCTGCCGGCCGAACGCCAGCGCGGTGCGGCCTTCGCCGAAGCGCTGCACCTGCATGCCGAGCACACGCGTGTAGAACGCGCAGCTGGCCTCGATGTCGGCGACGGTGAGAACCAGATGGTCGAGGTGGTCGATCTGCATTGCGGATCCTCGTTGGCTGATGGCGGCGCGGCTCACTCGCCGCGCGGCGGATGCGGCCCGAAGCGGCCGTAAGGGCGGCTGTCGTCGGCGCCGCGGTGCAGCACCTGCGCGGCGACCAGGCCGATGCCCAGCAGGACCAGACAACAGGCGACCAGCGCATTCCAGCCGCCGTGCTGCCAGGCCGCGCCGCTGAGCGAGCCGATCACGCTGGCGCCGGCGTAGTAGGCCAGCAGGTACAGCGAGGCGGCATGGCTCTTGTGCTGGCCGCCCAGGCGTCCGACCCAGGCACTGGCCGCCGAATGCGCGACGAAAAAGCCGATGGTCAGCAGCACGATGCCGGCGATGATCGGCACCAGCGCATGCGCCAGGGTCAGCGCCACGCCCAGCGCCGCGGTGGTGATGCCGGCCAGCACCACCGGGCCGCGGCCGAAGCGATCCGACGCCGCGCCGGCGACCGACGAGGACACGATGCCGAACACGTAGGCGCTGAAGATCAGGCCGAGCTGGCTCTGGCTCAGTCCGAACTCCGGCCCGCCCAGGCGGAAGCCGGCGTAGTTGTAGACGCTGACGAACACGCCCATCGCCAGGAACGGGATCGCGAACAGCCACGGCAGATGGCGATCGCGCAGGTGCCCGCCCCAGGCGCGCAGGTGGAAGCGCAGGTTCACGCCCTGGCGGCGAACGAAGTGCCGCGACGGCGGCAGCAGCAGGACGAAACCGATCGCGACCAGCAGATCCACCACGCTCAGTGTGCCCAGCGCGATGCGCCAGTCGAAATGGTCGGTGAGCATGCTCATGCCGATACGGCCGACCATGCCGCCGAAAGCATTGCCGGCCACGTACAGCCCGGTCGCCGCGCCGAGCCGGTTCGCCGGCAGTTCCTCGGCCAGGTACACCATTGCCACCGCCGGCACGCCGCCCAGGGCGATGCCGGACAGCGCGCGCACCACCACCAGGGAACCCCAGTGCGGCAGGCACGACGCCAACAGGTTGAGCAGCGCCGCCAACGCGATCGACACGAACATCAGGCCGCGCCGGCCCAGCGTTTCCGACACCGCGCCGGCGCAGAAGATCGCGATCGCCAGGCCGCCGGTGGCCAGCGACAGCGGCAGCGAACTGGTCGCGGCGCTGAGCCCGAACTCGTGCGCGAACTCGGGCAGCAACGGCTGCACGCTGTACAGCAGCGAAAAGGTGGCGAAGCCGGCAAGGAACAGGGCCAGGCGGATGCGCAGCAGCGGCGCATCGTCCACCGCCTGCACGGGCGGGCATTGGCTGGAAGCGTTCACGACGGACATCGTAGGAGTGGATGGAGGTGCAGTATTCTCCTGCGCCGACCCCACGTCCAATATATGATGCACCCACCCTCCATACGTGATGGATATGACGTGGAACTGCGCCATCTGCGCTATTTCCTGGCCGTGGCCGAGGTCGGCCATTTCACCCGCGCCGCGGCGCAACTGGGCATCCAGCAACCGCCACTGAGCCAGCAGATCCGCGCGCTCGAGGAGGAACTGGGCACGCCGCTGTTCGTGCGCACGCCGCGCGGCGCCGAGCTCACCGAAGCGGGGCACGCCTTCCGCACCGAGGCACGGCGCGTGCTGGCCGATCTGGAGCGCGCCAGCGAGGCGGCCCGGCGCGCCGCGCGCGGCGAAAGCGGCGTGCTGCGGCTCGGCTTCACCGCGTCGGCCGCATTCAATCCGGTCGTGCCCACGCTGGTGCGCGGCTTTCGCCGCGGCTGGCCGGCGGTGGCGTTGTCGTTGGAGGAAACCAATACTGCCGGCCTGCTCGCCGCGCTGCTGCAGGGCCGTCTGGATGCGGCCTTCATCCGCTACAGCGTGGTCACGCCGCCGGAACTGCAGTTGCTGAAGTTCCCCAACGAGCCGATGAAGATCGCGGTGCCGGCCGGGCACCGGCTGGCCAAGCGCAAGCGCGCGCCGCTGTCGGCCTTGGCCGGCGAACCCTTCATCCTGTTCCCGCGCAGCTTCGGCACCAGCCTGTACGACGAGATCCTCGACGCCTGCCGCCAGGCCGGCTTCGACCTGCGCATCGACCAGGAGGCGCCGCAGATGTCCTCCATCGTCAACCTAGTCGCCGCCGAACTGGGCGTGTCGGTGGTACCGGCCTCCACCACCCAGGTGCAGTTGCCCGGCGTGCGCTACCTGGACATCGAAGGCCGCGTGCCGATGGCGCGGCTGGCACTGGCCGCGCTACCGGCCACCGTGCAGACGATGCCGATCGTGCGCCACCTGTGGCAGTTGGCGCAGGGGCATGCGGCGGGCAGGCGTGGATAGGGGAGTGCTTCGCTCCCCTAGAGGGAATGTAGAAGTGACTTTAGCCGCGAGCTCTCCCCGTAGACGAGAGCAAAGGCTTTCGCCCTTTCGGGCGAGTTACTTTTCTTTGCTCGCGCAAAGAAAAGGTAACCAAAAGAAAGCGCGCCCTGCCTCGCGCCCTCCGCGCTACGCGCTCCGGGTCCGCGGATGCACCGGGGATTCGCGGAAGGGGCATCCTGCCCCTGCCGCGAACGGCGTACATCCATGTACGCCGCCCTTCGGGTTTTTCCCCGGTCCATCCGCCGCTGCGGAAGGGAACCCGGTAAGTCAAAAGCCAAAGCAACATCAACATCAACATCAACAGCAAAAGCAAAAGCAAAAGCAGAAGCAGAAGCTATTGCGGATACAGCGCATGCATACGTCATTGCACTGGTGATGCGCCTGCCTAGGCGCACGCCGGCACAGCCGCCTATACGCCACGCACAACCGCGCCTGCAGCTTCTTCCGGAACCAGGGTGATTGCGTGTCCACCACGATCAACAGCCGACATGGGCCGCCACGTGCAGCGCATTCGCTGGCGGACACTGCAATGACGCAGGTGTGCGCAGCAGTCGCAGTCGCCTCGGCCTTTGCTGTTGATGTTGCTTCGGCTTTTGACTCACCGGGTTCCCTTCCGCAGCGGCGGCCAGCCCGGGGGAAAACCCCGAAGGGGCGGCGCACAGGGACGTGCGCCGTTCGCGGCAGGGGCAGGATGCCCCTTCCGCGAATCCCCGGGATGGACGCGGACCCGGAGCGCGTTAGCGCGGAGGGCGCGAGGCAGGGTGTGCTTTCTTTTGGTTACTTTTCTTTGCACAAGCAAAGAAAAGTAACTCGCCCGAAAGGGCGAAAGCCTTTGCCTTTGCCTTTGCTGCTTGAGATTTGCGCTTCGGACAAGCACAACCGCAAGAGTCGGCTTAGCAGCGACAGGCTCTATCGGTGAAGCCCGTCGCGGCTGAAGCCGGTCCTACGAGAGCATGAGCGCGCTCAGCCCAAGTGCGTGCGCACCACTTCGTCGATCTTGGCCGGCGGCACGAAGCCGGGCACGCGCGCCACTTCCTCGCCCTGGCGGAACAGCATCAGGGTCGGGGTCTGGCGCAGGCCCTGGGCGCGGAAGAAGTCCTCGCCCACGTCTTCCATCTTCACCTTGAGCAAGGTCACGCCCTGCGCACTCTCACCCTCGGCGAAGCGCTCCAGCGACTTGTCGAGCATGCGGCAGCCGGGGCAGTTGTCCTTGTTGAAATCGGCCAGCACGCGCGGGTGGGCGGCGAGCGCATCGGCGAACTGTTCGGCGCTGGAGACGGTGATGGTGGTGAGCATGCAACGGAACCTTGTCTGATGTCGGAAGAAGCCCGGCGTACGATGGCGACACCGGCAATGCCAGGAAAACGAAGGAACGACGACGGCGTCAGCCGCTGCCCTGCAGCGGCAACACCCTCGCAGCGAATCCGGCCGCACCGGCGGACGGGGGCTCGACAGCGGCCACCGGCACGGCATCTGCCGACGACGCCCGCGCCGCGCGCAACGCCAGCACCTGCGCGCACCAGGCGTCGATCGCCGTGTTGTCACGGTCGCCATGCGGCATCTGTTCGATCTCAAGCAACGGATAGGCGCTGTCGAAGAACCGCGCAATGCGCTTGACCGCACCGCAGTAATACTCCAGCCCCCACTGCGTCTCGCCAGTGCCGAACGCCGCGACCTCGATCGCCTTGCCGGTCGCCTCGACCAGCTCGGCGATGTAGCGCTTCATCTCCGCCGGCGTGCGCCCGGCGTTGTCGCTCCAGCTGCCGAGCAGGTGCAGGTCGAAGTCCGCCGCGCGCGCGGCATCGCCGAGCGCGCCCTGCAGCGTCTGCAGGTCGGTATGGATCCAGGTCACCGCGTGCCCAGCCGCCTCGCACTGCGCATGCACGCGGCGGGCGACGTCGCGGGTGTTGCCGCTGAGCGAAGCGTAGGCGAGCAGGATACGCATGGAGCCGGGATTGGGGAGTCGGGATTGGGGATTCGAAAGAGCGGGTCGACGTGGTTTCCACCCGTCGCGCAGAACAAATTCCTGCGCACGGGATCAGGGACTGGGAAAAGCGGGTTCCACGTTGCTGCTACGAATCCCGAATGCCGAATCCCAAATCCCGGCCCCTCAAAGATCGTCGAAACCGTTGTCCGAGTTGGTCTTCTTGTAGCTGGCGTTGCGCATCTCGAAGAAGTCGGTCTTGGTCTCGGTGAAGTTGTCGGCGTAGGCCTTGATCCACGGCATCACGTTGTCGCTGGCGCCGCTGTACAGCTTCTCGATGCCGAGCATGCCGGACATCTTGTTGGCGCGGTACTTCACGTATTGGATCATTTCGTCCACGTCGATACCCTCGATGCCGTCGAGCACTTCCGAGGACCACTCGGTCTCCAGGCGGATCGCGTGTTCGAAGGCCTGGTGCACGTAGTCGGTCAGCTCGTTGGTCTGCAGCTCGGCGTTCTCGCCGATGATGGCGCGGATCAGCTCGCTGATGAACTTGGTGTGGGCCAGTTCGTCGCGGTTGATGAAGCTGATGATCTTGCCGGTGCCGGTCATGCGGTTCTGCCGCACCAGGTTGTAGAAATACGCGAAGCCGGAATAGAAGTTGATGCCTTCCAGGATCGAGGACTGGATCAGCGAGCGCAGCAGGGTCTCGGCGGTCTTCTCGCGCATGAAGTCGTCGTAGGCCTGCATGATCGGCTGGTTGCGCGCGATGATGGTCGGGTGCGTCCGCGCGATCTCGAACACGCGGTTCTGGTCAGCCAGGCCGGCGATCGACGCCAGCACGTACGAGTAGCTCTCGTTGTGGATCACTTCCTGCTGGCCGATGATCGCGGCATTGGCGTGCGCGGCCGGGTCGGTGATGTATTCGGCGACGTTGTAGATGAAGCGCGTCTGCGGCGAATCCAGCGTGGCCAGCAGGCCGATGATCGAGTCGTAGGCGTTCTTCTCGCGCGCCGACAGCTCCCCGTACTGCTTGGCATCGCCCTTCATGTCCACTTCGTCGGGGATCCAGAAGTTGGTCGACAGCTCCTTGTACGCCCGGTAGAAGGACGGATACGGGATGTCGTTCCAGTTGAGGATGCCGCTGGTGGTGCCGTTGATGATGCCGGTGGAGCGGTTGGGGTGCAGCGGTTCGAGGATCTTGATGCGGTCGAGCGCGATGGCCATGGATTTGCTTCGTCAAGTCGGGTGAACGGCGCCGGCGGGCGGCGCGGGAATGCGAAACGCGCGGCGGCCATGGGCCGCCGCGCGCCGGTGGCGTCAGACGCCGGCGATCAGCTCGAGCACCACTCGCACTCGCTGATGTCGATGTCGTTGGAACGCACGTAGTAGGTGGTCTTCAGGCCTTCCTTCCACGCGGTCATGTGCAGGTCCAGCAGGGTGCTGGCGCGGATGCCGCTGGGCACGTAGAAGTTGAAGCTGATCGACTGGTCGACGTGGCGCTGGCGGCGCGCGTTCTGGCGCACGCTGGCGAACTGGTCGACCTTGTAGGCGCCCTTCTCGTAGTACGGGTAGGTGTCCACGGTCAGCCCCGGCGCCACCACCGGACGGCGGAAATCCTTCTTCTCTTCATAGTAGAACGCGCTGTAGATCGGGTCGATCGACGCAGTGGAGCCGGCGATCTGCGCGGTGCTCATGTTCGGCGCCACCGCCACCATCCAGGCGTTGCGCACGCCATGCACGCTCACCTGCGCGGCCAGTTCCTGCCACTCGGCGCTGTCGTAGCCGCGCTTGCTGAAGTACTCGCCGTTCTGCCAGTCGCTGCCCTTGAACACCTTGTACGCGCCCTTCTCCTTGGCCAGCGCCAGGCTCGCCTGGATGGTCAGGTAGTTGATGCGCTCGTACAGCTCATCGCTGTAGTCTTCGGCCGCACGCGAGTTCCAGTCGATGCCCTTCTGCGCCAGCAGGTGGTGCCAGCCGAAGGTGCCCAGACCGATCGCGCGGTACTTCTGGTTGGTGATGGTGGCCTGCGGCACCGGCAGCTCGTTGAGGTCGATGACGTTGTCGAGCATGCGCACCTGCACGCGGATCAGCCGCTCCAGGATGTCCGGCGACAGCAGGTCCGGCTGCGCGGTGACCGCGCGGCCCAGGTTCACCGAGGACAGGTTGCACACGACGAAGTCGCCGGCCTGCTTGGTGGTGACGATCTGGTCGCCGCTGATCATCTCCTGGATGACCCGCGTCGGGCTCATGTTCTGCAGGATCTCGGTGCACAGGTTGCTGGAATAGACCATGCCCTGGTGCTTGTTCGGGTTCATGCGATTGACTTCGTCGCGATAGAACATGAACGGGTTGCCGGTCTCCAGCTGGCTGACCATGATCCGCTTGAACATGTCGATGGCCTTGACCACCTTGCGGCCGATGCGCTCGTCGGCCACCACTTCCTCGTAACGCGCGCGGAAGCTGCCTTCGCCGCGCTTCTCGTCGAAGAAGTCCTGCAGGTACCAGCCCTTGACCTCCTTCACCTCGTGCGGGTCGAACAGGTACCACTCGCCGCGGCGCTCGACCGCTTCCATGAAGATGTCCGGCACGCACACCGCGGTGAACACGTCGTGCGCGCGCAGGCGCTGGTCGCCGTTGTTCAGGCGCAGGTCCAGGAACGCCTCGATGTCGCGGTGCCAGATGTCCAGGTACACGGCGATGGCGCCCTTGCGCTGGCCGAGCTGGTCCACCGACACGGCGGTGTTGTTGAGCTGCTTGATCCACGGCACCACGCCGCCGCTGGAGTTCTTGACCCCGCGGATCGCCGAGCCGGAGGAACGCACGTAGCCCAGGTAGGCGCCGACGCCGCCGCCGTGCTTGGACACGCGCGCCACGTCGGTGTTGGAGTCGTAGATGCCCTGCAGGCTGTCGTCGACGGTGTCGATGAAGCAGCTCGACAGCTGCCCGCCGATCTTGCCGGCGTTGGCCAGGGTCGGGGTGGCCACTGTCATGTACAGGTTGGACAGCGCCCAGTAGGCCTCGCCGACCAGCTGCATGCGGCGCTCGCGCGGCTTCTCGTCCTGCATCAGGTACAGGGCGATGGTCAGCCAGCGCTCCTGCGGCAGTTCGTAGACCTTGCGCGAGTTATCGGTGGCCAGGTAACGCGTGGCCAGCAGGTACAGGCCGTTGTACGCGAACAGCTTGTCGCGCTCCGGATCGATCATGCGGCCGGCTTCGGCCAGTTCGTCCTTGGAGTAGTTCTTGAGGATGTCGATCGAGTACACGCCGCGGTCGGCCAGGCTTTCCTGCAGACCGACATAGGAGCCGTACTTCTCGCCGGCATCGTAGAAACGGTTCTTGCTGGCGCGCTTGTACAGGCGGTCCAGGTACAGGCGCGCGGCGAAGTACTCCCACTCCGGCGTGGCGATGTCCACGCGCGACTCGGCCTCGCGGATCAGGTAGTCGACCATGTCGTCGGCCGACAGGCTTTCCCTCTTCTCGATGAAGGCGAAGGCCTTGCGCTCGTAGTCGCTCACGTCCAGCTGCGGGAACTCGGCGTGGATCCGGTCCAGGGTGCGCTGCAGGCGCGAACGGTCGAAGGCCATGCGGCGGTTGCCGCCGTCCTTGACGATCCAGGTCACGGCGCGCTGGTCGTTGCTCGGCTCGCTGCTGGCCGGCTCCGGCTGGGCGGTGGCGGCAGTGGCGGCGGCGGTCGTGGGGTCGACGGCGGCGTCGACGGACGCGGTGGCCGGCAGGCTGTGGGTCTGGCTCATGAAGGTCTCCAAGCGTGGTGCACGCGGCCGCCCGACCCTCGCAGGCAGCGGTCCGACCGGGTCCGAAGGGGCAGGCGGTGTCGCGAAGACTGCAAACGGCGCAGGCACCGGGCCTGCGGGCGGTCATCGCTGCACCGACCATCTCCCCCCGGAGATCGCGCGGTCGGCGCCGCGCGGTGTGCTTCGCGCGGCTGTCGGCAGGTCTTCGGGCTGATGGGCAACGGCCGTGGCCGGTTCCTAGCCCGTCGCTTCCCAAGGCGGGCGCCTCAGTGCGGATGACGGGTTCGTTCCCAATTACCGCTGCGGGGCAGCGCCGGAATTGGCGTTGGCACGCCGCACCGGCTTCCCTTTTGATCCCGCGGCTTGGGGCCGCCGGAACCGACCACCCCAAGATAGTGTGGTCGGTCGACGACGTCAACGCTAAATATGGGTCAAATTACGAAAACCTAAGCCTGGCAACGGTTTGCCGTCGGCAGCCGGTTTCGGCCCCGCCGCGGAGAACGTTCGCGGCCATAACGGGGCCGTGAAGCCGGGCCCCGGAAAGGGCCAAGATGCCATCGAAACGGCCCGCCGGCCGCCCGGCGCGCGCCCTCCCCGGCCATCCGCGCCGCCGGTCGGCTCAGTCGCCTTGCTTGTGCTTGTGCGGCTTGAGGGATTTCGTGTTTCCCGGAATGTCCTTGTTGTCCCGCTGACGCCGATCCGGCTTGCCGGTGCTCTTTGCGATGCGCCTGGGGCCAGGCTTGATGCCCATCATCACACTCCACGGGGGGGCGACCGAAGCAATCGAAGCCACATCTTCAACGTGCAGCGGCCTCAGGCCGCCATGCACTGCTGCAACAGCAACGGCAGCGCCACCGCCGCGCTGTCGCGCCAGTGCAGATCGGCGCGCACCGACAGCGCGCTGGGTTCGGGGTTGATCTCGACCACGCAGGCGCCGCGCTCCTTGGCCTGCAGCGGCAGGCTGGCGGCCGGATAGACCAGGCCGGAACTGCCGATCACCAGCACCAGGTCGGCGGCGTCCGCCGCGGTCTGCGCGCGCGTCCACTCCGCCGCCGGCAGCGCTTCGCCGAACCACACCACGCCCGGGCGCACCGTGCCGCCGCAGGCCGCGCACACCGGCGGCGCCAGGCGCTGGCTCGGCGTGTGCACGTCCACCGGCGGCAGCAGCCCGCGCCAGGGCTGGCCGCAGTCGCTGCAGCGCAGCGCCGACAGGCGGCCGTGCACATGCGCGGCGACCTCGCTGCCGGCGCGCTGGTGCAGGTCGTCCACGTTCTGGGTCACCAGCGTGGTGTGGCGGACCTCGGCCAGGCGCGCCAGCGCAAGATGCCCGGCATGCGGCTGCGCCAGCGCCACGATCGCCATGCGCCAGCGGTACCAGCCCCAGACCAGGGCCGGATCGGCGCGCCAGGCGTCCTCGGTGGCCAGTTGCTCGGGATCGAAGCGCGACCACAGGCTGTCGTCCTGGCCGCGAAAGGTCGGCACCCCGCTCTCGGCGGACATGCCGGCACCGGTCAGCACCAGCACACGACGCGCGCCCTGCAGGAAGGCGGCGACGGTCTCGGCGTTGTAGGCGGAACTGAGCATGGCGCGCCCGATTTGATGGAGCGCAAACTATTACATTGACGTAGGGCGGCCTCAATGTGCGCGGCAACACGCGCGGCACCCGCAACGCGAACGGGCGGCCACTGGCCGCCCGTCGCTTACCGCCATGGACCGGCGCACGCACCGGCCAAGACATCCCGCTCGCTGGCTCAGCCGAGCACGACCAGCTTGACGTCGATATTGCCGCGGGTGGCGTTGGAGTACGGGCACACCTGGTGCGCCTTCTCCACCAGCGATTCCAGCGTCGCACGCTCCACGCCCGGCGCCGCGATGCGCAGTTCCACCGCGATACCGAAGCCGCCCGGGATCTGGCCGATGCCGACATGGCCCTCGATGTTCGTCTCGGCCGGCAGCGTCACCTTCTCCTGCCCGGCGACGAACTTCAGCGCGCCGATGAAGCAGGCCGAGTAGCCGGCCGCGAACAGCTGCTCCGGGTTGGTGCCGTCGCCGCCGGCGCCGCCCAGCTCGCGCGGGGTCGACAGCTTGACGTCCAACGCCTTGTCGGGGGTGGCGGCGCGGCCGTCGCGGCCCCCGGTGGCGGTGGCAGTGGCGGTGTAGACGATGGTGGTCGGTGAAGCCATGGTGGTTCTCCTTGGAGGGTGGCGCCGCGGCGCCATGGGTGTAGAGGGGATGGGGTGATCGGAGCCGGAATCGCTCAGGGCGCGGCCAGCAACTTGCCGCGGACCTCTTCCAGGTCGTGCTTGAGCCGGGTCAGTTGCTGCAGGTCGCAGGCGACCGCGCACAGCACGCCTTCCGGCACTGCCTGCGCACGCGCACGCAGGGCCTGGCCCTCGGCGGTCAGCGCGATCAGCACGCGGCGCTCGTCCTCGGCGGCGCGGCGGCGGGTCAGCAGGCCGACCGCCTCCAGGCGCTTGAGCAGCGGGGTCAGCGTGGCCGAATCCAGGAACAGCTTCTCGCCGATGTCCGAGACGCTGCAGCCGTCCTGTTCCCACAGCACCAGCATCACCAGGTACTGCGGATAGGTCAGGCCGAGCTCGCCCAGCAGCCCGCGGTAGAGCTTGTGCATCGCCAGGTTGGCCGAATACAGCGCGAAGCACAGCTGGGTGTCCAGCTTCAGCAGCGCGGTGGCGTCGGGGGGAGAGGTGCGGTCCATGGAGGGGATATTACATAGCGCGCGATTCAATCGCAAGCGATATTTTTGCCGGCGCTAACTTCCGGCTGAAGCGGTCGGCGTCCTGCCACTGCGCCGCCGCTGGCGCAGGATTACGCTGCCGCGCAGCCCGAGGAGCTTCCGCATGCGTATCGCGTTCCTGCTGTTGGCCGCACTCGGCGCTGCGCCCGCCGCCGTCGTGCCGAACACCCTGCCCGCCGGCCCCGTGCTGGTCGGTGCCGGCGCCGACGCGCTGGCGCGTGAAACCCATCGCCAATGCCCAACGGTGCCGACCGACCGGCTCACCCCGGCCGACCTGCTCGATGCCGAGGACACGTTTCGCGACGGGCTGTCGGTGGCGCAGCGCCAGGCCATGGACCGGCAGTTGCCGCAGGACGGCGCGTTCGGCCCGGCCCGCTGCGCGCACCGCGAGGGCGGCGCCAGTTGCCTGGCGGCCTCCTATCTGGAAGAGATTGCGGCCGCGGGCCTGATGCCGCGCTTCGTCGCCGGGCTGTGTGCGCCCGGCGCAGTGCGCTGAGCGCGCGCCGGCGGTCCTGCATTCAGACCCGGTGCGCGGCCGACAGGTACTCGGCGCTCTGCATCTCGATCAGCCGCGAGGCGGTGCGCTCGAAGGCGCCGGCCAGGCGCTCGCCGGTGTACAGCGACGGCGGCGGATCCTGCGCGGTGCAGACCAGGTTGACGTGACGGTCGTACAGCTCGTCGATCAGGTTGACGAAGCGCCGCGCCGCGTCCTCGTTCATGCGGTCGAAGTGCGGGATGCCGCCGAGCAGCACGGTGGTGAACTCGTGCGCGATCTCGATGTAGTCGCTGGGACCGCGCGGGCCTTCGCACAAGGCGACGAAATCGAACCAGACGATGCTCTTGCCGCGCGCGCGCACCGGGATCTTGCGTCCCTCGATCTCGATGTTGCCGCGGCGCGCCTCGGCCTTGCCGGTCAGCTCGCTCCAGCGTTGTTCCAGCCAGGCATCGCTGTCCTCGGCCAGCGGCGCGCGGTACACCGGCGAGCGGGTCAGCGCGCGCATGCGGTAGTCCTCGGTGCCCTCGGCGTACAGCTCCACGCAGTAGGTCTGCAGCAGCGCGATCGCCGGCAGGAAGCTGTCGCGCTGCAGGCCGTTGAGGTACAGGTTCTGCGGCGCGGTATTGGAGGTGGTGACCAGGGTCACGCCCTCGGCGAACAGGCGCTCGAGCAGGCGCGACAGCAGCATCGCATCGCCGATGTCGGTGACGAAGAACTCATCCAGCACCAGCACGCGCAGCCGGCTGCGCCACTCCTGCGCGATCTTCGCCAGCGGATCGCTCTGCCCGGCATGCGCGCGCAGGCGCTCGTGCACGCCGCGCATGAAGCGGTGGAAATGGGTGCGGTACTTCCGCGTGATCGGCAGGCCGTCGTAGAACAGATCGACCAGGAAGGTCTTGCCGCGGCCGACCCCGCCCCAGAAGTACAGGCCGCGCACCGGCTCGGGCTTCTTCCAGAACGCCGACAGGCGGTCCAGCCAGCCGTCCTGGTCGCCATCCACGATCGCGACGTGGATGCGGTCCAGTTCGGCCAGCGCCGCGTGCTGGGCCGGATCGTCGCGCCAGTCGCCGCGCGCCACGCCCTCGGCGTAGCGCTGCGACGGCAATGCCGCCGCGCTCACGCCTGTGCCGCCGGCAGCCAGCCCTTGACCGCGTGCTGCAGGGCGCCGCGCAGGTCGATCAGCTTGCGATGGAAGAAGTGGCTGGTGTCGGGCATGCGCACCAGTTCTGGCTGCGCTTCCAGGGTCTCCAGCCAGTCGTACACGGCCTGCGGATCGACGATCTCGTCGGCCTCGCCCTGGATCACCAACCACTGCGGCGGCGGCACCATCTCGGAAAAATCCCAGCGCCCGGCCGGCGGCGCGATCGAGATCAGCACCTGCGGCTGCAGCGCGGCGCTGGCGCGCAGCGAGACATAGGCGCCGAAGCTGAAACCGGCCAGCCACAACGCGTCGTACGGACGCTGCGCGCGCACCCAGGCGGCCACCGCGGCCAGGTCCTGCTGCTCGCCCTCGCCGTGGTCGAAGCTGCCGGCGGAAGCGCCGACGCTGCGGAAGTTGAAGCGCACCACGTGCACGCCCAGTTCGCGCAGCGCGCGCGCGACCATCGTCACCACCTTGTTGTGCATGCTGCCGCCCTCGGTGGACAGCGGATGGCAGACGATGGCGGTGACCGGCAGCGCGGCGACGTCGGCGTCGGGCAGATCGACCGCGGCCTCGATCGGGCCGGCGGGGCCTTGCAGCGTCACTGGGCCGGAGGCGGTGGGGAAAGCGGGAGATGTCATGCGGTCATAATACCGGGGCTGGGTCGTGGCCACATGCGGATGCGGTGCACGCAGCGTTCTTTTCCCTTCCCGATCCGGATCCCGCGTGTGGTCTTCGTTCTGCTGAGTGTGGTGTGCAGCGTGCTGGTCTCGGCGCTGCTGAAGCTGGCGTCGCAACGGCGCATCGACCTGGCCCAGGCGGTGACCTGGAACTACCTGGCGGCGCTGCTGCTGTGCGCGGCCCTGCTGCAGCCGCCGCTGGCCGCGCTGGACGGCGCGCATACGCCGTGGGCGGCCCTGCTGGCCCTGGGCGTGCTGCTGCCGGGCATCTTCCTGGTGCTCGGCCGCGCGGTGGCCAGCGCCGGCATCGTGCGCACCGACGCCGCCCAGCGGCTGTCGCTGCTGCTGTCGCTGGCCGCGGCCTTCTTGTGGTTCGGCGAACACGCCAACGGCGCCAAGCTGGCCGGCCTGGCGCTGGGCCTGCTGGCCATCGCCGGCATCGTGCAGCGGCCGGACACGACGCCGCGCAGCGCCGCAGGCACCGCGCCGTGGCTGCTGCTGGTATGGGTCGGCTTCGCCGCGATCGACGTGCTGCTCAAGCGCATCGCCCAGGCCGGCACGCCGTTCGCCGCCTCGCTGCTGGTCGCCTTCGCGCTGGCCTTCGTGCTGCTGCTGGGCGTGCAGCTGTGGCGCCACCTGCGCGGCACCGCCCCGCTGGCCTGGCGCAACCTCGGCGCCGGCCTGCTGCTGGGCGCACTCAACTTCGGCAACATCCTGTTCTACGTGCGCGCGCACCAGGCCCTGCCGGATAGCCCGGCCAGCGTGTTCGCAGCGATGAACCTGGGCGTGATCGGCCTGGGCACCCTGCTCGGCGTCGCGGTGTTCGGCGAACCCACCAATCGCTGGAACCGCCTCGGCCTGCTGCTGGCGGTGCCGGCGATCGTGCTGATCGCGATGGGTGCGGGTAGCTAGTTCTCAGCGCGCGCCTGCAACTCCCGCTGCCGATTCTCGAATGGCAAGCGCATCAGTGTCATCGCGCTGGAAATGGATCGCCACGAATCTGGCCTGATCGTGCCGGCAGGCAATCAACCCTCAGCACCCGCACCCCGCTCTTACGATTCCCCAATCCCGATTCCCGAATCCCGGCTCAATCAACGCCTCCACGCCGGAAACGGATCCTCCAGCCCCTGCCACGCCACCGGCCCCTGCCGCAGCTCGGCGTCGTCGAGCAGGCAGGCATCGAGTTCGGCGCGCACCCGCGCCGCGTCCAGGCCGACGCCGATCACTGCCAGTTCCTGGCGGCGGTCGCCCCATAGCGGATGCCACATCGCCCGCAGCGCCGCGTACTCGCGCGCATCGCCGACCTCCTCGGCCTGCGGCGGCGGCGCGTTCCAGCACGCAGTCTGCTGGCGCTGCCAGCCCAGCTCGGTATACGGCAGCGGCGACGGCGGCAGCACCAGCGGCGTCTCCAGCAGGCCGCGGTCCACGCGCTCGCGCGCCGCGTACCAGAACCCGGCGGCCTGGGTCTGGGTGGCGGCGCCGACGATGGACAGTTCGCCGACCCAGTCCATGCGGCTGGCCAGCCAGAAGAAGCCCTTGCTGCGGATCACGTCGCGCAGGCCGCGCTGCGCCAGCCGTGCGAAGCGCAGCGGATGGAACGGCCGGCGCGCGCGATAGACGAAGCTTTCGATGCCGAACTGCTCGGTCTCCGGTGCGTGCTCGCCGCGCAGCGCCTGCATCCAGCCCGGCGCCAGCTGCGCGCGCACGAAGTCGAAGCGGCCGGTGTCCAGCACCAGTTCCAGTGGTACGTCGCCATGGCTGGCCTCGACGATGCGCGCATCGCGGTTGAGCGCACGCAGCACCGCGCGGGTGCGGTCGAGGGTGGCCGCATCGGCCAGGTCGGCCTTGCTGACGACAATCACGTCGGCGAACTCGATCTGCTCCACCAGCAGGTTGACCAGCCCGCGGTCGTCGTCGGCCCCGGCCTGCAGCCCGCGGTCGGCCAGCCGCTCGGCCGAACCGAAGTCGCGCAGGAAGCTGACCCCGTCGACCACGGTGAGCATGGTGTCCAGGCGCGCGACATCGGCCAGACCGCGGCCGTCGGCATCGCGCACGGCGAAGGTGGCCGCCACCGGCATCGGTTCGGAGATGCCGGTGGATTCGATCAGCAGGTAGTCGTAGCGCCCGCTCTCGGCCAGGCGCTGCACCTCCTGGCGCAGGTCGTCGCGCAGCGTGCAGCAGATGCAGCCGTTGCTGAACTCGACCAGCGTCTCCTCGGTGCGGCTGAGCGCGGCGCCGCCGTCGCGGATCAGCGCCGCGTCGATGTTGACCTCGCTCATGTCGTTGACGATCACCGCCACGCGGCGGCCGTCGCGGTTGTGCAGCACGCGGTTGAGCAGGGTGGTCTTGCCGGCGCCCAGGAAGCCGGACAGCACGGTGACGGGAAGGCGGCGATCGGAAACGGTGGAGATGGACATGGCGGGCATCGGCGCGAAGGCGTGGCGGGCTGGAAATGTTACTATATAACACTTGATGCACTGGAGTGGACGTCGATGAAACCCCTGCCGCAATCCTTCTTCGATGCCTCGGCGATGGTGTTGTCCGGGCTGTGCCTGCTGCACTGCCTGGCGTTGCCGTTGCTGGCCGCGGCGCTGCCGCTGTTCGGGGTCTGGGCCGAGGCCGAATGGGTGCATGTGCTGTTCGTGGCGATCGCCGCGCCGTTGGCGGGGCTGGCGCTGTGGCGCGGGCATCGGCGCGACGCGCTGCCCTGGCCGCTGTGGACGCTGGCGGCGCTGGGGCTGCTCGGTCTGCTGGCCGGCGCCTTCGGGATTCCCGACGAGGCCAGCGAGACCGCGATGACGGTGAGCGGCAGCCTGGCCCTGGCCGGTGCGCATCTGTGGAACTGGCGCCGGCACCGGCAGCGTTGCCGGCATTGAGCGCAGACGCGGGCGCGGGACATGCGGCATAGCGTGCGGCCGCCGAGCGGCAATCAGGGCCGAAGCGCAGTTTGCTGTCGCTGTCGCCTTGGCAGTTGCCGTCGCCTCTGCTGTTGCTGACGCTTTGGCAGTTGCCGCTGTTTTTGCCGCTGTTTTGCCGTTGCCGTTGCCGTTGCTGTTGCCGTTGCTCTGGCTTTTGACTTACCGGGTTCCCTTCCGCAGCGGCGGATGGACCGGGGAAAAACCCGAAGGGCGGCGTACATGGATGTACGCCGTTCGCGGCAG
>NZ_JAASQX010000007.1:257822-277749 GCF_011761895.1 Xanthomonas sp. F4 | reverse complement strand
GTCATCCGGGCGCTGAAACAGCGGCTAAGCGAACGCGGCAAAGCCGGCAAGCAGATCGTGTGCGCCGCCATGCGCAAGCTCCTGCACCTCGCCTACGGCGTTCTCAAATCGGGCACCGCGTTCGACCCGAAAAGGGGCCTTGCCTGCTAGGGGGTAAGACGGTATCTACAACGCACACCTGTGCCGCCGCGCACCATGCAGGTTGCGCGCTTTGTGGGAGGGACTTCGGTCCCGACTGCACGCACTCAGAAGCGGGCGACTGTGTGCAGCAGCGGCGCCTTGCCTGCTCAGCCGAGCCGCCACCAGCGCAGGCCGTAGGCGGGCAGGGTGCCGTTCCAGTTCGCCAGCCCTGCCGGATCGCTGCCGCCGTCGGCGATGGTCTGCCAGTCTCTAGTGCCCAGCGCCGCGGCGACATCCACCACGATCGGGTGGGCGCTGAAGTTGTAGACCGCCACGAAGTCCTCGCCGCGGGCCAGGCCGAGCAGGGCGGGATCGCCAAGCGGCACCGCGCGCAGCGGCTGATCGGCAGCCAGTGTCGCAGTAGCGGCGCGCGCGGTGATCAGGTGGCGCAGGCGGGTGTAGACCTGGCCGGGCAGGCTGGCGGTGTCGTGGCGTCGAGCAGCACGCTCCCAGTCCATGGCTGGGCGATGCAGCCAGCGGCCTTCGTGGCGGCGCAGCGGATCGTCGCGGTAGGTCTCGTCGTTGCCCAGGGCCAATTCGTCGCCCATGTACAGCAGCGGCATGCCCGGCATCGCCAGCGCCACGGCGTACAGCAGCAGCAGGCGGCGCACACCCAGTTCTAGCGCGTCGGCGTCGTCGGCGGCCAGCGCCGCGGCGATACCGGTCAGCGCCGCGCTCATGCCGTTGCTGCCGTGCACGCCATCGCCGCTGCTCTGGAAGGCTTCGCCGCGCGCATAGCTGTCCGGCGTGCGGCCAGCGTAGAACTGGGCGATGCGCGCCAGCGCGAACGGCGCCACGCCATCGCCGCCGGCGGCTTCGCGCTGCAGGACGTTCCAGCCGATATCGTCATGGCAGCGTACGTAGCTGAGCCAGCCGCAGGCCGGCGGTAGCGCCGGCGTCTGCGCGATCGCTGCCTGCACGATGTCGCCGCGCTGCTCGGCCAGCGCCACCCAGCCGGCCGCCATCAGCGTGCTGTGGTAGGCCAGGTGGCATTCGTGGCCGCGCGCGGCGCCGTCGCCGAAGTAGGGCGGTAACTGCGCCATCGGCACGATCGCCTCGGCCTTCAGCAGCACCGCCGGGGCCAGGATGTCGGTAAGCGCGCGCAGCGCCTGCAGGATCGTGTGCGCTTCCGGCTGGTTCATGCAGTCGGTGCCCGGGCGCTTCCACAGATAGGCGGTGGAATCCAGGCGGAACACCTCCACGCCCAGGTTGGACAGGTGCAGTAGCGCCAGCGCCATCTCGCCGAACACTGCCGGATTGCTCCAGTCCAGATCCCACTGGTAGGGGTAGAACGTGGTCCACAGCCACGCGCCGGCCTCCTCCACCCAGGTGAAGTTGCCCGGCGCGGTGTGCGGGAACACCTGGCCCAGGGTGCGCTCGTAGGCATCCACCGCGTCGCGGTCCGGGAGGTGGTGGTAATAGTCCAGGAACCGCGCATCGCCGCGCTTGGCCGCCAGCGCCCAGGGGTGGTCGTCGGCGGTGTGGTTGAGCACGAAGTCGGCGCACAGGCTGATCCCCGCTGCGCGCAGCCGCGCGGTCAGCGCCGCCAGGTCGTCGGTGTCGCCGAGCTGCGGCTCGACCTGGCCGTAGTCGCTGACCGCAAAGCCGCCGTCGTTGTCGCCGGCGCGCGCGCGCAGGAACGGCAGCAGGTGCAGGTAGCGCACGCCCAGTTCCTGCAGGTAGGGCACGCGTTCGCCGACGCCGTTCAAGGTGCCGGCGAAGCGGTCCACATAGGCGCTGTAGCCGAGCATCGCCGGGGTGGCGAACCAGTCGGGCGCGCGCTCGGCATCGAGCTGGCGCAGCGCCGGCGGCCGCGCATTGGCGATAGCCGCCAATTGCGTCAGCCACTGCGGCAGCCACTGCGCGAACGCCGGATGCGTGCCGTACAGCGCGTGCAATGGGGCCAGCAGGCGTTCGCCGTGGCGCTGCAGGCGCGGCAGCAGCACGGCGGCGGCGTCCGGAGGCAGATGCGCCTGCCAGAGGGTGTGGGCGAGCGCGGACAGTGCGGAAGGAGCGGGTGCGGTCATGGGGGGGCTTGGCCGCGCCCCGGGCGGGGCGCGGATGTGCGGTCCTCGTCAGAAGTCGTAGCGCAGGCTGAGGCTGGAGGTGCGGCCCGGGATCGAGCGCGCGCGGATCACGCCGGAGGACGCATCGGCGATGGATGCCTCCTCGGCTTCAGTCAGGCCGAAGGTATCGAACAGGTTGTTGACGTTGAGCGAGACGGTCAGCGCATCGGTGATGCGGTAATCGGCGAACAGGTTGACCTGGGTGTAGCCGGGCATCTTCAACTGATTGCTGTCCTGGGTGTAGGCCGAACTGGTGCCGATCGCGTTGACCCCGACCTGGTAGCGCTCGCCGCGGTAGCTGGGCGTCAGCTGCCAGACGAAGCGTGCCTGCCGCCGTGGGGTATTGCCGGCGTTGGCCGGGGTGATCTGGTCCTTGTCGATGGTGGCATCGGTCCAGGTCAGGCCACCGTTGAGGTTGAAACCACCGGCGCGGTACGCGGCTTCCAGCTCCAGGCCGTGCGCCTTGTAGGTGCGGTCGAAGAAGCGCTGGGTGGTGGCTTCGTAGTTCTGCTCCTGCGTGCGCGCGGCGAAGGCGGTGGCGAACAGGCTCAGCCCGCCGCTGCGCCACTTCAGGCCGCCTTCGAGCTGTTTGACCACGTTCACCGCTTCGTTGGAGGGCACCGAGCCGTCGTCGCGGACCACGCCGAACAGCAGGCGGTCGGCGTTGGCGCGAGCGCCGCGGCTGTAGCGCGCGAAGGCCGCCAGATCGTCGTTGAACATGTAGTTGCCGCCGAACGAGTACGACAGGTAGTTCCAGTCGTAGCGCACCGGCTTGCGGTTTCCGTAGTCGATGGTGGCCACGCTTTGCTCCGGCGCCTCGATCACGCCGTCACCATTCACGTCGACATTGCTGGCCAGCACGCCGCCGGCGGTGTTGCCGCGGGCGCGGCCCATGTCGTAGCGCAGGCTGCCGTCCACGCTCAGCGGGCCCTGGTCCCAGCTCAGCGCCAGATACGGTGCGTTGATGTCGTAGCGCACGTCGTAGTGGCGGGTATTGTCCAGTCCCCAGTACGGCACGCCGTAGGCGTACAGACCGTCCTGCGAGCGCAGGCTGCCGTCTGCGGCGACCACGTCCAGCAGCCGCGGGCGATGCGCCAGCGACTGCACGTAGGAGTTCCAGGTCCAGTCCACGTCGATGGTCTGCCGCGAGGTGTACCAGCCGGCCTTGAGGTTGAGGTTGCCGCCGTCGCCGCTGCCGAAGTCGCGGGCCAGGCTGACATCGTTGACCGCGTTGCCCAGGTCGTTGAGGTGCACGTTGAACAGGTGCGTGCGCAGCGCCAGGCCGGTGTAGGCCTGGCCGGCGTTCGGCCCGTCGACGTAGCGCAGGCCGGCGCCGGCGCCGCCGATGCTCGCCGCCAGCGCGCCGGCATCGGCGACCTGCGCCGGGAATGGCGAGACGAAGCGGCCGGACGTGTCGGCGATGCGGAACTTGTCGGTCAGGGTCCAGCCGCCGCCGACGTCGAACTGCGCCTCGGCGCCGAACGCACGCGACAGCGGATGCATGCCGTCGCCCAGTTCCACCCGCGAGGGCTTGTTGCCGCCATCGAGGGTGGCGCTGCTGCGGAAGTACGGGCTGTACAGCGTGTCGGTGCCCGGATCGAAGCCGTCGATGCTGCCGAAGTGCGGTGCGCCGTCGCGGCCGCTGACCCGGGTCGGCACCGGCAGGTAGCCGGCGGCACGGTCGTTGAGGTACTTGGCGTAGACGCGCACGTAGCCGTTGTCGAACAGCCGGGTCAGATTGGCCTTGAGTTGGCCGCCCTTGTCGGTGGTGTAGCCGGCATCGCGGATGCCGTCGCCACGGCGATAGAAGCCACCGACGTTGAACTGCCAGTGCTCGGCGAACGGTGCGCCGTAGTCGAAGTCCAGGCGCGTGTTGTCGTAGCCGCCCAGGCCACGGGTGAGGCCGACGCTGCCGCCGGCGGTCTCGCCGGTCTTGCTGATGAAGTTGATGATGCCGCCGGGCGAGTTGCTGGCGAAGGTGGAGGCCGAGCCACCGCGGATCGCCTCGATGCGCTCCAGGCTGTAATCGGCGCGCAGGAAGATGTCGGCGTTGCCGAAGGCGATGTCGCCGAACTCCAGCACGGGCAGGCCGTCTTCCTGCAACTGCAGGAACTTGGCGCCGCCGGAGGCGACCGGCAGGCCGCGCACGGCGATGTTGGCGTTGCCTTCGCCGCCGCTGGACTCGGAACGGATGCCGGGGATGTTGCGGAAGATCTCCGCGGTGCTGCGCGGCGCCGACTGTTCGATCGCCTCGGCGCCGACGGTGCTGACCGAGACGCTGGATTTGAGCTTGCTCTTGGGCGTGGCGGTGCCGGTGACGAACACCGAGTCCAGGCTGACCACGTCGTTCTGCGCCGCCGGGGCGTCGGCAGCGGGGGTGGCCTGTTGCGCGAGCGCGGCCGGGGCGGACAGCGCCGTGGCGACGGCCAGGGCCAGGGTCTGCAGGCGGATCGAAGGGTGGTGCATCGCTGTCTCTCCCGAAGCGAGGGTGCAGTGGGCGGCGGCGCGCCAATGCCGCAAACGGGCAGGACACGGCGCGAACGGTGGGTGCGGCGGGCTACAGATACGGCTGCCTGCAAACGATTGCAACTTGCAGTGCAGCAAAGCCGGTCGCCGTACCGTTCGCTCTCTTTCAAACGGGATTAGGTTGCATTTTGCATGGTGCAACGCAGCGTTACAAACGATTGCAGGCGCAGCGACACTCCGCTCCGCCGCCGCGGCACGCCTCCCGCGTGTCCGACCCCTTCAGGCCGATGCCGATGCTCATGCGTTCCGATCGTCCCCTGCTTCCGCTCTCGCGCGTGCTGGCGCTCAACGCCGGTTTCTTCGGCGTGCAGTACAGCTTCGGGCTGCAGCAGAGCAACATGAGCCCGATCTACAACTACCTGGGCGCCGACCACGCCAACCTGCCGTATCTGTGGCTGGCCGGCCCGATCACCGGGTTGGTGCTGCAGCCGGTGGTCGGCGTGCTCAGCGACCGCACCGTGACCCGCTGGGGCCGGCGCATGCCGTACATGGTGGTGGGCGCGTTGGTCTGCAGCCTGTGCCTGCTGACCATGCCCTTCAGCGTGGCGCTGTGGATGGCGGTGGCCCTGCTATGGATGCTGGATGCGGCCAACAACGTGGCGATGGAGCCGTACCGTGCGCTGGTCAGCGACGTGCTGGCGCCACCGCAACGGCCGCTGGGCTACCTGACCCAGAGCGCGTTCACCGGCCTTGGCCAGACCCTGGCCTACGTCACCCCGCCGCTCCTGGTGTGGCTGGGCATGAACCAGGACGCGGCCAACGCCCACCACATTCCCTACGTCACCATCGCCGCGTTCGCGATCGGTGCGGGTTTCTCCGCCGCGTCGATCCTGCTCACCGCGCGCAGCGTGCGCGAGCCGGTGCTGCCGCCGGCGCAACTGCAGCGCTTGCGCAGCGCCGCGGTCGGGCCGTTGGCGACGTTGCGCGAGATCGTCGACGCGGTGCGGCAGATGCCGCCGACGATGCGGCAGATGGCGCCGGTGATGCTGTTCCAGTGGTATGCGATGTTCTGCTACTGGCAGTACATCGTGCTGTCGCTGTCGACCACCCTGTTCGGCACCACCGCGGCCGATTCGCATGGCTTCCGCGAGGCCGGCCTGGTCAACGGGCAGATCGGTGGCTTCTACAACTTCGTCGCGTTCCTGGCCGCGTTCGCGATGGTGCCGGTGGCGCGCCGGTTCGGCCCCAAGGCCACCCACGCCGTGTGCCTGGTCGCCGCCGGCCTCGGCATGTGCCTGCTGCCGTCGATCCACGACCGCTGGCTCTTGCTGCTGCCGATGATCGGCATCGGCCTGGCCTGGGCCAGCATGATGGGCAATCCCTACCTGATGCTGGCCAACAGCATCCCGCCCGAACGCACCGGGGTGTACATGGGCCTGTTCAACCTGTTCATCGTGCTGCCGATGCTGATCCAGATCGTGACCCTGCCGCTGTACTACGACAGCCTGCTGCACGGCGACCCGCGCAATGTGATTCGCCTGGCCGGCGCGCTGATGCTGGCGGCGGCGGTGGCGATGGGGTTGGTGAGGGGGCGGGATTCGGGAGTAGGGATTCGGGATTCGTAAAGCGGCGGAGCCGGGATTCGCGCGTCGGGAGTCGGGATTGGAAAAAGCCGGCTCAGCCAGTACACCCTCAGCGCGCAAGTCCCGCTTTTACGAATCCCGAATCCCGAATGCCCAATCCCAGCCTTTCACGCCGACTCCCGCACCACCAGGCTCACCGGCAGCTCCACCGATTCCACCGGCGCCCCGGCGATCAGGTTCAGCACGCCGTCCACCAACAGCGTAGCGGCGTGTGCCAGGTCCTGGCGCACCGTGGTCAGCGGCGGCTGGCTGTAGGCGGCCAGGGGGATGTCGTCGAAGCCGACCAGGGCGATGTCCTGCGGCACGCGGTGGCCGGCTTCGATCAGGGCGCGGATCGCGCCCAGCGCGATCACGTCGGAGGCGGCGAAGACCGCATCCGGCGGGTCGGTCTTCTTCAGCATCGCACGGGTCAGGCGGTAGGCGTCCTCGCTGAGGAAATGGCTGCGCGCGTGCAGTCGCGGGTCGAACGCCAGGCCGTGCGCGTCGAGCATGCGCCGGTAGCCAGCGAAGCGCGGTGCCACTTCCGGTAGCTGCTCGTCGCCGAGAAAGGCGATGCGCCGGCGGCCGTGCTCGATCAGGTGCGCGGTGGCCAGTTCGCCGCCGCGCAGGTTGTCGCTGCCGACGCTGGCATAGGCCTGGCCGTCGATGCGGCTGCCCCACACCAGCATCGGCAGGCCGCCGCGCGCGGCGGCGTCGAGCGAGGCGTGCTCGTGGCTCTGGCCGAGCATGATGACGCCGTCGGCTCGGCTGCTCTGCGCCAGGTCCTCGACCCAGTGGTCCTGGTGCTGGTCCAGCTTGGACAACAGCATGCTGTAGCCGCGCGCGGTCAGCGCATCGGCGAGCAGCGCCAGCATGGTCATCATGAACGGGTCCGACAGCGGCTGCTCGTGCGCGTGCATCAGCGGCACCGCCACGCAGACGATGTTGGAGCGGCGCGAGCGCAGGCTGCGCGCGACCGGGTCGACCCGATAGCCGGCATCGCGCGCAAGCTGCTTGATGTAGGCGCGAGTGCGTTCGGCGACCACCGGATTGTCGGCCAGCGCGCGCGACACCGTGGATTCGGACACGCCGGCCATGCGCGCGATGTCGGCCATCTGCAGGCGCGCGGCGGGCGCGCCGGGTTCGGGTTTGTCGGACATGCGGAGCGGGCGCGACGGACGAAACGGAACTGGCAGTGTATGCCAGGCGCGCGTCGCGGCGCTGCGCATGGCTAGGGCGTGTCATCAATTCCCGAGCATGCCGCGCCGCGATTGCGCGCGCCTGTGGCAAGGAAGAGCGAGGACGTGGACGTCCGTCCACGCCCGAGCGATGACGCGGCCATGGGCGCGCGCAATCGCGGCCCTTCGGGTTGGGCCTGGCAGGCGCGCGGCCGGCGCCGCGCGGCTTGACCTGACGGCCAGTCAGGCGCTGCGCCACGCAACGCCGGCCGCGCGCCTGCCAGACCCAACGCGGCATACTCGGGAATTGGTGACACGCCCTAGGCCATGTGCAGGCCGCCGTTGACCGCGTAGTCGGCACCGGTGACGTAGGCGGCCTCGTCAGAGGCCAGCCAGGCGCACAGCGCGGCCACTTCCTCGGGCTTGCCGAGCCGGCGCAGCGGCACCGAGCTGGCCAGGCGATCGAGCACGTCCGGCGGGAAGCCGCTGATCGCTGCGCTGGCGATGTAGCCGGGCGAGACGGTGTTGACGGTGACACCGCGCGAGGCCACTTCCTGCGCCAGCGCGCGGCTGAAGCCCTGCATCGCCGCCTTGGCGGTGGCGTAGTTGATCTGCCCGATCTGGCCCTTCTGCGCGCTGACCGCGCCGATGTTGACGATGCGGCCCCAGCCGCGCGCGGTCATGCCGTCCACCACCTGCTTGGTGATGTTGAACAGCGCATGCAGGTTGCTGGCGATCACCGCCTGCCAATCCTCGCGCCCCATCTGCCGGAACAGCATGTCGCGGCTACCGCCGGCGTTGTTGACCAGCACGTCGATCTCGCCGACCTCGACCTTGACCTTGGCGAACGCGGCCACCGTGGAATCCCAGTCGGTGGCGTTGCCCTCGGAGGCGATGAAGTCGAAACCGAGCTCGCGCTGCTCGCGCAGCCACGCCGACTTGCGTGGCGAGTCCGGCCCGCAGCCGGCGACCACGGTATGGCCATTGCGCGCCAGCTTCTGGCAGATCGCGGTGCCGATGCTGCCCATGCCGCTGGTGACGTAGGCGATTCTGAGGGTCACGGTGAACTCCTTCGGAGTTGGGATTCGGGATCGGGGATTGGGGAGTCGGGATTGGACGAGCGCGCGGGCAGTGGCTTCTACGCATCCCGAATGCCCAATCCCCAATCCCGGGCGGCGCTCACTTGGCCAGCGGAAACAAACCGAACAACAACCCGCCGCCCATCAACACCAACGAAATCAGCACCGCCCACTTCAGGGTGAAGCGTTGGTGGTCGGCGAAGTCGACCTTGGCCAGGCCGACCAGCAGGTAGGTGGACGGCACCAGCGGGCTGAGCAGGTGCACCGGCTGCCCGGCCAGCGAGGCGCGGGCCATTTCCACCGGGGTGATGCCGTAGTGGCTGGCGGCTTCGGACAGGATCGGCAGCACGCCGAAGTAGAAGGCGTCGTTGGACATGAAGAAGGTGAAGGGCATGCTCGCCAGCGCGGTGATCACCGCCAGGTACGGGCCCCAGGCGTCGGGGATCACCGCCAGGAAGCTGCGCGACATCGCCTCGACCATGCCGGTGTTTGACAGAATGCCGGTGAACACGCCGGCGGCGAAGATCAGCGACACCACCGACAGCACGTTGCCGGCATGGTTGACCAGGCGCCGGCGTTGCTCGGCCAGGTTCGGGTAGTTGATCAGCAGCGCCAGCGCAAAGCCGATCATGAACAGCACCGGCATCGGCAGCACGCCGATCACCAGCGCCGCCATCAGCGCCAGGGTCAGCACCAGGTTCACCCACAGCAGCCGCGGCCGCTTGATGTCCTCGGCGTCTTCCACGGTTGGCAGGGCCTCGCCGTCGTCGGCGACGCTGCCGTCCATCCAGGCATCGCCGGGCAGCGTCACCACGCCGAGCCGGCGCCGCTCCTTCAGGCCCAGGTACCAGGCCAGCAGCAGGATGCCGACGATCGCCAGCGCCATCGCCGGCACCAGCGGCACGAACACGTCGGCCGGGTCCACGTGCAGGGCGGTGGCGGCGCGCGCGGTCGGGCCGCCCCACGGCGTCAGGTTCATCACGCCACCGGCGAGAATGGTCACGCAGGTCATGTTCAGCGCGTTCATGCCCAGGCGGCGGTACAGCGGCAGCATCGCCGAGACGGTGATCATGTAGGTGGTGGAGCCGTCGCCGTCGAGCGAGATCAGCAGCGCTAGCACCGCGGTGCCGACAACGATCTTCATCGGGTCGCCCTTGACCAGGCGCAGGATGCGCCGCACCAGCGGATCGAACAGACCGGCGTCGATCATCACCCCGAAGTACAGGATCGCGAACATCAGCATGACGCCGGTGGGCGCGATCTTCTTGATCCCCTCCAGCATCATCTCGTTGATGCCGGTGCCGAAGCCGCCGGCCAGCGCGAACACGATCGGCACGATGATCAGCGCGACCAGCGGCGACAGCCGCTTGCTCATGATCAAGTACATGAAGGTAATGACCATTCCGAAACCGAGCGCGGTCAGCATGGAAGTTCCTCAGGGTGATGCATGAAAGAAAGTGGACCCCACATCAGGGATCAGAAAAGAGGCCGACCAAACGTCACATCGCAAGATGCCGCCGTTGCGAATCCCGAATCCCCACTCCCCAATCCCGGCTCTCAGAAGTCATATTGGAAGCGTCCAGTAATCGCCCGCGTGTGGTCCAGCGTCACGCCAGCCAGGTGATCGCGGTTGCGGCTGTCGATCAGGTTGAGCATCAGCCGCAGATTCGGCTTGAGGTACCAGTTGCCGGCCAGCGTCCACGATGCGGTGGAGGCGTCGAGCAGGTCCGGCTGCCCGTCGCGGTGCTGCTCGCCCCACATGCGGTCGTAGCGCAGCGCCAGTTCGAAGGCGCCGTACTTGTGGTTGACCTGCTTGATGCGGGTGAAGCGGCCGGTCTTGCGGTCGTAGCGGCGCGACTCACCGGTGGCGAACCAGCTGACGAAGCCGTAGGCGGCCATCACGTCGGCGCGCTGCGCGCCGTCGTCGAACACCCCGCCGCTGAATTCGCCCTGCCACGACAGTGGCCCGCGCACCTGTGCGTACTCCAGCGACCACTTGTCCACGTCGGTGTCGCGGCCGTCGGCGAAGCGTGCCAGGGTGACGCGGCTGTCGTCGGACAGGTGGCCGGCCGGGCGCGGGCGGATGCTCAGCGCCGGTGCGCCGCCGGCGCCCGGGTGGTCGTAGTGCTCGTGCGCCAGCGACAGGCCCAAGTGCAGCACGTCGCCGTCCCGCGCGCCCGGCGCCCAGGTGCCACGGCCGCCGAACGCATGGCCGCGGACGTTGGAGACATCGATGCTCTGCAGGCTGTAGACGCTGGCGGCCCAGGTGGTATCGGTGCCCGCGGCCTGCCACGACACCGCCTTGCGGTACAGCGGCGCCAGCGTGCTGGCCGCGCCGCTGCGCTCCAGGAACTGGCCGAAGTTGGAGCCGGTGCGGTCGTCGAGCGTGAAGTACTGCTTGAACTGGCCCACGGTCAGCATGCCGGCGCCGAACGTACGGGTGATGTACACGTCCTTGGCCTCGATGCCCTTGCCGTTGAAGTCGTCCTGCAACCCGGCGAAATCGCCTTCGACCTTGTAGCCGAACCCGAAGAACTTGCCGGACACGTCCAGCCACAGGCGGCGGATCTCGGTGTCGTCGGGGTTGGGCGTGCCGCGATGGTCGTTGTCGAAGTGGGCGAAATCCCAGTGCAGGCGGCCGCCGAACTCGGCGGTCACCGGGCCATCGTCGTCGGTGGCGGCGCGCGCCGATCCGGCCAGGCACAGCAACGCGCAGGCGCTGCCCCATGTCAGAGTCTTCAGTTCCACGTCCCCTCCCAGGTGCGTGTCGCAGCGATTGGATCGGTCCGCGAGTAATCGCCGCGGACCGGCATGGACGCAGCCTAGTCGGGCATAGCTGTCATCGACCTGTCGGTGGGGCCGGGATTGGGGATTGGGGATTCGGGATTGGTAAAAGCGCTCTGCGCGCTGTCTGCCCGGGCGCAGGCGCGTTAGCATCCGCGCACGGAGCCGCTCTTGCGAATCCCCAATCCCGAATCCCCAATCCCCGACCCATGCGCCTGCTCCTGGTAGAAGACAACGCCGATCTCGCCGATGCGATCGTGCGGCGCATGCGCCGCAGCGGGCATGCGGTGGATTGGCAGCGCGACGGCTTGAGTGCGGCCGGGGTGCTGCGCTATCAACGCTTCGATCTGGTGGTGCTGGACATCGGCCTGCCGGGGCTGGACGGGTTGCGCGTGCTGGCCGGCCTGCGCGAGCGTGGCGATACCACGCCGGTGCTGATGCTGACCGCGCGCGATGGGATCGAGGATCGCGTGCAGGCGCTGGACGTGGGCGCCGACGATTACCTGGGCAAGCCGTTCGACTTCCGCGAGTTCGAGGCGCGTTGCCGGGTGTTGTTGCGGCGCAATCGCGGCCAGGCCAGCGAAGTGGTGCAGCTCGGCGGCTTCGCCTTCGACAACGCCGCGCACAGCGTCAGCCTGGACGGCACGCCGATCGAGTTGCCCAACCGCGAGTACCGCCTGCTGGAGATCCTGATCGGCCGGCTCGGCCAGGTGGTGGGCAAGGACGAGATCGGCAACGGCCTGTTCGGCTTCGACGACGAGGCCGGGCCGAACGCGATCGAGCTGTACGTCGGGCGCTTGCGCAAGAAGCTGGTCGACGCGCCGTTGCGCATCGTCACCGTGCGCGGCGTCGGCTACAAGCTGGAGGCGGCCGCGACGCCGCCGGATCCGGCGGCAGCGGACGCCGATGGCTGAGGCCGCGCCGCCGCCGCCATCGATCCGGCGCACCCTGCTGCGCTACCTGGGCGCGCTGTCGCTGCTCGGCGCGGTGGCGCTGTTCTTCGTCGCGCGCGACTACGGCCAGCGTGCCGCCAACCGCTCCTACGACCACCTGCTGGTGTCCTCGGCGCTGTCCATCGTCGATTCGGTGGCGCTGGCCGGCGGCCAGTGGCAGGTGGACCTGCCGTATGCGGCGCTGGACCTGTTGGCGATGGCGCCGGAGGACCGGGTGTTCTACCGCGTGTTCGATGCGCGCGGGCGCACCATCACCGGCTACGACGACCTGCCGGCGGCGCCGTCGCTGCCGCGCGCGAGCGCACCGCCGCGCTTGTTCGACGCGGTCTACAGCGGCGAACCGGTGCGCTTTGCGGTGGTGTCGCGGCGCGTATCCTCGGCGGCGGCGCAGGACCAGGTGTGGGTGCAGGTGGGGCAGACCCGCCGCGCACGCGAGGCGCTGGCGCAGGACGTGGTGCTGCACGCGCTGGTGGCGATCGCGCTGTTGTCGCTGCTGGCCTTGGCGCTGGTGTGGCTGGGCGTGTCGCGCGCGCTGCGGCCGCTGCGCACGCTGGAGCGCGAGTTGTCGCGGCGCGAACCGTCCGAGCTCAAGCCGGTGGCCGCGACCGCGCCGCAGGAGATGCAGCAGATGGTGGCGGCGCTGAACCGCTTCATGGCGCGCCTGGCCGGCAGCAACGAGACCCTGCGTGCGTTCATGGCCGAGGCCGCGCACCAGATGCGCACGCCGCTGGCGGCGCTGCGCGCGCAGGCACAACTGGCGCTGGACGAGGACGACCCGCACGAGATGCGCCGCAGCCTGGAGGCGATCGAGCGCAATGCCACGCACATGAGCCGCCTGCTCAACCAATTGCTCAGCGATGCCAGCGTGATCCACCGCTCCAACCTGCAACGCTACGCCAGCGTCGACCTGGCCGAGGTGCTGCACCAGGCGTTGCACGATGCCCTGCCGCAAGCGGCGCCGCGGCCGCGCGTGCAGTTGGCCATCGCCAGCGAACCGGCACTGGTGCGCGGCGATGCGCTGCTGTTGCGCGAGGCGATCAAGAACCTGATCGACAACGCCTGCAAGTACGGCGGCGACGGCGCGCTGCAGGTGGCGCTGACCTGCAACGCGCACGACTGCGTGGTGACCGTGGCCGACCACGGCCCGGGCATCGCCGCGGCCGAGGCCGAGCGCGTGTTCGAGCGCTTCGTGCGCGGCGAGGGCGCGGCCGCCGGCGGCGCCGGGCTGGGCCTGGCGATCGTCAAGCGCGTGGTCGAGGCCCATGGCGGGCGCATCGACCTGTCCAATCGCGTGGGCGGCGGCCTGATCGCCAGCCTGCACCTGCCGAGGCTGCATCCATGACCCTGCCCGCGCTGCTGCGCCGTCTGCTACTGCTGCTGACCGTGCTGTTCGCCGGCAGCGCCCTGGCTGCGCCCGGCGACGTGCGCCGCTTCCCGGCGCAGGGCGCCGCCACCGCGCAACTGTGCATCCAGGGCTCGACCGATATCGAGGTGTTCGCCGCGGTGATCGGCGACTACCAGCGCCTGCATCCGCACACCGAGGTGGTGTACCAGGATGCGATCGCCTGGGACATCTACCAGCGCTATCTGCATCCAGGACCGGGCCCGCGCTGCGCCGATCTGCTGATCAGCGCCAGCATGGACCTGCAGACCAAGCTGGTGAACGACGGCCACGCGCTGGCGCACCGCTCGCCGCAGACCGAGGCGCTGCCGGCGTGGGCGCAGTGGCGGCACGAAGTGTTCGGCATCAGCTACGAGCCGGTGGCGATCGTCTACAACACCGCGCGGTTGCCGGCCGCGCAGGTGCCGCGCACCCGCCGCCGGTTGCTGGAACTGCTGCGCGCGCCCGGCCTGCCGCTGCGCGGGCGCATCGGCACCTACGACGTGGAGCGCAGCGGCGTGGGCTACCTGTTCGCGACGCAGGACAGCCAGCTTGGCAGCATGGCCGGGGCGCTGCTGGCGGCGATGGGCGACAACCAGGTGGTGCTGGAGGAGCGTACCGGCGTGCTGCTGGACAAGGTCGCGCGCGGCGAGCTGCTGCTGGCCTACAACGTGCTGGGCTCGTACGCGCAGGCGCGCATCGATGCCGGCGCGCCGCTGGCGATCGTGCAGCCGGAGGACTACACCCTGGTCGCGCTGCGCACCGCGGTGATCCCGCGCGACAGCCCGCATGCGGCCGAGGCGCGCCGCTTCCTGGATTACCTGCTGTCCCCGCGCGGGCAGCAGGTGCTGTCGCGCGAGGCGCGGCTGCAGCCGATCCTGCCGCAGCCGGGCGTGGCGGCGCAGGGTGGGCCGGCCGCCGCCGCGGCGTTCCGCCCGATCGCGCTGGGGCCGGGGCTGCTGGTGTACCTGGACGCGCTGAAGCGGCGCCAGTTCCTGGACGCCTGGCGCAGCAGCATGCAGCAGGCGCCGCCGCACTGAGCTAGGGCGTGTCACCCCTCCCCGAGCATGCCGCGTTGGGTCTGGCAGGCGCGCTGCCGGCGTTGCGTGGCGCAGCGCCTGACTGGCCGTCAGTTCAAGCCGCGCGGCGCCGGTAGCGCGCCTGCCAGACCCAACCCGAAGGGCCGCGGTTGCGCGCGCCCGTGGCCGCGTCATCGCTCGGGCGTGGACGCACGTCCACTTCCTCGCTCTTCCTTGCCACAGGCACGCGCAACCGCGGCGCGGCATGCTCGGGGAGGGGTGACACGCCCTAGGGCGCCTGCGCTCAGCGTGCGAAGCGTGGCTGGCGCCCGGGCGAACACAGCACGCGCACGCTGTCGCCCAGTTCCTCCGGCGCGCCGCCGGCCAGCAGCGCGTGCAGGCGCGGCCGGTCCGGGGCTGCGCCGGGTGCCAGCCCAACCCAGGCGTCCTTGCCGGCGCCCTTGGCGGCGTAGAGGCAGCGGTCGGCCAGGCCCACGCTCTGTTCCCAGTCGCCCAGCGCCGGCCACGCGGCGACGAACGGCCAGGGCGCGAAGCCGATCGAGCAGGTCAGCGTCAGTTCGCGTTCGGCCAGGACGAAGCCCTGCGTCGCCACCGCCGCGCGCAAGCGTTCGGCCAGATCGCTGGCGGCGTCCTCGCGCGGCAGGCGCGTGACCAGCAGGAACTCCTCGCCGCCCCAGCGCACCAGCAGGTCGCGCTCGCCGCACAGCCCGCGCAGGCGGTCGGCGCAGTGCACCAGCGCGGCGTCGCCGGCCTGGTGGCCGTAGTCGTCGTTGATGCGCTTGAAGTTGTCCACGTCGATCATGAAGAAGTACAGCGCATCGGCGCTGCTGCCCGCGTCCAGCGCGGCCAGCAGGGCCGGGCATTCGCGTGCCAGCCAGTCCTGCAGTTCGCGGCGGTTGGCGACCTGGGTCAGTGGATCCAGGCGCGTGGCCGCCTGCAGCCGCGCATTGCTCTGCAGCAGTTGCTGGTTGGCGCGCTCGAGCTGGCGGGTGCGCTCGGCCACGGTCAGGTTCAGCAGTTCCACCATGTCGCGCTCGCGACTGACCGTACGCCGCACCCGCTGCAACGCCAGGCCGAGCAGCGCCAGGCACAGCACCACGTAACCGGCGTAGGCCAGCGGGTGCCGCCACGGCGGCGGCAGCACCTCGATCTGCAGCCGTCGCGCGGCGCCGAACTGTCCGTCGCGGCCGGCCGCTTCCACCACCAGCGTGTAGCGGTCCGGCGGCAGGTGGCTGACCGAGAAGTCGCTGTGCGCGGTCTGCGGGTACACCCAGCCCTTCTGCAGCCCGTCCACGCGATAACGCAGGCGCGCGGTGCCCGGGGCGGCGAAGTCGATCGCGGTCATGCCGATGGTGAACACGTTGTCGCGGTGGTCCAGGACGATGCGCTGCGCGTAGACCACGTCGCTCTCGGCCTGGTTCTCGCCGCCGTTGCGGTCCTCGCCGGCATTGAGGATGCGCAGGTCGGTGAGCACCGCGCGTGCCTGCGGGCTGCGCAGCGGCAGGCGCGTGGGGTCGATCACGTCGACGCCCTGGGTGCCGCCGAAGTACAGCAGGCCGCGCGCGTCGCGATAGCCGCGGCCGCTGTTGTATTCCTGGTTCTGCAGGCCGTCGCGGCGGCCCAGGCTCTGCACGATGCGGGTGCGCGGATCGAGCACGCTCAGGCCGTTGTTGGTGCTCAGCCACAGCCGTCCCTGCGGGTCCGGCAGGATGGTGTAGATCACATTGCTGCTGAGTCCCTCGCGGTCGCTGTAGCGCAGTGCCACGTCGCGCTTGAGGTCGACCCGGAAAAGGCCGCCGGAGAAGGTGCCCACCCACAGCACGCCATCGCGTTCGTACAGCGACCACACCGAGGCGTAGAGCGGGCTGCCACGCGGGCGGTACGGCTCGACGGGACGGTCGCTGCGCATGCGCCACAGGCCGCAGTCGTTGCAGCCGATCCACAGCGTGTCCTCGCTGTCGCGGTAGATCCGGGTCAGGGTGTGTCCGTTCAGTGGCGCCCAGCGCGGATCGTCGTGCACGCGTCCGCCGACCACGCGGGTCAGGCCGCGGCGGGTGGCCACCCACAGCGTGTCGCCTTCCAGCATCAGGTCGTTGATGTGCTCGTCGGCCAGCCCGCCCAGGCGCCGCAGTGCGCCGCCCCGGTCCAGATGCCACAGCCCCTGGCGCGTGCCCAGCCACCAGCCGTCGCGGTCGGCGGCGATGCTGCGGATCGCCTGGCTGGCCAGTCCCGGCACCACATGCCAGGCGGTGTGGCTGCCGTCGCGCAGCAACAGGCCCTGGTCGGTGCCGATCAGCATGCGCTCGCCGTCGCGCCAGATGCTGCGCACGCTGCTGCTGGGCCAGGCATGGATGTCGCTGACGCGCTCTTCGTCGTTGCGGATCACCGCCGACAGCGGCCGTACCCGGTACAGGCCGCCGGTGTAGGTGCCGATCCACCAGGTGCCGTCGGGCGCCTGGTAGAAGCGGATGATGGCGCTGTTCGGCGGCATGTCGAAGCTCAGCTGCTGCGGCACATGCCGCGCGCTGTCCAGTTGCGTCACCGTGGCGTTGGTGGTGCCGATCAGCACGCGGCCGTCGTGCAGCCGGATCAGCGCGCTGAGGTCGCTGCCGCCGGTGAGCAATTGGGTTGGCGTCCAGTGCGCCAGCACCGCGCCGTGCGCATCGAGCTGGAACAGCCCGCCGCGCGCCGAGGCCAGCCACAGCCCTTCCGGCCCGGATTGCAGACCCACGCATTCGTCGATGCCGCGCGGCGCCGGCAGTTCCTCGCGCGCCTCGCGGCCCAGCCGCCACAGCCGGCATTGCCGGTCCAGCGCCACCGGCTGCTTGCCGTCCGGCATCCAGGTCAGGCCTACCACCGGCGCATCGCCGCCCAGCGGCCGTGCCCGCTGCAGGTCGGCGTCGACACGGTCCGCCCCGCGTTCGGTGCCCAACCACGCGCCGCCCTGCGGATCGATCAGGATCTGGGTGATGCGGTTGTGCGACAGCCCCTGCTTCGCGCCGAGGCGGTGGTGTTGCCAGGTGGCCAGCTCGATCACTTCCAGGCCGGCATCGTTGGTGCCCAGCCACAGGCGGGTGCCGTGCGGCTCGAAGCCGATGCTGTCGATGCTGCTGCTGAGCAGGCTTTGCCGGCTGTCGCTGCCGAGCTCGTGCCGGTAGGCGCGGAACAGATGCCCGTCGAAGCGGTTCAGGCCTTCCTGCGTGCCCACCCACAGGAAGCCCTGGTCGTCGCTTTGCAGGGCGTTGATCGACAGTTGCGACAAGCCGTCGTCCAGGCCGAAGTGTTCCAGGCTGCTGGGCAGGTCGGTGTCGTCGACCGTCTCGGCCGCGGCCGCAGCCGGGGTCAACACCAGGCACAGGATGAGGCAGGACGCGGCCAGCGGCAGGCGGCCCAGCAAGTTGGAGAGCGAGACGGTCACGCCGTGTTATCGGCCATGGTGGGTCCGGCCTTGAATGCGCGGCGGGCGGTGCCTCGTCGCTGGCTGCGGCAGGTAAGGCGCGGCGCGTTGTTCCGTGCGGAGCATGCCGAGCTCCGCCACGTGGTACGTGCCGCCGCCGACGGCCGTGGCCCGCCAATCGCCGCACCACCGACGCGGCCCGGCGCGCGCACGCTCGGCATCCAACCGCGCCGCACGTACACTGCATGCTCTGCGCGCTGTCCGCGCCCACCCGACGACGCCTCACGGCGTCCTGCCAGCCGCCTCACGCCCATGGATGCCCCGACGATCCTGGTCGCCGACGACCACCCGCTGTTCCGCGCCGCCGTGCTGCACGCGCTGCGCCAGGCCTTGCCGCGCGCCCTGGTGGTGGAGGCGGCCAGCGCCGCGACCCTGGACGCCGCACTGGCCGCGCAGGCCGATGCCGACCTGATCCTGCTGGACCTGGCCATGCCCGGCGCCCGCGGATTCTCGGCCCTGCTGCACGTGCGCGGCGAGCGCCCGGACGTGCCGGTGGTGGTGATCTCCTCCAACGACCACCCGCGGGTGATCCGCCGCGCGCAGCAGTTCGGCGCGGCCGGGTTCATTCCCAAGTCCTCGCCGGCCGAGACCATCGGCATCGCGGTGGCGGCGGTGCTCGACGGCGGCACCTGGTTCCCGCCGCTGACCGCGGCGCGTTCGGAGGCCGACGCGCAACTGGCCGCGCGCCTGGCGCAACTGACCCCGCAGCAGTTCCGCGTGCTGCTGTGCCTGGCCGACGGCCTGCTCAACAAGCAGATCGCCTATGAGCTGGGCCTGGCCGAGAACACCGTCAAGGTCCACGTGACCGCGATCCTGAAGAAGCTCGAATGCCACAGCCGCACCCAGGCGGCGGTGCTGGTGAAGGCGCTGGAGCCGGAAGGCGAAGCCTGAACCGGGGCATCGGCGGGGGGCGTTTTCCGCGGCGCCCGGATACGCGATGCTATGCGCCGATGCCCGCGCCCCCTGCGGGCGGAGACCACCGGACCATGCCCACCCCGACCATCCGCAACGAGCAGACCGCCTACTATCCGTTCCTGCAGGAGATGCTGGACGACGACTACTTTCCCCCGTCGCTGGTCGGCAAGGGGCAGAAGATCCTGCTGCGGTTGTGCGAGGCGATCGAGGCGCAGGCACCGGCGGACCTGCCGGCGCTGTACCGGCTGACCCATGCCGCCACCGAGGAGTTCAACAAGCTGGCGCTGGAGTTCGAGGCCCACGACAGCGAGATCGAGACCGCTGCAAGCGCGAACATCGGCGTGGATTTCCTGCACATCGCCAGGGCCTATGGCTTTGCCGACGCCGATGTCGAGGAACTGATCGCTCCGCGCGAGTGGTGAAATCGGCTTTTCCTTCTCCCTTCGGGAGAAGGTGCCCCGAAGGGGCGGATGAGGGTACGGCGGCCAGCGCTGCCTCAATGCAAGGGCAGTGAAGGGGTTGGTTGCCAATTGCGCATGAGGTCTTGCGTGGCGCTGCGCGCTCCGTACCCTCACCCCAACCCCTCTCCCGAGGGGAGAGGGGCTTGCGCGCTTCCCTTCTCCCCTCGGGAGAAGGTGCCCCGCAGGGGCGGATGAGGGTGCGGCGGCCAGTGCTGCCTCATTGCAAGGGCAGTGATGAGCTTGGTTCGCCAGCTGCGCATGAGGTCTTGCGTGGCGCTGCGCGCCCCCCGGACCCTCACCCCAACCCCTCTCCCGAGGGGAGAGGGGCTGCGCGCTTCCCTTCTC
>NZ_JAASQX010000007.1:0-257730 GCF_011761895.1 Xanthomonas sp. F4 | reverse complement strand
CCCTTCTCCCCTCGGGAGAAGGTGCCCCGCAGGGGCGGATGAGGGTGCGGCGGCCAGTGCTGCCGCATTGCAAGGGCAGTGATGAGCTTGGTTCGCCAGCTGCGCATGAGGTCTTGCGTGGCGCTGCGCGCCCCCTGACCCTCACCCCAACCCCTCTCCCGGTGGGAGAGGGGCTTGCGCGCTTCCCTTCTCCCCTCGGGAGAAGGTGCCCCGCAGGGGCGGATGAGGGTGCGGCGGCCAGTGCTGCCGCATTGCAAGGGCAGTGATGAGCTTGGTTCGCCAGTTGCGCATGAGGTCTTGCGTGGCGCTGCGCGCCCCGTACCCTCACCCCAACCCCTCTCTCCCGGTGGGAGAGGGGCTCAACCTCAACCCCGCCGCAGCAGCATCTGCGTCATCAGCGCGCGCAGGGCCGGGGGCCGTACCGGTTTGGCCAGGAAGCCCCAGTCGCGTTCCTGCGCCAGGCTGCGCAGCGCCGGGTCGGCTTCGGCAGTGATCAGGATCACCCGTGGCTCCGCCTGCCAGCGTGTGCACAGCTGCGCGAACAGGGTCGGGCCGTCGCTGTCGCCCATGCGCACGTCCAGCAGCACCAGTTCCGGTGCCTGCGCCGGCTGCGCGGCGGCCAGCGCCTGTTCCGGGCCGGCGGCCAGTTCCACCTGGCAGGCCCAGCGTGTCAGCAGGGTACGGCTGGCCTCGCAGACCCGCGGGTCGTCGTCGATGCACCACACCCGGCAGCCGTGCAGGATCGGGTCGTCGCCGTTGTCGCTGGCCATCGCCGCTGGCGCCTGGCGTTGCGCGGCGGCGGCATCGCCCAGCGGCACGGTCACCGAGAATACGCTGCCGCGCCCCAACTGCGAGCGCAGGCCGATGCGATGGCCGAGCAGGCGGCCGATACGCTCCACGATCGCCAGGCCGAGGCCGGCGCCGCGGTCGTTGGCGACGCCGTCGCCAAGCCGGCGGAACTCCTCGAAGATCTCCTGCTGCAGGGCGTCGGGAATGCCCGGCCCCTGGTCGTGGACCTCGATGCGCAGCTGCGCGCCATCGCGTCGGCAGCCCAGCAGCACGCGCCCGCGCGGGGTGTAGCGCACCGCGTTGGACAGGAAGTTCTGCAGGATGCGCCGCAGCAGGGTCGCATCGCTGCGCACCGTGGCGCGGGTCGGCACGTAGTCCAGACGTAGCCCGCGGCCTTCGGCGACGATGCCGAACTCGCGCGCCAGGGTCTGCAGCAGCGGGTCCAGCGCCAGGTCCTGCACCTGCGTCTTCAGCGTGCCCGCCTCCAGTCGCGAAATGTCCAGCAGGCTGTTGAGGATCGCGTCCTGCGCCGCCAGCGCGTTGTCGACATGATCGGCGATCTGCCGCGCATCGGCGTCGTGCAGCTTGCCGCGCAGCGCCGAGACGAACATGCGCGCGGCGTTGAGCGGCTGCAGCAGGTCGTGCACCGCCGAGGCCACGAAACGGGTCTTGTAGCGGTTGGCGTTTTCGGCCTCGCGCTTGGCCTCGGCCAGGTCGCGGGTGCGTTCGGCGACGCGGTGCTCCAGCGCGTCGGCCAGCGAGCGCAGTTCGCGCGCGGCGTTCTTGTAGCTGGTGATGTCGGCGTAGCTGGTGACGAAGCCGCCGTCGGGCAGCGGGTTGCCGCGGATTTCCAGCACCGTGCCGTCGTCCTTCTCGCTTTCGCGCATATGCGGGCGGCCGCTGCGCAGGTGATCCAGGCGGCGCTGGATCGCCGCTTCCACCGGGCCGGGGCCGAGCAGGCCGCGGCGCGCGTTGTAGCGGAACACGTCCTCGATCGGGCGGCCGACCCGGATCAGTTCCGGGGGGAAGCGGAAGATCTCCAGATAGCGCGAATTCCAGGCGACAAGGCGCAATTGCGCATCGATGATCACCACGCCCTGCGGCAGGTGCTCCAGGCTGCGGCTGAGGCCGGTGTCGGCCTGCTGCGCGGCCTGCACGATGCCGTCCTGGGCGGTGCGCAGTTCCTGCGCATGCTGCTGCAGCAGCGACTCCAGTTCGCGCCGGCTGCGCTGGCGCAGCCGCGCCAGGCGCTGGCGCTGCTGGAACAGCAGGCCCAGGAACGACAGCGCCAGCCAGATACCGGCCGCGGCCAGCGCGGCGGCGCGGCCGGCCGCGCGGCTGCCGCCGACGTCGTGCAGCAGGTGCAGACGCCAGCCGCTCTCCGGCAGCGCCATGCTCTGCCACAGCAGCGGCGCCGGCTGCGCCGGCGCGTCGATGCGCATGACCTGGCCGCCGTCGTCCAGCGTTTTCAGCACCCGCCGCCGCGCCGGCAGCAACGTCTGCTGTGCGTACTGGCGGGTAGCCAGCAGTTCGTCGCGTTCGTGCGCGCTGAGCGGCTGCAGTTGGCGGTAGCGCCACACGTCGCGGCTGGCCAGGAACACCACGCCGTGGCCGTCGCTGACCAGCACCACGTCGGGCACGCGCAGCCATTCGTGCTCCAGCGCGGCCAGTTCGATCTTGATCGCGATCACGCCGAGCGGGCGCCCGCGCGCATCCACGATCGCCTCCGACAGGAAGTAGCCGGGCACGCCGGTGGTCACGCCGATGCCGTAGAAGCGGCCCTTGCCCTGCGCCAGCGCCTGTTTCACATAGGGCCGGAAGCTGTAGTCGGCGCCGACGTTGCTGCTGCGCAGGCGCCAGTTGCTGGCGGCCAGGGCCACGCCCTCGGCGTCGATCAGGGTCAGGGTCGAGGAGCGGGTGACGTCGTTGGCGCGCTCCAGCTTCAGGTTCAACTGCCGCTGCGTCGCCGGGTCGAGCGGGCGGGTCAGGGCGTCGCGCAGTTCGGGATCCAGCGCCAGCACCTGCGGCAGGGTACGGTAGCGGTCGATGCGCTGCTGCAGGGTCTGCGCATACAACTCCAACTGCTGGCGCAGTTGCACGCTCTCGGCGCGCAGCGCGCGCTGTTCGGCGACATGCTGCGCCGACAGCATCGCCAGCACCATGCCGCCGACGATGACGATCACTAGCAAGACAAGGCGGCGATGGCGCAGGAGCGAAGGCATGCGGAAGAACGCGGCGACTAGGGCCGCATCAGCTTAGAGGGTGCGATGCCGTTTGCGGCATGCGGCGGCGATGGCCGATGTTGCGGATCGCCAACGGCAGGACGCGGCCTGGTCAGGCTTGGCTGGCGATCGCGTCAGTGCGTGCCGCCGTGGATGTGCCGCGGGCATGTTGCGGGGTGGCGAGGTCAGATCGCAAAAGGGCCGTCGGCATCGCCGACGACCCACGCTGCGTTTCGTTGCTCAGCCCCTGCGGCTGGCGCCGCAGGACGCACGCCGGCCGATCGCGTTGGATCGGCCGACGTGCGCCGGCTCAGAACTGGACCTGGGCGCGGACATCCAGCGAGTTCGGCTTCAGGCGCACGCCGGCGCGCTCGGCATCGGCGCGCACGTAGTTGACCTGGAACTTGAAGTGGCTGGTCAGGTACCAGTTGGCGCCCAGGGTCCAGTCGTGCTGGCGGCCGCCGAGCACGGTGCCGTCGTCCAGGTCCAGGCGGCTGTAGCGCGCCAGCAGTTCGACCGCGCCATAGGCGTTGGCCGGCTTGATGTTGCCGACGTTGCCGGCGCTGTACGGCCGCGATTCGCCGGTCAGCACGTAGCTGGCGAACACGTACTGGCCGTCGGCGGTGTAGTCGGGGCGGCCGTTGTCGCGGGTCACGTCGGCACGCAGCGCCTCGCCCTGCATCGAGAACGGACCCTTGATCCAGATCGCCTCCAGGCCGGTGCGACGCACCTGGTCGACGTCGACCAGCGTGCCCGAATCGATCAGGCGCACGTCGGTCAGGCCGGCTTCCGGACGCGCGCGGAAGCGCGCGCGCGGGCTGAAGCTCACGTCCAGGCCGTTGTGGTAGCCGCGCGGATTCTCCTGCGAATAGGCCAGGCCCAGGTGCAGCACGTCGCCGTCGGCCTTGAACGGGGTCCACACGCCGCGCACCGCCTGGGTGGTGCCGGGGTTGTCGCCCTGCAGGTCCTTGCCGCCGTAGGCGCCGGCCTGCAGCAGGTACTGCGGACGCTCGAAGGTCCACTCCACGCCGGTGCGGCGGCCCTGGTAGATCGCCTGCACCGGCAGCGCGACTTCCATGAAGCTGTCCGCACGCGAGCTGGTCACGCCTTCCAGGCCCACCGGCACCTTGATGTAGCCCAGGCGCACCTTGCCGTAGTCGGCGCCGAACAGCGCCTTGGTCTCGAAGCGGAAGAACACGTCCAGCCACAGCTTGGACTCGAAGTCGAAGTACACCATCGCGTCGTACACGCCCTTCTTCTTCAGCGTGGCGCCGAACTCCTTGCGCCGGAACGCGTTGTCGTCCTCCAGGCGGCCGTCGTCGTTGGAGAAGTTGTTCCAGTCGTAGGCGTAGTTGCCGGTCACGGCCAGTTCGGTACCGTCGTTGAAGGCGACCTTGGTCGGCCAGTCGTCGAAGCTGTTGGCAGCGACGGCGGGAGCGGCAGCGGTCAGGCCCAGCGCGGCGAAGAGAAGAGTGTGGCGCATGATGGAGTCGTCTCGGTAAGGAATGAAGGCGCGGCAGTCCCCGGCCGGGCTTGGTGGTGCGATGGCGCGGGCAGTGCGGTGGCGGGCCGCACGCGAACGGCCACGCCGCTGCGGTGCGGACACGGTGCCGAACGTGATGCCCCCTGCATGCAATAGCGGACGCGCCCGGCTGTTCTTTACGACGATGTTGCAGTCCTGCGGCGGCGTCTCCCCCTGAAGACCGCGCTGCGATGGCGGCGGCACTGCTCCGGGCCGCCTGGGCGGCCATCAGATGCAGCGCTGCGCGCAGCCCTTCCCTGAGCCTGCGGGGACACTGTAACCGCCTCGCCGGGGCCGCCGACCGGGCCTAGTACCAATAGGTTATCTGCTTCGGCGCTGGCGCCGCGTACAAAGGCAGCATTCCGCGACCCGCGTCGGGTGGGCGGACCGTCCCGGAGCGTCTTCGATGCACATCTCAACTTCCCCGGCCACGCCTGCGCCGCGGCCTGTGCCGTTCTACCGGCATACCTACGTCCAGGTGCTGGTGGCCATCGTCATCGGCGCCGTGCTCGGCCATCTGGAGCCGCAGTTCGCCACCCAGCTCAAGCCGCTGGCCGACGCCTTCATCAAGTTGGTGAAGATGATCATCGCGCCGGTGATCTTCCTGACCATCGTCACCGGCATCGCCGGCATGACCCACCTGAAGACGGTGGGCCGGGTGTTCGGCAAGGCGATGGTGTACTTCCTGTTCTTCTCCACCCTGGCGCTGGTGGTGGGCATGATCGTCGCGCACGTGGTGCAGCCTGGCGCGGGCATGAACGTCAATCTGGCGACGCTGGACCAGAGCAAGGTCGCCAGCTACGTGCAGAAGTCGCACGAACTGACCCTGGTCGGTTTCCTGATGGACATCATCCCCAACTCGCTGGTCGGCGCGTTCACCGGCGACCAGGTGGTCAACGGCAAGCTGGTTGGTACCAACGTGCTGCAGGTGCTGTTCGTCGCCGTGCTGTTTGGCGTGTCGCTGGCCATGGTCGGCGAGCGCGGCAAGCCGGTGCTGAACTTCCTGGAAGCGCTGATCGCGCCGGTGTTCAAGCTGGTGCACATCCTGATGAAGGCCGCGCCGATCGGCGCGCTCGGCGCGATCGCCTACACCATCGGCGAACACGGCCTGCACTCGCTGGTGCAGCTGGCCTGGCTGGTGGGTTCGTTTTACGTCACCTCGTTGCTGTTCGTGGTGGTGATCCTCGGCGCCGTGGCGTACCTGTGCGGATTCTCGATCTTCAAGCTGATCCGCTACCTCAAGACGGAATTGTTGCTGGTGCTGGGCACGTCCTCGTCCGAATCGGCGTTGCCGTCGCTGATGGAGAAGATGGAGCGCGCCGGTTGCGAGAAGTCGGTGGTCGGCCTGGTGGTGCCCACCGGTTACTCGTTCAACCTCGACGGCACCAACATCTACATGACCCTGGCGGCGCTGTTCATCGCCCAGGCCACCAACACCGAGCTGACCCTCGGCCATCAGATCACGCTGCTGCTGGTGGCGATGCTCAGCTCCAAGGGCGCGGCCGGCGTGACCGGCGCCGGCTTCATCACCCTGGCGGCGACGCTGGCGGTGGTGCCGGAAGTGCCGGTGGCCGGCATGGCGCTGATCCTGGGCGTGGACCGTTTCATGAGCGAGTGCCGCTCGCTGACCAACTTCATGGGCAATGCGGTGGCCACCGTGGTGGTCTCGCGCTGGGAGAATGCGCTGGATCGCGATCGCCTGCGCCTGGCACTGGATGGCGAGCCCGTGCCGCTGCCGGCGGTGGCGGCCGAACCGCTCGCCACGCGCTGATCCCTTGCACCACACGACGCGCCGGCCTTGCCGGCGCGTTGCTTTTTTTCCTGCCCCCAAGGCCTGGCGACAGCCGCCAGACAGGACCGCTCCTGCTGCTGGGGGTAGAATTCCGGGCCTCCGCGCCTTTCGACAAAAGAAGCCCTCGATGTCAAACGACGATTTCAAACAGGCCGCCCTCGACTATCACCGCCAGCAGCCGCCGGGCAAGATCAAGGTCTCCGCGACCAAGCCGATGCTGACCCAGCGCGACCTCTCCCTGGCCTATTCGCCGGGCGTGGCCTTCGCCTGCGAAGCCATCGTCGCCGACCCGAAACAGGCCAGCGAACTGACCGCGCGCGGCAATCTGGTCGCGGTGATCAGCAACGGCACCGCGGTGCTGGGCCTGGGCAACATCGGCCCGCTGGCGTCCAAGCCGGTGATGGAAGGCAAGGGCGTGCTGTTCCAGAAGTTCGCCGGCATCGACGTGTTCGACATCGAGATCAACGAGAACGATCCGGACAAGCTGGTCGACATCATCGCCAGCCTCGAGCCGACCTTCGGCGGCATCAACCTGGAAGACATCAAGGCGCCGGAGTGCTTCATCGTCGAGCGCAAGCTGCGCGAGCGCATGAATATCCCGGTGTTCCACGACGACCAGCACGGCACCGCGATCATCGTCGGCGCGGCCGTGCTCAACGCGCTGGTGGTCACCGGCAAGAAGATCGAAGAGGTCAAGCTGGCCACCACCGGCATGGGCGCGGCCGGCATCTCCTGCGTCAACATGCTGGTCTCGCTGGGCCTGAAGCCGGAGAACATCCTGGCGCTGGACCGCGACGGCGTGATCCACACCGGTCGCACCGACCTGGATCCGGACAAGGCGCGCTATGCCCGCGACACCGACAAGCGCACCCTGGCCGAGATCGTCGAGGGCGCGGACATCTTCCTCGGCCTGTCGGCCGCCGGCATCCTCAAGCCGGAGATGGTGGCGACGATGGCGCCGCAGCCGGTGATCTTCGCCCTGGCCAATCCGAATCCGGAGATCACCCCGGAGGCAGCCAAGGCGGTGCGTCCGGACGCGATCATCGGCACCGGCCGTTCGGACTACCCGAACCAGATCAACAACGTGCTGTGCTTCCCCTACCTGTTCCGTGGCGCCATCGACGTCGGCGCCACCGGCATCAACGAGGAGATGAAGATCGCCTGCGTCAAGGCGATCGCGGCGATGGCGCGGCGCGAAGCCTCCGACCTCGGTGCGGCCTACGGCGGCGAGACGCCGAGCTTCGGCCCCGACTATCTGATCCCGCGGCCGCTGGATCCGCGCCTGCTGGTCGAGCTGTCCTCGGCGGTGGCGCAGGCGGCGATGGATTCGGGCGTGGCCACGCGGCCGATCGACGACATGGCCGCTTACCGCGACAAGCTCAGCCAGTTCGTCTACCGCACCAGCCTGATGATGAAGCCGGTGTACGACCGTGCGCGTGCCGACAAGCAGCGCGTGGTCTATGCCGAGGGCGAAGAGGAAGTGGTGCTGCGCGCGGTGCAGAGCGTGATCGACGAGGGCCTGGCGTTCCCGATCCTGATCGGCCGCCCCGACGTGATCGAGGCGCGCATCCAGCGCCTGGGCCTGCGCATCACCGCCGGCGTGGATTTCGAGATCACCAACATCCACGACGACCCGCGCTTCAACGACTACTGGCAGTACTACCACGCGCTCACCGAGCGCCGTGGCGTCACCGTCACCGCGGCCAAGGAACTGATGCGTTCGCGACCGACGTTGATCGCGGCGGTGATGGTCGCGCGCGGCGAAGCCGATGCGCTGCTCACCGGCGTGGTCGGCCGCTTCCACAAGAAACTCGGCTATGCGCGCAGCGTGATTCCGCTGGAGCCGAAGGTCAGCTCGACCTCGGCGATGACCGGCGTGATCAACCAGCAGGGCGCGTTCTTCTTCGTCGACACCCACGTGCAGGAAGATCCGAGCGTGGAGCAGATCGTCGAAGCCACGCTGCAGGCCGCCTATCGCCTGAAGCTGTTCGGCATCGAGCCGAACATCGCGCTGCTGTCGCATTCCAATTTCGGCAGCCACGATTCGCGCGATGCGCTGAAGATGCGCCAGGTGCGCGAGGCGCTGCTCAAGCGCAAGCCCGAGCTCAACATCGACGGCGAGATGCAGGGCGACACCGCGTGGGACGAGGCGCTGCGCAAGCAGATCATGCCCAACAGCACGCTGAAGGGCCGCGCCAACCTGTTCGTGCTGCCGAACCTGGAAGCGGCCAACATCGCCTACAACCTGGTGCGCGTGTTCACCGACGGCGTGGCGATCGGCCCGATCCTGATGGGCATCTCCAAGCCGGTGCACATCCTCACCACCAGCGCCACTTCGCGCCGGGTGATGAACATGACCGCGATCGCCGCGGTCGACGCGCAGATCCGCAAGCAGCTCGAAGCGGAGAAGTAAGCCGCCACGCGGCTTCCGCACCGGCCCGCGCGACCGCGGCGCCGGTGTTGCTGCGCGTGTGCGCGGCACTGCCGGAGCGTGCAGACGGTACAGACGGCAGCAAGGCTGCCACCCCGGTGTCCCGGATGAAGGGCGGTCACGCGCTGCGCGCACAATCCTGAGGTGCGAGGTCGTGTTCGTCGCGGTGCCTGAAAGGCGTGGTGTCGCAGCAGACAGGATGGTCGGGAGGGAAGGGCGGCGATCGCGTAAGGGTCAGTGCGGGGAGCCGCGCCAAAAGCGGCCTGGGTGGCGGAACGGGCGCGCCGCTTGCGGCAGGGTCAGCGAAAGGTTGTGGCTGGAAACGGTTTCATACGCGGGCGACAGCAAGTTCTGCAGTGCCATTCGCGTCATCACGCGCAGCCGGCATGCGGGCTGCGCAGGGTCGAGCCGCGCACGGGGACGGCGCCAACGGCGCCGCGCCGCGCTCAGGCCATGCGCTTGCCTACCGGCAACGGCAGGCTGTCGCTGTCGGTCTGGTTCAGCTTGGACGGCTTGCCAGTCAGCAGCACATAGGCATCGACGCCGGTAAGTTCGGCGATCTTCAGCAAATGCCGGGCATTGGGGACCGAACGGTTGTTCTCCCAATGGCCCAGGGTGCTATGCGCCACGCCCAGCAAGGCGGCAAGCTCGCGCAGTGTGAAACCGGCATTTCGCCGCGCCTGCATCAAACGCACACCTATATCCACGAGACACCTCAAAGCGGCATGTTGGCGCCGCGTGATACCAGCATAGTGCTGCGTTCGCCCTGCATCAAGCGAATAAGAAAGGCGCGTGAAAGGGCGCCGCCGCCGTCGCCTCCGGGACCTGCGCCTGGCCCGGGACGGGCTGCTAGAATCGCCTGTCCTTTTCGCCGTGTCCCCACCGCCATGAGCCATACCGCCACCGCGCCCGCCAATGCCCAGACGCGCTACGAGGTGCGCCGCGCCGACCTGCCGCTGAGCTGCCCGACGCCGGAGATGGCGCTGTGGAACTCGCACCCGCGGGTCTACCTGCCGATCGAAGACGAGCCGGGCCTGGAAGCCAAGTGCCCGTATTGCGGCGCGGTCTTCGTGCTGGTCGACTGATCCGGGTTCGATGCACCGCCTGACCGTGGTGCAGCTGCTGCCGGCGCTGGAGTCCGGCGGCGTCGAGCGGTCCACGCTGGAAATCGCCCAGGCCCTGGTCGACGCCGGGCATCGCGCCGTGGTCGTTTCGGCCGGCGGCCGGCTGCTGCCGGCGCTGGCCGCCACCGGCGCCGAGCACATCGCCCTGGACATCGGCCGCAAATCCTTGCTGACCCTGCGCCACGTGCCGGCGCTGCGGCGCCTGTTCGCGCGCGAGCGCGCCGACATCGTGCACGCGCGCTCGCGGCTGCCGGCCTGGTTGGGCTGGCGCGCGCTGCAGGGCATGCCGGCGGCGCAGCGCCCGCGTCTGGTCACCACCGTGCACGGGCTCAACTCGCCCAGCCGCTACAGCGCGGTGATGACCCGCGGCGAGCGGGTCATCTGCGTGTCCGAGACCGTGCGCGACTACGTGCTGCAGCACTATCCGCAGACCGACCCGGCGCGCCTGCGAGTGGTGCCGCGCGGTATCGATCCGGCGCAGTTCCCGCGCCGTCCCTGGCCCGATGCGCAGGCGCGGGCCTGGGCGGCCAGCCAGGCGCCGGTGCTGGCCGGGAACGGGCCGCTGCTGTTGCTGCCGGGGCGCGGCACCCGCCTGAAGGGCCACGCCGACGCGCTGCGCCTGCTGGCGGCGCTGCGCGGCGAGGGCAGCGACGCGCGGCTGTGGTTGCCCGGCGCGCGCGAGGCCGGGCGCGAGGCCTACATCCGCGAACTGGAAGCCGAGGCGGCGACGCTCGGCGTGGCCGACGCGGTGGCGTTCACGCCGCCGACTGCGCGCATCGCCGAGGCCTACGCCGCCAGCGACCTGGTGCTGCAGCTTTCGCGCAAGCCCGAGGCGTTCGGCCGCACCGTGGTCGAGGCGCTGGCGGTGGGGCGGCCGGTCCTGGGCTGGGCGCACGGCGGGGTCGGCGAACTGCTGGCACAACTGCAGCCCGCCGGCGCGGTGGCGACCTTCGATGCCACGGCCCTGCTGGCGACCGCGCGCGCGCTGCTGGCGCAGCCGCCGGCGCCGCCGGCGACGCTTCCCTATACGCTGCAGACGATGCAGCGCAGCACTCTGGCGATCTATGACGAACTCCGGTCCTGACGGTTCCCTGTCCGCTTCTCCCTTGCCCGAGGTCCGCGAACGCTGGGCACCGGTCTGGGTGCTGGTGTTCGTCGCGCTGTGGCCGGCGCCGGGCCTGGCCGCCGGGGTGCTGGCGCTGGGCGCCCTGGTCACCCTGGCACGCCTGCTGCACAGCCGCTTCCGCGGCGGCGCGCGTCTGCTCAGCGGTCCGGCCTGGGCGCTGACCACGCTGCTGTTCCTCACCTACTGGCTGCCGCAGCCGCTGTCGGCGCTGGGCGCGGTGGACGTGCCGCTGGCCCTGAGCGAATCGGCGGTGGACCTGCGTTTCCTGCCGTTCCTGTGGCTGGTGGCGATGGCGGTGGCGACGCCGCGCGGGCGCCGCACCACCTTCAACGGCCTGGCGGTGATCGCCGCGATCTGGACCGTGGATGCGCTGGCGCAGGCGCTGTGCGGTACCAGCCCGCTGTTCTGGTCGATGGACCAACTGAAGTGGGCGATCAGCCACCACGGCCTGTGCACGCCGCAGGAGATCGCCCTGGCCGATCGCCTCAGCGGCGTGTTCGGCCCCTGCAATCTGAAGTTCGGCCAGGTGCTGGCCAGCGTGTCGCCGTTCCTGCTGTGGCTGGCCGCGCGCCGCGGCGGCGCCTGGGGCTGGCTGCTCGCGGCGGGCGCGGTAGGCGTGGTGCTGGTGCTGGCGGGCTCGCGCGCGTCATGGGTCACCTACGCGGTGCTGCTGGTGCTGTCGGGCTGGCGCCTGCTCGGCGCGCGCAAGCTGCTCGCGCTGGGCGTGGCCGCGCTGCTGGTGGCCGGGGTGCTGGGGGTGGTGTCGCCGCAGGTGCACGACCGCTTCGAGCGCACCGCGCGCGTGCTCAGCGGACATCCGGCCGACCTCAACGCGGCGTTGACCGGGCGCGCACAGATCTGGACCGCGGCCTGGTGCATGATCCGCGAGCATCCGATCAACGGCGTCGGCGTGCGCGGCTTCCGCGAGGCCTACGCCAGTTGCGACCCGGATCCGACTCACGCCGGGGAATGGGGGCGCGAGCCGGCCTTCCATGCCCACCAGATCGTGCTCGAGGTGCTCGCCGAGACCGGGGTGATCGGGCTGCTGCTGTGGCTGGCCGGTGCCGCACAGGCATGGCGCGCCTGGCGCTACGCGTCGGCGCAGGCGCGCGAGCGGGCGCGTCCGGCGATGCAGGCCTTGTTGATCACCGTGTTCCCGTTCAACACCCACCTGGCCTTCTACTCGTCGTTCTGGGGCGGGCTGACCATGCTGCTGATCGGCCTGTACGCCGGCGCCCTGTTGGCAAACGAGCCAGAACCGGGCGAACGCGCCGACGCCGCGGCGCCGCGCTGAGCGCTCAGCCGCGCTCGTAGAAGTCGCTGCGGCCGCCGGGCTGGCGCTTGAAGCGGCGGTGGATCCACAGATACTGCGCCGGCGCCTCGCGCACCATCGCTTCGATGGCGGCGTTGACCCGTGCGGTGTCGGCGACCATGTCCTCCGACGGGAACTGCTCCAGCGGCGGCGCGATGCGCAGCACGTAGTCGGCGCCTTCGCGACGGTGGAAATACGGCACCACTGCGCAGCCGGTCAGCCGCGCCAACTGATGGGTGGCGGTGATGGTGGCCGCGGGCATGCCGAAGAACGGCACGAATACCGTGTCCTTGCCGCGCATGTCCTGGTCCGGGGCGTACCACAGGAAGCCGCCGCGCTTGAGATGGCGCACGCTGCCGCGCAGGTCTTCGTTGGCGAACATGGCGGTGGCGTAGCGCAGGCGGCCGCGCTTGACCGCCCATTCGAACACCGGATTGCGGTGGCGTCGGTACATCCCGGCCAGCGGCACGTACTGGCACAGCAGCCGGCCGCAGATCTCCAGGGTCATGAAGTGGCCGGACACCAGCAGCACGCCACGGCCCTGCGCCTGCAGCGTCTGCAGGTGTTCCAGGCCTTCGATGCGGGTGCGCCGGCGAATCGCGCCGATCCCGCCCCACCAGGCGCGGGCGAACTCGAACACGCCCACGCCCAGCGCATCGAAGCTGTCGCGCAGCAGGCGTTCGCGCCAGGCCTCGCTCTGCTCCGGGAAACACAGTTTCAGGTTCACCTCGGCGGCATGGCGGCGGGTACCGGCCAGGCGCAGCGCCAGCCAGCCGATGCCGCGGCCCAGGGCACGCTGCAACAGCCAGGGCAGACGCGCGGCGATCACCGCCAGGCCGAGCAGCAGCCAGGTGAGCCAGTGGCGGGGCGAGCGCGGTGGCGGTGCGGCGTGGGTGGCGGACGCGGGCGGAGTAGGGGCGGCAGACATGCGCCAAGTTTAGCCGGGCACGCGCACGACCGCGTCGGTGCTCCCGTGGCGGGCATGTCGATCGTCTGCCGCCGCCCGCATGCAACCGGCTATGCTGTCCGGATGCGCAACGATTTCATCGAGCGGCTGCTGCGCGGCCTGTACTCGGCCGTGCTCTATCTGCTGCTGCCGGTCACCGTCTACCACCTGGTCTGGCGCGGTTTCCGCGTGCGCCAGTACTTCCAGCGCTGGGACGAGCGCTACGCCTCGTATGCGCAGGCGTGCGGCCGCCCGCGGGTGTGGCTGCATGCGGTCTCGGTGGGCGAGGTCAACGTCGCCGCGCCGGTGGTCAATGCGCTGCGCGCGCAGCGCCCGGACATCCGCTGGGTGATCACCACCATCACCCCGACCGGCTCGGAGCGGGTGCGCGCGCTGTGGGGCGACGCTCTGGACCATGTGTATCTGCCCTACGACGTGCCCGGCAGCGTCGGCCGCTTCCTGCAGCATTTCCGCCCCAGCCTGGCGCTGATCCTGGAGACCGAGCTGTGGCCGAACATGCTGTTCGGCTGCCGCGACCGCGGCATCCCGGTCTACGTGCTCAATGCGCGGCTGTCGGCGCGTTCGCTGCGCGGCTACCGGGTGCTGCGGCCGTTGATCGGGCGCGCGCTGCGCACCGTCACCTGCGTGGCGGCGCAGTCGCAGGAGGATGCCGAGCGCTTCGTCGCGCTGGGCGCGCGCGCCGAGCAGGTGCGTGCGCTGGGCAACCTGAAGTTCGATATCGCCGCGCCTGCGCACCTGCCCGACGTTGTCGCGGCGTTCCGCGAGCGCGTGCCGGCGACGCGTCTGGTGTGGATCGCCGCCAGCACCCACGATGGCGAGGAAGCGGCGGTGATCGAGATGCACCGGCAACTGCGTCGGCAGTGGCCGGACCTGCTGCTGCTGTGGGCGCCGCGGCATCCGGAGCGCTTCGCCAAGGTCGAGGCGCTGGCGCGCGACCAGGGCTGGCGCGTGGCCACGCGTCGCCAGCAGCAGTGGCCGGGCGCCGACGATGCGGTGTTCGTGATCGATACGCTGGGCGAGCTGATGGGCTTCTACGCCTGCGCCCAGGTGGCCTTCGTCGGCGGCAGCCTGCAGCCGATCGGTGGCCACAACCTGCTGGAGCCGGCCGCGGTCGGTACGCCCTCGGTCACCGGCCCGCACCTGCACAACTTCTCCGAGATCTCGCGGCGCATGCGCGAAGCCGGCGCGGTGGCCATCTGCGAGGATGCCGGCGCCGTGTGCGCGGCGCTGCAGAGCCTGCTGGCCGACGCCGAGGCGCGCAAGCGCATGGCCGAGGCCGGCTGCGCGCTGGTCGCCAACGGCCGCGGCGCATTGCAGCGGACCCTGCAGCTGATCGCGCCGCATCTGCCGCCGTTGGCGGACGACGCGGGCGCGCAGGAGTAGCGCGCCGGCGCGTCGAGATGTACGCGCCTGGAGGAGCGCCTGCAGACGGGCAGAAGCCCCCTTGTGGGAGCGACTTCAGTCGCGACGCATGACACTCTGCGTTGGCACATTCCGTCCAGCCCACCGCGCACCGCGTCGGGACTGAAGTCCCTCCCACAGTGAGCTTCCGGATCATTGCGCCATTGCACAGGATGGCGTTCGCTGCGCCACATGGGATGGTTCGACGCAGCATGGCGCATATCGCAGTGCGATGCGCACAGGTGTAGGAGCGGCTTCAGCCACGACGAGGCGTTAGCGGTAGCGCTTCGTCGCGGCTGAAGCCGCTCCTACGAATGACATCCGTCGTTACTCGAGGCGCCCTTCAAGTTGCGACGTATGGCACTCGCCGCCCCTCTCATCCCACCGCGCAGCGCGTCGGGACTGAAGTCCCTCCCACAGGGGAGCTTCCGCGAAGCCTTATCCAAAACAAAAACGGCGGACCCGAAGGCCCGCCGTTCTGGCGGCAAGCGCGTGTGCGTGCGCTTACTGCGTGCTGTTGGCCGAGTTGAGCTTGGATTCGGCGCTCTGGGTCAGCAGCGCGTTGATCGACTGCACCTCGGCCACGTCCAGCGAGCCGAGCGCCTGGCTCAGCAGCAGGCGGTTCTGCAGGAAGTTGTAGCGCGCCTGTGCGTAGGCCAGCTGCGCCTGGTACAGGGTGCGCTGGTTCTGTACCACGTCCAGCACGGTGCGGGTGCCCACTTCCAGGCCGACCTGCGAGGCGTCGAACGCGGCCTGCGCCGAGACCACCGCCAGGCGCCGTGCCTCGATCTCGCTGATCCCGGCCACCACCGTCTGGTAGGCGTTGCGGGTGTTGCGGTCGAGCGCGCGCTTCTGCAGTTCGTAGGTGTCCTGGGCGATGTCGCGTTGCGCCAGGGCCTGGCGCACGCCCGACTGGGTGGCGCCGCCGGCGAAGATTGGGATGTTCAAGGTCAGGCCGATGGTGTTGCTGTCGGCGCGCGGCGTGCTGCCGCTGCCGGAGACGCTGTCGCCCCAGTTCGCGTCGCGGCCGGCGCTGGCCGACAGGCTCAGCGTCGGCAGGTGCCCGGCGCGCGCCGCCGACACGCTGGCTTCGGCTGCCTGCACCTGGTACTGGTAGGAACGCAGCGACGGGTTCTTGTCCAGCGCCGAGGCGATCAGGCTGTCGATGTCGCCGCCGGTGGCCGGCAGCTGCGGGCGGAAGTCCTCCGGCAGGCCGCGCAGGTCGCGCACCGGCTGGCCGGTGATCTCGGTCAAGGCCTGGTACAGGTCCTGCAGCGAGTTGCGCGCGGTGATCGTGTCGGCGCGGGCCTGGTCGTACTCGGCGCGCGCTTCGTGCACGTCGGTGATCGGCGCCAGGCCCACTTCCAGGCGCTTGTCGGCGTAGTCGAACTGCTTCTTGGCGGCCGCTTCGTTGGTCTCGGCGGCGACCAGCGATTCGATCGCCACCAGCACGTTGAAGTAGGCCGCCGAGGTGCGCACGATCAGGTCGTCGTTGGCCGAGTCCAGGGTGTAGTCGGCGGCCAGGCTGCGCGCCTTCTGCGCACGCAGGTTGGAGAACTGCGCGAAGTTGACCAGGGTCTGCTGGCCCTGCACGGCATAGCTGCGGCTCTTGCCGGTGCCGGCCAGTTCGCCGCCGCCGCGCTCGACTTCGCTATGGTTGCGCTGCAGCGACGCGCTGCCGTTGATCTGCGGCAGCAGGGCGGCGCGCGCCTGCACCTCGCCTTCCTTGTCGTACAGCCGGGTCGATTCCGCGGTGGCCAACTGCGGGTCGCTGTTGCGGGCCATTTCGTAGACTTGCAGCAGGTCCGTGGCGTTGGCAGCCAGCGGAGACAGCGCGGCGGCCAGCGCCAGGACGAGGGATCGGCGGATCATTGCGGCTTCCTTGATGGATCAGAATGTGAACTGGGGGACTGGCGCTGCGCCTCGCAGGTAGTACGCCAGGTCGGTTTCGAACAGCGATTCCGTGCGCGGCGCGCCGGCCTCGGCATGCACCAGCACCGCGTCCATGACCGGCGCGCGGCCGCGGATCGCGAACAGGCGACCGCCGGGGCGCAGCCAGGCCAGGAACTGGGCCGGGATCTCGGTGACCGCGGCGGTGACGCAGACCACGTCGAAGCGGCGCTCGCTGTTCCAGGCGAAGGCGTCGGCGGTCTCGATGCGAACGTTGCTGCCCAGGCCGGCGGCATCCAGGTTGGCGCGCGCGGCGGCGGCCAGGGCCGGTTCGATCTCCAGGCTGACCACTTCGCGGCCGAGCTCGCCCAGGCAGGCGCTGACGAAGCCGCTGCCGGTGCCGATCTCCAGCACGTCCTCGCCCGGCTGCAGGTCCAGGGCCTGCAGCATGCGGCCTTCGATGACCGGCTTCATCATGTACTGGCCGTGGCCCAGCGGAATTTCCAGGTCGGCGTAGGCCACGGCGCGGTGGGCCGGCGGCACGAAGGTCTCGCGCGGCAGCCGTGACAGCACGTCGAGCACGCGCAGGTCCAGCACGTCCCAGGGACGGACCTGCTGTTCCACCATCTTTTCGCGGGCTTGGGAGTAGTCGATCGTCATTTCGGGCATCCAACGCGGAGGGCCGGGCATTTTAGCCGGCACGGAGGCCGGGCGTATGCCGCAGCATCGCCGCCGGGCGCCCCGGCGCGCAGTGCCGGAAGTCATCGGGGTAGGCGGACGGCGCCGTGGCCGGGCTAGCGCGGCGCATAGGCGCGCAGGAAGAAGTCGATGCTGGCCTCGACATGGGCGCGGATCCGGTCCTGGCCGGCATCGCGGCACAGGCCGCACATCATCAGCGAGTACAGCTCGCCCTTGACCAGGCAGAAGAACTGCGAGGCGGCCAGATTCAGGTCGGCGATGTCCAGTTCGCCGGCGGCGACGTGGGCCTGCAACAACGTCGCCAGGTCCTGCTGGGTGCGCTTGGGGCCGGCGTTCCAGAACATCTCGCGGACGTGGTCGTCGCCGGTGCCGGGGGTCAGCATCATGCGGTGGGTGGCCATCGCCGCCTCGCTGCTGATCATGGCGAAGAAGGCCAGGCCGATCTCCACCAGCTGCGTGCGCAGCGGCCCTTTCAGCGCGTGCCCGAACAGGTCGTCGGGCAGCAGCGCCTGGCATTGCGCGCGCACCGCCTCGGCGAACAGGGTTTCCTTGTCGCCGTAGTGGCTGTAGACGGTGAGCTTGGAGACGCCGGCGCGGGCGGCGATGCCGTCCATGCTGACGCCGCCGAAGCCCAGTTCGGTGAACATCTCCCGTGCCGCCTCCAGGATCGCGGCGCGTTTGCCCATGTCCTTGGGGCGGCCGGGCCCGGCGGGACGCGAGGAGGATTTGGCGGAGACGGCGGGCGATTTGCTGACCATGGCGGCAATACTAGACCAGTCGGTTCGATATTTATACTAGACCCATGGGTTCATTATTGTGACGGTGTGTCCGGCCGGCGTCGCGCAGGGGCCAGGTGATGCGTGCGCCCGGTGGCCTCGCGCGCCTGGCCTGGACGACTCCAAGCCGTCAGGAAGTCCCTGACATCGGCAGCGAACAGGCGGTGATAGATTAGTCAACTGCCCACAGGGGGTGCCGCGCGCCGTAGCCGGTGTGATTCGGAAAGGGATGGAACAGGGGGATCGGCGTCACGGTAGTCGCGACGGTGCGCATGCGCTGCGTCACCGCGTGGGTGTGATGTTGTACCTGTTGCTGGCGCTGTGTTGCGCCAGCACCGCCACGCGCGCCGCCGAGCCGGCCGCGCCGCTGACCGAGCGCACCGTGCTCGACCGCCCGGTGATCGCGCGCTGGACCATGGAAGAAGGGCTGCCGCACAACTGGTGCACGCGCTGGCGCAGGACCGCGACGGCATGATCTGGGTCGGCACCTGGGAGGGCGTGGCGCGCTTCGACGGCCGCGCCTTCACCGTGTTCGATCGTCAGAACACTCCCGGCATGGAGCTGTCGGGGGTGTTCGCGCTGCTCGCCGAAGCCGATGGCGGCATGCTGGTCGGCACCGCCTACGACGGCGTGTTCCGCTACGCCGCCGGGCGCTGGGAGCATCTGGGCGATGCGCGCGCGCAGCGGCTGCGGGTCACCACGATGCTGCGCGATGCCGACGGCGGGCTGTGGGTGGGCAGCGAGGACGGCCTGTTCCGGATCGAGGCCGACGGCCGCCTGGTCGACGCCGGCGCCGCCGCGGGGCTGGGCAGGACCCGTATCGCCGCGCTGCTGCGTTACCGCGATGCGGTGTTGGTGGGCACCCCGCAGGGACTGTTCCGGCTGACCGCGCACGCCACGCGGGCGCAGCGTTGGGGCGCGGCGGCGATGCGCACGGCGTCGATCCGGCGCCTGACCCCCGACCGCCATGGCGGCCTGCTGGTGGCCAGCGACGAGGGCGTGTTCTGGCTCGGCGGCAACGGCGGCCTGCAATGGCTGCGGCGCGGCCAGCGCGTCGATGCGGCGTTGCAGGACCAGGACGGCCAGCTGTGGATGAGCCTGTCCAGCGGGCAACTGCTGCGGCGCGACTCCAACGGCGCCAGCGAGGAGGTGCTGTCGATCTCCGGCGTGGTGAGCCCGGCGCTGATCGAGGACCGCGAGGGCCTGGTGTGGGCCGGCAGCACCGACGGCCTGTTCCGCGTCGCCAAGGGCGACGCCGGCGGCCTGACCCGCCAGGACGGACTCGGTAGCGACTATGTGCGCGTGGTCCAGCAGAACGCCGACGGCACGATCTGGATCGGCCATGCCGCCGGCCTGGATCGCTGGCAGGGCGGCCGCATCCGCCCGCTGCGGCTGAGCGAGCGCCCGGGCCGCGATCCGTCGGTGCTTGCGTTGGCTGCGGCCCGCGACGGCGGCATGTGGGTGGGCACCTACGACCAGGGCGTGCTGCTGCTGGCGGCGGATGGCACGATCCGGCAACGCCTGGGCGTGGCTGCGGGCGTGCCGCAGACCATGGTGCGCGCGCTGCTGGCCGATGCCGACGGCGGCCTGTGGATCGGCGGCAACGAAGGACTGCTGTATCGCAAGGGCGATCGCACGCGGACCTACGGCACTGCCGAGGGCCTGCCCGGGCGGCAGGTACAGACGCTGTACCGCGATCACACCGGCGTGTTGTGGATCGGCACCAACCAGGGCATCGCCACGCTCGCGGCCGACGGCACGTTGCAGGCGCGGCCGAGCGGGCATGGCTTTCCGGCGCAGAACGCCTTCGACTTTCTCGAAGATGCCGACGGCACCCTGTGGGTCGCCAGCGACCGCGGCCTGCTGCGGCTGCGCGACGGGCAATGGCGCATCTACGACCACAGCGTCGGCTTGCCGCGCGACAAGCTGTTCCGGCTGCTCGACGACGGCAACGGCAACCTGTGGGCGAACAGCAATCGCGGCGTGCTGCGCATCGCGCGCGCGCGCCTGGCGGAACTGGACGCCGGCCAGCGCAGCACGCTGGCGGTGGACGTGGTCGACCGCAGCGACGGCATGCCCGGCGGCCAGGGCAACGGCAGCAGCGCGCCGGCCGGCTGGCGCAGCCGCGACGGCGTGCTGTTGATCCCCACTTCGGCCGGGCTGGCGCTGATCGATCCGGCGCTGCCGAGCCGGCGCAATGTGCGTGCGCCGCCGCTGGTGATCTCCCGTGTGCAGGTGGATGGTGTGGCGCAGCCGCTGCGCGGCGATTATCGCCTGCCCGGCGGCGTCGCCCGGCTCGCGATCGGCTACGCCGGGCTGAGCTTCCGCTCGCCGGACAAGGTGCGCTACCGCTACCGCCTGCAGGGATTCGATCGGCAGTGGGTCGACGCCGGCAGCAGCGAGGAAGCCGTCTACACCAACCTGCCTTCGGGCAGTTACCGCCTGGACGTGCAGGCGATGAGCAGCCCGCTGGACTGGTCGCGCAGCGAACGCATCGGCAGCGCCTCGCTGCGCCTGCAACTGGTGCCGCCGTTCTGGGAACGCTGGCCGTTCGTGATGCTGGTGGCGCTGTGCGTGACCGGCCTGCTCCTGTGGTGGTACCGCGGCCGCAGCTATCGCTACCGGCGCCGCCAGCGCCGGCTCAACACCATCATCGCCGAGCGCACCCACGAACTGAAGGCGAAGAATCTGGCGTTGAAGCTGGCCAACCTCGAACGCGAGGACCTGGTGCGCAAGCTCGCCTACCAGGCCGGGCACGACGCGCTGACCGGCCTGCCCAACCGGCGTACCGGCGATCCCTATCTCAACTCGGCGCTGGAGCGGGCGTTGGCCACGCGCTCGCCGTTGTGCGTGGCGCTGCTGGACATCGACTACTTCAAGAAGATCAACGACGCCTACGGCCACGAGATCGGCGACGAGGTACTGCGCCGGGTCGGCGAGGCACTGCGCGCCAGCCTCGGCGAGCAGGCCTTTGCCGCGCGCCACGGCGGCGAGGAGTTCCTGCTGGTGCTGCCGGGCCTGGACCAGGAACAGGCACGCGCGCGCCTGGACGCGCTGCGCGCGCACCTGGCCGAGCTGGTGCTGCACGACGACGACGGAAGCGCGGTGCGCTTCACCGCCAGCATCGGCTTCGCCTGCCTGTCGCCGACCCTGCGCACCCGCCGCGACCTGCTGGTGCAGGCCGACAAGCGCCTGTACCAGGCCAAGCGCGAGGGGCGCGATCGGGTGATCGGCTAGGTCGCTGCAGCGGCACAGACGCCGCACGTCGTCCGTGCGTTGTGCCGCTGCGGCAACGAGCAGACGCCGCTTGTCGTCCGCGCAACTGCGCAGACCTGCTTGTGGCGTGAAGGCGTAGGCGCCCGGCAGGCGCGGCAAACAGAGGGGCATTCCGCACCCGCCGCATCGTTGCGGCGGGCAGGAGGCGGTCGGCGCCGGTGCGCCGCCGCAGATCAGCCTTGCAGGTGCTGCAACACCGCCTGGGTGGCGGCCTCGGTGGAGATGCCCTGGCCGGGCGCGGCGAGATCGGCGGTGAATGCCTTTGCGTCGAGCGCGGCATTCACGGCCTGCTCGATCGCCGCCGCTTCGGCTTCCAGGCCCAGCGAGTGACGCAGCAGTAGCGCCGCGCTGAGGATGGTCGCGTAGGGATTGGCGATGCCCTTGCCGGCGATGTCCGGCGCCGAGCCGTGGATCGGCTCGTACAGGCCGATGCGGCCTTCGCCCAGCGAGGCCGACGGCAACAGCCCCAGCGAGCCGGCCAGCATCGACGCTTCGTCGGTGAGGATGTCGCCGAACATGTTCTCGGTGACGATCACGTCGTACTCGCGCGGCTTGGCCAGCAGGTGCATGGCCATCGAATCGACCAGTTGGTGTTCCAGGCGCACGTCCGGGAATTCCTCGCGGCCGATCCGCGCGGCGACGTCGCGCCACAGCCGCGAGGTCTCCAGCACGTTGGCCTTGTCCACCGAGACGACGTGGTTGCGGCGCTGCTGGGCCAGCCGAAACGCGCTGCGCAGCACCCGCTCGATCTCCGCGACGGTGTAGCGGCACAGGTCGCTGGCGTCGCTGGGGCTGCGGGTCTTGTCGCCGAAATAGATGCCGCCGGTCAGTTCGCGCACCACCACGATGTCCACGCCCTGCAGCAGGTGCGGCTTGATCGGCGAGGCGTCCAGCGCCGCCGGATGCGGCTTGACCGGGCGCAGGTTGGCGAACAGGCCCAGTCCGCGGCGGATCGCCAGCAGGCCCTGCTCGGGGCGCACCTTGGCGTTGGGATCGGACCACTTCGGCCCGCCGACCGCGCCCAGCAGCACCGCGTCGGCGCCCTGGCAGGCGGTCAGCGTGGCTGCCGGCAGCGGTTCGCCGTGGCGGTCGATGGCGATGCCGCCGATGTCGTGTTCGTGGAACTGGAAGTCGTGGCCGTGGCGCGCAGCGACGGCGCGCAACACCGCGACCGCGGCGGCGGCGACTTCCGGACCGATGCCGTCGCCGGGCAGGACGACGATGTCAGCGTGCATGGGTGGCCTCGTAGCGTTCGATGTCGGGTTGGCGCAGCAACAGATAGCCCATCTCGTCCACGCCCTCGAGCAGGCAGGTCTGCGAGAACGCATCGAGCGGGAAGGCGTAGACGCGGCCGTCGGGCGTGCGCAGCTCGCGCGCGGCCACGTCCACGGTCAATTCGTCGTCCGGCCGCTGCATCAGCGTCTGCACGTCGTCCTCGGCCAGCACGATCGGCACCAGGCCGTTCTTGAGGCTGTTGTTGCGGAAGATGTCGGCGATCTCGCTGCTGACGATGGCGCGCAGACCCAGGTCGGTCAGTGCCCACGGCGCGTGCTCGCGCGAGGAGCCGCAGCCGAAGTTGCGCCCGGCCAGCAGGATCTGGCGGCCGGCGTTGTGTGGCTGGTTGAAGGCGAACTCCGGGTTCGGCGTGCCGTCGGCCTGCCAGCGCCAGTCGTTGAAGGCGTGGCGGCCGAGGCCGGCGCGTTCGGTGGTGGACAGGAACCGCGCCGGGATGATCTGGTCGGTGTCGATGTTGGTCTGGCGCAGCACCACGCTGCGCGAGGTGAGGGTGGCGAAGCCGGCCATCACGGGGTCTCCTGGGAAGCGACGGAGTCGGGGGCGGGCGCCGCCGCGGCGTCGGCCGCCGGCGGCAGTGCCGCGGGGGGCGCGTGTGGCGGCAGCAGCGGCTTGTGGCGGTGCGCGAAGGCGCGGGTGGTGGCGGCGATGAAGGTCAGGGTGGCGGCGAACGCGCCGATGTGCGAGGTCATGCCGCGCTCTCCACCGCGCCGGCGAACAGCGCGCGCGGATCGCTGACCTGGCCGTTCACCGCGGCCCAGGCCGCGGTCAGCGGCGAGGCCAGCAGGGTGCGCGAGCCGGGGCCCTGGCGGCCCTCGAAGTTGCGGTTGCTGGTGCTCACCGCCAGTTGCCCCGGTGCTACCAGGTCGCCATTCATGGCGATGCACATCGAGCAGCCGGACTCGCGCCATTCCGCACCGGCCGCGCGCACCACCTCGTGGATGCCCTCGGCCTCGGCCTGGCGCTTGACGATCTCCGAGCCCGGCACCACCAGCATGCGCACGTGCGGCGCCACCTTGCGGCCGCGCAGCACCTGCGCCACGGCGCGCATGTCGCTGAGCCGGCCGTTGGTGCAGGAACCGACGAACACCACGTCCACCGGCGTGCCGATCAGCGCGTGCCCGGCTTCCAGGTGCATGTAGTTCAGGCCCTTCTGCGCCGCCGGATCCTGCGCGGCCGGGATCGGCACGTCCACCGCGATCGCGGTGCCGGGGTGGGTGCCCCAGGTCAGGGTCGGGCGGATGTCGCGCGCGTCGATGCGCACCTCGGCGTCGAAGCGCGCGCCGGGATCGCTGCGTAGCTGCGACCAGCGCTGCACGGCGGCGTCGAAGTCGGCCCCCTTGGGCCCGCGCGGGGTCTTGGCGACCCAGTCGAAGGTGACCTGGTCCGGCGCGACCATGCCGGCGCGCGCGCCGGCCTCGATCGACATGTTGCACAGGGTCATGCGCTGTTCCATGTCCATCGCTTCGATGGTCGAACCGCGGTACTCCAGCACGTGACCGGTGCCGCCGTTGACCCCGATCACGCCGATGATGTGCAGGATCACGTCCTTGGCGCCGACGCCCGGCGCCAGCGGCCCGTCGACGGTGATCGCCATGGTCCTGGCCTTGCGCTGCAGCAGGCATTGCGTGGCCAGCACGTGGCCGACCTCGCTGGTGCCGATGCCGAACGCCAGCGCGCCGAACGCGCCATGCGTGGAGGTGTGGCTGTCGCCGCAGACGATGGTCATGCCGGGCTGGGTGAAGCCCTGCTCCGGCGCGATCACGTGGACGATGCCGCGGTTGTCCGAGCCCATGTCGAACAGTTCGATGCCGTAGTCGGCGCAGTTGCGCGCGAGCATGTCCACCTGCGCCTCGGAGGCCGGGGTGTAGTACGGCAGCTTGCCGTCGGCGCCGCGCGGCAGGGTCGGCGTGGAGTGGTCCATCGTCGCCTTGGTGCGGTCGGGCCGGCGCGGTTTCAGGCCGCGCGCCTTGAGCTCGGTGAACGCCTGCGGCGAGGTCACTTCGTGGATCAGGTGCAGGTCGATGTACAGCACCGCCGGGGCGGCGGCGCTTTCGGGGACGACGACGTGCGCGTCCCACAGCTTGTCGTACAGGGTGCGGGGAGTGGCGGACATTGCGGAACTACCTGGCAGGAAAGCTGGGCGGGGAAGGGAAGCGAAGGCGAGCGTGCACGACGACGATGACCGCGGCGTGGCGGCTCAGGCCAGTGCGTCGGCGGCGCCGACCGGCGCGCCCTGGCGCTGGCGCAGCACGCGGTTGGCCACGTCCAGCCAGGCCAGCGCGCTGGCCTCGATGATGTCGCGGCTGGTGCCGGTGCCGTCGTATTCGATGTCGCCGTGGCGCACGCTGAGATTGGCCTCGCCGCGCGCGTCGGCGCCGATGCCGACGCTGTGCACCTGGTAGCTGTCCAGCACCAGTTGCACGCCGGTGGCGGCCGACAGCGCGGCGAACAGCGCGTCCACCGGGCCGTCGCCCTCGGCGCGCTCGCTGACCCGCTGGCCGTCCGGATCGGACAGTTCGACCTGCGCGCTGGCGCGCTGGCCGCGATCGCTGACGGTCATCGACGACAGCCGGTAGCCCTGGCTCTCCGGTGCGTCCTGCATCATCGCCTGCAGGTCGGCGTCGTTGACCACGCGCTGCTGTTCGCACAGCGCCTTGAAGGCGTCGAAGGCGATGTTCAGTTCGGCCTCGTCCAGCACGTAGCCCAGCGCGCGCAGGCGCTGCTCGACCGCGGCGCGGCCGCTGTGGCGGCCCAGCACCATCTGCGAGGACTCCCAGCCCACGTCTTCCGGGCGCATGATCTCGTAGGTGCCGCGGTGACGCAGCATGCCGTGCTGGTGGATGCCCGATTCGTGGGCGAAGGCGTTGCCGCCGACGATCGCCTTGTTGCGCTGTACCGGCATGCCGACCAGGCGCTGCAGCAACTGCGAGGTGGCGACGATGCGCGGCGTGTTGATCGCGGTGTCCAGTTCGTAGAACGCGTTGCGCACCTTCAGTGCCATGGCGATCTCTTCCAGCGCGCAGTTGCCGGCGCGCTCGCCGACGCCGTTGATGGTGCATTCCACCTGCCGTGCGCCGCCTTCCACCGCGGCCAGCGAGTTGGCCACGGCCAGGCCCAGGTCGTTGTGGCAGTGCGCGCTGAACACCACCCGGTCGGCGCCGGGGACGCTGGCGATGATCCGAGAGAACATGCCGCGGATCTCTTCCGGGGTGGTGAAGCCGACCGTGTCGGGCAGGTTGATGGTGGTGGCGCCGGCAGCGATCGCCACGCTGGCGACCTCGGCCAGGAAATCCTCCTCGGTGCGGGTGGCGTCCTCGGCCGAGAACTCCACGTCGTCCACGTACTGGCGCGCCAGCGACACGTGCTTGCGCACGGACTCCAGCACCTGCTCGCGGCTCATCCGCAGCTTGTGCTCGCGGTGCAGCGGGCTGGTCGACAGGAACACGTGCAGGCGCGGATTGGCCGCCGCTTCCAGCGCCCGGGCCGAGGTCTCGATGTCGGCGGTCAGGCAACGCGACAGCACCGCCAGGGTCGGCGTGCGCAGCTCGCGGCCGATCAGCGCCATCGCCTCGCGGTCGGACTGCGAGCTGGCCGGGAAGCCGGTCTCGATGATGTCCACGCCCAGCTCGGCCAGGGCGCGCGCCATCACCAGCTTCTGCGGCGGGGTCATGCTGCAGCCGGGGGATTGCTCGCCGTCGCGCAGGGTGGTGTCGAAAATGCGGATGCGGGGGGTCTGGGAAGAAACGGAAGTGTTCACCAGATGGGTTCCTCTACGGCGGCGGTGGCTTGCGGATGGGGATGCGTGGGCGAGATGGTGCGAGCAGGAGCGGGTGGGGCGGGACGTTGGCTGCGAAGTCGCTCGGCGCTGCGGCGGCGCGGCTTGCGCGGCGGGCGCGGGCGCACCTCCGACAGCAGCGTCGCCAGCACGCCGGCGTCGATGTTGCCGCCGGACACCACCGCGCACTTGCGCTTGCCGGCGACGCGGCGCCCGGCCGCCAGGGCCAGCGCGCCGGCGCCCTCGGCGATGACGTGCTCCTCCAGCGCCAGGCGGACCAGCGTTTCGCGCAGCTCCGCCTCGCGCACGATCACCACGTCGTCGAGCAGGCTGGCGCACAGCCGGCGGGTGATGAACCCGGGGATTTTAACCTTGACGCCGTCGGCCAGGGTGGGCACCGGATCCACGGCGCGGACGTCGCCGCGGATCGCCCGCGCCATCGAATCCACGCCCTCGACCTGGGCGCCGACCACGCGCACGCCCTGCGAGCGCAGCGCCAGGGCCACGCCGGAGGCCAGGCCGCCGCCGCCGATCGGCACGATCACCACGTCCGGGGCGTGCGCGGCCAGCTCGATGCCGACGGTGCCCTGGCCGGCGATCACGTCCGGGTCGTCGAAGGCGGACAGGAAGCGGTAGCCGTTCTGCTCGGCCAGGTCTCGGGCGAAGGCGAAGGCCTCGTCGTAGCTGTTGCCGTGCTGGCGTACGGTGGCGCCCCAGTGGGCGACGCCGGCGATCTTGGTCTGCGGCGCGCCGTGCGGCATCACCGTGATCGCCTGCACGCCCAGGCGGTGCGCGGCCCAGGCCACGCCCTGCGCGTGGTTGCCGGCGGAGGCGCAGATCACCGCCCGCTCGTCGCCGCGCTCCAGCCCGGCCAGCAGCGCGTTGAGCGCGCCGCGGACCTTGTAGGAGCCGGTGCGCTGCAGGTTTTCCAGCTTCAGCCAGACGCCGAAGCGCTCGGCGTAATGCACCGGCGTCGGCGAGAGATAGCGGCGCAGCCGCGCCTGCGCGGCCAGGACGTCGGCCACGCTGACGGCGACGTGGCCTACATCCGGCTCCTGCGGGGCAGCGGGGCGGCCGGCATCAGACATGGTGAAGCCGGGATTGGGGATTCGGGATTGGGGATTCGCAGCGGAAACCCCGGGTGCAGGCGAGAAGAAGCGACCTCCGTTGAAGAAGATGCCTCCGCATGGCAGCGCGGCGCTGGCGCGGCAGGACCGCCATGCACGTCGGCACGTCGGGGTGCGCGCCCAATCCCGAATCCCGACTCCCGAATCCCGGCGCCATCACGCTACGCCATCCAGCGCGGTCACGCGCACCGATTCGCAGTCGTAGACCTTCTCCATCTGCAGGCGCAGGGTCTCGCCGGGACGGTTGCCGTCCACCACCAGTTGCAGGTGCCAGCGGCCGGCGTCCTCGGCCACCGGCGCGCCGCTGATCGAGATCGGCGCGAAGCCGCGGCGTTCGGCCATGCCGATCGCGCGCAGCAGGGCGCCGTCGATCGGTTTCAGCACCAGGTCAAGCTGGTAACGCATGTGTCGTCTCCTGGCGCTGGGTCGCGGGATTGCTTTCCAGCATGGTGCTGTTGGCGGTGTTCGGCGGCACCAGCGGCCACACGTTGGCGCGTGCGTCGATGGCCACGTGCAGCAGCGCCGGGCCCGGCTGCGCCAGCAGTTCCGCCAGCGCGTCCTCGACCTGGCCGCGCGCGGTGATGCGCTTGGCCGGGATGCCGAACACCTGCGCCAGCGCGGCGAAATCCGGGTTGTCGGACAGATCGATCTCGCTGTAGCGCTCGGCGAAGAACAGTTCCTGCCACTGCCGCACCATGCCCAGCGAGCTGTTGTCCAGCAGCACGATCTTCACCGGCAGCTTGCAGCGGGCGATGGTGACCAGCTCCTGCACGTTCATCATGAAGCTGCCGTCGCCGCTGACCAGCACCACGGTGCGGTCCGGGCAGGCGAACTGCGCGCCCATCGCCGCCGGCAGGCCGAAGCCCATGGTGCCCAGCGCGCCGCTGGTCAGGTGGTTGCGCGGGTGGTTGAAGCGGCAGTGCTGGGCGACCCACATCTGGTGCTGGCCGACGTCGCAGGCGATCACGGTGTCGGCCGGGGCCAGTTCGCTCAGCCGCTTCAGCAGGCCGGGCGCGTAGATGTCCTGCCCGGGCGCGTCGTAGCGCGCGCCGAACTTCTCGCGATGGCCGACGCAGCGCGCGTGCCAGGCCTCGCAGGTGCTGGTCGCTGCGGCCAGCGCGCGCAGCGCCTGCGCCACGTCGCCAGGCACGGCGATGTCGGCCTGGCGCAGCTTGGAGATCTCGCAGGCGTCGGCGTCCAGGTGGATGACCCGCGCGAATGGCGCGAACTCGGCCAGCTTGCCGGTGGCGCGGTCGTCGAAGCGGGCGCCGACCACGATCAGCAGGTCCGACTCCTGCACCGCCATGTTGGCGGCGCGGGTGCCGTGCATGCCGAGCATGCCCAAGTAATGCGGATGCGCATGCGGCAGTGCGCCCAGGCCGCGCAGGGTCAGCACGGTGGGGATGCGGGTGGCCTCGACGAAGTGGCGGAACGCGTCCACCGCATCGCCCAGGGCGATGCCGCCGCCACCGTAGATCACCGGCTTCTCGGCGCCGGCGATCGCCGCCAGCGCCTCGGCCAGCACCGCGTCCTGCGGCGCCGGCGGGGTCGGCACCGCCGCCGGCACGTGCGCGGGCAGATGCGAGGCATCGGCCAGCTGCACGTCCTTGGGCAGGTCGATCAGCACCGGGCCCGGACGGCCTTCGCGGGCGATGCGGAACGCGTCGCGCAGCACCTGCGGCAGGTCGTCCACGTGCCGCACCAGGAAGCTGTGCTTGACGATCGGCAGGGTCAGCCCGAACACGTCCAGTTCCTGGAACGCGTCGGTGCCCAACAGCGGCGTGGCGACCTGCCCGGTCAGGCAGATCATCGGCACCGAGTCGAGCATCGCATCGGCGATGCCGGTGACCAGGTTGGACGCGCCCGGGCCGGACGTGGCGACGCACACTCCGACCCGCCCGCTGGCGCGGGCGTAGCCGTTGGCGGCCAGCGCCGCGCCCTGCTCGTGGCGGACCAGGATGTGCTTGAGCTGGCTGTCTACCAGCGCGTCGTAGAACGGCATGATGGTGCCGCCCGGATAGCCGAACAGCGTGTCCACGCCTTCGGCTTCCAGGGCCTGCGTCAGCCAGCGCGCGCCGTTGCGGGGCGTGCCGTGAGCGGAGGTGTTCATACGGTGGCGACCTTTCGGTGGAAGCGGGTGGGGGAGCCGCGGATTACGCGGCCTTGGTGCCGCCGGCAGCCGGCGCGGCAGCGGCGTCGCCGTTGAGCCACACCATCTTGGCGCGCAGCTGCTTGCCGACCGTTTCGATGGGGTGGTCCAGGTCGGCCTGCTTGAACTTCTTGTAGTTCGGCAGGCCGGCTTCGTATTCGGCCACCCAGTTCTTGGTGAAGGTGCCGTTCTGGATGTCGGTCAGCACGTCGCGCATGCGCTCCTTGGTCGCCGCGTCGATCACCCGCGGGCCGCTGACGTAGTCGCCGTACTGCGCGGTCTCGGAGACGAACTCGAGCATGCGGGTGATGCCGCCTTCGTAGAACAGGTCGACGATCAGCTTCAGTTCGTGCAGCACTTCGTAGTAGGCGATTTCCGGCTGGTAACCGGCTTCCACCAGCACTTCGAAGCCGGCCTGCACCAGCGACGAGGCGCCGCCGCACAGCACGGCCTGCTCGCCGAACAGGTCGGTTTCGGTCTCTTCCTTGAAGGTGGTCTTGATCAGGTTGGCGCGCGCGCCGCCCAGGCCGGCGGCGTACTCCAGCGCGAACTGCTCGGCCTTGCCGCTCTTGTCCTGGTACACCGCCCAGATGCACGGCACGCCACGGCCGATCTCGTATTCGCGACGCACCAGCGCGCCCGGGCCCTTCGGCGCGACCAGCACCACGTCCAGGTCGGCGCGCGGCTTGATCATGTCGAAGTGCACGTTCAGGCCGTGCGCGAACAGCAGGCACGCGCCCTGCTTCATGTTCGGCGCCAGCACCTCGTCGTACAGCTTCTTCTGCACCATGTCCGGGGTCAGCACCGCGACCAGGTCGGCGTCCTTGACCGCCTCGGCTGGGCGCTTCACCACGAAGCCGTCGGCCTGCGCCTTGGCTTCGGTCGGGCCACCGGCACGCAGGCCGATGGTGACGTCGAAGCCGGACTCGCGCAGGTTCAGCGCGTGCGCGCGGCCCTGGCTGCCGTAACCGACGATGGCGATCTTGGTGGTGGGCTGGGCGGAACTGGTCATGGGGCGGATGTCCTTGAACGGTGTTGGAGTGGAGGGGGTTCTTGCATTTGCGGGTCACTGAAACGAAAAACCCCGCGCCGTTGCCGGTGCGGGGTCTGATCGAATCCTGGCTGCTTGTCGCTTACACGCCGGTTCGTCCCGCACTTGTGGGCGAGGTAATAAGCACGAGTACGAGGAGCGACGCGGCAGCGTCCGCGCGCAACGCGGCGGGCTGGCAGGTCGACTTCGGGCGGGTGTGGCGCTGCAACATGCAGCGAGATAACCATGGGCTTTGCGCGACTGTCAACTGTGTTGCGGGCCTGCACGGACGAATATGCCGAAAGCCGCGCCAGCGCTGCATGGTTACGCATGAAACGGAGGCGGCGCAGGCGGCGAATAGCGCCAATTGCGCGGAAATCCGGCCTCTGCCGATGACGCGATGTGCACGCGTGCGCGGCGGCATTGGCCGCACTCGGGTACGGTGGGCGTCCCCCTGTTTCCCCGGAGAGCCGCGCATGTCCGTTTCGCTTCCTTCCCTGGCGCGCCTGGCGCTCGCGCTGGCGCTGGCGACGTCGGTGCCGGCGCAGGCTGCCGACCGCATCACCGGCCAGCCGTTCGCGACCCGCTCGGAAGTGATCGCCCCGCACGCCATGGCCGCCACCTCGCAGCCGCTGGCCACGCAGATCGCGCTGGAGACGATGCGCGACGGCGGCTCGGCGGTGGACGCGGCGATCGCCGCCAACGCCGCGCTGGGACTGATGGAGCCGACCGGCAACGGCGTCGGCGGCGACCTGTTCGCCATCGTCTGGGATCCGAAGACGCACAAGCTCTACGGCTACAACGGCTCCGGGCGCTCGCCGAAGGCGCTGACCCTGGCCGAATTCCAGCGCCGCGGACTCAAGGAGATCCCGGCCACCGGCCCGCTGCCGGTGTCGGTGCCCGGTGCGGTCGATGGCTGGTTCGCGCTGCACGAGCGTTTCGGCCGCAGGACCATGGCGCAGAACCTGGCACCGGCGATTCGCTACGCCCGCGACGGCCATCCGGTGGCCGAGACCATCGCCTACTACTGGGACCGCTCGGTGCCGCGGCTGTCGCAGTACCCCGGCTTCAAGGAGCAGTTCACCATCGACGGCCACGCCCCCCGCAAGGGCGAGCTGTGGAAGAACCCGAACTTGGCCAACACCCTGCAGCAGATCGCCGACGGCGGCCGCGACGCGTTCTACAAGGGGCCGATCGCGCGCACCATCGATGCCTACTTCAAGGCCAACGGCGGCTTCCTGCGCTACGAGGACCTGGCCAGCCACCACGGCGAATGGGTCGAGCCGGTGTCCACCAACTACCGCGGCTACGACGTGTGGGAACTGCCGCCCAACAGTCAGGGCATCGCCGCGCTGCAGATGCTCAACATCCTGGAAGGCTACGATTTCTCCAAGATTCCGTTCGGCTCGGCCGAGCACGTGCACCTGTTCACCGAGGCCAAGAAGCTGGCCTTCGCCGACCGCGCGCGGTTCTATGCCGACCCGGCGTTCCAGCCGGCGCCGCTGGCGCGGCTGATCTCCAAGGACTACGCCGCACAGCGGCGCGCGCTGATCTCGATGGACCGCGCGCTCAAGGAAGTGCAGCCGGGCACGCCGAAGCAACTGGAGGAGGGCGACACCATCTACCTGACCGTGGCCGATGCCGACGGCATGATGGTGTCGCTGATCCAGTCCAACTACCGCGGCATGGGCAGCGGCATGGCGCCGCCGGGGCTGGGCTTCATCCTGCAGGACCGCGGCGAGATGTTCGTGCTGCAGAAGGACCACCCCAATGGCTACGCACCGGGCAAGCGGCCGTTCCAGACCATCATTCCCGCGTTCGTGACCAAGGACGGCAAGCCGTGGCTGAGCTTCGGGGTGATGGGCGGGGCGATGCAGCCGCAGGGCCATGTGCAGATCCTGATGAACCTGATCGACTTCCACATGAACCTGCAGGAGGCCGGCGACGCGCCGCGGATACAGCACGACGGCTCCACCGAGCCGACCGGGCAGGCCACGGCGATGCGCGACGGCGGCGAGCTGAACCTGGAAACCGGCTTTGCCTACGACACCATCCGCGAACTGATGCGCAAGGGCCACCGGGTGATCTTCGCCGACGGCCCCTACGGCGGTTACCAGGCGATCGCGCGCGACCCGGACAGCGGCGTGTACTACGGCGCCTCGGAAAGCCGCAAGGACGGGCAGGCCGCCGGCTACTGAGGCCGGCTGGCCCGCCGCCGCAGGCGGCCCACTGCTGCGGCCGCCCGTGGTGGCTGGATCAGCGCGGCTCCGGCGCGTTCGCCGCCTCATCGCCGGTGGCGTCCTGCGCCGCCTGTTCGCGCGCGATCCAGGCCTCGATCATGTGCCGCGCGCGTTGCGCCTGGCGGCGTTGGCGGTTGGACTCGGCATCGAGCACGCGGTACAGCGACACGATCACCAACACCATCAGCAGCGCGAACGGCAGCGCGGCGATGGTGATCACGCCCTGCAGCGCGTCCAGGCCACCGGCCAGCAACAGCACCGCCGCGATCAGCGCCACCGCCACGCCCCACACCAGCTTGCGTGACAGCGGCGGGTCGCCGGCTTCGTCGGTGGACATGCTGGCCAGCACCAGCACCGCCGAATCGGCGGAGCTGACGAAGAAGATCATCAGCAACAGCAGCGCCACGCTCGACAGCAGCAGCGATCCGGGCAGGCTGTCGAACAGGGTGAACAGCACCGTTTCGTAGCCGTTGTGCAGTGCCTGCAGCATGTCGACGTGGCCGAACAGCTGCGACCACAGCGCGGTGCCGCCGAATACCGAGAACCACAGGAAACCGAGCAGGGTCGGCGCCAGCACCACGCCGACCACGAATTCGCGCACGCTGCGGCCGCGCGAGACGCGGGCGATGAACGCGCCGACGAACGGCGCCCAGGCGATCCACCATGCCCAGTAGAAGATGGTCCAGTCGGCGACCCAACGGTCGCCGGAGAACGGCGACATGCGCAGGCTCATCGTCACCAGCTGGTTGAGGTAGGTGCCCAGCGTAGTGGTGAAGGTATCGAAGATGAAGCCGGTGGGGCCGAGCACCAGCACCGTCGCCAGCAACAGCGCCGCCAGCGCCAGGTTGATGTTGGACAGCCACTTGATGCCGCGTTCCACGCCGGTGCTGGTGGAGATCATGTACAGCACGAAGGCCACGCAGATCACCGTCATCTGCAATGGCAGTCCCGCGTGCACGCCGAACACGCGCTGTATGCCGGCGGCGATCTGGATGGTGCCGAAACCCAGCGTCGTCGCCACGCCGACCGCAGTGGCGACCACTGCGGCGATGTTCACGCTCTGCCCGATCCAGCCGCGATGATGGCGGCCGATGACCGGCTGCAGGATGTCGCTGATCAGGCCGCGACCATTGCGGTTGTACTGGAACCAGGCCATCGCCAGGCCGATCAGCGCATACACCGCCCACGGGTGCAGGCCCCAGTGGAAGAAGGCGTAGCGCATCGACGCGCGGGCCGCCTGCATGCTTTCCGGCGCCAGCCCTTCCGGCGGCTTGAGGAAGTGCGAGATCGGCTCGGCCGCGCCCCAGAACACCAGGCCGATGCCCATGCCCGCGGCGAACAGCATCGACAGCCAACTGGCGCGGGAGAAGTCCGGTTCGGCGTCTTCGCCACCGATGCGCAGGTTGCCGAAGCGACCGAACGCCAGGTACAGCAGGAAGGTCAGGGTGAGGAACACGATCAGCAGGTACAGCCAGCCGGCGCTGCGGATCACGTCCGTCAGCGCCGTCTGCACCACCGCATTGAAGGGGCCGGGGGCGACGCCGGCGATCAGGACCAGCAGCGCCACCAGGGCGATGGAAATGCGGAACACCATGGGGGAGCGTCTCCAGTCGTGGATCAGAGGGGGCACCGGCTGTCGCGGTACGCATCCAGGGCAAGCGGGCAGGGAAGACGGCGCGTCACGCCGGCACCGGGCGTGCTGCGAATGTGGCCCGCGGCGTGCGTGCCAGCTCAACGCGAGGTGGCATCACGCCGGCACCCAGACGCCCGATGTGGGGTCGGGTTGCGCCTTGCAATGGTCTGCATCTTCGCGAAGGCGGCGTCACGGCCGCGTCGTGATCGTGTCTGCCAGACACACCGCCGGGATGGATGGCGATTCCGGTTGCGTTGGCCGCAACTGCGAGTGCAGGGTGGGAGCCGATACCATGGGTGCAGCACCGAGGGAGACGACGATGGCCTTGTTCTCACGCAGTCCGGAAGCCGATGCCGCGCCCGCTGCCGGCTTGCCCGATGCCCCGATCGCCTTGTTGCGGCTGGAGCAGGATGGCCGCGTCAGCGCCGCCAACCGCGCCGCCCTGGATTTGCTGGGGGTGACGGCGCAGAGCCTGCTCGGCGCTGCCAGCGAGGCGGTCTGGGGGCTGCCGCTGACCGCCCTGGTCGACGCCGAGGGCAGTTGGCAGGCGCCCGGTGCCGATCCCTCGCGCCGCGTGCGCTACCAGCGCGACCGCGATCGCGGCGGCCAGGGCTGGCTGCTGTCGCTGCCGCATCCGGAAACCGCGGCGCTGCTGCGCGATGTGGCGCTGCTGAGTGCCGGCCAGGCGCAGGGCGCCATCAGTCCAGCGCTGCAGGCGCTGGCGCAACGGGTCCACGAGGGCACGGCCGCGCAGGCGCTGCTGGATCGGGTCGGCGAGCGGCTGACCGGCTGCGATCTGGATCTGGGATTGCATACGCCGCTGTCGGTGGAGGACACCGAAGCGATGCCGGGGCGACGCCTGTCCGCCGGGTTCGGCAACCTGGCCGAGGCGATCCGCCAGGCGGTAGCGCTGTCGCTGCAGATCGCCGCCGACGTGCCGCACGTGGTCGCCGAGAACGATGAACTGGCGCGGCAGTCGCAGACCCAGCTGGAAGCGCTGCAGACGGTGCTCGCCACCACCCGGCAACTGTTGCAGGGCCTGCACGAGATGGATCGCGACCTGCGCGCGGTGATCGCGGTGGCGGCCAGCGCCGACGACAGCGCCCGCCAGGGCGTGGAGGCGGCGCGCACGCTCGGCCAGGCGATGCAGGAGGTGGCGCGACGTTCGGCGCGCGCCAACCAGGTCATCGAGGTGATCGATGCGGTCGCGTTCCAGACCAATATCCTCTCGATCAACGCCAGCATCGAGGCGGTACACGCCGGCCCGGCCGGGCGCGGCTTCGCGGTGGTCGCCACCGAAATCCGGCAGCTGGCCGAACGCGCCGCCACCGCGGCGCGCGACGTGCGCGGCATCATCGGCGAGACCGGTGCGGCCCTGCAGGACAGCGCGGCCTCGGCGCAGCGCACCGAACAGGTATTGGGCGGCATCGGCGAACTGCTCGGCCGCGCCAGTGCGGCGATGGACGCGGTGGCCGGCCGCATCGCCACCCAGAGCGGGGAGATCGGCGGCATCGACCGCGCCGTCGAGCACGTGGTCGGACTCAGTCGCAGCAACCTGGAGCACGCCGCGCGCGTGGTGCAACGCAGCGCCGACCTGGCGGCCGGCAGCGACACCCTGCACGACTGCGTGAACCTGTTCCGCTTGCCCGCCGATCCGATGCGGCAGCCGCGGCATGCGCGGGTGCGCGATCTGGCCAAGGCCGCCGCGACCAGCATCGGCCTGGCGTTCGAGGCCGCGCTCGCGCGCGGGCGCATTGCCGAGGACGCGCTGTTCGCCACCGACTACGTCCCGATCCCGGGCATCGACCCGCCCAAGTACCGCACCGCCTTCGACGCGCTGTGCGACGAGCTGTTGCCGCCGCTGCAGGAGCCGCTGCTGGCCGCGCATCCGTGGATCGTGTTCGCGATCTGCGCGAACGTCGACGGCTACGTGCCGACCCACAACCTGCGCTTCAGCCAGCCGCTGAGCGGCGATCGCGCACGCGATCTGGTCGGCAACCGCACCAAGCGCATCTTCAGCGACCGGGTCGGCCGCAATGTCGGCCGTCACACCGAACCGTACCTGCTGCAGGTGTACCGACGCGATACCGGGCAGATCCTGTTCGACCTGTCGGTGCCCGTGCAGGTTCGCGGACGCCACTGGGGCGGCTTGCGCGTGGCCTACGTGCTCGAGTGAGCGAGCGCGGCGCGGGCAAAAAAATGCCGCCGGCAGTGCCGACGGCGATGAGGGAGAGAGCTCTGATTCTTGTGCGTCCAGGCTAGGCCGGCCACGTGGTCGCGGTGTGTCGCCGGCGGCGCGGCGTGTGGCGGCGCCGCCACATGCGTACGGCGGCTGTGCCGGCGTTCAGCCGCGTCGGTTGGCGGCCAGCGGCGGAAACGGGTCTAATAGCCGCAGAAGCGGGGGTACCGTTGGCGCAGGCCGCGGTTGAGACAGTCCCTTCGAACCTGATCCGGTTGATACCGGCGTAGGGAAGCTTCGCAAGTCCGCCGCGGGCGCCTGTGCGTCCGTGGCGGGCCCGCGCCGCCGCTTCGTCCGAGATGCGAGTCCGCTCGCACCCGTCCCGCCTTTGCCGCGGGTCACTTGAACCAGGACGAACGCCGATGAACGCCGTACCCAATCCGCTGCAGCAGCAGACCGATACCTTGTCCGCGGCGGTGACCCGCCCGATCCCCGGCTCGCGCAAGATCTTCGTGCAGGGCTCCCGTGCCGACCTGCAGGTGCCGATGCGCGAGATCGCGCTGACCCGCACACCCACCGTGTTCGGCGGCGAGGAGAACGCGCCGATCACCGTCTACGACACCTCCGGGCCGTACACCGATCCGCAGGCGCGGATCGATCTCGGTGCCGGCCTGGCGCCGCTGCGCGCCGCCTGGATCGCCGAACGCGGCGACAGCGTGGCGCTGGCCGGGCTCAGTTCGCAGTTCGGCCGTTCGCGCGAGGACGACGCACGCCTGCAGGCAGTGCGCTTTCCGGCGCGGCGCCTGCCGCGGCGTGCCCGCGATGGCGCCAACGTCACGCAGATGCATTACGCGCGGCGTGGCATCGTCACGCCGGAGATGGAGTTCGTGGCGATCCGCGAGAACCAGCGCCTGCAGGAGCTGCGCGATGCGCAACTGCGCGGGCAGCATCCCGGCGAGGCGTTCGGCGCCGCGATTCCGTCCGTGATCACGCCGGCGTTCGTGCGCGACGAGATTGCCCGCGGCCGCGCCATCCTGCCGTGCAACATCAACCATCCCGAAAGCGAGCCGATGATCATCGGTCGCAACTTCCTCACCAAGATCAACGCCAACATCGGCAACAGCGCGGTCAGCTCCGGCATCGCCGAGGAAGTGGAGAAGCTGGTATGGGCGATCCGCTGGGGCGGGGACACGGTGATGGACCTGTCCACCGGCAAGCACATCCACGAGACCCGCGAGTGGATCGTGCGCAACTCGCCGGTGCCGATCGGCACCGTGCCGATCTACCAGGCGCTGGAGAAGGTGGACGGCCGCGCCGAGGAACTGACCTGGGAGATCTTCCGCGACACCCTGATCGAGCAGGCCGAACAAGGCGTGGACTACTTCACCATCCATGCCGGCGTGCTGCTGCGCTACGTGCCGCTGACCGCCAAGCGCGTCACCGGCATCGTCTCGCGCGGCGGTTCGATCCTGGCCAAGTGGTGCCTGGCGCATCATCGCGAGAACTTCCTCTACACCCACTTCGAGGACATCTGCGAGATCATGAAGGCCTACGACGTGGCCTTCTCGCTGGGCGACGGGCTGCGCCCGGGCTGCATCGCCGACGCCAACGACGCCGCCCAGTTCGGCGAACTGGAGACGCTGGGCGAGTTGACCAAGATCGCCTGGAAGCACGACGTGCAGACCATGATCGAAGGTCCCGGTCACGTGCCGATGCACCTGATCAAGGAGAACATGGACAAGCAGTTGCGCGAGTGCGGCGAGGCGCCGTTCTACACGCTGGGGCCGCTGACCACCGACATCGCGCCGGGCTACGACCACATCACCTCGGCGATCGGCGCGGCGATGATCGGCTGGTTCGGCACCGCGATGCTGTGCTACGTCACGCCGAAGGAGCATCTGGGCCTGCCCAACCGCGCCGACGTGCGCGACGGCATCATGGCCTACAAGATCGCTGCGCACGCCGCGGACCTGGCCAAGGGCCACCCCGGCGCGCAGGTGCGCGACAACGCCCTGTCCAAGGCGCGCTTCGAGTTCCGTTGGGACGACCAGTTCCATCTGGGCCTGGATCCGGAGAAGGCGCGCGAGTTCCACGACGAGACCCTGCCCAAGGATGCGCACAAGCTGGCGCACTTCTGTTCCATGTGCGGACCGCATTTCTGTTCGATGAAGATCACCCAGGACGTGCGCGACTACGCCGCCGAGCATGGGGTCGATGCGGAAACGGCCTTGCAGGCCGGCATGGAGGAAAAGTCGGCGCAGTTCCTGGCGGCCGGCGCGCAGGTGTACCGCGCCGAGTGAGCGGATGGCGGTCGGCGCCGTGGGGCGCCGACCGCCACTGCCGACGTGGAGTTAGCAGCGCGCGCGCTTGTGCGATGCGGCACCTGCCGCCAAGGCGAACGCGACGCAGGTGCTGCCGGCGTGCGAGGCCATCACGACGGCGCCATGCGCACGCACGTCTATGATGCGCGCTGGGTCGCCACAGGGAATGTCTCATGCTGCGCTATGCGTTCGCGCTGCGTCGCCATCCGTCCGCGCTGTTGCTTGCGGTGCAACTGCTGGGCGTGCTGCTGTATCCCTGGATGGAGGACACCGCGGCCGGACGTGCGCTGTTCGGTGCCTTCGGCATCGTGGTACTGGCGCTGGCGCTGTGGGTGGTCAACCGCGGACCCTCGGCGCTATGGATCGCCTGTTGCCTGGCGCTGCCGTCGGTGGCGTTGTCGATCGCCGCGGCCCTGCTCGGCAATCCGGCGATGACCGCCTGGGCGCAACTGCTGGAAAGCCTGCTGTACTTCTATACCGCCGGCAGCCTGATCGCCTACATGCTGCAGGACCATGTGGTCACCCGCGACGAACTCTACGCGGCCGGCGCCACCTTCACGTTGCTGGCCTGGGCCTTCGCGTTCGTGTTCGCGGTGTGCCAGCAATGGCTGCCGGGCAGCTTCACCGCGGCCGTGGACCCGACCTCGCCGCGGACCTGGATGGAATTGCTGTACCTGAGCTTCAGCGTGCTCTCGGGCGTGGGCCTGAGCGACGTGGTGCCGGTGCAGCCGTTCGCGCGCGCGCTGGTGATGATCGAACAGTTCGCCGGCGTGATGTACATCGCCTTGGTGGTGTCGCGGCTGATTGGGCTCAGCGTGACGCGCAATATGAAAGTGTGAGGCGCTCTCAAAAAAAAAGCGCGCCAGAAGACGCGCAATCATGAAGCGATTATGTGAGTTTCGTCGGCGGAGAGAGGGCCTGAATGCGTCGTCGCGGTTGGCGGCGGCGACGACTAGAGTAGAATCAGGTGACATGCAGCGCTTGGCGGCATCCGCTGCCTCGCTTTGCCGAGTTTGCTCGTTGGCTCCTGCTGCGGGGCCACACGCGGTTGCGTCGCCGCCGCATCTGCGACACTTCCGTCACGGCGTTTTCTTCGTTGTCCAACATGTCTTTTTCATCGTCCGCCACACCGACGCTTCCGCAGCGGATGCAGGTTGGCGAGTGCCTGGTACTGCTGTCCTTGCGGGAAGTGCACGCGCCGCGCGCGCGCCGGCCGCAACGGCTCACGCCCAAGGCGATGGGCGTGCTGCGGGTGTTGCTGGCGCAACCGGGCCAAGTGGTGGAACGCGAGGCATTGCTGGCGCAGGTCTGGCCGGACACGCAGCCGACCAACGACGTGGTGACCCAGGCCATCACCCAGTTGCGCAAGGCCTTCGCGGCCGGCGTGCGCGGCGAGGCGCCGGTGTACATCGAGACCCTGGCCAAGACCGGCTACCGCCTGGTGGCGCCGGTGCAGGCTTTGCCCGATGTTGAGGCCGAGGTCTTGTCCGAGGAAGTGGATGTCGCAGCGGAGACGACCGCGACCGGCGTCCCGGCCGTTGCTCCAGCGGTGCGGCGGCGTCCGCCGTCGTGGCTGGCCGCCGCCGCCGGTGCGGCCGCCATGCTGGTCCTGGCGCTGGCCTGCTGGTGGTGGTTCGCGCGCGATCAGGCCGCGCCCGCCGACAGCGCCGAACAGGAGCGTGTGCTGGGCAGCCCCAAGCGGCCTTATCGGCTGATCACCGCGCTGTCCGGGTTCAAGCTGGAGCCGGCGCTGTCTCCGGACGGCGCGCAGGTGGCCTATGCCGCACGCACCACCGGCAGCGACGGCACGCAATTGTTGGTGCAGCCGACCAGCGGCGCCGCCGGCAGTACCGCCCCGCGCTCGCTGGGCGTCCCCGCCCGCGGCGAGTCAGACCGCCTGCCGGCCTGGTCGCCGGACGGCACGCGCATCGCGTTCGCCCGGCTCGGTGCGGAGCGGCAGTGCCGGATCATGCTGGTGCAGGTGGATGGGCACGCGCCCGCGCGCGAGGTCGCGCGCTGCGACGACAGCGAATTGCTCAGCTTCGACTGGACGCCGGACGGCCGTGGCCTGGTGTTCGGCAGCATGAGCGGGCGACTGGCGGCGCGCGGCATCCGTGTGCTGGATCTGGGCAGCGGGCGCTGGACGGCGTTGGACTATCCGGTTGCCGCCGGCGATTTCGATTACGCACCGCGCTACTCGCCGGACGGCAAATGGATCGCCTTCGTGCGCAATCCGCAGATGGGCGGGCTGTGGCGGGTGCCGGCCGCCGGCGGCACCGCCGAGCCGCTGACCCATGAATTCGCCGAGATCCGCGGCTGGGACTGGGCGCGCGACGGCCAGGGCATCGTGTTCGGGCGCCGGGTGGATGGCGAGACCCGGCTGTACCGGCTGGACACCCAGACCCGGCGCCTGCGCGACCTCGGCCTGAGCGACGCGCAGGCGCCGCGGCTGGCCCGCGATGGCGGCAGCCTGGCGTTCGTGCACCGGCGTCCCCAATTCGCCGTGTACCGCATCCCGGCTGGCGCGGCGGACGCGCCGCGCGAGCGCCAACGGCTGTTCGCGTCCACCGGGCGCGATGGGCAGCCGAGCATTGCCCCCGACGGGCGCCAGCTCGCCTTTACCTCCGATCGCGACGGCAGCTATGCGCTGTGGTGGGGCGACGTGACCCAGCCGGCCTCGCTGCGGCTGATCGAGGGCGTGCGGCCGGAGACCCGGCAACCGCTGGCGTGGTCGGCCGACAGCCAGGCGCTGCTGGTCAGCGGCCGCGACGCGCAGGGCGGTTCGGCGATCTATGAGGTGCGGCCGCAGTCCGGCAGTGTGGCAGCGTTGCCGGTGCCGGCCGGCGAGCCGTTGCAGGCGCTGTACACCGCCGATCCCGGGCAGTTGCTGGTGCTGCTGGGCGAGAACGGGCGTACCCGCCTGCAGTTGTACGACCGGCGCGCGGTGCCGTGGCGGCCCTTGGCGACCTTGCCGGACGTATCCCAGGTCCGCACCGATCCGGCCAATGGGCAGATCCTGTTCACCCAGCTCGCGCGCAGCGGCCTGTGGCGCGCCGACGCCAGCCTGGACCTGGCCAGCGTGCGGGCCGTGGACGCCAGCCTGCCGTCGTTGTGGCGCTACCGCAGCTGGGCGCTGGGCCCCGATGGCGCGGTGCATTACCTGTTCCAGACCGGCGAATGCGCCAGCCGGATGGCGCGGATCGACGGCGACCCTGACGTCAGCGTGTGCCTGGACCGCGATCATTTCAGTGCGATCAACGGTTTCAGCATCGACCCGCGCAGTGGCGACGCCTATGTGGCACTGGCGGTCGAGGACGGCAGTGAAATCGGTTTCATCCGCATGCACGAGCAGCCGGAATGGTTCTCGACGATCTCGCACAACTGGTTGATCAAAAAAGAGAAATAGGTTTCGTAAGTTGTTCGTAAGAGCATCGTGGCGATTTCGGACAAATATCGCCGAGCCTTCCTGACCTGCCGCCAGATTCGGCAAAGACTGCGCGCCGGTTTACGTCAAGCAGGTGCTCGGATGCGGCAATCTTTCCTGGTCGATCATGGACAACAACTGGTGCTGGACGCCGACGACGCGCCGGCGGGGCCCGCGTGTCTGGGCGCGGCGCGCTTGGCCAGCGTGCAGGCGTCGGGCAACGCCTTCACGGTCTGGCTGCAGTTGCGCGGCAGCGCCTGGATCGAGGCCAAGGAGGGGCGGTTCGTGCTGCGCCGCGGCCAGTGGCTGGCCTTCGAACGCGATTCGCGACCGCTGTTGCAGACCGACCGCGATGGGCTGTGCATCGGCCTGAGCCTGGACGGCGAGGCGCTGAAGGCTTTGGGCCGGATGGCCGACGAGACCTTGTATGCGGGGCGCGGCGAGCTGTCCTTGCGCGAGACGCGCACCGCCCTGCGCCTGTGGCGGCAGGCGGCGGCGCGGCCCGGCGATGCGTTGGCGATGCGGCCGGTACTGCTGCACCTGGCCTCCATGCAGGGCGAGTTGTCGCGCCGCGTGCAACGCTGTCCCGGGCGCTCGCGGATGCGCAAGCGCCAGGTGTTCGGGCGCATGCAGCGCGCGCGGCTGTACCTGGACGGCCATCGCGACCGCGTGGTGCGGATCAGCGAACTGGCCGAGCTGACCAACTTCTCCGGTTGGTATCTGTCCAAGACGTTCCAGAGTCTGTACGAGGAAAGTCCGCAGGCGCTGTCGGCGCGCCTGCGCCTGGAGCGCGCGGCGGACCTGCTGCGCGACACCACGATGATGATCGGCGAGGTGGCCGCCGCCAGCGGATTCGACAACTGCTGCAGCTTCGCGCGGGCATTCCGCGCGCGCTTCGGTGTCTCCGCCTCGCAATATCGCCATGGCAGGGCGGTGCCGCCAGGATCGGCAAAGTCTGCGGGCGACAGCGGCAAAGCAGCCGCGCTCACCGGAACGTAACGTGCCCAGGGCGTCTTAACACGCCCCTAACGTTACCCTGGAGAGATTGATGAACCTTCGCACTTCCGCAGTGCGGTTGGGCTTGCTGCCCGCCAGCATCGCGATCGCGTTGACGCCGGCAATTGCCGGCGCGCAAGAAGCCGCCGCCTCGTCCACCACCACGCTGGACCGGATCGAAATCACCGGTTCGCGCATCCGCAGCGCCGACGTCGAGACCCAGCAGCCGATCCTGACCCTGGACCGCCAGGCGCTGGAGCGCCAGGGCTATACCTCGGTCGCCGACGTGCTGCAGAACCTGACCTCGGCCGGCTCCCCGGCGATCTCGCGCGCCGACGCGCTGGCGTCCGGCGAAAACGTCGGTGGCTACTACGTCGACCTGCGCAACCTCGGTGCCGAGCGCACCCTGGTGCTGCTGAACGGCAAGCGCCTGGGCGCGACCACCTCGGGCCTGCAGGATCTGAGCCAGGTCCCGATGGCGGCGATCGAGCGCATCGAAGTGCTGAAGGACGGCGCCTCGTCGATCTACGGTTCCGACGCGATCGCCGGCGTGGTCAACGTCATCACCCGCAAGCGCTTCGACGGCGCGGAGGTCTCGGCCGAGTTCGGCCAGTTCGGCGAAGGCGACGGCAAGACCTCGCAGTACTCCTTCACCATCGGCTCGCAGGGCGAGCGCGGTGGCGTGGCGCTGACTGCCGAGTACTCCAAGCAGGATCCGGTGTTCGCCAAGAACCGTTGGTTCAGTCGCGATGGCAGCCGTGGCCCGAACTCCACGCCGAGCGGCTGGAGCCCGATCAGCCAGAACGGCAGCTGGTGCAACCCGCTGGCCGTGGATTGCTCGGATCCGGAAGTCGCGGTGTGGCAGACGCTGAACCAGGGCGGCAACCCGAACAACCCGGCCGACTACCATCCGCTGACCCCGGCCGAGTACGCCAACTCCAACCAGCAGATGATGGTGCAGACCGGCATCGAGCGTAAGTCGGTGTTCGCCAACGCGAACTACGATCTGACCGATGCGATCGTCTTCAATGCCGACATGCTCTACAACGAGCGCACCACCGATCAGCAGATCGCCGGCTATCCGTACCAGTCCGCCGCGTTCGGCACGCCGCTGGCCGGCGACAGCGCGTTCAACCCGATCGGCCAGGACGTCGACTTCCGCCGCCGCCTGTGGGAAGTGCCGCGCACCACCGAGAGCAAGCTGAAGACCACGCGCTTCGCGCCGACCATCAGTGGCTCCTTCGAGTTCGCCGACAAGACCTGGGACTGGGACGTCGGTGCGCTGTGGAACCGCAACGAGAGCACCAAGACCGGTCACGGCGACATGAGCCTGATCGCCTCGCGCCAGGCGCTGGGCTCGTCCTTCATCAACGCCAGCGGCGTCGCCCAGTGCGGCACCGCCGCTGCGCCGGTGCCGCTGAGCGCCTGCCGCCCGTGGAATCCGCTGCTGCCGTACGGCGTGGCTGGCCCGGGTTCGCTGGCCGATGCGGACACCCAGGCGTTCCTGTTCCCGTACTTCACCGACACGGGCCTGACCAAGACCACCAGCTACACCGCCAACCTGAGCGGCACGCTGGCGACGCTGCCGGCGGGCGACCTCGGCATCGCGGTCGGCTACGAGCACCGCAAGGAAGAAGGCCGCTTCTCGCCGGACGCTTTCGCGCAGTCGGGTGAGAGCACCGGCCTGGGCGCCAAGACCACCTCCGGCAACTACGATCTGGACGAGTTCTACCTCGAGTTGAACGTGCCGATCCTGGCCGACATGGCGTTCGCCAAGCAGCTGACCCTGAACCTGGCCAGCCGCTACTCGGATTACAGCAACTTCGGCGACACGGTGAACTCCAAGTTCGGCTTCACCTGGAAGCCGATCGACGAACTGCTGGTCCGCGGCACCTACGCCGAGGGCTTCCGCGCGCCGACCATCAGCGATCTGTACGGCGGCCTGAACAGCAGCTTCGAGTCGTACATCGATCCGTGCGGCGTGGGCGCGCCGAACAGCGTCAACGGAAATGCGGCGTGTTCTGCGGCCGGCGTGCCGGTCGGCTACACCCAGGTGGGCCAGGGCTATGTCCCGTGTTCGACCCTTCCTTGCCAGACCCCGGACGAGTTCATCAGCGGCTCCAACCCGAACCTGAAGCCGGAGACCTCCACCAGCAAGACCGCGGGTCTGGTGTGGAGTCCGCGCTGGGTGCAGGGCCTGGACATCTCGCTGGATTGGTACCGCTACGAGATCAAGGACATGATCATCGCCGATAGCGTCGACCGCATCCTGCGCGACTGCTACGTGCTGGGCAATGCCGAGCGCTGCGCCGGCGTGACCCGCGCCGCCGACGGCCACATCTCGGCGATGACCTACGGCGTGGCCAACCTCGGCCAGATGGAGACCGAAGGCTACGATCTGGGCATCCGCTACCGTTTGCCGGAAATGGCGTTCGGCAAGATCATGATCGACTGGCAGACCAGCTACGTCAGCAAGTACGACGAAGCCGGCCAGAATCAGGCGGGCGACAACATCACGATCGGCAGCGTCGGCGAGCCGGGCATCTTCCGCGTGCGTTCCAACCTGGGCGTGAACTGGACGATGGGCGACTTCGGTGTGAACTACACCCTGCGGTACTACTCCGGCATGAAGGAAAAGTGCATCTCGCGCGCCGCGGACTACTGCGATGCGCCCGACCACTTCGCCAACGGCGAGGCCGATCCGCTGCGTCACACCGGCTCAAACACTTTCCACGACCTGCAGGTCAACTGGAAGGCGCCGTGGGACGCGACGATCGCCATCGGTGCGAACAACGTGTTCGATCACCGCGGTCCGCTGATGTACTCGGCCCCGGACAGCAGCTTCGCCTACTACGGCGGCTTCGACATCGGTCGCTACGTGTACATGAAGTACACCCAGCGCTTCTGATCCAGCTGTACTGCGTAAAACGAAGACGGGCCGCAAGGCCCGTCTTTTTTTGTGCCTTATGTCGATTGGAGCGTGGCTGTGGGTTGTGCAAGCCCTGGAACCATCAGCCCAGCCAATTGGTTGCGGCCGATGCGGCGGCGACGCAGCGAGAGGACTGTGGATCGCTGTATGCAAGGCGCCCCGGTTAGCATCGGGCGAAGGTGAGCGGCCGTGCCGGCATGCGCCGGGCATCCGCTGCTCTGCGCCGAGTTTGATCTTAAGAGCCGCCCCGGCATCCGTCGCCAGGCGCTCTTCGTCGTAGGAGTGGCTTCAGCCGCGACCTGGCATGGCGTAGGCGTGGCCGTTCGGGCGCCCACCGGCACCATGCCGACGCGCCGTGATCCGGGAGCGCTCGGCGCAGTGGCGGAAACGATGTGACGCCGCCGCGCGGCGCCCGTCGGGGGGCGACGCACGCGGCAACGGGCCGCGTGCACCACGATGGGCTTACGCCGAAGTCAGCCCCATCAGGTTTTCGGCGTGCTCGCGCCAGGTCGGCAGCTTGTTGAGCATGCCGGTCTTGGCCAGGTACTCCTCGTCGATCTCCGAGCCGCTGGCCAGCGCCATCGCCACGTGCACCGCACCGGTGACCCAGAAGCTGCGGGTGCTGGAGCGCTGCGGCTGGCGATGGAAGGCTACCGCCTCGATGATCGGCATCGGCAGGCCCCACAGGCCGAGCAGGTAGGCACCGGCTTCGGCGTGGCCCGGCCGGACGTCGTCGGCGTCGGTGGGCGGCTCGCGCTCGTCGCGCACGCCCGGCAGCAGCAGGCCGATGTCGGCCAGCAGCGCCGCGGTCGAACCCAGCTCGACGCTGGAGGTCGGCAGCATCTTCCCGGCCAGCTTGGACGCCAGCAGCGAGCGCTGCTGCAGCGCGTTGCGCTCGGCGTTGGACAGCGCCTGCACCGAGAACACTTCGCTGGCCAGGACCAGGTCGCGCAGGGTAGCGGTGCCCAGGCGGGTCACGGCGGTGCGCAGGTCGGAAATGGTGCGGCCATTGGAGAAGAACGCCGAATTGCACAACTGCAGCACCTTGGCCGCGATCGCCGGATCGGCCGAGACCAGCTTGGCCAAGTCGGCGGCGTTGCTGCCTTCGTCCTGTTCCAGCGCGTGCATCAGGCTCAGATACAGATGCGGCGGCGAGGGCAGCTTCTCGATGCGGCCGATGCTGGAGCGCAGGCGCGGGTTGCCCAGCAGTTCCTGCAGTTCCTCCAGGCTGGTGACCGCCTCCAGCAGCATCTCCGGGGACAGCGGCAGTGGCAGGAACCGGTGCGCCACGCCGATGATCCGCGCCGGCGGCGCGCGGTTGCTCTGTTCGGCTTCGATCAGCGCGATGCGGATGGTTTCCGGGCTCAGGGTGCGGATCTGGCCGAGCAGGGTGGCCGTGGTCAGGTCCGGCAGCGTCGGCGCGGCGATCACCGCATCCAGGCGCACCGTGGCCGCCGCAGCGATGGCGGCATTGCCGTCAGCGACGCTCTGGACCTGCCAGTCCTCGCCAAGATCGCGAATGTATTCAGTGACTTCGGACGGAAGACTGGCTTCGTCGCCGACGAACAGGATGCGCAAGAGACTGTCCCCCAAGAAGAGCCGGGTCGCGGACGGACCCGGCTCGGTGATGCCATGGCGCAATGTACCGCAAACCCCGAAGGACGGCGCCCGGCAACGCCAAAAACGTGAAACGGATCAGCCGTGGCGGGGGCAGTGCCCCGCCACGGCGGCGCGGCTCAGGCGCCGGCTTCGTAACGGGCCACGGACTCGCGCAGGATGCGCTTGGCTTCCTCGGCGTTGCCCCAGCCGTCGAGCTTGACCCACTTGCCCTTTTCCAGGTCCTTGTAGTGCTCGAAGAAGTGGCCGATGCGCTCCATCCAGTGGCCCGAGACCTGGGCGATGTCCTCGATGTGGCCGTAGCCTTCGAACACCTTGGCCACCGGCACCGCCAGGATCTTCTCGTCGCTACCGGCCTCGTCGCTCATCTTCAGCACGCCGACCGGGCGGCAGCGCACCACGCAGCCGGGCACCAGCGGCAGCGGCAGCACCACCAGCACGTCGGCCGGGTCGCCGTCGCCGCACAGGGTGTTGGGCACGTAGCCGTAGTTGCAGGGATAGCGCATCGGGGTGGAGAGGATGCGGTCGACGAAGATGGCGCCGCTGGCCTTGTCCACTTCGTACTTGACCGGCTCCGAATCCTTGGGGATTTCGATGACGACGTTGATTTCTTCCGGCAGGTTCTTGCCGGAGGTGACCAGTTCCAGACCCATGCGCTAGCTCCAGTGGAGTGGCTACTAAAGAGGCAGGCATTCTAGTCGCTTGGCTGTTGCAATGCAGCGCATGGCGGTTCGGAGGATTCCTACAGCGGTTTCGGACTCCATACTTGCCCGCATGGGGTGCATTCCGATAGTGCCGGTACCGGGCGGCGGCGATCCTGTGGTCACTGTCCCCCAAGGAGCAAGGCGATGAACGGAATCCGGCGATCGATGCTGCCGTTGCTGGCGGTGCTGGTCCTGGCCTGCGGCGCTGCGCAGGCGCAACGGGTGCAACCGACCTACGTGGATGCGATGGACTATCCCGCCCCCGGCGAGGGCTGGGAGGCGTTCGCCGACCTGGAGCGGCGGCTGGCGCACGACTTCGACCAACTCTGCGGCGACACCTTCTGCGAAGGCGACTACAGCGACTACCGGCCGCTGCGCTATCGCTGTTCGGTACGCCAGCGCGACGGGGTGATCGGGGAGTGCATCTGGAGCTTCGGCGCCAGCGAGACCAGTGTCGATCCGGGCAGCGGCCGGGTCGTGGTCGACGCGCGGCTGTGGCACTGCCGTACGCCGTTGCAGCCGCAGACCCGGCTGCACGCACTGTACGCGGCGCTGTCGGGCGAGCGGCCGCTGTTCGCGCCGCTGCCGCACAGCGAACGCAGCATCAACGATGGGCTGATCGAATGCCTGTAGCGGCGGAAGCTGCGCAGTGGGCGCCGGCATGTCGCCGGCGCCCACTGCGCGTGCGGCTATAGCAGCGGCACCAGCAGCAGTGCGACGATGTTGATGATCTTGATCAGCGGGTTGATCGCCGGGCCGGCGGTGTCCTTGTACGGGTCGCCGACGGTGTCGCCGGTCACCGCGGCCTTGTGCGCCTCGCTGCCCTTGCCACCGAAATGGCCGTCCTCGATGTACTTCTTGGCGTTGTCCCAGGCGCCGCCGCCGGTGGTCATGGAAATGGCCACGAACAGGCCGGTGACGATGGTGCCGATCAGCAGGCCGCCGAGCGCGCGCGGGCCCAGCAACAGGCCGACCACGATCGGCACTGCCACCGGCAGCAGCGAGGGCACGATCATTTCGCGGATCGCCGAGCGGGTCAGCATGTCTACCGCACGGTCGTACTGCGGCTTGCCGGTGCCCTGCATGATCCCGGGGATCTCGCGGAACTGCCGCCGCACTTCCTCCACCACCGCGCCGGCGGCGCGGCCCACCGCCTCCATCGCCATCGCGCCGAACAGGTAGGGGATCAGACCGCCGATCAGCAGTCCGATGATCACTGTGTGGTCGGACAGGTCGAAGGCGAAGGTTTCGGTGGGGTGCGCGGCGCGCAGGTTGTGGGTGTAGTCGGCGAACAGCACCAGCGCCGCCAGCGCCGCCGAACCGATCGCATAGCCCTTGGTCACGGCCTTGGTGGTGTTGCCGACCGCGTCCAGCGGGTCGGTGACCGCGCGTACCTCCGGCGGCAGCTCCGCCATTTCGGCGATGCCGCCGGCGTTGTCGGTGATCGGGCCGTACGCATCCAGTGCCACGATCATGCCGGCCATCGACAGCATCGCGGTGGCGGCGATGGCGATGCCGTACAGGCCCGACAGTGCGAACGCGCCCCAGATCGCCGCGCACACCGCGATCACCGGCAGCGCGGTGGACTTCATCGAGATGCCCAGGCCGGCGATGATGTTGGTGCCGTGGCCGGTGGTGCTGGCCGAGGCCACGTGCTGCACCGGCTTGTACTGGGTGCCGGTGTAGTACTCGGTGATCCAGACGATCAGGCCGGTCAGCACCAGCCCGATCAGCGCGCAGCCGTAGAGCTTGCCGGCGCCGGCGGCGGTGTCGCCCATCAGTTGCTGGGTCACCGGCCAGAACGCCAGCGCCGCCAGTACCGCCGAGACCACCACGCCCTTGTACAGCGCGCCCATGATCGAGCCGCCCGGGCGCACGCGCACGAAGAAGGTGCCGACGATCGAGGCGACGATCGACACCCCGCCCAGCACCAGCGGATACAGCACCGCGTTGCGCCCGGCCTCGGCAGCCATCAGCCCGCCCAGCAGCATCGTGGCGATCACCGTGACCGCGTAGGTCTCGAACAGGTCGGCGGCCATGCCGGCGCAGTCGCCGACGTTGTCGCCCACGTTGTCTGCGATCACCGCCGGGTTGCGCGGGTCGTCCTCGGGGATGCCGGCCTCGACCTTGCCCACCAGGTCCGCGCCGACGTCGGCGCCCTTGGTGAAGATGCCGCCGCCCAGGCGCGCGAAGATCGAGATCAGCGAACTGCCGAAGGCCAGGCCGACCAGCGCATGCAGGCTGTCGCCCACGCTGTGTCCGAGCCATTGCAGCAGGCCGTAGTAGCCGGCCACGCCGATCAGGCCCAGCCCCACCACCAGCATGCCGGTGATCGCGCCGCCGCGGAACGCCACCGCCATCGCCGGCGCCAGCCCGCGCCGCGCCGCCTCGGCGGTGCGCACGTTGGCGCGCACCGACAGGTTCATGCCGATGTAGCCGGCGACCCCCGACAGCACCGCGCCGATCGCAAAGCCGCCAGCGGTGTACCAACTCAGGAATATCCCGACCAGCACCAGCAGGACCACGCCGGCGATGGCGATGGTCAGGTACTGGCGGTTGAGGTAGGCGCGGGCGCCTTCCTGGATCGCATCGGCGATCTGCCGCATGCGTTCGTTGCCGGCGGGCTGCGCCAGGATCCAGCGCGTGGAGACGATGCCGTAGAGCACCGCCAGAGCCGCGCACGCCAGTGCCACGGTGACTGCATATCGTTCCAGCATGACCCCTCCCAAGGATGTGGATGGCGCCCAAGCGCTGGACATACCGTGGGATCACACCGGAGGAGCTGAAGCATGCAACGACTCCGCGGCCACAACGCGCGCCGCTGGTGCGTATCGCAATGTCGACTGGCCTGAACGCGGCGAGTATGCGCCCGACTCCGTGATGCCGCCAGCGACCAGGCAGGGCGTCGCACTTTGGCGTCCGGTTCAGTCTGCGCGTGGCAGCGTGGCGCATCGCTTCCCAGGAGCCATCCGATGCACTCGACGATTTCCCGGCGGCCGTGCGGCCGCGCCTCGATCCTGGCCCTCACCCTGTGCGCGCTGGCGCCGCTGGCCGCCGCAGCCGCCGACCCGACCCCGGAACTGCAGCGCCCGGCCAGTGCGCCGCAGGCGGTGGGCGTGGTGCACACCATCCGCCAGATCCCCGAGGCCTGCGTGCGCTTCGAGGGCCAGTACACCGGCGATGCGGCGCAGCCCTACCGCTTCTCCGCGGTGCGCAGCAGTCCCACCTGCCAGCCGCGCGCCAAGCTGGTCGAGTTCGATCAGGCCAAGCCCAGCGAGGCCACCGGCTGGAAGTTCAACGATCTGATCCGCGTGCCCAGCGCGGCCTGTCCTTCGCAGCAGGCAGTGGTGCGGGTCTGGCGCAAGCCGGTCGCGCTGAACACCGAGCGCGATGGCCAGGGCCAGTCGCGGATCTATCTGGAAGAGGCCAAGCAGCAGGCGGCCGCCGGCAAGGTCCCGCAGGTCCCGGAGTTCACCGCGCAGATGACGCTGGAAGGCAATGCCTGCCGTTGAGCCGGATGCGTAGCGACATTCCTTGCGGAATCAGCCGCTGCGCATGCCGCGTTGCCGATGCGGGGCAGTGACATCGGCTGGTCGGGCGAGTTTCCCTGACCGGCTCGATCGCTTGCACGCTCGTATCGGTCGCCATCGTCGGCGCCGTAGCGGCGTCGCCGAACGTAGGTGTCTCAGCGGCTGATGCATGTTGCCGTGGGCCGTCTCTGGTTTTCATCGAACGTATGCAGCATGCAGTTGCATGCAGACTGATCGAGTCGGTTCGGATCCTGTTTGCCGCCGGCGCAGCCATTCGTCGGCGACCTCGCCCCCTGTTCTTGGACGCGCCGTCCTTGATCCACGCCATGAAGACACGATCGAACCTGACGTTGGCCACGCATGCGCCAGGAAGCGGCGCATGGCCTGCGTCGTGCGATAGCTGTCTTCCACCGGCGTTGCGCGGGCGATCGGGCCGTTGTGCCAATCGAAGCGCATTCTGGTGCTTTCTCGTTTCCTGCCGATCGTGTGCGCCGTTTTCGCTCTTGCCTTCCGCGAGGTTCCCCGCAATAGTGACGAACGCGCCAGAAGCCTGAGCATCCATTATGCGGTTTCAATCGATCGTCGGTAGCCTGCTCCTGATGACGGCGTCAGCCGCGAGTATGGCCGCGATGCCTTCCGCGGCGGCCTCGCCGGCGGCGGATGAGGCCGATGAGGCGAAGCGTGTTCAAGCCGCCAACGACCAATCCGTGCAGGATGCCATGCATGGCCGCTATCTGGATGCCTCGTTCGGCCTGCTGGCGCATCTCGGTGTCGCATCGGCGACCGACATCAAGGATGCGGACGTGTTCGACCAATGGACGCAGGTGATGTCGTGCATGACCGGCATGCCGACGTTCAATCCGGCCAAGACGGCGGACTTCCACGTGCCCAAGGAACAACTCGCCGACTTGCGTGGCGCGCACGGCGTTTCCGCGCTTGCGGAGATCGTCCGCCGCGCGCGCCGGACCAGCATCGTGATCCTCGACGAGAACCATCTCGATCCGCGCGGCCGCGCGTTCGCGCTGGAGGTCGCGCGCGCCTTGCGTCCGCTCGGCTACACGACGCTGGCGGTGGAGGCGTTGAAGCGCGATGCCGACGATGCCGTGTCGCGCGACAAGATGGCGGCGCTCTCGAAAGACGGCTATGTGCGGCAGCCGAGCGGCTATTACCTGCACGATCCGGTCTTCGCCGATTTCCTGCGCCAGTCGCTTGCGCTGGGCTACCGCCCGGTGTCGTACGAAACCACGCGCACGGAGTATGCCGACGATCCCGGCCAGGCGCAGGCGCAGCGGGAACAGGACCAGGCCGACAATCTGGTCCGGCGCGCGCTCAAGCAAGCTCCCGCCGGCGGCAAGATCCTGATCTATGCCGGCGAACACCATGTCGCGGAACGGCCGATCGCGGCCGAGGGCGGAAAGGTCGAGATGATGGCGCAGCGGCTCAAGCGCGCCACGGGAATCGACCCGTTGACCATCGACCAGGCGGGCTTGTCGCCGATCCCGATGAATCGGCCCGATGCCGACCTGTATGCCATCGCCGAGCCCAAGACCCATGGCCGATCCGTGGTGCTGATGCGGCACGGCAAGCCGCTGACGGTAGGCCTGCTCGCGGGTTCGGTCGATCTGCAGGTGGTGCACCCGCGCACGACGCTCGTCGCCGGGCGTCCGCAATGGCTGGAGGGCATGGGCCGCAAGCCGAGTCCGATCCCGCAGGCGTTGTTGCCGACGGCCGGCACGCGCCTGGTCCAGGCCTTCGTCGAGCGCGAGGGCGACGACGCGATCGCGGTGGACCAAGCGCTGGTCGCGCCGGGCACCGCCGCCCCTGCGTTGATGCTGCCGTCGGTGCCGGTTCGCTATGCCATCCAGGAACGCGACGCGCGCTAGGGCTGACGCCACGATGGGAATGGACCCGCTGCATCCGCGTTAACCGGCGCCAGGCAGTCGCCAGGACGCGCGGCGCGGGCGCCCAGAACGGCATGGCGGGGACGGCAAGCGCGATGAAGCGAAGCCGCCGCGTTCGCTGCGGCGTTCGGCAACGGGTTCGCTGGCGGTGGCGCCATCCTCATGCGCCACGCGCGCCTCGGCTTGCGCCGCTGCGTCGCAGTGGCAGGTGCGCGCAGGCCGGGTCACCCCTCCCAGGCCGGCAGCTTCTTCTTCACCGCCACGTTCTTCAGCGCCACGTACTTGGGCAGGCCATCGCTGCCGTACGGCAGCGGCGCTTCGCCGCGGATCAGCGGCTGCAGGTAGCGGCGCGCCTTCTCGGTGATGCCGAAGCCGTCCTTGCGCAGGAAACCGGCGGGCATCTTCTTTTCGTGGTTGGCGACCTTGGCCAGCGGCGCGGCCTCGATCTTCCAGCGGTACGGCGCGTCGCTGCTGCGCACGATCGCCGGCATCACCGCGTTCATGCCCTTCAGCGCGAACTGCACCGCGGCCTTGCCGACCGCCTGCGCCTGCTCCCAGTCGGTACGCGAGGCGATGTGGCGGGCCGAACGTTGCAGGTAGTCGGGCAGGGTCCAGTGCACCTTGTAGCCGAGTTCGGCTTTGACCTTGCCGGCCAGGTACGCGGCCACGCCACCGAGCTGGCTGTGGCCGAACGCGTCGGTGCCGCCGCCGGCATCGGCGACGAAGCGCCCGTCGGCGGTCTGGATGCCTTCGCTGGCCACCACCACGCACCAGCCGACCTTGTCCACCACCTTGCGCACCTGCGCCAGGAACGCGGCCTCGTCGTAGGCGCGTTCGGGGAACAGGATGATCTGCGGCGCGTCGTCCGGCGACTGCGCGGCCAGTCCGGCGGCGGCGGCCAGCCAGCCGGCATGGCGGCCCATGGCTTCGTAGACAAATACCTTGGTCGAGGTCTCGGCCATCGCCGCCACGTCCAGCGCCGCCTCGCGCACCGACACCGCGGTGTACTTGGCGGCCGAGCCGAAGCCCGGGCAGGTGTCGGTGACCGCCAGGTCGTTGTCGATGGTCTTGGGCACGCCGATGCAGTGCAGCGGATAACCGAACGCCTGCGCCAGCTGCGAGACCTTCCACGCGGTGTCGGCCGAATCGTTGCCGCCGTTGTAGAGGAAGTAGCGCACGTCGTGCGCCTGCAGCACCTGCAGCAGGCGCTCGTACTTGGCGCGGTCGGCCTCCAGCGACTTGAGCTTGTAGCGGCACGAGCCGAACGCGCCGCCGGGGGTGTGGGCCAGTGCGGCGATCGCCGCCGCCGATTCCTTGGAGGTGTCGATCAGGTCCTCGCGCAGCGCGCCGAGGATGCCGTTGCGCGCGGCCAGCACCTTGACCTTGCGCGCCCGCGCTTCGCCGATGACGGCGGCGGCGCTGGCGTTGATGACGGCGGTGACGCCGCCGGACTGGGCGTACAGCAGGGTGCCTTGGGCCATGGTCGGGACTCGCTCCTGGGGTGGGGACATTGCCGGGACATTGCCTGGATGCGGTAAGCTGGGGATCTTGCGGCGCAGCGCAGGCGTGGCCCCCGAGTCTAACGCCGCCGGCCGCGCACGGTACTTTCCTCGAGGAGTCAGGTTGATGCGATTGGTGCTGTTGGGACCGCCCGGATCGGGCAAGGGCACGCAGGCGGCCCGCCTGAAGGACAAGCTGCAGATTCCACACATCTCCACCGGCGATCTGCTGCGCGCCGAAGTCGCCGCCGGCACTCCGCTGGGCGTGCAAGCCAAGGAAGTGATGGCGCGCGGCGATCTGGTCTCCGACGACATCCTGCTGGGCATGCTCGAATCGCGCCTCGGCCGCGACGACGTGCGTAACGGTTTCATCCTCGACGGCTACCCGCGCAACCTGGCCCAGGCCGGCGCGCTGGACGAACTGCTGGCCAAGCTCGGCCAGCCGCTGGACGCGGTGGTGCAGCTGGACGTGGCCAACGAGCTGCTGGTCGAGCGCATCGCCGGTCGCGCCAAGGCCGAAGGCCGCGAGGACGACAACCCCGAGTCGGTGCGCAAGCGCCTGCAGGTCTATACCGATTCGACCGCGCCGGTGATCGGCTTCTACGACAAGCGCGGCACGCTGGCGCGCGTGGACGGCGTCGGCTCGCAGGACGACGTGCTCGCCCGCATCCTGGCGGCGATCGGCCGCTGAGGCCACCTGGCACGCCGGCGCCCGCAGCGGGCGCCGGACGTGCAGACAGCGCAGGGCATTGCCCGATCCACTGACATCAGGCGCACGCCTTGCGCAGCAACGCGACAGGCACGCGCACACGATCCACGCCACACACGGTGTGGGATCCGGAAGAAGGTGCCAGCGAACGGGCTTGCTCAGGGCCCCACGACATGAGCTCCCTTGGGGATGGTCTCTTGGGGAGTAGAACCACAGGGTGTCGAGGCTGGCCCGTTCATTTTCAGCGTCCGCTCCCGACTTGCCTATCGGGAACTTTCCCCAGTCGATGTGGGGGATTTCCTACTTGACTGCGCAGCGGCGAGCCAACTCCGCGCCGCCCAATGCAGCGCCTCCCACGGCCAGGGGCCGGCTGCGCCGCCGGTTTGCGTGCGTCGGGGGATCGGCGACAATCGGACCATGAGCAAGATCCATATTCTCGGCATCGCCGGTACGTTCATGGGCGGTGTCGCCGCGCTGGCGCGCGAACTCGGCCATACGGTCGAGGGCAGCGACCAGGCGATCTACCCGCCGATGTCCACGCAGCTGGAACACCTGGGTATCGCGCTGAAGCAGGGGTACCTGCCCGAGCACATCGCCGCGGACTGCGACCAGGTGATCGTCGGCAACGCGCTGTCGCGCGGCAATGCCGCGGTGGAGGCGGTGCTCGATGCCGGGCGCGCCTACACCTCCGGCGCGCAGTGGCTGAGCGAGCAGGTGCTGCCGGGGCGCGACACCCTGGCGGTGGCCGGCACCCACGGCAAGACCACCACCACCAGCATCCTGACCTGGCTGCTGCAGGCGGCCGGGCGCGAACCGGGCTTCCTGATCGGCGGGGTGGCCGAGGATTTCGGCGTCTCCGCGCGGCTGGGGCAGAGGGCTAGGGCTGCCGAACCCTCATCCGGCGCTTCGCGCCACCTTCTCCCGGGGGGAGAAGGGGATCAGGGGCCGGCCCTGGCGGGCCGGCCGCTGTTTGTGGTCGAGGCCGACGAGTACGACACCGCGTTCTTCGACAAGCGCAGCAAGTTCGTGCACTACCGGCCGCTGGTGGCGATCCTCAACAACCTCGAGTACGACCACGCCGACATCTTCCCCGACGTCGCCGCGATCCAGCGCCAGTTCCACCATCTGGTGCGGACCGTGCCGCGCCGCGGCCGGCTGATCGTCAATGGCGAGGATGCGCATCTGCGCGAGGTGCTGGCGATGGGCTGCTGGACCCCGGTCGAGCGCTTCGGCTTCGATCCGGCCTTCGAGTGGAGCGCACGCCTGATCGCCGCCGATGGCAGCCGCTTCGCGGTCCTGCAGCAGGGCCGCGAGCTGGGCGAGGTGGAATGGCCGCTGCTCGGCCGCCACAACGTGATGAACGCGCTGGCCGCACTCGCCGCGGCGCACGCGGTAGGCGTGGCGCCGGCGCAGGTGATGCCGGCGCTGGCGCGCTTCCGCAGCGTCAAGCGGCGCCTGGAGGTGCTCGGCCAGGCGCAGGGCATCACCGTGTACGACGACTTCGCCCATCATCCCACCGCCATCCGCACCACGCTCGAAGGCCTGCGCGCCAAGGTCGGCGCGGCGCGCATCGTGGTGGCGATGGAGCCGCGCAGCAATTCGATGCGGCTGGGCGCGCATGCCCAGGCGCTGGCGCCATCGCTGGACGCCGCCGACGCGGTGGTGTTCTTGCAGCGGCCGGAGCTGGCCTGGGATGCCGGCAAGGTGATCGCCGCGGTGCGCGGCGACGCCTGTGCGGCGGCCGACGTGGACGCCTTGCTGGCGGCGCTGCAGGCGCAGGCGCGCGCCGGCGACCATGTGGTGTTCATGTCCAACGGCGGTTTCGACGGCGCACCGCGGCGCTTCCTGGCGGCGCTGCAATGAGTCTCGCCGCGCACGGCGGAGCCGGCGCATGAGCGCGCAGCGGACCCCGCTGCCGCTGTTCCCGCTGCACGCGGTGCTGCTGCCCGGCGCTTCGATCAAGCTGCGGGTGTTCGAGCGCCGTTATCTGGACCTGGTCCGCGAATGCGGGCGTACCGACAGCGGCTTCGGCGTCTGCCTGATCCTGGACGGCAGCGAGACCGGCGCCGCGGCGGTGCCGGCGGCGTTCGGCACCGAGGCGCGCATCGTCGATTTCGACGTCGGCGCCGATGGCGTGCTGGTGCTGAGCCTGCGCGGCGCGCGGCGCTTCCACGTGCTGCGCAGCCGGGTCCGCGACAACGGCCTCGTCGTCGGCGACGTGGAATGGCGCGAGGCCGATGGCGACGACGAACTGCGTCCGCAGCACGCGCTGTTGGCGACCGTGCTCGACAGCATCCTCGACCAGGCCGCCGCGGTGTACCCGCTGGCCGGTCCGCGGCAACTCGACCAGGCCGCCTGGGTCGGCTGGCGCATGGCCGAACTGCTGCCGCTGGACGAACGCCAACGCCTGTCGCTGCTGCAGGAAGACGACCCGCACGCGCGGCTGGATCAGTTGCTGGCCTGGATTCCCTGAGCGAGGCGGCGAGGGCGGCATCGCCGTCCTGGTCTGCGCGTAGAGCACGGCGGCGGCATCGGCGTAGCCATCAGCCACGATTGCCACGCGCTGCCCTCGATCGGCTACACCCAGGCGTCCCACGCACTCTTCGCATTCGGCGTTCAGCGCGCCGCTAGCAGGCGCAGGCGACGCTTGGCGGCGATCGGCGGCCGCGCTCGGCTGCCGGCAACGGCATCCCGCCACGGCGGCCTGACGTCCTATCCACGCATGATCGAGGACTTCGTATGAGGCGTTCCTTCTTGCTGTTGTTGCTGTCCGCCGGCGGCTGTCTGAGCTTGCCGGCCATCGCCGTCGAGCCGGCCTCCAATCCCACCGCCAGCCAGCCCGACTGTCCGCGCGGCTCCATCGCCCTGGTCACCGGCAATGCCGATCAGGTGCCGCCGAAGACCTGCCTGACGCCATCGATGAAGCCGTTCGCCCTGCAGCGCGGGCAACTGTTCGCGGTGACCCTCTCCGAGAATGGGTCGACCGGCAGCGCCTGGGCCTTGCGCAGCCTGCCCGCGTCGCTGGCGCTGCTCGACATCGAGCATGCACCCGGCACGGCCTGCGCCACGGGCCGCATGGGCTGCCCCAGCAATGTCACCTACACCTTCAAGGCCACCGATCACGGCAGCGGCACGATCAATCTCATCTACTCGCGGCATTGGGAGGATCGTGCCACCGACTCGCGTTCGATCCGGGTCGAGGTGAAATAGCCGCCATCGTCGCGCGTCGGCGTCCGCAGGGCAGCGCTGCACCGGCGCGGCGCCGACCGGTTCGAGGCTGAGGCGTACCGCTGCCGCTCAGGGCGACGGCGGCGCCTCGCCATCGCTGCGCACCAGCAGCACCGGGATCTCGCTGCGGCGGTGCATGTCCCTGCGCGTGGGCAGCGCGTGCAGCGCCTCGGTCACCGCGGTGAGCGCGGGATCGGCGCCGCGCAGCGGCCGCCACAACCCGATCAGGTTGAAGTGGCGTTCGTAGCGCAGGCTCTGCGCGCTGCCCAGCCACAGCGGCACGTTGCCCGGCTGCAGGCGCGCCGGCGCCGGCCACAGGCGCAGCGCGTACAGCTCGTCCGGATTCGGGCCAGGGCGCAGCATCAGCAGCGATTCCACCCGCGTGTCCAGCGTCGCCGGCAGCACCGGCACCTGCGCGGGCGTGGCTTTGTAGTCGAGCAACTGCAGCGCCTGCTGCCAGCCGGCCTGCGGCTGCACGCGCCAGCCGGCCGCTTCGAGCTGGCGCTGCAGCGGCGCCAGCGGCCCGGCGACCTGGATGTCCAGCGGCCAGCGCTGGTCGTCGTCGAACTCGTTACGCCGCGACGGCAGCATCCGCCAGTCGTGCTGCCACCAGGCCGCGTCCGCCAGCTGCGTCACCTGCGGCGGCGGCGGTTCGAACTTGGCCAGCTTGCGTTCCAGCTGGCGCGGCGCGTACCACAGCGCGGCGATCGCGAAGCCGCCGTAGAACAGCCAGGCCAGCGGCTTCATCCAGAACCCGCGGTTGAAGCGGCGGCGGTAGGCGATGCCCAGCACCAGCAGCCAGAAGATGCCGAACAGCATGCCGCCGACCACGTCGCTGAGCCAGTGCGCGCCCAGGTACAGGCGGGCGAAGCCGATCAGGGTCACCACCGCGCCCGACAGCAGGTACGGCCACACCCGCGAGCGCCCCGGCAGCTCGCGCGCGATCAGCACCGCGAAGAAGCCGAAGCTGATGGTGGCCATGGTCACCGCCACCGAGGGGAAGCCGAAGCCGCTGCTGGCCGCCGGCGGGCGCACCACGTGCACGGTGGCGCCGAGCAGCTTGGTCAGGGCCAGGCCGAACGCCAGCGCCGCCAGCCAGTGCGCCGCGGCCATCCAGCGCCGGCGCCAGGCCAGGTAGAGCAGGCCCAGCGCGGTCGGCGGCACCAGCACCTGCCAGTTGCCGAGCGAGGCCAGGGCGGTCATCGGGTAGTCGGCCAGCGGGTTGCGCAGGGCCAGCATCAGGTCGTGCACCGCCAGGTCCAGGCGCAGCGGCTCGCCGTGCGCCACCACCACCATCAGCAGCGCGAACCAGCCCCAGCCCAGCGCCAGCAGCATCACCGCCAGCATCGCCAGCGGCACCGATTCGCGCCGCTGCGGGTCGAACACCGCGATCGAATAGCGGCCCAGCACCGGATGCCGGCGCGACCAGTCCAGCGCCCGCGCCAGCAGCGCGTCCATGTGCCCGGCCGACCAGCGGTAGCCGTACAGCACGGTCGCCCACACCAGGCCCAGCGCCAGCGCCAGCAGGCCCAGCACCAGGAACAGGCGCCCGGCGACCGCGGCCACTGCGTCGTAGGCTTGGCCCAGCAGCCAGCCCGGTCCAAGGAACAGCAGCGACCAGGTCACCGCGGCCACGCTGCTGGGCAGCAGATAGCGCCGCAGCGGCATCTTCATCATGCCCGCCACCGCCGGCACGAACGGACGGATGGCGCCGACGTAGCGCGCCACCAGGATGCTCTTGAAGGCATTGCGGCGGAACATCGCCTCGCCGCGGTCGAGCAGCTGCGGGTAGCGCCGGAACGGCCAGTAGGTGCGCAACCGGTCGCCCCAGCGGTAACCGACCCAGTAACTGAGCGCATCGCCGATCAGCGCGCCGAGCGCGGCGCTGACCACCGCATACGGGCCGGAGATCTGGCCCAGGCCGATCAGCACGCCGATCGCGAACAGCAGCGGCAGCGCCGGCACCAGGGTGCCGAGGATGATGACCGCATCGCAGAACGCAATGGCGAAGATGACCGCGCCGGCCAGGATGGGGTGTGCTGCGATCCACTCCAGCGTGGCATCGGTCCATGAGGCATTCATCGGGCGATTATAGAGGGCAGGCGATGACGGTCTGTCCACGCCGCGGCAACGCCCGCCGCGGCGGCCCGCACCGTTCGGATCCTCCAGGTCCGCCGCGCTGCGGCAGCCCGTCGCAAGGCGAGGGCGACGCCGCACGGCCGTCGCAACGGCTCATGCCAGCGGCGGCAGCAGGTTCAGCAGCAGCACCATCCCCAGCCCCACCAGCGCCACGATGGATTGCACCACCGAGATCGTCTTGGTCGCCTCGCCCATGCTCATGCCGAAGGATTCCTTCACCAGCCAGAAGCCGGCATGGTTGGCGTAATTGAAGAACAGCGAGCCGCAGCCGATGGACAGCGCCAGCAACGGCAGATTGAGCGTGGGTTCGGCGCTGCCGAGCGGCGCCAGCAATCCCGCGGCGCCCACCACGCCGACCGTCGCCGAGCCGGTGGACACCGACAGCAGCATCGAGATCAGCCAGCCCAGCAGCAGTGGCGACAACGCCAATTGCTGGCTCATGTGCACGATCGCATCGCCCACATGGGCATCGGTGAGCACCTGCTGAAAGGCGCCGCCGCCGGCGATGATCAGCAGCACGCCGGCGACGGGCTTGACGCTGTCGCCCAGGGTCTTGCGCAGCGCGGCCGGCGCACCCGGCCGCAACGCGACCTGCGCGAACAGCACGCCCAGCAGCATCGCGACGATGGGGTGGCCGACGAAGGCCGTGGCATGCAGTACTGCCGAATCCTTGCGCAACAGCATCTCGGCCACGGCGTGGCACAGCATCAGCAGGGCCGGCGCCAGCGCCGCCAGCACGCCCAGGCCGAAGGCAGGCGGCGCGCGTTGTGCGGATGCGTCACCGTCCGCGGCGTCGGCCGACGCGTACTGTGCCAGCAGCGCCGCGTCCGGCTCGGCCTGGATATGCCGCGCGATGTAGCGGCCGTACAGCGGTCCGGCCAGGACGATGGCCGGAATGGCCGCGATGAAGCCGTAGAGCATGGTGGCGCCCACACTGGTCCCCAGCGTGGCGATGGCGGTGAGCGGGCCAGGGTGCGGCGGCACCATGCCGTGCATGGCGGCGAGGGCGGCGATGACCGGGACGCCCACGTAGGCATAGGCCGAGCCGCTGACCTGGCGCTGCGCTTGCAGCTTGCGGGCCACGCCGAAGATCAGCGGCAGCAGGATCACCAGGCCGACCTCGAAGAACATGGGAATGCCGACGATGAAGGCGACACCGGCCATGGCCCAGGGCAGCGCGCGTGGCGAGGCGCGGCGCAGGATCGCGTTGGCCAGCGTGTCGGTCACGCCCGCCTGCGCCAGCAGCTTGCCGAGCATCGCACCCAGCGCCACCACCAGGCCCACCGCCCCCAGCGTCTTGCCCGCCCCCGTGGCGACGGCGTGCAGCAGCGCGTCCATCGGCATGCCGACGACCAGGCCGGCGGCCAGCGACACCAACAGCAGCGCCAGCAGCGGATGCAGCTTGGGGCGCGCCACGATCAGCAGGACCAGGGCGATGACGCTGAAGAGTGCGGTGAACAGCAGGAACAGGTCGTTGGAGCTCATGGGGGAGATGCCGCGTGGATCGCTCGCAAGCTTAACGTGCTCTCTCACCCGGCTGGGTCGATGACCCATGACGATGGCCTGGCAGGGCACCGGTCCGCCGCGCAAACGGCAGCGCACGCTCTACACTGGCCGGATGCCCGCCGCCGCTCCCCGCACCGTCCAGATCCTCAAGGCCGACAGCTTCGGCCGCATCCTGCTGCTGGGCGAGGGCGAGGCGCGTTTCGTGCGCCGCGATCTCACCGCCTCGCCGTGGTGGCTGCGGCTGCCGGCGTGGTGGCTGGCGCGGCGCGAGGCGCTCGCCTTGCGGCACTTGGATGGCATGGCCGCGACGCCGCAACTGCGCGGCTGGGACGGCACCTTTCTGGATCGCAGCTACCTGGACGGCGCGGCGATGTACCAGCGCCCGCCGCGCGGCGACCTAGCCTATTTCCGCGCCGCGCGGCGCCTGCTGCAGCAGGTGCACCGGCGCGGCGTGGCGCACAACGATTTGGCCAAGGAAGCGAACTGGCTGGTACTGGCGGACGGCAGCCCGGCGCTGATCGATTTCCAGCTTGCCGTGCGCGGTGCGCCGCGCTCGCGCTGGATGCGCCTGCTGGCGCGCGAGGATCTGCGCCACCTGCTCAAGCACAAGCGCATGTACTGCGCGCACGCGCTCACCCCGATCGAGCGGCGCTTGCTCAAGCGCCATTCCTGGGTGCGCGAACTGTGGTTCGCCAGCGGCAAGCCGGTGTACCGCTTCGTGACCCGGCGCCTGCTCAAGTGGGAAGACAACGAGGGGCAGGGGCCGAAGCCCTGACGGGCCGGGATTCGGGATTGGGGATTGGGGATTGGCAAGAGCGAATGGCTGCTGTCCGAAGCTGTCCTGGCGCAGACGGCAAAGGCGCTAAGCTTTGGCGAATCCCCATTCCCGAATCCCCAATCCCGTGACCTTACAAGGCAAAACCCTCCTAATCACCGGTGCCTCGCGCGGCATCGGGCTGGCGATCGCGCTGCGTGCGGCGCGCGATGGTGCCAACGTGGCGATCGCGGCGAAGTCGGCGGTGCCCAATCCCAAGCTGCCCGGTACCATCCACAGCGCCGCGGCGGCGGTGGAGGCGGCCGGCGGGCGCGCGCTGGCGCTGAAGTGCGACATTCGCGAAGAGGAACAGGTACGCGCGGCGGTGGCAGCGACGGTGGAGGCCTTCGGCGGCATCGACATCCTGGTCAACAACGCCAGCGCGATCTGGCTGCGCGGGGCGCTGGACACGCCGATGAAGCGCTTCGACCTGATGCAGCAGGTCAACGCGCGCGGCAGTTTCCTGTGCGCGCAGGCCTGCCTGCCGCATCTGCTGCGCAGCGCCAACCCGCACATCCTGACCCTGGCGCCGCCGCCGTCGCTGGATCCCAAGTGGTGGGCGCCGCATACCGGCTACACCCTGGCCAAGATGGGCATGAGCTTGGTCACCCTGGGCCTGGCCGGCGAGTTCGGTCCGCAGGGCGTGGCGGTCAATGCGCTGTGGCCGCGCACGCTGATCGCCACCGAGGCGCTGAACATGATCCCCGGCGTCGAGGCCGGCAATGGCCGCCGCCCGGAGATCATGGCCGACGCCGCGCACGCCGTGCTGACCCGGCCGGCCGCCGGCTTCCATGGCCAGTTCCTGATCGACGATGCGGTGCTGGCGGAGGCCGGCGTGCACGATCTGTCCGGTTATGCGCTGGATCCGTCGCAGCCATTGTTGCCGGACCTGTTCCTGGACTGAGGCCCGGCGTGGTCGGCTGACCGGACGCGATGCGGCTGCGCGCTTCGGGCAGGGACGACATGGATCGGACGATCGCGGCGCGCTGCGGCGCGCCGCGAAAACGCTCTGTTCCACCCAATCGCGGTTGGCGCCGCAATGACGGCGTGCGGCGCGGCTATGCTGCCGGGGTCTTCACGCCACCGCCGCCTATGCCCGCTCCTGTCGCCGTCGCCTTGCCGCATCTTCCCGAGTCCCGCCACGCCGTCCATGCCGATCTCAGCGACAACGAGCGGCACATGCTCGATCGCCTGCGCCTGGCCGGCACCGCCACCCGCGCCGATCTCAGCCGCAGCACCGGGCTGACCGTGCAGTCGGCGGTGCGTCTGGTCGACGCGCTGGCCGAGCGCGGCCTGGTCGCGATCGGCGCCTCGCTGGCGCACGCAGGCCGCGGCAAACCGGGCGCGGGCATCGCGCTCAATCCCGGCTACGGCCACACCGTCGGCTATGCGATCGCGACCGACGCGCTGTCGCTGGCGCTGCTGGATTTCAGCGGACAGATCCGCGCCACCGCCGAGCATGCGCTGCGTTCGACCGAGCCGGCCGCGCTGCTGGCGCAACTGCGCGAGGCCGATGCCACGCTGACGGCCTCTGCCGGTGCCGGGCTCGGTCCGCGCCTGGGCGCGGGCGTGGCGATGACCGGCTTCTTCGTCGAGGACGGCGTGCACATGAACCCGCCCGAGCCGCTGCGTGCGCTGGGCGAGCTGTCGATCGGCGACTGGCTGGCCGAGGCGCTTGGGCTGCCGGTGTGGGTGGACAACGACGGCACGGTGGCGGCGGCGGGCGAGAGCCTGCTCGGCATCGGCCGCCAGTACCGCGATTTCGCCTATCTGCACTTCAACTACGGCCTGGGCGGCGGCGTGGTGATCGACGGCGCCTGCCTGCGCGGCGCGCACGGCAACGCCGGCGAGTTCGCCGGCATGCTGCCGCAGCAGGGGCTGGAGCGCGGCACGCTGGAGCTGTTGCGGCAATTGCTGGCCGAGGACGGCATCGCGCTGCCCGACATCCGCGCGCTGCTGGCGGCCTACGATCCGGCGTGGCCGGCGATCGAGCGCTGGATCGCACGGGTCGCGCCGGGCCTGTCGCTGATCGTGTCGGCGATCGTGGCGATCTTCGATCCGCAGGCGGTGGTGTTCGGCGGGCGCATGCCGCGCGAACTGGCGACGCGGCTGATTCCGCACGTGCGCATCGACAACCAGCCGCGGCGCGGCCAGGCGCGGCCGTTGCCGCTGCTGCTGCCGGCCGCCGCCACGGCCGATGCCAGCGCGGTGGGCGCGGCGGCGCTGCCGTTGAAGGCCTGCTATTTCCGCTGAACCGGTCCCGCCGCGGCGTCGCCATGCCTGCACGCCGCCGGCGCTACCCTATGCACCCTTTTCGCGCGCCATCGCGGCACGGTGCGCGCCTGATCCCCCACACGGAGCTGTCACGATGAAATATCTGCACGCCATGATCCGCGTCCACGACCTGGAGAAGACCAGCAAGTTCTTCACCGAAGGCCTGGGCCTGCACGAAACCCGCCGTATCGAGAATGAAGCCGGCAAGTTCACCCTGGTGTACTTTGGCGCCCCGCAGAACCCGGAGGCCGAGGTCGAACTGACCTACAACTGGGGCTCGGACGAGGACTACGGCAGCGCCCGCAACTTCGGCCACCTGGCCTTCGAGGTCGACGACATCTACGCCCTGTGCGCGCACCTGCAGTCGCTCGGCGTGACCATCAACCGTCCGCCGCGCGATGGGCGCATGGCCTTCGTGCGCAGCCCCGACCTGATCTCGATCGAATTGCTGCAGAAGGGCGAAGCGCTGGCGCCGGCCGAACCGTGGGCGTCGATGCCGAATACCGGCGTCTGGTAATGGCTCAGGGCGCGGTATCGGGCAACGCCTGGCCGCAGCCCCGGCAATAGCCGGCGTTGCGGTCGTGGCCTTGCAGGCCGCAGTGTGCGCAGGTGCGCTGATCCGGCGCGCGGCTGCGGTCGACATCGCGCAGGCTGTTGGCCAGTTCGGCGGTGTAGATCCCGGTGGGCACGGCGATGATGCTGTAGCCGATCAGGATCAGCACCGAGGTGATGGCGCGGCCCAGCGGCGTGAGCGGGGCGATGTCGCCGAAGCCGACGGTGGCCATCGTCACCACCGCCCAGTACATCGCGGTGGGGATGCTGGTGAATCCGTTCGCTGGGCCTTCGACCACGTACATCAATGCGCCGAAGATCACCACCAGGGTGATCACCGTGAACAGGAACACGAACACCTTGCGCCGGCTGCGCCACAACGCGTCGACCAGCAGGCTGCTTTCCTCGACATAGCGGGTCAGCTTGAGGATGCGGAACAGCCGCAGCACCCGCAGCACGCGTACCACCAGCAGCGTCTGCGCGCCAGGCAGCAGAAACGAGATGTAGGTGGGCAAGGTCGACAACAGGTCGATCACGCCCCAGAAGCTCAGCGCGTAGCGCAGCGGCCGCTTCACCGTGGCCAGGCGCAACGCGTACTCGGCGGTGAACAGCGCGGTGAAGCCCCACTCCAGCACGTACAGGGTGTCCGCGTGGCGGGCGTGCAGCGCCGGCACGCTGTCGGCCAGGATCACCGCGACGCTGGCCAGGATCGCCGCGACCAGCAACAGGTCGAAGTTGCGCGACGCCCGGGTGTCGTGCCGATAGATGATGTCGAACCAACGGCGCCGCCAGCCGTGCTCGGTCGCCGGGGCGAGTTGGGGATCGAGGAAAAAGCGCATGCGCCCATGCTACCCGAGCCGCATTGCAGCCGCGGGCGCGCACGCCGCTGCAGGCGGCGTCCTGATCGGATGCGACGCGGTTGCTGGAGAATCCCTTGTGGGAGGGGCTTCAGCCCCGACGCCGTAGCGCTGAAGCGTCGCGACTGAAGTCCCTCCCACATGTCGAGCAACGGCGTGGTGGGGTTGCTGCGGCACGCGCGCGGGCGGCGGCGGTGTGGCACGGCAGCCGGCTGCCCCGTCGGTCCAGACGGCGGCCGGCAGTCGCCGGCCGTGCGCTGCCGACGGTCTTATAATCGACTGCTCTCCCGCAGGATGTTCCCCCGATGACCGCTTCCTCCGCCGCGGACCTGATCGCCCTCGGTCAACGCTATGCCCTGCCGATCTACCGTCCGCGCCAGCTGGTGCTGGAGCGCGGCCAGGGCGCGTGGGTGTGGGACAGCGAGGGACGCGACTACATCGACCTGTCCGCCGGCATCGCCGTGTGCGGGCTCGGCCACAACGATCCGGATCTGCATGCGGCGCTGCTCGAACAGGCCGGCAAGCTGTGGCACACCAGCAACGTGTTCTACAGCGAGCCGCCGCTGCGCCTGGTCGAAGAACTGGTGCTGGCCTCGCGCTTCGCGCAGAGGGCGTTCCTGTGCAACTCCGGCAGCGAGGCCAACGAGGCGGCGATCAAGCTGGTGCGCAAGTGGGCCACCGCGCAGGGTCGTCCGCCGCAGCAGCGGGTGATCGTCACCTTCCGCGGCAGCTTCCATGGCCGCACCCTGGCCGCGGTGACCGCCACCGCGCAGCCCAAGTACCAGGAAGGCTACGAGCCGCTGCCCGGCGGTTTCCGCTACGTGGACTTCAACGACATCGTGCAGTTGGAAACGGCGATGGCCGGCGGCGACGTGGCCGCGGTGATGCTGGAGCCGGTGCAGGGCGAGGGCGGGGTGATGCCGGCGGCGCCGGGCTTCCTGGCGCAGGTGCGGGCGCTGTGCGATCACCACGGCGCGCTGCTGGTGCTGGACGAGATCCAGTGCGGCATGGGTCGCACCGGCACCCTGTTCGCGCACTGGCAGGATCAGGTGACGCCGGACATCGTGACCCTGGCCAAGGCGCTGGGTGGCGGTTTCCCGATCGGCGCGCTGCTGGCCGGGCCCAAGGTCGCCGAGACCATGCAGTTCGGCGCGCACGGCACCACCTTCGGCGGCAACCCGCTGGCCGCGGCGGTGGCGCGGGTGGCGCTGCGCAAGCTGGCTTCGACGGCGATCGCCGCCAACGTGTCGCGGCAGTCGGCAGCGCTGCGCAAGGGCCTGGCGGCGCTCAACGACGAATTCGCGCTGTTCTCGCAGGTTCGCGGACGCGGCCTGATGCTCGGTGCGGTGCTGGCGCCGGCGCACGCCGGTCAGGCCGGGACGATCCTCGACCACGCCGCCGCGCATGGTCTGCTGACCCTGCAGGCCGGCCCGGACGTGCTGCGCTTCGTGCCGTCTTTGAACCTCACCGATGCCGAACTGAGCGAAGGCCTGACGCGGTTGCGCAGCGCGCTGCGCGCCTACCTCGCCGCACGCTGAAACCGGTTCACCCCAGCCCGTGCCGCGCCAGCGCGCGGCGCAGGGCACGCGTGCCGCTGGCGGTTTCCGCGGCCATGCCGATCGCGCGGGCGCCGCGCACGTTGACGAACAGGTCGTCGATGAACAGCGCCTGCCGCGGGGCGACGCCGAAGTGCGCCAGCGCCTGTCGGTACACCGCGGCATCCGGCTTGCGCCCGCCCAGGCTGCCGCTGCACAGCACGCGCCCGTGCAGCAGCGGGAACAGCGCCGGCACGATCTGTGGCATCGCCTGCGCCATCAGCGCGCCGTTGTTGGTCAGCACGCCGATGGCCAGGCGTTCGGCCAGCGCCAGCACCTGCGCGACCACGCCGGCATCGGCGCGGCTGGCCGCCACGCGCGCGGCGATCCAGGCGTCCACGTCCACGGCAGCGCCCAGGCCTTCGCTCAGCCGCTGCAGGTAGGCCGCAGTGTCCAGTTCGCCACCGTCGTAGGCGGTCTCCAGCCCGGAACCGAACAGGACCTCGCGCACCTGCGCGGCCTCGCAGCGACAGTGCGCGGCCAGCGCGGCGATGCGTGCAGCACGCGTGTAGTTCGCCAGCACGCCATCGAAATCGAGCAGCAGCAGCGCCGGCTGCGCGCGGATCATGGCGGACATGGGTGGGCCTGCGAAAGTGGTGGCAAGCGCCATGGGCGCGGCGCGTCATCTGCGCAGATCGAGCTGCGTCTCGCGGTCATCGCCGCGCGCCGTGGTGCGTGCCGATGATGCAACGCGCCATCGCTTGTCGTTGACAAGCCATCGCGGGCCGGCGGACAGTCGGGGCACGCCGCCGCGCGCGCGACCTGCCGCGGCGCAATGTCGTTTTTCTTGCCGAGGAATCCACCTTGAACACCAAGTTTCCGTCCCTGCTGCTCGTCCTTGCCGGCCTCGCGTTCGCACCTGCCGCCTGGGCCAAGACCTGCGCGGTGACCATCACCGGCACCGACCAGATGTCCTTCGACCAGACCCAGATCAAGGTCGCGGCCGATTGCACCGAGGTGGCGGTGACGCTCAAGCACAGCGGCAAGCTCGCCGCCGCGGTGATGGGCCACAACTGGGTGCTGACCAAGACGCCGGATTTCCAGGCGGTGGCCAATGCCGGCACCAGTTCCAGCCTGGCCGACAACTACCTGCCCAAGAACGATCCGCGGATCATCGCCCACACCAAGGTGATCGGCGCGGGGCAGTCGGACACGGTCAAGTTCTCCACCGCCAAGCTGAGCAAGGGCGGCGACTACACCTTCTTCTGCTCGTTCCCGGGGCACTGGGCGATGATGAAGGGCAAGTTCGTGTTCGGCTGATCCAGCGTAGCGGCGCTGCGCCGGCCATCGGCGTAGCGCGTTGTCGTTGTGCAATAGCCGCTGCGCCGGCATCTCAGCCGGCGGCGACCACCGCGAACGCCTCGCGCGCCGCGGCCAGGGTGGCCTCCAGCACGTCCTGGTCGTGCGCACTGGAGACGAAGCCGGCCTCGTAGGCCGATGGCGCCAGGAACACGCCGCGCTCGAGCATCGCGTGGAAGAAGCGGTTGAACGCGGCGGTGTCGCAGGCGGTGGCCTGCGCATAGGTCTCGACTTTCTCGGTGGTGAAGAACAGCCCGAACATGGCCCCGACTTGGTTGGTGGTGACCGCCACGCCGGCCGCCGCCGCGGCGGCTTCCAGGCCGGCGCACAGCTGCGCGGTGGCCGCGTCCAGGCGCTGGTGGAAGCCCGGCGCCTGGATCAGCTCCAGCATCGCCAGCCCCGCGGCCATCGCCACCGGATTGCCGCTGAGCGTGCCGGCCTGGTAGATCGGCCCGGACGGCGCCACCTGCCGCATCAGCTCGGCGCGCCCGCCATAGGCGCCCACCGGCATGCCGCCACCGATGATCTTGCCGAAGGTGGTCAGGTCCGGCGTCACCCCGTAGTGCGCCTGCGCACCGCCCAGGGCGACGCGGAAACCGGTCATTACTTCGTCGAAGATCAGCAGTGCGCCGTGCTGCGTGCACAGGTCGCGCAGGTGCTGCAGATAGCCCGGACGCGGCGGAATGCAGTTGGCGTTGCCGACGACGGGCTCGATGATGACCGCAGCGATCTCCTGGCCGATCCGTTCGAACAGTTCGGTGGCGCCCTCGGCATCGTTGTAGGCCAGGGTGGCGGTGAGTTCGCTCAGGCCCGCCGGCACGCCCGGCGAGGTCGGCACGCCCAGGGTCAGCATGCCGCTGCCGGCCTTGACCAGGAACGAGTCGCCATGCCCGTGGTAGCAGCCTTCGAACTTGACGATGCGGTTGCGCCCGGTGGCGCCGCGCGCCAGCCGCACCGCGGACAGCGTGGCCTCAGTGCCGGAGTTGACCATGCGCACCATCTCGCAGGACGGCACCAGCCGGGTGATGGTCTGCGCCATCGTCACCTCGGCCGGGCACGGCGCGCCGAACGACAGCCCATCGCCGATCGCGTGCTGCACCGCTTCGCGCACCGCCGGATGGTTGTGCCCGGCGATCATCGGCCCCCACGAGCCCACGTAGTCGATGTAGCGGTTGCCGTCGACGTCGTACAGGTACGCGCCATCGGCGCGCTGCACGAAGAACGGCTCGCCGCCCACCGACTTGAAGGCGCGCACCGGCGAATTGACGCCGCCGGGAATCAGCGACTGCGCTTGGGTGAACAGGGCGTGCGAGCGGGAATGGTTCATGAGCGGGAATCCTTGGCGATGCTGGCCCGGCCGATCGGCCTGGCGCGGAGCGAGGCGGTCTATTGTCGCGGCTGCCGCCGACATGCGCCATGTTGCCGACCCGTCGCGGCCGGTGCTGCGCCGTGATCTGCTGCCTGCAATCGAGCAGCGCTAGCCCCTCTCCCGTCGGGAGAGGGGTTGGGGTGAGGGTCCGGCGCGCAGCGACTTGCGATGTTTGGGGGCATGAGGCTGCGCCCGCACCCTCATCCGCCCCTTCGGGGCACCTTCTCCCGGTGGGAGAAGGGAGAGGCCAAAGCCCCTCTCCCGCCGGGAGAGGGGTTGGGGTGAGGGTCCGGCGCGAAGCGGCTCGCGATGTTTGGGTACACGAGGCTGCGCCCGGACCCTCATCCGCCCCTGCGGGGTACCTTCTCCCGGTGGGAGAAGGGAGAGGCCATAGCCCCTCTCCCGCCGGGAGAGGGGTTGGGGAGAGGGCCCGGCGCGAAGCGGCTCGCGATGTTTGGGTGTACGAGGCTGCGCCCGGACCCTCATCCGCCCCTTCGGGGCACCTTCTCCCGGTGGGAGAAGGGAGAAGCCAAAGCCCCTCTCCCGCCGGGAAGGGGTTGGGGTGAGGGTCCTGCGCGCAGCGGCTCGCGATGTTTGGGTGCAGGAGGCTGCGCCCGTACCCTCATCCGCCCCTGCGGGGCACCTTCTCCCGGTGGGAGAAGGGAGAAGCCAAAGCCCCTCTCCTGTCGGGAGAGGGGTTGGAGTGAGGGTCCGGCGCGCAGCGACTTGCGATGTTTGGGTGCACGAGGCTGCGCCCGAACCCTCATCCGCCCCTGCGGGGCACCTTCTCCCGGTGGGAGAAGGGAGAAGCCAAAGCCCCTCTCCCGTCGGGAGAGGGGTTGGGGTGAGGGTCCGGCGCGCAGCGACTTGCGATGTTTGGGTGCACGAGGCTGCGCCCGGCCCCTCATCCGCCCCTGCGGGGCACCTTCCCCCGAAAAGGGGGCCATGGTCCCGGTGGGAGAAGGAAAGGCGCTGCCACCTCAGTCGAAGCAGGCGCGGTACGCCGCCAGCGCCACGCGCGGGTCGGGCGCATCGAATACGCCGCTGATCACCGCCAGCAGGTCGGCGCCGGTCGCGACCAGCGGGCGTGCGTTCTCCGGGGTCAGGCCGCCGATCGCCACGCGCGGCAGGCCCAGTGCCGCCGCTTCGCGCAGCAGGTCGGGCGCGGCGCGGCGCGTGGTGACCTTGCTGCGGGTGGGGAAGAATGCGCCGAAGGCGACATAGCTGGCGCCGGCCGCCGCGGCGCTGCGGGCAAGGGCCAGGTCGTCGTAACAGGACGCACCGATCAACGCCTGCGGTCCCAACGCGGCGCGCGCAGCGGCCAGGTCGCCGTCGTCCTCGCCCAGGTGCACGCCGGCCGCACCCACCGCCTGCGCCAGCGCGACGTCGTCGTTGACGATCAGCGGCACCCCTGCCTGCGCGCACAGCGCCTGCAGCGCTGCCGCCTGATCCCGCCGCTGCGCCGCGTCGGCGCGCTTGTTGCGGTACTGCAGCCAGGTCACGCCCTGGTCCAGCAGCGGCGTCACCCGCGCAAGCAGGCGCGCGCCATCGGCCTCGTCGGGGGTGATCAGGTACACGCCGCGCGGCGCCGGGGATGCGTTCATGGCCAAGCCTTCCGATGCGTCGGCGGCGATGGGACAATGCCGTTCCGTCCGACTGTGACCTGCGATTATCCAATGAGCGACGCCACCGCCACCACCTATCGCACCTGGATGTGCGTCGTCTGCGGGTTCATCTACAACGAGGCCGACGGCCTGCCGGAAGAAGGCATCGCTCCTGGCACCCGCTGGGAAGACGTGCCCGACACCTGGACCTGCCCGGATTGCGGCGTGACCAAGGACGATTTCGAAATGGTGGAGATGGATTGAGCGCTGGGAATGGGGAGTCGGGATTGGGGAGTCGCAAGAGCGGCTGCGGCGTGACCTGACGCGTCGCTGAGCGACGCTGCTTTCTCTTGAGGGCTTCCAGGCTGAAGATGCTCAGGACGACTTGCACATAGCGGATGGCCGCTCTTGCGAATCCCCAATCCCGACTCCCGACTCCCGAATCCCCGCCGTCAATGCATCCGCTGCGCGCGGGCGCTCAGCTCCACCAGGCGTTCGCGGATCGGCAGCGCGTCGGAGGCCTCGGGGTTCAGTTGCAGGTAGCGGCCCAGGTCGCGGCGCGCGCCGGGCACGTAGTCCATCTGCAGGTAGGCCATGCCGCGGTCGCGCAGGGCTTCGGGTTGGTCCGGCATCAGCTTGAGCACGCGGTCGGCGCTGCGCGCGGCGCGGTCCCACTCGTCGCGTTCGGCATACAGGCCATGCAGGTTGCGCAGGACCCGGGCGAGGATCGCGCGGTGCGGCGCCGGGTCCAGGATCTGCAGCAGGGCACGGTCGTCCGGGCTTTCGCCGCCCATGTGCGGCCGCGCGCGCTCGCGCAACTCCTCCACCGCCAACGGGCGACCACCGTTGAACGGGTCCATCACCAGTAGCCCGTCGTCCACCGGCAAGCGCACCAGGAAATGCCCGGGGAAGGACACGCCGTCGAGCGGGATGTCCAGGCGCCGCGCCACTTCCATCTGCACCAGCGCCAGCGAGATCGGGTTGCCCAGGCGCCGCTCGAACACCTGGTTCATGTAGCTGTTGCGCGGGTCGTAATACTCGTCGTGGTTGCCGCTATAGCCCAGTTCTTCGAACAGGTGGCGATTGATCGCCGCCATCTTCAGCGGCCACTGCTCGATCATCGCCACCTCGTGCCGCAGGTGGTCGGCGTGGCTCTGCGCCAGGGTGTCGTAATGGGCGGCATCCAGCTCCGGATACTCGTCGCGGGCGATCAGCAGGGCGGTCGCCAGCAGCGGCAGGGCATCGTCGTCCAGAGCGGCCAGGGTATTCCAGCTCGGCAATGTCAATCGGGCGGCCATGGCCCAAGACTGGCGGCAAAGCCGGGCCCGATCAAGTCCGGCGGTTCCCGACAGCGGTGTCGGGTTCAGCGCCGTTGTCGCGGGATCTTTTCCCGACCCGGGCCGACGCGTCGGGCGATCAGCGGCCCTGCGGAATCCCGGGGCCGAAGCGCAGTTCGGTGCCGTCCTGCAGCTTCAACTGCTCGGCCTGGCCGGCGTTGAGTTCGAGCACGTAGCGCGCCGGCGCGTTGCTGGGGTAGGGCGGGCAGGCGTCGCCGGCCGAGCACGGCGGCACGTCGCGCTGCTGCGCCACCAGCTTGCGCTGGTTGTCGAAGTACAGGATGTCCAGCGGGATCTTGGTGTTCTTCATCCAGTACGCCTGCGGTTCCTCGCGGTCGTGGATGAACAGCATGCCGTGGTCGGCTTCCATCTGATCGCGGAACATCAGCCCGCGCGCGCGGGTCGCATCGTTCTGCGCCAGTTCCACGTCGTAGCGGTGTCCGCCCAGTTCCACCCAATGGTCGCCGCCGGCACTGGCGCAGCCGCTGAGGGCGAGCAGGAGAAGGACGCAGCAAGCGCGAATGAGGGACATGGCAGGGCCGGGGCGAGGAGGACAGCGCGCACCTTGTTGCATGGTGCGTGACGAGTCAAGAGAGCGGGGATTGGGGAGTCGGGATTGGGGATTCGTAAAAGCCGAGATCCTGCCTTTGCGAATCCCCAATCCCGACTCCCCAATCCCGCCGCGCGTCCTACAGGACGCGCGGAGGCTCGCCGCCGACGATCACCACGTCGGCCGGGCGGCGCGCGAACAGGCCGACGCAGACCACGCCGGGGATCTGGTTCAGTTCGCGCTCCAGCGCCACCGGGTCGGTGATCGAAAGGTGGTGCACGTCCAGCACCACGTTGCCGTTGTCGGTGATCACGCCGTCGCGCCACACCGACTGGCCGCCGGTGCGCGCCAGGATCTCGCGGGCGACCAGGCTGCGCGCCATCGGGATCACCTCGATCGGCAGCGGGAACGCGCCCAGGGTCTGCACCTGCTTGCTGGGGTCGACGATGCAGATGAAGCGCTCGCTGGCCTCGGCGATGATCTTCTCGCGGGTCAGCGCCGCGCCGCCCCCCTTGATCAGGCACTTGTTCGGATCGCACTCGTCGGCGCCGTCCACGTACAGCGACAGGTTGCCGGTGTGGTTCAGCTCCAGCACCTCGATGCCGTGCTGGCGCAGGCGCGCGGTACTTTGCTCGGAACTGGACACCGCACCCTTGATGCGGTGGCCGATGCGGCCCAGCGCGTCGATGAAATAGGCGACGGTGGAGCCGGTGCCGACGCCGACGATCATCCCGTCCTGGACGTAGTCGATGGCTTTCTCGGCGGCAAGGCGTTTGGCTTCTGACATTTGGAGAGCTCGGGAGTGGGGATTCGGGATTGGAGATTCGTGAAAAGCGGGTCGGCGGATGGGGACCGGGCGAATCCCGAATCCCAAATCCCGAATCCCGGCTACTCGAGCGACAGCAGCAGCTTCCACTGCGCGGCGCTGACCGGGAACACCGACAGGCGATTGCCGCGGGCGACCAGCGGGAAGCCCTCGCCCAGCGCGTCGGCGTGCTGCTTGATCTCGTCCAGCGCGATGGTGCGCGCCAGCTTGCGCTCGAACGCCACGTCCACCAGGTACCAGCGCGGCTGTTCCGGGGTGGCCTTGGGGTCGTGGTAGTCGGAGGACGGGTCGAACTGGGTGGCGTCGGGATAGGCCTGGCTGGCCACGCGCGCCACGCCGACGATGCCCGGCACCTTGCAGTTGGAGTGGTAGAACAGGATGCCGTCGCCGACCTTCATGCCGTCGCGCATGAAGTTGCGCGCCTGGTAGTTGCGCACGCCGTTCCAGGGTTCGGTGCCGACCCGCTGCAGGTCGTCGATCGAGAAGGCGTCCGGTTCGGACTTCATCAGCCAATAGCGGGTGCGTGCGGTCATGCGGGGGAATCGTGCGCGGTCGACAGGGTGAGGGATTCGGTGCAGACCGCGTCCAGCGCCACGTCCCAGGCCGCGAGCGGCAAGGCCGCGACCTGCTGTGCGTCGAAGGCGGCCCCGACCAGCCAGGGCGGCGGCGCCTGCCGCTGGCGGAAAGCGAAGCTGCGATCATACCAGCCGCCCCCCATGCCCAGGCGCCCGCCGGCGGCATCGAAGCCCACCAGCGGCGCCACCACCAGCGCCATCTGTGCCGGCGCCAGGGTCGCGGCCGGGTCGACGTCGGGTTCGGGAATGCCGTAGCGGTTGGCCCGCAGCGGCTGCCCGGGGCGCCACGGCGCGAAACGCAGGGTGGCGCCGCTGAGCATCGGCAGGCAGTACTGCACCGTGTCCGGCAACGACAGTTGCCAGCGGTGCAGCGCGATCTCCCCGTCCATTGCCCAATAGCCGCCGACATGGCCGTGCTGCGGCGCGAACGGCAGGTCCAGCAAGCGCTGCGCCAGCGCGTCGGCGGCGGCCAGGCGTACAGGCGCCGAGAGCGCGCGGCGGCGGGCGCGCAGATCCTGGCGCAGGGAGTCGCGGTCGTCGGCAGTCATCGGGCAGGCGGAGCGAGGGAGGGCGCTATTGTCGGCGCCAGCGCACACCCTGACCAGGGTGGGGCCTCCATCTCCGAGTACGCCGCGCTGGATCCGCCAGGCCCAACCCGAAGAGCTGCGGTCGCGCGGGTCCACGGCCGCGTCATCGCGCGGGCGTGGACGGACGTCCACATTCTCGCGCTTCCTTGCCGCAGGCATACGCAATCGCGGTGCGGCGCGGCATGCCAGGAGGACAGGTCCTGGGCGCGGCCGCCGCTGCCGCGATCACGCGTAGAGCGCCACCGTCTGCCTGCCCCATAGCACCAGCCGCCCGGCCGTGTCCCAGATCTGCATGTCCTGTAGCGAGTAGCCGTCCTCGGCATGGCGGCTGGCCGAACGCAGCAGGAACCAGTCGCCGGCGCTGGCCGGCTGCGGGAAGTCCAGGCTCCAGGTCATCGAGCTGACCGGCGCCGGCTCGGTGAAGCAGGTCATCGCGGCGGGCGGCAGGCAGTCGCCCAGCGCGACCAGGGCCACGCTCGGGTCCACGCCGCCGGGGTCGCGATGGCGCGCCCAGACCAGCAATTCCGGGTCGGCCGCGGCGGACAGCGGCAGCGCGCCGCCGGCCAGGCGCATGTCGAAGTTGGCGACGAAGGCCGGGGTCGCCGCGCTGTCGGCGATCGGCGTCGCCGCGTCGGGGCCGACCACCGCCGGCCGCGCCGGCAGGAAGTCGTGGGCGATGCGGCTGGCGCGCGGCTGCGCGAACAGCAGCGCCGCGCGCAAGGCGACCTGCCCGTCCGCCAGGCAATCAACGCCCACCGAAGTGGCGGACTTGCCCTGGCGCAGCACCTGCGCATCGAAGCGCAGGGTGCCATCGGCCGGGCCGACGAACCCGATATGCGCCGACTTCAGCGGCGGCAACGTCGACGGCGCCGTGCGCAACGCGGTCTGCAGCGCCAGCGCCGCGGACAGGCCGCCGAAGGCGGTACGGCCTTGCCGCCAGCTGGCGGGGACGTCGAATCCCGCGGCGGGGTCGAAGCTTTCGAGGATCTGGGCGAGCGTCGGCAATCCGGGATCTCCGTGGTGGGTGCACCAGTATCCCGGGTTTCGGTCGGCGCGAGAACGCGTGGCGCCTGCGCTGCGTCGGCGACGACGCGGGTGGACGCGCACGTGGCGGACGTACAAAAAGGAAACGGCGCCTTGCGGCGCCGCTTCCTGGAAAAATTGCATTCTCCGCCGTGACGATGCGTGCGAAACGACCTTGAACCCGGGGTTCAAGTGGGATGGCTGGAGAATCATCGGGCTTCCCGCTACGAGGCGGACCTGCACTCCCGATTCCGTCGCCACCCCGTGGTCGTCATTAAGGGACAAGGCGAATGTTTGCACACGCTGTCGTTCACAGCAGAGAACGCAAGTGGAGTATAGCGCCGTGATCGCGCTTGGCTAGTCCGTTCGTCGGTCCTTCGGTGCGTTGCAATTCACGTTGATGATCGCAACGCCAATGACGGATCAGCGTGTCGTATCGACGACGCTGTCCAGGCGCCGATTGAGATCGGCGAGTGTGCGCGCCATCTCGCGGTCGCGCTTTGCCTGTTCGTCGCGCAGTTGCTGCAACTCGTGCGCCAGGTTCAGCGCCGCCAGGACGGCGACGCGATCCACGGCGGCCATGCGGTTGCTGCCGCGCACCTCGCGCATCTTCGCGTCGAGCAGGCGCGCGGCGGCGAGCAGGCCGTCGCGCTCCTCGGCCTCGACGCCGACGGTGTATTCGCGGTCGAGGATGCGGACGCTGACCGGTTCGCTCACGTGTGCTGCTCCAGGGACTTCAATCGGGCGATCATCGCTTCCACGCGCGAGCGCGCCTGTTCGTTCTTGGTCAGCAACTGCGAGCGCTCGCCGATCAGCTGTTCCTGCTGCTGGCGCAGGCTGCGGTTCTCGTCGGACAGGCGCTGGCAGCGCTCGACCAGCGTTTCCACGCGCGCGGCAATGGCGCGAAGCTCGGCGAGGGTGTCAGGGCTGTCCATGGCGCTCACGATAGGCATGCGCCCGAGGGGCGGTCAAGACGCCGCGCGGCGGCGCCATGGCCGGCGCTCAGGCAGGCAGCCGCAACGGTTGCTGCAACAGGCGCAGGCAGGCGTCCGGCTCCAGCGCCGGCGCCACCAGGTGGCCCTGGATCTCGTCGCAGCCATGCGCGCGCAGGAACGCCAGCTGCCCGGCGTCTTCGACGCCCTCGGCCACCACTTTCAATGCCAGCGAGTGGCCCATCGCGATGATGGTGCTGGTGATGGCCTCGTCGTCCGGGTCGCGGGTGAGGTCGCCGATGAATTCCTGGTCGATCTTCAAGGTGTTGATCGGCAGGCGCTTCAGGTAGGCCAGCGACGAATAGCCGGTGCCGAAGTCGTCGATCGCCAGGGTCAGCCCCAGCGCGCGGCAGGCGCGCAGCAGCTCGGCGTTCTTGCCGACCTGCGACATCACCACGCTCTCGGTCAGTTCCAGTTCGATGTTGGCGGCCGGCACGCCGGTCTCGGCGAGGATCTCGGCCATCAGGTCCGGCAGGTTGCCGCGCTCGAGCTGGATCGCCGAGACGTTCACCGACATGCACAGGTCGGTCAACCCCATCCGCCGCCAGTCGCGCAGCGCGCTGCAGGCCTGGCGCAGCACCCATTCGCCGATCTCCAGGATCAGCCCGGTCTCCTCGGCCAGCGGGATGAACTGGCTGGGCGAGATCGGCCCGAAATCGGCGCTGTGCCAGCGCAGCAGCGCTTCCACGCCGACCACCCGCTGCGTGCGCAGCGAGTAGCGCGGTTGGTAGACCAGCTTCAGTTCCTGGTCCAGCGGGATCTTGCGCAGCGTGCTGGCCAGGGTGGCGCGGTGGCGCGTGGCCTCGTCCATGCGCGCCGAATACACCTGGGCGTTGCGGCGCCCGGCAGCCTTGGCCTGGTACATGGCGGTGTCGGCGTGCTTGAGCAGTTCGCTCGGCAGCAGCGCGTGTTGTGGGAACAGCGAAATGCCGATGGAGGTGGAGACCGCGACGTCGGGGCGTTCGTCCAGCCGCAGCGGCGCCTCGAACGCGGCCAGCACGCGTGCGGCCACCGCCTCGGCCTCGCCCTGGCTGACGATGTCCTCGACCACCACGGTGAATTCGTCGCCGGCCAGGCGCGCCACCGTGTGCTGCGGCCCCACCGCCTGCTGCAGGCGTTCGGCCACGGCGCGCAGGACGCGGTCGCCGACCGCGTGGCCGAGCGAGTCGTTGATGTCCTTGAAGCGGTCCAGGTCCAGGAACAGCACCGCGACCGAACCGGCCTGGCGCCGCGCCCGCACGATCGCCCGTGCCAGGCGCTCGGACAGCAGCGCGCGGTTGGGCAGGCTGGTCAGCGTGTCGTAGTTGGCCAGGTAGCGCAGTTCCTGCTCGGCGCGCTTCTGTTCGGTGATGTCTTCCAGCACCACCACCTGGAAGCTCTGGCGGCCGTCCGCGTCGACCACGGTATTGCGGCGCAGGTGGCAGAGGATCTCCTGGCCGTCCTTGCGCCGCTTCCAGGCCTCGCCGCGCCAGTGCCGGCCGTGGTCGGCCACCGGCGCCGCCGGCGTTTCCGGTGCGTGGTCGATCAGCGCCATCGGTTGGCCCAGCACCTCGCGCTCGCTGTAGCCGGTGATGCGGGTGAAGGCCGGGTTGACCGAGATGAAGCGGCGGTCCTCGTCGAGCACGGCGACCGCCTCGCCCATGCTGCGCAGCACTTCGGCGGCGATGCGCCGTTCCAGGTCGGCCTGGCGGTGCGAGGTGATGTCGCGCGCGGTGCCGGCGAGCCGGCGCGGTGCGCCGCTGGCGTCGTAGTCGACCACGCGGCCGCGCACCCGCGCCCAGTGCCAGACCCCGTCGCCGGCCAGGTCCACCCGGTACTCGGCGGTGTAGATCGCGGTCAGGCCCTGCAGGTGTTCCTGCAGCACCTGCCGCGCCTGTTCCATGTCGTCGGGATGGATGCGCAACGGCTCGTTCTCGCGGATCACCAGGCCGATGTCCTGCGCGTGCGGCGTGGCCTCGTCGGCGCGCATCAGCCGCAGCGTGCGCTGTTGCAGGTCGTAATCCCAGAAGTGCTCGCCCGAGGCCCACAGCGCCAGCTTCAGGTGCTGGTCGCGCTGCTGCAGTTGCGCATGCCGTTGCAACTGCTCGCGCAGGCGCCGCCGCGAACGCAGCGCGGACAGCGCCAGCAGGGTGCCCGCCGCCAGCGCGGCGATGGCCGCCAGCGGCCACGCGGCCAGCAGCGTTTCGCCAACCAGGGCGAGGCCGGTCCCTTCCGCAGCTCCTGCAGCAACGTGCTCCAATGGCATGGCGGAAAGTGACTTCTGTCAAAGAACGGGTGGTGGAGTGTAGGCGCGTGCCGGAAGCCTCCACAAGCGGCGGCGCACACGCGATTGCTACACTGCGCAGTCCCGATTCCGCTGCGGGCCTCGACAGGCCGGCGGCCAGCGCCCGACAGGCTTCGCTCCATGACTGAACTTCCCACTGCCGACCAGATCGCCGATGCCAGCCGGACGCTTGGCCTGGCTGCGTCGGCGGCCGAACTGCACGGCGGCCTGTGCGGCTGGCTGGCCGGCGGCGGCGCCGAGTTGCCGGCATGGCCGGCGGCCGTGCTCGCCGACGCCAGCATCGCCGCGCCACGCCCCGGCGACGCACTGGATCGCCTGCGCGAGGCCACGACTGCGCAACTGAACGACCGCGATTTCGGCTTCGACCTGGTGCTGGCCGATGCCGGCGCGCCGTTGCCCGAGCGGGCCGACGCGCTGTTCGACTGGTGCCGCGGCTTTCTCGGCGGCTTCGGCCTGGCCGCAGGGGCCGCGCCGCCGCTGTCCGAGGAAGGCCAGGAAGCGCTGCAGGACGTGGCGCGGCTGGCCCAGGCCAGCGCCGACGATTTCGACAGCGGCGACGAGGACGAGGACGCGTTGGCCGAGATCGAGGAGTTCGTGCGCGTGGCGGTGCTGCTGCTGCACAGCGACTGCGTGCTCGGCCCGCGCCACCGGCAGCGCCTGAACTGATGAAGCGGCTCACCGGGATTTCCTCCGGCGAGTACGCGCGCCGGCGCCGGCAGCTGATGGACATGGCCGGCGAGCAGGCCATCCTGGTGTTGCCGAGCGCGCCGGAGCGGGTGCGTAGCCACGACACGCACTACCCGTACCGGCAGGATTCGGACTTCTGGTACCTGTGCGGCTTCCCCGAACCGGATGCGGTGCTGGTGCTGGTGCCCGGGCGCCGTCATGGCGAGGCGCTGCTGTTCTGCCGCGAACGCGATCCCGAACGCGAAGCCTGGGACGGCCCGCGGGCGGGCCAGGACGGCGCGGTCGAGCGCTACGGCATGGACGATGCCTATCCGATCGACGACCTCGACGAGATCCTGCCGGGTCTGCTGGAAGGCCGCTCGCGGGTCTATTACCACTTCGGCCGCGACGTCGATTTCGACCTGAAGCTGATCGGCTGGGTCAAGCGCGTGCGCGAGCAGGTGCGGCACGGCGCGCAGCCGCCGCACGAGTTTCTGGAACTGGGCCACCTGCTGCACGAGCAGCGCCTGTTCAAGTCGCGCGACGAGATCGCGCTGATGCAGGTGGCCGCCGACCTGAGCGTGGCCGGGCATCGCGCGGCGATGCGGCTGGCGCGGCCCGGCATGCACGAATACCAACTGCAGGCTGAGATCGAGCGCGAGTTTCGCGCCGGCGACGCCTGGCCGGCCTACGGCAGCATCGTCGGCAGCGGCCACAACGCCTGCGTGCTGCACTACCGCGCCAACGCCGCGCGCCTGCGCGACGGCGAGCTGGTGCTGGTCGACGCCGGTGCCGAATACCGCGGCTATGCCGCCGACATCACCCGCACGTTCCCGGCCAACGGCCGCTTCAGCGCCGAACAGCGCGCGCTGCACGACCTGGTCGGTGCCGCGCACGCCGCCGCGCTGGCGCAGGCGCGCCCGGGCGTGGCCTACGAGGCCGGGCACCTGGCCGCAGTGCAGACCCTGACCGAGGGCCTGCTGCGGCTGGGCCTGCTCAAGGGCAGCCTGGAGCAGAACCTGGCCAGCGGCGACTACCGGCGTTTCTACCGGCACAAGACCGGGCACTGGCTGGGCCTGGACGTGCACGACGTCGGCGACTACCGGCTGGCCGGCGAATCGCGCCTGCTCGAGCCGGGCATGGTGTTCACCATCGAGCCCGGCCTGTACGTGTCGCCGGACGATAAGGACGTGGACCCGAAGTGGCGCGGCATCGGCATCCGCACCGAGGACGACGTGTTGATCACCGACGACGGCCACCGCGTGCTCACCGATGCGCTGGCGCGCAGCGCCGAGGAGATCGAGGCCTTGATGGCTGGGGAGCCGGGATTGGGGATTCGGGATTAGGGATGAGGTAACCGCGGCGGCTGGCGCGCGGGCTGATCATCCTGAAGAAGAGCGGGTGCAGCCTCGCCTCGCGGCACGGCATTGCGCGCACTGGCAAATCCCCAATCGCGATTCCCCAATCCCGCGGCGGCGGCTCAGGCCGCCGCCGCAAACACCGGCCGCGTCAGGTTCTCGGGTGCGTCCTCGGTGCACACCACCTCGTCCTCGATGCGGATGCCACCGTAGGGTTTGAACTGCTCCACCCGCGCCCAGTCGACGCTGTTGCCGTGGCCGGCCTGCTTGAGCTCGTCCAGCAGCATGTCGATGAAGTACAGGCCCGGCTCGATCGTCACCACCATGCCCGGTTCCAGGGTGCGGGTCATGCGCAGGTAGGGGTGGCCGTCGGGGCGTTCGATGCGGCCGCCGCGGTCGCTGGCGGCGAAGCCGGCGACGTCGTGCACCTGCAGGCCGATCGGGTGGCCCAGGCCATGCGGGAAGAACGCGGCGCTGACGCCGGTGGCGACCGCCGCTTCCGGCGACACGGTGAGCACGCCGGCATCCTTGAGCACGCCCATCAGCGCCAGGTGCGCATCCAGGTGCAATTGCCGATAGTCGACGCCGGCACGCACGTTCTGCCCCATGCGCTGCTGCGCGGCGTCCACCGCGTCGATCAGCGCCTGGAACTCGCTGCCGGGATCGGCGGCGTAGGTGCGGGTGATGTCGCTGGCGTAGCCGTGCGCGGAGGCGCCGGCGTCGATCAGGAAGCTGTGCAGCGGCGTCGGCGCCTGCCGCTGCAGTTCGGTGTAGTGCAGCACGGCGGCGTGCTCGTTCAATGCCACGATGTTGCCGTACGGCAGTTCGTTCGCGTCCTGCCCGACTGCTGCACAGTAGGCCATGTGGATCTCGAACTCGCTGCGGCCGTCGCGGAACGCGGCCTCGGCCGCGCGATGGCCGCGCACCGCCGACTGCTGCGCCTGGCGCATCAGCGCCAGTTCGTAGGGCGTCTTGTAGGCGCGGTGGTACTCCAGGTAGTGCAACACGCCTTCCGGGTTGTTCGGCACGTAGTCGCCCAGGGCGCTCTGCGGCTCGCCCAGGATCGCGCTGCGTGCGGCATCCGGCAGTCGCGCCAGCGCCTCGTCCGGGGTGCGGATCAGGTGGATGTCGCAGTGCTCCACCCACCAGCCGCTGGGCGCGTCCGGCACCACGTGCCAGTAGTCGCGCGGCTGGTGGAAGATCACCTGCGGCCGGTGCCCGGGCGTGTACACCAGCCAGCTGTTCGGCACCCGGGTCAGCGGCAGCCAGGCCTTGAACTGCGGGTTCACCGCGAACGGATAGTCGCGATCGTCGAATACCTGGTAGTGCAGGCTGCCGCTGGGGACGACCAGGTGGTCGAAGCCGCCGCGCGCCAGGGCCTCGTCGGCGCGTCGGGTCAGGGTGCGCAGGTGGTCGGCATACAGGGCGCTTGGGTCGTGCTGGGGCATGGCGGTGGCTCGTTCGGCGATGCGGAAACGGGGGCGCCAAGTGTGCCGGAAACGGTGCGGACGTGCGGACACGCGTGTGTGGCATGCGCATGCATGCGGCGATGCGAAGCTGCGTTGGCGACGTGGCGGTCTTTGCCGATTCCGTCGGATCTTCCTTGCGTCAGATCGCGCAATGGGCGCGCATGGCCGTCGTAGCAGCGGTTGATCCCGCAAAAGGCGACAAGAGCCGCTGCGACGAGGTTGACCTCGTTAGCCGCCGGGGGCCGAGTTGATCCACTGCCGCAACAGATCGCGATGCGCAGCGGAAATGGTCAGGAAGCGGAAGCCGGCCCAGGCCTGGCCGGGTGCGTGCGAAGGTTCGCTCCACAACAGGTGCGCGCCGACGTCGATCTGCACCTCGCGGTCGGCGTGCGGCATCGCGAAGCGCAACTGGTACAGCGCGTCCTCGTGCAGCGGCGCCGAGGCCAGCAACAGCATGCCGTGTTCGGACACATTGCCGAGGCGGCCGACCACGGCGTCTTCCATCAGGTCCAGCACCGGCACCATCTCCGGAACCTGGCGACGCGGCGAGCGGCGGGCGTCGACGCTCATGCGTTCTCCATTGTGTCGTCGGCCGCGGGGGCGCCGGCCAGGGTGCGCAGTGCGCGGACCGCGGCCTGCCAGGCGCGATCGATCAGACGGGCACGGTCTTCGCTGACGATGCGGGCCTGGCCCTGCGCCAGCAAGCGCGCCAGTCCATCGAGGGTGTGTTCGGCGGCCTTCTGTCCACGCTGGTTGACGAACAGCGCGCGATCGGTGATCGGGCTGTACCAGGACAGGCGCTGCCGTTTCAGGTCGCCCTGCTGGTTGATGACGAATTCGAACCAGGTGCCGAACGCCAGCGTACGCAGCCGCGCATACGCGGCCTGTTCGGCCTCGGTGCGTGGCGGCAGCGACGGCCGCTCGCCGTCCTCGCCCTGCTCGCCGAGGCGGGTGTGCGCCTTCAGCCGCATGCTGAGTTCGGTGCGCGAGGTGGTGGCGTCGGCGCCGCCGGGCGTGGACAGGCGGCGGGCGATGGCTTCGGCTTCCTGCTGGTGGTAGCCCACCTGCAGCAGCGCCTGGCCCACGCGCTCGGCGAGGTCAGCATCGGAGGCGCCTTCGCTGCGGCAGGTGACCTCGGCGATGCGCTCGGCCAGGCCGATACGCTCGCGCCAGGTCTCCGAGTCCTCGCCCTGGCGCAGCAGGGTCAGCACCAGCACGTCGGACCAGGCCTGCTGCAGCAGGGTCTGCACGAAGCCGGGCGGTTGCCGGGCGGTGCACAGCGCGTCCAGGGTGGCGGCCGCGGTCTGCTTGGCCAGTTCCAGCCGTTCCTTGCCGCGCGCGGCCTCGACGTGCCGGCGTTCGGCGATCTCGGCCTTGTGCGCCAGGTTGCGTTGCTGCGCCTGGATGTCCTGGTGGGCCTGTTCGAAGACGACCGCGTCGCCTTCGTACTCCTCGACCACGCGGTCCACCGCCTGGTTGAGCTTGAGCAGCAGCGTCGGATCGCTGTCCTCTTCGCCCAGCCAGGTCGCGCCCGATTCGGCGACGGCGTTGAGCAACTCCCGCGCCGGGTGCTGGCTGCGTGCGAAGAACGCCGGATCCTGCAGCGCGGCGCGCACCAGCGGTACCTGCAGGCGTTCCAGCAGCGCCGCGGCCGGCGCGTCAGGACGCACCTCGCGTTCGATCTCGCCATACAGCAGGCCGAGCAGGTCGAAGGTGTCGGCCTGCTGCGCGGCCAGCGTCGCCTGCGCGCCGTGGGTGGCGCGCAGCGTCTGCAGCAGGGCGGTCTGCACGTCGCGCAGGTGGCGGCGGCTACGCAGCCCGCCAAGGGTGCTGTGGGCCGGCGGTTGCCCCTGCAGTTCGCCCAGCGCCTCCAGCAGGCTGGCGGTCGGAACCGGAGCCGTGCCGGCGGCGCTCGCCGGCAGCGGCGGAAGCGTGGCGGCCCCGGCGGTCATCGCCGCGGACGCGCCGGGTGCGGCATGCGCGCGCGCGGCCGTCAGCAACTGGCGCAGCGTGGCCAGATCCGGGCCGCTGGCGGCCGGCTCGGCGGCAGCGGCCGCCGATGCGGTGCCCATGCCGGGCATGGCCTGGCCGGGGGCGGGGCCGTGCCCCCGGGGTCCGCTTGCGGCAGGGGCCGGATCGGCGCCTGCGGGCATGCGCGCGACGCGGCGCGCGCCCGGCTCCACGCTGGTGCTGCGTGCCACGTAGGGCAGGTAGATCAGGCCAGGCAGCACTCCGGCGTGGGTGAGCATGCCGTTGGCCCGTTCCACGATTTCGCCGTAGCGCGACAGCACCTGGCGTTCGAAAGCGCGGTACAGCGCCAGTTGCGTGTCCAGGCCCAGTCCCAGCGCTTGGCCGGCGTCGCGCAGCAGCCGGCACAGCGCATGCGGGCCCGGCGGCAATTGCTCGATCTCGAAGGCCGGCCGCGCCGCCAGCACGCCGAAGCGCTGGCCGAGCAGTTGCAGCGGGATGTTGCAGCGGGTGGCCTCGCGGCGGGCGATCTCGTGCAGCACGATGTCGCGGTCGATATCCATGTCGGCGACCAGGGTCAGCATCTGCGCGGCGGCGCCGGCCCTGGCCGCGCGCGGTGCGGCGGCCGGTGCCGCCGGGCTGCGGATGCCGGCCAGCTCGGCTTCCAGGTGCGCCCGATAGAACGGCGCGAAGCGCGCGCGCTGCGCGCGCAGGCGCTGCGCCTCCTGGTAGATGTCCTGCTGCACCTGGCCGTTGCGGGCGCGCTCGGCCTGCTCGAACAGGGTCTGCTCCAGGTCGTCCAGGGTCGCCTGTAACGGCCCCTCCAGGGACTGCCACAGCAGGTCGTTCAGGCCCAGCAGGAGATCGCGCACGCGCGCCGGCAGGGCGGCGCTGGCAAGCGTCGCCGGCGGGGCCGACAGGGTCGCAGACACGGGCATCTTGTGATCGCCGTTGTACTTTTCTGCGGGGTATGTAGCACGATCCGCCGCCGCAACCAAGGCGGGCGGCGTCGCCAGGACGCGTCTCAGGGCAAAAACAGGGCGACCACGTCGTTGGTGAAACGCCGCCCCAGCTCGGTCGGCACGGCGTGGCCGGCGTCCACCCGCAGCCAGTCGCGGGCCTGCGCGGTGGCCAGGGCAGGGGCGATCGCCTGCAGCGGCAGGCCGGTGCGGGCGCTGAAGTCGCGCAGCGCGAAACCGTCGTTGAGGCGCAGCGCGTTGAGCATGTACTCGAACGGACGCCGCTCCGGCGCGATCCACTCGTCGCCGCCGATCGCCGCCGGCGTCCCGGCCGCGTCCAGGAACGCCTGCGGGTGCTTGTGCTTCCAGCGGCGCAGGATGCTCTGCTCGGCGCCGGAGCTGATCTTGCCGTGGGCGCCGGCGCCGATGCCGAGATAGTCGCCGAAGGTCCAGTAGTTGAGGTTGTGCGCGCAGCGGTAGCCGGCGCGGGCGTAGGCGCTGACCTCGTACTGCGCGTAGCCGGCCTCGGCCAGCAGTGCCTGGCAGCGCTCCTGCATGTCCCAGGCGTCGTCGTCCTCGGGAATGCCCTGCGGCGGCCGCGCGGCGAACACGGTGTTCGGTTCCAGGGTGAGCTGGTAGTGGCTCATGTGGGTCGGCTGCAGCGCCAGCGCCCGCGCGATGTCGCGCTCGGCCTCGGCGAGGGTCTGCTGCGGCAGCGCGTACATCAGGTCCAGGTTGAAATTGGCGTAGCCGGCGTCCTGCGCCAGCTTCACCGCGCGCTCGGCCTCGGCGCCGTCGTGGATGCGGCCCAGCCGCTGCAGCGCCGCATCGTCGAAGCTCTGGATGCCGAAGCTGAGGCGATTCACCCCGGCCGCCAGGTAGCGGTCGAAGCGGCCGTGCTCGGCGGTGCCGGGATTGGTCTCCAGGGTGATCTCCAGGCCCGGCGCGAAGCGCAGCCGGGCGCTGGCCGCCTGCAGGAAGCGGTCGATCGCCTCGGGCGGGAACAGGCTGGGCGTGCCGCCGCCGAAGAACACGCTGTTGACCACGCGGCCCCAGACCAGCGGCAGGTCCTGGTCCAGGTCGCGGATCAGTGCATCCACATAGGCGTCGAAGGGCAGCGCGCCCTTGGCCGCATGCGAATTGAAGTCGCAGTACGGGCATTTGCGCACGCACCAGGGCAGGTGCACGTAGAGCGACAGCGGCGGCGGCACCAGTGCCGGGCCGTCGGCGTGCGCGGACGGGTCCGGGCAGGCGGCGCCGGGCGGGTGCTGGCAATGGTCGTGGGTGTGCGGCATGGCGAGCGGGGATCTGGGAAACGGAGATGCGGGCGGTGCGGGCGCTGGATGGCTCAGGGCTTGGCGCAGCGGCGCAAGGCAGTCTGCGCGCGCCGTGGTGCCTGGACTGGCCCGGCGCCCGCGCGCGGCGCGTTCACACGGCGGGCTGCGCCGCCAGCAGGTCGGCCAGGCGCTGCTTGAGCTGCTGCAGGGCGAGGGCGCGATGACTGATGCGGTTCTTCAGCGCCAGTGGCATCTCGGCCGCGGTCTGGCCATGTTCCGGATCCAGGAACACCGGATCGTAGCCGTGCCCGCCGCTGCCGGCACGCGCATGCGCGATGCGGCCGCGCCAGCGGCCTTCCACCAGCAGCGGTTGCGGATCCTCGGCATGCCGCAGCAGCACCAGCACGCAGTAGAAGTGCGCGCCACGCTGTGCGTCGGGCACATCGCGCAGCGCGTCCAGCAGCTTGTCGATGTTGGCCTGCGCATTGCCGTGTTCGCCGGCGTAGCGCGCCGAGTACAACCCCGGCGCACCGTGCAGCGCGTCCACGCAGATGCCGGAGTCGTCGGCCAGCGCCGGCAGGCCGGTGACGCGGGCGGCGTGGCGTGCCTTGAGCAGCGCGTTCTCGACGAAGGTCAGGCCGGTTTCGTCGGCATCGCTGACGCCGAGGGTGGATTGCGCGATCAGCTCGACGCCGACGTCGTCGAGCAGGGCGTGCAGTTCTTCGAGCTTTCCGGCGTTGCTGCTGGCCAGGACCAGTTTCATGCGGTGGGCTCCAGCAGATCCCAGGTGTTGCCGTACAGATCGCGGAACACCGCGACCGTGGCGTAAGGTTCGTGACGCGGGGCTTCCAGGAACTCCACGCCGGCGGCGAGCATCGCCGCATGGTCGCGCTGGAAGTCGTCGGTGTGCAGGAAGAAGCCGACGCGGCCGCCGGTCTGGTCGCCGATGCGGCTGCGTTGGGCATCGTCGCTGGCGCGCGCCAGCAGCAGCGCCGCGCCGTGGGCATCGCCAGGCCCGACCACGACCCAGCGCTTGTGGCCCTGGTCCACGTCCTCCAGCAACTGGAATCCCAGCTTGCCGGTGTACCAGGCGATGGCCTCGTCGTAGTCGGCCACCACCAGGGTGACCAGGGCCAGGCGCCGGTTCATTGCGCCAGGGCTGCGCGCTGCGCCGCCAGCAGGTCGCCGATGCCGCGCTCGGCCAGGCCGAGCAGCGCGTCCAGTTCGTCGCGGCGGAAGGCATGGCCTTCGGCGGTGCCCTGCACCTCGATGAAGCCGCCACCGTCGTTCATCACCACGTTCATGTCGGTATCGCAGTCGCTGTCCTCGGCGTAGTCCAGGTCCAGCACCGGGGTGCCGCGGTAGACCCCGACCGAGACTGCCGCGACCGCGCCCAGCACCACCGGCTTCTTCAGGTCGCCGCGCTTCTGCAGCCAGTTCACCGCATCCACCAGCGCCACATAGGCGCCGGTGATGGCGGCGGTGCGGGTGCCGCCGTCGGCCTGCAGCACGTCGCAGTCCAGGGTGATGGTGCGCTCGCCCAGCGCATTGCGGTCCACGCAGGCGCGCAGCGCGCGGCCGATCAGACGCTGGATCTCCAGCGTGCGTCCGCCCTGCTTGCCGCGCGCGGCTTCGCGATCGGAGCGCGAATGGGTGGCGCGCGGCAGCATGCCGTATTCGGCGGTCACCCAGCCTTCGCCCTTGCCGCGCAGGAAGCCCGGCACGCGGTTCTCGACGCTGGCGTTGCACAGCACGCGGGTGTCGCCGAAGCTGACCAGGACCGAACCTTCGGCGTGGCGGGTGAAGGCGCGTTCGATGCGGACCGGGCGCAACTGATCGGCCGTGCGGCCGCTGGGACGGGAGAAGGACATGCAGGGGTTCCGGGAAGGGCGGGGCCGTGCGCGGCATGTGACCGCGTCGGTGAGGCGTGAGAGAGCCCTAGGTTAACATTCGCCCCCTGTCCGCACCGGAACACCGCATGATCCGCAGCATGACCGCCTACGCCGGCGCCGAGCGCATCACTCCCTGGGGCACGCTGGGATGCGAGCTGCGCTCGGTCAACCACCGTTTCCTGGAAGTGGGCGTGCGCCTGCCTGAAGAACTGCGCGCGCTGGAGCCGCAGCTGCGCGAACGCGTGGCCGCGCGCATCAGCCGCGGCAAGCTCGACCTGATGTTGCGCCTGCGCGCGCCGGATGCGGCGCAGACGCTGGCGGTGAACGAGGCCCTGGTCGAACAGTTGGGCGTGCTCGCGCAGCGGCTGGGTGCGCGCTTTGGGCAGATGCAGGTGCAGTTCGTCGATCTGCTGCAGTTGCCCGGGGTGCTGCAGGGGCAGACGGTCGATCCGGCGGCGCTGCAGGCGCAGGCGCTGGAACTGCTGGACGAGGTGCTGGCCGAGTTCGTCGCCGCGCGCGAGCGCGAGGGCGGCAAGCTGGCCGCGGCCATCGTCGAACGGGTCGATGCGGTGGAGCGCATCGCCGGCGAGGTGCGCACGCTGATCCCGGCCATCCGCGACGGCCAGCGCGCCAAGCTGGCGGCACGCCTGGCCGACCTGTCGCATCCGGTCGATCCCGGCCGCGCCGAGCAGGAGCTGGTGCTGTGGCTGCAGAAGCTCGACGTGGACGAGGAACTGGACCGGCTCGGCAGCCACATCAAGGAACTGCGCCGGGTGCTGCGCCAGCCGGAACCGGCGGGCCGGCGCCTGGATTTCCTGCTGCAGGAGTTCAACCGCGAGGCCAATACCCTGGGCTCGAAGTCGGTGGACAGCCGCACCTCCAACGCCGCGGTGGAACTGAAGGTGCTGATCGATCAGATCCGCGAGCAGGTGCAGAACCTCGAATAGCCGGGATGGCGGGATTCGAGATTGGGGATTGGCGCGCCGGGCCGGTCACGTCCAATACCGGGTAGCATATCGACCCCGTAGGTGTTGGCCCGCGGCTCCGTTCGCGAATCCCGACTCTCCACTCCCGAATCCCTGATCCTATGCGCGGCACTCTCTACATCGTGGCGGCCCCGTCCGGCGCCGGCAAGAGCAGCATCGTCAACGCCACCCTGGCGCGCGACCCGCAGATCGCGCTGTCGATCTCGTTCACGTCGCGCGCGCCGCGCCCGGGCGAACGCCATGCCGAGCACTACCATTTCGTCTCCGCCGACGAGTTCCAGCGGATGATCGATGCCGGCGACTTCTTCGAGTACGCCCGGGTCCACGGCGACTGGAAGGGCACTGCGCGGCAGTCGGTGGAGCCGCAACTGGCCGCCGGCCACGACGTGCTGCTGGAGATCGACTGGCAGGGCGCGCGCCAGGTGCGGGCCAAGGTGCCGGACGCGGTCAGCGTGTTCATCCTGCCGCCCTCGCGCGAGGCCCTGGAGCAGCGCATGCGCAAGCGCGGCCAGGACAGCGAGGCGGTGATCGCGCAGCGGCTGGCCGCCGCGCGCGAGGAGATGTCGCACTACGCCGACTTCGATTACGTGATCGTCAACGAGCACTTCGATACCGCGGTGGACGAGATGTGCGCGATCTTCGTGGCCAGCCGCCTGCGCCGGCCGCAGCAGCAGCTGCGCCATGCCGGGCTGATCGATACCCTCCTGCAGGAACAGCCAACTGGCTGATTCCAAAGGGAACCGGATGGGGTGGGGTTGAACTCGGGCGGTTGTCGCCCTACAATCCCCGCCCTTTCCCTCATTCGAACGCGCGGCCGCCACCGGCCCGCCGGGAGCCCGCATGGCCCGCATCACCGTAGAAGATTGCCTGGAAGTCGTTAACAACCGTTTCGAACTGGTCATGATGGCGTCCAAGCGCGCCCGCCAGCTCGCCAACGGCGTGCAGGCCACCCTCGACAACAGCGAATCGGCCGACAAGCCGACCGTGCTGGCGCTGCGCGAGATCGCCGCGCGCAAGATCGACAACGCGCTGATCGACGAGGTCGAGAAGGCCGAGCGCGAGCGCGCCGAGCGCGAGGCGCTGGAATGGGCCGCGGCCGAAGTCGTCGCCGACGAGGACATGTCCAAGAACGACGACTGATCGCGTCTCCGCGTCGCGATCGTCCCACGAACAGCCCGCATCCGCGGGCTGTTTCGTTTTGCGGGTTTGCCGTCCACGCGCCGCTGGCATAGTCTTTCCGCATGAACCCAGGCCCTTCTGCCCAGGTCGCCCACGCCGCGCCTTCGTCGGCCGACGAGGCGGTCCCCGATTACGTCCTGCAGCTCGAACGCAGCGCCAGCTATCTGCCCGCCGAGCAGATCCCGCTGCTGCGCCGCGCGTGGGAGGTAGGTGCGGCAGCGCACGCGGGGCAGACCCGCAAGTCCGGCGAGCCCTACATCACCCATCCGGTGGCGGTGGCCGGCGTGCTGGCCGAGCTGGGCCTGGACGTGGAGGCGCTGATCGCGGCGATCCTGCACGACACCATCGAAGACACGCCGCTGACCCGCGCCGAGCTGGCCGCCGAGTTCGGCGAGGCGGTGGCCGAACTGGTCGATGGCGTCACCAAGCTGGACAAGCTCAAGTTCCGCGACCGCCAGGAAGCGGCCGCCGAGAGCTTCCGCAAGATGCTGCTGGCGATGTCGCGCGACCTGCGCGTGATCATGATCAAGCTCGCCGACCGACTGCACAACATGCGCACGCTGGGCGCGCAGAGCGCCGAGGCGCGCAGCCGCATCGCCCGCGAGACCCTGGAGATCTACGCGCCGATCGCCCAGCGCCTGGGCATGAGCCTGATGAAGTCCGAGCTGCAGAACCTCGGCTTCCGCGCGCTGCATCCGTGGCGCCACGCGATCATCGAGAAGCACATCCGCAGCCAGCCGGTGGTGCGCCGCGAGTCGATGGCGCAGGTGGAAGTGCAGTTGTCGCAGCGTCTGGCCAAGGAGGGGCTGGAACACCGGCTGGTGAGCCGGATCAAGACGCCGTGGAGCATCTACAACAAGATGCGCGACGAGAACAAATCCTTCGACCAGGTGATGGACGTGTTCGGCTTCCGCCTGGTGGTGCGCGGCGTGCCCGACTGCTACCACGCGCTGGGCGCAGTGCATGCCACCTTCAAGCCGCTGGATGCGCGCTTCCGCGACTTCATCGCCATTCCCAAGGCCAACGGCTACCAGTCGCTGCACACGGTGCTGTTCGGGCCCTACGGCTCGCCGATCGAAGTGCAGATCCGCACCGAGGAAATGGACCTGATCGCCGAGCGCGGCGTCGCCGCGCACTGGACCTACAAGTTCGGCGGCGATTCGCCCAACAGCGCGCAGAGCCGCGCGCATGCATGGATCGTGGAACTGATCGAATCGCAACGCGCCGCTGGCTCGTCGCTGGAGTTCCTGGACAACGTCAAGGTCGACCTGTTCCCGGACGAGGTCTACCTGTTCACGCCCAAGGGCAAGATCCTGGCGCTGCCGCGCAACTCCACCGCGCTGGACTTCGCCTATGCGGTGCACACCGACGTCGGCAACCGCGCGGTGGCCTCGCGCGTGGACAAGAAGCTGGTGCCGCTGCGCACCAAGCTGGTCAGCGGGCAGACCGTGGAAGTGATCACCGCGCGCTCGGCCACGCCCAAGCCGCAATGGCTGGAATTCGTGGTCAGCAGCAAGGCGCGCACCGCGATCCGCCATCAGCTCAAGCAACTCGAGCACGAGGACGCGGTGCAGCTCGGCCACCGTATGCTCGACCGCGCGCTGGAAGCGATGGACAGCTCGCTGGAGCGGCTGCCCAAGGGACGCCTGGATTCGTTTCTCAGCGAGCACCGCTACCCGCGTCTGGAGGCGTTGCTGGCCGACGTGGCGCTGGGCAACTGGATGCCGAACCAGGCCGCGCAGGCGCTGATGGCCTATGCCGAACTGCGTGGCGGCGGCCACTCCAAGCATTCGCAGGAAAAGATCCTGATCAACGGCACCGAGCGCGGCGTGGTCAGCTTCGCCAACTGCTGCCAGCCGATTCCCGGCGACGAGATCATGGGTTACCACACCGCCGGCAAGGGCATCGTGGTGCATCGGCTGGACTGCCCGAACCTGGCCGAACTGCGCAAGTCGCCCGAGCGCTGGGTGCCGATCGGCTGGGACAGCAGCGTCATCGGCGACTACGACACCGCGCTGGTGGTGGAGGTCGAGAACCGCACCGGGGTGCTGGCGCAGCTGGCCGCGGCGATCGCGCAGAGCCAGTCCAACATCGAACGCGTCGACTACCTGGATCGCGACTTCAACGCCGCGGTGCTGCGCTTCAACATCCAGGTGCGCGACCGCAATCACCTGGCCGAGGTGATGCGCCGGCTGCGGCGTCTGCATGCGGTGCAGAGCGTGCGGCGGCAGTAGGTGGTGCCGGGATTGGGAAGTCGGGATTGGGGATTCGAAGCGGGCCTGGTCCTGGCGTTGTAGGAGCGGTTTCAGCCGCGACGCCTTGTCGATAAAGCGTCGCGGCTGAAGCCGCTCCTACGAAAAACGGGCGAAGCGCATGGCCGGCATCCCCGGCGGGCACGCTGTTCCCGATTCTCGATTCTCGATTCTCGATTCCCGATTCCCCAATCCCCAATCCCCAATCCCCAATCCCCAATCCCCAATCCCCAACCGCGCACGCCAGCTAAACTAGGCGGACATTCTTCCAACGGAGTCGCCATGTCCCGCCAGATCATCCATACCGACCGTGCACCGGCCGCGATCGGCCCGTATTCGCAGGCCGTGCGTGCCGGCAACACCGTGTACTTCTCCGGGCAGATCCCGCTGGATCCGGCCACCGGCGACATCGTCGCCGGCGATATCGCCGCGCAGGCGCGCCGCGCCTTCGACAACCTGCAGGCGGTGGCCGAGGCGGCCGGCGGCTCGCTGGACCGCATCGTGCGCCTGGGGCTGTACCTCACCGATCTGGCGCAGTTCGCGCAGGTCAACGCGGTGATGCAGGACTACTTCCAGGCGCCGTTCCCCGCGCGCTCCACCATCGAAGTCTCGGCGCTGCCCAAGGGCGCGGGCTTCGAAGTGGATGCGGTGATGGTGCTGGACTGATTCCCAGCCGTGCCGCGCGTGCAGGTTCCGGCGCCGGCCTTGTCGGCGGCAGGCGAGGTGCCACTGACCACGCTGCCCGGCGTCGGTCCCAAGCTGGCGGAGAAATTCGCCGCGCGCGGCCTGTCCACGCTGCAGGACCTGTGGCTGCACCTGCCGCTGCGCTATGAGGATCGCACCCGCCTGACCACCGTGGCGGCGCTGCAGCCGGGTGTGCCCGCGCAGATCGAAGGGCGGGTGCAGGCGGTGGACCGCGGCTTCCGCTACCGGCCGATGCTGCGCGTGGCGGTGGCCGACGATTCGCGCGGCACCCTGGTGCTGCGTTTCTTCCAGTTCCGTGCCGCGCAGGCCGCGCAGTTCGCGGTGGGCGCGCGCTTGCGCGCCTTCGGCACGCCCAAGCCGGGCCAGCACGGGCTGGAATTCGTGCATCCCAGCTATCAGATCCTCGGCGAGGACGATGACGCGGCGCTGGGCGATCGCCTGGATCCGGTGTACCCGGCGGTGGAGGGCGTCGGCCCGGCGACCGTGCGCCGGTTGATCGGCCAGGCGCTGGACCGGTTGCCGGAAGAAGCAGCGCTGGAATTGCTGCCGGCCTCGCTGCTGGCCGAACTCGGCCTGCCGTCGCTGCGCAGCGCGCTGCTGGTCGCGCACCGGCCGCCGCCGCAGGCCGATCTGGCTGCGCTCGCCGCTGGTCTGCATCCGGCGCAGCAGCGCCTGGCGCTGGAGGAACTGCTCGCGCATCACCTGAGCCTGCGTCGCCAGCGCATCGCCATGCAATGCCAGCCGGCGCCGTCGCTGCGCGGCCGCGGGCTGCTGGCCAAGCGCCTGCAGCAGTCGCTGCCGTTCCGACTGACCGGTGCACAGCAGCGTGTGTTCGCGCAGATCCGCGCCGACCTGGAGCGGCCGGCGCCGATGCTGCGGCTGGTGCAGGGCGACGTCGGCAGCGGCAAGACCGTCGTCGCCGCGCTGGCGGCGATGCTGGCGGTGGACAAGCGCAAGCAGGCGGCGCTGGCGGCGCCGACCGAACTGCTCGCCGAACAGCATCTGGCCAACCTGCGCGGTTGGCTGGAGCCGCTGGGCGTGCGCGTGGCCTGGCTGGCCGGCAAGGTCACCGGCAAGGCGCGTAGCGCGACCCTGGCGCAGATCGCCTCGGGCGAGGCGCAGGTGGTGGTCGGCACGCATGCACTGATGCAGGAGGCGGTGCGCTTCCACGACCTGGCGCTGGCCATCGTCGACGAGCAGCACCGCTTCGGCGTGCACCAGCGCCTGGCGCTACGCGACAAGGGCGCCTCCGGCGCGGGCGTGCCGCACCAGCTGGTGATGACCGCCACGCCGATCCCGCGCACGCTGGCAATGGCCGCGTATGCCGATCTGGACGTCTCCTCCATCGACGAACTGCCGCCGGGGCGCACCCCGGTGCAGACCATCGTGCTCAATGCCGAGCGCCGCCCCGAGCTGGTGCAGCGCATCCGCGTGGCCTGCGCCGAAGGCCGCCAGGCCTACTGGGTCTGCACCCTGATCGAAGAGGCCGAGGACAGCGAGAAGTCCGCGCAGGCCGGCGCCGGCAACCGGCTCGAGGCCAGCGCCGCGCAGGCCACTTTCGAGGCGCTGTCGGCACAATTGCCGGAGCTGCGTGTGGGCCTGGTGCACGGACGCATGAAGCCGGCCGAGAAGCAGGCGGCGATGCGCGCGTTCAAGCAGGGCGAGATCGACCTGCTGGTCGCCACCACCGTCATCGAGGTCGGCGTGGACGTGCCCAACGCCTCGCTGATGATCATCGAGAACGCCGAACGCCTGGGCCTGGCGCAGCTGCACCAGTTGCGCGGCCGGGTCGGGCGCGGCGCGGCGGCGTCGAGCTGCGTGCTGATGTACCAGGCGCCGCTGTCGGCGATGGCGCGGCAGCGCCTGGAAACCATGCGCCAGACCAACGACGGCTTCGTCATCGCCGAGAAGGATCTGGAACTGCGCGGCCCGGGCGAACTGCTCGGCACCCGCCAGACCGGCCTGGCCGCGTTCCGCGTGGCCGACCTGGCCCGCGACGCCGGCCTGCTGCCGCGCGTGCATGCCCTGGCCGACCGGCTGCTGGAGGAGGCGCCGGTCCTGGCCGACCGCATCGTCGCGCGCTGGGTCGGTGGGGCGGTGCGGTTCGCTGGGGCCTGAACGGCCGGGATTCGGCATTCGGGATGACCAGCCATTCGGCTGTTGAAAGCGGGGATTCGTTAGAAGCGGCCGTCCGCCTGCTGTTGTAGGAAGCGGCTTCGGCCGCCACCGGGCGTTACCAGGAGACCCGATCGCGGCTAAAGCCGCCCCTTCGAACGAAGACGTGGCGATGCCGCTTTTGCGAATCTCCGCTTTCAACAGCCGAATGGCTGGTCATCCCGACTCCCCAATCCTTCCCATGCCTGCGCCGCGGTGCCAGACTCGGCGACCGAATGGACGAGCGAAGCGACGCATGAGCGACAAGATTCCCCTGTTGATCGATACCGACCCCGGCGTGGACGATGCGCTGGCGCTACTGATGGCGTTCGCCGATCCGCGCCATGAGGTGGTCGGGCTGACCATCGCCGCCGGCAACGTCGGGCTGCGCCACACCGTGCGCAATGCGCTGAAACTGTGCGAAGTGGCCGGGCGAGAGGATGTGCCGGTGTTCGCCGGCTGCGCCGATCCGCTGCTGCATCCGTCGGTGGACGCTGGGCACGTGCACGGCCAGGACGGCTTCGGCGACGTCGACCTGCCGCCGGCCGCACGCGGCGCCGAGGCCGAGCATGCCGCGCTGGCGATCCTGCGCCTGTCGCACCAGTACGCCGGGCGCCTGCTGCTGGTCGCGCTGGGGCCGCTGACCAACATCGCGCTGGCGCTGAAGCTGGATCCGACCCTGCCGCAGCGCGTCGGCCGCTTCCTGGTGATGGGCGGGGCGATCACCTGCCACGGCAACATCACCCCGGCCGCGGAATTCAACATCGCCTTCGATCCGGAGGCGGCGCACATCGTGTTCAAGGCGTTCCCGCACATCGAGGTCGCCGATTGGGAGGCGACCGTGGCGCACGGCCTGCCGCACCGCGAGGTCGAGCAGTGGTTGGCGGTGGATGCGCCGAAGGCGCGCTTCTACGAGCTGATCTCGCGCAAGACCCGGCTGTGGTCGGAAGACGCGCGTGGCGAGCACTGGTATGCCGCCGACGCGCTGGCGATGGCCTGGGCGCTGCAGCCCGACGGTGCGCAGGAGGTGCAGTCGCGCCCGATGCAGATCGAGCTGTCCGGGGTGCACACCCGCGGCGCCACCCTGGTCGACTGGAACCGCCAGTTGGGCCTGCCGGACAACGCGACCATGCTTATCCGCTACGACCATGCACGGTTCCTGGATCTGGCCCGCACGGCGGTCGGTGCCGGCTAAGCCTGCCGGTCCCGCCCGAGTCCGGGCGGGACCCATTGGTAGGGCGGCGGCCTCGTGAGCCGTCACTTCACGTGCCATCACGTAAACGTTGCGTGCAGGGCAGGAGGGCTGTTATAGTTTCCCTCTTGTCCAGCAGCCACCTACGGTGCGAGCCCATGAAGGCCGACATCCATCCCCAGTACCGCGACGTCGTGTTCCACGATGTCACCTCCGATTTCAAGATCCTGACCCGTTCGACCATGTCCTCGAAAGAGACGGTCAAGTGGGAGGACGGCGAAGAGTATCCGCTGATCAAGGTCGAAATTTCCTCGGCTTCGCATCCGTTCTATACGGGCAAGCACAAGGTCATCGACACCAGCGGCCGCATCGACAAGTTCCAGAAGCGCTACGCGCGCTGATCGAAACCGTCGAACGGATGTAAAGCGACGGCCGCTTGCGCGGCCGTTTTGCTATCTGCGATCTCCTCCCGGTGTGATGCGCCGGTGTCATCCTTCCGTGAAAGTGCGGCGAGGATGCAACGCTGTGTCGCTTTCCTGCCGCCATCGTGCGGCATGAGCGGTGAGCGACGGCGCAAATGCTGCTGTGCGATAATGGCGCGATCCGTGGCGATTGCCGTGGACTTCCTTCACGCGTCTGTTCGCAACGTAATCGGACAGGCGCCTTCCATCGAGGAGCGCACACTGTGTCCGATCTTGATCAGGTCACGTTGAACGCCGGCGACACGTCGGTCGTTCTTCCGGTACTCAAGCCCACCCTGGGCAACGATTGCGTCGACATTTCCAAGTTGACCAAGGAGACCGGTCTCTTCACCTACGACTCGGGCTTCACCGCGACCGCCAGCTGCAAGTCGGCGATCACCTACATCGACGGCGACAACGGCGTGCTGCTGTACCGCGGCTACCCGATCGAGCAGCTGGCCGAGAAGTCCAACTTCCTCGAAGTGGCCTACCTGCTGATGAACGGCGAGCTGCCCACCGCCGACGAATTCAAGAAGTTCGACCACGAAGTGACGCATCACACGATGATGCACGAGTCGCTGAAGAACTTCCTCGGCGGCTTCCGCCACGACGCGCACCCGATGGCGATGATGGCCGGTACCGTGGCCTCGCTGTCGGCGTTCTACCACGACACCCTCGACCTCAACGATCCGGAGCAGCGCCGCCTGGCCGCCATCCGCCTGATCGCCAAGGTGCCGACGATCGCCGCCGCTGCCTATCGCTACTCGATCGGCTGGCCGATCCGCTATCCGCGCAACAACCTCGGCTACGTCGAGCGCTTCCTGCACATGATGTTCGAGGTGCCGAGCGAGCAGCTGGAGATGAACCCGGTCGTGGCCAAGGCCCTGGACCTGCTGTTCATCCTGCACGCCGACCACGAGCAGAACGCTTCGACCTCGACCGTGCGCCTGGTCGGTTCCACCGGCGCCAACCCGTACGCCTCGGTCGCCGCGGGCATCACCGCGCTGTGGGGCCCGGCGCATGGCGGCGCCAACGAAGCCGTGCTGAAGATGCTGGAAGAGATCGGCACCGCCGACAACGTCGAGAGCGCCGTGGCCAAGGCCAAGGACAAGAACTCGAGCTTCCGCCTGATGGGCTTCGGCCACCGCGTGTACAAGAACTTCGACCCGCGCGCGAAGATCATCCGCGAGATGACCCACAAGGTGCTGGGCGAGCTGGGCGTCAACGACCCGCTGCTGGAAGTTGCGCTGAAGCTGGAAGAGGCCGCGTTGAAGGACGACTACTTCGTGCAGCGCAAGCTGTACCCGAACGTCGACTTCTACTCGGGCATCATCTACAAGGCGCTGAACATTCCGGTGGAGATGTTCACCGTGATGTTCGCCATCGCCCGTACCGCCGGCTGGGTCTCGCACTGGCTGGAGCAGCAGGTCGACCCGGAAATGAAGATCGGCCGTCCGCGCCAGATCTACACCGGCTACGACAAGCGCGACTACACCAACGCCGACAAGCGCTGATCGATCGCCGCAAGGCTGTCCGGAACGCCCCGCCTCGCGGGGCGTTTTTCGTTTGTGGCGGGTGAAGCGGGGAAGGGAAGTGGCAGGTGCCTCGTCGCGTGCGCGGCGAGCCGGAATACGGGCGCCCGCGCGATCGTGCGGCGCCCGTCGCATCCACGACGCGGAATGGTGGTGCGCTCAGCCGTCCTGGTAGGCGGCGATGTCCTGCTCGGTCAGCAGTTGCCGCAGTTGCGGCATCGAGGCGCGCCGCATCGGCTTCTCGTCCACCTGCGACAGCGGCGCCTGGCGCAGCGCGTCGTAGGGCAGTACGGTCAGGTCGAAGGTCAGTTCCTCGGCGGCGAACAGCCACACCGGGAAGTCCTCGCTGCGCTCGCGGTCCAGGCGCAGGCGGCGGCTGCGCAGCTCGGCCGGGATCCGGTGTTCTTCGAGGAAGCGCGCCACCGCCTCGGCGTCGTCGCTGTGCAGGTGCAGTTGCACCGGGCTGTTGGCATCGGCGGTGCCGTCGTGCACCGGTCCGGCCAGGCGTGGCGCGAACGCATGCAGGAAGTCCATCGCGCGCAGCGCCGCCTCGCGCCGCCTTCGCAGTTCGCCGGCATGGTCCGGACCGGCGAACAGCCGCTGGTACTCGCGCAGCGCGTCCTCGATCTCGCTGTTGCGCGGCAGCGAGGCGTCGTCGTGGATGCCGAGCCGCTCGGCGGCCTTGAGCTTGGCCTGGTGGAAATCGCGGATGCCGCCTTCAGCCATCAGCCGGGCGGCTTCGTGCGCCAGTCGGCGACGGCGTTCGTGCGTGCGGGTCCGGGCATGTTGCCGAGCGTGGTGCATGGTGCGCCTCCCCTCAAAGCCTGCCCCGACTGTACCGCAGCCTTGCGAAATTCAGGTGTAGCGGCGGTTTCGCGTGAGCCAGTGTCCGCCGGGCGAGGCGCGCCCGGCGGACGTGCCCCCGGCGAGCGCCGGGGGCGGGGGAAGCGGAGTGATCAGAAGATGTCGAACGCGGCGTCGTCGGTCTTCTGGTCCTGCAGGCTTTCGTCGAACTGCTGGATGCGGTCCATGTCCTCGGTCTTGACCCATTCCGTGGCGCCGTTGAGGCTGACCTGGACCATGCCGCCCGGCGGATCGTTGCGGGCGATCGGCTGGTCCTTCAGCGCGACCCGCATGTAGTCGATCCAGATCGGCAGCGCGGCCTTGCCGCCGTACTCGCGGTAGCCGAGCGAGCGGTAGTCGTCGCGGCCGACCCACACCGTGGTCACGTAGGGGCCGCCGAAGCCGGAGAACCAGGCGTCGCGGTGGTCGTTGGTGGAGCCGGTCTTGCCGCCCACGTCCTCGCGACCGAGCACCTTGGCCGCGGCGCCGGTGCCGCGCTGGACCACGTCGCGCATCATCGACACCAATTGATAGGCGGTGCGCTCGTCGATGGCGCGCGGCGCCACCTTGGCCTCGGGATCGGTGGCCGGGGCCTTTTCGTCCGCGGCTTGCGCGGTGGTCGCGGCCGGTTTGGCCGCCGCCGGCGGCGTGGCCGCGCCGAAGTTGAAGCCGTCGACCACCTGGCTGACCGGCGCCGCGTTGCCGCCGACGCTGCCGCAGCTGCGGCAGGCAGTCAGCGGGTGCTCCTGGAACAGGACATTGCCGTCGCGGTCGGTGACCTTGTCGATGATCCAGGTGTCGACCAGCGAGCCGCCGTTGGCGAACACGGTGTAACCGCGCGCCACCGACAGCGGAGTCAGCGAAGCGGTACCCAGCGACATCGACAGGTTCGGCGGCAGTTCGGCTTCCTGGAAGCCGAACTGGCTGATGTACTTGCGCGCGAAGTCCACGCCGATGGCGTCCAGCAGGCGCACCGAGACCAGGTTGCGCGACTGCACCAGCGCCTCGCGCAGGCGCATCGGGCCGCGGAAGCCGCCGCCGTCGTTCTGCGGCGACCAGGTCTTGCCGCGGCGGTCGCGGAACACCACCGGCGCGTCGAGCACGATCGAGGCCGGGTTGAAGCCCTTATCGAACGAGGCCGCGTACAGGAACGGCTTGAAGCTGGAGCCGGGCTGGCGGCGCGCCTGGGTGGCGCGGTTGAACTTGTTGCCGGCATAGCTGAAGCCGCCGACCATGGCGCGCAGCGCGCCGTTGTGGGCGTCCAGCGAGACCAGCGCGGCCTGGCCGCGCGGGATCTGGGTGATCTCCCATTCGCCCGGCTTGTCGCCGGCCTGGATGCGCACCAGGTCGCCGCGCTTGAGCAGGGTGGCCGGGCTGCGCCCGGTCCAGCGGCTGGCGGCCACCGGCAGCACCAGCTCGGTCTTGTTGGCGAGCACCACGGTGGCGCTGCCGTCGCTGCCGGTGCTGGCGACGATGCTCGGCAGCATCCCGCCCTGCGCGTAGACGCCGCTCAGGTGGCTGGCCAGCGCGGCCGCATCGGCGCTGGCGGGCAGGTCGAAATGCTTCTCGACGCCATGCCAGCCGTGGCGGCGGTCATAGACGACCAGGCCCTGGCGCACCGCATGGTTGGCGGCGGTCTGCAGGGTCGAATCGATGCTGGTGTAGACGTGGTAGCCCTTGTCCAGCACGTCGCCGCCGAAGCGCGCGATCATCTCCTGGCGCACCAGTTCGGCGACGTACGGGGCCTCGACCTCGACCGGGCGCTCGTGCGGCGCGGCGTGCATCGGCACCGCCTTGGCCGCCTCGGCCTCGGCCGGGGTGATGAAGCCCAGGGCGGCCATGCGGCTGAGTACATAGTTGTCGCGGCGCTGCTTGGCGCGCTCCGGGTTGCTGATCGGGTTGCCGCTGGAGGGGAACTTGGGGATGCCGGCCAACGAGGCCATCTCGTCCAGGCTCAGCTCGTTGAGCTTCTTGCCGTAGTAGTACTCGGCGGCGGCGGCGATGCCGTAGGCGCGGTTGCCGAAGAAACTCTTGTTGAGGTACAGCTCGAAGATCTGGTCCTTGGTCAGCTCGGCCTCGATCTTGCGCGCCAGCAGGATTTCCGCCAGCTTGCGGGTGTAGCTGTATTCCGAGCTCAGGAAGAACTGGCGGGCGACCTGCTGGGTGATGGTGGAGCCGCCCGGCACGCGCTTGTCGTTGGTGGTGGCCAGCAGCCACACCGCGCGGGCGATGCCCTTGTAGTCGACCCCGCCGTGCTCGTAGAAGCGGGCGTCCTCGGTGGCAAGGAAGGCTTGCTTGAGCCGCTCCGGCACGTCCTTCATGGTGATGGGGTAGCGCCGGGTCTCGCCGAACAGCGCCATCAGCTTGCCGTCGCTGGAGTAGACGTACATGGGCTCCTGCAGTTCGACCTTGCGCAGGGTCTGCACGTCCGGGAGCTTGGAGGAGACGACGTAGTAGAGCCCGCCTGCCACGGCGGCGCCGACCAGGCCAAGGAGGAGCAACATGACCAGCGCCCAGCGCAGCCAACGACGAAAACGGGGCATCGCGAGAGATTCCGATTGCAGATTTCTTGGGCGCAGAGTATAGAGTACGCCGGGGAACGGCTGGGGCCGGTTCCGGGGATGCGACGGGTTTGCTGCCGCAGGTCGTGCCGTGACACGGATCGCGGCATGCAACCGGGCGGTTGCCAATTGCAAAAAATTTGTTATTAATGCGCTGGCGCAACATTGGCGTCCAAGTGCCCGCCGGCAGGGGAAAATCCGTGGGGCTTATCCCAAAGAGTCAGCAACCGCTGATCGGCATCGACATCAGCTCGACTGCGGTCAAGCTGCTGCAGCTTTCGCGTAACGGCAACCGGTTCCGTGTCGAGCATTACGCCGTCGAACCCTTGCCGCCCAATGCCGTGGTCGAAAAGAACATCGTCGAGGTCGAGGCGGTGGGCGAGGCGATCCGCCGCGCCGTGACCCGTTCCGGCACCCGCGCCAAGCATGCCGCGGCCGCCGTGGCCGGTTCGGCGGTGATCACCAAGGTGATCCCGATGCCGGCCGAGCTGGACGAGAGCGAACTGGAAGCCCAGGTCGAGCTGGAGGCAGTGAACTACATCCCGTACCCGATCGACGAAGTGAACCTGGATTTCGAGGTGCTGGGCGTCATCCCCAACAACCCCGAGATGGTGCAGGTGCTGCTGGCCGCCTCGCGCTCGGAGAACGTGGAACTGCGCCAGTCGGCCCTGGAACTGGGCGGCCTGGTGGCCAAGGTGATGGACGTGGAGGCCTTCGCGGTCGAGAACGCCTTCGCGCTGGTGGCCAGCGAGTTGCCGGTGGCCGCCGACGGCATCGTCGCCCTGGTCGATATCGGCGCCACCATGACCACCCTCAACGTCCTGCGCGGCGGGCGTAGCCTGTACAGCCGCGAGCAGGTGTTCGGCGGCAAGCAGCTGACCGACGAAGTGATGCGCCGCTACGGGCTCACCTACGAGGAAGCCGGCATGGCCAAGCGCCAGGGCGGGCTGCCGGAGAGCTACGAGGTCGAGGTGCTGGAACCGTTCAAGGAAGCCACGGTGCAGCAGATCAGCCGCCTGCTGCAGTTCTTCTACGCCGGCAGCGAATTCAACCGGGTCGACCACATCGTCCTGGCCGGCGGCTGCGCCGCCCTGGCCGGGTTGCCGGAGATGGTGGAGGAGCAACTCGGCGTGGCCACGGTGGTCGCCAATCCGTTGGCGCAGATGACCCTGGGGCCGAAGGTCCAGGCGCACGCGCTGGCCCAGGATGCGCCGGCGCTGATGATCGCCACCGGCCTGGCGCTGAGGAGCTTCGACTGATGGCGAAGATCAATCTGCTGCCCTGGCGGGCGGAACGGCGCAAGCAGCGCGAACGCGAGTTCTACTCGATGCTGGGCCTGGCCGCATTCGCCGGGGTGCTGCTGGCCGGACTGATCTGGTTCTACTACGACCTGCAGATCAGCGGCCAGAACGAGCGCAACGCGTATCTGCAGACCGAGATCGAGAAGGTCCAGGCGCAGAACAAGGAAATCGACACCCTCGACGAGAAGAAGCGGCGGCTGCTGGCGCGCAAGCAGGTCATCGAGGAACTGCAGGCCAAGCGCTCGCAGATGGTGCATCTGTTCGACTCGCTGGTGCGGACCATCCCCGACGGGGTGGTGCTGACCTCGGTGAAGCAGGAAGGCGACATGCTGACCCTGGAAGGTCGCTCGCAGTCCAACGCGCGAGTCAGTACCTACATGCGCAACCTCGAAGGCTCGGGCTGGATGACCAATCCGGAGCTGACGGTGATCGAGGCCAAGGCCCAGGAGAAGGAAGCCAAGGGCCCGATCCTCGACACCAAGGCGCTGCCGTACGTGTTCACGCTGCGGGTCAAGCTGCCGGTGCCGGGCGAGAGCACCGATCCGGCGGCCGCCGGCACGGCGCCGGGCGGTGCCGCCACGCCCGCAACCCCTGGCGCAGCCCCCGCGGGCGGCACGCCTGGCACGTCGATGCCTGCGCAGGCACCAGGCGCAGCACCTGCGGCCGTACCTGCCCCCGGCAGCGCTGCCGCCCCGGCCCCGGCCACTCCGCCGGCACCCGCCGCCAAGCCAGCGCAACAGGGACCGGCGTCATGAGCAAGAAATTCAACATCAAAGAGCTGGATTTCAACAACATCGGCAACTGGCCGCAGCAGGCCAAGATCGTGTTCTGCGTGCTGGTGACGCTGTTCATCCTGATCCTGTCCTGGTTCCTGCTGATCAGCAGCAAGAGCGACGAGCTGCAGGCGTTGGAACAGAAGGAAACCGAGTTGCGCGCCTCCTTCGAGAAGGAGCAGAGCCGTGCGGTCAACCTGCAGCCGCTCAAGCAGCAACTGGTGCAGATGGAGCAGGTGCTGCAGCAGATGCTGCGACAGCTGCCGAGCAAGACCGAGATGCCCGACCTGATCATCGACATCTCGCAGACCGCGCTGTCCAGCGGCCTGACCAACGAGTTGTTCCAGCCGGGTCCGGAGTCGCCGAAGGAGTTCTACGCGGAGAAGCCGATCGCCTTGCGCATGGTCGGCAGCTACCACCAGTTCGGCGCCTTCGTCAGCGGCGTGGCGTCGCTGCCACGGGTGGTGATCCTGACCATGCACGACATCAACCTGAAACCGCGCGACAAGAGCAACGGCATCACCGCGCGCGGCGAGCTGGAACTGTCCGGTACGGTCAAGACCTATCGCTACCTGGACGACAAGGAAATGGAAGAGCAGGAGCAGGCCGCCAAGAAGGCGGGCAAGCAAGGCGGTGGCGCATGAGCCGGCAGCAGCGGATGGTCAGGATGCTCGTTGCGGGCGCGTTGGCGCTGGTGCTTGGCGCGTGCGGCCGCACCATCACCAGCACGCCGGGCGATGCGCCGAACCTGGAGAACTGGGTGAAGGAAGTGCGCGCGCGACCGGCGCAGCCGCTGGAGCCGTTGCCGGTGATGCAGCAGTTCGAGACCTTCGAATATGCGGCGCAGGGCCTGCGCGATCCGTTCAGCGATGCCTGGGCCAATCCCGATGGCAGCAGCGGTCTGCGCCCGGATCCGAACCGCCGCAAGGAACCGCTGGAGCAGTTCCCGCTGGACAGCCTCAACATGGTCGGCACGCTGGGTAGCGGCGCGGGTCAGGTCGCGCTGGTGATGGCGCCGGACAAGGTGACCTACCGCGTGCGTCCGGGCGTGTACATGGGGCAGAGCGATGGCCGCGTGACCGGGGTGCACGAGGATCGCATCGATTTGATTGAACTGGTGCCGGATGGCGCCGGCGGCTGGTTGGAACGTCCCGCCTCCGTCGCGCTGGACGATCAATGATTGATTATGGGGATAGCACGATGACTTTTTCCAAAGCCCTGAGCCTGCGCCCCATCCGGCGTCATGCGACGATGCGGCTATGCGCGTTGGGGTTGGCGGCACTGCTCGGGAATGCGGTCGTCGCCAGCGCGGCGCCGGCCGCCGCGCCTGCTGTCACGCCCGCCGCACCCGCGGCGGCGCCGGCCAAGCTCACGGTGTCGAAGATCGACTTCAAGCGCGGCGACGGCGGTGCGGGGCGGCTGATCCTGTCCTTCAACGGCAACGGCGCCAGTCCTGACCTGCGTACCCAGGGCAACAACGTCGTGGTCGACGTCGGTAACGCCATGCTGCCGCCTGAGCTGCAGCACCCGCTCAACGTCACCGATTTCGCCACTCCGGTGCAGCGCATCGATGCCAAGCCCTACGCGGGCGGCGCGCAGTTGGTGCTGAATACCAATGGCGCATTCGAATCGCTGGCCTACCAGTCGGGCAATGAGTACGTGGTCGAGATCACCCCGCGCGCCGCCGCGCCGGCGGTGGGCGCAGTTACCGCGACCACGGTCAGCCAGGCCGCCGCGCAGGTGGCCGAGCGCGGCTACAGCGGCAAGCCGGTGACCTTCAACTTCCAGGACGTGCCGGTGCGCACGGTGCTGCAGCTGATCGCCGAGGAGTCCAATCTCAACATCGTCGCCTCCGACACCGTGCAGGGCAGCGTCACCCTGCGCCTGGTCAACGTGCCGTGGGACCAGGCGCTGGACATCGTGCTGCGCGCCAAGGGCCTGGACAAGCGCCGTGACGGCAAGGTGATCTGGGTCGCGCCGCAGCAGGAACTGGCCAAGTTCGAGCAGGACAAGGAAGACGCGCGCATCGCGATCGAGAACCGCGAGGACCTGATCACCGACTATGTGCAGATCAACTACCACAGCGCCACGGCGATCTTCAAGGCGCTGACCGAGGCCAAGGGCATCGGCGGTGGCGGTGGCGGTGGTGGCAGTGGCGGCTCGGGTGGCAGCGGCAGCAGCCAGAACGACAACGGCTTCCTGTCGCCACGCGGGCGCCTCGTCGCCGATGAGCGCACCAACACGCTGATGATCAGCGATATCCCGAAGAAGGTCGCGCAGATGCGCGAGTTGATCAACGTGATCGACCGGCCGGTCGACCAGGTGCTGATCGAGGGTCGCATCGTCATCGCAACCGATACCTTCGCCCGCGACCTGGGTGCCAAGTTCGGTATCGGTGCCACGCGGACCTATGGGGACAATGTCGCCACGGTCGGCAGCAACGCAGTCGGTGGCGGCGTCACTACGCGTGGCCTCAATGTCGATCTGAGCGGCCCGACCTTCACCAGCGCGCAGACCCTGCCCAGCCTCGCCTACACTCTGCTCGGCAAGAACTTCAATCTGGATCTGCAGCTGTCGGCTTTGCAGGAAGAAGGGCGGGGCGAAGTCATTTCCAATCCGCGCATCGTGACCTCCAACCAGCGCGAGGCGGTGATCCGGCAAGGCAAGGAAATCGGCTATGTCACCATCACTGGTGGAACCGCCGGCACCGCGGCGACGCCGAACGTACAGTTCAAGGAAGTGTTGCTGGAGCTGAAGGTGACGCCGACCATCACCGACGACAATCGTGTGTTTTTGAACATGAACGTCAAGAAGGACGAAGTCGAACGCTATGTGGTCTTGCAGAACTACGGCACCGTGCCGGAAATCAACCGGCGCGAAATCAACACGGCGGTCCTGGTCGACGATGGGCAGACGGTGGTGATCGGCGGTGTCTACGAGTTCAACGACCGCAGCAGTATCTCCAAGGTGCCGTTCCTGGGCGACGTCCCGTTCCTGGGAAATCTGTTCAAGAAGCGCGGTCGCAACAAGACCAAAGCGGAATTGCTGATCTTCGTGACCCCCAAGGTGATGCACGTGGCAAAGCGCGCGCCGGCCTGAGCTGCAAATACAGGTGGTACCCTCCGACGGGAGAGGCGCAGGCCTCTCCCGTCGCCGTTTGGGGCCATGGATGAGGAAACCCTGAATTCGCGGCCTGGAGCCTCGGCCAGGCGCGGAACCATTTTCACCGGCGATCGGTCAGACTGCGCAAATGAACACTCCATCCCCGACCCTCGATTCCCCGCTGGCCGCGCCCGAGCAGCAGCGCCTGCACGCCGCGTTCGTCGCACTGCGCGACGGCCTGTCCCAGACCATCGTCGGCCAGTCGGCGCTGGTGGAGCGCCTGCTGATCGCGCTGCTTGCCGACGGCCATCTGCTGGTCGAAGGCGCGCCCGGCCTGGCCAAGACCACGGCGATTCGCGCCCTGGCCTCACGCCTGGAGGCCGACTTCGCCCGCGTGCAGTTCACGCCCGACCTGCTCCCGGCCGACCTCACCGGCACCGAGGTGTGGCGTCCGCAGGAAAGCCGCTTCGAGTTCCTGCCCGGGCCGATCTTCCATCCGATCCTGCTTGCCGACGAAATCAATCGTGCACCGGCCAAGGTGCAATCGGCGCTGCTCGAAGCGATGGGCGAGCGCCAGGTCACCGTTGGCCGGCATACCTATGCGCTGCCGAAGCTGTTCCTGGTGATGGCGACGCAGAACCCGATCGAGCAGGAAGGCACCTTCCCGCTGCCGGAGGCGCAACTGGACCGGTTCCTGATGCACGTGCGGATCGGCTATCCGGAAGCGGCAGCGGAAGCGGAGATCCTGCGCTTGGCGCGCGAACGCGCGCGCGAGACGCTGGAGGCGGGCGAGGCGCCGCCGCCGCGCATGCCGCTGGACGACGTGTTCGCGGCGCGACGCGCGGTGCTGGCGCTGCACATGGCGCCGCCGCTGGAGCGCTATCTGATCGAACTGGTGCTGGCCTCGCGCGATGCCAGCGGCTACGACGCCGCGTTGGCGCGGCGCATTGCTTGGGGCGCGAGCCCGCGCGGCTCGATCGCGCTGGAGCGTTGCGCGCGCGCCCGGGCATGGCTGGCCGGACGCGACTTCGTCACGCCCGACGACGTACGCGCGGTCGCCGCCGATGTATTGCGCCACCGCGTGCTGCCCAGCTACGAAGCCACCGCCGAAGGCTGGGACGGCGATCGCCTGGTCGCGGCGCTGCTGGACAAGGTGCCGCCGCCATGACCGGACGCGGCCAAGCACGGCTGTTGCCCGCCGCCCGCCTGCGCGCGGAGTAACGAGCATGGCACCGCAGCCGACCGCGCCGGGCATGCCGCACGCCGCCGCGCCGGGCATGCCGCACGCCGCCGCGCCGGCCGAGGCGGGGATCCGTCCCAGCCTGGCCGAGTTGGTGGCCCTGCGTGCCGCCGTTGCGCGTATCCCGCCACCGCGCCGCGGCCGCCATGGCCTCAGCGGCGCTGCCCCGTCGCCCATGCGCGGGCGCGGCATGGAGTACGCCGAATCGCGCGAGTATGTGGCGGGCGACGACGTCCGCCACATCGACTGGCGGCTCACCGCGCGCAGCGGTCGCACCCACACAAAATTGTTCCAGGCCGAGCGCGAACGGCTCAGCCTGATCGTTGCCGACACCGCGCCGTCGTTGTATTTCGGCACCCGCGTCCGCTTCAAGTCGGTGCAGGCGGCGCGTGCCGGGGCGGTCGCCGCGTGGGCAGCGCAGCGCCAGGGCGATCGCCTGGCCGCCTTGCGCGGCAGCCGCAGCGAAGCACCGGTGCCGCCCGCCTCCGGACCGCGCGGCGTCCTGCGCGTGCTGGATGCGTTGACGCGCTGGTATGCGCAGCCGCCGCAGGAGGACGCCGGCCTGGGCATGGCCCTGGATCACGCGGCCAAGCTGTTGCGCCCCGGGTCGCGCCTGACCGTGCTGGCCGACCCGGCCAGCGCGCAGGCCGTGCCCGCGGCGCGCTGGGCCGCGCTGGCACTGCATAACGAAGTGGAGTTGCTGCTGCTCGCCGATCCGCTGGAGGTGCAGCCGCCGCGCGCGGCCCTGCCGTTCTGGGCGAGCGGCCGCCGCGTGGAAGTGGATCTGCTGGCGAGCACCGCACAACAGCGCTGGCGCGCGCAGTTCGTGCAGCCGTTGGAAACCCTAGCCGCGGAACTGCCGGGCCGCGGCGTGCAGGTGCGGGTGTTGCTGAGCGACGCGCCCAGCGAGTCGTGGTTGCTGCCGGTGCAACGGGGCGCGACGGTATGAGCCCGCAACAACTGCCCCTGCGCGATGTGCATCTGCCGCCGGCACCGGCCTGGTGGCCGCCCGCGCCGGGCTGGTGGATGCTGGCGGCGGTGTTGCTGCTGGCGATCGGCGCGGCGCTGTTCGTGTGGATGCGCCGGCGCCAGCGCGTGCAGCGTTGGCAGCGCCAGTTCGACGCGGCAACGCGCACGGGCGAACCGCCGACGCAGGTGGCCGCGGTCTCTGAGTTGTTGCGGCGTGCGGCACAACGCCGCGATCCGGCCGCTGCGGCCTTGCAGGGCGAGGACTGGCTGCGGTTCCTGGATGGCGGCGACAAGCGCCAGGATTTCTCCACCGGCCCAGGCCGTGTGCTGCTCGATGGCGGCTACCGGCTCAGCGTGGACCCGGCGCAGGTGCAGGCGCTGCTGCCGCTGGCGCGGCGCCGGTTCCTGGCGTTGATGGCGGCGCGGCGCGGAGGACGGCGATGAGTCTGTTGCCGTCGTCGTGGCAGAGCCTCAGCGACCTGGTGGCCGGCTTCGCCTGGCCCTGGATGTGGCTGGCCATGCCGCTGCCCTTGCTGGCCAATCTGCTGCTGCCGGCGCGGCGCGGCAATGCGCCGGCCTTGCGCGTGCCCTATGGCGAGCGCCTGCAGGCCGTGGCCGCCGCACCGGCGCGCGGCGGGTTATGGCGCGCCAGCGTCTGGCTGGCCTGGCTGGCATGGTTCTGTCTGTGTGCCGCCGCGGCGCGGCCGCTGCAACTTGGCGAACCCATCGCGCCGCCGCAGCAGGCGCGGCAGTTGATGCTAGCGGTGGATCTGTCCGGCAGCATGAGCGAGCCGGACATGACCCTGGGCGGGCGCGTCGTCGATCGCCTGACCGCGGCCAAGGCGGTGCTGGCCGACTTCCTCGACCGCCGCGACGGCGACCGCATCGGCTTGCTGGTGTTCGGCCAGCAGGCGTATGCGCTGACGCCGTTGACCGCGGACCTTGCCACGGTGCGCGACCAGTTGCGCGACAGCGTGGTCGGCCTGGCCGGCCGCGAGACCGCGCTGGGCGATGCGATCGCGCTGGCGGTCAAGCGCCTGCGCGAGCAGCAGCAGGGCGAGCGGGTGCTGATCGTGCTCACCGACGGCGTCAACACCGCCGGCGTGCTCGACCCGCTGAAGGCCGCCGAACTGGCCAAGGCCGAACACGTGCGCGTGTACACCATCGCCTTCGGCGGCGATGGCGGCATGTCGCTGTTCGGCCTGCCGATTCCCGGCAGCGGCGGCGACGACCAGGTCGACGAGGACACGCTGCGCAAGATCGCGCAGGACACCGGCGGTCGCTTCTTCCGCGCCCGCGATACCGCCGAACTGGCCTCGATCTACGCCGAGCTGGACCGGCTCGAACCGGTGCGTTCGGCGGGTCCGGCGGTGCGGCCGCGGATCGAGCGCTACGCCTGGCCGTTGGCTGCGGCGTTGGCGCTGGCCCTGCTGTCCTTCATCTGGCCCTGGAGGCGGCAATGACCCGCATGATGGAGTTCCTCCAGGCCCTGCACCTGCTGCGCCCTGAGTGGCTGTGGGCGCTGCTGTTGCTGCCGTTGCTGGGTTGGAGTTGGTGGCGCCGGCGTCGCCGCCGCGACATCTGGCGGCGCACGGTGGACCCGCATCTGCTGCCGCACCTGTTGGCGCGTGGCGACGCCAAGGGCAATGCCGGCCTGCTGGTGGGCGCGTTGGGCTATGCGCTGGCTGTGCTGGCGCTGGCCGGGCCGAGCTGGCGCCAGGAACAGCAGCCGCTGTGGCAGGCGCGCACGCCGTTGGTGATCGCGCTGGACCTGTCCGCGCAGATCGACGCGCGCGATCTGCCGCCATCGCGGCTGTTGCAGGCGCGGGCCAAGTTGGCGCGCCTGTTGCACGAGCGCGCCGGCGGCGAAGTGGCCTTGCTCGCATATGCCGGCGAGCCGTACACGGTGGCGCCGCTGACCGACGATGCGGCGAACGTCGGCCTGTTCCTCGACGCCTTGTCGCCGCAGGTGATGCCGGTGCCGGGACAGCGTACCGACCTGGCGATCGACTGGGCGGCGCAGTTGTTGCGTCAGGCCGGCTTCTCCCGCGGCGACATCCTGGTGCTCAGCGATCAGGCCGACACGCAGGCGCAGCAGGCGGCGGCGCGTGCGGCCGGGCAGGGGTATCACGTGTCCGCGCTGGGGCTGGGCACCACGCAGGGGGCTGCGTACCGTAACGACCAGGGCCGGCTGGCGCACGCGCAACTGGATGCGGGTTCGCTGCGTGCGCTGGCCACGGCCGGCGCGGGACGCTATGCCGCGTTGACGCCTGACGATGCGGATCTGCGCGCGCTGGGCGTGCTGCGGCCGCAGGAAGAAGAGGCGACGGCGGCCGACGAAAGCCATGGCCGCGTGTGGCTCGATCAAGGCTATTGGTTGCTGCCGCCGCTGATGCTGCTGGCATTGCTCGCGTTCCGCCGCCGTGGTGGCGCCGCGGTGCTGCTGCTGGTGTTGGCGCCGCTGGCGATGCCGCTACCGGTTCATGCGCAGGCACCGGCGGCGCCGCAGGCACAGACGCCGGCGCCCGGTCCTGTCGCAGGCGGGTGGTGGGAACGTGCCGACCAGGTCCGCCAGCAACGGCTGGACGCGGGCGTGCAGGCCTACCGCAAGGGCGATTTCGCCGCCGCGCAACAGCAGTTCGAAGGCATCGACAGCGATGCCGGCTGGTACAACCTCGGCAATGCCCTGGCCCGCCAGGGCCGTTACGACGAGGCGATCGAGGCCTATGACAAGGCGCTGAAGCTGCATCCGCAGATGGCCGATGCGATCGCCAACCGCGCGGCGGTGGAGGCGGCACGCAAGCGCCAGTCGTCGCAGAATTCGAAGTCCGGCCAGCAGGGCAAGGACGGCAAGCAGCAGAAGGATGGGCAGCCGCAGAACGGCCAGCAACAGAGCGGTCAACAGCAGAGCGGTCAGCAGCAGAACAGTCAGCAGCAGTCGGGCAAGCAGCAGGACCAGCAGCAGAAGGATCAGCAACAGGGCGGCCAGCAGCAGAACGGCCAGCAGGGACGCAATGGCACCAAGGACGCGCAACAGGCGCCGCCGAAACCCGGCGATGCGCAGACGCAACAGCAGGCCGATGCGGCGCAGCGCCAGCAGATGCAGCGGGCGATGGCGCAGCAGGGCGGCGCCGACAAGCAGGCCGCCGAACGTGCCGCTGCCGCCGCGAACGAGACGCCGCAGCAGCGCGAGCAGCGCCAGGCGGTAGAGGCGTGGTTGCGGCGGGTGCCGGACGATCCGGGCAATCTGCTGCGCGCCAAATTCAGGCTTGAACACGAACGCAGGCAGCGGGAACAAGAACCATGACCCACTTCAAGCGACTCGGCCAGGGGGCACGCGTCTTCGCGGCGTTGATGGTAGTGGCCGCGCTGCTGCTGGCGTTGCCGGCGGGCGCCGCCACGCGCGCGTGGCTGGATCGCGACAACGTCGGCGCCGGCGAGGGCGTGACCCTCAACATCGAGACCGACCAGGCGGCGGCGACGCCGGACTACACGCCGCTGCGCGCCGATTTCGCGCTCAGCAACGAGGTCAAGAGCCGGCAGATGCAGATCGTCAATGGCGCGGTCTCGGCGAAGTCCTTGTTCGGCGTGATGCTGACGCCGCGCAACACCGGCACGTTGGAGATTCCGTCGCTGCAGGTCGGCAACGAGCGCACCGCGCCATTGCGGCTGGAGGTGGCTGCGGCCAGTGCCGCGGCGCCGGCGACCACCAATGCCGATGTGCCGGCGCAGGTGGGCAACGCCGATGTGTTCGTGCAGACCGTCGTCGACGACGCACAGCCCTACGTGCAGCAGAGCGTGGGCGTGGTGGTGCGGCTGTATCTCGGCGTGCCGCTGAGTTCGGGCGAACTCGACCTGGACGCGCCGGCCGGCGCGTCGCTGCAGCGCGTCGGCGACGACATCCAGAACCGCCGCCAGATCGACGGACGCATGTACACGGTGGTCGAACGGCACTACCTGCTGGTCCCCGAACGCAGCGGTTCGCTGCTGCTGCCGGGCGCGCGTTTCAGTGGCCGCGGTCCCACCGGCTTCTTCGACGACTACTTCGGCCGCGGCGGCGAACTCAATGCGCGCGGCACTGCGCAAACCCTGCAGGTGCGCGCGCAGCCGGCCAACGCGCCGCAGCCGTGGCTGCCGCTGCACGAACTGCGCCTGCGCTACACCGCCACGCCGCAGCGCGCCAAGGCCGGCGAGGCTGCCGACATCGTGGTCGAGGCGACCGCGCGCGGCGCAACCCAGGCGCAGTTCCCCGAGCTGCCCACGCCCAGCGTCGATGGTGCGCAGGTGTTCGCCGAGCCGCCGCAGGTGCAGGAACGCTTCGTCGACGGCGGTCCGCAGGTGACCGTCAGCCGTCGCTACTCGATCGTGCCGCAGGCGGCGGGCCCGTTGCTGGTGCGTGGCCTGCGCATGCCGTGGTGGGACGTCGGCGCCGGCGCCGCGCGCGAGGCCAGCCTGCCGGACCTGACCTTGCAGGTGCAGCCCGGGCAAGGCGTGCCTGCGCCGGCACCGGCCCCGGTCAGTCCCGCGGCGCCGACGCTGAACGTGGTGCCGGCCGACAACGCGGTGGCGCCGACGCACACGTTGCAGGGTTGGCTGGCCTCGTTGCCGCTGTGGATGGGGCTGGCCGCGGGTTTCGCGGTGCTGTGGTTGGCGACCCTGGTCTGGGCCTGGCGTCGCGCGCGCCGCTTGCGCGTCGCCGCCGCATTGCCGGCGACGGCGCCCAACGCTGCGCCTGGCGCGACGTCGGCGCCCGTGAATCCACGCGCCGCGCTGCCGGAGTTGCGCAAGGCCCTGGACAGCGGCGGACTGGACGAGGTCGCGGCGATCCTGTGCGCGCAGGCTGGCGTCGCCGATCTGGATACGGTGGTGCAGCGTCTGGACGATCCGACGCAGCGCGACGCGGTGCTGCGCATGCAACACGCACGCTGGGGCGGTGGTGGCGATGTGGCCGGCGCGCGCGCCGCGTTGCGCCAGGCGTTCTGGGCCGGCCCGCGCTGGCGCACTACGTCGCGCAAGCAGGACAAGGACGAGCTGCCGCCGCTGTATCCGCGCGACGCGTGAAGCGTCCCTCGTCGGCGAGAGCGAACGGCGCCGCGTAGTGCGTGCGTCAAGGAGTTGCCGCAAGCTGGCGCTTGGCGACGGATTGGTCCCGGAGAGAAGACAGAGGCGTATTTCCTCCAGCAGCCGTTGCTTCGATGTCGTGGGTCGCAAGATGTGCGTGGCCGAGGCGTCTTTGCCTGTGTCGAGGATGCGAGGGACGGCCGATGCGCGCCCGGCGTCAGCAAGACCTGTCTTGGCAGGGCTAACGCGGTCGCGCTGGCGTGTATGGAGAAAGAGAGGGGGCGAAGCGTGTCTTGATCGCGGATCACGGCCACGCATGCGGGCATGGATGCGGCGCGGCTGGCGCACGGCCCGTGCGGGCTTGCGGCTTCCCAGTGGGGGTTTGTTAAGCTCGGGATTCTCTCTCGCAAGGCGCACTCATGACCGACACCCCCGTGAAGGCCGAAACCGGCATGCCGTTGCACTGGAAAATGGCGATCGGCTTCGTCCTCGGATTGGTGCTGGGGCTGGCGGTACACATGAGCGTCGGGGGCGATGCGGCCTGGGTGCAGGCGCTGACCAAGTACCTCACCACGCCGTTCTCCAAGCTGTTCCTCAACCTGATCTTCATGCTGATCGTGCCGCTGCTGTTCTCGGCGCTGGTGATGGGCATTTCGGAGATGGGCGACATCCGCGCGCTCGGCCGGATCGGCTGGAAGACGCTGGGCTACACCGTGGTGCTGTCCGGCGTGGCGGTGCTGCTCGGGCTGGTGCTGGTCAACGTGCTCAAGCCCGGCATCGGCGTGGATCGCGAGCTGGCGCAGCAGTTGCTGCAGCAGAACGTGGAGCGTACCGCGCAGATCGTCGACCAGAGCAAGCACCAGCCGCACGGCATGGACATGCTGCTGTCGATCGTGCCCGACAACGTGATCGAAGCCGCCTCCAGCAACGGCGCGATCCTGTCGCTGATGTTCTTCGCGGTGATGTTCGGCGTGGGCATGGTGCTCAGCGAGGACGCCAAGGTGGCGACGCTGCGGCGCGGCATCGAGGGCGTGTTCGAGATCTCGATGACCCTGATCGGGCTGGTGATCCGCCTGGCGCCGTATGCGGTGGCCTGCTTCATGTTCAACCTGGCGGCCCTGTTCGGCTTCGAATTGTTGGTACGGCTGGGCGCCTACGTGGGCGTGGTGGTGTTGGCGCTGGGCCTGCACATGGTGGTGAGCTACGGCGTGGCCGTGCGCCTGGCCGGGCGCTCGCCGCTGTGGTTCTTCCGCGCCACCCGCGAAGCGACGGTGATGGCGTTCTCCACCGCGTCCAGCAACGCCACCCTGCCGACCGCGCTGCGCGTGGCCGACCAGATGGGGTTGCCGCACAAGGTCTCGCGCTTCGTGCTGACCGTCGGCGCCACCGCCAACCAGAACGGCACCGCGCTGTTCGAGGGCGTGACGGTGATCTTCCTGGCGCAGTTCTTCGGCGTGGAGCTGAGCATCGCGCAGCAGTGCATGGTGATGCTGGTCTGCATCCTCGGCGGCATCGGTACCGCCGGCGTGCCGTCCGGCTCGCTGCCGGTGGTGGCGCTGATCTGCGCGATGGTCGGCGTGGACCCGGTCGGCATCGGCATGATCCTGGGCGTCAACCATTTCCTGGACATGTGCCGCACCGCGCTGAACGTGACCGGCGACCTGGCCCTGACCACGTTGGTGGCCAAGGGCGAGGACGGCCGGGATTAGGAATTCGAGATTAGGGATTGGTAAAGGCGGCAGTGCCGCCGCCTGACGGACCACGCGTGAGAACGGCTTCAGCCGCGATAGGTGTTTGCCGGGAATGGCCCGCCGCGGCTGAAGCCGCTCCGACGCCATCTGAAGCGTCCAGCCAGTGCCGCTGCGAATCCCCAATCCCCAATCTCCAATCCCCGCCTGTGGGACAATAACGGACCCGACGCCACGCGCCCGCTTCCGACAGATCCCTCATGACGACGCCTACCCGCCGCGAACTCGCCAACGCGATCCGTTTCCTTGCCGCCGATGCGGTCGAGGCCGCCAATTCCGGCCATCCCGGCATGCCGATGGGCATGGCCGACATCGCCGAAGTGCTGTGGAACGACTTCCTCAGCCACAACCCGAACAATCCGCACTGGTTCAACCGCGACCGCTTCGTGCTGTCCAACGGCCATGGCTCGATGCTGCAGTACGCGCTGCTGCACCTGTCCGGCTACGACCTGCCGGTCGAGGAGCTCAAACGCTTCCGCCAGCTGCACAGCAAGACTGCCGGCCATCCGGAGCGCAGCGAGACCCCCGGGGTGGAGACCACCACCGGTCCGCTCGGCCAGGGCTTCGCCAATGCGGTCGGTTTCGCGCTGGCCGAAAAGCTGCTGGCGCAGCGCTACAACCGCCCCGAGCACCAGATCGTCGACCACCGCACCTGGGTGTTCATGGGCGACGGCTGTATGATGGAAGGCGTGTCCCACGAGGCCGCCTCGCTGGCCGGCACCTGGGGCCTGGGCAAGCTGGTCGCGTTCTGGGACAACAACCATATCTCCATCGACGGCAACACCGCCGGCTGGTTCAGCGACAACACCCCGGCCCGGTTCGAGGCCTACGGCTGGCACGTGATCCGTGATGTCGACGGCCAGGACGCTGACGCGGTCAAGGCCGCGATCGAGGCGGCCATCGCCGAGAGCGAGAAGCCGACCCTGCTGTGCTGCCGCACCACCATCGGCTTCGGTGCGCCGACCAAGGCCGGCAAGGAATCCTCGCATGGTGCCGCGCTGGGCAAGGAAGAGCTGGAAGGCGCGCGCAAGGCGCTGAACTGGCCGTACGCGCCGTTCGAGATTCCGCAGGAAATCTACGACGGCTGGCGCGCCGGCGGGGCCGGCACGCTGCGCCAGGCCGAGTGGGAGCAGGCCTTCGACAAGTACGCCAAGCAGTACCCGGCCGAAGCCGCGGAACTGACCCGCCGCTCGCACGGCGAGCTGCCGGAGGACTTCCTCGCCCAGGCCGACGCCTACATCGCCAAGCAGGCCGCCGAAGGCCAGACCATCGCCTCGCGCAAGGCCTCGCAGATGGCGATCGAAACCTTCGCGCCGCTGCTGCCGGAGCTGGTCGGCGGTTCGGCCGACCTGGCGCATTCCAACCTCACCCTGTGGAAGGCCAGCAAGTCGGTCGCCACTGACGATCCCAACGCCAACTACGTGTACTACGGCGTGCGCGAGTTCGGCATGACCGCCATCGCCAACGGCCTGGCGCTGCATGGCGGCTTCATTCCGTTCGACGCCACCTTCCTGGTGTTCAGCGACTACGCGCGCAACGGCGTGCGCATGAGCGCGCTGATCCCGGCGCATGCGATCCACGTCTACACCCACGACTCGATCGGCCTGGGCGAGGACGGCCCGACCCACCAGCCGGTGGAGCACCTGGCGTCGCTGCGCTACATCCCCAACAACGACGTGTGGCGCCCCTGCGACACGGTGGAGTCGGCGGTGAGCTGGAAGGCCGCGATCACCCGCAAGGATGGCCCGAGCTGCCTGGTGTTCAGCCGCCAGAACCTGCCGTTCCAGGCGCGCAGCGCCGAGCAGATCAAGCAGATCGAGCGCGGCGGCTACGTGCTGGCCGATGCCGAGGGCGGCACGCCCGACGTGATCCTGATCGGCACCGGCTCGGAAGTCGGCCTGGCGGTGGAAGCCAAGCAGGCACTGGATGCCGCGGGCCTGAAGACGCGCGTGGTGTCGATGCCGTGTACCGACGTGTTCGATCGCCAGGACGCCGCCTACCGCGAGTCGGTGCTGCCGTCGGCGGTGCGCAAGCGCGTGGCGGTGGAAGCCGGTGTCACCGCGTTCTGGCGCGCCTACGTGGGCCTGGACGGCGCCGTGGTCGGCATCGACAGCTTCGGCGCCTCGGCGCCGGCGAATGTGCTGTACAAACACTTCCGGATCACCGCCGAGCACGTGGTGGCGGCGGCGAAGGCGCTGTAAGCCGAGCTCCCCGATGGGTGACGGGAAAGGCCGGCGCATGCCGGCCTTTTTCTTGCCTGTGTGGATGTGTCGTGTGAGGAAAGTGGCTTTGGCAGGAGCGGCTTCAGCCGCGACCGCCGTTCCCTGTAACGCCCGTCGCGGCTGAAGCCGCTCCTACCACGACGCTGTGGGCGTTACGTGCATTGGCGATGTGGTCAACCGCGTTTGCGCGGCTTGCTGCGCGGTGTCGTCGGTTTGCCGACGGCGCTGCCGGATTGCTGCTGCTTCGCCAGTGCGCCGCCATCGTGCAGTTGCTGCAGCCAGGACAGTGCATCGACGTAGGACAGGAAGTGCTGCAGGTAGCCGGGCGAGAGCGTGCGCATCAATGCCAGCGAGCGGTGTACCAGCACGCCGGAATTCAGCGGGCCGGCATCGGCGGGTGCCTGTTGCAGCGATTGCCGCAGCTGGCTGCGGCTGCGCAGTTCGGTCCACAGCCGGCGCGCCTCTTCGACGGCGGGCAGCTGCGGCGCAGCGAGGCGCGCGGCCGCGGTCGCGGCGGGCGATGACGTCGTTGCCTCCGCTGCCATCGGCACTGCCTGCGCCGCAGCGCCGGCGGTGTTGTCGGTGCCGCTGCCAGGTTCGGCATCGGTGCCGGACATGGTGGGCGCAGCGGCCGCACGATACTGCGCCACCAGGGCGCCGAGCGGACTCGGCTGGGTCGATCGCATCGCGGCGTCGGCATCAGGATCGCCGGCGTTCCGTGAGGACGCATCCAGCGCCGCCGCGTAGGCGTCGAGCAGGGCAGACAGCTTCTGCTCCAGCAGCTCCCGCGTCTTGCCCTGCTGCGCCTCGGTGCGGCGCGCCAGCGCTTCCAGGAAGCGGAAGCGCAGCGGGTCCAGCCGCTCGGCGTGCTGTGCGCGCCAGGCGGCAAGGCGGTCGATGGCGGGAATCGGATCAGGGTGCATGCGGTGTCGCGGCACGCTTGCTCATGCGCGGCAGCGGGGCCATCTCCACGCGGCGGTTGCTGGCGCGTCCGGCCTCGTCGGCGTTCGGCGCCACCGGCTGCTGTGCGCCGAAGGCGGCGGCGAAGATCGCATCGGCCGGGACGCCTGCCTCGATCAGCGCACGGGTCACAGTCAGCGCGCGCTCGGCCGACAGTTCCCAGTTGTCGGCGAACTGGCGGTTGCTCTCGCGCACCTGGCGGTCGTCGGTGAAGCCGCTGACCATCAGGATCTCGTTGCGCGCCTTGAGATAGCCGGCCAGCGGCGCGGCGAGGCTCTTCAGCAAGTCGCGACCTTCCGGCTGCAACTGGTCGGAGTTCAGCGCGAACAGCACGTTGCCACGGATGCCGATGCGGCCGTCGACCAGGGTCACCCGGCCGGCCGCCAGCGGCGCCGCCAGCGCCTGTTCCAGGGTCTTGCGCTGCTGCGCTTCGAGCTGGCGCTGGCGCATTTCCACATCCAGCTTGTTCGACAGCTGCAACTGCACGCCGATCACCCCGATCAGGATCAGCACGAACGCGCCCAGCAGCACCGACATCAGGTCGCCGAACACCGCCCAGACCGGCGCGCCGGTGTCGGCGTCGAGTTCCAGCTCGTCGCTCATGCCACGTCGGCCTGGTCGGGCGCCTGGCGCGCGGCGAGCTGGCGCAGCTCCTCGGTGATCTGCTGCTGCGACAGCATGCTCAGGTCGATCACCTCACGTGCCTGCGCCACGTAGTAGGCCAACTGTTCGTCGCTGCGCGCCAGCGACTTGTCCAAGGCCTGCTCGATACCCTGCAGGCGTTCCAGCAGGGCCATGTTCGATTCGCCGAACGTCTGCACCGCGCCGGAGAACGCGTCGCCCAGGCTGGCCACCTCGGTGGCGCCGGCAACGACCTGCGCGGCGGCCTCGTCGAGCTTGCCGGTCTGCGCTTCGATCTGGTCGGTGAAACGGCTGCCGACGCGCTCCAGCAAATCCGCCGAGGTCGCGACCAGCGCATCCACCGCGCTGCGCTGCTCGGTGGAGGCGTGGTTGACCGCCTCCAGCAAGGTCTGCAGCGTGGCCAGCAGGCGATTGCGTTCGTCCAGCATCGCGGTGTCGCGGACCATGCTGTCGGAGAGTTTCTGGCGCAGTTCCGCGACCACGTCGGCCGCGGCCTTTGGCGCTTCCGAGGCCACCTGCACCAGCCGTTCGATCTCGGCGATGGTGTCGCGCGCCTGCGCCTGACTCTGTTCCGACATCGCCGCGGCGGTCTCCTGCAGCGTGCTGCAGATCTCCTGCTGGCGCTGCGCGATGCGCTCGCCATGATGTTCCCACTGTCCGCCCAGGGTCGCGGCCATGCTGGCGAAACTGTCGGTCCAGGCACGCAGGCGCGCCTGGTCGCGCGCTTCCAGCGCGTCCTGCAGGTCGGCATGGGCCTGCTGCAGCGTCTCGGCGAGCGCGGCGGCGCGCTGTTCCAGGCTGGCGGCGGCGGTGTCCAGCGCCTGCGCGTTGCGCACGGCCAGGGCCTCGTTGACCTCGCGTTGCTGTGCCAGCGCCGCGCTCCAGGCCTGCTGCGCGGCCTCGACAGTGGCATCCAAGCGGGTCGCCACGGTCTCCAGCGCCTGCGCATTGCGCGTGGCGAGGGTGTCGTTGACCTCGCGCTGTTGTGCCAGCGCCGCGCCCCAGCCTTGTTGTGCGGCCTCGGCGGTAGCGTCCAAGCGCATCGCCACGGTGTCCAGCGCCTGCGCGTTGCGTGTGACCAGTGCCGCGTTGGCATCGCGCTGCTGCTCCAGCGCGGCGTTCCAGGCCTGCTGTGCGGCCTCGGCGGTGGCATCCAGGCGGCCTGCGACGGTGTCCAGTGCCTGCGCATGGCGCGCGGCGAGGCTGTCGTTGGCCTCGCGTTGTTGCGTCAGCGCCTCGGCCCAGGCCTGCCTGGCGTCGTCGCTGGCGGCCTGCAGGCGCGCCGCGGTCGCCTCCACGAGCGTGGTTGCACGCTGTTCCAGGCCGTCGCCGGCGCGTTGCAGCGCGCTGCGGAGTTCCTGCAGCAGCGCGCCGTTGACGCGTTGCTGTTCGGCCAGCGCGCTGTCCCAACGCTGCGTGGCCTGCTCGGCGGCCTGGGCGAAGCCGCTGGCCAGGCTGTCCAGTTGCCGCTGCACCGCCTGGCCGACGGTGTCCTGTAGCGCGGCGGTCTCGCGCGCCACGCCGTCGAGCGTGCGTTGCACCACCGGCTCCAGCGCGTCGCCGAACGCACGCGCGTGCGCGGCCACGCCGGCCTGCAGGGCGTGTTCGACTGCTCCGGCCAGGCGCGTGTAGGCGGCCTCGGTGCGGCTGTGGAACGCGTCCTGGCTACTGGCCAGGCGTTCGCCGCTGACCGCGCTGTGCTGTTCCAGCGCCGCCATCATCGTCTGCATGCGCTCGATCAGGCTCGGCATCAGCGTGGCCTGGGTCTGCAGCAGCTTGAACGCCTCGTTGCGCTGGTAGGCCAGCGAGTGCGTGCGCAGCGCGGTGGCCGCATGCAGATCCAGTTGCTGCACTGCCTGCAGGCGCTCGCGCCGGCACAGCGCGGCGAGCAGGCCGAGCATCGCCGAGGCGGCCACGCCGGCGATGGAGGTGCCGAAGGCGAAGCCCAGGCCCTTCAGCGGCGCCGCCAGCGAGGCGCGGATGGCGTGCAGGTCGGTGGCGCTGTCCAGCGCCAGACCGGTGCCGCGCAGCGTCGCCATCATGCCCAGGAAGGTGCCGAGCATGCCCAGCAGCACCAACAGGCCGACCAGGTACGGGGTCAGCGCCGGCACCGGCAGGGCCGCGCGCTCGCCTTCGATGCGCAGGCGCACCGCGTTGCGCAGGCTCGGGTGCAGCCGTTGCAGCCAGCCGCCCAGATCGCTGCGCGCGGCCTCGGCGTCGCGCAGCGCGGTGTGCAGGGTCGCGGTGGCCTGGCGGTAGCGGTACAGCTCGGCGACGCCGGCCAGGTAGCAGAGGCCGATCAACGCGGCGAAGCCGGCGCCCAGCGGGTTGGAGCCGAGATAGCCGGCGCCGATCCAGCAGACCACGGCGAGGCCGGCGAGGAACAGGGCGGAATGGAACAGGGTCTTGGGCATGGGGGTCGGATCAACGGCTGCGAAGCGCGGCGAGCAGCGCTTCGATGGGATGGAAGCGGACGTCCAGTTCGGCGCGCAGGACGCTGTGCAGGTCCTGGCGGAACAGGTCCAGCCAGGCCGTATCGGACGGCGCCGGGGAGACGTCGGTGAGGGAGGGGTCGGGGGCGGGCGCCGCCGCAGCGGCGCGCAGGCGCTGGAAATGCGCTTCGAGCAGGTTGGGCACCGTGGCCAGCAAGCTTTGCTCGCGCGGGCTGAGGGTCAGTTCCATCACCGCGTCGACCTCGGCCAGCCGCGCCATGTCCGGCGAGAGCGGGACCAGGGCGTCGCGCAGCAGGCCGCGCAGGCGCCCGGTGGCGGTGAGCATCGCGCGCTGCAGTGACAGGTAGCGCTGGCGGAACGGCGCGTACTCGATCGGTGCGTCGGGGTCGTGCTGGCGCTTGCCCACGGGCTTGCCGGTCTCCTTGGCGATATCCAGCGCGATGCTCTCTTCCAGCGCGGCGCGCACGCGGCCGCATTCGGCCTCCAGCGCCGACGGTTCCGGCACCTCGGGCGCGTCCTCGGCAGGCTCGGGCAGTTTGCCGTCCAGCGCCCGCGACACCGCCACCGCGCGGTTCCAGTCGATCCATTGGCCGAGCCTGTCGGCCAGCGCGGGGCTGGACGCGGGCATCGGCGCATCGCTCAGGCGCGCCAGCAGGCGAATGAAGGCCGGGCCCGGGACGGGCGCCCGTGGAGGGGCTTTCGCCATGTGAGTGGTCAAAAACCCGCAATTTTACACGCGAATGACATCCCCCGCCGGGATCTGCCCCTGCAGGGTGGAAACCGTTGCGTGGCAGGCGTCGCGCGGTCCTGGTGGCGCGCAGGTGGCAATGGCGGCGTATGCGCCCAGGGATGCGAGGCGCCGCTCACGCGGCCCTCGGGACCAACCGCTATTCCAGGCGTGCGCACAGCCCGGCGCGTCCAAGGCTGCCGATACGCCACAAGGCCTCCGGCGCGGCGCGCCGGAGGCAGGGGCAGCGTCAGTAGGTATAGCTCAGCGTAAGCATGTACACGCGCCCGGTTTCCACGTAGGCGCCATCGGCGCCCGGGTCGTAGGCCATGTAGCGCGTGGACTTGCCCTGGGTCTCGTAGAACGTGGCCGAGTTGAGCAGGTTCTTGGCGGCGATGCCGACGTCGATGCCGTGCGGCAGGTGGTAGGTGGCGGTGAAGTCCAGCGACTTGACCGGTTGCAGGTAGTAGTTGAGCCGGTCGCTGGTCAGGCCGAGCAGTTGCAAGCCAGTGTAGTTGTAGCTGAGGTCGGCGCGCAGGTGGCTGTCGTCGTAGAACAGGTCGAGGTTGTAGATGCGCTCGGGCGCACGCGGCAGCCAGGTCTTGCCGGGCTGATCGGCGCGCTTGCTGTCGGCGGAACTGTGCTGCAGGGTCAGGTTGGCGGCGATGCCGAAATTGCCCCAGACCCCGGGCAGGTCCTGCAGGCGCTTGCTGCCGGCCAGCTCCACGCCGTACAGCTTGGCGGTGCCGCCGTTCTGCGGCATGGTCACCGGCACGCCGTCCTCGAAGGTGGTGCCGGTCGGGACCAGGCCGCCGAGCGTGTTGTCGTTGCTGGTCGCCGACTGCGAGGTGTAGATGAAGCCGCTGATGCGCTTGTAGTAGGTCGAGGCGCTGAGCACGCCGCCGTTGCGGTCGTAGAACTCCGCGGACAGATCGGCGTTGTCGGCCTTGCTCGGCTGCAGGTCGGGATTGGGTTTGGAGATGCCGATGACCTTCTGGGTGGGGTCGACCGTGTACACGGTCTCGCCGGAAATCAGCCCGAACGCCGGGCGGCTGAAGCTGCGTCGCAACGAGGCGCGGTAGACGGTCAGGTCGTCAGGACGGTAGTTGAGGCTGATGCCCGGCAACACCTCGCCGTAGCTGCGGCCGCTGCCGACGAAGCGGCCATTGATGCCGTCGCCGTTCGACTGCCAGGCGTCGGCGGAGTAGCGAGTCAGTTCGTAGCGCACGCCGGGCAGGATGGTCACCGCACCGACATGCAGCGTGGCCATCGCGTAGCCGGCGTAGATCGCCTCGGTGCTGGAGGTGGTGTTGGCGTTGTAGTCGTTGGCGGTATAGATGCCGGCCCCATTGGGATCGTTGACGTACTTGTACGGCACCGCCTGCGCACGCACCCAGTCGCGGTCCAGGATCTTGAATGGGCCGGCATAGTGGCCATCGAACGCCGCGTAGGTGAGGCGGCCGGGGAGGGCGCTCAGCGGCGGGCCGCCGGCGTTGGGGAACACGTAGTTGCTGCCGCCGAAGTAGGGGCCGTTGTAGATGAAGTTGCCGTCCTTGTGGAAGAACGGGTGATCGTAGGAACCGCGATCGGCGTGGTCGAGCGACAGGCCGGTCTTGACCTCGTCGAGGATGTCGCCGTCCACGCGGTAGCTGATGTCGGCATGCGCGTTGGCGCGGTTGTCGTGGCTGCCGGCATCGTGGCCCTGGGTCTTCCAGAACAGCGCCGAATCCAGGCTGTAGAAGAAGTTCTTCAGGGCCGGCGAGCTCGGGCCGATGCTCGGGTAGGTCGGGTCGCTGAGATCGAACGCGAAACTGCCCGGGGTGAAGCCGTACAGGCTCGCCGCGACGTAGTCCGGGCGGCTGCGCGTGCCGCGCCCGAACGAGCTGCCGTAATCGAAGCGCAGGCGGTCCAGCGTGGTCTGCCCACCCAGTTGCAGCGTGGCCAGGGTTTCCTTGATGTCGTGGGTGTTGAAGTAGCCGCCGCGCACCGCGGTCGGCTGGTTGTTGACGGTTTCCAGGCGTGCGCTGGACTGATCCTGCTGGCCGGTGACGTTGTAGCTGCCGTAGATGGCGCGGGCGAAGAAGGAACTATGGTCGCCTTGCCAGTCGAAGGCGAGATTGCCGCCGTAGCGCTCGATCTGGCTGGTGTAGACGCTGTACTTGTAGCGGGCGCTGAGCAGCGGGCCGACGTCGCGCAGGTCGACGGCCTTGGCCTGCGCCGGATCCGCCGGGAAGTACGCGCTGTTGGGCGCAGGCGCCTGCGCCATGTTGTTGTTCTTGCCGTAGTACGCCGAGGCATAGACGCCGAACGCGTGGTCGTCGCCGAACTTCCAGGCCAGCTCCTGTTGCACCGTGCCGCCGGTGTGCTTGCCGCCGAGGTCGGAGGCGAGCGCGTTGAACTGGCCTTGCGCGGTGGTCTTGCCGTAGAAATCGCCATCGAAGTCGAACGCGCTGGGCGTGCGCATGTCGATCGCGCCGCCGATCGCGTCGCCCGGCAGGTCCGGGGTCGGCGACTTGGAGACCTTCACCGACTGGATGCCGAACGGCGCCAGCATGTTCAGCGAGATCGCGCGCGTGGACGAGTCGGTCTCGGGCATGCCGAAGCCGTTGAGGCGGTAGCTGTTGTAGCTGGCATCCAGGCCGCGGATGCTGACGTAGGCGTTCTCGCCGGTGGTGGCCTGGCCCAGGTGCATGTCGCTGTAGGCCGACAGCCCGGGCAGGTGCGCGACCACGTCGGCGATGCCGGCGGAGGGAATCGCATCGATCTGCTGCTTGCTCATCACGCTGTTGACGCCGTTGGACAGGCGCTGTTCGTCCAGCGAACCCGGCACGGTGGCCTGCGCGGCCTGCACGTTGACCGAATCCAGGGTGGTGGTGCGCGCGCTGGCGTCAGGGACGTCAGCGGCGTCGCTGGCGTGGGCGGCGGGCGAGAGCGCAAGCGCGAGGGCGATGGCACAGCACAGGGGACGGGGGCGATGGAACGGGGACATGGGGGCGACTCGTTGGGGGAAACAGCGGTTGCGATCCGAGGTCCGGACACGCCGATGCCGGCGCGCGGATCGCCCAGGCCTTCCATTGCATGCGTGTGGGGCGTGGCCGCGACGCAGCGCGGCCGCGGGCGATCAGTGGCGCAGGTCGACGCCGTGGCAGTCGGATTGTGGACGCTGCGGATTGCAGCGGGCGACGGCGTCGCCGGGAAAGCGCACCACGTAGCCGGAGGCGGCCGGCTCGTGGTCGGGAAAGTCGGTGCTGAGCAACTGCGCGCCGCTGGCCAGCATGGCGTCGCGCCGTTTCGTGTCGGCGTGCGCGGCTTCCTTGAGGTCGGCATCGGTACGCGTGCGCACCAGGTAGCCGGCCTTCACCAACTGCGCGATCTCATCGGCGCTGCCGTCGTTGCGCTCGACGAAGGCGGCATCGTCGGTGCCGGGATCGGCGTTGGTGAAGCACACGCGGCCGCGCAAGGACGGATGGCCGGCGAGGTAGGCCGGGCCGACGGCACGCTGGTCGAGCAGGAACACCACCTTGCCGCGCGCCGCCGCCAGCGTCGGCCAGCCATGCGCGAGCACGGCGGCGTTGAGCGTGGCGGCGTTGCCGCGCACCAGGTCAGGGCTGATGTACGCGTTCGCGGCGAACACCGAGCGCAGCTCGGCGTCCAGCGCATCCAACGCCTTGCCGTCGAACGGCTCCGGCTGCACCGTGGGAAACGCTGCCGGCAGCGTCGATTGCTTGGTTTCCAGCAGAATGAAGATCGGCAGATGCCCGGGGTGCTCTTTCGACCACGCCCGCACTTCGCGCAGGCAGGCCAGCAGCGGCTGGCAGGTGCTGCGCTGGTCGAGGTCCTGGATGTGCATGACCTTGAAGCCCGGTCGCTGCATCACCCCCGGCGCGGCGATCGGCGGCGGCGGCGGCAGTCCGGCCTTGGCGAGCTGGTCGATCATCGCCGGGTGTGCGTAGCGTCCGCCCTTGGCGTCGGCGTAGATGTCCAGTTCGATCTGGCGCACGCCGTCGTCCAGTTGCTGCGTCAACGGCGGATGCCGGTAATCCAGCACTGCGAACGTCGCCGGGTCCAGCCGCTTCCACAGCGCCGCTTCGCTGGGCGCGAAACCGGCGTGGTAGCTGTTGTGGCTGCCGATGTATTGCAGGTCGTTGAGTTTGGGCTCGGCGTGCAGCGCCAACGGCAACAGCGCCAACACCACCAACAGGGCGCGCAGCGCAACCGACTCGCGACGGGACTTCGACGACATCGGGACAGAACGCTTGGAAGGCATCGCGGATCCGTTTGGTAACGATATCCGGACAGCATCCCGAGCGGAGTTGACGCGCGTCCTGCCGGCATGTTGCCGAATCGTGTCATCGCTGCCGATGTGCGGCAAACCGTGCGATGCGTCGCGCGCGCGACTGCGATCACCCTCTCGCGCCGTCGGCCGCGATCGACCCGCGCCTGCGCATTGGCGCGTCAGGCGCGTTCGCGCGTCACTGCGGCGTGCGCGTGCGCTGCAGGGCGAACGCCAGCAATGTCGCTTCCAGGCGCTCGCCGATGCTGCGCGGTGCATCCAGCCCCATGCGCTGCATGCAGGCGGCATCCGCCATGGGGCGCGCCAGCACCGCGCTGGCCACCGTCTTCAGCTTGGCGCCGGTAGTGGCGGTGTGTTGCTGCAGCCAGGACAGGGCGCGCAGCAGGCGCTGCTCGACTTCGGTGAAATCGCTGCCCAGCGGGTAGTCGGGCAGGGTGCCGTCGCGGCGGAACGGCGCCAGCGCGTCGCGTACCCGCGCAGCGTGGTTGCGTTGCCAGTGCGCGGGCGCCGCGAACTCGGCGGCCAGCTTGCCGTTGGCCTTCGCCGTCTCCAGCAATGCGGGCTGGGCCTGCATGTCGGCGATTCCGGTCATGGCGGCGATGCAATCCTCGTCGGTCAGGCCGCGCAGATCGGCGATGCCGTATTCGTTGACGTAGAGGTCGCGCAGGTGCCGCGGAATGGTGGTGTGGCCGTAGTTCCAGCGCACGTTGGACTGCGCTGCGCCGGCATCGCTGCGCACGGCGCGGAACATCAGCACGCTGCGCGCGTCGTCCAGCGCGTGCGCCATGGACACGAAGTTGTACTGGCCGCCGACGCCGGACACCACGCGGCCGTCGTCCAGCGCATCGGACACCGCCGCGCCGAGCGCGGTGGCCATCATGCAGGAGTTGAAGAAGCGCGCCTCGCGCCGTTGCAGCCGGCGCAGCGTCTCGCCGCCGTAGAGCTGGTTGATCTCGCTGATGCGGCGCATGCCGATCGCCGCGCGCGTCTGCGGATCCATGTCGCGCAGCCAGGCGTAGAACTCCGGCGAGCCCAGGTAGAACGCGCCCTGCAGGTATTCGCCCTCGCGCTCCAGGCGCTGCAGGTCCTGCGCGTCGGCGCTGCCGTCGGCCACGCGCTGCAGCAGCGGCGCGTCGTCGAGTACCTTGCGCCGGATCACTCCGCACTGGACCAGTTGCCGGAAGCCCTCGTTGAGCATCTCGCTGCAGCCGAACAGGCCGACCGCGAACGGATCCAGACCACCGCATTCGCGCACCGCCGGATGCCGCTCCAGGCCCGGATCCAGCGCCGCCAGCACCTGCCGGTAGCGCGCGTTGTCGGTATGCCGCAGCACCAGCGCGTGGCACAGCGCATCGGCCAGGGTGCCGATGCCGATCTGCAGCGTGCCGCCGTCGCGCACCAGGGTGCTGGCGTACAGGCCGATGGCGTAATCGGCATCGGCGACCGGCTGCCGCGGCAGCCCGAACAGGCGCGGATACGGCCCCGGCGGGGTCACCACCACGTCGAAGAAGCTCGGCTCCACTGCCGCGCAACCGCCGATCCACGGCAGCTGCGGATCGACCTCGGCCACCAGCAGTGGCCGCGGCAGGCCGCGCCGTTGCACCGCGGCCAGGGTGTCCTGGGTGATGTCGTTGTTGCACGAGAACGACAGCCGGGTGCCGTCGGGCTCGCGCGCCACCTTCTGCACGATCAGGTTCGGCGCGCGCTGCGCCACCGCGTCGGCGGCATGGGTGTAGTTGAGGCTGGTGTAGCTGCGCTGCGCCTGGGTCGAACGCAGCAGCGCGCCGGACTGCATGTAGAACTCTTCGACCTGGATGTGCGCCGGCAGCGCATCGCGCTGCATCGCCTGCACGTAGCGCAGGCGCGGGAAGTCGTCGCCGAAATGGCGTTGCACGAACGGCCGCGCGAAACGCCCCTGCAACCCGCCGCCGGGCGCTGGCGGATGCAGCGACAGCGCGGTGTAGATCTGCAGCGGCCGCGTCGGATCGTGTTCGACCCGGTCGTACAGCACGTTGAGCAGGCGGTGCGGTTTGCCCAGGCCCAGCGGTGCGCCCACGCGCAGCGGGCCGGCGATGCGCTGCAGGATCAGGTCGGCAGCGGCGTCGAGGTCGTCGAGATGATCGGTCATCGGCATAGCTTAGAGGGTGTGCCGCCGATTGCAGTGCTTTCGGACATGGCGCGGGTACGTCGGTGCAGGCGGGACGGCTTCCGATGAGTGCTTGTAGCCGCCGGGCGCCGGTGACGCGTCGGCGTGCTCGTTGTCGCCGCAGTGTCCGGGCGCCGCGGTACTCGTCGCGGCGGCGGCGCCGGGATTGGAAAAAGCGCTTGACAGCGGTTTTGTTTACTCGTGTAATCGATGAAAATTTACGGGTGTAAACGGATGTCGATCAGCGATGCGGAAGCCGTGGTCATGGAGGTGCTGTGGGAGCGCCACCCGCTCAGCGCCGAGGAGGTGTTCGCCGCCTTGTCCGGCCATGGCGGCTGGGCCGAACCCACGGTCAAGACCCTGCTCAACCGCTTGCTCAACAAGGGCGCGATCCGCGCCGACAAACAAGGCCGCCGCTATCTGTACACGCCCCTGCTGCTGCGCGCGCAGTGGGTGCAGCAGCAGAGCGAAGGCCTGCTCGACCGCCTGTTCGGCGGCCGTATCGCGCCGCTGGTGGCGCACTTCAGCGAGCGCGGCAAGCTCAGCGACGCCGATATCGCCGAACTCAAACGACTGATCCAGGAGCTGGACGATGAGCATTGACGGGATCGTGAGGGACCTCGGTAGCACCGCGCTGGTCGTCAGCGTGGCCATCGCGGCTGTGTTGGCGTTGCGCGTGCCGATGCGGCGCGCGTTCGGCGCCAGCATCGCCTACGCGCTATGGACGGCGGTGCCGCTGGCGCTGCTGGTGGCGCTGTTGCCGAGTGGCTGGCGTCCATCGTTGCCGGCGGAGTTGGTGCTGGACATGCCGGCGGTGCTGGTCGGTGCGCCACAGGCGCAGATGTCCGCAGGCGGCGGCGTGCCGGCGAACGGTCACGCCACGGTGTGGTTGCTGGCGGTGTGGCTGGCAGGTGCGTTGGCCTCGGCGGCCGTGCTGTGGCGGCAACAGCGCCGCTATCGGCGCAGCCTGGGTCGCTTGAGGCCGGGCGAGGAGGGCGTGCTGGTCGCCGAGCATGCGTCGCACGGGCCGCTGGTGCTGGGCGCGTGGCGGCCGCAGGTGGTGGTGCCGATGGACTTCGCCGCGCGCTATCCGCAGCCGCAGGCGCAGCTGGTGCTGGCGCACGAGCGCATGCACATCGCCCGCGGCGATACCCGCTGCAATCTGTTGCTCGCCGCGCTGCGCTGCGTGTACTGGTTCAATCCACTGCTGCACTGGGCGGCCACGCGCTTCCGCCTGGATCAGGAACTGGCCTGCGATGCGGCGGTACTGGCACGCCATCCCGGCACGCGCCGCCACTACGCCGAGGCGATGCTGCAGACGCAACTGGATGCGCTGGCCTTGCCGGTGGGCTGCCATTGGCAGGCGGGTAGCGTGTTGTGCCAGCGCATTGCCCTGCTGCGGCGTCCGGCGGTGCGCGGCTGGCGGCGTCGTGCCGGCATCGCGGTGGTGACGCTGGCTGCGTTGAGCGGGAGTGCCGTGGTGTTGGCGCTGCCTAGCGCTGCGCCGGCCGGCGGGATGGCGCGCGAGTTGGTTGCCAGCGAGATGGACAGCGCACAGGCATCCGTGCCGCAGCGCGGATCTGCCAAAGCGCGGGCGACCACGCGGCCCGCCAAGGTGATCGACATGACCCCGCCGAAGTATCCCGAAGCCGCCGTGCGTGCCGGCGTCTCCGGGAAGGTGATGCTGCTGGTCGACCTCGACGCGCACGGGACGCCCAGCGGTGTGCGCGTGCTCGATCATGGCAGCGGCAGTGCGGCATTGGATGCGGCGGCGGTGTCCGCCGCCTGGAAGTGGCGGTTCTCTCCGGCGACCGAACACGGCAGCCCCGTGCCCAGCCGCATGAAGATCCCGGTGGCGTTCGACGTGGAGATGGATCCGGTGGAGGCGCCGGCGGGCGTCGCCGAGGCCGCCGATTACCGCTGGTACCGCCTGGGCGAAGGTGCCGGCGATGCGGTGGCGAGCCTGTGCGACAAGGTGTTCCCCGGCACGGGCGGTGCCGCGCCGCTGTGCGGCATGGTGCGGACCGTGCGATGAAGGCGCACTGGCGAACCGGCATGCTGCTCGCACTCGGTTTGACCGGCTGCGCGAGTCAGGTGCCACGGGAGGCCCCGCAGCAGACCAAACGGATCGACTCGGTGGATCAGCGCATGCTGGAAACGGGCTTCGGCGCGGCGCCGGGTGCGGCCGCGGTGCAGTCGTATCAGATGCAGCCGCAGCAGGTGTTCCGCATGCCGCAACCGCTGCAGGCACCGACCCCGCAGTTGCCGGCCGATTCGCCGCGCCGCAGCCTGGCCCCGACCACGGTCTGTGTGCGGGTGATCCTGTCCGCACAAGGCGCGGTGGAGCGCAGCGCGCTGCTGGACGATCGCCCGGACTGCAGTGCGGGCGCGCAGCCGGAGATGGCCGATCTGCTGCAGGCGGTACAGGACGCGGTCGCGCAGTGGCGCTTCGTGCCGGCGGCGATCTGTACCTATGCCGATCCGGCGCAGCGGCCGGCGCAGGACGGGCGCTGCGACGACGCGCAGTCGGTGCAGGAAGTGCCGGTGACGCTGGCCTATGCGTTCACCTTCGAGGTCCGGCAAGGCAAGGTCAGCGTGCAGTCCGGACGCGTGAGCGGCGTGCGCTGAGCCGGCGGCTGGGGCATCCGGCCAGGACGGTCTTCCGGATGCCCGTGGTCCTCGCTCGGGCGGGGCGGCACAGGGATTGTCCGCTTCCGCTCCGCTCCACTGACAGCGGCGCGATCCGCGCGGGGCTACAGCATCTCCGGCTTGAACAGGCGCCGCCGCGAGATCTCCGGGCCGGACAGCATGAAGCGGCCGTCGCCACGGTAGTGCAGGGTGCGCGGCCGCTTGGGCGAGGCGGCGACGTGCGCCTTGACCACCTCCCACACGAACAGGCCGTGTTTGCCGATCTGGCTGCCATCGTGCAGGCGGCATTCGAAGCTGGCGTAGCACTCGGCGATCAGCGGCGCGGCCACGTGGGTGGCGGGTACCGCGGTGAGGCCGAAGTGCGCGAACTTGTCCAGCTCCGCGCCGCTGGTATTGCCGATGCCGACCACGGTGTCGACCAGATCGGCGGTGGGCAGGTTGATCACGCATTGCCGGCTGCGCCGGATCAGGTCGAAGCTGTGGTTGGCGCTGGAAATGCAGCAGGCAAGCAGCGACGGCGAGAACTCCAGCACCATGTGCCAGCCCAGGGTCATGATGTCGCGCTGCTGCTTCCAGGCCGAACTGACCAGCACCACCGGGCCCGGCTCGAGAAAGCGGCGGACCTCCTGCGTGGGGAAGTCGAGCTTGCGGTAGCGGCGCATGCGAAGTGTGCTGGCGGGTGGAGAACCCAGTCTCGCCAGCGGCGGTGAACGCGGTGTCGGCGTCAGTCCAGCCGATGCACCGCGTCGGCGATGCGCGCCACTTCCTCGGCCTGGTGGCTGACGTAGAGCATCGGCAGGCGCACTTCGTCGCGCACGCGTTGCAGGTAGGGAATGAGTTCGCTGCGGCGATCGGCGTCCAGCGCCGACAGCGGTTCGTCGAACAGCAGCAGCGACGGCTGCGCCAGTAACGCGCGGCCGATCGCCACGCGCTGCGCTTCGCCGCCGGAGAGCGTGTCGGGGCGCCGCCCGAGCAGGGCGCCGATGCCCAGCAGGTCGACCACTGCGTCCAGTGCGAAGCGTGCCGGCTGGCCGCGGCCGTGGCGGCCGTAGCCGAGGTTGCGGCGCACGTCCATATGCGGGAACAGCCGCGCGTCCTGGAACACGTAGCCGATGCCGCGGCGGTGCGCCGGCAGGTCGATGCCGGCGGCGCTGTCGTACAGCACGCGGCCATCGATGGCGATGTGCCCGCTGCGCGGCGTCAGCACGCCGGCGATAGCGTTGAGCAGGCTGGTCTTGCCGGCGCCGGACGGGCCGACCAGGGCGACCACGCGTGCCTGTTCCTCGATGCGCACGTGGCGGGCGAAACGGCCGCGCTGCAGGTGCAGGTCGATGCTCAGCATCGGTGCCGGCTCCGGGCGCATGCGCGGCTCATGCGTCCGCCTCGGCGCCACGCTGGCGCCGGACCAGCCACTCGGAGGCCAGCAAGGCGCCCAGCGAGATCGCCAGCGCCACCGCCGCCAGCCGCCAGATGCCGGCTTCGGCGCCGGGCACCTGCAGCAGGCCGTAGATCGCCGAGGCCAGGGTCTGGGTCTGTCCCGGGATGTTGGAGACGAAGGTGATGGTGGCGCCGAACTCGCCCAGCGCCTTGGCGAAGCCGAGCACGCCGCCGGCGACCACGCCCGGCCACGCCAGCGGCAGGGTGATGGTGAAGAACACCCGCCCTGGGCCGGCGCCGAGCGTGGCGGCGGCCGCTTCCAGGCGGCGATCGGTGGCTTCCAGGGCCAGGCGGATCGCCCGCACCATCAGCGGAAAGCCCATCACTGCGCTGGCCAGCGCCGCGCCGGTCCAGCGGAACGCGAACTGCACGCCGAGATGCTCGAACAGCCAGCCGCCGATCGGACCCTGTAGGCCGAACAGCTGCAGCAGCGTATAGCCGGTGACGATCGGCGGCATCACCAGCGGCAGGTGCAGTAGCGCGTCCAGCAACGATTTGCCGAAGAAGCGGCGCCGCGCCAGCAGCCAGCCGCAGGCCACCGCGAACGGCAGGCTGGCCAGCGCCGCGACCAGCGCGACCTTGACGCTCAGCGCGATCGCGGTCAGTTCCTGCGCGGTGAACTCGAACAACGGCAGGCCTCAGTGGGCGAGAGAGAATCCGTGGCGACGGAAGATCGCCTGTGCCGGTGGCGTGCCCAGCCAGCGCACGAAATCGGCGGCGGCCTGCGCCTGCGCACTCGCCCGCAGCGGCGCCACCGGATACACGATCGGTGCATGGCTGTCGGCGGGGAAGGTCGCCACCACCCGCACCTTCGGCTCGGCCTGGGCGTCGGAGCCGTAGACGATGCCCAGCGGGGCCTCGCCGCGCGCCACCAACATCAGCGCGCTGCGCACGCTCTCGCTCTCGGCCAGGCGCGGCTGCACGCTGTCCCACTGGCCCAGCGCCTGCAGCGCGGCGCGCGCGTACTTGCCGGCGGGCACGCTGGCGGTCTGGCCGACCGCCAGCCGCCCCTGCGCCCCGAGCGCGGCGAGCAGCGCGCCGGGCTTGCGCAGATCGACCTGCGCCGTGCTGGCGGCCGGCGCCACCAGCACCAGGGTGTTGCCGAGCAGGTCGCGGCGCAGCGCCGGGTCGATCAGCTTGCGCTGCTGCAGGTAGTCCATCCATTCCTGGTCGGCGGACACGAACACGTCCGCCGGCGCGCCCTGTTCCACCTGCCGGGCCAGCGTGGAGCTGGCGGCATAGGACACCTGTACCGGGGTGCCGCGCGCGCGCTGGTAGGCGCTGGCGGCCTCGTCCAGCGATTCCTTGAGGCTGGCGGCGGCGAACACGGTCAGCGGGGTTTGCGCGGCGGCCGATGGCAGCGCGATGGCGGCGGCGAGGACGAACAGGCACAAGCGGCGCAGGAAACGGGGCATGAGCGGCTCCAGAGGATCAGGGGGTGATGACGGTGATCGCGCGAACCTGGCGCACCCATCGCGCCGGCCGTTGGTCCTGCGGCACGATCAGGCGCAGTGGCCCCGCGTCGGCCGCGAGTGGCTCGCCACCGCAGCGGTCGACCAGCAGCACGCGCCGCGCCCCCAGGGTCGGGTCCAGCTCGGCCAGGGCGAACACGGCGGTGTAGCCGTCGCGTGCGACGACCTCGATCCGGCGTTGCAACTGCGCGCCACGCAGCGGCTCGGTCGGCATCGCGTGTTGCGCCTGCAACAGGGCGGCGAGCGCCACGCCTTCGCAGTCCAGGCGCTGGCCGTGCGCCTGCGCGACGATCCGCTCGCGTGGAACCGCGGCCAGCGCTGTCGGGTCGAGGGCGATGGGCAGGGCGCCGGCGGCATGCGTTGCGGCGTCGCCGGGCGCGGGTGCGGTCTGCGCCCGGGTCTGCATGCAGACAAGGCTCAGGCAGAGCAGGGCGAGTAAGCGGGATCGTTGCATGCCCGCATCCTAGCGTCTTCAGTGCGTGGGCGGCGCCAGATCGTCGGTACGGCCGGCCTGGATGTTGGCGCGCACCGACGGCTGCATCAGCCGCGGCTCGGCCAGCGTCGCATCGCGCGCCTGGCGCAAGGCGACGAAGGCTGCTTCGTCGATGCCGTCGCGCACGTGGATGTTGGCGCGGCGCTGTTCGCCGATGCTGGTCTGGCAGGCGACCGCGCGGCCGCCTGCGCCGTAGTCGTGGCACACGAACACGCGGGTCGCCTCCGGCAGCGCGTACAACCGCTGGATCGAACGGTACAGCGTGGCCGCGTCGCCGCCGGGGAAATCGCAGCGTGCGGTGCCGCTGTCGGGCATGAACAGCGAATCGCCCGGGAACAGCGCATCGCTGATCAGGTAGGCGACGCTGTCGCCGGTGTGGCCGGGTACCGCGATCACCTGCGCCTGCAGTTCGCCGATCGCGAAGCGCTCGCCATCGGCGAACAGGTGATCGAAGCCGCAGCGCTCCTGCGCATCCAGGCCGAACTGCGGCGCGAAGCGGGCGCGCACCTCGCGGATGCCGTCGCCGATCGCCAGCGTCGCCTGCGGCCAGCGCTGCTTGAACCATTGCGCCGCGGAGACATGGTCGGCGTGGGCGTGGGTCTCCAGGATCCAGCGCAAGTGCAGCCCACGTTCGCCCAGGCACTCGGCCAGCGCCTGCGCCGGTGCGTCGTCCAGTGCGCCGCTTTGCGGGTCGTAGCCGACCACCGGGTCGATCACCGCGGCGTCCTGGCCGTCCTCGACCACATAGCTCCAGGTGCCGGAACCGGCATGGTGGAAGGGATGGACGTGCGGACGCTGGCTCATCGATCGCTCCTGGCGGCGGCGGGCGGCGCGGCGCTGCAGTAGATGCCGTGCAGCACCTCGAGGATGCGCTGCACCGGGCCGGGCACCAGCGAATAATAGATGGTCTGGCCGTCGCGACGGGTCTGCACCAGCCCATCCTCGCGCAGCAGCGCCAGATGTTGCGATAGCGCCGACTGGCTCAACTCCACGCGTGCGTTGAGTTCACCGACCGATTGTTCGTTGTCCACCAGCAGACACAACAGCAGCAGCCGCTTCTCGTTGCCGAGCGCCTTCAGCAGGCGTGCGGCCTCGCTGGCGTGCGCACGCATCGCGGCAGGATCCAGGGCGGGCGCGGCGCGGCGCGGCATGGGCTCAGAAATCGACCGGGCCGCCGGCCGCGGTCCAGCCGAGGAAGCCACCGGTCAGCGAGCGCACCGCGGTGTAGCCCAGGTGCTGCAGGCTCAGCGCCGCCAGCGTGGAGCGGCCGCCGCTGGCGCAGTACAGCAGGATCGGCTGGTCGCGCCGGGCCAGCGCCGGATCGGCGTCGAGGCGGAACTCGAGGATGCCGCGCGGGATGTTGATGGCGTTGGGCAGGTGGCCCATGGCGAACTCGCCGGGTTCGCGCACGTCGATGATCCATTCGCCGGGCAGCGGCGTGGCGGCGGCATCGGTGTGGACGGGGGTTTCGTGGATTTGCGCGCGTGCGCGATCGACCAGGGCTTGAGCGGAGGAGACGGGCATTGGGGGTGCTCGGCGGGAAAGTGCGTACATCATATCAGTTGACTCTAATATAAGAAAATTCTAATTTATCTCGCGGCCAGCCTCGCGCGGTCGCAACCGCCGCCGCGGGGCATCGCCCGTCGACGGCGCAAACCTGCCTTTCCTTCTGGAGTTCGATCATGCATGTGCGTCGTTGGCCGATCTGGGACGCGGAGAACGCCGGACGGCGGCGCTGCACGGGCACGGCTGCCGCCACGCCGTTGCGCCGGAGCGTCCGCGCGACCCTGCCCGCTGTGTTCGCGTCGCTGGCCATGCTGGCGCTCGCCGGCTGCCGCCATGACGCCGCTGCCGTTGCGCCGCCGCCATTGCCGGTGCTGGCGACCGCGCCGGTGGAAGCCGTGGCGATAGGGTCCCGCTCCTGGGACGGCGTGGTCGCCGCGGTGGAACATGCAGAGCTGAGCGCGCAGACCGGCGGTCGGGTGCGCAGCGTCGCGGTGGACGTGGGCGATCGGGTCGCCGCCGGCCAGGTGCTGCTGCAACTGAGCGCGGTGGAACAGCGCGCCGGTGTCGACAGCGCACAGGCGCAGCTGCGCGCTGCCATGGCCAGCGCCGGCGAGGCCGAGGCCAGCTACCGCCGCTATGCCGCCCTGGCCGACGCGCAGTACGTGTCGCGCGCACAACTGGATCAGGCCCGCGCCACCCGCGATGCGGCCAGCGCGGCCCGCGCCGCGGCCGCCGCGCAACTGGCCCAGGCGCAACAGCCGGCCGAGTACACGCTGGTGCGCGCGCCGTTTGCCGGGGTGATCAGTGCGCGCCAGGTGCAGCCGGGCGAGGCGGTGGCGGCCGGGCAGGCGTTGCTGTCGCTGTACGTGCCCGGCGCGCAGCGCATCGAGGTGCAGGTGCCGCAGTCCGATGCGGAGGCGATCCGTGCCGCGCCGCGCGCGCAGGTGCGGCTGGATGATGGGCGCAGCCTGCAGGTTCCGCAGGTGGCGGTGTTCCCCACCGCCGATCCGCGCAGCCACAGCGTGACGGTGCGGGTGCCGCTGCCGGCGCTGCAGCCGGCCCCGGCGCCGGGCACCACGGCCAAGGTCGGCTTTGCGCTGGCCGTCGGCGCTCCCGCGGAGGCGGTGCCGTTGAGCATTCCACGCTCGGCGTTGTTGCAGCGAGGCGAGCTCAGCTCCGCCTATGTCCTGGCCGATGGGCGGCTGATCCTGCGTCAGCTGCGGATCGGGCGGCGCGATGCACAGCGGGTGGAAGTGCTGGCCGGGTTGCGCGCGGGCGAGCGTGTGGTGCGCGACCCGGTCGCCGCCGGACAGGCGCTGGCGGCGCAGCGGCGCGCGCTGGCGGAGCGCTGAGATGGGCATGTCCGGGCGCCTGGCGGCGTTCTTCCAGGCCAATCCGCTGACGCCACTGCTGGCCCTGCTCGGCCTGCTGCTCGGCCTGGCCGCGGTGGCGGTCACCCCGCGCGAAGAAGAGCCGCAGATCGACGTGACCATGGCCAATGTATTCGTGGCCTTGCCCGGCGCCGATGCGCGCGAAGTCGAGCAATTGCTGAGCACGCCGCTGGAACAGAAGCTCGACGAGATCGAAGGCATCAAGCACGTGTACTCGGTCAGCCGCCCGGGCCAGGCGGTGCTGACCGTCGAGTTCGAGGTCGGGGTGCCGCGCCAGACCGCCCTGGTGCGCCTGTACAACCAGGTGTATTCCAACCTGGACGTGCTGCCGACGCGGATGGGCGCGAGCGCGCCGCTGATCAAGCCCAAGGGCATCGACGACGTGCCGGTGATGAGCGTGACCCTGTGGAGCGACGATCCGCAGCGCAGCGCCGCGGACCTGGGCGCGATCGCACGCACGCTGGAAACCGAACTCAAGCGCATTCCCGGCACGCGCGACATCTACAGCATCGGTGCGCCGCCGCGGGTGCTGACGGTGACCCTGGACCCGGCGCGGCTGGCCGCATACGACCTCACCGTGGCCGACCTCGGTCAGGCGCTGCAGGGCGCGAACGTGGTGCGCCAGCTCGGCGACCGGATCGGCGGCGGCCGCGCGGTGCCGCTCAGTGCCGGCCGCTTCCTGGCCGATGCCGATACGGTGCGCGACCTGGTGATCGGCATGCACGGTGGCCAGCCGCTGCAGTTGCGTGACGTGGCGCAGGTGCAGGCCGGCGCCGACCTGCCCGATGCGTATGTGTGGTACGGCGCGCCGCCCGCGCGCGGCGGGCCGGCGCAGGGACGTGCTCCGGCGGTGACCCTGGCCATCGCCAAGAAGCCGGGGAGCGACGCCTCGGCGCTCACCCGCGTGGTGAGTGCGCGCCTGCAGGCATTGCGTGGCGAGCTGCTGCCGCAGGGCGTGCATGCGGAGGTCACGCGCGACTACGGCGCCAGCGCGGCGGCCAAGGCCGGCAAGCTGATCCACAAACTGGTGTTCGCCACCGCCTCGGTGGTGCTGCTGGTGCTGTTCGCGCTGGGCTGGCGCGAGGCCATCGTGGTCGGCAGCGCGGTGGTGCTGACCCTGGCGCTCACGCTGTTCGCCTCGTGGGCGATGGGGTTCACCCTCAATCGCGTGTCGTTGTTCGCGCTGATCTTCTCGATCGGCATCCTGGTCGATGACGCCATCGTGGTGGTCGAGAACATCCACCGCCATCTCCGTGCCGGTGGCAAGACCCTGCGCGAGGCGATTCCGCCGGCGGTGGACGAAGTCGGCGGTCCGACCATCCTCGCCACGTTCACCGTGATCGCGGCGCTGATGCCGATGGCCTTCGTCAGCGGCCTGATGGGGCCGTACATGCGGCCGATCCCGATCAATGCCTCGGTCGGCATGCTGTTGTCGCTGGCGATCGCGCTGGTGGTGACGCCGTGGCTGGCGCTGAAGCTGCTCAGGCGGCATGCGCCGGCGGTCGATGCGGGCCGGGATGCCGATGCCGCGCCGCCGCGCCTGCAGCGCCTGTTCGCGCGCTTGCTGCACCCGTTCCTGGATCCTGTCCGCGGCGCGCGGCGGCGCGGCTGGCTGTTCGCCGGCATCGCCGCCCTGCTGCTGGCCGCGGTGGGCCTGGTCGGGCTGCAGCGGGTGGTGCTGAAGATGCTGCCGTTCGACGACAAGTCCGAACTGCAGATCGTGGTCGACTTGCCCGAGGGCAGCACCCTGCAAGAGACCGACGCGCTGTTGGTGGAACTGTCCGGCGTGCTCGAGCGCACGCCGGAGGTGCACGATTACCAGGGCTACGCCGGTACCTCGGCGCCGGTCAACTTCAATGGTCTGGTGCGCCAGTACTTTCTGCGCAGCGGCAACAACGTCGGCGACCTGCAGGTGAACCTGGTCGACAAGCACCAGCGCACGCGCCACAGCCACGCCATCGCCCGTGCGCTGCGGCCGCCGCTGGCAGCGATCGCGCGACGTCATGGCGCCTCGCTGAAGGTGGTGGAAGTGCCGCCGGGGCCGCCGGTGTTGGCGCCGTTGGTGGCCGAGGTGTATGGGCCGGACTATGCGCGCAGCCGCCAGATCGCCCTGGCGCTGGCGCAGCGCTTCCTGCGCACGCCGAACGTGGTCGATGTCGACACCAGCGCGGAGAGCGCGGCCAGCCGCGAAACGCTGGTGGTGGACCAGGTCCGCGCCGCCCGCCTTGGCGTGAGCCAGGCCGCTGTCGCAGACGCCTTGGCCACGGCCGTGCAGGGCCTGGACGTCACCTGGCTGCACGATGGCGCCTCCAAGGTGGCACAGCCGGTGCGGCTGCGCCTGCCGGCTGCCGAGCAGGCCGCCAGTGCACGCTTGCTGGCGCTGCGCGTGCGCGGCGGCGATGGGCAACTGGTGCCGTTGTCGGAACTGGTGGCGGTGCAGCGCCTGCCCTGGGACGACAGCATCGCGCACAAGGACCTGCGGCCGGTGGTGTACGTCACCGGCGACGAAGCCGGGCGCCTGGATAGCCCGCTGTACGGCATGTTCGACCTGGTCGGGCAACTGCGCCGGCACCAGCCCGGCGGCCAGGCGCTGCAGCAGCACTTCATCGCGCCGCCGGCCGACACCGGCGATTTCGCGGTGAAGTGGGACGGCGAATGGCAGATCACCTACGAGACCTTCCGCGACATGGGCATCGCCTACGCGGTCGGCTTGTTGCTGATCTATCTGCTGGTGGTGGCGCAGTTCCGCAGCTATCTGCTGCCGCTGGTGATCATGGCGCCGATTCCGCTGACGGTGATCGGGGTGATGCCGGGCCACGCCCTGCTCGGCGCGCAGTTCACCGCGACCAGCATGATCGGCATGATCGCGCTGGCCGGCATCATCGTGCGCAACTCGATCCTGCTGGTGGACTTCATTCGCCATGCCTTGGCGCAAGGGCGAAGCGCCGAACAGGCGGTGATCGAGGCCTGCGCGGTGCGCGCGCCGCCGATCGTGCTGACCGGCCTGGCGGCGATGCTGGGCGCGTTGTTCATCCTCGACGATCCGATCTTCAACGGCCTGGCGGTGGCGCTGCTGTTCGGCATCCTGGTCAGCACCGCGCTGACCCTGCTGGTCATCCCGCTGTTGTACTACCCGCTGGCGCGGCGCGAAGCGGCGACGTGAGCGCGACGATGCGTCCACATCCCGTTCCCGGTGCCGGCGTAGAGTCGCAAGTCCCTTCTTCGCAGTGGAGCCTCCGCCATGCCCATCGGCGATCCGATCCGCGTCACCCTGGAGCAGGACACGGACTTCGCGTTCCGCATCCGCTTCGACGAAACCGCGCTGGAGCCCTGGTTGAGCGACGAAGCCGCGCCGCTGGGCCAGGAGCGCGGCCCCAATCCCACGCGCATCCTGCTGGCCGGCATCGCCAATTGCCTGGCGGCGAGCCTGTTGTTCGCGATGCGCAAGTACAAGAACGATCCGGCCGGTGTGGTCGCGCACATCACCGCCACGCCGATGCGCAATCCGGAGGGGTTCTGGCGCATTCCGCAGGCGTCGGTGGAACTGCAGTTGCCCGGCGCCAACCAGGACTACGCGCAACTTGAGCGGATCCTCGCCCAGTTCGAGCAGTTCTGCGTGGTCACCCAGAGCGTGCGCCAGGGCATCGACGTGCAGGTCACCGTCAAGGATGCGCAGGGCACCGTGCTGCTCGGTGACAAGAGCATCGAGGCCGGGGCATGAGCGAGCCGCTGCATGTCGCCTGCCCGCACTGCGCCGCGCTCAACCGCGTGCCGGGCGAGAAGCTGTCGGCGTCGCCGCAGTGCGGGCGCTGCCATCGCGGTTTGTTCGACGCCACGCCGGTGACGTTGACTGCGGACAACTTCGCCGCGCATGCCGAACGCAGCGATCTTCCCCTGCTGGTGGACGTCTGGGCGCCGTGGTGCGGCCCGTGCCGGACAATGGCCCCGCATTTCGCCGCTGCAGCGGCGCAACTGGAGCCGCAATTGCGCCTGGGCAAGCTCGACAGCGACGCGCAGCCGGCGCTGGCCGGGCGCTTCGGGATTCGCAGCATTCCGACGCTGATTCTCCTGCGGCAGGGACGCGAACTCGGCCGGCACAGCGGCGCCATCGGCACCGCCGAGATCGTGCGCTGGGCGCGGGCGCAGCTGGGTGTGGCGTAAGTGCTCTTGTAGGAGCGGCTTCAGCCGCGATGTGCTTTCCCAGGCAAGCCCATCGCGGCTGAAGCCGCTCCTACCCTGTGCGCCGCGCTTACTTGCCCAGCGCTGCGTTCAAGGTTGCCGCCAGATCGGCACCGGCCTGGCGCAACTGCGCCTCGGCGACCGGGCGCCAGGTCGTCACGTAATCGGCCGGCAGCTTGGCGCCAGGAGGATAGAAGCCCGGGCGCATCATGATCTTGCAGGAGGCCTCGGCCCAGGCGGCCGCTGGCGGCGGCAGTGCGCTGCCGGCCGGGGACGGCGCCGGTAACGGCTGCTTTTCCAGCTCGGCCAGGTAGGCCTGTTCGTCGAGTCCACGGCTGCGCAGCAGGCCGCTGTCCCACAGCGCGTGCAGATTGGTGCCCTTGCCATCGAACTGGATCTGCACGGTGTTGGCGCCCTTGTCGCGGGCGTAGCCGGCATGCAGCGGCTGCTGCACGTCGCCGGCGAAATGCACGACGAACTTCAGTGCCTGCACGCGGGCGGCCTGCGGCTGGCTGCGATCGGCGAGGATCGCGGCCTGGCGGCGCAGCGCCTCGACCGCGCAGTTGCCGTCCGGGCAGTCGCGGGTCTGTTCGTAGTGGCAGTCGTTCTCGGCCAGGTTGACGTAGTGCCAGCGCGCGCCGCGCTTGCCCAGGTCGGGATCGTGTTCGCGGAGCTGGTCGGCCCAGTTGGCCACGCCGGCCAGGGTCGGTTCGGGTTCGCCCTGCAGCAGGGCCTGGACCTGGGTGCGGGCTTCCGGGGTGAGTTGGGTGTCGGCGAGATCGGCGACCAGGCGGTGGCCCAGCGGGCCCCAGGCGAAAGCGGCGGACGGCGCGGCGGCGAGGGCCGCGGCAAGCGCGGTGCAAACGAGGGAAGAGGTTTTCATGCGCGGATTCTAGCCGGCGACGACGACGCGGCCATGACCCGTGCCGGGTCCGTTGCGCTGCGGCTCAGCGTGGCGACAACGTGGCGCGGCAGGTGTGCCGGCCGCTCAGGGCCGCCTTGGACGCGGCCCGATGCGCTGGCTCAGAAATACATCAGGTAGGCGACGCCGTAGGTGACCGGATCGAGCTTGGCCTTGCCGAGCTTGCTGCCATCGACCTCCACGTCGCTGCGCATGCCGGTCCAGCGCGCGTCCACGCGGATCGCGCTGCGCTCGCCCACAGCGAAGTCCACGCCCGTATGCAGCGCCGGGCCGACGCTGTCCTTGAACTTCACGTCATTGGACGAGAACGCGCCCTTGCCGTCGCTGCCGAGGAAGGCGGTGTAGTTGAGGCCGGCGCCGACGAACGGAGAGATGTCGCCGTTGCCGTTGAAGTGGTACTGCAGCGAGATGGTGGGCGACAGCATCCAGGCGCTGCCGATATCGCCGCCGCGGTCCACGCCGATCTTCTGCTGGCCGACCAGGCCCTGGATCTCCAGGCCGAGGTTGCCGCGGAAGAAGTACTCGTAACTGAACGATACGGCCGGCGCGGTGTCGGCGTCGAAGCGCTGGTCGCTGCCGCGCAGCGTGCCGTTGGAGCCGCCCGGCACCATGCCGTGCAGGCCGTAGCTGGTGGTGAAATGGCCGGCCGATTGCGCCGCAGCGGGCAGGGCGATGCTGGCGATGGCGGCGACGGCAAGGCGACGGAACAGGCGTGGCGGCATGGGAGACCCCGGTGGACGACGAGTGGGCGGATGCGAACCCCGTGTCGGCCCGGCGGGCGCCGATCCACATCCGTGTGGCGCGTAGTCTGCCAGAGAAGCGCCGCGGACGCGCTGCGACCGGCGTGTCCGCGTGCGTGGCCGCTGCCGACCTGGCGCGCGACCCGGTGCCCGGGATGGCACCACCGCGGCGAACGGCGCCAGTCCTGTCGGCGCCGTCGCACATGGCGGCGCCGGAGCCTTCTCAGAACTTCATCACGTAGGCCAGGCCGTACACCAGCGGATCGATGTGCGCGGTGCCCAGGTCGCTGCCGTTGACCTTCACCTTGCTGTCGATGTCGATCCAGCGCATGTCCACGCGCAGCGCCGATTTTTCGGTGAGCGCGATGTCCACGCCAGCGTGCGCGGCCAGGCCCCAGGAGTCGTCCAGCTTGAGCTTGCTGCCGGCCAGCGCGCCGGTGGTCTTCTCGCTGAAGAAGGTGGTGTAGTTGAGGCCGGCGCCGACGAACGGCGAGACCTTGCCGGCACTGTTGAAGTGGTACTGCAGCGACACCACCGGCGGCAGATGCTTGGTGCTGCCGACCTTGCCCACGCCCTTGACGCTGATGTCGTGCTCGAACGGCAGCGCGGCCAGTACTTCCACGCCCAGGTTCTGCTGCACGAAATACTCGAAGGTCACCGTCGGGCGGATGTTGCTGTCGATGCGCAGCGGCAGGGTGCCGCCGGCCAACGCGCCGTTGTCGGACTTCGGATTGACCTGGTGGGCGCCGATGCCGATGGTCCAGTCGCCTTGCGACTGCGCCAGCGCCGGCAGGGCGCACAGGGTCAGGGCGGCGGCCAGGCCGGTGAGCAGGAAGGGGGAGGGGGTACGCATGGTGGAGTCTCGGTTGGGTGTGGGCGCAGTGTCCGGCGCGGCGCACCGTGGCGCCTTGATCCTGATCAAACCGGCGTGTCCGGCGGGGCGCGGCTGGCCTGCTAGAATGGGATTTCCCCTTCCATCCGCCGCGCCAGGCGCGGCCGCAGGAGCTACTGAAATGGCAATCAAGGTCGGCATCAACGGTTTCGGTCGCATCGGGCGCAACGTGCTGCGCTCGGCGGTGCAGAATTTCGGCAGCGACATCGAGATCGTCGCCATCAACGACCTGCTGGAGCCGGATTATCTGGCCTACATGCTGCAGTACGACTCCGTGCACGGCCGCTTCGAGGGCGAGGTGTCGGTCGACGGCGGTCACCTGCTGGTCAACGGCAAGAAGATCCGCCTGACCCAGGAACGCGATCCGGCGGCGCTGAAGTGGGGCGAGGTCGGCGTGGACGTGGTGATCGAATCCACCGGCCTGTTCCTGACCAAGGAAACCGCGCAGAAGCATCTGGACGCCGGCGCCAAGAAAGTGATCCTGTCGGCGCCGTCGAAGGACGACACGCCGATGTTCGTCTACGGCGTCAACGACAGCACCTATGCCGGCCAGGCCATCGTCTCCAACGCCAGCTGCACCACCAACTGCCTGGCGCCGCTGGCCAAGGTGATCAACGACAAGTGGGGCATCAAGCGTGGCCTGATGACCACCGTGCACGCGGCCACCGCCACCCAGAAGACCGTGGACGGCCCGAGCAACAAGGATTGGCGCGGCGGCCGCGGCATCCTGGAGAACATCATTCCGTCCAGCACCGGCGCGGCCAAGGCGGTCGGCGTGGTGATCCCGGAGTTGAACAAGAAGCTCACCGGCATGAGCTTCCGCGTGCCGACCTCGGACGTGTCGGTGGTCGACCTGACCGTGGAACTGGAGAAGCCGGCCACCTACGCCGAGATCTGTGCCGAAGTGAAGGCGCAGAGCGAAGGCGCGCTGAAGGGCATCCTCGGCTACACCGAGGACAAGGTGGTGGCGACCGATTTCCGCGGCGACGCACGCACCTCGATCTTCGATGCCGACGCCGGCATCGCCCTGGATGGCACCTTCGTCAAGCTGGTGTCCTGGTACGACAACGAGTGGGGCTACTCCAACAAGTGCCTGGAAATGGTCAAGGTGGTGGCGAAGTAAAAGGCCAGGCGTCGCCCGCCCAGTGCGGGCGATGCGGTCTTGTGGCAGCGTCCGGCATGGCCTGGCGCTGCCGCCAACCAAGCCGAGGCGGCAACGAAAAAGGAGCGCTCACGCGCTCCTTTTTCGTTGTGACGAGCCGCTGGCCCTGCCGCGGCGCGTCGAATGCCGCAGGCTGGCTCGGCCTCGCGATTACAGCGCGTCGCGCGATTGGTTGCTTTCGGTCTGCCGATAGTCGGTGACCACGCCCTTGGCGTCGAATTCAACCTCCAGGTCATACGACTTGACGTTGCGTGCACCGACGCCGTGGTCCTGCGCCTCGTTGATCGCCTGGCCGGTGTAGAAACCCGGCAGCATGCGCTTGAGCACCGTCGTCGCGGTACCGCGCACTTTTTCGCCGTGCGACTCGCCCGGCCTGTAGGTCCAGGACTTTTCGTAACCGCCTTCCTTTCCGGAAGTCCTGTAGACGTGCTTGGGCTCGCCATAGATGGCGCGCACTTCTTCCTTGGTGGTCTTGCCGATGACGATGTTCTTCTTGACCGCATCGGCGGTGTAGAGATCCGGATTGTCGACCTTTTCGGCCAGGGCGGGAGCGGCGAAGGACGCGGCCAGCAGGGTCGAGATCAGCAGGGTGCGAAAGGGTTTCATGGTCATGTCCGTTTACCTGGGGAGTGGCGTCTGCAATCCAGCGTGCACCGGTCGCGTCGAGGCGATGCGTCGGTCCGGCATCAGCGCGGCGCAACGAGCTTAGGCATGGCGAAATGACGCCGTCAATACGGCATGCAGCGGCGTTCAGGCAGCGACGACACCTGTGTCGGCGATGCTCGTGGGCGGATCGCGAACGCGATGCGGCATGGCGTGACCTGCGCACCGTCCTGACGCAGCGCGCACTGCCCTGTGATCCGCTGCCGCTTTTTGCGCAGGACGCGGTGCGTCGTGTACCGACTACAGCGCCTGCAGGATCAGCGAGTGCCAGCCGGTGCGGTAGGTTTCGTAGCCGGGCGAGGCGGCATGCGCAATGCAATGCGGCCGGCCATCGAGGTCGATCAGCACCGCGCCGCGCGGTTGCTTGAACAAGGCCTCGCGGCCGTCGAAGTCGAGCCGCTCCTGCAGCATGCGTCCGGCCGAGTCTGCCAGCACCTGGCCCTGCGCGTCGACGATGCAGACGCGGCTGCGGCCCCATTCGGATTCGGACAGCGGCGTGCGCTGCACGATCGTCTGCGCCAGTGCGTCCCAGCGGAACACGATGCCCAGCACGCCGAGCACGCGGCCATCGATGCGGCCCCCCTCACGGACCGTGCACGCGTACACCAGCACCCGCTCGCCATCGGCCAGCGCACTGGGGTGCACGCCCTGAAAGCTGAAGTCCTCGCCGCTGCGGGTGCGCATGGCCTGCTCGAACCACGGTTGTGCGGAGACGTCGCTGCCGACCGAGGCGAACTGCCGCGGCCGGCCGTTGGCGCGGATGCGGCCATCGCTGCCAGCCAGGATCAGGTCGAAGTAGACCGTGTACGAATCCAGGATCTGGCCCATGCGCCGCGATGCGTAGGCCAGTGCGTCGGCGTCGCTGTCGGCGCGTGCCGCCGCCACGACCGCGGCGTCGGTGGCCCACCAGCGCACGTCGCAACTGCGCTCATAGAGGTTGCGGTCGATCAGGTCGATGTTGCTCAGCGCCAGTTCGCTGAGCCGGGTGCGGCGCACGTCGTCCTGCAGCCGGCCCAGCGTCTGCCGCATCTCCGCACTGGTGCGCGCGGCGACCTTGTCCAGGTCCTGCGTGGCTTCGGCTACGCGTCGCGACAGCCCGTCCATTTCCTGCGCGATGACGCTGAAGCCGCGTCCGGCGGCGCCGATCCGCGCCGATTCGATGCGCGCGTTCATCGAGATCATGTGGGTGGTGCGGTTGATCGCGTCGATGCCCTGCAACGAGCGGCGCAGCTGGCCCAGCAATTGGTCGGACAGGCCGACGACCGCGCGGATATGGTCATCGATCCCCGCGTCGGCGGGGTGGGCGGGTAGGTTCATTCATGCTGCCGGTGGGGTGGGAGGGAACAGCAGACGCACGACGTGGTAAGGGGTGTAGCGGCCGTCGAGCTAACGCCTTGAGGGTGGCGTGAAGACCGTCCGTCGGAACGTCGGGCCTTGCCCTGCCTGGGTCGCGGCCGCGTTCGCGGACCGATGCCGGCACCGAACTCGTCTACCATCTGCGCCAGGTCCGGCGCTGCCGGACACCGGATGGGCGCCTTGTGGCGCCGCACCACCGCTGTGGAGATGCGAGTCGAATGGAGATGTTGATCGTGCTGGTGGTGTTGGCGGTGCTGGCGGTGCCGGTGCTGTTGATCGTGACGCTGGTGGGGCAATCGCGTCTGCGCCAGCGGCTCGCCGCGTTGGAGGCGCAGGTCGCACGGATGGCCGCCGCCCCGGTGCCGCCTGCGACGGCCTGGGCCGGCCCCGTGGCCGCGGCCGGGAAGCCCGATGCTGCCGCCGAACCCGAGGTGGAGGCCGAGGGCCTGCCGATCGCGGCGTCCCTCGACCTCGCGCGTCCGCACCAGGTCGCGGAGGATGCCGGCGTGCCGCCGCCGCCGCTGCCGCCGCTGCCGCTGCCGCAGCCCTTGCCGGTGCCGCCGCAGGCCGACGATTTCGCGACGCTGGCCGCCGCGGTCGAACAGGCCGAGCGGGAGCAGGCGCAGGCGCGCGCCGCCGCCAGCGCCGCGATCGCTGCGCTGCATCGGCCGGATCCGATCGAGCGGCTGCTGGGCGGGATCAAACGCTGGTTCACCGAGGGCAACGTCCCGGTCAAGATCGGCATGCTGGTGCTGCTGGCCGGCGTCGCCGCGCTGCTGAAGTACGCCGGCGACCAGGGCTGGCTGCGCATGCCGATCGAGTTGCGTTATGCCGGCATCGCCGCCGCGTCGCTGGCCGGCCTGGCCTTCGGCTGGCGCCAGCGCACGCGCAAGCGCAGCTTTGCGCTGGCCCTGCAGGGCGGGGCGATCGGCGTGCTGCTGCTGACCGTGTTTGCCGCGTTCAAGCTGTCCGGGCTGATCCCCGCCGGCGCGGCGCTGGCGCTGAGCGTCGTGCTGGTCGCGGGCATGTGCGTGCTGGCGGTGGCGCAGGAGTCGCGCACGCTGGCGGTGCTGGGCACGCTGGCCGGCTTCCTCGCGCCGCTGTGGCTGTCCACCGGCAGCGGCAACCACGTCGCGCTGTTCTCCTACTACGCGCTGCTCAACGCGGCGGTGTTCGCGATCGCCTGGTACCGGCCGTGGCGGGTGCTGAACCTGCTCGGGTTCGGCTTTACCTTCGGCATCGGCACGCTGTGGGGCGTGCTGCAGTACCGGCCGGACAAGTTCGCCAGCACCGAGCCGTTCCTGCTGCTGTTCTTCGCCTTCTACCTGCTGATCCCGATCCTGTACGCGCGGCGCCAGGAGGCCACGCGCAGCACGCTGATCGACGGCAGCCTGCTGTTCGGCACGCCGCTGATCGCGTTCTCGCTGCAGGCCGGTTTGCTGCGCGGCGAGCGCCTGCCGCTGGCCTTCTGCGCGCTGGGCCTGGCGGCGATCTATGCGCTGCTGGCGGCGGCGCTGATCCGGCGTGCGCGCTTCGCGCTGCTGGGGCAGGCGTATGCGGTGCTGGCGGTGGGCTTCGCCACGCTGGCGGTGCCGTTGGCGCTGTCCGCGCGGGCCACCGCCAGCGTGTTCGCGCTGGAGGGCGCGGCGCTGGTGTGGCTGGGCCTGCGTCAGCGGCGCTGGCTGCCGCAGCTCAGCGGCGCCGGCCTGCAACTGGCGGCCGCGTTCGGCTTCACCGTGGGCCTGGACGCGGTGGCGCAGGACACCCAGGCGATCGTCAATGCCACCTTCATGAGCGCGCTGCTGCTGGCCCTGGCCGGCTTCGTCAGCGCCTGGTGCTACCGCCGCGAGCGTGCCGCGCTGCCGGCGCTGGGCTACTACCTGTGGGGGCTGGCCTGGTGGTGCGGCATCGGCGTTGCCGAGATCCTGCGGTTCGTCGACACCGATGCGCGTGCCGATGTGTTGCTGGCCTGGGTCGCGGTCAGCGGCTGGCTCGCCGCCGAAGCGCAGCGGCGCTGGCCGGCACCGGCATTGGCCGCGACCACGCTGGGCAGCCTGGCGCTGGCGGTGCCGCTGGCGGCCTGGCAGGCCGATGCGCACGGGCAACCGTTTGCCGGGCATGGCGCCTGGGCCTGGGCGCTGTACGCCGTGCTCGGCGTGCGCAGCCTGCTGTGCCTGCGCGACAGTGGCGGCGGCGTGGCGCGCGCGGCGCAGTACGTGTGGTGGCTGGTGTGGCCGATCGTGGCCACCTTGCTGTGCGGCTGGCTGGCGCTGCACAGCGGTCTCGCCGCCGGCTGGCGCTGGATGCTGCTGGTGGCGCCCTGGCTGCTGTTCGCGGCGCTGTCGCTGTGGCGCTGGACCTGGTTGGCGGCGCCGCTGGGCGCGGCGTTCGCGCCGTGGCGCACGGCCTTGCAGAGCACCTACTTCGGCCTGCTCGCGGTGGCCTGGCTGTACAGCCTGGGCCGGCCTGGCAGCAGCGCGCCGCTGCCGTGGGTGCCGGTGCTCAACCCGCTGGAACTGACCCAACTGGCGCTGCTGGTGCTCGGCGTGCGCTGGACCCGCAGCCCCGAACTGCCGGCGCTGCTGCGTCCCTGGCGCACGCACCTGCTGGCCGGCGCCGGGTTCCTGTGGATCACCAGCGTCACCCTGCATGCGGTGCACTATTGGGCGGCGGTGCCGTGGCCCGGCGTGTTGGGCAATGGGGTGGCGCAGACCAGCCTGACCGTGGTCTGGAGCGTGCTGGGCGTGCTCGGCTGGGTGCTGGGCTCGCGGCGCGGCCAGCGCGGGCTGTGGTTGGCCGGTGCGGTGTTGATGGCGGTCGTGCTGGGCAAGCTGTTGCTGGTGGACCGCGGCAACCTCGGCAATGTCGCCGGCATCGCGTCGTTCATCGCTTACGGGCTGTTGTGTACCGTGGTCGGCTATCTGGCGCCGGCACCGCCGCGCGCCGCCGAACCGGCCGAGGAGGCCATCCCATGATCCGACGTGCGCTGTGTCCGTTGCTGCTGGCCTGGCTGCCGCTATGCGCGTTTGCCGCCAGCCAGCGCGACGATTACGCCCAGCAGTGGCCGCTGACCCTGCAGGACGCCGATGCCGGGGCCTATCGCGTGCAGCTCGACGATGCGGTCTACCGCAGCGCACAGCGCGCCTCGTTGGGCGACGTGGAGGTGTTCAACGCGGCGGGCGATCCGTTGCCGGCCGCCTTGTTCGCCGCCGAGCAGGCCGAGACCACGCCGCGCCGGCAGCCGTTGCCGTGGTTTCCGCTGCCGGCCTCGCGCGATGGGCGCACACCGGACCTGGAGCTGATCGCCGAACGCGACCGCGACGGCAGCGTGCGCCGCATCCAGACCCGTGTGGCCAGCGGCGCGGCCGACGCCGGCGCAGGCTGGCTGGTCGACGCCAGCGCGCTGCACGCGCCGCTGCGCGCGGTGTCGCTGCAATGGGCCGCCGCCGCGCAGCCGCAGCAGGCGCGCTACCGGGTCGAGGGCAGCGACGACCTGCGCGACTGGGAGGTGCTGGTGGCGGATGCGACCCTGGTCGACCTGAGCAACCAGGGACACCGGCTGCAGCAACTGCGCATCCCGATCGGCCGGCAGGTGCGCTACCTGCGCCTGCTGCCGCTGGCCGGCGCCAGCGCGCCGCCGCTGACCGGGGTGGAGGCCGAGCTGGCGCCCGCGCCGGTGGCCGCCGACTGGCATTGGCAGCAACTGGACGCAGTCAGCACCGACCCCGCGCAGCACAGCTACGCCTTCGTGTCGCCGGGCCGCTACCCGGTGACGCGCGTGGACGTCGCCTTGCCCGGCAACAACGCGATCGAATGGCGCGTGCAGAGCCGCGACAGTGCCGAGGCGCCCTGGCAGGATCGCGCCGGTCCGTGGCTGGCCTACCAGGTCGGTGGCGGCAGCCGCTCGCCGCCGCAGGCGCTGACCGCGCCGGTACGCGACCGCTACTGGCGGCTGTTCGCGGCGCAGGACCCGGGCCGGCAGCGGCCGGCGCTGCGCCTGGGCTATCAGCCGGAGACGCTGGTGTTCCTGGCGCAGGGTGCGCCGCCGTATGCCTTGGCCGCCGGCAGTGCGCGCACCCAGCGTGCACAGGCGCCATTGGCCGCCGCGTTGCAGGCCTTGCATGTTCAGCGCGGGCCGCAATGGGCGCCGGCCACCGCCAGCCTCGGCGCCGCACAGCCGCTGGCCGGCGCTGCGGCGTTGCAGGCGCCGCCGCCGCCGCGCGACTGGAAGACCTGGCTGCTGTGGGCGCTGCTGGTCGGCGGTGCGCTGCTGGTGGTCGGCTTCGCACTGAGCCTGCTGCGCAAACCCGGCGCCGCCGACGGCACGGGCTGACCGATCCGGCGGCGATGGCGCGCGCGCTGTACCGTGCGCGGCACCGCACCACCGCGATTTGCCGCTGTGCGGCCGACGCCGGACAATGCCGGTTTGACCGCCACGCGGCGCTCGGCCGGCGTCCGTGCACCCGGCGTTCCGCAGCCGACGCCGATACTGCATGGCTGGCGCTGTTTTCCCTTTGCAACCCCACGAAAGCGAGCAATCACATGTCCATCCTGCGAATGACCGATCTCGACCTGTCCGGCAAGCGCGTGCTGATCCGGCAAGACCTGAATGTGCCGATCGACAATGGCCTGATCACCTCCGAGCAGCGCATCCTGGCCTCGGTGCCGACGCTCAAGCACGCACTGGAGCAGGGCGCGGCGGTAATGGTGACCTCTCACCTCGGCCGGCCCAAGGAAGGCGTGTGGACCCAGGAGGATTCGCTGGAGCCGGTGGCGATCCGACTGGCCGCGCTGCTCGACGTCGACGTGCCGCTGATCCGCGACTGGGTCGATGGCGTGGACGTGCAGCCGGGGCAGATCGTGCTGCTGGAGAACTGCCGCATGAACGTCGGCGAGGGCAAGGACGACGAGGCCCTGGCGAAGAAGTACGCGGCGCTGTGCGACGTGTTCGTGATGGACGCGTTCGGCACCGCGCACCGCGCGCAGGCGTCCACCCATGGCGTGATCAAGTTCGCGCCAGTGGCTGCGGGCGGCCCGCTGCTGATGGCCGAGCTGGATGCGCTGGCCAAGGCGCTGGAACAGCCGGCCAAGCCGCTGCTGGCGATCGTCGCCGGCAGCAAGGTCTCGACCAAGCTGGAGCTGCTGTCCAACCTGGTGGACAAGGTCGACCAACTGATCGTCGGTGGCGGCATCGCCAACACCTTCATCGCCGCGGCCGGGCATGCGGTGGGCAAGTCGCTGTGCGAGCCGGACCTGCTCGAGACCGCGCGCAAGATCGTGGCCGACGCCAACGCGCGCGGCGCGGCGATCCCGCTGCCGAGCGACGTGGTGGTGGCCAAGCAGTTCATGCCTGATGCCGAGGCCACGGTGAAGGCGGTCACCGACGTCGCCGACGACGACCTGATCCTGGACATCGGCCCGCAGACCGCGGCGCACTACGCCGACCTGATCGCCAAGGCCGGTACCGTGGTCTGGAACGGCCCGGTCGGCGTGTTCGAATTCGACGCCTTCGGCAAGGGCACCGAGACCCTGGCGCGGGCGATTGCCGCGTCGCCGGCGTTCTCCATCGCCGGCGGCGGCGACACCCTGGCCGCAGTCGACAAGTACGGCATCGCCGAGCAGGTCAGCTACATCTCCACCGGCGGCGGCGCGTTCCTGGAGTTCCTGGAAGGCAAGACCCTGCCGGCGGTGGCCGCACTGCAGGCGCGCGGCGCGTGAGCGCCGCCAACGTTCTGTTCTTCGACCTGGACGGCACCCTGGTCGACTCGGAGGCCGGCATCGTCGGCAGCCTGCGCCATGCCTTTGCCGAACTGGGGCAGCCGCTGCCGACGCCGGCGCAGTTGCGCGCCTGGATCGGCCCGCCGCTGCGCGACAGCTTCCAGCAGCACTTCCCCGACGACGCGGCATTGGTGGAGCGGGCGCTGACGCTCTACCGCAGCCGCTACGACAGCCACGGCTGGCGCGAGCACACGGTGTTTCCGGACATCGGCGCAGCGGTGGAGGCGATCGCCGCGGCCGGCCACCGCCTGGCGGTGGTGACCTCGAAGAACGAGCGCTTCGCGCGCCGCATCGTCGAGCATCTGCCGTTCGGCGCCCGCTTCGAGGACGTGATCGGCGCCAGCGACGACGGTGCGCGCCGGGCCAAGCCCGAGCTGATCGCCGAGGCGCTGCGGCGGCTCTCTGTCGTGCCGGCGCAGTGCCGCATGATCGGCGACCGGCGCATGGATATCGACGGCGCGCGCCACCACGGCATGCGCAGCATCGGCGTGCTGTGGGGCTTCGGCGATGCCGAGGAACTGCGCCAGGCCGGCGCCGATGTCCTGGCGCAGACGCCGGCGCAGTTGCCGGCGCTGGTCGCGGCCTGAGGCCTGCATGCGTCGGCGTGTCCGGCGCGTGCGAGGGGCGCCATGCACGGCATGGCGCACGCTGCGATCGCCGCTGCGACGTCCGCAGGCCGGCGTCTGCGGGCGCGGCGTGACCACATACTGTCCCGCATTGTCCGGTCGCTATGCCGGGCCGCGCGTGCGTCTATGCCGAAATGCCATGCCGTGTGATGGGCGCGTGTGCTAGCTTTGAGCGCTTTTCCAAGGATGCCGTCATGATCGAACGCCAGCGCCGCACCAAGATTCTCGCCACCCTCGGTCCGGCCACCGACCCGCCCGGCGTGCTCGAGGATCTGTTCCGCGCCGGCGTCAACGTGGTGCGGCTGAACTTCAGCCACGGCGATCCGTCCGGCCAGGCCAAGCGCGCCGCCGAAGTGCGTGCCGCCGCGGCTCGCGTCGGCGCCGAGATCGGCATCCTCGCCGACCTGCCGGGTCCGAAGATCCGCATCGAGCGCTTCGCCCAGGGCAAGGTCTCGCTCAAGCTCGGCGACCGCTTCGACCTGATCGCCGACCCCAACGCCGCGCCCGGCGATGCGACCCAGGTCGGGGTCAGCTACCTGGGCCTGCCGCAGGACGTGGCCGCCGGCGACGTGCTGCTGCTGGACGACGGCCTGGTGCAGCTGCAGGTGGTCGAGGTCAATGGCGAGCGCATCGTCACCAGCGTGCTCAACGACGGCGTGCTGTCCGATCGCAAGGGCTTGAACAAGCAGGGCGGCGGCCTGTCGCTGGGCGCGCTGACCGAGCGCGACAAGGAACTGATCGGCATCGTCGCCAAGATCGGCGTGGACTTCATCGCCGTGTCGTTCTGCCGCAACGCCGAGGACATGAACGAGGCGCGGCGCATCGCACGCGCGCACGGCTGCGACGCGGCGCTGGTGTCCAAGATCGAGCGCACCGAGGCGATCGAAAACCTCAGCGAGATCGTCGAGGCCTCGGACGTGGTGATGGTCGCGCGCGGCGACCTGGGCGTGGAGATCGGCGATGCCGAACTGCCGGGCCTGCAGAAGAAGATCATCAAGGAATCGCTGGCGCAGAACAAAGTGGTGATCACCGCCACGCAGATGCTGCAGTCGATGGTGGAGAGCCCGATCCCGACCCGCGCCGAAGTGCTGGACGTGGCCAACTCGGTGATCGACGGCACCGACGCGGTGATGCTGTCGGCCGAGAGCGCCGCCGGCGCCTATCCGATCCGGGCGGTCGAGGCGATGGCGCGCATCTGCCTGGGCGCCGAGCGCCAGTTCGAAACCGAGACCGACTTCGGCATGGCCCCGCGCAACCTCGAGCGCGCCGACCAGGCCATCGCCATGGCCACGATGTTCCTGTCCCAGCACGTGGGCGTGCGCGCGATCGTGGCGATGACCGAATCCGGTGGCACCCCGCGTTACCTGTCGCGCTTCCGCGCCAAGGCGCCGATCTTCGCGGTGACCCGCCACGACGGCGCGCGTCGGCACATGGCGATGATGCGCGACGTGTTCCCGATCAACTTCGACAGCCGCGGCCTGACCCCGCGCGAGGCCGCGCGCGGCGCGATCCGCGTGCTGGTCGAGGCCGGCCTGCTGGCGCCGGGCGACCGTGTGGTGTTCACCAGCGGCGAGCACATGGAAACCCACGGCGCCACCAACACCCTGCGCCTGCTCGAAGTCGGCCCGGACGGCCGCGCCAGCGGCCTCGGCGAACTCTGAAGGACACGCGGTGCGGCGGCCAAGGCCGCCGCACCGTCGGCAACACCTGCTCGATCGCGCATGGAACGGCGCGGCATCCATCGTTCCCTGATCGCGATTCCCTATGACGTCCACGAGCGCGCACGCCGAACTCGGGCTGGAACTGCCCGAGCGCCCCGGCACGCATTGTCTTGAACACCTGATCCAGGCCTCGGCCACGCGCGAGCTTGTGGTCACCGAGGACATCCGCGACCGCCGCGGCATCCTGCTGGTCGCCAAGGGCCAGCGCATCAATGCCGGCCTGCGCGAACGCCTGATCGCGCGGCGCCTGCTGCGCCCGCTGGAATCCTCGCTGGCGTTCTGCGAGGAGCTGCGCCCGAGCGAAGTGCAACTGGCCGCGCAGCGCGAGCTGGACGAACACCCGCACCTGCGCGCGCTGCTGGGCGACGACGTGCAATCGGTCATGACCGCGCTGGCCCGTGCCCGCACGCTGGGCGCGCCCGGCACCTTGCTGACCACGCTCGGCCAGACCCGACCGGCCGCGTTCTCGCACGCGGTGCGGGCGGCGATGCTGGTGGCCTGGCTGGCGGCGCTGCTGTCGCGCTCGGACGCGGCGATGCGCGAGGCCGCGGAGGTCGGCCTGCTGCACGATCTCGGCGAGATGTACGTGGATCCGGCGGTGCTGGAAATGCCGGAAGCGCAGCAGGATTTTGCGCAGTGGCGCATGCATTGCGTGCATCCGGTGATCAGCGCCGCGTTGCTGGGCGAATCCGGCGTGTACTCGGCGCAGCAGGCCGCTGCCGCGCGCGAGCATCACGAGCGCATCGACGGCTCCGGCTATCCGGTCGGCGCGCCAGTGCTGTCGCCGCTGGGCCGGTTGATCTCCTGCGCCGAAGCGCTGGATGCCTTGTTCGAACGCGAGCACGGCCATGCGCACGCGCTGGCGCGGATGCGCATCGCGCTGCGCATGGTGCCCGGGCAGTTCCCGCGCGACGTGGTCGATCTGTTGACCGAGCGGTTGCGCGATTGCGCGCTGGAGCCGGCGCCGACGCACGACCCGCAGCACCTTCGGGAGGTGGTGGCGGCCTCGCTCGACGGCCTGGAACAGGCTCGCGACGAGGTATTGCGGCTGCAGCGCGGCGGCGACCTGCGCGAAGACGAGCGCGCGGCCCTGCAACACCTGCTGCTGCTGATCGTCGGCTACATCATGGCCATCCACGATTCCGGTGCCGGCAAGATGGTCGAGCAGTTGCCGTGGCTGATCGCCGCGCCGGAGGCGGCCGAGGAGGTCGATCGCATCTGCTGCGAGTTGCGCTGGCAGTTGCCCGGGCTCCGCCGCCATGCCGCGTTGCTGGCGCACCGCCGCGCGCGCAGCGCCGACGACTGGCGGCCCGTGCTCGATGCGCTGGACATCGCACTGCCGGCGGCGCAGGCCGCGCATCCGCCGGCACCGGCACCAGCCGCGGGCGCTGCGCCGCTGCAGACGGCGCAGGTCGACGAAGAGGCGCAGTGCGAGGCGATGACGGACGCGCTTGGCTGAAGCCGACCGAATGCGGTCTACGCCTGTAACCGCTTGCAGCGCCGGCGGTAACGGAATGCATGCAGGCCGGCCCGGTATACTGGGGGTTCCCCCGTTGCAGCCATCAGGAACCGTATGAGCATCGAACAGCTTGCCGAAACCGCACAGGCAATGGTCGCCCCGGGCAAGGGCATCATCGCGATCGACGAATCCACCAGCACGATCGCCAAGCGCTTCGCCGGCGTGGGCATCGAGAATGTCGAAGAGAACCGCCGTGCCTACCGCGAGCTGCTGCTGACCACGCCGAAGCTGGGCGACCACATCTCCGGCGCGATCCTGTACGACGAGACCATCCGCCAGAAGACCAAGGACGGCGTGCCGTTCGCCAAGTACATGGCCGAGCACGGCATCATCCCCGGCATCAAGGTCGACAAGGGCACGCATCCGCTGGCCGGCATGCCGGGCGAGCTGATCACCGAAGGCCTGGACGGCCTGCGCGCACGCCTGGAGGAGTACTACAAGCTCGGTGCGCGCTTCGCCAAGTGGCGCGCGGTCATCACCATCGGCGAGGACATTCCGTCCGGCGTGTGCATCGAGACCAACGCGCATGCGCTGGCCCGCTACGCCGCGCTGTGCCAGGAGCAGGGCCTGGTGCCGATGGTGGAGCCGGAGGTGCTGATGGACGGCGACCACGACATCGAGACCTGCTACGAAGTCACCGAAGCCACGCTGCGTTCGCTGTTCGGCGCGCTGTACGAGCAGAACGTGGTCCTGGAAGGCACCATCCTCAAGGCGTCGATGGTCATCGCCGGCAAGGACTGCGATGAGCAGGCCAGCGTCGAGGAAGTGGCCGAGTCCACCGTGATGTGCCTCAAGAGCACCGTGCCGGCGATCCTGCCGGGCATCGTGTTCCTGTCCGGCGGCCAGACCGACGAGCAGTCCACCGCGCACCTCAACGCGATGAACCAGCTCGGCAACCTGCCGTGGCCGCTGAGCTTCTCCTATGGCCGCGCCATGCAGCAGGCCGCGCTGAAGCTGTGGGCGCAGGACATGAAGGGCAATTTCGCCAAGGCGCAGCAGGTGGTGTACGAGCGCGCCAAGGAAAACGGCCTGGCCGCGCTGGGCAAGTGGCAGGGCTGAGCCCTCCTGACACCGCCTACGAAGAACGCCGGCATCGCCGGCGTTTTTCGTTTTGAGGCCCAGTGTCGTGCGGATGATGCGCGCAGAGGTGCTTTCGCAGCGCTGACGCCAGCGATAGGGCGTGCGTAGAAAAAACGCCGCACTGCGCTCAGGGCGCCAACGCGGCCGGCGCGTGGAAGCGATAGCCGCTGTTGCGCAGGGTCTTCACCGGCAACGGGCGTCCGCTGATCTCTTCCACGCGGCGCCGCAGCCGGTACATCTGCGTGTCGAGTCGGCGCCGGTCGTACTCGAGGAAGTTCACCCCCAGCGCTTTGGCGCGCAGTCACTCTTTACGGCGTCCCCCGACACGGTATCGGGGGAATGCCGCAGTGCGCGGTGCCGCCGCCATTGCAGACGATCGACGATGCCTGCGATCGGGTGGAGCGCAGGCATCGCATGGTCAGGCGCTTGATGCGGGCGCTTGGGATGAAGATGCTCGGCTGGGCCCGCCAGCAATCGGCCGCTCAGGCCGCGGTGGCGCACTGCATGTCGCGCAGCGCCTGTCGGTACGCCTTGGTGGTGGCGTCGTTGTAGGCCACCAGGATGATCCGCTTGGGCACCGCATGCGCGCGCTGCCAGGCGTCGGTCTCGGCGACCGCGATGCGTGCGGCCTGGTGCAGTGGATAGCCGTAGACGCCACAGCTGATCGCCGGGAAGGCGACCGAGTGCAGACCCATCTGTTCGGCCAGGCGCAGGGCGCGCCAGTAGCAGTTGGCGAGCAGGGCCGGTTCGTTGTGGGCGCCGTCGCGCCACACCGGGCCCACCGTGTGCAGCACGTGCCGCGCCTTGAGCCGGTGGCCCGCAGTGGCGCGAACCTCGCCCACCGTGCAACGCACGCCCGGCTTGAGTTCCGGCAGGCGCCGGCATTCTTCCAGCAGGTCTGGGCCGGCGGCACGGTGGATGGCGCCGTCCACGCCGCCGCCGCCGAGCAGGGACTCGTTGGCGGCGTTGACGATCGCGTCCACGTCGAGTTGGGTGATGTCGCCTTGCCAGATTTCGATGTTCATACGCCGATCTTTAGGGGAGCCGAATGATGGACACGTGAGGGCGTCGCCACTGCCGTCGCGCATTGCCACAGCCGCTTAACCGGCTAGCGGCAAGACTGGCGCGCCCCCATCTCAGCACCTGCGACATGAACCCGAATCCGCCGCCACCGCAGGTCGCCGAGGCCATCGCGCAGGGCCAGATCATCAAGGCGATCAAGCTGCTGCGGACGCACAGCGGCATGGATCTGCGCAGCGCCAAGGAGCAGGTCGACGCCTGGCTGCTGGACGGCGCGGCGCGCTCGGTGACGGACCTGCTCGACCGCCACGCCTCCGGCGCGGCGGCGAGGCCGGACACCACGGCCGAGGCGCACGCGCCGGCCGTGGCCGAGGAACGGCGGCTGCCGCCGGCGGCGGAACTGGCGCTGCGCCGCGGCGAGCGGCGCAAGGCCGCCAAGCTGGTGTTCGAGCACTACCCGGACATGTCGCTGCACGAGGCCCTGGAGATGGTGCAGCGGCATCTGTGGTCGGCGCCGACGCTGGGCGCTGCTTCGACCGTGGTGGCCGGCGACCGCGGCCGGGCCTGGCGTTGGGTGCTGCTGGCGCTGCTGCTGGTCGCGGCAGCGGCCTGGTGGCTGCTGCGTTGAGGCGAACCCCCGTGGCGACGGCTACAGCCAGCGCGCCACCTGCGCGCAGTAGCGGTCGTAGGCGCTGCCGAAGCGCTCGCGCAGGCGGGCCTCCTCGTAGGGGATCACCACCCACTGCAAGGCCAGCAGCGGCAACGGCAGCAGCAGCGCCGACCACGGCCAGCCGATCTGCACGCTCAGGCCGAGGTAGCTCAGGGTCAGGCTGACGTACATCGGATTGCGGGTATGCCGGTACGGTCCGTGGCAGACCAACTGCGAAGGTGCGCGCTCGGGCAGCAGTGTGGTGCGGCCGCGCGCGAACAGCACGAAGCACCAGCACGCCAGCAGCAGGCCGGCGAGCGCGACCACGCCGCCGCCCAACTGCAGCCAGGCCAAGGCGGCGCCCTGCGGCAGCGGCAAGGGCAGCGCGTGCTGCAGGCTGGCGCCGAGCAGCAGCGCCAGCAGGAAATGCGCCGGCGAGGTCGTGCGCACCAGCAGCGGCACGCGCGCCTGCGCGCGTACGGGCGGTGGATCGGTGCGGTCGGTTCGTTCGTGCATGAAGTCCTTCCCTGGTCTGGTTGCGGCCGCGCAAGTTTACGCGGCTGCCCACGGCGTTCGCGCGCGAGCGCGTCACGGATGCCGCGAGCGCGGCCCGACAGCGCCCGGCGGCGTATCGCGCGCGTGGCAGTGCACGTAAACCGATTACCCTAGCGCCCACGCGGCACGTCGCACGCGCTTGCGTTTCGACGTGCCGGATCCGTCCACCTCGACCGCTGTCGTTGCGCGCCGATTGTGTGTCCCGTTTCCGTTCCGCCATCCGCTTTCACGCCTCATGCCGATCGCCACCAGCACCGCCAACACTCTCGCGTCCTCATCCGCCATCGCCCCACGCCGCCGGGTCATCCTCGAAGACGACATCGACGGCTTCACCCCGGCGCAGCTGTTGTTGCTGCAATCGCCCGAGGTCGAGGTGCTCGGCATCTCGGTGGTCAGCGGCAACATCTGGCGCGACGAGGCGCTGGCGCATACGCGCCGGCTGCTGGAAATCGCCGGGCGCGGCGAGGTGCCGGTGTTGCCCGGCCCGGTGTTCCCGCTGCTCAACAGCGAATTGGCCACCGAGCGCTGGGAAGCGCTGTACGGCAAGCTGCTGTGGAAGGGCGCCTGGACCCGGCAATGGGTCGAGCACGACACGGTGCAGAGCGCGCCGCGCTACCACGCCCACGACGTGGTCCCGGACCTGCCGCTGGGCAATCCCACCGTGGTGCAGGCGGCCAGCGAGCCGGCCGCCTTGTTCATGATCCGCAAGGTGCGCGAGTTCCCCGGCGAGGTCAGCATCGTCGCCACCGGGCCGTTGACCAACCTGGCGTTGGCGCAGCGGCTGGACCCGGACTTCGCCTCGCTGGCCAAGGAACTGGTCTACATGGGCGGCAGCCTCAATCCGCGGCAGCGCCGCGACAGCGTGTCGGCGGCGCAGTTCGCGCGCGAGTTCGTCAATTCGCCGCGGCGCGAGTTCAACATCCGCTGGGATCCGGAGGCGGCCAGCATCGTGATGCGCTCGCCGTGGCGGCGCATGGTGATGGTGCCGGTGGATCCGTCCACCGCCACCGAACTGACCCCGCAGTTGCTGGCGCGGATGAGCGCCGCCGACACGCCGATCGGCCATGCGCTGCGCCGGCGCGAACCCGGCTTCCCGATGTGGGACGAACTGGCCACCGCGCTGTGGCTGCGCCCGGAACTGGCCGCCGTCAGCGAGACCCTGTACGTGGACACCAACACCGAATTCGGCGCCGGCTACGGCGACATCCTGTCGTGGGCGCCGGGCTACCAGCCGGGCCTGGGCGAGCAGGCGCAGCAGGTGGTGCGCGAGGTCGACGTGGCGGCCATCGAAGAGTTGTTGGTAGAGCGCCTGACCGCGCCGCAGCCGCCGGCGCTGGGCGCGCCGCTGCCGGGCTGAGGCATGGCGCACGCGGATGTGCAGTCCGGTGCAAGGCGCGTCGTCGTGGTGCGCAGCGGCGCTGTCTGCTTGCCGCTCGCGTGCGATGCAGGTGTGGCACAGGCCTGCGCTATGCCCGCATGAGCGCGTCCGCACCCGACGACCGCCTCGCCCAAGCGAAGGCCTTGGCCATGGCGGCGTTCCAGGAGCCGCAGCATGCCGATGCGCGGCTGGCCGAGGCCGAGGCGTTGTTGCGCGCCGCGGCCAGGGCGGCGCCGGCCGATCCCGGCGCACTCACCTGCCTGGGCGCGGTGCTTTGCGATCGCGGGCACTACCGGCGGGCGCTGACCGTCCTGCGCCGCGCCGTGCGCCTGCGGTCCGACGATCGCAACAGCTACTTCAACCTCGGCGTGGCCTTGCTCAACGCGGGCCAGGAGGCCGAGGCCAGGGCCGCGTTCCGGCAGGCGGCGAGCTTGCGCGCCGCCGCGGGGTCATGGACGGCGTACTTCGATCCGCACGCGCACTAGCGATGCCGCGCCGATGTGGCGCGGCGAGCGCGCAGGCGCCACGGTGCGCTTACGGCAGGCCGGCCAGCCAGTCGTCGTCGCTGCCTTCGTTGATGTCGGCGAACAGCGGCGTGGAGAAGTAGCGCTCGCCGGTATCCGGCAGCATCGCCAGGATCACCGCGCCGGGCGTGGCGGTCTCGGCCACGCGCAGTGCGGTGGCGACGGTGCCGCCGCCCGAGATGCCGGTGAAGATGCCTTCCTCGGCGGCGAGGCGGCGCGACACCGCGATGGCGTCGGCGTCGTCCACGCTCAGCACGTCGTCGTAGACCTCGCGGTTGAGCACCTCGGGCACGAAGTCCGGGGTCCAGCCCTGGATCTTGTGCGGCTTCCACTCCTGGCCCTGCAGCAGGGCCGCACCGGCCGGCTCGGTGGCGGTGATGCGTACTTCCGGGCGGGCCAGGCGCAGCACTTCGCCGACGCCGGTGAGCGTGCCGCCGGTGCCCCAGCCGCTGACGAAATGGTCGAGCCGGCGGCCGGCGAAGTCGCGCAGGATCTCCGCGGCGGTGGTGCTGCGGTGGTAGGCCGGATTGGCCGGGTTGGCGAACTGCCGGGCCAGGAACCAGCCGTGCTGCTTGGCCAGTTCCTCGGCCTTGCGCACCATGCCGCTGCCACGCTCGGCGGCCGGGGTCAGGATGACCTTGGCGCCGTAGGCGCGCATCAGCTTGCGGCGCTCGATCGAGAAGGTTTCCACCATCGTCGCCACGAACTTGTAGCCGCGCGCGGCGGCGACCATTGCCAGGGCCACGCCGGTGTTGCCGGAGGTCGCTTCGACGATGGTGTCGCCGGGCTTGAGCAGGCCGCGCGCCTCGGCGTCGAGCACGATCGCCAGGGCCAGGCGGTCCTTGACCGAACCGCCGGGATTGAAGGCTTCGACCTTGACGTAGAGGTCCACGTGCGCCGGCGCCAGGCGTTGCAGCTTGACGATCGGGGTGTGGCCGATGGTGTCGAGGATGTTGTCGTAGATGGCCATGCGTGGGGTCTCCGGAAAGTGCGGGTCAGGCGGCGTGGGCCAGGGTAGGCACGGCCGGCTTCGGGGAAGGTGAGGGCGCGCGCAACGGCGCGGCGCCGAACCAGTGCAGTGTGTCGGCCAGCGCGGCAACCTCGCCGAGGATCAGCAGCGCCGGCGCGCGCACCGCATGCGCACGGGCGGTGTCGGGCAGGTCGGCGAGGGTCCCGAGCACCACCCGCTGCTCGGTGCGCGAGCCGTTCTCCACCAGCGCGAACGGCGTGCTGGCGGCGCGGCCGGCGGCGAGCAGGCGCGTGCGCACCGTGTCCAGGCCGGCCACGCCCATGTACACCGCCAGGGTCTGTCGCTCCTGCGCCAGCGCGGCCCAGTCCAGGGTGTCCAGCGAGGCCTTGCAGTGCGCGGTGACCAGGCGCAGCGACTGCGCGTGGTCGCGATGGGTCAGCGGGATGCCGGCGTAAGCGGCGCAGGCCAGTGCGGCGGTGATGCCGGGCACCACGGCGTAGTCCACGCCGTGGGCGCGCAGGTACTCCAGTTCCTCGCCGCCGCGGCCGAACACGAACGGATCGCCGCCCTTCAGCCGCACCACCCGGCGGCCGCGCCGCGCGTGTTCCAGCAGCAGCGCGTGGATCTGCTCCTGGGCGACGCTGTGGCCGTCGGCCGACTTGCCGACGGCGATGCGTTCGGTGCCCACCGGCACAAGCTGCAGGATCGCGGCGCTGACCAGACGGTCGTGCAGGACCACGTCGGCCTGGCGCAAGGCGTGCAGCGCGTGACCGGTGAGCAGGCCGGGATCGCCGGGGCCGGCGCCGACCAGGGTCACGCTGCCTGGGCGCAGCGGCGGCAGCGTCGACTCGGCGGCGGCATCCGCCGGCGTCGCCAGCGCCTCGGCCGGCAACGCCTGCGCCAGCACCCGCTTGGCGGTAGCGGCCTGCAGCGCCTGGCGGTTGGCCGCGGCGTCCTCGCTGGCGGCGATCAGGTACCAGACGGTGTCCAGCCAGGCGCTGTCGAAGGCGCCGCGCCGCCACGCCAGCCGCCCCTGCGCGGCCAGCGCGTGCAGCGTCGGGGTCAGGGCCGGTGCCGCCACCTGCGGCGCGGCACCGGCGGCGAGCAGCGCCTGCACCTGGCGCTCGGCGGCCGCGCCGCCGCCGATCACCAGCACGGCCCGGTCGCGCAGGTCCGGATACAGGGCAATCGGGGCTGGGCTCACAGGGACGGCTCGCAACGCGGGGCAGACGGGAACGACGACCGTAGCGCCGGCTCATAGCCCCAGGAAATGACTTCATGCCCACCGCAGATAGCTTTCGGTTATAAGGTGAAAGGCCGAATTCCACTACAGTCGAGCGTCTCCGCCAGGCGGCGCCTCGCCCTCGTCCCGATGACGCTGACCCAACTCCGCTACCTCGTCGCCATTGCCGACGCCGATCTGAACATCACCCTGGCGGCGGCGCGCGTGCATGCCACCCAGCCGGGGCTGTCCAAGCAGCTCAAGCAACTGGAGGACGAACTGGGCTTCCTGCTGTTCGTGCGCAAGGGCCGCAGCCTGGAGACGGTGACGCCGGCCGGGCGCGAGGTAATCGAGCGCGCCCGCGCGGTGCTGGCCGAGGCCAACAACATCCGCACCTATGCGGCCAACCAGCGCCGCGAGAGCCAGGGCCAGCTGACCCTCACCACCACCCACACCCAGGCACGCTTCGTGCTGCCGCCGGCGGTGGCGCAGATCAAGCAGGCCTATCCGCAGGTCAGCGTGCACCTGCAGCAGGCCGCCGAGAGCGCGGCGCTGGACCTGCTCAGCCAGGGCGATGCCGATATCGCCATCGTCAGCACCGCCGGCACCGCGCCGGCGGCCGGCATCGCGGTGCCGCTGTACCGCTGGCGGCGGCTGGTGCTGGTGCCGCGCGGGCATGCGCTGGACGTACCGAAGCGGGTGCCGGACATGGCCGCGCTGGCGGCGCAGCCGCTGATCAGCTACGAATCCTCGACCCGCGCCGGCTCCTCGCTGCAGCGCGCCTTCGGCCGGCTTGGGCTGGAGCCGCGGATCGCGTTGACCGCGCTCGATGCCGACCTGATCAAGACCTATGTGCGCACCGGGCTCGGCGTGGGCCTGCTGGCGGAGATGGCGGTGAGCGCCAACGACACCGACCTGCGCGCGTGGCCGGCACCGCCGGAGATTCCCGAGTGCATCGCCTGGGCGGTGCTGCCGCGCGACCGCGTATTGCGCGACTACGCGCTGGAACTGGTGCACGTGCTGGCGCCGCAGATCGACACCCGCGACCTGCGCCGGGTGATGGAGGGCAACCAGCAGCCGGACTGGCCGGCGCCGCCGAGCTGGGAAGCGCTGACCCAGACCATCACCAGTTGAAGCCGGGAATGGGGAATCGGGATTGGGGAATGGCAACAGCGGCGCCGCGTTCGCGATGCGTCGATTGGCTTCGGGCAGACGTCCGGGCAAAAGACATGCGGGCAACGACACCGCGGCCTGTGCGGGATGCTGGAACGAAGACCCGCATCGATGCATCGACATGGCCGCTTGGTGCGGCTGATTAGGCCATCGCCAGCCAAGGCGCGATGAAGTCGGGAATCGGGAATGGGGAATGGCAACAGCGGCGCCCCGTGCTCGATGCGTCGACGGCTTCGGACAGGTTTCCGAGCAAAAGAAGCAAGGGCAACGGCATCGCGGCCTGCACTGGAATGCTGGAATGCAGACCACGCACTGGCGCGGCTGCCCGCCGCGCGCGTTGCCGCTGCCGGAGCCGCCGCCTATCATGCGGCCCGCTCTGCCACCCGGCAGACCGCGACCCTGGACGTGCCGGCGGCGGCCGGCACTGCGCCGCCGCCGTGCGGCCGCCGCCCAGGGCGCGTCGATTTCCCCAACGCAAGGACGCCCGATGCATCCTGTTCTTCAGCACAACCTGTTCTTCGTCAAGGAACAGGTCGGCATGTTCAAGGCCGCCAACAACTACGACGTGTTCGACCCGCACAGCAACCGCAAGCTGCTGGAATGCCGCGAGCCGAACCTGGGCGTGTTCACCAAGATCTTTCGTTTCAGCGACTACAAGCGCATGACCCCGTTCCAGGTGGAAGTGCGCAGCCCGGACGGGCAGAAGGTGCTGACGGTCAAGCGCGGGTTCTCGCTGTTCCTGTCCAAGGTCGAGGTACTGGACGAGCACGACCGGCTGGTCGGTTCCTTCAGCCAGAAATTCTTTTCCATCGGCGGCAAGTTCGATGTGCTCGATGCCCAGGGCGCGCCGGTGTGCACGCTGCGCGGCAAGTGGACCAGCTGGGATTTCCGCTTCGTGCAGGGCGAGCGCGAACTGGCGCAGGTGTCCAAGAAGTGGGCCGGGCTGGGCAAGGAACTGTTCACCAGTGCCGACAACTACATGCTGGCGATCGCCGACAGCGTGCCGGCCGAGGATCCACGGCGGATCCTGATCATGGCGGCGGTGCTGTGCATCGATATGGTGTTGAAGGAGTGATGGTGAAGCCGGGAATGGGGATTCGGGATTCGGGATTCGCAAAGGCGGGATTTCCGCGGCGGCTGCGCCCAGGCCCCTCACGCTGAGCGAGCGTGGCCATTGTGAGAGGGACTTCAGTCCCGACTGCATGCGGGTCGAGCCGGACCCTTCTCCCACCGGGAGAAGGTGCCCCGAAGGGGCGGATGAGGGTGCGGGCGCCAGCGGCAGCTCCTGCGCCCGGCACGGCTCAGGCGACGGGCGCGGCCGCCGGCAGCAGCACGGTGAAGCGGGTGCCCTGGCCGGGCTGGCTGCGCACTTCGACGGTGCAGCCCAGGGTCTCGGCGGCGCGGCGCACGATCCACAGGCCGAGGCCGAGGCCGTCGCTGCGCGGGTCGGCCTGGCGGAAGGCCTGGAACAGCGTGCGCAGGCCGTCTTCGTCCATGCCGATGCCGCGGTCGATGATCTCCACCGCCACCTGGTCGCCACGGCGCCGGCAGCCGATCAGCACCTTGCCCTGCGCGGTGTATTTGACCGCGTTGCCCAGCAGGTTGCCGAGCAAGGTGGATAGCAAGGGCGCACTGCTGCGCACGCGCAGGGACGTCGGCACGCTGCGCAACCGCACGCCCTTGGCCGCCGCCTGCGGCTGCCAGGTGGCCAGGATCGGCGCCAACACGTCGGCCAGGGCCAGGTCCTGCAGCGCCGGCAGGCGCAGTTCGCCGGCGGCGGCGTTGGTGGCGAGCTGGTCGAGTCCGCTGGCGACCTGGTTCAAGGCGGCGCGCGCGGTCTCCAGCGAACCATCCTGCGCGGCGTCCTGCTGACGCTGCAGCTTGCTCAGCGCGTAGGACGCGGTGCGCAGCGGCGCCTTCAGATCGTGGCCGGCGATGGCCATCAGGCGGCTGCGGTAGTGGTTGGATTCCTGCGCCATGTGCAGTGCCTTGCGCAGTTCCAGTTGCCCCATCGCCTGGCGCGCCAGCGCACGCAGCGCTTCGATCTGCTCGTAGCTGAGCTGGCGCGGGCGCCGGTCCAGCACGCACACCGTGCCCAGGGCCAGGCCGTCGGAGGTCTTCAGCAGCGCGCCGGCGTAGAAGTGCAGGCGCATGTCGCCGGTGACCAGCGGGTTGCAGGCGAAGCGCGGGTCTTCGCGCGTGTCCGGCACCAGCAGCAGGTCGTCCTCGAGCAGGGCGTGCGCGCACAGCGAGGTCGCCAACGGCGTTTCGCGCGTGCCCAGCCCGATCTCGCTCTTGAACCACTGGCGCTCGCTGTCGATCAGGTTGACCACCGCGATCGGCGCCTGGCAGATCAGCCCGGCCAGCCGGGTGATGTCGTCGAACGCCGGCTCGCGCGGCGTGTCCAGGATCGCGTAGCTGTGCAGTGCGTCCAGGCGCAGCGCTTCGTTGCGGGGCTTGGCCGCGCAGTAGACCGGGTCGGCGGCGGTTTCGACGGTGGACATGCAGCGCGACTCGGGCAGGAAGGCGCGCAGTTTATGGTACCTGTCACGGTTTTTGCCGACGCGGCGTTCACGCGGCGCTCGCGTGAGCTGCACCCGTGCTTAGCGAATTCGATGGAGCGTCGGCGACCCCTCGGCTCAGCCCACCCATCGGCCCTGTGCGTCGACCAGCAACGTGCCGTCCTCCTTGGCGAAGGCGCCGCGCTGCGGCGACGGCAGGATCTCCAGCACCGTCTCCGACGGCCGGCACAGGCGCGTGCCCAGCGGGGTGACCACGATCGGCCGGTTGAGCAGGATCGGGTGTTGCTGGATGGCGTCCAGCAGCGCGTCCTCGTCCAGCGCCGGATCGTCCAGTCCCAACTCCGCGTACGGTGTGGCCTTCTCGCGGAGCAGTGCGCGCAGCGGCTGGCCGCTGGCGGCCGCCAGCGCCTGCACGGTGGCGCGGTCCGGCGGTGTCTTCAGGTACTCGATCACCGTCGGTTCGACGCCGCTGTTGCGGATCAGCCCGAGCACGTTGCGCGAAGTGCCGCAGGCAGGGTTGTGATAGATCGTGATCGTCGACATGGGGCGGCTCGCTGGATGGACAGGACAAGGGCGGCCGGAAGGGACTGCGCTGCGCGGCCGCGGCCGATGGTGCCGCATTCGCGGCGCCATGCAAGGGCCACGCTCGTCGGACACCGCGCGTGCGCGGCGCTCGTCGCGGTCGTGGCCGGATGGGACCGGCCGGTCGTCGATCTGCAGCGACAGCGGGTCTGGCCGGGTAACCGATGGACCACCTTGCCGGGCGCCTGGCCGGCGGCAGGACGCCGCCTGAGGCGATGACGGAGGCAGGGGCCGTTGTTGGCGGCCGTGGCCTGCCGACCGATGACGCGGTCCGTCCTGCACTTCCGCGACGCGGGGTGTGCGTCACTTCGCCGCACACCGCGTCGCAGGCGGTCCAATGGCCGGCACACCCTCTAGAATGCGCCGATGTTCCGTCTCCGCCAGCCGCCGTCGCTCTGGGCCGCGCTCGCCGCACTGGCGCTCGGCCTGCTGCTGCTGGCGCCGCCGATCAGCCAGTGGCGGCAGGCGCAGGCCGAGGCGACGGCGCTGCAGGACCAGGCGCTGTGCACCAGTGGCGGCCTGCGCCTGGCGGCGCTGGCAGGTGCCGTCTCCGCGGCGCATGGCGGCCACCACGACGATGCCGGCCTGGCGCATGCGCCGGCCTGCGATTACTGCCTGCTCGCCGCGCGGCTGCTGCCGTGGGTGGCGCTGTTGCTGGCGCTGCTGCCCTGGCGCTGTCCGCCGGCGCCGGTGGCGGCGCTGCGCCGCCGCGTCGTCACGGCCACCGCACGCCGCGCACACCCGGTGCGCGGGCCACCGCTGTTCTCCTGATCCACGGGTTGCCGTTTCCGTGCCGCGGCGCTGCTGCGGCATGTCCTCGTGCCGATGGAGTTTCGCCATGTTCCGCTTTTCTGCCATGCCGCCCGTGGCGGCGTGCTGCTGCGTGTGCCTCGCAGCGGTCGCGCCCGCCCATGCCGCCGATGCGCCACCGGGCGCCGCCGGCGATTCCGTGCTCACCCTGGGCAAGGTCCAGGCCACCTCACCGCTGGCCGCCGGTTCCAACGCGCGCAGCGTGTTCAGTTCCGTCGACATCCTCGGCGGCGACCTGCTGCAGGACCAGCACGTGGACTACAGCTGGGAACTGCTGATGCGCGCGCCCGGCGTGCAGGTGACCCAATTCAAGATGGGCACCGACGCCGGGCGTTTTTCCTTCCGCGGCTTCAACGGCGAAGGCCGGGTCAATGCGGTCAAGTTGCTGATCGACGGCGTGCCCAGCAACGACAATGCCGGCGCCATGCCGTACCTGGATGCGGTGTTCCCGCTGGACATCGCCGCGATCGAGATCGTGCGCGGCACCAACGACCCGCGCTACGGCCTGGACGCGATCGCCGGCAGCGTCGACGTGCTGACCCGCAGCGGCGGCAACGACGGCCGCGCCAGCGTCACCGTCGGCAGCTTCGGCACCCGCGAGGTACAGGCGGCGCAGGGCATCGAGCGTGGTGCCTGGAGCCAGAACTATTTCGCCGCCTGGCGCGACAGCGACGGCTACCGCGACCATGCCGACGCACGCAAGCACGCGTTCTCCGGCAAGTGGTTCTATACCGATCCGGACGGGCGCTGGCGCGCCGGGCTCAGCGCGCGCGACTACCGCAACACGGCGTTGGAGGCGGGCTATCTCGACTACGCCACCGCGCAGCGCGCCCCGCGCAGTTCCCCCGACTACGCGCGCGACGACCGCAGCCAACGCCACACCACGCAGCTGTCGCTGCACCTGGACGCGCGTCTGGCCGACAGCGTGCAGGGCAGCGCCAAGGCGTACTGGAACCGCTACGACAACCAGCGCTGGGTGCGCTTCACCGCCGCCGGCGCGCAGCAGGAGCGCGACACCGACGAGCGCCAGCGCGGCGTGCTGGCCAAGCTCAGCTGGCGCCCGGCGCTGGCCCGCGTCGACGCCTTCGCGCTGGAGGGCGGGGTCGATGCGCAGTGGCAGGACAACGGCTCGCAGCGCTACCGCACGGTGGCGCGCGTGCGCACCGCGCCGCTGCGCGACTGGGACTTCGATCTGCACACCGAAGGCGCCTACGTGCAGGCGGTGCTGCGCCCGACCGCGCGCCTGCAGCTGGTGCCCGGCTACCGGGTGGATCGGGTGGGCGGGCAGTTCCGCGATGTCGCCAGCGGCGCGCGCTATCCCACCTACGCCTACGGCACGATCCGCCAACCCAAGTTCAGCGCGGTGTACGCGCTGACCGCGCAGGCCAGCCTGTACGCCAACATCGGCCGCACCTTCCAGATCGGCAGCGGCAACGGCGCCTATCGCACCCAGGCAGGCAACCTGGCGCCCTCGTTCAACGATGGCTGGGAGACCGGCCTCAAGTTCGCCGGCGCCCAGCAGCGCTGGGACGCGCGCGTGGCTTACTGGGAGCAGCGCGCCTCCGACGAAGTGGCGACCATCCTCGGCGTGAACGGCAGTGTCGGCACCGGCGAGGTCGGCAACGTCGGCAAGACCCTGCGCCGCGGCTGGGACGCGCAACTGAACCTGCGTCCGGACGAACGCTGGACGCTGTGGCTGGCGTACTCGCGGCAACGCGCGCTGATCGTCACGCCGGACCCGAGTGCGCCTGACACACGCGGCAAGGAGATCGAGAACGTGCCGCACTATCTTGCGACGGCGGGCATCGACTGGCAGGCCACGCCGCGGCTGACGCTGTCGGCCTGGGGCAATGCGCAGGGCGACTACTACGTGGAACGCAGCAACACCTTGGGCCGCTACGGCGGCTACGCGCTGGCCAATCTCGGTGCGACCTGGCGCTGGCGCGCGCAGCGCGAGCTGTCGCTGCAACTGAAGAACCTGACCGATCGGCACTACGTCTACGCCTGGTACGACAGCGGGTCCTCCGGCTACTCGCCCGGCGACGGCCGCGCGCTGTACGCCACGCTGAGCTGGGGTTGGTGATGACCACGAAAGCCATCACCACCGAGGCGGCGCCGGCGCGCTTCTACCGCGCGGTGTGGCGCTGGCATTTCTATGCCGGCCTGCTGGTGCTGCCGCTGCTGGTCTGGCTGGCGCTGACCGGTGCGGCCTTCGTCTACCAGCAGCCGATCGACGGCTACTTCCACCGCGCGCTGAAGACCGTGCCGGTGCCGGAGCACGCGCAGTCGTTGGCACCGCAGCGGCTGCTGGATGCGGCCCTGGCCGCGCAACCGGGCCAGGCGCTGCGCTACACCACGCCGCTGCGGCGCGATGCCTCGGCGGAAGTGACCATCGCCACCGCCGATGGTCGCCACGCGGTCGTGTACGTGGATCCGTACCGGGCGCGGGTGCTGGGTCAGTTGCCCGAGCACGGCACCGTGGCCTGGACGATCCGCCGCCTGCACAGCCTCGACTACGTCGGCTGGTTCGCCAATGCACTGATCGAGGTGGCGGCCGGCTGGGCGATCCTGCTGGTGCTGACCGGCGTGTACCTGTGGTGGCCGCGCGGGCGCCGCGGCGGCGTGACCACGGTGCGCGGGCGGCCGGCGCAGCGCGTGTTCTGGCGCGATCTGCATGCGCTCACCGGCAGCGTGGTCGGTGCGCTGCTGCTGTTCCTGGCGCTGACCGGGATGCCGTGGTCGTGGTTCTGGGGCGCGCAGGTCAACCGCCTGGCCAATGGCCACCACTATGGCTATCCGTCCGGGCTGCGGGTGGATGTGCCGATGTCGACGCAGCGGCTGAGCGACAGCGAGGTGCCGGCGTGGTCGTTGCGGCAGGCGCGCCTGCCGCAATCGTCGCCGCCTGCAGCGGATCCGCATGCGGCGCACGGCGCGCACGATGGTCACGATGGTCACGGCGAACACGGCGAACACGGCGGCATGGCCGACATGGCCGACATGCCGGACGCCGCGCCGGCGGCGGGCGCGATCGGCCTGGATGCGGCGGTGGCGCGGTTCCAGGCGCGCGGCATTGCGCCGGGCTACAGCGTGGCGCTGCCGCGCGGCGTGCGCGGGGTCTATACCGCCTCGGTGTATCCGCCGGACCTGGCCCAGCAACGGGTGATCCATCTGGACCAGTACAGCGGCCAGGTGCTGCTGGACATGCGCTATGCCGACTACGGCCCGCTGGCCAAGACGCTGGAGTGGGGCATCAACGTGCACCTGGGCCAGGAGTACGGCGTGCTCAACCAGCTCATCCTGATCGGCGCCTGCCTGGGCATCGTGCTGCTGTGTGTGAGCGCCGCGGTGATGTGGTGGAAGCGGCGTCCGCAGGGCGGGCTCGGGGTGCCGCCGTTACCGGCGGATCGGCGCACCTTGCGCGGCGTGGTCGCGCTGCTGGCGCTGGGCGGGATGCTGTTCCCGCTGGTCGGCCTGTCCTTGCTGCTGATGCTGGCGCTGGACTGGGTGCTGGTGCTGCGGCGCGAGCCCGCGGTGGGGGCTTAGGAGGTCGGTGAGGCATCCACTGTGATTCTGCGGCGATAAGCGAAGCCATCGGCGCCTCCAGCCTGACTGCAGTCGGGACTGAAGTCCCTCCCACAAGGAGGGATCAGTGGTCAGCGCTGGCGTCAGGACTTGCACAGGGACACGGGGCCGCCCTTGTAGGAGCGGCTTCAGCCGCGACCGGGGGGCATCGGAACGCCCGGTCGCGGCTGAAGCCGCTCCTACGGAAAAGACACGGCGTGGTCGGTACGTCTGTCGCGGCTGAAGCCGCTCCTACAGTTCCTACAACAGGCCGGGCGCGTGCTGGAGCGCGTCACAGATCCTCGTGGATCCCGCACTCGCGCTTGAGGCCGAAGAAGCGGGTGTCCTCCTCGCGCATGCCCGGTTCCCAGCGGCGGGTGGTGTGGAAATCGCCGATGGAGACGTAGCCCTGTTCCCACAGCGGGTGATAGGGCAGGTCGTGCTGCTGCATGTATTGCCACAGGTCGCGGTCGCTCCAGTCGGCGATCGGGTTGATCTTGTAGCGGTCGCCGCGCTTCTGCACGAACGGGGTCTGCGCGCGGCTGTCGGACTGGCTGCGGCGCAAGCCGGTGAACCAGGTGCCGACCTTCAGCTCGTCCAGGGCGCGGCGCATCGGCTCGACCTTGCGCAGGTTGTTGTATTGCTCGATGCCGACCATGCCCTGTTCCCACAGGCGGCCGTGGCGCGCTTCCATCCAGGCACGGCTGACCAGCGGGCGGTAGATCTTGAGATTGAGCTTGAGCCGCTCGGTGAGCGCGTCGGCGAAGCGGTAGGTTTCGGCGAACAGGTAGCCGGTGTCGATCAGGATCACCGGGATGTCCGGGCGCTGCCGGGTCAGCAGGTGCAAGGTGGCCGCCGATTGCGCGCCGAAGCTGGACGACAACGCGGGCTCGGCCGGGCCGTGCTGCAGCGCCCAGGCCACCCGTTCCGGCGCGGACAGCGTCGCCAGCAGCGCATTGGCGGCATCGAGATCCAGGGCTGGCGCCGGTGCGTTGGCGGAGACGTTGTGGGAGGCAGCGGGCAGAGCGCTCATGCGTGCAGTTCCGACGGAATCAGGTGACGGTGGGTGGGGTAGGCGGGCAGTTCGACCACGCCGGTGCGGTGCAGGAAGTCGCCGAAGCGCTCGTCCGCGCCGCGTTCGCTGGCATAGCGTGCGAACAGCGGTTCCAGCGCGGCGAGGATCTCCGGCTCGGCGATGTTCTCGCGGTACAGGGTGTTGAGGCGCTGGCCGCGGTGGTCGCCGCCGAGCATCAGGTTGTAGCGGCCGGGTGCCTTGCCGACCAGGGCGATCTCGGCCAGGTACGGCCGCGAACAGCCGTTCGGGCAGCCGGAGAGGCGCAGCAGGATCGGCGCGTCTTCCAGGCCGTGGCGGGCCAGCAGTGGCTGCAGCTGCGCGGCGAAGGCCGGGAGATAGCGTTCGGCTTCGGCCATCGCTAGGCCGCAGGTCGGCAGGGCCACGCAGGCCATCGCCGCGCGCGCCAGCGCGGTGGGCGCGCGGTTGCCGGCGTCCAGCGCGTGCGCGCGCACCAGCGCGTCGATCGCGGCGCGTTGCGCGGCGGGAATGCCGGCGATCACCAGGTTCTGGTTCGCGGTCATGCGGAAGTGCGCACCGTCGCCGTCGTCGCGCAGGTGCGCGGCGATCGCGCGCAGGCCGCTGAGGTGCTGCGCGCCGTCGGCGTGGTCGGCGATACGCCCGGCGGGCAGCGACAGGGTCAGGTGCCAGCGGCCGTCTTCGCCTTCGTTCCAGCCGTCGCGGTCGCCGTTGTGCTCGAAGGCGAAGGCGCGCACGGGCTGCAGGCGCACGCCGGCGCGGCGCTCGATCTCCGCCACCACCGTGTCCAGGCCGTGGTCGTCGATGGTGTATTTGAAGCGTGCGCGCTTGCGCACCGTGCGGTTGCCCAGGTCGCGCTGGGTGGTCACCACTGCGGTGGCGACGTCGAGCAACTGCGCGCGGTCGATGAAGCCGACCACGTTGGCCACGCGCGGGTAGGTTTCCGCGTCGCCGTGGCTGGCGCCCATGCCGCCGCCGAGGCTGACGTTGTAGCCGGCCAGGGTGCCGTCGGCGTCGAGCACGCCGATGAACCCCAGGTCGTTGGCGAACACGTCGACGTCGTTGACCGGCGGCAGCGCGAAGCCGATCTTGAACTTGCGCGGCAGGTAGGCGTTGCCGTAGATCGGCTCGTCCTCCTGGCCGCTGCCGGCGACCTGCTCCTCGTCCAGCCAGATCTCGTAGTAGGCGCGGGTGTTGGGCAGCAGGTGTTCGGACACGCGCGCGGCATCGGCATAGAGCGTGGCATGCGCCTGCGAGGCCAGCGGATTGGCGGCGACCTGCACGTTGCGGTTGACGTCGCCGCAGGCGGCCAGCGTGTCGATCAGCGCGGCGTTGATCGCCTGCATGGTCGCCTTCAGTTCGCGCTTGATCACCCCGTGGAACTGGAATGCCTGGCGCGTGGTGATGCGCAGCGAGTGGTTGCCGTAGGTGGTGGCGATGGCATCGAGCTTGAGCCACTGCGCCGGCTCCACCACCCCGCCCGGGGTGCGCGTGCGGATCATGAACTGGTAGGCCGGCTCCAGCTTCTGCCGGCGCCGCTCCTCGCGCAGATCGCGGTCGTCCTGCTGGTAGCTGCCGTGGTACTTGATCAGGGTCTGATCGTCCTCGCGCAGCGCCCCGGTGACCGGATCGGCCAGGCTCTGCAGCAGCGACCCGCGCAGCCGCTGGCTGTTGTGCTTGATGTCTTCGACGGAATGGGACATTGAAGGGCCGGGATTGGGGAATGGGGATTCGGGATTGGTGGAGCGAGCAGACGTGTGCTGACGGATCAAAGCCTTCGACAGCAACAGGCGCGCGGATCGCCGCTTCGACGAATCCCCAATCCCGACTCCCAAATCCCGGCCTCAATAGACATCGCGCGCATACCGCCCCTCCCGCTGCAGTTGGCTGAGGTAGGCGGCGGCATCTTCGGGGCTGTGGGCGCCGTGTTCGGCGACGAGCTCCAGCAGGGTGGCGTGCACGTCCTTGCCCATGGCGATGGCGCCGCACACGTACAGGTGCGCGCCGTTTTGCAGCCAGTCGTAGACGGCGCGGCCGTGTTCGCGCAGGCGCTGCTGCACGTACACCTTGGCTGGCGCGGCGGTGCCGCGCAGCGGCTGCACGTCGCGCGAGAACGCCAGGTCCAGCTTGTGCAGTTCGCCGCTGCGCAGTGCCTGCTGCCATTCGGCCTGGTAGAGGAAATCGCGGTTGAAGTGGCGGGCACCGAAGAACAACCAGTTGCGGCCGCTGGCGCCGCTTTCGGCGCGCTCCTGCACGAAGCCGCGGAACGGCGCCACGCCGGTGCCGGGGCCGATCATCAGGATGTCGCGGCCGCCGTCGGCCGGCACCCGGAAGCGTTCGTTGGGTTCGATGTAGACCAGCGCGCTGTCGCCTTCGGCCAAGGCGGCCAGATAGCCGCTGGCGGCGCCGCCATGGGCATGACCGTGGGCGTGATAGGCCAGCACGTCGACGGTGAGGTGGGCTTCGTCGCCGACGCGCTTTTGGCTGGAGGCGATCGAGTACAGCCGCGGGACCATCGGCCGCAGCGCCTGCAGCAGCGCGGCGTGGTCCCAATCCGCCGGCCAGCGACGCAGCACGTCGATCACTTGGTGATCGGCGAGCAGCGCCGCCAGGCCGGCGGTCTGGGTGGGGTCGAGCAGCTCGGTCAGCGCGGTCGCGCCGGCGCGTTCGGCCACCGCGGCGAGCAACGGGCGCGAGGCCCGGGTCAGCTCGCGGTGGCCGCTGAGCCACTCGTGCAGGGACAGTGTCTGCCCATCGGCAGTGAATTCGACGTCACCGTCCAGTCGGGTCGCGGTCAACACCGCCTCGACCAGCGCGGGCGGATTGCGATGGCGCACGCCCAGGGCATCGCCGGGTTCGTAGTGCAGGCCGCTGCCGGCCAGCGACAGTTCCAGGTGGCGCACGTCCTTGTCGGCTTGGCCGTGCGCGGCGTAGCGCGGCCCCTTGAAGTCGCGGCCGCTGATCGGCTGGTTGGCCAGCACCTCGGCGGCGAACGGCTGGGTGCGGCTCCACGTCGCGGCGGCGGCGCCGCGCAGCGGCGTCACCGTGGCCGATGGCGCCGCGGGCGTGCGGCCCAGCACGCCGCGTGCCTGCGCCAGCGCCTGCGCGCGCCACGGCGCCGCCACCGTCTCGATCTCCAGGTCGGCCTCGCCCAGCGGCAGCAGCCGCTGCGCGCCGAGTTCGGCCAGGCGCGCGTCCAGGCGCCGGGCGATGCCGCAGAAATCGGCGTAGCTGGAATCGCCCAGGCCGAGCACGGCGTACTGCAACTGCGGCAGCTTCGGCGCGCGCCGGCCCTGCAGGAACTCGACGAAGCCGATCGCATCGTCCGGCGGGTCGCCCTCGCCCTGGGTGCTGATGACCACGTACAGCAGGCGTTCGTTGCCCAGCTCGCGGGTGGGGTAGGCGTCGGCGCGCAGCAGGCGCACCGCCAGGCCAGCGGCTTCGGCCTCGGCGGCCACCTGTTCGGCGGCGCGGCGCGCGTTGCCGGTCTGGCTGCCGTAGACGATGCTCAACTGCGGTGCGGGCGAGGGGGCCGCGGCGGCGCCGGCGACCACGGCCAGCGCCGGGGTCGCCGGACCCTGCGCCTGGGCCAGGCCGGCGGCGTAGCCGGACAGCCACCACAGGCCGGCCGCGTCCAGGCCCTCCACGGTCCGCGCCAGCAGTGCCTTGCGCTCCTCGGGCAAGGGGCTGGGCGGCAACGCGGGCGAGGCGGCGGTCATGGCCGGTCCGATGTATGAGGAAGGGATGACCGATGTTAGGGATTCGTTGCGCGGGGCAGAAAGGAACAGGGGTTATCGGCTCATGCCCGGGGCTTATTTCTGCCGAGTGGCCAGCGGACGCACACTGCCGGCCCGACTGCCACGACCGCTGCTACGCTTCGGTCCGGTCTCCACTGCCTGCCGCCGCCGTCTCGATGAGTTCGTCACCCCTGTCCCATCTCGACCGCCTCGAGGCCGAGAGCATCCACATCCTGCGCGAGGTCGCCGCCGAATTCCGCAACCCGGTGCTGCTGTATTCGGTGGGCAAGGACAGCTCGGTGCTGCTGCACCTGCTGCTCAAGGCGTTCGCGCCGGCGCTGCCGCCGATCCCGCTGCTGCACGTGGACACGCGCTGGAAGTTCCGCGAGATGATCGCCTTCCGCGACCGCCGCGCCGCCGAGACCGGCGTGGAACTGCGCGTGCACATCAATCCCGACGGCGTCGCCCAGGGCGTCGGCCCGTTCAGCCACGGCGCCAGCGTGCATACCGACGTGATGAAGACCCAGGCGCTGAAGCAGGCGCTGGACCTGTGGAAGTTCGATGCCGCCATCGGCGGCGCGCGCCGCGACGAGGAGAAGGCGCGGGCCAAGGAGCGCGTGTTCTCGTTCCGCAACGCGCACCATCGCTGGGATCCCAAGCAGCAGCGTCCGGAGCTGTGGAATCTGTACAACCCGCGGATCCATCCAGGCGAAAGCGTGCGCGTGTTCCCGCTGTCCAACTGGACCGAGCTGGACATCTGGCTGTACATCTATCGCGAAGCGATCCCGGTGGTGCCGCTGTACTTCGCCGCCGAACGCCCGGTGGTGGAGCGCGACGGCGCACTGATCATGGTCGACGACGCGCGCCTGCCGCTGCGTCCCGGCGAAACCCCGCAACTGCGCCGCGTGCGCTTCCGCACCCTCGGCTGCTACCCGCTGACCGGCGCGATCGAGTCGCAGGCCGACACCCTGGAGAAGATCATCGCCGAGATGCTGCAGGCCACCACCTCCGAACGCCAGGGCCGGATCATCGACCAGGATCCAGGCGCGTCGATGGAGCAGAAGAAGGTGGAGGGATATTTCTGATGGGCCGGGAGTCGGGATTCGGGATTGGGGATTCGCAAGAGCGCAGTTCGGCGACGGATGCGGTGTCGGGAGGGAACGCTGTTACGAATCCCCAATCCCGAATCTCCAATCCCGTAGGCGGCGACGCAGTCGCCGCCTACTTGCAACAACACGAACACAAGCCACTGCTGCGCTTCATCACCTGCGGCAGCGTCGACGACGGCAAGAGCACGCTGATCGGGCGCTTGCTGTACGACAGCAAGCGGCTGTTCGACGACCAGTTGGCTGCGCTCGGTGCCGACAGCAAGCGCCACGGCACCCGCGGCGGGGCCATCGACTATGCGCTGTTGCTGGATGGCCTGGCCGCCGAGCGCGAACAGGGCATCACCATCGACGTGGCCTACCGCTATTTCGACACCGACCGGCGCAAGTTCATCGTCGCCGATTGCCCCGGGCATGCGCAGTACACCCGCAACATGGCCACCGGCGCGTCCACCGCCGACGTGGCGGTGGTGCTGGTCGACGCCGCCAAGGGCGTGCTCACCCAGACCCGCCGGCATAGCTACATCGTCGCCCTGCTGGGCATCCGCCACGTGGTGTTGGCGGTCAACAAGATGGACCTGGTCGAGTTCGATCAGGCGACGTTCGAGACCATCGCCAGCGAGTACCGTGCGCTCGCCGCGCAACTGGGCATCGCCGACGTGCAGTGCATTCCGCTGTCCGCGTTGGAGGGCGACAACCTGTCGCAGCGCTCGCCGCGCATGCCCTGGTACGCCGGTCCGGCGCTGCTCGAGCATCTGGAAGGCGTGCAGCTGGATGCGCGCGGCGGCGACAGCGGCCTGCGCCTGCCGGTGCAGTGGGTCAACCGCCCGCACGCGCAGTTCCGCGGCTTCGCCGGCACCGTGGCGGCCGGTGCGGTGCAGCCCGGCGATGCGGTGGTGGTGCTGCCGTCGGCGCGGCGCGCGCAGGTGGCGCAGGTGCTGATCGGCGCCGAAGCGGTGCCGCGCGCGGTGGCCGGGCAGGCGGTGACGCTGACCCTGACCGAGGAGATCGACGTCAGCCGCGGCGACGTGATCGCCGCCGCCGGCGATCCGCCGGAGGTGGCCGACCAGTTCGCCGCGCACGTGCTGTGGATGGACGATGCCGCGCTGCTGCCCGGCCGCCCGTACTGGCTGAAGATCGGCGCGCGCACCGTGGCCGCCAGCGTCACCGAGATCAAGCACCGCATCGACGTCAACACGCAGGAGCGGCTGGCGGCCAAGCGCCTGGAACTCAACGAGGTCGGCTACTGCAACCTGGCGCTGGACCAGCCGATCGCCTTCGCCCCGTACGCGCAGGACCGCACACTCGGCGGCTTCATCCTGATCGACCGCCACAGCAATGCCACCGTCGCCGCCGGCACCCTGGATTTTGCGCTGCGCCGCGCCGGCAACGTGCACTGGCAGCACCTGGACGTGGACAAGGCCGCGCGCGCGCGGATCAAGGGACAGACGCCGAAGGTGCTGTGGTTCACCGGCCTGTCCGGCGCCGGCAAGTCGACCATCGCCAACCTGGTCGACAAGCGCCTGCACGCACTGGGCTACCACACCTTCATCCTCGACGGCGACAACGTCCGCCACGGCCTGAATCGCGACCTGGGCTTCACCGACGAGGACCGCGTCGAGAACATCCGTCGCGTCGCCGAAGTGGCCAGGTTGATGACCGACGCCGGCCTGATCGTGCTGGTCAGCTTCATCTCACCGTTCCGCGCCGAGCGGCAACTGGCGCGCGAGCGCTTCGGCGAGGGCGAATTCCTCGAGGTGTTCGTCGACGTCCCGCTGCCGGTGGCCGAGGCGCGCGACATCAAGGGCCTGTACGCCAAGGCGCGCGCCGGCCTGATCCCCAACTTCACCGGCATCGATTCGCCGTACGAAGCGCCGGAGCGGCCGGAGCTGCACCTGCATGCCGATGGCGACAATGCCGAAGCGCTGGCCGCGCAGGTGCTGGCGGCGCTGGGGCTGCAGGACTGAGGCGGGAGCGGGGTTTTGCCGCTGGCGTGCCGGTGTCGATCATGTCGCCGTGCCCCTGTAGCGCCTTTGTAGGAGCGGCTTCAGCCGCGACCAGGCTTTCCCGGTAAAGTCCGGTCGCGGCTGAAGCCGCTCCTACAATCCAACTGCCGCCGCAACAAAATGAGCAATAGCAACGGCTTTCGCCCTTGCGGGCGAGTTACTTTGATCAGCCTTCGGCTGCTGAGAAGCGCTTCCTTGCTCGCGCAAAGAAAAAGGTAATCAAAAGAAGCGCTTCACCTCAGCCGAAGGCTGGTCAAGCGCGCCCTGCCTTGCGGAAGGGAACCCGGCAAGTCAAAGCCGAAGCAACAGCGATAGCAAAGCGAATGCGCTGCACTTGGTGGCACACGTCGCCTGTTGATCGTGGTGGGCACGCAACACCGCTGGTCTCCGCAGCAGCCGCAGGCGCCGTTCGCGCGTGCGGAACGACGCCTGCCGGGACTTGCGATACGTTGGCCGAGTGCACTGTGGGAGGGACTTCAGTCCCGACGCCTTTCAAGGGTGGGTGCACAGCAGGAATCGTTCGTCGCGGCTGCATGGCAGTTGATTCCTACGACGAACTGCTCCCCGCGCGAGCGCTAGTGTTGTCCCACTGACCGTCATCACGTGACAGTCGCTTCCGCGCATGCTTAAGTCGTCGCCCTCCTCATCGGCGAAGACCCATCCATGCCAGCTCTGTCCCGTCGCGTGCTGTTCTCCGTCCTCGCGCTGTGCTGCGGCGCGGCCTGCGCGCAGGCGCCCGATGCGGCGCCGAGCGGGCGCCTGCCGGATTGGGCGGTGCCCGAGCACTATGCGCTGGACCTGAAGGTCGATCCGGAGCGCACCGACTTCGACGGCACCGCCACCCTGCGCGTGCGCCTGGAGCGCGCTTCCGACCACCTGTGGCTGCACGGCAAGGAGCTGCGGGTGCGCAAGGCCACGCTGCGCACCGCCGACGGCGCCGCGTTCCCGGTGCGTTACGCGCAGGCCGATGCACAGGCCGGTGTGGCCCGCATCGCGTTCGGGCGCACCCTGCAGCCGCAGGAGCTGACCCTTACCATCGTCTACAGCGCGCCCTTCAACCAGCAGCTGCAGGGTCTGTACCAGGTCAAGGCGCAGGGGCATGCCTACGCCTTGACGCAGATGGAACCGATCAGCGCGCGCTATGCCTTTCCCGGCTTCGACGAGCCGGCGCTGAAGACGCCGTTCGCGCTGCGCCTGACCGTGCCCGATGGCGAGCAGGCGCTGGCCAATACCCGCGCCGAGTCCACCGAGCCGGCCGGCAAGGGCTGGAAGACGGTGCGCTTCGCCGAGACCGTGCCGCTGCCGACCTACCTGGTGGCCTACGCGGTCGGGCCGTGGGACGTGGTCGACGGACCGGCGCTGCCGGCCACGCCGCAGCGCCCGCAGTCGATTCCGCTGCGCGGCGTGGCCGCGCACGGGCAGGGGCCGCGCATCCAGCGCGCGTTGCAGCAGACGCCGGACATCATCGCCGCGCTGGAGGACTACTACGACTTCGGCTACCCGTTCGACAAGCTGGACCTGGTGGCCGCGCCGGACTTCTCCGCCGGCGCGATGGAGAACCCCGGCTTCGTCACCTTCCGCGACTGGCTGCTGCTGCTGGACGACGATTCGCCGCGGCACAACGTCGAGGGCTCGTTCAACGTCACCGCGCACGAACTGGCGCACCAGTGGACCGGCGACACGGTGACCATGGCCTGGTGGAACGACCTGTGGCTCAACGAGGCCTTCGCCACCTGGATGCAGCAGAAGATCACCATGCGCCTGCGTCCGCAGTACCGCGCCGACCTGGACCGCATCAGTGCCGCGCAGGACGCGATGAACAACGACAGCCTGGTCAGCGCACGCAAGATCCGCCAGCCGATCACCGGTAACGGCGACATCGAGACCGCTTTCGACAGCATCACCTACCGCAAGGGCGCCGCGGTACTGGGCATGTTCGAGCAGTTCGTCGGTGAGGACACCTTCCGCAGCGGCATGCGCAGCTACATCCGCGCGCACCGCTTCGGCAACGCCACTGCCGACGATCTGGTCGACGCCATCGCCGCCGCCGCCGGCAAGGGCGAGGATTTCAAGGCCGCGTTCCGCAGCTTCCTCGATCAGCCGGGCGTGCCCTACCTGCAGGCGCGGCTGCAGCCGGCGTCGGGCGGTGCGGTGCTGCAACTGCACCAGCAGCGCTTCCTGCCGCTGGGCTCGCGCGGCAGCGCCGCGCAGACCTGGGGCGTGCCGGTGTGCGTCAAGTACGGCACGCGCCAGGGCGTGCGCCGCGCCTGCCACATGCTGTCGGCCAGCGACGGCCGCCTCGCGCTCGCCGGCGCCGATGCCGATGCCGACAGCTGGGTGATGCCGAACGCCGGCGGCACCGGCTACTACCGCTTCGCCCTGCCCAAGCCGCAACTGGCCGCGCTCGGCCGTCATCTCGATGCGATCGACGACGCCGAGAAGCTGGCCTACGCCGATGCCATCGACAGCGCCTTCCGCACCGGCGACGCCGACACCGCCGACGTGATCGCGGCGATGCGGCAACTGGCGCCGGCCAAGGCCACGGCGGTGGCCACCGCGATGAACGATCGCATCGCGTGGATCTGGCGGGTGCTGGCGCGCGACGAGGCGCAACGGGATGCGCTGCGCTTGGCGACCGAAGCCGCGTTCGGTGCACGCCTGCAGGCGCTTGGCTATCAGCGCCGCGCCGGCGATAGCGACGAGGATGTGGCGCTGCGCTCCAACCTGGCCGAGTTGCTCGGCGTGACCATGGGCGTGCCGGCGGTGCGGCAGGCGCTGCTGGCCCAGGGCGATGCGGTGCTGGCCGGCAAGGGGAGCACGTTGGAGTTCGCCGCCGCCAACCCGGATCTGCTCGGCGCAGCACTGACCGTGGCGGTGCAGGAGCGCGGTGCGCCGGCGGTGGACGCGTTGATCGCGGCCTTGCGTGGTCATGGCGAGCCGGCCCAGCGCAACGCGATGATCGCCGCGCTCGGTGCCGTGCGCGATCCGCAGCAGTTGCAGAAGGTGCGCGATTTCGCCCTGACCGATGCGATCAAGGTCGGCGAGATGGCCAGCCTGTTGATGGGCGGGCATGCCGAGCCGGCGACGCATGCCTCGATGTGGCCCTGGTACACGGCCCACTTCGATCGCATCGTGACGCGCTCCGGTTCCTTCGACGGCGGCCGCCTGCCGGCGCTGGCCGCCGCCGGTGGCTGCGACGCCGCCGAAGCGGATCGACTGGAGGCGTTCTTCACGCCGCGCCTGAAGGCGCTCAGCGGCGCCGACCGCGGCCTGGCGCAGACCGCCGAAACCATTCGCCTGTGCAGTGCGCTGCGCGAGCGGCAGCACATCGCCGGCGCGCCGCGCTAAGCACGCCGAACGGGCGCGGCGCAGGCCGCGCCACGCGCGCGCTGCTGGCGCCGTACACCCGCTCGCCGGATGCGGTGCAGCAGCGTCTGCAGCCACTGGAAGCGTAGACGCCGCCGGTCGGCGGCCACGCCTGGGCGGCGGCGTGCAGGCCGGTTCGCTCAGGCCGGATCGGTGCGCGACGGCGCCAGCGGTCGCGGCGCGCAGCGCGGCTGCTGCAGCAGGTGCACGAACTGCGCGGCGATCACCGCGCCGCCGAAATGGCGCTGCACGAAGTCGCGCCCGGCCTGGCCCATGCGCTGGCGGCGTTCGCTGTCGCACAGGCGCAGGATCGCGTCGCGCCAGCCGTCCACGTCGCCGGGCGTGAGCAGTTCGCCGCTGACCCCGGGGTCCAGCGTCTCTGCGGTGCCGCCGACGTGGCTGGCCAGCACCGGCACGCCACTGGCCTGCGCCTCCACCGAGACCCGGCCGAAGGTTTCCGGCGCCAGCGACGGGAACGCCAGCATCGACATCGCGTTGTAGTACGGCGTGGTGTCGTTGACCCAGCCGACGAAGCGGTGGCGCTCGCCGTGCGGCTGCGCCGCGGCCTGCGCCTGCAGCTGCGCCGCGTCCGGGCCGTCGCCCAGCCACAGGCAGTGCAGCCGCGGCTCCTGCGCCATCGCCGCCGAAGCGGCCTCCAGCAACGGGAAGATGCCCTTGCCGGCGTGCATGCGCCCGCTGTAGCCGAGCACGATCGCGTCCTCGGGCAACCGCTGCGCGGCGCGGATGGCGCGGCCGCGTTCCGGATCCGGGCGCAGCCGTTCCATGGTCACCGGGTTGTACAGCACCTGCACCAGCGCCTCGGGCACGCCGCATTCCAGGTAGGCCTGCCGCGCGTAGTGCGACACCGCGAAGAAGCGCGCCGCCAGGCGCGGGATCGCGTAGCCGGACAGCGCGCTCATCGACGGCGTGCGGTGGCGGAACAGCGCGACGGGGATACCCAGCGCGCGCCCGGCCAGCAGCAGTGGCCAGTACTCCTTGCCGAAGTTGCCGACCAGCCAGTCCGGCCGGCTGCGCCGCGCCACCCGCAGCAGCGGTCCGTAGCCCTCGGGATCGAGCACGTTGCGGAAGTGCCCGACGTGCACGGTGATGCCGCTGCGGCGCAACTCGTCGGCGATCAGGCCGCCCTCGCAGGCGATGACCTCCACCTGGTGGCCGACGCCGGCCAGCGCCTGCGCCAGCGCGACGAAATGCGTGGCCGCGCCGGTGTTTTCGGGATTGGTGCCGACGAACAGGAATTTCATCCGCGGCGGTCCTCGTAGGCGGTGAACGCGCGCAGCGCGAACTGCGGCAGCAGGTGATGGCGCGCGACCTGGATGCGCGGGTAACGCATCGGGTCCGAGCCGGCCAGCGCGCGGCCGCGGCGGGTGCTGGTGGCGGCGGTGTAGCCGGCCTCCCGCACCACGTCGGCGACGCGGTCGTCGACATCGCCGTAGGGGTAGCAGAACTGCGGCACCGCCTCGCCGAGCAGGTCCTCCAGCTCGCGCTTGCAGCCGCCGATCTCCTCGCGCAGGGCCGCATCGCTGCAGCCGGTCAGGTGCGGGTGCGAGCGGGTGTGCGCGCCGATTTCCATGCCGCCGGCGCGCCACTGACGCAGCTCGGCGAGGTTCATCAGCGGCTTCTCGATGCCGAGCTTCTGCGCATCCCACACGTTGTGGCGGCCGATGCAGCCGCTGACCATGTACACCGTGGCGGTGAAGCCCAGCCGCTGCAGCACCGGCAACGCCGCCTGCAGGTTGTCCAGGTAGCCGTCGTCCAGGGTGACCACCGCGATCTTCCCCTCGCGTTCGCCGCGCAGGTAGGGCATGGCGTCGGACATGGACACGCCGCGGTAGCCCAGCCGCTGCAGCAGGCGCATCTGCCGGGCGAAACGGCCGGGGCTCACGTACAGGCTGCGGTACACCTGCAGGTGGCGCGGCGCCTCGGCCACGTTGTGGTACATGAAAATCGGAATGCGGGCCGTGGCGGCGGTGTCGGAAGGCATCGGGGAACGGCTCGGTGACGGAAGGGCGATGTGCGGCGCGGGAGTCTACCGGGCCTGGCTTTCGCTGGTCTGTCGGGTAAAACCCTCAGTCGTAGACGATTGCGACGCCGCGGCGACCGCGGCCGGCGGCTATGCTGCGGGGCCCCTTGCCGCAGGAGCCGCCGATGTCCGAGACCGCCGCTGCCGCCCCCTGGCGCGATCTGCAACTGCACCTGGACGGCATCGTGCTGCGGCGCTGGCGCCCCAGCGACCTGGACGCACTGGTCCGGCATGCCGACGACAGCGAGGTGGCGCGCGGGCTCAGTCGGCGCTTTCCGCATCCCTACACGCGTGCCGATGGCGAGGCCTTCCTGGGCGGGCAGGTGATCGACCTGAACGATCCGGTGCTGGCGATCGAGATCGGCGGCGAGGCCTGTGGCGGCATCGGCTTGCACCCAGCGGCGCAGCCGGCGCCGGACCAGGCCGAGCTTGGTTACTGGCTCGGCCGCGCGCACTGGGGCCATGGCCGGATGACCCGCATCGTCGCCGCCTACCTGGACTGGGCGGTGCCGGCGCTGCGCCTGCAGCGGATCGAAGCGCTGGTGCTGCCGGACAACGCCGCTTCGGCGCGCGTGCTGCAGAAGAGCGGCTTCGCCGAGATCGGCACGCGTCGCGAGTTGTCGTTGCGTGACGGACAGCCGCGCGACCTGCGGCTGTTCGCGCGGACCTGGCCGGCGGCCTGAGCGGCGCGTCGCTCGCGGTGAGCGACGCGCGGCAGGCCCAAGCCTGGCTGACAAAATGTCGCGAGCAGCCGCCTGGTGGGTGCCGATGGCGCGGAGGAACCGCAGTATGCAAGTGGTACACGAGTTCCGAGCGCCGTCCGCGCGTGCCTGGTGGCTTCGCAGCCGTTTTGTTGCCCGCTCTGGGCCTCAGTAGGAAATGGTTGCGGAGGTCGCGGTGGTATCCACCGCGTAGTTGCATTGCACGTCCAGGCCCGAACTGTCGCTGTACGACGCCCAGGCCGGCGACGTCACCTGCTGCATGCGGTAGTCGTACACGCCGATCGCGTCGAAGGTGATGCTGCCGTCCGGCGGATACTGGTCGCAGCTGTCTACTGCATAGACCTCCAGCGCGCCGCCCACCACCAGGTGCCTGGCCGAATTGATGTTGTAGGTGGTGCTGAGCCGCACGCTCTGGCCGGTGGTGACGTTGCGCGTGTCCACGTTCCAGTTCGAGCAGGGCAGGCCGTTGTTGCAGGTCGCGTAGGTGTCGCCGACGATCTGGTCGCCGGCCTTGGCCGCAATGAAGTCGCTGTGCCACACCATGCCGTCCTGGCAGCAGTTCCAACTGCTCAGGTCCCAGCTGTTGTTGTAGCCGCGGTAGCCCAGTACCGGTTGCAGGATCGTCGGATCGTCGCTCTGCAGCCCCGGGAAGAAGTACACCGTCTGCTGCGCCACGTTGGTCGGGTTCTGCGGCACGGTCCAGCGCGCGACGATGCGGCCCATCTTGTTGCCGGTCACCTCGATGGCCGATTGCACCCAGTCGTGGGTGATCGGCGGCGGCACCGCGCCGTGTGCGCTCGATGCCCGCAGCGCGGCGTTGCCGCGCAGTTGCCTGCCATCCAGGCCGCGTCCGTCGGGATGGACGCGGATGCCATTGGGCATGAAGTTGTCCTGGGCGCAGGCCTGGGCTTGTTCGCGCACGCCATCGGCATGCTGCAGGCGGCCGTCGGCGAGCACGCGCTCGCTGCGCTGGACCTGGCGCACGCAGGCCGGTGCGAAGTAACCGAAGGGCGTCTGCACGTAGTCGTCGGGTACGTCGGCGGGCTTGTGCGTGGCGGGCAGGGCGCCGACCCGCGCAAGCCGGGCGTCGGGCGCGGCGGTCTGTGCCAGTGCGCTGGCGCTCAGGCCGAGCAGGGGCAGCAACAGCAGCAGTGCGCCACCCAGGCGGCGCGCGGACGAGGAAAACGGACGGATGTCGGAGTGCATGGGAGTCGCCTTGTCGTGAGAATGCGGAGTGCGTTCTCGGGAGGCCGCGGAGCTGCGCGCGCATGGCAGGCGCAGGTGATCGCAGGCATCCCGTCTGCGAAGCGAGTGGCGCGGGAATCTGTGGTCGAGGAGGCCTGCGTGGTCGCGGAAGGAGCCGCGACCATGGACCCGATACGCGTGCCGCGCTTGTCGGATTTGCGCATGTGTCGCCGCGAATCCTGCATGATGCCGGGCGAGGGCGAACTGCTTCACGGTGCCTGCCGGAATACGGGTAGCGCTTTGCGTGGCGTAGCGTAGACAAGTGCCGGCACCGCGATTGGCACGTCGGGGCAGCCGACGGCGCGCGGATGAGCGAAAATCCCCACAGCGCGCCGTCGTGGCGAGCGCCCCCGCGTTTTCCAGGAGATTCCCATGCGTCATGCCCTTCGTTCCCGCTGCGCCGCCCCGGCCTGGCGCGCTTGCGCCGCGGGCGTGCGCCGATGACCTCGCCCTGGGGCAACCGCCCGCGCGGGGGGCATCCCCCCTCTCCCCCCGGGAGAGGGGCCGGGGGTGAGGGTACGGCAGCCGCAGCGCCCCGTAACGAACTGCGCCTCTACGGCCTCAACGCCGTGCGTGCGGTGTACGCGCGGCGGCCGGAAGCGATCCGCAAGCTGTACCTGAGCGAGGCACGGATCCCGGCGCTGCAGCCGCTGTTGAAGTGGTGCGTGGCCAACCGCGTCGGCTACCGCGTGGTGGACGAGGCCGATCTGCACAAGCTCGCCGCCAGCAGCCACCACGAAGGCGTGGTCGCCGACGTGCTGCGTGTCGCGCCGCTGGCCTTGGCCGACTGGCTCCAGACATTGGCGCCGGGACCGGCGATGGCGCTGTGGCTGGATGGCGTCGGCAATCCGCACAACTTCGGCGCGATCCTGCGCTCGGCGGCGCATTTCGGCGTGGGCGCGATCCTGTTGCCGGAGCAGGCCGCACTGGCGCTGTCCGGTGCCGCCGCGCGCGTGGCCGAGGGCGGCGCCGAGGCGGTGCCGCTGGTACGGCTGCCCCCCACGGCGCAGGCGCAGACGCAATTGCGTGACGCGGGCTTCGCCCTCGCGGCGACGCTGGTAGACGGCGGCGACGATCTGTTCGCCACCGCCTTGCCGCAACGCCTGGTCTACGTGATGGGCGCCGAGAGCGACGGCATGGACCGCGACTTCGCGCAGGCCTGCGACCTGCGTCTGTCGATCCCGGGCAGTGGCGCGGTGGAAAGCCTCAACGTCGCCGCCGCCACGGCGGTGTTGCTGGGGACCTGGCGCAGCCGGCATCCGCACGACCACGTGACGCGCTGAGCACGGCGTCACGCCCTGAGCGCTCGCTGCATTTGGCTACGCGATAGTGTGCGCGGCGGCCGGTTTCGGGTTTGCGGGGCGCGCGTCGGCGGCGTAGCGTCGCGCAGGCGCATCCATGAGGCCGCGCCTCGTGCGATGCGCATCAGCACGACCGTGCAGTTCCCCCGAAAGGGTCATCGTCACTCCTGCGGAGATGTCGCTCATGAAACTGCTGTTCTCCATCAAGCACCTGCTGTCGTCGAAGAAGCCGCTGAAGTCGTACGCCTGGTACATCTGGTACTGAGCGCTGCGTGTCTTGCCGCACGGCGAGCCGTGCGGCCGGTGTCCGGCGGATGCGCTTCGCCGGGCGCCGATGCTTCGGGAGAGTCGGGATGTCCGCCATCATGGTCGACCGCGATGCGCGCGCCACCGTGTTCGCGCCGCGTCTGCAGGCATTGCTGCGCACGCATCTGGGGCAGGACGCGTTCCGCCTGGACGCGGACACCATCGGCGTCGCCGGCGCCGCGCTGAGCGACCGCCTGCTCGCGGCGCGGCCGGCCACCGAACACGAACGGCCGACCTTCAAGCCGCTGCACGGCCGTTCGATCGCGCGCAGCGAAGCGGCAAAGTTGATGCAAGCGATCGGCCGCGACGTGCGCGAGGCGCTGAAGCGTCCGGTGCCCGCGACGCTCGACCTGTCCGGCCCGTGGCCGCACGTCGGCCACGTCTATCTGCGCGATCTGCTGCTCGGCGGCGATCCATGGCGGCTGCGCCTGCTGATGGACCGCACGCTGGAACTGACCCCGCGGCTGACCTGGGCGGTGATCGCCGCCGGCGCGCTCGCACCGCTGGCCCCAGGCGACGATGCTTCGACCCTGGCGACCCTGTTGTCCGCGGCCGGCAGTTACCGCGAGCGCCGCGACGCCATGGGCCTGTACCGGCGCACCGCCGCGCCGGTGTGCTTCACCATTTCCACCCTGGTCGCCAACGCGCTGTGGCTGGGGTCGCCGTTCGACGCCAACGCGTCCAACCGCAACATCCTCTACGAAACCCTGCGCCTGCTGCCGCCGTCCTGGAACATCCTGCGCAATGCCTCGCCGGAATACGGCGCGCTGGACCCGCGCATCGGCGCTGCCGACGACGTGCTGGTGCTGCCCTTGCTCAGTCATCGCGATCCGGCATTGTGGGAGGAGCCGGACGCGTTCCGCCCCGAACGCTGGGATGGCCTGGATCCGGATGCGCTGCCGGGCTATCTGCCGTTCGGGCACGCGGCCGAGCGCTGCTGGGGACGACACATGGTCATGCCGCTGGCGGAGCGGCTGCTGGATCTGCTACGCGGTCAGGACCTGGTCGCGGACCCGCAGCAGCGGCGCGCCGCGGTGCCGTTGACCGGCCTGCTCGGCGTGGCCCAGGTCGACGTGGTCCGGCGCGCGCGCGTGAGGCATTGCCTGTCGCGCCGTGACGACGATCAGCGCGGTGCGGGCGGCGCCGTGGAGCCGCGCGTGACCAGGGTGTAGTCGAGTATCTGGTGGGTGCCGCGGCTGGCCAGGCCGTCGCGGCGCTGGCGGATCTCGCCGAGCAGCAGCGCCACCGCCGCCCCGCCCATCGCCGCGACCGGCTGGTGGATGGTGGTCAGCTCCGGCCAGATCGTGGTCGCCACCGGCGTGTCGTCGAACCCGGCGATCGACAGATCCTCGGGTACGCGCAGGCGCAGCCCGTGCGCGATCGCCAGCGCCGCCGCCGCCATGTCGTCGTTGCTGCACAGGATCGCGCTGGGGCGCGGGGTGACCTGCAGCAGCGCGGTGGCCGCGAGCAGGCCGGAGCGGTAGGTGAACATGCCTTCGGCCACGCGCTCGGGTGCCACCGTCAGCCCGGCCCGGGCCATGGTGTCGAAGAACGCGCGGCTGCGCAGCGCGCTGGGCGTGTGGCCGGGATCGCCGCTGACGAAGCCGATGTCGCGGTGGCCCAGGTCGAGCAGGTGCTGGGTGAGCGCGCACGCGGCCTGGTAGTCGTCGATGCGCACCGAGCTGACCCCGGGCATCGGTGCGCCGGTGGCCACCGCCACCAGCGGGATGCCGCGCGCGTCCAGTTCGGCGATGGTCTGCCGCGCATCGCACAGCGGTGGCGGCAGGATCAGGCCATCGGCACCGGCATCGAGCAGGCGTTCGGTGGCGGCGCGCTGGCTGTCGCTGTCGTCGCTCTTTTCCACCAGCACCTGGCAGCCTTCCAGGCTGCTTTGCTCGAGCACGCCGAGCATGAACTGGTTGAGGTAGGCCGCGCTGGGATTGCTGTACAGCACGCCGATGCGTGCCAGTCCTGCGGTGCGCAGCGAACGGCCGGCGAGGTTGGGGCGGTAGCCCAGCGCCTGGATCGACGCTTCGACGCGCTCGCGCATGGTCGCGCTCACGCGCGGGTGGCGGTTGATCACGCGCGAAGCAGTCATCGGCGACACGCCCGCATGGCGGGCCACATCCAGCAACGTCACCGCTGAGCCCGCGCGACGTTGCCGTATGCCCATCAAAGGTCCTGGCGCTGCTGCGAAGGGAACGCCCTCGCGCGCATCCTGCGCAGGGCCAACGCACTTTACTCCCTGGGCGGTTCCACTGTCTTGGCCTGGCTGCCGAAACCACCGTCGGCCTGCGCCGCCAGATACGCGAACACCGCGTATGCAGCGACGTTCTGCGCCAGCGCCTTCGGGTCGATCTTGTCCAGGGTGTCGTCGGCGGTGTGATGCAAATCGAAGTAATCGCTGCCGTCCTGCGCCAGCCAGGCCCAGGCGCCGCCCTTGGCCGCGAGCGGACCGACATCCGGGCCCGGGCCGCCGGCCTCCGGCGCATAGGCGATGCCGAGCGGCGCCAACGCCTCGGCGATCTGCCGGGTCGCTTCACGCGAGCCGGCGGCGTCGCCCGAGCCGGTATTGAAGGCGTAGATGCGACCGGCGCCGAAGTCGCTCTCGGCGGCGATCTGGTGCCGCGCCACGTCCTGCGCATGCGCCTGCGCGTAGGCCTTGCCGCCATACAGGCCCTGCTCCTCGTTGGCGAAGGCGACCACGCGGATGCTGCGCTTGGGCGCCTGCTTGAGCTGGCCGATCAGATGCCCGGCGGCCATGCTGATGGCCACGCCGGCACCATCGTCGATCGCGCCGGTGCCCAGGTCCCACGAATCCAGGTGCCCGCCGATCAGCACGACCTCGTCGGGCAGCGTGCGCCCGGTGATCTGCCCGATCACGTTGTAGGAGGTGGCGGTGCCATCCCAGCCGCAGTCCAGCGCCAGGCGCAGGCGCACCGGGCCGCGCGCGAGCAGGCGCGCAAGCTGGTTGGCGTCGGGCACAGAGAGCGCTGCCGCCGGCACCGGCGTCAGCCCCTCGTCGAAGCGGGTGATGCCGGTATGCGGCACGCGGTGCGAATCGGTGCCGGCCGAGCGCATCACGAAGCCGATGGCGCCCTTGCGGATGGCTTCCGACGGCCCCTTGCTGCGCACCGCGCCGCCGTTGCCGTAGTCCTTGCCGTCGCGGGTGCGCAGCATCTGGTAATCGACGAAGGCGATCTTGCCGCGCAGTGCGTCGGCCGGCGCCGCCTGCAATGCGGCCAGGTCGACGAAACGCACCACCTCGGCCTCGACCGTGCCGCCCGGGCTGCCGCCCAGCGCGGTGACGGTCAGCGGTTGCGCGTGCGCGCCGAGCACCTGCGCGTGTTCGCTGCGGCGTTCCCATTTCGGGAATGTCACCGGCTCGGTCCAGACCTTGTCGAAGCCCAGCGCCTTGAACTTGGCGGTGGCCCAGGCCACCGCGCGCGCATCGGCTTCGCTGCCGGCCATGCGCGGGCCGATTTCGGTGGTCAGCGATTCCACGACCTTCCAGCCGGTGTTGTCGGCCAGTGCCTGCTCGCGCAAGGTCGCCGCGTCGCGCAGCGCCGCCTCCGGAATACGCGTGGCGTCGGCGGCCATGGCGGCAGTGGAGGACAGGCCGAGGACGGCAGCGATGACGAGGGCGAGACGGCGCATGGCGGATTCCGCGAACACAGGAACGGCCAGCTTAGCAGTGCCTCACCACGATGCACCGCGCGGCCTGCAGGGTGCAGGCCGCGCGACGCTGCGCTTATTCGGGACGCGCGTCGTGCTTGAGCGAATCGCGGATCTCGCGCAGCAGCAGCACTTCCTCGGTCGGGGCCTTGGGCGCCGGCGGTTCCTTGCGTGCGATGCGGTTGATCGCCTTGACCAGCATGAAGATGGCGAAGGCCACGATCACGAACTGGATGATGGTGTTGAGGAAATCGCCGATGCCGATCACCACGGCCGGTACCGGCTTGCCCGCCGCGTCCACCGTGGCCGCCTTCAGCGTCCATGCCCAGCGCGAGAAGTCCACGCCGCCCGCGAGCATTCCGATCGGCGGCATGATGATCTTCTCCACCAGCGCGGTGACGATCTTGCCGAACGCGGCGCCGAGCACCACGCCGACCGCCAGGTCCAGCACGTTGCCGCGCATGGCGAATTCCTTGAATTCGCGGATCATGCTCATCGGAACTCCTCTTCTTGTCAGTGCGGGCCTGTCGCCGCGGCGCTAGCCTAGCGCAGTCGCTGTGGTGGTCGGATCACAGCCGTGCGCATGCCGCGCGACAGGCGCGCCCGCTCAGCCGACGATGCGGCCGTGACGCTCGGCCACGTTCTCCAGGCGCGCGCTGAAGCGGTCGCCCGGGCGCAGCGCGGCCACGCCGGCCGGCGTGCCCATGAACACCAGGTCGCCGGCGCGCAGCGCGAACAGCTTGGACAATTCGTGCAGGATCTCCGGCACGTTCCAGATCATCTGCTCCAGCAGCGACTGCTGGCGCACCTCGCCGTTGACTTCCAGCGACAGGTTCAACGCCTCCAGCGCACCGACCTCGCCAGCCGGGACCAGCTCGCTGATCGGCGCCGAGGCATCGAAGCCCTTGGCGATGTCCCACGGCAGGCCCTTGGCCTTGGCCGCGGCCTGCAGGTCGCGACGGGTCAGGTCCAGGCCCACGCCATAGGCCAAGACCAGTGCCTCGGCGCCTTCCACCGGCAGCACGCCTGCGGGCGCGTCCTGGCCCAGCGCCACCACCAGTTCCACCTCGTGGTGCAGGTCCTGGGTCGCGGACGGGTAGGGAATGGCTTCGTCGCCGATCACCAGCGCATCGGCCGGTTTCATGAAGAAGGTCGGCTGGCCACGCTCGGCCTTCGAGGCGGGCGCACTGGCGCCCATCTCGCGCGCGTGGTCGGCAAAGTTGCGGCCCACGCAGTAGATGCGATGCACCGGGAACAGGCCCTGGCCGCGCACGGGAACGCGCGGAGCCTCGGCAGCGGCGAACAGATCTTTCATGGGCGTGCATCCAACGAGAGGGGATGCCGCAGTTTAACGCGTCGGGTTCAACCCAATTCCAACAGGAGTGCGGAGTCCGCTCTTGCGAATCCCCAATCCCGATTCCCCATTCCCGGCTTTACAGCGGCAAGGCCGGCTTGCGCACCACCCGGTACTCGCCATCGACGACATGGCGGCGTGCGGTGGCCGGGCGCTTGCCGCGCTGGCTCAGCAGCTTCATGGCGATGCCGCCCAGGATCATCGCCGCGCCCACGAACACGCTGACGAACACCAGCCCGGCCAGGATCGCCAGGCCGAGCAGGCCCACTGCCAGCTTGACCAGCGGATGGCGCGGCTTGCGCGGCGCGAAGACATGCCGGAATTGGTCGAAATTGAAGACGGAAGCACGCATGGCAGAACTCTGTTTCAGTTTGAACCGAAGGGGTGCAGTATCGACGCTGTTTTATGTGACGGAGTGAAAACTTCGTTAAGCGAAAAATTAACACTTTGCGTTCAACCGCTTGCATGTCCTCGCGGAGTGAAGCATCGCGCAGGGGCGGGCAAGGCAGGTCCGTGCCAGAATTGCGGCCCCATCGCTGCCTGTTCGTCCGTCATGACCGAGTCTTCCGCCGTGCTGGCGTCGCTGCACGACCTCGTCCCCGGCGAACTGGCCGAGGCCGAGGCGCTGCTCGGCGGCGAGTCCGAGTCGCTGCTGCTGTACCGCGAGGGCGACAGCGTGCGTGCGTGGTTGAACGTGTGCCCGCACGCCGGGCGCCGCCTGGACTGGGCGCCGGGACAGTTCCTGAAGAGCCGCGAGGGTCATGTGGTGTGCGCCGCGCATGGCGCCGCGTTCGAGCTGCAGGACGGCCTGTGCGTGTCCGGCCCGTGCCGCGGCCAGAGCCTGCACGCGGTGCCGGTGGACGTGCGGGCCGGGCAGGTGGTGCTGGTCTAGCGCGCAGCAAGCGCGCTTGCGGTGCGGCGCGCTACAGCGCGTGCCACCAGCCCATCGACATCAGGTTGACCATCAGCACCACCACCAGGGTATAGACCAGCGACAGCGGGCCGCCGACGCGCCACAGTTCGCGCGGCTGGTAGTTGGCCGGGCCGGTGATCATCGAGATCACCGGATTGGACGCGGTCATCAGGTTGTTGGACGCCGACAGCGCCACGATCAGCGCGAACGCGGTGGGGTTGCCGCCGGCCGCCAGCGCCAGGTTGACCGCGATCGGCACCATCACGATGGTCGCGCCCACATGGCTGATCACCAGCGAGAACGCGGTGGTCAGCAGGCCCAGTGCGATCTCCAGCGCCCACACCGGAATGCCCTCGGGCAAGCGCGCGATGGTGTGGCCGGCGACCCAGGCCGCCGCGCCGCTGCTGTCCATCGCCCAGCCCAGCGGGATCAGCCCGGCCATCAGGAACACGGTCTTCCAGTTGATCGAGGCGTAAGCCTCGTCCATGCGCAGCACACCGGTCAGCAGCATGCCGGCCACGCCGGTCATCAGGGTCAGCGCCACCGGCAGCTTGGAGGTGAGCGCGATCAGGATGGTCAGGGCGAAGATCGTCATCGCGATCTTGAACTTGTGCGGACGGTGCTCGCCCTTGGGGTAGTCGGTGACCACCACGAAGTCGCGGCTTTCCGAGGCCTGCGCCAGGTCCTGCCAGATGCTGTGGAACACCAGCATGTCGCCGGCGCGCAGCGGCACCTTGCGCACGTCCTCGCGGATCACCTGCTTGTCGCGGTTGATCGCCAGCAGGCTGATCCCGGCCTGCTTGCGCAGGCGCAGTTCGGCCGCGCTCTTGCCGATGAAGCGCGAGGTCGGCGGGATCACCGCCTCGGAGATGCCGGCGCGGCTGGGGTTGAACAGGTCGCCGAGGTTGCGCAGGCGCGAGGACAGGCGCAGGAACTGGTTCTGCGCGAAATCGGCCACCTGCTGGCGCGCGCCCATCACCCCGAGCACGCTGCCGACCCAGATGCGCATGTCCGCCGGCGGCGCCAGGCGGGTGTCGTTGCCGGTCTTCAGGGCCAGCAACAGCGGTGCGTTGTGCACGGTCTCGGCCTCGCCCAGGGTCATGCCGACCAGCGGGCTGTCGGCGCTGACGATCAGTTCGAACACATCGCCCTCGATGCCGTAGGTGCGGGCGAAATAGCTCTCGGTGCGCGCCGGGGTGACGCCGTCGTTGATCAGCCGCTCTTCTTCGGCCAATGCCTTGTCGCCGCGCACGCGGAAGTAGATCAGCGAGGCCAGCAGCAGCGCCACGCCGATCGGCAGCGGCGCGAACATGCGCAGCGGCTCGATGGTGGCCATGCCCGAGGGCAGGTTGTTGTTGGCCGACTGCAGCAGGTCGTTGAGCAGGATCAGCGGCGAGTTGCCGACCATGGTCAGCGCACCGCCCATCACGATGGCCGCGGCGATCGGCAGCAGCAGCCGCTGCAGGGTCAGGCCGGTGCGTCCGACCAGGCGCGAGGCCACCGGCAGGTACAGCGCCATCACCGAGGGGTTCTGCATGAACGAGGAATTGAGCCCGGCGATGGCGGTGGTCAGCAGCATCAGCCGTTCCTCGACCCCGCGCGCGCGGCGCAGCAGCCACGACGCCAGCCGGTTCAGCGCGCCGGTGCGCTCCAGCCCGGCGCCGAGGATGGTGGTGGCGATGATGCTCATCACCGCATTACCGGAGAAGCCGCTGAACAACTCCTCCGGCGCGATCAAGCCGGTCACCCCAAGCACCACCAGCACCACCAGCGCCACCACGTCGGCACGGATCCGCTCGAACACGAACATCGCCATGGTGAAGCCGACCAGCCCGAGCACGAGCTTCATATCGGTGGTCAGCGTCAGCGCGGTGTCCATTGGGGGCCGGGATTGGGGATTGGGGATTCGGGATTAGCTGACGGCGCGAATCGGGACCGGCCGCGCTAATGGCGTGCCGCGGAGGCATTGTGTCCGGAAGGTGGCGGATTCGCTCCTCATCCCTAATCCCGACTCCCCAATCCCGGCTTGTCGTACAGCAAATCCCACACCCCATGGCCCAGATTCTGGCCGCGGGTCTCGAAGTGGGTCTGCGGGCGCCAGTCCGGACGCGGTACGTGGCCGCGCGGGCCGGCGCGGTTGACCAGGCCGGGGGTGGCGTCGAGCACGTCCCACATCTGCTCGGCGTAGTCGGCCCAGTCGGTGGCGCAGTGCAGGCGGCCGCCGTCGCGCAGCTTGCGCACCAGCAGCGCGGCGAACGCCGGCTGCAGCAGGCGCCGCTTGTTGTGGCGCTTCTTGTGCCAGGGATCGGGGAAGTAGATGCGCACTTCGTCCAGGCTGCCGTCGGCGATCTCGTGCTGCAGCACCTCCACCGCATCGTGGTGGTACAGGCGCACGTGGTCGGCACCGTCCTCGGCCAGCGCGTTGAGCAGGCGGCCCACGCCGGGCGCGTGCACTTCGATGCCGATGTAGTCGCGGCTCGGATCGTGCTGCGCGGCATGGCGCAGGGCCGCCCCATTGCCGAAGCCGATCTCCAGCACCTTGGGCGCGTTGCGGCCGAAGGTGGCGTCCAGATCGCGCGGCTGACCGCTGTAGTCCAGGCCGAAGCGCGGCCACAGCGCATCGAACGCGCGCTGCTGGGCCGGGGTGAAGCGGCCCTGGCGCAGCACGAAGCTGCGCACCTGGCGGTGCCCTTCCTCGACGGTGAAGGGTTTCGGCGGGGTCTTGGCGCCGGCGCTGGAGAACGGATCGGTCATGCCTGCGGCCTCACCCGATCAGTCCGTCGACCGGCGAGGAGGCGCTGGCGTAGCGCTTGCGCGGGATGCGCCCGGCCAGGAACGCCTCGCGGCCGGCTTCCACCGCCTTGCGCATGGCGCTGGCCATCAGCACCGGATTGCGCGCGCCGGCGATGGCGGTGTTCATCAGCACGCCATCGCAGCCCAGTTCCATCGCGATCGCCGCGTCCGAGGCGGTGCCGACGCCGGCATCGACGATGATCGGCACCTTGGCGTTGTCGATGATCTCCAGCAGGTTGTAGCGGTTCTGGATGCCCAGCCCGGAGCCGATCGGCGCGGCCAGCGGCATCACCGCCACGCAGCCGATCTCTTCCAGGCGCTTGGCCAGGATCGGGTCGTCGCTGGTATAGACCATCACCTCGAAGCCGTCGGCGACCAGGATTTCGGCGGCCTTGAGGGTCTGCACCACGTCCGGGAACAGGGTGCGCTGGTCGCCCAGCACTTCCAGCTTGGTCAGGTTGTGGCCGTCGAGCAGTTCGCGCGCCAGCCGGCAGGTGCGCACCGCATCCTCGGCGGTGTAGCAGCCGGCGGTGTTGGGCAGGATGGTGTACTGCTCAGGCGGCAGCACGTCGAGTAGGTTGGGCTCGCCCGGGTTCTGGCCGATGTTGCTGCGGCGGATCGCCACGGTGACGATCTGCGCGGCGGCGGCCTCGGTGGCCAGGCGGGTCTGTTCGAGATCGGCGAACTTGCCGGTGCCGGTGAGCAGACGCGAACGGTAGGGTTTGCCGGCGATCACCAGCGCATCGTGGGGGGCGGGAGCGTTCATCGGCGGATTATCGCCCATCGCACCGGCCCTGCCGAGTCCGCACCGGGACGCGCGGCGGCGCGATTCAGCCGCCGCCCAGCGCGTGCACGATCTCGACCCGGTCGCCGGCGTGCAGTTCGTGCGCGGCGTGCGCGCCGCGCGGCACGATCTCGCCGTTGACCTCGACCGCCACCCGCCGCTGCCCCAGCCCTTCGGCCTGCAGCAGCGCGGCCACGGTGGTGGCCTGCGCCAGCGTGCATTGTCTGCCGTTCAATTCGATGTTCATGCCATCATTGTGCAATGCGCGCCCTGGGCGCGCGAGTCGCGATCTTGCGGCAGTGCAACGTGAGCGTGTCCGGCAGAGGTGAAATCATGTCGGCCATGCGGCAACGTATGGCGCGGCCGCTCCCCCGTTTCGTTGCATTTCTCGTGTTCCATTTCTGCCCGGGAGGGCTTCCATGACTTCGTCCATCCGTCCGCTCCGTTCGCTGCTCGCCGCCGCGATCGTGCTCGCCGCCGCGCCTGCGTTCGCGCAGTCCACCTACAGTCGCACCGTGTTCTTCGGCGACAGCCTGACCGACGCCGGCTACTACCGGCCGCTGCTGCCGGCCTCGGTACGTGCGGTGACCGGCCAGTTCACCACCAACCCGGACTTCGTCTGGGCGCAGTACGTGGCCGAGTACTACGGCACCAACGCCGCCGCCAACGGCAACGGCCAGATCGGCGACGACTATGCCGCCGGCAACGCCCGCGTCGGCGTGGCCAACCCGAGCGCCCTCGGCGTGGCGCCGTCGCTGGCCACCCAGGCCAGCAACTACCTGGCCGCCAACGGCGGCAAGGCCGACCCGAATGCGCTGTACTCGGTCTGGGGCGGCGCCAACGACCTGTTCGCCATCGCCGGCGGCGCGCCGGTGCAGACCACCATCGGCAATGCGGTGGCCGCCGAAGTGGGCATCGTCGCCAGCCTGCAGAACGCCGGCGCGCGCTATGTCATGGTCAACAATCTGCCCGACGTCGGCATCACCCCGCGCTTCCGCGCCGGCGGCGCCGTGGCGATGGCGCAGGGCACCGCGCTGGCCACCGCCTACAACAACGCGCTGTTCTCCGGCCTCAAGAGCGCCGGGCTGCGGGTGATCCCGGTCGATACCTTCCACCTGCTGCAGGAAGTGGTGGCCAACCCGGGCACCTACGGCTTCACCAACGTCACCGGCACCGCCTGCCAGCCGCAGGTCACCGCGCAGTCGCTCACCTGCAACCCGACCAGCTACGTCAGCGCCGATGCCGCCGACACTTATGTGTTTGCCGACGGCGTGCACCCGACCGGCCGCACCCACGAACTGCTGGCGCAGTATGCGCTGTCGATCTTGGAAGGCCCGCGCACCCAGCAGATCCTGACGCACTCGGCGCAGATGGTCGGCCGCTCGCGCGCCGATCAGGTCGCCTGGCACGTCGATGGCCGCCCGGAATCGGACGGCGTGCGCTGGTGGGGCAACCTGCGCGGCGACATGCAGCGCTACCAGCACGGCGACCTGTACGACGGCATGGCCCCGGCCGGCCTGTTCGGCGTGGACTGGTCGCGCGGCGAGTGGGTGTTCGGCGGCTTCGGCGGCTTCGGTCGCACCGATGCCGACTTCGGCAACCGCGGCGGCGACTACACCCAGGACGACAGCACCCTCGGCGGCTTCGCCGGCTGGTACGGCGAGCATGCCTGGGTGAATGCCCAGGTCAGCTACACCTGGCTGAGCTACGACGTCACCCGCAAGGTCAACCTCGGCCCGGCCACCATCGAGCACAAGGGCTCGCCGGACGGCAGCAACCTGACCGCGGCGCTGCAGGGCGGCTACGAGTTCGGCGAAGGCAGCTTCAAGCACGGCCCGGTGGCCGCGGCGATCTGGCAGAAGGTCAAGCTCGACGGCTACACCGAGAGCAACCCGAACTCCAGCGCGCTGGGCTACAGCGACCGCGACGTCGAGTCGATGGTCGGCCGCATCGGCTGGAAGGCCAGCATCGACGCCGGCACGGTGAAGCCGTACCTGCAGGCCACCTACGACCACGAGTTCAAGAAGAACCAGGAAGCCACCGCGTGGCTGCAGACCATGTCCGACCTGGGCGAGTACGCGGTGCCGGGCATCGACTTCGACCGCAACTACGCGTCGGTGGTGCTGGGCGCGCGGACCAAGCTGTGGGGCTTCGAGAGCAACGTCGGCATCGCCACCACCACGGGCCAGTCGCGCGCGCACGACACCTCGCTGTTCGTGAACTTCGGCGGCAGCTTCTAAGCACCGCCCGGGTTTGCCCGCCTTGCCCGGCTGCGTGCCGGGCAGGGTAGGGCGAGGGATGTACAAAGGCAGCAGTGCCTGTTGTGGGAGGGGCTTCAGCCCCGACGCCTCGGAGTTCGAGCCGTCGGGACTGAAGCCCTTCTGCATTTCCACGGCACCTGCCGGGCCGTGTCGCTTTCGTCCGCGCACTGCAGCCCGCATCGCGCCGATTTCTTGCGCAACCCCCGGCCCAGCGCATAGACTGCACCGGCAACGCGGGCGTAGCTCAATGGTAGAGCTGTAGCTTCCCAAGCTACTGACGTGGGTTCGATTCCCATCGCCCGCTCCAGTCTCGCGAATGCTAGCGCTAAGTTGTTGACCGCGCTGACTATTCCGTCCGGCTGAAGACCGCCTCGAACGACCTCCCAAGGTATCGTTTGAGGTATCGTTTTTCCCAAAGCCCCTCTTGCTGCATCGGTCATCAGGCCTCTACGTGCGCTTCTTGGTTCCTGCTGATTTGCAGGGGTAAGTCGGCTCGCGTTTTCTTGTTCGTCCTCTCTATCTTTGCCCCGGCGACGCTGCGCGTCTGGTGTCTGCCTACATGGGAGTGGCACTATCGAACGCGTTCCAAGCATTGAGGCAGGGAAAGTCAGTGGATCTGGACGAAGTGCTGCGCCGAATTCGAGAGCAAGGACTGCGCGAACTCACATTGACCGATGTGACGCTGCCTAATGGCACGCATCGTTAAGGCCCAGATCGATACGCCTGAGGACGCAGCGTTAGTTGCTGCGTTGAATCTAGCCCCAATCGACGAGATTTTCGTCGATCGGGGGGTTTCATGCATTCAAGGCGAGATGTCTCTTGCGATGGCTGTTTTTGGGCCTGATAGCTACCATAAATTTATTGAAAATCAGTCTTCCCCGGAAACTGGGAGAATGAGCTCGGCGTTCGACTTGGGGAAGGGAAAGCCACTTCTCGGGATGAGGTGGGCAAAACCATTTCCCTTATTTTGGATGATCCTACTCTCGACTTCTTGCGAAAGTGGAATTGCTCGTCCGGTTCTTTCCTGAACAATTCAGTCAGATCCTCTTCGCGCATCTGCCGGCCTATCAAGAAAGCGTCGACCAAGAGGTTGAGAATCTCTGTGTCGTCACGCGTGGAGCCCCTATCGATTTGAAAGGAAGGGAATCGGTTGTTGCGCGAAAGCAGATATTCAATGAGGTGGCGAGGGACGCCTTTGCTAAAATTGGGCTATCTGTTGCCGGCGAAAAGGATGGTTTACTTCTTCTCTGGCGTCGGAAGCGATGGTGCCAAAATCTCGGCGCAAATTGAGCCTTCATCCCTCACCAGGGTATATTCGACCCACACGTGGCCGACTATTCGATATTGGCCTTTGATGCCGTTTAGCTTCGTCGTCAAGAAGAGATCTAAAGGCGAGAAGAATGCGGCATTCATGATGCCACCTGAGGTCCAGTCACTAGCAGCGCTGCGTCTAGGAAGATATGAAGACAGTCACTCGCTAGAAGTTGCTGTGCGCGCCTTGGCGTTGTGGATCGAACTGGGATTTTTTGGTGACCCGCCCAAGAAGGATTGAAGTTTCCCAAGTGTCCTGGCTGATCTACTCGATAGGCAGTAGACGAAAAGCCCCGAGTTGATTGTGCTTTTATGGACGCCTAGATGATCTTGTCGTGCTGGTTCCGTTGGTCATCCGGTCGATCTAAGATGCATCTGGTTGGCACATCAAAGGCGCGCCTTCTGTGTATAAGCAGGTCAAGTTCACTCGGGAAGAACTCTACGAGATGGTTTGGGCACGCCCTGTGCTCGTCCTTGCCAAGGAAATCGGCGTATCCGATGTCGCTTTCTCGAAGGCATGTCGAAAAGCGGAGATTCCACTTCCGAACAGAGGGCACTGGGCAATCGTCCGGACTGGGCGGACCGTCAAGCAGCCCCCTCTTCCGGATGCCAAGGAAGGGCAGCCAAGTGTCGTGCTCTTTACCGTGTCCGAGAACGCTCCTTCCAAGCCACCTCGACCCGAGGTGCCGCTTGGGCCACCTGTTGCGGTTCCCCAAGAACTCATCAAGCCCCACCGCTTGATCGCTGAGGTCAAAGCGGCAGCAAAGGCTGCCCGAGAGGACAAGGGCGTCTTGCAGTTGAGCTATAACAAGGTGCTTCGGCTCAGAACCTCGACGGCTCAGCTACCCAGAGCCTTGATCCTATTGGACGTCCTGATCAAGCAGTTCGAGGCCAAGGGCTGCAAAGTCCGCCTCAACGAGGAGCGGGCTTCAACAGAATTGGTGTTGAAAGAAGGAACTGTATCTTTCCGGTTGAGCGAAAGGACCAAGCAAACGCTACCGCCACCACCACCGCCTCGCCCACCCGGACGAAGAGGAGAGTCTTACTACGAGCCGTGGAGGCCAGCTTACATCTTGGTGGGAACGGGCGAATTTGCCTTGGAGTTTGACCAATGGCTTGGCAACAGTCGCCACATTTGGAAGGATCGGGCAGGAAACCCCTTGGAGGCTCAGCTCCATGAGGTGATCGCAGAAGTCCCTGTGTGGGAAGACGCATTGCGCACGCGTCGCTTGGAGAACGAGAAGCGAACTGCCGATGCGAGAGAACAAGAAGCTAGGCGCATAGAAGCGGAGCGGGCAAGGGCTGTCTTGCGCACACAACGAGCCCGCCTGGTGCAGAACATGCTTGCTTGGGAGCGCGCTCAGCGAATTCGCCACTTCATCTTGGCAGTTCAACAAAGCGCAGATCCGACACCGGAAGCGCAGGTGTGGTTAGCCTGGGCCAACGAACAAGTGAAATGCCTCGATCCGATCACCTCATCTCTTTCGCACGTAATCAACTTGGACGTAAAGCTCGATCCCTACTTCAGTGGCTACTCGCATTGGAACAAGCCTGAGAAGGATTGGTGGGATTGATCTTTGAGCGGACTGCCGGCGCAGCAAGCGCGAGCAGGCGGGAGGTAGAGCACCGATCGTTGCGGCACCCAGGTCCGGTGGGTGCCGCATCAAGGGCAACATCTCGCGTCAGGGCAATAAGATCTACCACGTGCCTGGCCCCCGTGAAGCCTTGCGGGCAGGGTGGCGGCCGGCACTGCGCTGACATGCGTTCTCTATGCCCAAGTGGACGGTAGGGAGGCGGCCCAGCAGCCAGCGGAGCAGAACCTGGTACAGGCGGAGGTCATCAAGCAAGTCGAAGTGCGTCAGCACCAGGTGGAGATGACCCAGAAGTAAGCGCAAGAGCAGGCAGCGCCGACTCGGGGGATGGGAAGCAAGAAAGGATAGAGGTCCTGTCTGCTTCCACGCAGAGGGTGCTCGGTTCCTTAGGCGCTCCTGGCCCCGGCTTTCATGGAGTTACCCGTCGAATCTCCCAATCGCCGCGCGACATTGTTCGAACTTGATGAAGGTCAATGTCATAAATGGCGATCAGTTCAGAGCTACTGGCGATGATGTGGCCTCGGATCTTACGCTCGCCCTTTTCCCAGAGTTCCGTATCGCCGCGCGACACCGGGCCGAGTAAGCGACGCCGCTCAGCGCTTGCTTCATTTTTTCCAGCATGTTCGCCAACAAATCCTGGTAAGACTGATACGAACAAGCCGACGAAAAAAAGTGTCGCTGCAAGATAAATGCCAGAGGCGGCGATACCCGCTGATGACAGGACAAGCATGATTGAAGGGTGACGCCGGCCAAATTCTTTGATGCGAACTCCTTTGTAGGGTCGGGCAGGGAAGCGGTAGACCCAAACTGCCAACCACAAGAAGAAAAAAGCGAGCAACACTGCAAGCCAAGGCACGGAGTGGATGACTCCAATGCCTTCCAACACAATGGCATAGTAGCCTCGGATGACTTTCCAGTCGGTGGATTGAGGAAAGAGATCTGCCTGGACACCCCACGCATTGAGATAGCTGGTGTAGGCAACATGCCCACACCCGTGAAGCACGATCCCAGCCAGCGTTGTCATCGCAGCGATACTGCCGATCAACGTGGTGATGGACCAAGATCGCTTCGAGGACGCCTTGTTCGCGTCCTCTGGTGAAGGGCTGGAACGCTTCGATCGGACAATTTCGATATGGCGCATGGCTGTCGTGTTTGATGAGCTACTCAGCTACTTTGATCGTTCCTCAAGAACCCGATGTGATGCACGGAGTTGATGTCAGCCATGAAACGCCCTGAGCCTGACTCTCGGGCGTAATCGAAAAGGAGAAGATAGTGGCCAACCATCTCGTCAATGCTCGATAGGCCATAGCGAGCGAGGATCGAAGGGATGTGATCACGCAGAAGCGCGATACGGAAACTCTCACGTGTGGTGCCAAAGTTGCAGTAATAAGTGTCATGCGCTGTCCACAATTTCCACGGACGGACGATGCCCCAGAACCCCAACCATCGGCCCGTGTGATGCGCCATGATCGCTGATTCAAAACGCACGAATGCATCATGGACAGCCACCTCAGGCCGGTCGTTGCCTGGCATGCGAATCGTCATCGAACTTGTCTTAAAGCTCGGCCACTCGACCAGCTGTTCAAGCAGCTTTTGAGGCCCACGCGAGACGGTATTTGAACGCCTTGTGCCATCGCCGCTGCTCCGCGAGCGACTTTCTTCCCCAGGCCCTTCCTGATCCTCTGAGGTGATGTCATCGCTCTCTGCCGTCAAAGACGGGATCAACACGATAAGCTTGGTGTTGCGCTGCTCCCAATGAGCCACCGTTCGATCGCTGTCGTCGTCTTCCCAGGGGTCGCCATAGCTTCGAGTGATGTCACACTCATCTGCGTGGGGAAGAGCGTAGAAGTGTGCGACTTTGCTGCGCCGGCCAGGACTCGGCCTGGATGCGGATCTGAAATGAGCCGTGGCCTCGCAATAGGGGCAGCGCAAATGGAGCTTCAAGGCGCGCCGGGAGGACGGATCTAGATCCGCGACTTCCTGTGCTGTGTATTCTTGATTGCTTCGAAGATCCCTTGCTTTGTCCATCAGGCTCCCCTTGTCCTAACTTGCATGCTTTCAAGTGCCGTGCAGCTAGTCAAGCCGATCCGCAGTGGCGAATATTGCGATACGATCAAGGGGATGGCATCGGGGGCGAAGCGCTCTCTAGATCATATGTAGAACCCAAACAGCAGAGGTCGTGATGAGTAAGCTGAAGGTGCACTCCGTGGCGAATAAGGGTGACTTGGCGAGCGAATGCGTATGGATCCAGGTATTGGAGGATATTCAAAGCCTCAGTCATTATCTTCTCTGTGATACCACCTACACTGATGAAAATCATGTATCTAATGAACTTCGGCACCTATACTGGTTCAATAATCTTGCTGTCAAGAAGGGTGACTGGATTCAGCTCATGACCAAAGATGGGAGAAATGCCTCTATGGTCAATAAGTATCAAACAACAACTCATGTTTTCTTCTGGAAGCTGAGTGTGGCGGTATGGAATAAGGCTGGTGATGCGGCGTTAATTTTCGATGTTGTCGATTGGAAAACCACACGGGTCTGATGGATAGCAAAGAGTGGAGATGACCAGTGCATCAGGGCCTGATGGTTTGCTTCGGCAGCTTATTGATGAGCTGGATTACACGCATCGGCCTGAGGTGCTTTCAAGTCACGAATTTTGGAAAAATTTCGGTCTTTCTAACTTTTCCACCGCGAAGTCGGGTGAGCAGCGACACTTCACGCAGCAGGCGGCCTTGCTGATGCATCGCCTAACGGCTCAGCTGCATGTGGAGCCTGGTCCCCTTGGACACCAGATTGATGAGAATAGTCTGGGGCTGATGCTTCGCCAAGCAGTCACCGAACTCCACGCAACGCAGGCCTTTGTCACCGATAAACCACTTCTCTTGCTGCGCGAAGAGCTTCTACGGCAGCTCAATGATCGCACTCAATCTAAGCGCCACTACCTTCCTGCCTGGACACTGGGTGTTGAGTCACTTGGAGAGTGGTCCATCGGACCGGTCTCTTTTATGACTTGGGATCGATGGCTTGAAGGCGTTGAATTCGCAGACTGGGCTAAGGAGCACTTCCCCGGCAACGCGGTGGATAACGCGCAGTGGAAGAGTCTTGTTCGCGCGGTGCTTGACGGAAAAGCCGATGAGCCTAAGGAGGGATTGGCCCGAATGGTCCTTCCCGTTATTCGCTCCTCACCCGCCGTGCTAGCAGTCACGATTAGTGGCTTGGACACAGAATTTTCGCGCCAGCGCGCAGAGATCGCCTGCAAAACGGCGCTGGATGCGTCTTCTTTGCTGATCGGGCAACAAGGTGCGTTCTACCAACAAGCGCTTCAATCCGAACGGCTACCACCAACAGAAATTCAAGACATCATTGAAACCGATGGCTTCCTTTGGTCGCCCCGTCGCATAGCCAGCCAGCGCTTGACTAAGCTCCCTCCTGAGGAAATTAAATCTCACTTTGAGCGGGTAAAAGGGGAGTTGGATGCAATCTCTATGGTTCTGGACTGTCTAGTTGACCCCAGCAAACATCCTCATCCACAGTTGGCCAGTCGTTGGGCGACAGCCTTGGACTGGTATGCAGAAGCGCAGCGGGAGCTAAGCGACGCTATTGCGGTTGCCAAGCTTGGAACATCGCTAGATGTGCTAGCTTGTGGCGGAAAGTTCGGTGGCATCTTAGGTGTCGTTATACATATGACCAGGCGTCAAGAACACGCCTTGGTGACGAAGGGGGCTGTTCAACTTACCCTCAGAGCTTTGGTTAAGCGTATTTATGACGAGTGTCGATCGAAAATCCTGCACGGCAATCACCACGATCGCATGATGGAGTTCCAGCGCGACCGCCACCTTGCCACGCAACTAGCCGCGGAGGTGCTTAGGGAAGCGTTGATCAGACTTCATTACTATCAGGGCAGTGATGCTGACCCCAAAGCATTTAGGGATATGCCTCCCTTGGAAAATTAGTAACTGTGGCCCTAGCAATCAGCTGTGAAAAATCTGAGTTGTAATAGTAGAGCGTGATAAAGGGGTCTGGTTCTTTAGCCCCGAGGAGGCCATGCGGGCGGGGAGGGTGGCAGCTGGCAAAGCGCTGACGACTTGTGCGTCCAGTTAATAGGAGACGACTAGGCTGATTTGGAGGCGATCCTGACTCATTGAATACAGTGCAAAGCGGATTGCAAGGGCTTTGCTGTCAGGCCTAACGGAATTTCGCGTCCAGGTATTGGAATATGGTTCGAGCAGCATTGATCGTTAGCGTCGCCTCGTCCTTGTCTAGAAGCTCTTCGTTGGCGTGCGCCAAGCTCCCGTGATTGCGCGCAGGATTGAGACAATCCATGACATTGCTCAACGAGGACAGCATTTTACTCATGGCCTCGGATTGGCTCCCCATATCACGCAACCCCGGATGGCCCGATCGGAGTTGCTTGAACAAGTGGGTAATCGTCGCGTTTGGTGGGGCTTCGATCCCATGAGCCTGGCAAACCGCTTTCAAGTAAGCATGAATTGCGGTATGGATCCGATCTACTGCATGAGTTGGTCCTGCGCCTTGGATGAGTCGATCGGTATCGGCTAACGCGCGCTTCAAGACTTCGCTGGTGATCGCTGGGTTACTCGCTTGGACCGAAAGCGCGTCAGCACAGCGCTTGGTAAGTTCCATGAGTTGCCGGTATGCCTGTTGCGTCCGGAAGTGTTCGCTTCCAAGTGGATATTTCCGGGCGATACCGCGCAAGATGGCGCCTTGTTGATGTGCTTCAACGCCCGCCAGTATGGCAGTGAAGCGCTCACGGGTTGTGCTGCCGGTAAAAGCATCGGGATCCAAGTCGAGGTCACAAAAGCCGGGGTAAAACTCGCGGTGAGTCTTATAGGAAAAGTCGCCTAAGTAACCGCCCTCCACGCCGATGTATTGGTAGACAATCCAATGAATTTCACTGCTTCTCAACTCGCCCACAGCGACTCCTGGCTGGCTGGAACACGCGTCACTTTCGGCGCATTATAGACAGACGCTTTGGGACAGCGGAGGGCCGCCTTGCACGCCCGGCCATGTCCCGTCACAGGGGACGAGTCGATGGATCAGACGGCAGTAGCACAGGCAGATGAGCAGTCTTCACTTCGGGGAACCGGCGGCCTTAAAGACAAGATTGAAAAGGCCCGCTTGGAGCTTTTGGACCTGTCTACGCGCAATCGTCTGCTCCATACACCCAGAGGCGGGCGTGCAAAGACCATTGAGGTTGTCCATGAGCTTGCCAAGGCGATGTATCAGACCTTGGTCATCGATGGTAAGCGCTTCACTTTCGTGCCAGGAAAGCAAGACCCCAAGCAAGGCGGCGCGTTGCCTGACTTAGATGACGAAGATGCGGAAGTTTTCTTGGATGAGGCCCCGGAAGACCGGGAGTTGATGGCTCAGCCTGACTTCGAGTTGGATGAAAATGGGCGAGTCAAAGCGCATTGGGATGCGCATCTCACAACGCGTCTCACGCCAACGGGCCTCCAGAAGCGCCTGTTGGATCTTTACGTAGACGCACGCACGCTCCAAGAAGAGCAGGGCGTCAATGTTCTTTACTTGGCCGTTGGCTACTTGCGTTGGCGTGCTACTTCCACTCCTCAAACGGATCGCTTCGCGCCGTTGGTGCTCATCCCCGTTCAGTTAGAGCGCAGCACTGCGGGCGAGAAGTTCCACCTCAAATGGACCGGTGACGACATACAAGCCAATCTGTCGTTGCAGTTGTTCTTGCAGCGCGAGTTTGGGCTTCGCTTACCCAACATCGATGAGTTCGAAACGCTCGATATCGATGCCTACTTGGCGTCGGTTGAAGTGATGCTGGAAGGCAAGGACGCCTGGGGTGTGCTTCGCGATGACGCCATCCTAGGGCTGTTCTCGTTCGCCAAGTTCATGATGTATCGAGACCTAGACCCTCACGGTTGGGAGGCGCTTGGTGGGATGGAGGCCATCCCGACACTTCGCGGCGTCGTTCAGGACGGCTTCCCTGGCGCCAGCCTCACGGATGAGGCGAGCAATCTAGACAGCATCATTCCGCCTGAGAAGATGCGTCATGTGGTGGACTGCGATTCGTCGCAAGCCTTGGTGGTGCACGATGTGCTCCAAGGCAACAACATCCTGGTGCAAGGGCCGCCTGGAACGGGCAAATCTCAAACCATCGCGAACATCATCTCAGGTGCTGTGGCTGAGGGTAAGCGGGTGTTGTTCGTGGCCGAGAAGATGGCCGCGCTCGAAGTCGTGAAACGGCGCTTGGATCATGTCGGTGTGGGGGTGGCCTGTTTGGAACTTCACAGCAACAAAGCCAACAAGCGCTCATTACTGGAAGAACTTCGCCACACGCTGAACTTGGGCGAGCCCAAGCGAAGCAGTGCTGCGCCTATCATCGAGCAGCTTACCGAACGGCGTGACACGCTCAATGCCCATGTGGCGCGGCTCCACGAAGCTCACCAGCCGTCTGGACTGACGCCTTACCAAGTCTTCGGACACATGGTGCGCCTGCGTCGCTTGGGCTACACGACCCAAAGCCTGCCTCTCGAAGTGCCGACCTCTTGGGCGTCTCATCAAAAGGATGAGCGGGAATCACTCCTGCGTGAGCTGATCGAGCGAATTGAAGAAATTGGCGTTCCAGATGAGCACGCTTGGAGCGGCGTTCAGAACGACGGTCTCTTGCCGAGTGAACGCGACCGGTTGCTCATTTTGGTCGCAGTATTGTCCCAGCGGCTGGGGGACTGGGAAGCGTCAAGCACTTCGCTCCATCACACACTGGACCTTGCCCCTCCCGCGCGCTTTGATGATGCGGGCTTTGCGGTCCAGCGCGTGAAAGCGCTCCTCGAAGCGCCGAAGCTTGGCTCCAACGCGCTCCAAAGCGAGGTTTGGGACGAGCCTGGTCGTGCTTCGACAGTCATCGACGCGCTGGAAAGCGTTCAGAAGGCCAGGGCGGCGGTCGAAGCCAAGATCAAAGTGGACGCGTTGGTGCAGGACTGGGACGCCACTAAGGCGACCTTGGGCGTCTTGCCAAGCATCTTCGTTTTGGGGAAAGAGCTTGCAACGCTCGTTGGGGCGCACAGCGTGCTGGTTCGGCTTCTGCCAGACCTCACTCGCTTGACGCAGCTTCTAGCTGAGAGGTCAACGCTAACGCTGGATCTTGCCCTCCGCCTCGTTGCGATCGCTGAGCGGGCCACGAGCATTCCGGAACTCGATCGCGATGCGCTGGTGGCTCACATTTGGGACCGAGGGGTTGATGCGGTCGAAGAGATCGTCGTGGCCGTTGAAAGCGTCCAGCAGGCCAAAGCAAGCCTCTCAACGGTCTTCCGGGACAGCGCCTGGAACAAAGACCCTGCGGAACTTGAAGCGGCGCGCGGTCAGTTGGCCATGCGCGGCACGAGCCTGTTTCGCTTCCTGAGTGGAGATTGGCGTCGCGCCAATCAGACAATCCGCACACTGCTTTCTAACCCCAAGCTTTCAGCTTTGGAGATGCTTGGCTCTTTGGATGTGCTGCTCGATGCCAAAGCGGCACAGCGCAAAATCGCCGAGCACGACTCCCAAGGCCAAGAGGCATTTGGCTCGAATTGGCAGCGTGAGCGCTCCAACCCCTCGTTCCTGAGAGGCGTTGTGGCTTGGATGCGCACGCTCCGTCCCTTAGGGAGTGGGGTGCGCGAGCGCCTGGTTGATATCGGTGATCGGGTGCTGGCAACCGAGATTGCCAAGCGCGTGAAGCCAGTTCTGGAAGAACTCGGTCGCAATCTCTTGCCCGTGCACGAAGCATTGCTTGCAGCTGAGCGCAATCCTTGGGGCGAGGAGACCGTCTTAAAGCGTGTTGCGCTTTCTGATCTCACGGATAAATCGGCGCTTTGGCTGGCCGCATCTGAACAGGCAGCCTTCTTGCTCGGGGCAGAAGAGCTGACGGTAGAGCAGGCACTTGCTGTGGTAGGGGAGATCCAGCAGGCACAAGCGGCCACTGCTGCGTTTGAGGGTTTGGCCGATGATGGGGCGTCTGCGTTTGGCCCGTTTTGGCTAGCGCTCGACAGTAAGCCAAGCGAGCTTCGCCTAATCGTGTCTTGGATTGAGCAAAATCCCGAGCTTCGGCCTTTGGCCGCACGGATCAGTGAGCCTCAACCGCTGTTGGACCAAGCCGAACGTGCCTCGTCGGCTGCCGGCATCCTGGCAGGCGAAGTGATGGATCTTCTGGTTGGCTTGCAGTTTGAGGGCAACGCCGAGATCACGCGTGACCCAAGCCAAACGCCTTTGGCGACGCTCAAATCACAGCTGGCGAGCTGGCAAGCCGACCCGGAAGGGCTTAGGACTTGGGTGGCGTATCTGGCCATTGCCAATGAGGCCAAGCGCAAAGGCCTTGGCACGGTGGTCGATGCGCTTACCGAAGGGGACTTGGCAGTTGCCGATGCTCTGGGCGTGTTTGAACTGTCTTACTACGAAGCGGTGCTTCAAGCACTGGTGCAACGCGATCGGGCGCTGGCAAGCTTTGACGGGCAGCGTCAATCGCAAGTGGTGGCAAGCTTTGCAAGCCTCGATCAAGAGCGCATGCAGCTTGCCCGCTACGAGGTCGTCAAGGCGCACCACAGCAAGATCCCGAGGCAAGGTGGAGCAACGGGACCGACCGCTGTTTTGATTGGCGAGATGGCGAGGAAGAAGGGGCATCTGCCGATCCGGCAACTGATGCAACGGTGCGCCCCGGCCATCCAGGCGCTTAAACCCGTCTTCATGATGAGTCCGCTGTCGGTGGCGCAGTTCTTGCCGGCGGGTGCGTTGGACTTTGACATGCTGGTCATTGACGAGGCGAGCCAGGTGCAGCCGATCGATGCGCTCGGTGCGATCGCGCGCGCCAAGCAGTTGGTCATTGTCGGTGACGAGCGGCAGCTTCCGCCCACGCGCTTCTTCTCCAAGGCGCTTGGCGATGGGGGTGATCGGGAGGACGACGAGGGTGGGGCACAGGCGTCGGATGTGGAGAGCATCTTGGGCCTTTGCCGCGCAAGAGGCTTGCCTGAGCGCATGCTGCGTTGGCACTACCGGAGCCGCCATCAGTCGCTCATTGCCGTTTCCAATCAGCAGTTTTACGAAGGCAAGCTCTTCATCGTCCCCAGTCCCTATACCAGCGAAGCCGGTGTGGGCTTGCGACTGCACCATTTGCCAGAAGCCATCTACGACCGGGGCAACACACGCACCAATCCCAAGGAGGCCAAGGCCGTAGCACTCGCGGTGCTTTCCCATGCGCAGAACACGCCTCAACTAACGCTGGGCGTAGCGACCTTCTCGACAGCGCAGCGCCGTGCCATTCTTGATGAATTAGAGCTCCTGCGCCGCCAGCACCCTGAAACGGAAGGGTTCTTCGCCGATCATCCAGCAGAGCCTTTCTTCGTCAAGAGTTTGGAAAACATCCAGGGCGACGAGCGCGATGTCATCTTCATCTCGGTCGGCTACGGGCGCGATGCTCAGCGCCACATGACGATGAATTTCGGTCCCGTGAGCAGTGAAGGTGGCGAGCGTCGCTTGAACGTGCTGATCAGCCGGGCCAAGTCGCGCTGCGAAATATTCACCTCGATCACTGACGAAGACGTCGATACCGATCGCGCCAAGGGCAAGGGCACTTTCGCCTTAAAGCTCTTCTTGAATTACGCTAGGACTGGTCGGCTCACCCTTACCACTGAGGCACGTGACGCCAAGCAAAGTGTGTTTGAGCAAGAGGTCGCCCAAGCGCTTCGCGAGCGAGGCTATGATCTCCACACAGATGTGGGCTTGGCAGGCTTCTTCGTCGATATCGCGATTGCCAATCCGGACGAACCTGGACGCTACATCTTAGGGATTGAGTGCGACGGGCAGTCGTATCGAGATGCAAAAAGTGCCCGTGATCGGGACCGTTTGCGCGAGAGCGTGTTGCGTGACAAAGGCTGGCAGGTTTGCCGCATTTGGAGTTCAGACTGGTTCCATCGGCCTGAGGCGGAGCTTGAAAAGCTTGTTGCCGCTATTGAACACGCGAAGTCAGAGTCAGGCGCCTTCGAGTCCAAGGCTAAGGCTTCGCATCGTGCGGTGCCAGTCGAGATCCTCACCGTTGATCGCGGTGAAGTGGCCGAGATGGGGCTCATTGAAGCTCAAATTCCTCCGGACACGGAGCCCTACATTGAGGCGTCCTTCGCTGTGCCGAGCAAGCAGTTCGAGTTGCACCTGGCACCACTAGGTCTGCTAGCGACGATCGTTAACAAGATTGTCGAAGTAGAGAGCCCGATCCATCGAAGCGAAGTCATGAGCCGTGCCCGAACGCTTTGGGGGTTGCAGCGTGCAGGCTCGCGCATCCAGCAGGCGGTTGAAGAAGCGATTGGATCATTGGTATCTCTGGGTGGTGTGCAGATCGTGGACAAAGACTTCTTGGTCATTCCGGGGAAAGAGGTCCGCGTGCGGGACCGCTCGATGGTCGAGTCGTTGACGCTACGCCGCCCAGAATTTCTGCCGCCCTCCGAAATCGATGTCGCTTTGATTAGGATCGTGAAGGACAATCTTGGCGCCAAGGCTGAGGAACTGGTGACAATGGCCTCGCGGCAGCTTGGCTACAAGAGCACGAGCCAGCAACTTCGTCGGGTCATTCTGGATCGCTGCGAAACTCTAATAAAGGACGAACGGTTGACCTTGAGAGGAGACCTCTTAACAAACACCTGATCTTGCTGGGCAGCAGAGATAAAAGGTTCAGACAAGGCAGTATCGTCTGGCGCGACCTATCAAGGAATCGCTCCGCAATATCCTGGGCGCTCCGCAATTGCGCGTCGGGGTTGTCTTGGCGCCACTGCGCTTACGCACGTAGACCGCGGTCGTCGTGACCGACTTGTGTCCCCCATTGCGACTGAGCTTGGCGGATGTCGCCGACTGTACCGGCCTTTGCGCATTGCCTGCAGTTCTGCCCCTGCTTCTTTCAACAGCGTCGCGCGCGCTGCACTCGACAACGCTAAACACGAAGCCCGAGCGTGTGATGGGTCTCGTTGAGGCGATGTAGGGTGAAGTCGTCTGCTTCGATCGCGATTTCATTCACGCAGCACGGCTCCTGCTTGATGCGCCAGTAGCGGGCCAGCGGCAGCCCGAGGCATTGCAGGAGGATGACCCGATTGATGCTGTCGTGGCCAACCAGGACGACGGTCTGGCCGCTGTGATCATGCAGGATCGTGTGCAGCACCTTCATTGCGCGAACCAGCACGTCCGCCAGCGTTTCGCCTCCTGGAATCACGGCGAGATCCGGCATTGCAAACCAGGCCCGTGCGAGATCGGGCCAGCGCGCAGCCACCTCTTCGTGCGTCAGCCCCTGCCATTGGCCGTAGTCGATGTCGGACAGGTCGTCCAGGATCTTGGCCGGCACACCGGTTGCCTGCGCGATCGCATCGCCGGTTCGGATGCACCGCGACAGTGGGCTGGTGTAGATCGCGTCCGGTGTCCAGCTTTGTGCTACACGCGTTGCCAAGGCCGCGGCCTGCAGTTCGCCGAGCTTCGATAGCGACAGTTCCGCACGCCCGCGGAACCGCTCGGGCGCAATCCAGTCGACGTGCCCATGGCGGGCGAGGATCAGGGTGGTCATGACGCCTTTCTCTCATTGTCTTGTCTAACCAACGCTGAGCGGTGAGATGGCGTGGTTTCGCCGATGCATGTGGCCCGGTTGCATGCATGTCACGACACTCCGCGGCGCGGTTGCCGCAGATCTCCGGCAACTCCCACGTCATCGACCAAATTGGGGTTGGCCGATGCCTGAGCGCTTGCTCGTTGCCGATCTTTCCATCGCAGTCCAATACCGCCGTGCCGCTTCCTCACCCATGCATCGTCGGCCCTGGCGGCCGGCACGGCACTGCCAGTCTTGCCGTGCGTCATCCGCAGTGCGATGGCGGTGCCGCCGGCACTCGGATCCCCACGCCCTGCAGGACGTGCAGCACGTGGCGATCCCGATGCGGCAGAGCCGTTCCTTTTCCAGGAAATTCGACGCTCCTTCATCAATGGCAACGCCGTCCGTTGGTCGAACGGCGTCGTTCGCGTCCGGATCCGTTTCAGGGCATGCGCGGCGTCCGGCGCGCGCACGCCTGTGCGCACCTCCGACTCAGCGCGCCGTTGCGCGTCGCGTGGTGTCCACCGACGGCGCCGGAAGCGGGACGTCCTGCGGCGAGGTCAGTGCGCCGGTGTCGGTGTCGTAGCGGTAGATCTCTTCGATGTCGCCGGTATGCACGGTGACCGTGCCGGTGGTCAGATCGTCGCGCACGGTGAGCGGGATCGGGGTCAGACCCGGGCAGGCGATGCGCGCACCGGTGTCGAAGCCACCATCGCCGAGCGGTTGGATCAGGCACGGCGCCTGGCCCGGGCGACCCAGTTGCAACCAGCCCTCGGCGGTGATGGTGTGCGCATACAGCGGCCGTCCATCCGGTGCGATGGTGGTGGCGGTTTCGCCTTTGCCGTAATCGCGCGGCGGGCGTTCGATGCCCTTGATGCCCATGCGGTTGTTGACCAGCAGGCCGTGGTCGTCCAGGTAGAGATGGCCGATCTGGGTGCCGGTGTCCTGTGGCCAGCGCAGGTGCATGTGGATATGCGGCGGGTCGTCCCGATGCCCGTGCGGATCGTTGGTGTCGAAGCCCATGATCTGGATCGTGCCGAGGCCTTCTCGCACGGCTTGCTCGCCCAACCCCAGGCGCCGCACCACCTCACGTTGCGCGAACTCCAGAGTGTCCGCGGCGCGGCGCTGGCGAACAGGGAAGGCGCCGCTGCGGTAGGCACCGGCACGGCGTGCGGGGTCGGCATGTTCGAGTCGCAGCACCATGCCCGGCTCGACGATGTGCATCGAGTATTCGGCCGCGGTGATCGCGTCGCGGTCCAGAGGTGCCAGTTGCACCACCCAGCGGCCTTGCGCGTAATGGAACGGCACGTCGCCGTCCTCCACCCGCACACGTTCGATCGCGTCGGGGTCGCCGGAGAACGTCAGTTCCAGCGTGCGCATGCGCGGAACCCGGAGGGCGACCACCGTTTCCTTGGCGTTGTCGGCGTTGTAGCCGTCGATGTGGATCGGCGTGCAGGGACGGCATGACGTTGCGTCGAAGGCGATCTTTGCAGATGCATGCCCGTCGGCCTTGACCAGCTTCAGTACGACGGCGACATCGTCCGCGTTCGCTGCGTGCGCGGACCCCAGCGCCAGTCCAGCGCACACTGCGGCGATGAGCGGGCGACGCCAGAGGTGTTGCGGCCGACTGTCGCGGCGATGGCCCTGCAACTGCATCGGTCGCATCACTTGCTGCCTCCATTGGGATGCCAGCTGAAGCTCAGCCAGAGCGTCGAGCCGACCGGGAAGTAGTTGTTGACCAGCGCCTGCCCCGGTCCCTGGCGCACGACAAAGGGCGCGCGGGTGATGTTCTGCGCCTGCAGCATCACGTCCCAGGCCGGGTTGATCGCGTAGCTGAGCTGCAGGTCGAGCTGGCTGCGCGGCTGGGCGTAGAGATCGCGCTCCGGCGTGTCGCTGCTGACCAGTTGCAAGGCTTCGCCGATGCGGTTCCAGGAGGCGCGCGCCTCGAAGCCGCCGCGTCGGTAGAACACGGTGGCGTTGGCGATGTAGTCCGGTTGCTGCACCAGTCCGCTGCTGCGTCGGCTGGCGGGAGCGCCGGCCGCGACTGCTGCCGAACTGGCGGGAATGTCGAAGCTGCCGTCGAGCAGGGTCAGGTTGCTGCTCACGCCCAGTCCGCGCAGCGCGTCCGGCAGAAAGGCGAGTTCGCCGGAGACGTAGTTCAGTTCGAGACCGCGCACCTTGCCGCGACCGGAATTCAGCGGAGTGCTCTCGCTGACATCGTCGTACACCACGCCGTTGTAGGCCGTCGGGCCCGGGCTGCGCACCGCGGTGAAGATCTCGTTGCGGATCCGCTTCTGGAACACCGCCGCCGAGAACAGTCCGCCATCGTCCATGAACCACTCGTAGGACAGATCCAGGTTGACGGACTGGCGCGGCTCGAGCGCGGGATTGCCGCGGCTGATCGCCAGGCCGCCGCTGCTGGTGACGGCGAACGCGGTGGTGGCCGCGTATTGGGCGTAGTCGGGACGACCGATGGTCTTGCTGACGGCGGCAGTCAGGCGCGCGTCGTCGTCGATCTTCCAGGTGGCCAGCGCCGAAGGCAGCAGGTACGCATAGCCGCCCTTGCGCAGCGCCGGCGCATACGCGGAAGGCGCCGCCGGGTTGGGGACCTGCCAGGTGGTGACGTCCACCTTGGTGTCGTCGTAGCGCACGCCGGCGAGGGCGTAGAAGCGCTCCGAGCGGAACACGCCTTCGGCATACACGCCGGTCACCGCTTCCTTGTCGTCGAAGTCGCTGGTGTAGTTGTCGGCGACCCGATTGGATTGGGCCAGCCACTCGGGGTGGTTGGCGATCAGCGCCGTGCCCTTGGCCGGGTCGACGACGTAGAACGGCACGCCACCGATGAAGTCGCTGGGCCAGGTGGTGGGATAGGTGTAGCCGGGAAGGCCGCCGATCGCCGTCTGCGCCGCGGCGTTCCTGGCGAACCATTCCTGGTAGGACTGGTCGTTGCCGACCTTGCTGTCGGTGTACGAGGCGCCGGCGCGCGCGCCGAAGCCCTGGTCTTCGGGGTCGGCGTTGAGCGCCACGTTGGCGGCGACGTAGCGGACGGTCGATGCCGAATCTCGGGTGATGTTGCGCAGGTACAGCAGATCGTAGGACGACGGGTCGGTGGCGCGGCGCGGGTCGGGGAAGGTGGCCAGCACCTTGCCGCCGTCGAGGGCGTAGTCGAACCGGTAGTCGGTGGCGTTCAGCGTCGTGGTGGAACCGGGGCGCACGTCCGACGCCCACTTGTACATGTCCCGCTGCAGTGCGCTGGTGGCGCGCGACCACGACGCGGTGGCGTCCCAACTCACGTCGTCGGTGGGGCGGAAGGCGCCCTTGAGGGTGACGATGTCGGTGTCGCGGGTCTGCGGCTGCCAGACGATGCCTTGCTGGAACTGCGCGGCCCCGTAGCTGCCGTGCTGCGCATCCACGTAGCGCGGCGGGGTGCTGGGGATGGCCAGTTGCTCTGCGCGCAATTCCGCATCGACGGCCTGGTAATGGCCGCCGAACAGCGAGATCTCCCCGCCATTGGCGAACAGGTACTCCAGCTTGGCGTTGATGCCCTTGCGGCTGCGCGCATCGTCGAACCAGTAGCCCTGCGGGCGCACCGGGTACAGCACGCCGTCGCGCGACAGGTTGGCGAACGGCGTCGCCGTCCCCGAGGGGGTGTAGTACACCCAGCCGGCACCGGCGCTGTCGCCCGGCAACTGGCTGTGCGAGGTCGACCAGAGCTTCTGCCAGTCCAGCGAGACCACCACGCCCCACTGGCCGCGCTCGCCGAACACTTTCGACGCGGTGGCGTTGGCCTTCTGCAGCGGACGATCGTCCTGCACAAAGGCACCGGCACTGGAGCTGTGGCCCAGCCCCGCATTGACCACGACGAAGCCGTCGGGTTTGTCGAAGGCGCTGCGGGTGACCAGGTTCACCTGGCCGCCGAGGCCGTGCGGGTCGTACTGCGGGGTCAGGGTTTTGATCGCCTCGATGCGCGAGACCATCGGCGAGGGCAACTGGTCCAGGCGCGCGCCGCGCACGTCGATCTCGCTGCTGGCCATCGGCACGCCGTCGATGGTGATGAGGTTGTACTTCGGGTCCAGGCCACGAATGGTCACCCGTTCGTACAGGTCGCGGTTGCGGGTCGGGTCCATGCCGGCGACGGTGGACAGGCCGACGATGCGCCGCGCCGATTCGACGATGCTCAGGTCGGGGAGGCTGCCGATGTCGTCGTCGCTCACGGCGTCCAGCACCACCTGGCTCTCGCGTTTGGCGTCGACCGCGGCGGTGGCGGCAGCGCGAAAGCCGGTGACCTGAATCTGGTCCAGATTGACGGTCGCGGGCGTACCCGCTTGAGCGGTAGCGGCGTCTGCCGTGGTGGCGACAGGTGGGAGCGGCGCGGCATGGCCCTGGCTCGCCGCGGCGAGCGCGGGGAGCAGGGCGGAGGCGAGGCGGCTGAGGCGAAGGTGAAACGCGGCGTGGCGTTGAGGCATGACCGGGATCAAAGATGGATGGTGGCTAAATATATTACGATCAGTATGAAATTAATTTGACAAGACCAGCCGGGTAGCGGAGCATGCCGCCGCTCCGGAACGAGGCATGGCGAGGCGCGGCAGGATGATCAAGAAGACGCTCACGCCCCGGGCGAGGCTGGTGCTGGGTCTGGTCCGGCGACACGGTGCGGTCTCACGCGCCGCGCTGATCCGCGATACCGGACTCTCGGGGACGGCGGTGTTCCGTAGCACCGATGAGCTGGAGAAGGCGGGATTGATCCGGGTCGGCGAGACGATCGCCGAAGGCCGTGGCCAGCCCAGCGCCATGATCCATCTGCAGCCCGATGCCGCGTTCAGCCTGGGACTGTCGGTGATGGCGGATCGCGCCGAGGCGGTGCTGGTGGATCTGTCAGGCCGGATCCGTGCGCGCGCCGACGTCGCCACGCTGGGATTGAGACGCGCAGACGTCTTGGCGCGCTGCCACGCCCTCGCCGTGGAGGCGTTGGGCGGGCGCGCCGCAATGGCGCCGCGGCTGATCGGCGTTGGCGTGGCCATCGCTGGTTACTTCGTCGATGACGGCACGGTCAACCCCAGCCCGGAGCTGGAGGACTGGGCGCTGGTCGACTTCGGTCCGGAGATCGCGCAACGCTTCGGCGTGCCGGTCAAGATCGAGAATGTCGCCAACGCCGCGGCCATGGGCGAATACCTGCTCGGCACCGGGGCGACGCACGCCAGCTTCTGCTACCTCAATTTCGCGATGGGTTTCGGCGGCGGCATCGTCATCGACGGCCGGCTCATGCGTGGCCGCTTCGGCAATGCCGGCGAACTGGCAGGCACGCTCAACGCGGCCGACCTGCCGGTGCCGCATCTGGCAGGACTGCTGCACGCGGTGAACCTGCATGATGGCCATGCCTTCGCATCGCTGAAGGACATGCTGGAGGCGTTCGATCCGCAGTGGCAGGGTGTGGACGCGTGGCTGCAGGCGCATACCCGCAGTTTCCAGTTCCTGTTCTCGGCGTTGCGCTACACGCTGGATGTGGATGCGATCGTGCTCGGGGGGCTGCTGCCGGCGGCATTGGCCGAGCGCGTCATCGCCGCGGTGCACTGGCACGAGCAGACCGTCGCGCCACGCCGCCTGCGCCCGCTGCCCGCGCCGCGCCTATGCGTTGCCCAACTGCCGCCGGAGACGACCGCGCCGGTCGGCGCGGCAGCGTTGCTGTTCGGCGATCTTTTGTCCGCTTAGCCGGGGCATCAGCGCCGCCACCGCGCTCAATAGTCCGACCGCCAGTGGGATCGCCTGCACCAGCAGCGACGCAGGCGAGCCTGCAACGGCGAGCGCGGTGCGGTAATCGGACTGCTGCAGCATCAGGGCGATGGCGAAGGTACCTGCCGCCTGGGCGATCTTCGACGCGCACGTGAGCATGCCGTAGTCGCGGGTGGCGGTGCGTTGGCTGGCCGTGGCCGCCACGCACAGCCACAAGGCCGTGCCGATGCCGCTGAAGCCGATCCCCGACAGGAGCCCGGCGGCGTAGGTGGCGTAGGCCCCGCGCTCGCCGACCTGATGCAGCAGCGTGCCGGCGCCGAGCAGCGCCGCGCTCGAGACCAGGAAGATGCCGCGGTGGCTGCATTGGCCCAACATGCACCGCCACAGCGGCTGCACCAACAGCACGCCCAGCGCGACCGCCAGCGACAGGTTCGATTCTTTCCCCGGCGCGTGCGCATAGGCGGAGACATACGGCTCCAGCTTGCGAAAGCCGGACACCAGGAAGCCGACGAGCACGGTCAGTAAGATGATCGACGAAAGCCGCAATGGCGGTGCGGCGCGCCAACCCGCATGCATGCCGGCTGGCGGTTCGCCAATCGTGTTCCTGCACCATGCCAGCGGCACTGCGCAGCTCACCGTGATCAGCGCGATCGCCGCGCCGGCGCCGGCGAATTCGATGCCGCTGCGCGCCGACAAGCGCAGCAGCAGCGGTGCAACGCACAGGCATACCGCCAGGTGCGCCAACGCAGAGAAGAACGTCCGTCGCACGGTGACGTGCTGGCGCTCGTGCAGCGTCGCCGACCCCAGCACGATCAAGGCGTTCTGGGCGACGTCCACCAGCGGATAGACGCAGCGAAAGCCGATCAGGGTCGCCAATGCCCAGGCCGGCCGTGCCCACTCGGCTACCAGCGAGGACGCGCAGAACAGCAAGAAGAACAGGGCGGCGATCGCGGCGCCGATCGCCTGGAAACGCGCGGCATCCGTTGCCGACGCGATGCGTGTGCGCTGCCAGCGGCCCAGCAGCAGGTCCAACACTCCGTTCAGGGCGAGCGTGGAAGCCAGCAACGCGCCGGCAGTGGCTGGCGGCAGGTGGCAGGTTTCGGTCAGGAAAAACGTGAACAGCACGACGCTGGCATGCCACATGAGGCATTTGCCGAAATGCGCACCCAGATAGATCGGACCCAGCACCTGCATCCGCGTTCGCTCCCCCGGTCTGCCGCGGCTGCGCGCAGGCCGACGGCATTCTTGCATCGAACGATGACATTCGCAGTGCGGCGATGTCGCCTGGGGACGGTGCAGGGGAACGGCTTGCGGCGTCCCCGGATCCGTGGAGCTAGGGGGCAAGCGCAGGCCGGATCGACGCGGCTGTCAAACCCGCTTCATCCGCCGCCGCTAGGCTGGCTGACGCCTGAGCATCTGCTCGTTGCCGGTCCTGCTTGCCGTGGTCGAACACAGTCGTCGTCGTTTTCTCGCCCGCGCGTCCCTGGCCCTGGGAGCCGGCGCGGCCATGCCGCTGTTGCCGGGCGTCATCCGCAGCGCGCTGGCGGTGCCGCCGGCGCGGGTCACCGGCACACTGCAGGACGTGCAGCATGTGGTGATCCTGATGCAGGAGAACCGCTCCTTCGATCACTACTTCGGCTGCCTGCGCGGGGTGCGCGGCTATGGTGATCCGCGGCCGCTGCGGCTGCCCAGCGGCAAGCCGGTCTGGTACCAGCCCGAGCGCAAGGGCAGCGATCGCTATGTGCTGCCGTTCCGGCTCAACAGCCAGACCAGCAGCGCGCAGTGGATGAAGGATCTCAATCACGACTGGAAGGGCTCGCACGAGACCTGGAAGCACCACGACGCCTGGATCGCGCAGAAGAGCGCGATGAGCATGGGCCACTTCCAGCGCGAGGACCTACCGTTCTATTACGCGCTGGCCGATGCCTTCACCATTTGCGACGGCTACCACGCCTCGCTGTTCGGCCCGACCAATCCGAACCGCATGTACATGTTCACCGGCACCAGCGGGCTGAGCGTCGGCAATGACGGCGAGCAGGCGGTGAACAACCGCGACGACGGCAACTGGACCGCGGACATGGCGCGCGACAATCCGCGCTTCCCCGGCTACACCTGGAGCACCTACTCCGAGCGCCTGCAGCAGGCCGGCATCAGCTGGCAGGTGTATCAGGAGTTCGACAACTACGGCGACAACAGCCATCCGTACTTCGCCAACTTCCGCAAGCTGGACCGCGCATCGCCGCTGTATCGTCGTGGCCGTGCCATCGTGCCCGGCTCCACCGCCGAGAACGCCAAGGCCTCGCGCGGCGAACATCTGGTGGCGGCGTTCGCGCGCGACGTGCGTGCCGGCACGCTGCCGCAGGTGTCGTGGATCGTCGCGCCGTACCTGCTCAGCGAGCATCCCGAAGCGACACCTGCCTACGGCGAATCCTTGAGCGCGCGTCTGCTGGAGGTGCTGGCGGCCTCGCCGGAGGTCTGGTCGAAGACCGTGTTCCTGATCAACTACGACGAGAACGACGGCTTCTTCGACCACGTGCCGCCGGCGCTGCCGGCGATCCGTCCGGAGCTGGGCGCCAGCAACGTGGACCTGCATGGCGAGGACTATCATGGCGTGCCGGTCGGGCTGGGGCCGCGGGTGCCGATGTTGGTGGTGTCGCCGTGGAGCCGCGGCGGCTGGGTGAACTCGCAGGTGTTCGACCACACCTCGGTGCTGCGTTTCCTCGAATGCCGTTTCGGGGTGATGGAGCCGAACATCAATCCCTGGCGCCGCGCCGTCGCCGGCGATCTGACCTCCACGCTGGATTTCGTCGGCCACGATCCGGTGCCGGTGGCGCTGCCGGATACCCGCGACTACATCGCCCGCATCGATGCCACCGCGACCCTGCCGCCGCCACAGCGCCCTGCACAGCAGGCGCTGCCGGTGCAGGAACCCGGCCAGCGTCCGGCGCGCGCGCTGCCCTACGACTTCGACGTGCGGCTGCAGGTGCAGGGAGATGCGCGGGTGTTGCGCATGCGCAACCGCGGCGCCGCCGGCGTGGCGCTCAATGCCTATGCCGACGATGGCGTGGCCGGACCCTGGTTCTACACACTGGCCGCCGGCAGCGAACTGCAGGATGCGCGCGCGTGGCGCGGCGATGCCGCCGATGCCGGCTATGCGCTGCGCGTGCACGGGCCCAACGGTTTCCTGCGCGAGTTCCATGGCGACGGGATCGGCGATGCCGGACTGCTGGCCGAGGCCGACTACGATGCCGCCGCGCAATGCCTGCTGCTGACGCTGGGCAATGCCGGCACGCAGCCCTGCGCCCTGCGCGTCCGCGACGGGTACCGCGGCGATGGCGGCGAGCAGACGCTCACCCTCGCCGCCGGCGACCGCACCGTCGTGCGTCTGCCGTTGCAGGCGCAGCACCATTGGTACGACCTGACCATCGACAGTGCGACCCTGCCGCAATGGCGGCGGCGCCTGGCCGGCCACATCGAAACCGGCCGCCCGAGCATGAGCGATCCGGCGATCGGCCGCACGGTCGACGCGTAGCGGCCGCGTCTTACCAGCGGTACACGATTTCTGGCTGTACACGGTCGCGGCTGAAGCCGCTCCTACAGGCCATGCGGCTGTCGTAGAAGCGGCTTCAGCCGCGACCGCTCCGACCGCATGCAATCCGGAAACGCCGCTCGTACTGCCGGGTCATCTACAGCACTCCACACGTTTGCCTGCCCCAGAACGCGAACGCCGCCGCTGCAAGCGCAGCGGCGGCGTAGGTGCCTTCCCTGGCGGTGTCGCGTCGGCTCAGAACTTGCCGCTGAAGGTGACGAAGAACTGGCGCGGCGCACCGGCCATTAGCGTCTGGTTGTAGCCGTTGGGGTCGGAGACCACGTAGCCGTTGGTACCGACGGTGGCGAAGTAACGCTTGTCGAACAGGTTGGTGACGTTCGCGCTCAGCCCCAGGTTCTGGAACATGCCGACCTGGCCGAAGTCGTAGCCGGCGCTGAGGTCGAAGCGCCAGTAGCTGGGCACCGACGAGTCGTTGAGGTAGCTGATGTAGCGGCGGCCGGTGTACTTGCCATCCAGCGAGGCGTGCCAGCCGGCGTTCTCGTAGGCCAGGCTGCTGGAGAACATCCACTCGGGGATGCCGACCACGCGCTTGCCGGAGGTCGGCACCACGCCGGGATTTTGGGGATTGTTCTTGTAGCTGGAATCGGTGTAGTCGTCCTGGTAGGTCGAATCGTCGTAGGACAGCGAGTTCAGCCAGCGCAGCTGTTCGATCGGGCGCCAGATCACCGCCAGGTCGGCACCCTGGCTGCGTACCGAACCGACGTTGTTGAGCGAGGCCGGGCAGGTCTGGATCGCGCTGCACGGCGAGGTCACCAGCAGACGGTCGTCGAAGGTGGTGTGGTACAGCGCCAGCGACGCTTCCACGCCGCCGCCGCGCACGCGATAGCCCAATTCGTAGGTCTGCGCGGTCTCCGGCTCCAGCGAGCCCTTGATCGCGTTGAACGAGGCCTGCGATTCCTGGAACGGGGTGAAGCCGAAGCCGGCCATGTTCTTGTTGTAGGAGGCGTAGACCTCCTGGTGATCGTCGATCTTGTAGTTCACGCCGACCTGCGGCAGCAGGTCCGAATCGGCCTTGATCTCGCCGGCGGCATTGGACGCGGACGGCACCTGCGACTGCGCGGTGGTGTCGACGATCAGCTTCTTGGCGCCGAAGTTCAGGGTCAGGCGCTCGTCGAGCAGGCGCAGCGTGTCCTGCGCGTAGACCATGGTGGTGTCGGTGTCGTAGTGCTGGGCGAAGCCGCGCGCGAACAGGGTGCCGTTCTTGTTGAAGTAGTACAGATCGGTGAACGGGCCATCGAGCAGGAAGTAGTTGCGTTCCTGCACGGTCTTGGCGTTCTGGTACCAGCCGCCGATCTCGATCTCGTTGCCGGCCACGGTGAAGTTCAGCGAGCCGGTGACGCCGTGGCGGTTGAGGCGGTAGTCGGTGGTGCGCATCGACAGCGGCACGCTGGCCGAAGACGCGGCGTACGGCGTGGTCCACTGGCCTTCGCCGTTGTTGTCGTGGTAGTAGCCGGTCAGGTTCAGCGTGGCGCTGCCGCCGAGGTTGAACACGCCGCTGAGCGCGGCCAGGTTGTCGCGGCGCAGGCCGGCGCCGGAGTAGTAGGACACGTCGGCCTTGCCGTAGTCGGCGGGCAGGCCGTTGAGGCTGGCCGGGTAGCTGCCCTTGCCGTTGAGCGCGTTGGCGATCTGCACCGCGCTGTTCCAGTCCGGCATCAGGTAGTCCCAATCCCAGCCGAGGACCCGCTGCGAGGTCAACGACAGGTCCATGATGTCGTATTCCTTGCGGTGCGAACTGTCCAGGTACAGGCTGACCCGGTTGCCGTCGCCCCACTGGTACAGCGCCTTGGCATTGGCCTGGTTGTACTCGTTGTTGCCGTAGCCCTTCCACTTGTCCATTTCGCCGTGCACCAGCGAGGTGTACAGCGAGAAGCCGTGGATGTCGCCGGTGTCGCCGCGCAGGTAGGTGCGGCGGGTGCTGTCGGAGCCGAGGGTCTGGCTGAAGCGGATGCCGGCGTCGGCATCCGGATCGGCGGAGTAGTAACGCACGGTGCCGCCGAGGTTGCTGCTCGACGGCGTGCCCAGGCCGCCGGCGCCCTGCGCCAGTTCCACCGAGGCCACGTTCTCGGAAATGATCGCGCGGGTCACCTGCAGGCCGTCGGTGACGCCGTAGCTCATGTTGCCCAGCGGCACACCGTCCAGGGTGAAGCCGAGCCGGCTCTGGTCGAAGCCGTGCAGGCTGATCGCAGTGGACCATTCGTAGGCGCCGAACGGATCGGCCGACTGGAACTGCACGCCGGGCAGCTTGTCCAGCACCTTCAGCGCGCTGGTGCCGGGGGCGGCGATTCCGATGTCCTCACGGGTGATGCGCTGCACCTGGCGGGTGGTGCCGCTGGACACGACGGTGATCGCGTCGAGCATCGTGGCATCGTTGCCGCTCGCGCTGGCCGCCGCATCGGCGGTTGCGGTGGCGGCGGCCGGCGCGGTCTCGGCCAGCGCGGCGAAGGCCGGCAGGGCGGACGCGACGGCGAGCACCAGCGCGTGCGGGCGCAAGGATCTGGAAGTGGGGGTCATCGAAAGTCACCAATCATGAGGGAGAGAGGCTCCGGACCTGCCGCGCTGGGCGCGGGCAGCCGGCACCGGGCCGGTACGCGGCCCGCCCGCCACGATGCAACGGTTTTGTGAACGTTTCGGGGCGGTCCGGTGTCGGCTGTGGGACAGCGCGCGGACCGCGGGTGACGGTGATCACCGCGCATCCTGGCCTTGCGGCGCAGTCGGCACCTGCGGCGACGCGCGGCATCGCAGCGCCAGCGGCGCGACGTATGATGCCGGGCCTGCCACCGCCGCTGCCTTCGATGAAGCTCGCCATCCTGTCCCGCAACACCAAGCTGTACTCGACCCGTCGCCTGGTCGAGGCCGGCCGCGAACGCGGGCACACGGTGCGGGTACTGGACCCGCTGCGCTGCTATATGCGCATCGCCGCCGGCGCTTTCACCATGCATTACAAGGGCAAGCCGATCACCGGCTACGACGCGGTGATCCCGCGGATCGGCAATTCGGTGACCCGCTACGGCACCGCGGTGTTGCGGCAGTTGGAGATGATGGGCGTGTGCACGCCAAACCCGTCCGATGCGATCCTGCGCGCCCGCGACAAGCTGCGCGCGCACCAACTGCTGGCGGCCAAGGGCATCGACATGCCGATGACCGTGTTCGGCGACAACCCGGACGACACCGGCGATCTGCTGTCCATGCTCGGCCCGCCGCCGCACGTGGTGAAGTTGAACGAAGGCACCCAGGGCACCGGGGTGATCCTGACCGAGAAGGCCAGCGCCTCGCGTGGCGTGGTCGAGGCGCTGCGCGGGCTGTATGCCAATTTCCTGGTGCAGGAGTTCATCGGCGAGGCCGAGGGCGCCGACCTGCGCTGCTTCGTGGTCGGCAACCAGGTGGTGGCGGCGATGCGCCGTACCGCGCCGGAGGGCGACTTCCGCTCCAACCTGCATCTCGGCGGCACCGCCGAGCGGACCGTGGCCAGCCGCGGCGAGCAGGAGGTGGCGGTGCGCTCGGCCAAGGCGCTGGGCCTGGGTGTGGCCGGCGTCGACCTGATCCGCTCGCGGCGCGGGCCGCTGGTGCTGGAGGTCAACTCCACGCCGGGTCTGGAAGGCATCGAGACGGTCTGTGGGCTGGATATCGCCGGCAAGGTCATCGAGCACCTTGAGGTCTGCCTGAAGCGAAAGAAATCAGTGGTTTAGCCGATTTTTCGGCCGCGCGTTCTGGCTTAACGCTGGTTTAATTCGGCCCTGCGTAAGCTTCATCGGACCGCAGCTCTGCCCTCCTCAGCAGGAACGGTAATCGGGATAGAAAACCTTTCGGCCCAGGCAGCCCCGCTGCCTGGGTCTTTTTGTTGGGGATGCTGGAATGGGGCTGATGCGTGCGCGTGCTTGCGGCAATGTTTCGGCGAAAGCTACATTCGCGACGTAGTGCAATGCTGTTGTGATGCCGGGAATGCGAGGCGATGTGCCAAGGTGAGGCGCCCATGAACGTGAAGAAAGTGTTCGCGCGGCAACTCAGTACAATCTCGCAGCACTCGGAGCGGTACGAACGTCCCCGAAAGCGGACGATCACGGTTTGGCGCAAGCATTCGACGCAGGTCGTGACATTCGCGATCGGTGCAGGTCGCGACCGCCGTGCTGCGGCAAGAACTAATCAGGGTGAGGCGCTGTCTGATGCAGCGACCTGCCAGGTGGGGTGGGTCGCAAGCGAGGCGTCGCTGAACATTCACCAGGATGCATTGCAGGACCATGGCGGTTGCCGTCGTGGACAACGAGGAGGCCGGCACTGACGTGGCGCCCTCCACTGGCAAGTAGTACGACTGACGGGGTACATGTTGGTGCGAATTCTAGTGATCGAAGACAACAGCGACATCGCCGCCAATCTGGGCGATTACCTCGAGGACCGCGGCCATACCGTCGATTTCGCCGCCGATGGCGTCACCGGCCTGCACTTGGCGGTGGTGCATGAATTCGACGCGATCGTGCTCGATCTCAACCTGCCGGGCATGGACGGCATCGAGGTCTGTCGCAAGCTGCGCAACGAGGCGCGCAAGCAGACCCCGGTGCTGATGCTCACCGCGCGCGATTCGCTGGACAACAAGCTTGCCGGCTTCGATTCCGGCGCCGACGACTATCTGATCAAGCCGTTCGCGCTGCAGGAAGTGGAAGTGCGGCTCAACGCGCTGTCGCGCCGCGGCAAGGGCGTGCACACCCGGGTGCTGGAGACCGGCGACCTGGAATACAACCTGGATACGCTGGAGGTCCGTCGCCAGGGCAAGCTGCTGCAGCTCAATCCCACCGCGCTGAAGATCCTGCAGGCGCTGATGGAAGCCGCGCCGGCGGTGGTGACCCGGCAGGAGCTGGAAACCCGTGTGTGGGGCGAGGAACTGCCCGATTCCGACTCCCTGCGCGTGCATATCCATGGCCTGCGCGCGGTGGTGGACAAGCCGTTCGACGTGCCGATGATCCAGACCCGTCACGGCATCGGCTACCGCATCGCTGCACCCGATGCCTGAAGCACCGGTGTTGCCGCGGGTCGTGCGGCGGCGCGGGCGTTACCGCCGCCGCCTCCGCAGCCGCATCATTCTCTCGTTCGTGCTGTTGGGCTTCGGCCTGACCGCGCTGTTCGCGTTCGCCACCAACTGGGCGCGCGCGCGCGTGGAGAACCAGCTGGTCGAGGTGGTGCTGAACCGCAACATCGACGAGTACTCGCACCGGTTTTTCTCCGACCCGTCGAAGAATCCGGATCTGCCGGTGCAGCAGATGGTCGGCCGGGTGGTCAAGAGCGACCGTTTCGAGGCGCTTCGGCGCGAGCAGCCGGAGTGGTACAACTTTTCCGACGGCATCCACAACGTGTCCGGTCGCGACGAAACCGGCAAGCCGTTCTCCTACAAGGTGGCGGTGCGCAAGACCCCGAACGTCTGGTTCTTCCTCGCCTACGACATGACCCAGACCATGCAGGGTGAGGTGCAGCTCAATCGCACGTTGATCCTGTCGGTGCTGGTGTTCAGCGCGTTGTCCCTGGTGATCGGCTGGTGGTCGGCGTCGCGGGTGATGCGGCCGGTGTCGGACCTAGCGGCGCGCTTGCGCGCGTATCGCGGCAGTAGCGATCCCAAGCCGCTGGCGCCGCACTTTCCCGACGACGAGGTCGGCCAGTTGGCCGAGGCGTTGGACGACTACTCGGCGCGCCTGACCGAAGTGGTGCAGCGCGACCGCGAGTTCAATGCGGACGTCAGCCATGAACTGCGCACGCCGCTGGCGGTGATCCGTGGCGCCACCGAACTGCTGCTGACCCGGCCCAATCTCGACGAGAAGGTGCTGCAGCGCCTGCAGCGCATCCAGCGCGCCGAACAGCAGTGCAGCGACCTGATCGGCTCGCTGCTGCTGCTGTCGCGCAACGAGCGCGGGCAGGGCCACAGCAACGTCGCCAAGGTCGCCGAGCAGTTGATCGAATCGCACCGCGCGCAGTTGGGCGGCAAGCCGCTGCAGTTGTTGCTGGAAGGCGAGCGCAACCTCACCATCGATGCGCCGGAAGCGGCGCTGTCGGTGGCGCTGGGCAACCTGATCGGCAATGCGGTCAAGTACACCCAGGAAGGGCAGGTGGTGGTGCGGGTGCTGAGCGACGCGGTGCAGGTGATCGATTCCGGTCCCGGCCTGAGCGAAGAGGACGCGGCCAAGCTGTTCCAGCGCGGCTATCGCGGCACGCATGCAGGCCATTCGCAGGGCGGCGGCATCGGCCTGTCGATCGTCAGCCGGCTATGCGATCTCTATGGTTGGCAGGTCAACGTGCGTCCGGGCGCCACCAAGGGCGTGGTGGCGACGCTATGGTTCAAGCCGGCTTGAGGTGCTGGCGGGACGGTGCGTCTAAGCTTCCTTGTAGGATCGGCTTCAGCCGCGACCAAGCTTTCCGGGCAAGCCCGTCCCGTCGGGACTGAAGTCCCTCCCGCAGTGCAGTCGCAACCGCACTGCATTCGCTAAACATCCCTGATCTCATGCCCCGGCTTTTGTGGGAGCGGCGTCAGCCACGACGTCTTCGCAACGGATCGCGCTTGAGCGCGCTCCTAAAGGAGACGCTTGGCCGCCGCCAGCGCGCGGTACTGCCGATCCAGCGTTTCCACGGCTTCCTGGAGCTCTGCTGCGGCGCCGTCGTTGACCACCACATCGTCGGCAATGGCCAGGCGCGCGGCGCGGGTGGCCTGCGCCGCCAGCATGCGCTGCGCCAGGTCGGCGGTGATGCCGTCGCGCTGCATCAGGCGTGCGTGTTGCAGCGCCTCGGGGGCGTCGATCACCAGGATCCGGTCGAGCCAGGGATAGGCGGCGCGTGCGCCGACCTCGGTCAACAGCGGAATGGCCGCGATCGCATAGGGTCCTGCGGCCTCACGGCAGCGTTCCTGCAGCAACTGGCGGATGGCGGGGTGGGTGATCGCTTCGAGGTCGCGGCGAGCCGTCGCGTCCTCGAAGATGCGCTGGCGCAAGGCGGCGCGGTCGAGCTGCCCATCGTCCTGCAGCATCTGCGGTCCGAAGCGTGCCACGATCTGCGCCAGGGCCGGATGGCCGGGCGCAACGACCGCGCGTGCGGCGAGGTCGGCATCGGCGACGACGATGCCCTTGGCCTCGAAGCGGCGGCTCAGTTCGCTCTTGCCGGAGGCCACACCTCCGGTCAGGCCGACGACGAAATCAGTCAAGCCGGGGACTCCGTTAGCGCAGTCCAGACCAGCGCATGTAGGTCTCCACGATCTCCGTGCCCCAGAAGAAGGTGATCCAGCCGGCGATGGCCAGATAGGGCCCGAACGGGATCGGCGTGGCGCGGTCGCGGCCCTTGGCCGCCAGCCACAGCGAACCCAGGATCGCACCGACCAGGGAGGAGATCAGGATGGTCGGCAGGATGCCCTTCAAACCGCACCAGGCGCCGATCGCGGCCAGCAGCTTGAAATCGCCATGGCCCATGCCTTCCTTGCCGGTGATCTGCTTGAACAGCCACCACACCGACCACAGCGAGAAATAGCCGACCGCCGCGCCAAGCAGGGCGGGTTTGGCCGGCATGTACAGGTTGTCCATGCTGCCGATCAGGCCGAGCCACATCAGCGGCAGGGTCAACTGGTCCGGCAGCAGGCGGGTGCGCAGGTCGATGCCGGACAGCGCCACCAGGAAACAGCTGAACACGATCGCGCCGAAGCCCTGCCAGCCGAAGCCGAAGCGCCACACACTGGCGACCACCAGCAGGCTGGTGAGCAATTCCACCAGCGGATACTGTGGCGAAATCGGCGCATGGCAGTAGCGGCACTTGCCGCGCAGCGCCAGCCAGCTGAACAGCGGGATGTTCTCGAACCAGGCCAGCTTGTGCTTGCAGTGCGGGCAGTGCGACGGCTCCACCACGATGCCGGGCGGCGGCGGATCGTAGATGTCCGGCAGCTCAAGGATCTCGCGCGAATCGCGCTTCCACTGCCATTCCATGCGCTTGGGCATGCGCAGGATGACCACATTGAGGAAGCTGCCCACCAGCAAGCCGAGGCCGGCCGCGGCCGGGAAGCCGAGGCCGGGGTGTTGATCGAGAAATGCCATTAATGCTTATCCAACGACGGAGGCCAGCTTGAAGATCGGCAGGTACATGCCGATGACCATGCCACCGACGATGGTGCCGATGAACACCATGATCAACGGCTCGATCAGGCTGCTCAAGGCATCGACCGCATTGTTGACTTCCAGTTCGAAGTACTCGGCGACCTTGAAAAGCATCGCGTCCAGTGCACCGGCCTCTTCGCCGATCGCCGTCATCTGGATCACCATGTGGGGGAACAGGTTCGCCTGTTTCATCGCCAAATTGACCGGGTAGCCAACCGCCACGTCGTCGCGCATGCGCAGTACTGCCTTTTCGTAGACGCTGTTGCCGGTGGCGCCGGCGACGATGTCCAGCGCTTCCACCAGCGGTACGCCGGCGCGGAAGGTCACTGCCAGGGTGCGTGAGAAGCGCGCCACCGAGCTGTTATGCATGATCTGGCCGATGATCGGCACCTTCAGGATTAGCCGATCCATCGCATGCTGCATGGATGGCGATCGCTTGTAGGCAAAGATGAAGCCGACGATGCTTCCGACCGCGACAAGCAGCATCAGCCACCAATACGCCACCATGAAGCGCGATGCTTCTACGATCATCTGGGTAAAGGCTGGCAGTTCTGCGCCGAAGCCTTTGAAGACATCTTCGAATTGCGGCACCACCCAGACCAGCAAGATGGAACTGACGATCAGGGCGACCGCCATGACCATGGCCGGATAGAACAACGCCTTTCTGATCTTACCTTTCAAGGCCTCGATGTTTTCTTTGTAGGTCGCGACAGTTTCCAGGACGGTCTCAAGCACGCCTGCACCTTCGCCGGCTCTGACCAGGTTGCGGTACAATTCGTCGAACTGAACGGGGTGCTTGCTGATCGCCTCGTAGAGTGAGGAGCCGCCCTCAATGTCAGTGCGGATTTGGTCCACCATCTTCTTCATGCGAGGGTTTTTGTGCCCGCTGGCGATGATTTCGAGTGAGCCCACGATTGGGACACCGGATTTCATCATCGTTGCCATCTGGCGGCTAAAGAACGCGATATCCTTGGGGCTGATCTTCTTGCCGGCGGCGCCAAACAGTGGCTTGGGCTTGGGCTTGACCACCGAGGGGGTAATGCCCTGGCGGCGCAACTCGGCACGCAATAGATTTGCATTCTTGGCGATCTGCTCGCCCTTCATCTTGACGCCGCGCTTGTCGGTGCCTTCCCAGACGAATGGCACTTGCTGACTGGTGTTGCGCGCGACTGGCTCTTTCTTGACTGCGCTGCGAGTTGCGGACATCGGATAGTCTCCCCGTCCGGCCATCCCCGGGCGGACACGCCTGCATGTTATCGGTTTCTGTTGCGACTGACATCCTTTGTGGTCGAGGCGGATACGGGATTGGCTGACGCACAGCGTCACTTTTTGACGTCTGGCGACGTACGGCCCAATCCATCGCAAATCCTCGATTTGGCGGTCTTCCCTTGGCGCCATTGGTGCATCATGCAAGCGGCGCTGCCCTGTGCCGGAGCGTGCGAAGTTGGCACGCAGTCTGCTTGGGTATACGCACGTGGCGCTTCGCCGCGGCGCTCGGGGAGCAGGTCCGCGGGCGAGTGCCTACCACCTTTATCCGTACACACACTCTAGGGGTTCACAATGAAGAAGCAGCAGGGCTTTACCCTGATCGAACTGATGATCGTGGTTGCGATCATTGCCATCCTGGCCGCCATCGCGCTGCCGGCCTATCAAAATTACGTCGCCAAGTCGCAGATGGCAGCTGCCCTTGCGGAAATCACCCCGGGTAAGACGCAGTACGAAGTGATGGTCAACGAAGGTAAGGCTGCCAGCATCACGCCGGATCTCATCGGTCTGAAGACCTCCAACCGCTGCACCATTACCACGCCCAACCCGAGCGAGACTGGTGCCATCACTTGTGCGATCCTCAACTCCAGCCCCAAGCTTGGAACCGCGAGCATCTCTTGGACGCGTGCTGCTGATGGTAGCTGGACCTGCTCCACCACGCTTGCTGCTGCTGACAAGCCTAAGTACGCTCCGTCCACCTGCCAGAACTAATTGGCGGATTAGTGGGAAAAAGCCCCGCAATTGCGGGGCTTTTTTGTTAGACCGCACGCTGCGAAGGGGGGCGTATGCGTAAAGAAGGCTTTAGCCTCATCGAGGTGATGATTGTCCTTGCGGTGATTGCGGTACTGGCAGCGATCGCGCTCCCTAGATACGAAGATTTTGTCGCGAAATCACAGTTGACTGCAGCCCTCGCGGAAATTGAGCCAGGCCGCCCAATGATAGAAGTTGCATTTGCGGATGCTGCGGATCCTTCTATTGTCGACGCGAGCTTTGTTGGCCTACCCAAATCTAGTGTGCGTTGTGCACAAATCAGCGTTTCGCTTACTCTTGATGGCACGTCCACTCTCAGTTGTCGAGTGATCGGTAGTAAGGCGGTGAACGGACGGACGATTTCGTTGCGGCGAGCGGCCTCGGGTGGCTGGAGTTGTGATGCATCCGCCTTCCATGCCCGGCACAAGCCGGGCGAATGTGGATGATACGTCACGCATACGTATTGCTGGGTGGTGGGTGAGATGAATACATTGGTTTCCGCTAACTTGGTCGGCATCACCGGCATCGCCCGCCGCCTCGTGCAGGACGGTGCGCTGGAGGAAGCCGCGGCGCGGACCGCCATGGCCCAGGCGGCCGAGGCCAAGGTCCCGCTGCCGCAGTGGTTCTCCGAGAAGAAGCTGGTCACCGCCGCGCAGCTGGCCGCCGCCAATGCGGTGGAGTTCGGCATGCCGTTGATGGATGTCTCGGTCTTCGACGCCAGCCAGAATGCGATGAAGCTGGTCAGCGAGGAACTGCTGCAGAAGTATCAGGTGCTGCCGTTGTTCAAGCGCGGCAGCCGCCTGTTCGTCGGCATCAGCAACCCGACCCAGACCCGGGCGCTGGACGATATCAAGTTCCACACCAACCTGACGGTGGAGCCGATCCTGGTCGACGAGGACCAGATCCGCCGGACCCTGGAGCAGTGGCAGGCCAGCAACGACTCGCTCGGCAGCGCCTTGGGCGACGACGAGGGCATGGACAACCTCGATGTCGGCGGCGGCGACGAGGACGTGGGCAGCGGTGGCGATACCGGCATCGACGCCAAGGGCGAGGACACCCCGGTCGTCAAGTTCGTGAACAAGGTGCTGGTCGATGCGATCCGCCGTGGTGCGTCCGACATCCACTTCGAGCCCTACGAGGACGACTACCGGGTGCGCCTGCGCATCGACGGTCTGCTCAAGAGCGTGGCCAAGGCGCCGGTCAAGCTCAACCAGCGCATCGCCGCGCGCCTGAAGGTGATGGCGCAGCTGGACATCGCCGAGAAGCGGGTCCCGCAGGACGGCCGCATCAAGCTCAACCTGTCCAAGAACAAGCAGATCGACTTCCGCGTCAGCACGCTGCCGACGCTGTTCGGCGAGAAGATCGTGCTGCGTATCCTCGACGGCAGCGCGGCCAAGCTGGGCATCGACAAGCTCGGTTACGAGCCGGAGCAGCAGAAGCTGTTCCTGGATGCGATCCACAAACCGTACGGCATGGTCCTGGTCACCGGCCCTACCGGCTCGGGCAAGACGGTGTCGCTGTACACCGCGCTGGGCATCCTCAACGACGACACCCGCAACATCTCCACCGCCGAGGATCCGGTCGAAATCCGACTGCCCGGGGTCAACCAGGTGCAGCAGAACAACAAGCGCGGCATGACCTTTGCCGCGGCGCTGCGCTCGTTCCTGCGCCAGGATCCGGACATCATCATGGTCGGCGAAATCCGTGACCTGGAGACCGCCGAGATCGCGATCAAGGCCGCGCAGACCGGTCACATGGTGCTGTCCACCCTGCACACCAACGACGCGCCGCAGACCATCGCGCGCCTGATGAACATGGGCATCGCGCCCTACAACATCACCAGTTCGGTGACCCTGGTCATTGCCCAGCGCCTGGCGCGGCGCCTGTGCAACAACTGCAAGCGCCCGGTCCAGTTGCCGGAAAAGGCGCTATTGGCCGAGGGCTTCACCGAGGCGGAGATCGCCGCCGGCGTCCAGCTGTACGAAGCGGTCGGCTGCGACGAGTGCACCGAGGGCTACAAGGGCCGCACCGGCATCTATCAGGTGATGCCGATGAACGACGAGATCGCCGCGATCGTGCTGCAGGGCGGCAACGCCATGGACATCGCCAGCGCCGCGCAGAAGATCGGGGTCAAGGACCTGCGCCAGTCGGCCCTGCTCAAGGCCCGCAACGGCGTCACCAGCCTGGCCGAGATCAATCGGGTGACGAAGGACTGAGAAGCTGGGATTGGGGAATCGGGATTGGGGAATGGTAAAGCGGCTTTTCCGTCCCTATTGGTCTTCCGGTAGCCCAAGCCTTGTTCCCAGGCTTCTCGACGTTTAGCGCAGGCGGGCAATGCCGGTTGCGCCCAACGGAATCACCCCACTCAATCGGGCGAAGGACCAAGAGCAGCCAGGAGAGCGGCTCTTCCCATTCCCCAATCCCGACTCCCCATTCCCGGCCCTTCTACTCCATCCCCAGCTTCTTCAGCTTGTAGCGCAACGCGCGAAAGGTGATGCCCAGCTGCGCGGCGGTGCGGGTCTTGTTCCAGCGGTTCTCTTCCAGCGCCTTCTGGATGGCGGCGCGTTCGAGCTGTTCGATGTAGGACGGCAGCGCGGAGGAGGTCGGGTCGATGTCGACCACGCCGCGCGGTAGCGCCGGTGCAGCTTCGGCAGCGCTGCGGGCATGGTTGCCGGGCTGCGGCAGGCGCAGGTCGGCGGCGCTGATCTGGTCGTCCTCGGCCATCGCCAGGGCGCGTTCGAGGATGTTCTCCAGCTCGCGCACGTTGCCTGGGAAGGCGTAGCTGCTCAGGGCATCCAGCGCGGAGGGCGACAGCAGCGGGGTGGGGCGGCCGTGGCTCTTGGCCAGCCGCGCCAGGATCGCCGCGGCCAGTTGCGGCAGGTCGCCGCCGCGCTCGCGCAGCGGCGGCACGCGCAGTTCGATGACGTTGATGCGGTAGTACAGGTCGTGGCGGAAGCGGCCCTCGGCGACCAGGTCGGCCAGATCCTTGTGCGTGGCCGAGAGAATGCGCACGTCCACCGGCACCTCGGTGGCGGCGCCGACCGGGCGCACCGATTTCTCCTGGATCGCGCGCAGCAGCTTGACCTGCATCGGCAGCGGTAGTTCGGCGACCTCGTCGAGGAACAGGGTGCCGCCGTGCGCGGCCTGGAACAGGCCGGCCTGGTCGGCGTGGGCGCCGGTGAAGCTGCCCTTTTTGTGGCCGAAGAACTCGCTTTCCATCAGTTCGGCCGGGATCGCGCCGCAGTTCACCGGCACGAAGGGGCCGGCGGCGCGGGCGCCCTGTTCGTGGATGGTGCGCGCGACCAGCTCCTTGCCCACGCCGGATTCGCCGAGGATGTACACCGGCGCCTGGTTGCGCGCGACCTTGGCGATGGTGCTGCGCAGCGCGTCCATCGCCGCCGAGGCGCCGAGCAGGCGGCTGGCCTGTTCCGGGGCCGGCTGCGGCGGCGCGGCGCGGCTTTCGTTGTTGAGTTCCAGCGCATGCTTGACCAGGCCGCGCAGCACGTGGATGTCCACCGGCTTGCTGACGAAGTCGAAAGCGCCGGCCTTCAGTGCTTCCACCGCCAGGTCCATGCTGCCGAAGGCGGTGATCATCGCCACCGGCGTGCGTGGGTAGTGCTTGGCGATTTCGCTGACCAGCTCGATGCCGTTGCCGTCGGGCAGGCGCATGTCGGTGATGCACAGGTCGTAGGGATTGCTCGCCAGCAGTTCGCGCGCTTCGGCGAGGTTGGCGGCGGTGCTGATGCGCAGCCCCATCCGGCCCAGGGTCAGGACCAGCAACTCGCGGATGTCGCGCTCGTCGTCGACGACCAGGGCGCTTCGGGTTTCGTTCATGTGCAAAGAAGATAGCGTAGGAACCGGGGCATGTGCCAATTTACCGGCGCCGGCCGCGCGCTGGCGGAGCGATTCTCACCTGCCGCCGCTGAGCATGGTGTGCGGCCCGGGCAAGGCGACCCGGAAGCAGGCGCCGCCGGCCGGCACCGACACGTATTCCAGTCGCGCCTGGTTGGCCCGGCACAGCTCGCGGGCGATGTACAGGCCCAGTCCGGTGCCGTGCTCGGAGGTGGTGAAGAACGGCCGGAACAACTGCGCCGCCACCGCCTCGGGGATGCCGGGGCCACGGTCCATCACGTCGACGACGGCGTTGCGCTCCTGCATCGCCACGCGCAGGCGCACCCGTGCCGGCTCCTCCATCACCCGCCCGTACTTGAGCGCGTTGTGCACCAGCGCGCTGAGGATCTGGTGCAGGTGCTTGGGGTCGACCAGCGCGTGCACCGGCTGCGGGGCGAGGATCGCCTCGAGGCTGTCGGTCTCGATCGACAGGGTCTGCCGGTACTCCAGGACGAAGCGCCGCACGAACGCGCCCAGGTCCAGGTTCTCCGGATTGGAGCGCTCGCGCCGGGCCAGGCCGAGCACGCTCTCGACGATGCCGTTGGTGCGCTGGCACTGCTGGTGGATGATCTGCAGCAGGCGGCGGTCGGCATCGCCGATCGCCGGCGATTCCTCCAGCAACTGCGAGGCGTAGTTGATCGCGGCCAGCGGGTTGCGGATTTCGTGCGCCAGGCTGGCCGAGAAGCGGCCCAGCGCCGACAGGGTGAGCGACTCGGCGCGTCGCGAGACCACCGTGGCGTCGTCGAGAAACACCAGGGTCAGGTCGCCCTCGGCCAGCAACCGGGCGAAGCGCGGCTGTACCTCCGGCTGGTCCGGCGACAGCTGCAGCGGGCTTTCGTCCTGGTTCCAGCCGTTGCGCCAGCGCTGCAGGCGCCGGGCCAGTTCCGGCGCGGCGCTGAGCAGGTCGAGCCGGCCGCTGCCGCTGTTGCCGTCGGTGTCGCCGAGCAGCGCCGACGCGGCCTCGTTGGCCAGGGTCACCCGGTTCTGCGCGTCCACCACCAGCACGCCGGTGCGCATGCGGCGGATGATCAGTTCGTTGATTTCGTAGAGATTGGCGACCTCGGCGCCGCGGCGTTCGGCCAGGCGCTGGCTGGTGCGCGCGCGCTGGCCGAGGCCGTTGCAGATGTAGGCCACCGCCAGATAACTGGTGGCGAACATCGCCAGTTCGGCCAGGCTGCGGGTGTTGTCGGCGCCGTCCAGCACGCTCCACACGTACTCGGCCAGCGTCGCCGCCGAGGCGATCAGGGCAATGGCGAGGCCGCCGCGCAGGCGCAGCAGCATCGCCGCGGCGGCGACGTTGAACAGCAGCATCATCGCGATGCCGGCGCTGGCCGCGGGCAGGGCATGTGCGGCGAGTGTCGCGGCGACGATGTCGGCGACGGCGCTGAAGCCGACGATCGGTGCCAGGTGAGCCTCGTTGCGCCCCCACATCAGCAGCGCCAGCGCCACTGCCAGGTAGGCGGTGGCCAGGGTGCTGGCCAGTTGCGGGTAGCGCGGCTCGCCGACCAGCACGCTGAGCGGGCTGAATACCAGGGCGGCGATCAGCCCGGCCACCAGCACCCGGTACAACGCGAAGAAGTACAGCTCGCGGCGCGGAATGGACTCGATGCGGTCGATGAGCGAGGCGCTGGTGGGCAAGCCGGACTCCGGGCGGACAGCGGACGGCGCGAGTATAGGGGTGGCGCCGTCCACGCGGATGGCCGCTCGGGCCGGCGGCGGCCAGCCTGGGGCCGGTCACCGCGGTCGCGACGGCGCAACCGCGATCGCCGCCGTCGGCGGTCCGGCGGCCTGTCTGGACAGGCAGGGGAAGGCGGCGGGATGAGCGCGGCAGGGCGCGCGCGGCCCGGCGCCCCCCACCCGGCGCCGCCACCGCGGACCATCCCGGAGGCCGCAGCCGGGCCAGACCGCCGGTGCTTTTGCGCCGCCGCCCTGGGTCGGCGACAATAGGCGTCCCGTCCGTACCGCTCCCGGCCGCCACTCAGGGCCCGGATCGCTGCGGGACGGCCGTTCCTTTTCCCACGGTGACGCATGAATTTCCACGAATATCAGGCAAAACAACTGCTTGCCGAGTACGGCATCCCGGTCCCGGCCGGCAAGGTCGCGGCTACTGCGGAAGAAGCGGTTGAAGCCGCCAAGTCGCTTGGCGCTGGCCCTTGGATGGTCAAGGCGCAGATCCACGCAGGTGGCCGCGGCAAGGCCGGCGGCGTCAAGTTCTGCAAGACCACCGACGATGTGAAGGCCGTTGCCGAGAAGCTGCTCGGCACCAAGATGGCCACCTACCAGACCGCCGGCGTCGAGCTGCCGATCAACCTGGTGCTGGTGACCACCGCCGGCGAGATCGTCAAGGAGCTGTACCTGTCGGTGCTGGTCGACCGCGGCACCCGCACCATCAGCTACATCGCCTCCTCCGAGGGCGGCATGGAGATCGAACAGGTCGCCGCCGAGACCCCGGACAAGATCCACACGCTCAACGTCGACTTCGTCGAGGGCGTGCAGGGTTACCACGGCCGTGACATTGGCTTCAAGATGGGCCTGACCGCCAAGCAGGCCGGCCAATTCGCCAACATCATGGTCAACCTGTACCGCATCTTCAACGAGAAGGATCTGGCGCTGGTGGAGATCAATCCGCTGGCCATCCTGGACGACGGCAACCTCTACGCGCTGGACGGCAAGTTCAACAGCGATGACAACGCCAACTTCCGCCACAAGGAACTGGTCGCCATGCGCGACAAGTCCCAGGAAGACGAGACCGAAGTGACCGCTTCGGAGCTGGACATCAACTACGTCACCATGGACGGCAACATCGGCTGCATGGTCAACGGCGCCGGTCTGGCCATGGCCACCATGGACGTGATCAAGCTCAACGGCGGCGAGCCGGCGAACTTCCTCGACGTGGGCGGCGGCGCCAACAAGCAGCGCGTGATCGAGGCGTTCAAGCTGATCCTGTCCTCGGACAAGGTCGAAGGCATCTTCGTCAACATCTTCGGCGGCATCGTCCGCTGCGACATGATCGCCGAGGGCATCATCGCGGCAGTCAAGGAAGTGGGCGTCAAGGTTCCGGTCGTTGTGCGCCTGGAAGGCACCAACGTGGAAGAGGGCAAGCAGCTGCTGCGCGACAGCGGCATGGCCATCATTCCGGCTGACAACATCAACGACGGCGCCAAGAAGGTCGTTGAAGCTGTCAAGAACGCCGCCTGATCCACGACACCAAGGAACTCCAATGTCTGTTTTGATTAACAAGAACACCAAGGTGATCGTGCAGGGCTTCACCGGCCAGCAGGGCACCTTTCACGCCACCCAGATGATCGAGTACGGCACCCAGGTCGTCGGCGGCGTCACCCCGGGCAAGGGCGGCACCACCCACATCGACCTGCCGGTGTTCAACACCGTGGCCGATGCCGTGCAGAGCACCGGCGCCGATGCCTCGGTGATCTACGTGCCGCCGCCGTTCGCGGCCGATGCGATCCTGGAAGCGGCCGCCGCCGGTATCAAGGTCATCGTCTGCATCACCGAAGGCATCCCGGTGCTGGACATGCTGCGCGTCAAGAACGTGCTGACCCGCTCCTTCCCGGAGACCGTGCTGATCGGGCCGAACTGCCCCGGCGTGATCACCCCGGGCGAGTGCAAGATCGGCATCATGCCGGGCCACATCCACAAGCCGGGCAAGATCGGCATCGTCTCGCGTTCGGGCACGCTGACCTATGAAGCGGTCAAGCAGACCACGGAAGTCGGCCTGGGCCAGTCCACCTGCATCGGCATCGGCGGCGACCCGATCAACGGCCTGAACTTCGTCGACTGCCTCAAGCTGTTCAACGAGGATCCGCAGACCGAAGGCATCATCATGGTCGGCGAAATCGGCGGCGACGCCGAGGAAGCCGGTGCCGAGTACATCGCCAAGCATGTTAAGAAGCCGGTGGTCGGCTTCATCGCCGGTGCGTCGGCGCCGGCCGGCAAGCGCATGGGCCACGCCGGTGCGATCGCCTCGGGCGGCAAGGGCACGGCCGAGGGCAAGTTCGCGGCGATGGAAGCGGCCGGGGTCAAGACCGTGCGTTCGCCGGGCGACCTGGGTGCGGCGATCGCTTCGCTGATGAAGTAAGTCGCAGTGCGGCTGTGGCGCGCAGGCGCCACAGCGGCTCGCGTCGAAAGGGCCCCGCGCGAGCGGGGCCTTTTTCGTTGAGGTCGGTAGCATCCGTCCGCGTCGCCGTCGATGTGGAGGCAAGGAGGATCGCCATGTGGCCGGCCGTGGCCCGGCGCGTGCGGGAGTGAGCCCATCATGCGGCGATCCCGTTTTCGGCCAGCGCGACCGCGCGAAGTTTTTCCCTGTCCGGAGCGAATGGCATGGTGTCCAGGGCTCGTTGCAGGGCAAGCCGCGCGTGGGCCAATGCGGCCTCACGCATCGGCGGGTGGTCGCTCTGCGCGATTGCGGCGAACGCCTTCTGCAGGCGGATGCCCACTTCCAGCATGCCCGCGGCGTCGCGGGCGATCGGCTCGAACACGTCCTCGAACATGTCGTGTTCGTTCAGGGCGGCGACGCGCACGTTGTCGAAGCTCACCTCCGGTGCCTGCGCCTTGGCACGAGCGTGCTCCCAGCCGCACAGCAGGCGCACGCAAGTGGCGATCACGTCGATGCATGTGCCGGGATCGTTGATCGCCGGCGACATCGCCCTCTGCCCGATCTCGGCAAGCATGACCAGACCATAGCGCGGATCGTTCTCGATGCGCCTCGTCTCGCCCAGACTGATCGCTTCGCAGAGCCGCTCCCGAACACTGTCCTCCGCCGCGCCCTCGACCGCAAGGATGGGGCGCACCGGCGTGGCGAAAGTGCCGGGCTGGCACAGCACGTGGACGATCAGCGCGTGTTCGCGGGCCAGCGCGTCCAGGCGCGCCACGTCGATATGCTCCACGTAGCCGATGCGCGGACTGTGCAACTGTCTGGCATGCTCGGGTAGCGGCAGGCTGCATGGCGCCGCCCCCAGCAGCGGGTCTTCGGCGCGGCGGCGCATCGCATCGCGGGTGACCAGTTCCACCAGATCGATGGTCTCGCCCAGTCGACCGAAGCGGGAGAACTGTTCGATGGCCCGCAGCAGCGTCACCGTGATGACCGTAATGACCGCGATGGTGGCGCCGAACAGCACCAGCCGGCCGCCCTCGCCGTAGAGACCGGTGCTCAGCGCGATCAGCCCGACGATGGAGAACAGGAACGCCCCGATGAAGGTGGCCAGGGCGCCTTGCGCGCGAGTGTCCTCGATTAACAGCCGGGCGGCGCGTGGGGTGGCGCTGTTGGAGGCGGAGCCGTAGGCGGACACCATCGTCGATAGCGAGAACGTGGTGACCGTCAGCATGGAGGCGGCAAGGATGGCGAGGATGTTGCCGACCGAGTCGGCACCGATCCGCGTCGCCAATCCCTCGGGAATCAGGAACTTCAGGAACGCGCCGGCCAGTGCGGTGATGACGCCAAGCGCGCCATACAGCGTGGAGCGGAACCACATCCGCTTGCTGAGCTTGCCGAGGGCAAGTCTCCATCGGGTCAGCATGGTGCTGCGCTCCTGGTGGTGGGTGGTTGGGGCTGGCGTACTATCGCGCGGTAGACGCGCAGGCCGGGTCAATGCCGTCGCGTTGGGCGCGCGGAAGGCGCCGCGCATACGCCGTGGGTGGCCGCTGAGGGCGCCACCGTTCGTCCCTGCGGCCCGCCACTGGTCACCAGCATGGCCGGTTCCGTCCCCGCAGCGCTGCGCCACGGTCTGCCGGTGCCGATACTGACGCCACTTTCTTCGGCAGCAACAGGGGTGGATGCGTGATCAGGCGATGGCGGGCAGCGGTTTGCGGGGCGGGCATGGCGATGGGCATCGGTGGCATCTGCGCGGCGGCGCCGGGCGACTGGGCCAGTTATGCCGGCGCGCCCGGCGGCGGGCAGTACTCGCCGCTGACCCAGATCACCCCGGACAACATCGGCCGGCTGCGCATCGCCTGGTCGTTCCGCACCGGCGAACTCGGCGCGGGCCTGCCCGATCCGGAACGGCGGCGCTTCGAAGCCAATCCGCTGGTGCTGGGCGGGCGCATGTACCTCACCACCGGCACCGGCATCGCCTTCGCCCTGGATGCGACCAGCGGCCGCGAACTGTGGTCGTTCGACGCCAAGGTCGCGCGCGACAAGCACTACAGCGACCCGGCCTCGCGCGGGGTGAGTTTCTGGCGCGACATCCAGGCCACTGCAGGTGCGTGCCGCGAGCGCATCGTATACGGCACCCTGGATGCGCGGCTGATCGCGCTGGACGCCGCCGACGGCAAGCCCTGCGCCGGGTTCGGCAAGGACGGCACGATCGACCTGCATGCCGGGGTGGATGTGCACGATACGGCCAGCGATGCCTGGTCCAACTATGCGGTGACCTCGCCGCCGGTGGTGGCCGGCGATGTGCTGGTGGTCGGTAGCTCGATCGGCGACAACCGCGGGCATGCGCTGGAGCAGGGCGTGGTGCGCGGCTACGACGCGCGCAGCGGCCGTGAGCTGTGGCGCTGGGATCCGGTGCCGCGCGATCCGGGCAAGGCCGCCGCGGCCGGCTGGCAGCCGGAGCAGGCGGCCACGGTCGGCGGCGGCAATGCCTGGGCGCCGCTGTCGGTGGACCCGGCGCTGGGCCTGGTCTACGTGCCGACCGGCTCGGCCAGTCCCGACTACTACGGTGGCGAGCGTCTCGGCGACAACCGCGATGCCGATTCGCTGGTGGCGCTGGATTTGCACAGCGGCCGTCGGGTATGGGCGCAGCAGTTGGTGCATCACGACCTGTGGGACTACGACCAGGCCTCGCAGCCGGTGCTGACCACGGTGCAGACCGCGCAGGGGCCGCGCGCGGCGGTGCTGCAGGCGACCAAGACAGGCTTCCTGTTCGCCTTCGACCGCCGCGACGGCACGCCGCTGTTCCCGATCAGCGAGGTGCCGGTGCCGGCCTCCGACGTGCCGGGCGAACGTGCCTCGCCGACCCAGCCGATGCCCGAACCGGGTCTGCGCCTGGCGCGGCATGCGCCGCTGACCGCCGCCGATGCCTGGGGGGCGACGCCGGGCGCGCGCCGCGAATGCGCAGCGCTGATCGCCGGGCTGCGTTCGGAAGGCCTGTTCACCCCGCCCAGCGTGCGCGGCACGATCGCGCTGCCCGGCTGGGCCGGCGGCGTGAACTGGGGCGGCATCGCGGTGGATCCGCAGCGACAGCTGGCGATCATGCCGGTGTCGGACCTGCCGATGCAGGTGGCGCTGATCCCGCGCGAGCAGTTCAGCGAGGCCGAGCGCGCGCGCCATCCGGACCAGCAGTTCAACGACATGGAAGGCACGCCGTACTACATGCGCCGCGGCATGTTGGGCTCGTCACGCGGCGTTCCCTGCGTCAAGCCGCCGTGGGGACGGCTGGTGGCGGTGGACCTGCGTACGCGCAAGATCGCCTGGGAACGCCCGCTCGGCACGCTGGAAGAAAGGCTGCCGTGGCTGCCACTGGACGTGGGCACGCCGCTGCTCGGCGGCGCGGTGACCACCGCCAGCGGTCTGACCTTCATCGCCGCGGCCGCCGATTCGCGCCTGCGCGCGCTCGACAGCGCCACCGGCAAGACCCTGTGGGAGGCCAAGCTGCCGGCCGGTGGCCAGGCCACGCCCTCGGTCTATGCGGTGGGCGGCAAGCAGTACGTGGTGATCGCCGCCGGCGGGCGCGAAGGCATGGGCACGATGGGCGACTACGTGGTCGCCTATACGCTCGACGGCGACGGCAAGGAAGTGGTGTTCCAGCACGGCGTTGGCGTGCGTATGGCGGTGCTGGGCCTCGCCGCGCTCGGGCTGTGTGCGGGCTTGGTGTTGCTGTTGCGGCGTTGGCGCCGGCGGCGCCGCGCGCGCGCTGGCGCTGGCGCCCGCTGAAGCACATGGTCGTGGCTGGCCGGCGCTCAGGGATCGATGCAGTCGGGACTGAAGTCCTCCCACAGTGCGCCCAGTCAGCACACGACATGTTGCGCCTTGTGGGAGCGGCTTCAGTCGCGACGCGGCGTCTGTCAGCGGCCGGCGTCGGAGCCAGTCGGGACCGAGGGTCCTTCCAACAGTGCACCTCGGCCCAGCATGAGGTGGGCAGGCTAATCGCCGGCCCCGGTGCGGCGCTACACTGCGCATTGCTGCCGCGCGCATCTCGGTGACGCTGCTGCTGGCAGCATGCTGTGAGCGGCCGCGGCGCGACCGCCGCGCTTTTCCCCTCCCGCTTCTGCAAGGTTGTCCATGTCTTCTTCTCTTCGCCTCGCCATGGCCCAGTTCGATTTCCCGGTCGGCGCCGTCGCCCAGAACACCGACCGGATCATCGCGTTGATCGAGGAGGCGCGCGACGAGTACGGTGCCGACGTGGTGCTGTTCCCGGAGCTGGCGGTCAGCGGCTACCCGCCGGAAGACCTGCTGCTGCGGCCGGGCTTCCTGGCCGATTGCGAGCGCGCGGTGCAGCGCATCGCCGCGCAGGTGCGCGGCATCGTCGCGGTGCTCGGCTGGCCGCAGAGCGCCGGCAGCGTGGTCTACAACGCCGCCAGCGTGCTGCGCGGCGGCCGCATCGAACGCACCTACCGCAAGCGCGAACTGCCCAACTACGCGGTGTTCGACGAGCGCCGCTACTTCGATGTGGATCCGGACGGCGAGAACTGCGTGTTCGAGGTCAACGGCACGCCGGTTGGTTTGGTGATCTGCGAGGACCTGTGGTTCCCGGAGCCGCTGGCGGCGACCGTGCGGGCGGGCGCGGAACTGGTGCTGGTGCCCAATGCCTCGCCCTACGAGCGCGGCAAGCACGCGCAGCGCGATGCCTTGCTGGCCGAGCGCAGCCGCGAGAGTGGTGCGGCACTGGCCTATCTCAACGTGGTCGGCGGCCAGGATGCGCTGGTGTTCGACGGCGCCTCGGTGGTGGCCGACGGCGACGGCACCGTGCATCCGGCCGCGGCCGCGTTCACCGACCAGTGGCTGGTGGTGGAATACGACACCGCCGCGCGCCGTTTCGCGCCGCTGCGCTGGACCGACGACGGCGACGAGAGCATGGATGCGCTGGCCTGGCGCGCGGTGGTGCGCGGGTTGCAGGACTATTGCGCCAAGAATCGCTTTTCCAAGGTGTGGCTTGGCCTGTCCGGCGGCATCGATTCGGCGCTGGTGCTGGCGATGGCGGTGGACGCGCTGGGCGCGGACAACGTCACCGCGGTGCGCTTGCCGTCGCGCTACACCGCCGACCTGTCCAACGACCTGGCCGCCGATCAGTGCCGCGTCCTCGGCGTGAAGCTGGAGACGGTGGCGATCGAGCCGGCGTTCGAGGGCCTGCTGAGCGCGCTCGGCCCGCTGTTCGCCGGCACCGAGCCCGACGTCACCGAAGAGAACCTGCAGTCGCGCAGCCGTGGCGTGATCCTGATGGCGCTGGCCAACAAGTTCGGCGGCCTGCTGCTGACCACCGGCAACAAGAGCGAGTACGCGGTGGGCTACGCCACCATCTATGGCGACATGTGCGGCGGCTACGCGCCGCTGAAGGACCTGTACAAGACCGAGGTGTTCGGCCTGGCGAAATGGCGCAACACGGTCGGCGGCACGCCGGTGATCCCGCCGGCGGTGATCACGCGGCCGCCCTCGGCGGAGCTGCGCGCCAACCAGACCGACCAGGATTCGCTGCCGCCCTACGACGTGCTCGACGGCATCCTGTATCGCTACGTCGACCAGGAGGAATCGCGCGACGAGATCGTCGCCGCCGGCTACGCCGCCGAGGTGGTCGACCGGGTGGTGCGGCTGGTGCGCATCAGCGAGTGGAAGCGGCACCAGGCCGCGCCGGGGCCGAAGGTGTCGCGCCGCGCATTCGGACGCGAGCGGCGTTATCCGATCAGCAATGGGTATCAGGCCTGAGGCGGTTTTCGACCTGGCAGATAGTGTAGGAGCGGCTTCAGCCGCGACGCAGCCGATTGGAAAGCGTCGCGGCTGAAGCCGCTCCTACGAGGGATGTCGTTGACAGGAGGCTGCCGCCGCGCGCGCCGCGCTCGCTTTTGCGAATTCCCAATCCCGACTCCCCAATCCCCGCCTTCAGACCACCTGCAGCAGTCGCAACCCAAACGCATCGTCCTGCGCATTCCAGCCGTGGCTGACGCGCAGGCCGGCATCGGCGGCCATCGCCGCGAAGCTCTGGTCGGTGTACTTGTGGCTGTACTCGACCTGCATCGCCTCGCCTTCGGCGAAATCGAAGCGCTGCCCGGCCACGGTCACCTGCTGTGCGCACTGGCTGACCAGGAAGGTCTCGATGCGCTGGCGCGTTTCCGAATAGACGGCGTGATGGCGGAACTGCGCCAGGTCGAAGTCGCTGCCGATCTCGCGGTTGAGGCGGCGCAGCAGGTTCAGGGTGAACGTGGCGGTGACGCCGGCGGCATCGTTGTAGGCCGCCTCCAGCAATGCGGTGTCTTTGACCAGGTCGATGCCGATCAGCGCACAGCCGTCCGCGCCCATGGTCTGGCGCATCGAGCGCAGCAGGGCGATGCCGTCCTCGCGGGTGAAGTTGCCCAGGGTCGAGCCGGGGAAGAACACCAGGGTACGGCGCGCCCCGCGCTGCGGCGCCGGCAGCGCCACCGGCGCGGTGAAGTCGGCGCACACCGGCAGCATCTGGATGTGCGGGAAGCGCTCGGCCAGCCGCGTGGTGCTGGACATCAGCATGTCGCGGGAAATTTCGATGGGTGTGTAGGCCACCGGCATGCGCAGGCCGTCCAGCAGCAATTGGGTCTTGCGGCCGCTGCCGCTGCCCAGCTCCACCACATGCGCGCCGGTGCCCACCGCCTGCGCGATCGACGGCATCCGCGCTTCCAGCAGATCCAGCTCGGTGCGGGTCAGGTAGTACTCGGGCTGGCGGGTGATCGCCTCGAACAGGCGCGAACCCTCGGCGTCGTAGAAATACTTGGACGGCAGCTGCTTGGGGCTGCATGACAGCCCGGCGATCGCATCGGCGGTGATGTCGTCCGCTTGCGGATGCAGGTCGGTCAGGGCGGCTTCGGTCAGGGCACGGGCGGTTGCGGCATTCATGCGGAATCCTTGGCCAGGCGCACGCCGGCGAACTGCCACCGCGCATCGGAGGGGAAAAAGTTGCGGTAGCTGGCGCGGATGTGATCGTGCGGCGTGGCGCAACTGCCGCCGCGCAACACCCACTGCGCGTTCATGAACTTGCCGTTGTATTCGCCCAGCGTGCCCGACCATGGACGGAAGCCGGGGTAGGGTAGGTAGGCGCTGCCGGTCCATTCCCAGACATCGCCGAACAACTGCTGCAGGCCGGTATCGGCCGGCGCCGCCGGCTGAGGGTGCAGCGCATCGCTCTCGACGAAGTTGCCGGCGATGGCGACGCCGGTAGCGGCCTGTTCCCACTCCGCCTCGGTCGGCAGGCGCGCGCCGGCCCAGCGCGCGAAGGCGTCGGCCTCGAACAGGCTGAGATGGCACACCGGCGCATGCGGATCGCGTTCGCGCCAGCCGCCGAGGGTGAATTCGCGCACGCCATCGGCATGCCAGTACAGCGGGCGCTGCCAGTCCTCGGCGCAACGCTGCGCCCAGCCGTCGCTGAGCCACAGTCCGACCGTGCGATAGCCGCCATCGGCGATGAACTCGGCGTATTCGGCATTGCTCACCGGGCGGCTGGCCAGCGCGTGTGCCGGCACCAGCACGCGATGCCGCGGCGATTCGTTGTCGTAGGCGAAGGTCGTCTGCGCCGGCCAGGCGGCAGCCCCGATCTCGCTGATCTGTTCGTCGCGCTGCAGCCAGCGCAGCGGCGACGCCGGCGCGTGCTGTGTCGCCAGGTCCGCGCGATACGCCGGGCCCAGCGGATTGCGCCAGAACGCGTGCTTGATGTCGGTGAGCAGCAGCTCCTGGTGTTGCTGTTCGTGCTGCAGGCCCAGTTCCAGGATCTGCAGCGTCTGCGGCGCCAGGGTGCCGGCCTGCAACTGCGCCAGCACGCGGGTATCGATCTCGCTGCGATAGTCCAGCACCTGCGCCAGCGATGGCCGCGACAGCAGGCCGCGATGCGGCCGCGCATGCGCCGGGCCGATGCTCTGGTAGTAGCTGTTGAACAGATAGTCCCACTGCGGATCGTGCGCGCGGTACGCCGGATCGGCGCCGAGCACGAAACGCTCGAAGAACCAGGTGGTGTGCGCCAGATGCCATTTGGTCGGGCTGGCGTCATCCATGCTCTGCACCATCGCGTCTTCTTCGCTCAACGGCGCGGCGAGCTGACGGCTGCGCGCACGCACGCGACGCAGGCGGTCCGCCAGTGTCGCGACGGATGCGATGGGCGAGGGCGGTGACGCCGGAGAGATCGCTTGCATCGATGCAGTCTTAGCGCTACGGCGTGAACGGACCGTCACGCGTCGCGGACCACGGCGTTACCCTAGACACATGTCTACGACCGCCTCGCGCCATGCTGCCAGTCCGGCTTCTGCGGAAGAGCTGGTCGACCTCGATGCCGCGGCGGATGCGTTCGCGCTGCCGGCCGGCGTGCGCTACCTGGACACCGCCAGCAAGGGCCCGCGGCTGCACCGGGCCCTGGCCGCAGGGCAGGCGGCGCTGGCCGATTCGATGGCGCCGTGGACGCTGTCCTTCGATGCCTGGCGCGCGCAGATCGAAGACCTGCGCACGCTGGCCGCGGCCACGGTGTTCTCGGGCGACAGCGAGGGCGTGGCGATGGTGCCGTCGGCCGCGTACGGCCTGGCCATTGCGGCGCGACAGGTGCCGCTGGCGCCCGGCGATGCGGTACTGCTGCTCGATGGCCAGTTCCCATCGAATTTGCTGGCGTGGCAGCAACGCTGCGCCGAGAGCGGCGCATCCCTGGCGGTGGTGCGGCGCGCGCCTGGGAAGGACTGGACCGCAGCGGTGCTGGCGACGCTGGACGCCCAGCCGCGCGTCCGCGTGGCGACCCTGCCCAACGCCTACTGGCGCGACGGCAGCCTGCTGGATCTGGACCGGATCGCGCCGCGTGTGCATGCGGCCGGCGCGATGCTGGTGCTGGACCTGAGCCAGAGCCTGGGCGTGCTGCCGGTGCGGCTGGATGCCTGGCGGCCGGATTTCGTGGTCTCGGTCGGGCACAAATGGCTGCTCGGACCGATGGGACTGGCGTGGCTGTGGGCCTCGCCGCACTGGCGCGCGCATGGCGTTCCGTTCGAGCAGCACTGGCAGGCGCGCGATCCGGGCGGCGACTGGCAGTTTCCGGCCGAAGCGCCGCCGCCGTACCACAGCGGCGCGCGTCGCTTCGATGCCGGCGGTGTCGCCGATCCGCTGCGTCTGGCGATGGCCAGTGCCGCGCTGCAGCAGGTACAGCAGTGGCAGCCGGCGCGCATCGCGCAGCGGCTCGCCGACCTTGGCGGGGCCTTCGACGCGGAATTGCAGGCGCTGGGCGCGGGCGACTGGACCGTGCCCGGGCACGCGCCGCACCTGTACGCGCTGCGTCCACCGGCGTCGGCGATGCCGGCGCTGCTGCCCTGGTTGCAGCAGGCGCACGTCATCTGCACGCATCGCCATGGTGCCCTGCGCATCGCGCCGTACCTGCAGCTGACGCCGGAGGCGATGCGTGGCCTGGCGCAGGAGATGGTGGCTGCGGCGCGTGCTTGAACGCACGTGCGTGCGTTCGTTGTCTATCTTCAGTTTCGATGGGGAAGGCAGTCGATTACCGGTCTGCATCGTCGATCCTGTTGGGTGCATGGCTTCGTTGGTCGCGGCTGAAGCCGCTCCTTGTATCTGGACCTGGCGCCCCTAAACAGGCGTCATGTCTTCCGACTGATCATCGGAGGAGGTGTGGGAAGTCCA
>NZ_JAASQX010000006.1:0-283756 GCF_011761895.1 Xanthomonas sp. F4 | reverse complement strand
GCTCCTGCACCTCGCCTATGGCGTCCTCAAATCGGGCACCGCGTTCGACCCGAAAAGGGGCCTTGCCTGCTAGGGGGTAAGACGGTATCTACGAGAAAGCGGCATGCACGCCGTAGGAGCGGCTTCAGCCGCGACCGCATGCGGTTGTGATGCGTTTCGTGCGGGCGCCGATGGCCGGCCGCACCTCATGCCCGCGGCGAGGCGCCTGGTTTACCGCCGCGCCGCAAGGCGCAACCCGCGCGGGGTCAGCACCCGCTCCAGCAGCTCGAACAGGCCCTGTACCAGCAGCGCCAGCAGCGCGGCCGGCACCGCGCCTTCCAGGATCAGGCCGAGATCGTCCAGGCGGATGCCGGTGAGGATCGGCTGGCCGTAGCCGCCGGCGCCGATCAGCGCGCCCAGGGTCGCGGTACCGACGTTGATCACCGCCGCGGTCTTGATGCCGGCGAGGATGGTGCGCAGCGCCAGCGGCAGTTCGATCCGCCACAGCCGGGTGCCCGGCGGCAGGCCGAGCGCGGCGGCGGTCTCGCGCAGTTCGCGGGCGATACCGGTGATGCCGGCATGGGTGTTGCGCACGATCGGCAGCAGGCTGTACAGGAACAGCGCGGCGATCGCCGGTTTGGCGCCGATGCCGAACAGCGGGATCATGAACACGAACACCGCCAGCGACGGCAGCGTCTGCAGCACGCCGGTCAGGGCCAGCACCGCCTGGCCGAGCCGTGGCCGGTGTGCCGCCAGGATGCCCAGCGGCAGCGCCACCAGCAGGGCCAGGCCCAGCGACAGCCCGACCAGCGCCAGGTGCTCGCGGGTGCGTTGCAGCAGCCGCTGCAGGCGTCCGTCCTGGGCCGGCGCGGCGATGCCCAACCAGTGCGCGGCGATGGCGCTTTCGGCGCGCTTGTCGAGCTTGGCCTCGGCGTTGAGGCGCTGCATGGTCGCCGCGTCGATGCGTCCGCCCAGTCCCTGCAGCGCCTGCACGAAGCGCGGCGCGCGCTGCGCCAGGTCGGCGCGATACAGGAACACTGCGGCGTAGCGCGGGAAGTAATGCTTGTCGTCCTGCAGCACCAGCAGGCCGTGCGCCGGAATCTCGGCATCGGTGCTGTACAGGTCGGTGAGGTCGATCGCGCCGCTGTCGAGCGCGCGGTAGGCGAGGTCGTGGTCCAGGCCGGTGGGGGTCTGCGGCAGGCGGTAGGCGTCGCGCACGCCGGGCCAGCCGTCGGCACGCGAGACGAATTCGCTGCTCAGCCCGAATTTGAGCGTCGGATGTGCGGCGAGGTCGGACAGGCGTGCGATGCCCAGCGCCTGCGCGCGTTGCCGGCGCATGCCGAACGCATAGGTGTTGTCGAAGCCCAGCGGCGCGCTCATCGCCAGGCCGCGCTGCGCCAGCGCCTTGCGCAGCGCGGCGTCGTCGGCGCCAGGCATCTGCAGCAGCTCGGCGGCCAGGGTGCCGGTGTACTCGGCGTAGGCGTCGATCGAGCCCTGCTCCAGCGCACGCCAGAGGATGCGGGTGCCGCCGAGTTGGCGCCGGTGCTCGACCTCGACGCCGGCCTGGCGCCCGGCGCCGGCGGCGATCTCGCCCAGCACCACCGCTTCGGTGAAGTTCTTCGAGCCGACCACCACCTTGGCGTCGGCGGCCGCGGCCGGCGCGCCCAGCAGGTTGGCCAGGCCGCCCAGGGCGACCAGCGCGATCGCGCGCCAGTGCGCGCCCGGCGACGTCACCGCGCATCCTCCAGGGTGCGCTGCGCCTGCAGGAACTGGCCGACGAACGGATCGGCCGGCGTCTCCAGCAAGGTGCGTGCGCTGCCTTCCTGCAACACGCGGCCGCCGCGCATCAGCACCAGGGTATCGCCCAGGTAGGCGGCCTCGGCGACGTCGTGGGTCACCAGCACCACGGTCTTGCCGAGCAGCGCGAACAGCTCGCGCATCTGCGTCTGCAGCTCGTGGCGCACGATCGGGTCGAGCGCGCCCAGCGGTTCGTCCAGCAGCAGCACCGGCGGGTCCAGCAACAGCGCGCGGATCAGCCCCACGCGCTGGCGCTGGCCGCCGGACAGCTCGGCCGGGTAACGCGCCAGCAGCGCTTCCGGCAGGCGGCACAATTCGGCCAGCTCGTGCAGGCGCGCCTCGATGCGCGGCCGTGTCCAGCCCAGCGTGCGGGCCAGCAAGGCGGCGTTGTCGCGCGCGCTCAGGTGCGGGAACAGGCCGCCTTCCTGGATCACGTAGCCGATGCGCCGGCGCTGCGCCAGCAGAGTGGCGCGGCGCAGCGGTTCGCCCTGGAAGCGCACTTCGCCGGCGTCCGGCCATTCCAGCCCCAGCAGCAGGCGCAGCACGCTGGACTTGCCGGCGCCGCTGGGGCCGATCAACGCGGTGGTGCGGCCCGGTGCGATGCGCAGATCGACCCGGTCCAGTGCTAGCGTGTCGCCGTAGCGGCGGGTGACCCGATGCAGTTCGAACATCGCCGCAGCATAGCCGCAGGCGGCGACCACGCCGCGCGAAGACGCCGCCGCGGCCTCAGCGGGCGGCGTCGGTCAGCAGGTCCAGGGTCGGTTTCGGCCGGCTCAGGTCGTACATCAGGCCGAAATGGGCTTCCGCGCCCTGCTGGTCCGGCTGGTCGAGCAATTCGTAGAGATTGACCTCGGCGACCACGTCGGCGTAATCGCTGCGCAGTGTCTGCAGGAGGTCCGCCACGCTGTCGTAGCAGGCGCCGTCGCCGGGATGGCCGCCATCGGTGTTGCCGGTGTACACCTCGGCGCAGTTGAGCTCGTTGACGTACACCTTGGTGCCGTACTTCTGCGCGGCGGCGCGCAGTTGTCCGAGATACAGGTCCATCCAGTAGCCGCGCTCCCCGTGGAAGGCGTAGTAGTGGAAGCTGATGCGGTCGAAGTCGAAGCCGGCCGCCTTGGCCTGGTCCAGGAACCACAGCGAGCCGTTGCGGTCGCCGGGGCAGCGCGCGTTGGCCGAGTGATCGTCGCTGTTGCAGGCGGTGATGTTGATGGTGAACTGCAGGCCGGCGCCGAGTTCGTCGGATGCCTGCTTCATGCCGCGGTACATCGTGGTCATCGCCGCGATCCGCGCCGGGGCGGCGGCACGGTCCAGATCCTGCTCGTTGCCGATCTCCCAGACCTTGATGTCGTTGGCGTAGCGGCGCGCCAGCGCGTAGCCGATCTCGCGCGACATCGGATACACCATCGGCCGCAGCGCGATGTTGTACTTGCGCGAGAGCTGCACCAACTGGTCGAGCACGGTGAAGTTGCGTGGATCCACGTCGAACCGGTAGCTGCGCAGGTTGCGCTGGTCGAGCAGCCGGAACACCGCCTCGCTCTGGCTGAGCGGGTAGGCCTGGCGGCCGTCGTGGCCGTTGACCCCGTACACGATGGCCGGTGCCGCGGCGGCCGGAAGGGCGGCAGAGGCGAGAACGGCGGCGAACAACCACAGCAGCGGGCGCAGGATGGGCATGGGCATGGGTCCCAGCGGATCGGCACGGAGGAGGCGTGGAGGCAGCCTAGCAAGCGCGGCCGGCGGCGTCGGCACCAATTCCCGGGACTGCGGTGCGGGTCGCACTCCGCCGTGCCTGGTCTGGAAGCGCGCGCACACGGCTGTGCGCCCTGTGGCCAGGGCAGCCCTGCTGCGTAGGCACCGGCCTCTGTGCGCCCTGGCGCGTCGCCACAGTCTTCCCCGGCGGCCGAACACACGCGCCGACCAGTCGGCAGAGGTCCAATCGGCAGCCCTCAAACGCGACAGGGGCCTTGCGGCCCCTGTCGGTGTGCGTGTTGCCGGCGCGGTGGATCAGCGCTGCATCTGCGAGTTGGACTGTCCGGTGGCGGCGGACTTCTCGCCGGCGAACGGGTTGAGCTTGCGGATCATCCACGGGTACTTCGGCCAGTTGCCGGTCAGCCACGGATGCTGCGGGTCGTTGAGCTCGAGCACGCGGCGCGCGTCGGCGGCCAGGGTCTTGTTGCCCAGGTGGGTGTAGGCATCGGCCAGCACTGCCACTGCGTCGTACTGGTACGCGCTCTGCGGGTAGGTCTCCAGCAGGTAGGTGGCGCGCGAGGCGGCCGACACCCAGGCGTCGCGGCGCAGGTAGTACAGCGCGTTGTCCAGCTCGTGCTGGGCGAACACGTTGCGCAGGGCGATCATGCGCTCGCGCGCATCGGCGGCGTAGCGGCTGTTCGGGTAGCGCTCGGCCACGGTATTGAAGTCGGCATAGGCCTGCTGCGGGGTGGACAGGTCGCGGCGGCTGGCATCCAGCGACCACACCCGGCGCAGGAACACCGTGTCGCGGTTGGAGTTGGACAACCCGCGCAGGTAGTACATGTAGGCGATGTTGCGCTGGGTCGGGTAGGTGCGGATGAAGCGGTCGATGGTGGACACCGCGTCGTCGTGCTTGCCGGCCTTGTACTGGGCGTAGGCGCTCTCGATCATCGCCTGCTCGGTGTAGTTGCCGTACGGGTACTGCGCGATCAGCCGCTTGAAGCTGCTCTCGGCGCCGGCCCAGTTGCCGCTCTCCATCTGCGCATGCGCCTTCTGGTAGAGCTGCTCCACCGGCATCCCCTCTTCGGGGTTCTTCTTCTGACGGTGGCAACCCGTCGCCACGACCAGCGTGACCAGCAGCAGGGCGATGAAACGGACGTGCGCGGACAGCGGGACGGAGCGTCGGATCATGGGTTCGGGCGCGGCAGGGCAGGAATACGAAGGGGCGATGATAGCCTAGTGGCCTGTCCTGCGACTGACTATGGCCGCCGCGACCCCCTTTTTCCGACCCAAGCCGTGCCTCTGCCATGCCCCATACCCCCCCGGATCTCCCCGAGGACGCCGTCAGCGACGGCCCGCGCCAGGCGCGCGTCCCCGATCATGCCGCCGGCCGCCGCTTCGACGCGGTGCTGGCCGAACTGTTCCCCGAATACTCGCGCTCGCGCCTGGCCGAGTGGATCAAATCCGGCGACGCCCTGCTGGACGGCGCCCCGGCGCGGCCGCGCGATGCGCTGCGCGGCGGCGAGATCGCCAGCCTGCACGCGGTGCTGGACACCCAGACCCACGCCCTGCCCGAGGACATCCCGCTGGAGGTGCTGTACGAGGACGACCAGGTCATCGTGCTGAACAAGCCGGCCGGGCTGGTGGTGCATCCGGGCGCCGGCAACCCCAGCGGCACCCTGGTCAACGCCTTGCTGTACCGCGATCCGGGGCTGTCGGCGCTGCCGCGCGCCGGCATCGTGCACCGCCTGGACAAGGACACCAGCGGCGCCATGGTGGTGGCGCGGACCCTGCAGGCGCACACCTCGCTGGTGGCGCAGCTGTCCGCGCGCGATGTGCACCGGCAATACCTGGCGGTGGTGGTCGGGGCGCTGGTCTCCGGCGGCACCGCCAACGCGCCGATCGACCGCCATCCGCGCGACCGCCTGCGCATGGCGGTGCGCGAGGACGGCCGCGACGCGGTCACCCACTACCGGCTGCGCGAGCGCTTCCGTGCCCACACGGCCCTGGAATGCCGCCTGGAGACCGGCCGTACCCACCAGATCCGCGTGCACATGGCGCACCTGAAGCACCCCATCGTCGGCGACCCGCTGTACGGCGGCCCGTTGAAGCTGCCCAAGGGCGCCAGCGAGGAGCTGATCGGCGAGCTGCGCGGCTTCAAGCGCCAGGCACTGCATGCCGAGACCCTGGAGTTCAAGCATCCGTCGAGCGGCGAGCCGGTGCGCGCCACCGCGGCGGTGCCGGCCGACCTGCAGCAGTTGATGGCCTCCTTGCGTGCGGATGCGCAGGCGGCCGCCGAGCGGACGCGGCGCTGAGCATGGCCAGGTCGCCCGTCTCCCGTGCCCTGCTGGCCTGCGGTCCGGCCCTGGCGCATGGACGGCCGGTCCGCGGCGACGCGGCAGTCGCTGCCGGCCGAGCGTGCCGCCGATGACCGACTTCGCCCTGCACGCCGACTGGCCGGCCCCGCCGCGCGTACGCGCCCTGACCACGCTGCGCCACGGTGCCGGCGCCTCGCTGCCGCCGTTCGACCATTTCAATCTGGGCAACCGCAGCGCCGCCGATGGCGACGACCCGGCCACGGTGCAGCGCAACCGCGACGAGCTGGCAGAGCGGCTGGCGCTGCCGACGCCGCCGCACTGGCTGCGCCAGGTGCACGGCGTGCAGGTGCTGCGCTTCGACGGGCCGCCGCACGGCACCGGCGTCGACGCCGAGCCGACTGCCGATGCCGCAGTCACCGCCGAAGCGGGCGTGGTGCTGGCGATCCTGACCGCCGACTGCCTGCCGGTGGTGTTTGCCGCGCGCGATGGCAGCGAGGTCGGTGCCGCGCACGCCGGCTGGCAGGGGCTGGCCGGCGGCGTGCTGGAGGCCATGGTGGCCGCGCTGCGCACGCCGGCGGCACACCTGCAGGCCTGGCTGGGCCCGGCGGCCGGACCGCAGCATTACGAGATCGGCAGCGAGGTGCGCGAGGCGTTCCTGCGCCACGATCCGGCCGCCGCCGCGGCGTTCGTGGACACCCGGCCCGGACACTGGCGGGTGGACCTGTACGCGCTGGCGCGGCAGCGCCTGGTCGTGGCCGGCATGGCGCCGGACCAGATCCACGGCGGCGGCCTGTGCACCATCGCCGATGCGCAGCGCTTCTACTCCTATCGGCGCGACCGCCGCAGCGGGCGCATGGCGACCCTGGCGTGGATCGCGCCCTGACCCCGCCGTTGTTCGCGCAGCTGCTGGGGCCGGCGTTCGCGCAGTTGCCGCCGGTGCTGCGCGCGCTGCACACCCCGTCGTCGCAGTCGCGCTATGTCGGTCAGGCCGTGGTGCAGCGCGGCCGGCATCCGTTGCTGCCGCTGTGCGCGTGGCTGGTACGGCTGCCGCGCACCGGGCCGGCGACGCCGGTGGAGGTGGTGTTCCGCGCCGATGCGCACGGCGAGCGCTGGGAGCGCCGCTTCGGCACGCATGCCATGCCCTCGCGGCTGTGGTTGCACCGTGGCCGCCTGCGCGAGCGCCTGGGTGCGGTGGTCTTCGAATTCGCCTTGCGGATCGACGGCGCCGGCATCGAATGGCGCGCGGCGCGCGCCTGGGCCTTCGGCGTGCTGCCGCTGCCTGGGCGCTGGCTGGCCGGCGTGCACTGCCGCGAAGACCAGCGCGACGGCCGCTATGCGTTCGTGATCGCGGTGACCCTGCCGTGGATCGGGCCGTTCATCCGCTACGAGGGCTGGCTTGCGCCGGCCTGAGCCGCTGCCGGTCGCGACGCCCACGGCGCCGGAGGACGCGGCCATCGTCGTGTTCGACGGGGTGTGTGCGCTGTGCAGCCGCTGGGTGCGGTTCCTGCTGCGCCATGACCGCCGCGGTCGTTACCGCTTTGCGGCGATGCAGTCGCCGCGCGGCAGCGCCTTGTTGCGCGAACACGGGCTGGATCCGGCCGATCCGCTGTCGTTCCTGCTGCTGACCCGGCATGGCGCATTGACCGATTCGGACGCGGCGATCGCGGTGATCGCCGGACTCGGTGGGGTGTGGCGCAGCGTCGCGGTGCTGCGCCTGCTGCCGCGGCGCTGGCGCGACGCCGGCTATCGGGTGCTGGCGCGCAACCGCCATCGCTGGTTCGGCACCACCGCGCAGTGTTTCCTGCCGGAGCCGGCGCAGCGGTCGCGGTTTCTGGACTGAGCGCGGCGCTCCGCCCGGCTCAGCCGCTGCCGCGCGCGAACGGCACCACCTTGCCTTCGGTACCGCCGGCGCGGCCGCTGTCGAGGCGGAACACGCCGACCGCGGCGGCCAGGCCGCCAGCCTGTTCCTCCATGCTGCGCGCGGCGGCGGTGGCTTCCTCGACCAGGGCGGCATTGCGCTGGGTCACTTCGTCCAGCTGCGCCACGGTGCGGTTGACCTGTTCGATGCCGCTGGACTGCTCGCCGCTGGCGGCGCTGATCTCGCCGATCAGGCCGGTCACGCGCTGCACCGAGCCGACGATCTCGTGCATGGTGGCGCCGGCGCGGTTGACCAGCGCCGCGCCTTCGCCGACGGTGCGCGTCGATGCCTCGATCAGGTCCTTGATCTCCTTGGCCGCGTCGGCCGAGCGCTGCGCCAGCGAGCGCACTTCCGCGGCGACCACGGCGAAGCCGCGGCCCTGTTCGCCGGCGCGCGCCGCCTCCACCGCGGCGTTGAGCGCCAGGATGTTGGTCTGGAAGGCGATGCCGTCGATCACGCCGATGATCTCGCCGATGCGCTGCGAGGAGGCGCTGATCGCGCGCATCGTCGCCACCACCTCGTCCATCACCTGGCCGCCGGAACGGGCGACCTCGCCGGTGTTCTGCACCAGGCCGTTGGCCTGCTGCGCGTTGTCGGCGTTCTGCTTCACCGCCGAGGTCAGTTCCTCCATCGAGCTGGCGGTCTCTTCCAGGCTCGCCGCCTGCTGTTCGGTGCGATCGGACAGGTCGGTGTTGCCCGCGGCGATCTCGGAGGCGGCGCGGCGGATGGTCTCGGCCGCGTCCTGGATGCCGACGATGATCTCGGTGAGCTTGGCGACGGTGCGGTTGGTGTCATCGCGCAACCGTGCGAACACGCCCTGCGCCTGGCCGTCGACGCGGTGGGTGAGATCGCCCTCGGCCAGCGCCGTCAGCGCCCCGGCCAGTTCCGCCAGGTTGCGCTCCACCGCGTCGGCGATCCGGTTGACGCCTTCGGCCAGCGACTTGAGCACCCCGTCCATCGCCGCGGTGTCGATGCGCTGGCTGAAATCGCCGCGCGCGGCGGCCTCGATCACCGTGGCCAGCGCCTGTTCGGCGGCGACCTGTGCGGTCACCTCCTCCCATTGCGCGATGGTGCCCAGGCGGCGGCCGTCGGCACCGTTGATCGGGCTGTACACGAAATCGATCTGGCGGCCGAAGAACGGCGCACGCACACGCTTGGAGCCGGTCAGCGCGCGCATGCGGTCGATCGCCGCCTGGCTGTCCGGGTAGATGTCGCCGATGCTGCCGCCGACGAACTGTTCGGCACGAAATTCCGGGCGGAAGCGCTGCACGTCCGGCTCGATGGTGCGCAGCATCTGCAGCAGCTTGCGGTTGGCGAAATGCACGCGGCCATCGTCGTCGGCGATGCGCACCATGGTGTCGAGATCGTCCAGCGCCTGGATGACGAAGCGGCCATGCTGCAGTTCCGCTTCGGTCTGCGCCTGGCGCGCGGCCAGCGCTTGCTGCGCGTGCTGCACCGCGCGCAACAGCGCCGCCTCGGCGGCGTCGCCGGTCAGGTCCACACGGTGCTCGAAGCGGCCTTCGCCGAGCGCCTGCAGCGCCTGCGTGGCCCGCTCCAGCGAGCGCGGCGCGCTGCGCCTGCCGGCCCAGGCCAGCGTCGCCGCCACGGCTGCGGCCCCCAGCAGTGCCGGAAGCAAGCGCGGTAGCGCCGATCCGGTGGGCCCGGCCGTGCGACCCACATGTACGGCATAGCCGGCCAGCGCCAGCAGCACCAGGACATGGGCGAGGGCGAGGGCGAGCAGCGCCGAATGCGGGCGCAGCCAGGAAGGGGAGGTCGGGCGGAGAGCGGCAGATGGCGAGGGCATGGTGTGCACCGGTTGGGAAACAACGGGCAACGCCGCGGGGGCGACGCGATCTCGCGGGGGTACACCCAGTATCGGCGCATCGCCAGGCGTGCTTGATCGCAGGCGCCTGCCGTTCGTCGGAAACTTCACATGGCCTGGACAACCGTCGCCCGCTGGGCAAGGTGTCATGGTGTGCTGCGTTGCAGCAGGATGGGCGCCGCGGGCGGACGTGCGGTCGGCCAGGCGGGCGCGCCGGCCCAGCCATGGCCGGGCAGGCCGTCATCGCCACCGGCCGCATCTGCGCGGCCGGTGGCGGGGTGGTACGGCGCGGGCCGCTTACTTCGCCGGCGTCGCCGCGTCGGGCAGGGTCCAGGCGATCACGCTGTCGCCGGCCTTGGTGTCCATGCGGTCGTGGCCGCCGATCGCGGCGACGATGTACTGCTTGCCATCGACCGTGTAGCTCAGCGGCGCGGCCTGCGGACCGGCCGGCACGCGCACTTCCCACAGCAGCTTGCCGGTCTGGGTGTCGTAGCCGCGCAGGAAGTCGTCCAGCGCCGCACCGATGAAGGTCACGCCGCCGGCGGTGGCTAGCGAGCCGCTGTTGTTGGGCGTGCCGAGCTCGAACTTCATCTTCGACGGAATGCCCATCGGGCCCTGGTCGTAGCCGGTGCCCAGCGGACGCCGCCAGATCACCTGCTGGGTGCGCAGGTCCACGCCGGAAATGTAGCCCCACGGCGGCGCCACGCACGGGGTGTTCAGCGGCGACATCCACGGCTCCTTGCGCGCGCCGTAGGGCAGGCCTTCCTGGGCCATGTAGCCGGGCGTCTTGCTCTTGCCGTTGAACACCGACATCACGCCCAGCGCCTGCATTTCCTGGCGCGGATACACGTGTTCGGTGTAGGGCAGGCGATTGCTGTTCATCACCATGATGCCGAGCTGCAGGTCCACCGACACGCCGCCCCAGTTGATGCCGCCGTGGTTGCCGGTGAAGGCCAGCGAGCCGCCCAGGCTGGGCGGGGTGAACATGCCCTCATAGCGCAGCCGCTTGAACTGGATGCGGCATACGAGTTGGTCGAACGGGGTGATGCCCCAGGCGTCGGATTCGACGAGGGTCTCGTAGTCCTTGCTCGGCGCGCCGACGGTGTTGGGCATGCCCGGCGACACCGGCTGGGTCTTGGCGGTCCAGTCGCCGTGGTCGGTGCCCTGCGGCACCGGGAGCTGCTGCACCGGCATGATCGGCGCGCCGGTTTCGCGGTCGAGCACGAACACCTGGCCGGACTTGGTGGCCTGGATCACCGCCGGGCGGGTGCCGCCGCCGGGCACCGGGAAGTCCACCAGGTTCGGCTGCGGGCCGATGTCGTAGTCCCACAGGTCGTGGTTGATGGTGCGGAAATGCCAGCGCTCCTTGCCGGTGGCCGCATCCAGCGCGACCAGCGAGGCGGTGTACTCCTCTTCCTGCGGCGTGCGCTGCTTGCCGAAGAAATCGCCGGAGGCGTTGCCGGTGGGCAGATAGACCAGGCCCAACTGGTCGTCGGCGGCCATCAGCGACCACACGTTCGGGGTCGAGCGGGTGTAGGTCTGGCCAGCCGGCGGCGCCGCGTCGATCGCCGGATTGCCGAGGTCCCAGGCCCAGCGCAGCTGCCCGCTGATCGCGTCGAAGGCGCGCACCACGCCGGACGGCGCGTCGCGTTCCTGGCCGTCGCGGATCTGCCCGGTGGGCTGGATCACCACGCCGCGCATCACCACCGGCGGCGAGGTGGGGCCGACGAAGCCGGGCTTGGTGTTGCCGGTGTCCTTGTTCAGATCGACGTAGCCGTGCGTGCCGAAGCTGTCGCACAGCTTGCCGGTGAGTGCGTCGAGCGCGCCCAGGCGGCCATCCACCATCGGCCAGAAGATGCGCTTGGCGCATTCGGCGACCGGGGTGGGCGCCTCGAAGTAGGACACGCCGCGGCAGGTGGTGGCGGCGACGCCGGCCATGGCCTTCGGATTGGTCTGCGGATCGAAGCGCCAGCGCTCCTTGCCGGTGGTGGCCTCGACCGCGATCACCTTCTGCGTGGGCGTGCAGATGTAGACCAGATCGCCGACCTTCAGCGGGGTGTTCTGGAACGCGTAGCCGAGCTTGGAGCCGGCCGGCTTGAGGTCGCCGGTATGGAATTCCCAGGCGATCTTCAGGTCCTTGACGTTGTCCGGGGTGATCTGCGCGCCGGGGCTGTAGTGGTTGGACAGGTTGGACCCGGCATAGGCGGTCCAGTTGCCGGCGTCGTGGTTGCCGGCGACGTTGCCATCGGGGCTGTTCACCGTGGCGCGGCTGAAGGCGGCCTGCGGGCGCTGCGCGGCCAGGCTGGGATCGGCCAGTTCCACCGTGCGCGGGAACAGCAGCGGCGCGAACACCAGGGCCGCGCCCAGCACCGGCAGCACGCCGGCGACCACCAGATAGCCGATGCCGGAGACGGGCGCCAGACGCCAGCGTGCGACCTTCCAGAACGGCAACAGCAGCAGGCCGAGCACCGAGATCATCGCTAGGCGCGGGATCAGCGCCCAGCCGTCCAGGCCGACCTCGGCCAGGGCCCAGGCGATGGTCGCGGCCAGGGTCACGCCGAACAGCCACAGGCCGACGCGGCGGCCGAGCGCGAGCAGCAAGCCGGACACGGCCAGTGCCACGCCGGCGAGCAGGTAGTACCAGGAGCCGCCGACGGCGACGAGTTGCCCACCCATGACGGCGAGCGCGACGCCGATCACGGCGATGAGGACGGCGTAGCCGGCGAACAGCCAGCGACCGGGTCCGTGTGGGGAGGAAGAAGCAGTCATGAGCGAAACATCCGACGAGGATCCCTGGCGCGTGGCGCGAATGGCGGCGGTGCAGGCGGATCGTGGGGGGAGAGGCGAGGGCGGGGCCGCGAGGACGGCGCGCATCGCAAGGCAGCGACCGCGCCGCTGCGTTCTCGGAAAGCATGGAACCGGCGCGGCGCGTCGGGCTTATTTTAGGCGGCGTAGGTCGTCGGGCCGTGATGGCACGCGGAACACAGCGTCATGCGGCGCCGTGGTGGACGCCGCATGGCGATATCTCGAGGGGAGCGCGCGGCGCGCAGGGGCCGGCCGCGCGGCGTGCGAAAGCGCGCCGCCGCTAACGCAGGCTTTCCAGCGCCTGCAGATAGCGCTGGCGCCAGGCATTGATGTCGTGCTTGCGCAGGTGGTCCATCATCGCCTGCCAACGTTCGATGCGCTTGGCCTTGGGCAACGAGGCGCCGGTGGCGATGGCGTCGGCGACGCCGTCCAGGTCGTGCGGATTGACCAGCAGCGCTTCCTTCAGTTCGTCGGCGGCGCCGGCCAGCAGCGACAGCACCAGCACGCCGGGATTCTCCGGATCCTGTGCGGCCACGTACTCCTTGGCCACCAGGTTCATGCCGTCGCGCAGCGGCGTCACCAGGCCGACCTGCGCGGCGCGGTAGAAGCCGGTCAGGGTGGCGTGGGTGAAGTTGCGGTTGACGTAGCGCAGCGGGGTCCAGTCCGGCTCGGCATGGCCGCCGTTGATGTGCCCGGCGATCTGTTCGAGCTGGTTGCGCAGCTGCTTGTATTCGGTGACGTCGCCGCGCGAGACCGGGGCGATCTGCAGGTAGGTGAGGCTGCCGCGCTGGTCGGCATGCCGTTCCAGGTAGCGTTCGAAGCCGAGGAAACGTTCCGGCAGGCCCTTGGAGTAGTCCAGCCGGTCCACGCCGATCGCCAGCTGGCGATCGCGCAGACTGTTGCGCAAATCGCGTACCGCCGGCTTGCTCACTGCCGCGCGCGCCTGCTGCGCGATCAGGTTGGTGTCGATGCCGATCGGGAACATCGCGGCGCGGAAGCGGCGGCCGCCCGGGGCTTCCAGCACGCCGTCCTTGATCACCTTGCCGCCGCCGAACAGGCGCACGTAGGCCTGGAAGCGGTCGACGTCGCGGCGGGTCTGGAAGCCGATCAGGTCGTAGGCGTAGAAGCCGGAGAACAGTCGTGCGTGGTCCGGCAGCGCCTGGATCAGGTCGGCCGAGGGGAACGGCACGTGCAGGAAGAACCCGATGCGGCAGCCGATGCCGCGTTCGCGCAGCAGCGAGGCCAGCGGAATCAGGTGATAGTCGTGGATCCACACCGTGTCGTCCTCGCGCAGCATCGGCGCGAGCTTGTCGGCGAACATGGCGTTGACCCGGCGGTAGCCTTCGCGCGTGGCGCGGTCGTAGTCGACCAGGTCCAGGCGGAAGTGCAGCAGCGGCCACAGCGTGCGGTTGGCGAAACCGTTGTAGTAGGCGTCCAGGTCGGCGCGATTCAGGTCCATGGTGACGAAGCGGATGTCACCCTGAGTCTGTTCGTGCATGGCGCCGCTGTCGCCGCGCACGGTCTTGCCGCTCCAGCCGAACCACACGCCGCCGCGCTCCTTCAGCGCCGCCAGCAAGCCCACCGCCAGGCCGCCGGCGCGGTTCTCGCCGGGCAAGGCCACACGGTTGGATACCACCACCAATCTGCTCATGATGCCTCCTGCCAACTGCGCGACAGACGCATGGCGGCGATGATCAGGCCGACATGCGAATAGGTCTGCGGGAAATTGCCCCAGGCTTCGCCGTTGTCGAAGGCCAGATCCTCCGACAGCAGGCCCAGGTGATTGCGCCGGGCGAGGATGCGCTCGAACAGCTCGCGCGCTTCCTCCTTGCGGCCGATCGCGGCCAGGGCGTCGATGTACCAGAACGTGCAGATGGTGAAGCTGGTCTCCGGTTCGCCGAAATCGTCCGGCGCCACGTAGCGGTACAGCGCATCGCCATGCTTGAGGTCGCGGCCGATCGCCTCGACCGTGGCGATGAAGCGCGGATCGTCCGGGGCGATGAAGCCGATGTCCGCCAGCAACAGCAGCGAGGCGTCCAGCCGGTGGCCGTTGAAGGTGTCGGTGAAGTGCCCCAGCTCCGCGTTCCAGGCCTCGGCCAGCACGCGCGCGTGGATGCGGTCGGCGCGTTCGCGCCAGTGCGCCACGCGCTCGTCCAGGCCCAGCCGTGCGGCGATCTTGGCCAGACGGTCGCAGGCGGCCCAGCACATGGCGCTGGTGTAGGTGTGCACCTCGGCGCGGCCGCGGAATTCCCACAGGCCGGCGTCGGGCACGTCGTGCAGTTCGAACGCGCGCTCGCCCAGCGGTTCCAGGCGCAGGAAGGTGTGGGTGTCGCCGGGATCCTTCAGGCGCAGGTCGAAGAACAGCTGGGTGGAGGCCAGCACCACGCTGCCGTACACGTCGTGCTGCTTCTGGATCCAGGCCAGGTTGCCGCGCCGCACCGGGCCCATGCCGCGATAGCCCGCCAGCGATTCGACCTCGTGTTCCTCCAGCGCCGCCTCGAAGCCGATGCCGTACAGCGGCTGCAGGCTGCCGTCGGTGGTGGCGATGTTGAAGATGTAGCCGAGGAACTGCTCCATGGTGCGGGTGGCGCCGAGCCGGTTCAGCGCGCGCACCACGAAGGCGGCGTCGCGCAGCCAGCAGTAGCGGTAGTCCCAGTTGCGCGGTGTGTCCGGCGCTTCCGGGATGGAGGTGGTCATCGCCGCGATGATCGCGCCGCTGTCCTCGTACTGGCACAGCTTCAGGGTGATCGCGCTGCGGATCACCGCGTCCTGCCAGTCCAGCGGCACCGACAGGTAGCGCACCCACTCGCGCCAGTATTCCTCGGTGCGTTCCTGCGCTTCCTGGATGTAGCCGGTCAGCGAACGGGTCAGCGATTCGTCCACGCCCAGCATCAGGTTGACCGGGTGGTTGAGCACGAACGGCAGCTCGTCGCGGATGAAGCGCACCGGCACGTCGGTGGTCAGGCGCAGGGTGAAGTCCGGCAGCAGCCAACGCACGTGGTTGCTGCCCCAGGTGCGCTCCGGCTGGCGGGCGCCCCAGTCGGCCAGCGGCCTGGCCAGCACGCGGATGCGCGGGTTGCCGGCCAGCGGCCGCACTTGGCGGATGATGCTGACCGGGCGGTAGAAGCGGCCGTGGTTGCGCCAGCGCGGCGCGAAGTCGATCACCTCCACCGCGCCGCCATGGGCGTCGCGCAGCACGGTGCGCAGGATCGCGGTGTTGACCAGGTAGTGTTGGTCGCTGTCGACGAAATCTTCCAGCTCGATGCTGAAGTCGCCGCCGGGATGCGCACGCGGGGAGAGCAGGGCGCAGAACGCCGGATCGCCGTCGAAGGCCGGCAGGCAGCTCCACACCACGCTGGCCCGTTTGTCGATCAGGGCGCCGAAGCTGCCGTTGCCGATGACGCCGAGGTCGAGATTGGGGGAACTCATGGAGCGGACGGGTCCTTGTGCGGAAGCAGTGGGGGAAGCGGCCACGGGGCGCAGGCGGGCGGGCGCATTGGCGCCCTCATCCAGCGTTATCGCGCAGCCAGGCGTGTACGCCGCGTGGATCGGGCAGCGCATAGGTGGCGACGCTGTCGGCGCGGGTGCCGACCAGCACGCTCCAGCCGCCGGCCTGGTTGGCCGCGGCGAAGCCGAATTCGTCGGTGAGATCGTCGCCGACGAACACCGGGCGGCGCCCGCGGAACGGCGGCTGCTGCAGCAGCGTGGTCAGCGCCACGCCCTTGTCGCTGCCCTCGGGCACGAACTCGACGACGTGGTCGCCGGGCTGCAGGCGGTAGCCCGGCAGGTCGGCGATCTGTTCGTGCGCGAACGCCAGCACCGCGTCGGCCGCTATCGGTGCCGCACGCCAATGCAGCGCCATGCTGGCGCCCTTGTCTTCGACCAGCACGCCCGGATGCGCCTGGCGCAGGTGTGCGGCGCGCGCATGCAGCGCATGGAGAAACGCCGAGGTATCGGCGGGCATCGCCGCCTGCGCGTCGGCGTCGCTGCGCAGCTCGTGGCCGTGCAGGCCGGCGGCGGGCAGCCGCAGCGGTGCGAACAAGGCGTCGAGCTGGGTCAGCGGACGTCCGCTGACCAGCGCCACCGCGCCGCCGAGGCGCTGGTGCAGGCGGCCGATCGCCTCGCGGACCTCGGGCAGCAACTGCACCTGGTCGGGGCGTTCGGCAAAGGCGATGAGGGTGCCGTCCACGTCCAGGAACAATGCGCAGGCATCGTCCAGACGCGGCGGCGGCGGTCGGAGGGGGAGCGCGTCTGCCATCAGGCGATGATGAACGAGACAGCGTTAGCGCCAGGTGGATTGGGGGCGGGGATTCGGGAGTGGGGATTGGGGATTCGCAACATCGGGCGCCCAGCGGCTGCGGTTGTCTGCAGATGCCGGGATTGGGAGTGGAGATTCGTGCTTGGGTAGCGCTCCACGAGCGCCGACGCGCCGCTTTTGCGAATCCCCAATCCCCACTCCCGAATCCCGGCTGTCTGCAGATGCCGGGATTGGGGAATGGAGATTCGGGATTGGGTAGCGCTCCACGAGTGCCGACGCACCGCTTTTACGAATCCCCAATCCCCACTCCCGAATCCCGGCTGTTTTTGCGACTCCCCAATCCCGACTCCCCAATCCCGGCACCTCAGTCAGAAGGTGTACCGCACCCGCCCATAGTAGTAAGCGCCGTTGCTGCCGATCGGCGACAGCACGTCGTAGGGCAGGTTGCCGAAGTAGGCGATGTCCGGTTTGGAGCGGTCGGCGTAGGCGTCGGTGAGGTTCTGGCCGCCCACCGCCACGCTCCACTGCGGGGTGAGGTGGTATTCGACCTCGGCGTCGAGTTGCCACTTGGCGCGGTAGGTCTGCTCCGGGGCGAAGCCGTCGCCGAAGTCGAACACGCGGGTGGCGCTGCCGTAGCGGGTGACACGGGTCTGCAACGACCAGCGCGTGTCGCTCCAGTTCGCCGCCAGCTGCGCGCGGGTGCGCGGGGTCGCCTCGGTCAGGGTGTTGCGCTCTTCCACGCCGAACAGCACGTAGTCCGGGTTCAGCGCCAGCAACTGCGCAGGCGTGGCCACGACGTTTTCCAGCTCGGTCTTGGCGTAGCTCCAGGTGCCGGTCAACTGCAATTGGCCCTGGCCCAGCGCCTGCCGCCAGTTGCTGACCAGCTCGGCGCCGCGGGTACGGGTGTCGGCGGCGTTGACGAAGAAGCTGGCGCTCTGCAGGCCGGTGATGCCGAAGCGCTGCGCGACGAAGTCGGTCAGGGCGTCGCCGTCGATGCTTTCCGACAGCGCGATGCGCTTGTCGATGTCGATCTGGAACAGGTCCAGCGACAGGTCGAAGTGGCTGCCGACGCGGCTGGTGAAGCCCAGGCTGTAGTTGCGCGACTTTTCCGGCTGCAGCGTGCGGGCGCCCAGCGCCTGCGCGATCGGGTTGTCGACCGAGAGCAGGCGGCCCTGCAGCAACTGCCCGTTGGCGTTGTAGCCGGTGGAACTGGCCTCGTAGCCGATCTGGCTCAAGGACGGTGCGCGGAAGTTGTTGGAGATCGCGCCGCGCAGGGCGAACGCCGGGACGAACTCGTAGCGCGCGGCCAGCTTGCCGGTCAGTTCGCCGCCGAAGTCCTGGTAGTGCTCGTAGCGCGCGGCCAGGTCGGTGGAGAGCTTGTCGCCGAACTGGCTGGACACGCTGGCGTAGACGCTGGCGACGTTGCGCGACAGGTCGGCCGCGTCCTGCGGGGTCAGGCCGCCGCCGGCCTGGGCGCCGGTGGGCCGGTCGGTGTAGGGACCGGCGGCGTAGCTGGCTGGGTCGCCCGGACGGGTGCGGTAGTGCTCGCGGCGCAGCTCCACGCCGCTGCCCACGGTGTGGGTGGCGCCGGCGGCGTCGAAGCTGCGGCTCAGGTCGAGATTGGCCACGCCTTGTTCGAAGGCGTAGTCGCCGGTCTTGAAGCGGGTCGGGCTGCCCGGGCCCAGCGAGGCGTTGAGCGAGTGCTTGAGCCGGTAGGTGAAGTCGTTGCGGCCGTAGTCGAGGCTGGCGTCGTAGGCCCATTCGCCCCATTGCCCGCGCGCGCCGACCACGGCCTGCAGGTCGCGGTTCTCGCCCAGCGACACCGGGCGGTAGCCCTGCGGATACACCTGCGTCCAGTTGGCGGCGCCGTCGGGGTAGCGGAAGTAGTTGGCGCCCTGCGTGTCGCGCTGGTTGTAGGTGCCGAAGGCATAGACCTCGCCGCCCTGGCCGAACGGCAGCTTGCCGTTGATCCAGGCGTTGAGGTCCTTGCTGGCGCCGTCGCCGAGTTCATAGTTGCGCTTGCCGGCCAGCGCCAGGTTGGCCGGGGTCTGCTCCTCGAACGGCGGGATCTGGTCGAAGCCGGCGCGGTTGGTGGACTCGTGGTTCTTCAGCTCCAGGCCGACCTTGAAGAAGCCGCCGTCCTCGCCCAGGCGCGTGCCGACCTTGCCGCTGGCATAGCCGGTCTGGCCGTCGGTGAGGGTGCGGTGGATCGGCTTGACGTCGGTGTGGTTGGCGCCGTAGCTGGCCTCCAGCGCGCCGCTGTCCGGGTCGTCGTCGAGGATCACGTTGATCACCCCGGCCACCGCGTCGGAGCCGTACTGCGCGCCGGCACCGTCGCGCAGCACTTCGATGCGCTTGATCGCGCTGATCGGGATCGCGTTGAAGTCCACCGGCGTGGTGCCCTTGCCGATCTTGCTGTCGGTGTTGACCAGGGCGGAGGTGTGGCGGCGCTTGCCGTTGACCAGCACCAGCACCTGGTCGGGCGAGAGTCCACGCAGCTGCGCGGCGCGCACGTGGTCGGCGCCGCCGGAGTTGGACTGGCGCGGAAAGTTGAAGGAGGGCAGCAGCGCCTGCAGCGCGCTGCCGAGTTCGCCGTTGACCACGCCGGCCTTGCGGATGTCCTCGGCGCTGAGCACGTCCACCGGGGCGGTGGATTCGAGCACGGTGCGGCCGCTGGCGCGGGTGCCGGTGACGATGACCGTGTCCAGGTTGGTCGCGGTGGCCGGGGCGGCCTCCTGGGCGAACGCGGGGGCCGCCAGGGCCAGGGCGATGGCCAGGCTCAGCGGCCTGACGAACGGGGACGACATGGGGGTTCTCTCCTGAAACGATGACCATCAAGACCGGCCGCGCCGGCCGTGGCGGCGACTGGGGTCGGCAAAGGTTGCTGCATCCATCCGGATGAAGCGATATATTAGCCCGACGTTAAGGCGATGTGCGAGCCGCGTGCTCGGTGCTTCGGGCATGAGTTCATGCCCGGCAGTTATCCGGCCCCGCACCGCGCCTGGCCTACGATCGCCTGCTCCCTTCCCGTTCCGACCGAGACCCTGCCGATGCTGCTGCGTGCCCCGTTGATCGCCGTCCTCCTGGCCCTGAGCGCCTGCGCCAGCATCGCGCCCACCGCGTCCACCGCGCCGAGCAAGGTCAGCGCGACGCTGCAGGGCGATGCGGCGCGGCCGGGGCAGGCCAGTGGTTGGGTGCGCAGCGAGCTGTACTTCGGCGTGGGCGAGGAGAGCGGCCCGGCCGACCGCCCGCAGGCCGAGCCGATCAGCGAGGCGCGCTGGCGCGCGTTCCTGGACCAGGAGGTCACGCCGCGCTTTCCCGATGGCCTGACCGTGTTCGACGCCTACGGCCAGTGGCTGTTCCGCGGAGCCAAGGAGCCGAACCGGCTCAACACCAAGGTGCTGGTGATCCTGCACGAGGACACCCCGCAGCGCCGCGCCGACATCGAGGCGATCCGGCTGGCGTGGAAGCAGGCCACCGGCCACCAGTCGGTGCTGTGGGCGCGGTCGCCGGTGGACGTGTCGTTTTGACGGCGGGGATTCGGGAGTGGGGATTGGGGATTCGCAAGGGCGGGGTGCTGCGGTGATGGTGGGGCCGTTCGTGATTCGGCCCGGTGATCTCGACGATCCGGCGGTGCGTGGGTTGCTGGAGTACCACCTGCAGCAGATGCATGCGCAGTCGCCGCCGGGCAGTGTGTATGCGCTGGATCTGTCGGGTCTGCGGCAGCCGCAGGTGCGCGTGTGGAGCGTGTGGCGCGACGACGCGCTGGCTGCGGTCGGTGCGCTGCGCGTGCTCGGCGATGGCGGCGGCGAGCTGAAGTCGATGCGCACGCATCCGGCCTTCCTGCGGCAGGGTGCGGCCGCGGCGCTGCTCGAGCATATGATCGCGGTCGCCCGCGCCGAGGGTCTGCCGCGGCTGAGCCTGGAAACAGGCAGCGGCGCGGCGTTCGAGGCGGCGCTGGCGTTGTACCGGCGGCGCGGCTTCCGCAACGGGCCGGCGTTCGGCGACTACGTGCCGAGTGCGTTCAATCAATTCCTGCATCTGCCGCTGTCGCCGTAGCGGCGCGCCGTCGCCGGAAAACGGCATCCTGCGCGTGCAGCGTTCTTGCGGCACCGCTTCCCCTTACCATCCCTCGACTCCCAACGCCGCCACTGCCCGCATGTCCACTCCCGCTCCTGTCTCGCCGCGTCCGCGTTGGTTCGTCGCCGGCGACCTCAACGGCTTCTTCGGCCTGGTGGTCGACAACCTGTCGATCCTCGGTTTCATCACCCTGGCCCTGGTCGGCCTGTTCCAGTTCCCCGCCGAGGTCATCTACACCCGGATGATTCCCGGCACCGCCTTCGGCGTGCTGGTCGGCAATCTGCTGTACACGTGGATGGCGCGGCGGCTGGCCGCGCGCAGCGGGCGCAGCGACGTGACCGCGATGCCGCTGGGCCTGGACGCACCGACCAGCATCGGCATGGCCCTGCTGGTGCTCGGCCCGGCCTTCGTGCGCTACAAGCAGCAGGGCCTGGATCCGCAGGCCGCGGCGCTGGCCACCTGGCACCTGGGCATGGCCGCGCTGGTGGTGATGGGCGCGCTGAAGACGGTGCTGTCGTTCTTCGGCGATGCGGTGACCCGCGCGCTGCCGCGCGCCGCGCTGCTCGGCTCCATCGCCGGCATCGCGATCGTGTTGATGGGCTTCCTGCCGCTGCTGGAGACGCTGCGCACGCCGCTGGTCGGGCTGGTGGTGCTGGGCCTGCTGCTGTACGTGCTGATCGCCAAGGGGCGGCTGCCGTGGCGCCTGCCCGGGGTACCGCTGGCGCTGGCGCTGGGCACCGGCCTGTACTACTGGGCCAATGCGGCCGGCTTCGGCATTCCCGGCCACCAGGCGCCGCAGTGGATCGCGCCGCAGCTGGTGCTGCCGTGGCCGAGCCTGGGCTTCGTCGCCGGCCTGGCCGACACGGTGCCGTTGCTGCCGCTGCTGCTGCCGTTCGGCCTGCTGATGGTGGTCGGCGGCATCAACGTCAGCGAAAGCGCGCGCGCCGCCGGCGACGACTACCGCACCCGCGACATCCTGCTGGTCGAAGCCGGCGCGACGCTGATTGCCGGCGTCTGCGGCGGCGTCGCCCAGACCACGCCGTACATCGGCCAGCCGGCCTACAAGCACATGGGCGCGCGCAGCGGCTACACCCTGCTGACCGGCCTGTTCATCGGCCTGGGCGGCATGTTCGGGCTGGTCGCCGGCCTGGTGCAGTGGCTGCCGATGGCGGTGCTCGCGCCGATCATCGTCTACGTCGCCATCGACATCACCACCCAGGCCTTCCAGGCCACGCCCAAGCGCCACGCCGGGGCGATGGTGCTGGGTTTCCTGCCGTCGGTGGCGTACCTGCTGGCGATCAAGGCGCCGGGCTGGATCGCCCCGGAGCAGCTGGCGAAACTCACCACCACCCTGGACGGCCACGGGCTGCCGGAACTGGCGGTGATCCTGACCCTGGGCAACGGCTTCATCATCACCGCGATGCTGTGGATCGCCACGGTGGCGGCGATGGTCGACGGGCGCCTGCGCCGCGCCGCCGTGTTCCTGCTGGTGGCGGCCGGGCTGACCCTGTTCGGGCTGATCCATTCGGTGGACCCGCGCGGGGGCCTATACCTGCCGTGGACCCTGAGCGGCGTGCCGAAGCTGATCGCCTGGCAGTTCGTCGGCGGCTATCTGGTGCTGGCCGCACTGCTCGGCCTGCTGTCGCTGCAGAAGCCGCGCGCGGTGCTGGTGGAGTGAGCGCCGCTGCGGCACGCTTTCCGCCTCGCGTGCGGTGGTCGTGCGGCTGCCGTTCGATCGCAAGCCGGCCGTGGCCGCCTCGTTGCGGGTGCGCGCGTCGCTGCGGCCTCCCGGATAGTGCCTCGCCGCCGCGCAGCTAGCGCCCTGCGGCGCGAGGATGCGTCGCAGACCGAATGCTTGAGGTCTGCCGGTCATCACCTCCCATGGCGCGCCGCACCGCGACAACAGTGAAAGCGTTCTTCGATTGATGTGCGCCCAGGCTGAACGCTGGCCGTCCCGCGCTGGAACCGGGGCGCACCGCCGCGGTCACACCTTCACTGTCCAATGGAGATGTGCATCCCATGCAGCCGCGTCATTCGTTCTGGCCGTGGATCCTGGTCGCCGTGCTGGTGGCCGCCGCCGCGGCGTGGTTGTTCCGCGACAACATCGCGGCGCTGTGGCCCACCGCCGCGCCGGCACCTGCCGCGGCCGCGCCAGCGCCCGCCGCCGCCCCGCCTGCAGCACCCGACGCGCCGGCCGCGGCCGCAACGCCACCGCCGATCCAGCACCCCATCGATGCGGCGGAAGCCGCCGATGCGGCGATTCCGGCCCTGGCCGCCAGCGACGATGCCGCCTGGGCGGCACTGAGCGCGCTGGCCGGCGGCGATGCGCCGCTGGCGCTGCTGCTGCGCGACCACCTGATCCAGCGCCTGGTGACCATGGTCGACAACCTGACCCAGCGCCGCGTCACCTCGCGCGCGCTGGCGCTCAAGCCGGTGCCGGGCGAGCTGCAGGTGAGTACCGATGCCAGCGGCGTCAGCGTCATTGCCGACGCCAACGCACAACGCTATGCGCCCTACGTGGAGGCGTTCACCCGCGCCGATCCGGCGACGGCGGTGGCGGCCTACCGGCGCTTCTATCCGCTGTTCCAGCAGGCCTACGTGGAACTGGGCTATCCGCAGGGCTACTTCAACGATCGCCTGGTGCAGGTGATCGACCATCTGCTGCAGACCCCGACGCCGAAGGGTCCGCTGGCGGTGGCGGTCGATCCGGTGCGCGGCAAGTACGGCTTCGTCGATCCGGCGCTGGAGTCGCTGTCGATCGGGCAGAAGGCGCTGCTGCGCATGGGCCCGACCCAGGCCGCTGCGGTCAAGGCGCAATTGCGTGCGGTGCGCGAGGCGCTGACGCGGACCTGAGCGACAGGGCGATCCAGGGGAGGCGCCTACCGCGCCATGCGGCCGCGTCTGCGGGTCTTTTGTTTTTTGTAGGAGCGGCTTCAGCCGCGATGGGCATTACCGGTAACGCCCGTCGCGGCCGATGGCCCGAGGCCATGTCGAGCCGCTCCGGCGGGAAGCGCATATGGCCACCCCTGAAGCGCCCTTGTGGGAGGGGCTTCAGTCCCGACGCGCTACACCATCCCTGTCATTGCCAAGTGGGAGATCACCACGGCATGACGGCTGTTTTTCAACGGACGTGGCAGGCCAACGCCAGACGTACAGCCCCGCTCAACCATCCAACTCCGGGTAATGCCGGAAGATGCCGTTCTCGTTGAACGGCAGGCGCCGTGGCGAGGCCAGGTAGGTGGCGATGCCCGGACGCTCGCACACGCGCTGCTGCAACGCGCGCAGCCGCGGCAGCTTCGGCGAGAGCCGTTTCATCGCCTGCGGGAACGCGTAGTCCAGCCCGCTCATCAGTTGGAACAACGACAGATCCACGTAGGAATGCTCGCGCAGCGCGTGGCGGCCGCCGCCCTGGTCCAGCACCTGCTCGAAATAGCCCAGGAACTTCGGCAGCCGCTGCGTGCGCAGGTCCTCGGCGCGGCGCCGCGCTTCGGCTTGCTGGTCTTCGTAGTACAGCCCGCTGGCGATGGGGTGGTGGCTGTCGTGGATTTCGGTGACCAGGTCGGCGATGGTCAATTGCAGTTGCAGTGCCTGCAGTCGCCGCGATTCGCTGTCCGGCACCAGGCCCAGCGATGGACCGAGGAAGTGCAGGATGTTGGCGACCTGCGCGATCACCAGCCGGCCGGCCTTGAGGAACGGTGGCGCGAATGGGCGCGCACCGGCATGAGCGCCGTCGAGGAAGGGCTGCATCGCCGCGTCGCCCTGCTCGCGGGCCACGTCGCGATAGCCGGCGCCGGCATCCTCCAACGCCAGCCGCACGAACTCGCCGCGGCCCTGGATGCCGGTCCAGTAGTAAAGCTCATAGTGCATGGCGGCTCCTGCGCGTGGGGACGGGAGCGCCGAGGGTAGCCGCCGTTCCGGTAGCGGCGTGTGACCGCCGGGAGGCGGCGGCCGCGGCGGCCCTGGACCGCGGCGATGGCCGTCCGCCGTCTACGGCGATCGCCGCCGGCCTTGAAACAGGGGCGGACAGCCGCATTTTGCTGGCATGCCGGCACGGCCGGCCCTTCATGACAGAGGACTTCCCGATGCGGATGGACAAGCTCACCTCGCGCTTCCAGCAGGCCCTGGCCGACGCGCAGTCGCTGGCCGTGGGCCGCGATCACACCATCATCGAGCCGGTGCACGTGTTCGTGGCGCTGCTCGACCAGGCCGGCGGCAGCACCCGGCCGTTGCTGGCGCAGGCCGGCGTCAACGTGCCGGTGCTGCGCGAGCGGCTCGGCGAGGCGCTGGAGAAATTGCCCAAGGTCAGCGGCCAGCCCGGCAACCTGTCGATGGGCAACGACCTCAGCCGCCTGCTCAACCAGACCGACAAGCTGGCGCAGCAGCACAACGACCAGTTCATCGCCAGCGAGTGGTTCGTGCTGGCCGCCGCCGACGACAGCGGTGCGCTGGGCCTGGCGCTGCGCGCCGCCGGCGCCGACAAGAAGAAGCTCGAGGCCGCCATCGACAAGCTGCGCGGCGGCGAGACCGTGCAGTCGGAGAACGCCGAGGAACAGCGCCAGGCGCTGGAGAAGTACACCATCGACCTCACCGCGCGCGCCGAGAGCGGCAAGCTCGATCCGGTGATCGGCCGCGACGAGGAAATCCGCCGCACCATCCAGGTGCTGCAGCGGCGCACCAAGAACAATCCGGTGCTGATCGGCGAGCCCGGCGTCGGCAAGACTGCGATCGTCGAGGGCCTGGCGCAGCGCATCGTCAACGGCGAGGTGCCGGAAGGCCTGCGCGGCAAGCGCGTGCTGTCGCTGGACATGGGCGCGCTGATCGCCGGCGCCAAGTTCCGCGGCGAGTTCGAGGAACGGCTCAAGGGCGTGCTCAACGACCTGTCCAAGAACGAAGGCCAGATCATTCTGTTCATCGACGAGCTGCACACCATGGTCGGCGCCGGCAAGGCCGATGGCGCCATGGACGCGGGCAATATGCTCAAGCCGGCGCTGGCGCGCGGCGAGCTGCACTGCATCGGCGCCACCACCCTGGACGAGTACCGCAAGTACATCGAGAAGGACGCGGCGCTGGAGCGGCGCTTCCAGAAAGTGTTCGTCGGCGAGCCGTCGGTGGAGGACACCATCGCCATCCTGCGCGGGCTCAAGGAGCGCTACGCGGTGCACCACGGCGTGGAGATCACCGACCCGGCGATCGTCGCCGCGGCCACCCTGTCCAACCGCTACATCACCGACCGCCAACTGCCGGACAAGGCCATCGACCTGATGGACGAGGCGGCCAGCCGCATCCGCATGGAGATCGACTCCAAGCCGGAGGAACTGGACCGCCTGGAGCGGCGCCTGATCCAGCTCAAGATCCAGCGCGAGATGCTGAAGAAGGAGAAGGACGACGCCTCGCGGCAGCGCCTGGCCGACCTGGAAAGCGACATCGACAAGCTCGAGCGCGAGTTCTCCGACCTGGACGAGGTGTGGAAGTCGGAGAAGGCCGCGCTGCAGGGCGCGACCAAGATCAAGGAGCAGATCGAGCAGGCGCGCGTGGAACTGGAGGCGGCGCAGCGGCGCCAGGACTACGCCAAGATGAGCGAGATCCAGTACGGCCTGCTGCCGAACCTGGAGAAGCAGCTGGCCGCGGCCAACGAGGCCGAGCAGCACGACTTCAAGCTGGTGCAGGACCGCGTCACCGCCGAGGAGATCGCCGAGGTGGTGTCGCGCTGGACCGGTATCCCGGTCAACAAGATGCTCGAGGGCGAGCGCGACAAGCTGCTGCGCATGGAAGACGAACTGCATCAGCGCGTGGTCGGCCAGGAAGAGGCGATCAAGGTGGTGTCCGACGCGGTGCGCCGCTCGCGTGCCGGCCTGTCCGATCCGAACCGGCCCAGCGGCTCGTTCCTGTTCCTGGGTCCCACCGGCGTCGGCAAGACCGAGCTGTGCAAGGCGCTGGCCGAGTTCCTGTTCGACAGCAGCGACGCGATGATCCGCATCGACATGAGCGAGTTCATGGAGAAGCACTCGGTGGCGCGGCTGATCGGCGCGCCTCCGGGCTACGTCGGCTATGAAGAAGGTGGTTACCTCACCGAGGCGGTGCGGCGCCGGCCGTATTCGCTGATCCTGCTCGACGAGGTCGAGAAGGCGCACAGCGACGTGTTCAACATCCTGTTGCAGGTGCTCGACGATGGTCGCCTCACCGACGGCCAGGGCCGCACCGTGGACTTCCGCAACACCGTCATCGTGATGACCTCCAACCTGGGCTCGCACCAGATCCAGGAGCTGAGCGGCGACGGCAGCGCCGAGGCCTACACGCAGATGAAGGCGGCGGTGATGGGTGTGGTGCAGGCGCATTTCCGCCCGGAGTTCATCAACCGCCTGGACGACATCGTGGTGTTCCATCCGCTGGACAAGGCGCAAATCAAGTCGATCGCGCGCATCCAGTTGCACGGCCTGGAGAAGCGCCTGGCCGAGCGCGGGTTGAAGATCGAGCTGGGCGAGCGTGCGCTGGAGTTGCTCGGCAACGTCGGCTTCGATCCGGTGTACGGTGCGCGCCCGCTGAAGCGCGCGATCCAGGCGCAGTTGGAGAATCCGCTGGCGCAGCAGATCCTGTCCGGCCAGTTCCTCAGCGGCGACACCATCAAGGTCGAGGCCGAGGGCGGCCGCCTGGTGTTCGAGAAGGCCTGATGGGCCCCGTCGGGCAGGCGCCGCAGGCGCGTTCCGCCGCGTCTGCGGCGCGCGCGCTGCTGGTGGACATGGACGGCGTGCTGCGGCTGTGGCCCGACAACGACGCAGCATTGGAGCGCGCGCACGGCGTGCTGCCAGGCAGCCTGCGCGCGGTGGCGTTCGCGCCGGCGCTGCTGGAGCCGGCGATCCGCGGGACCACAAGCGACGCGCAATGGCTCGCCGAAGTGGCCGCGCGCATCGCTGCGCTGGCGCCCGAGGCGGACGCCCCCGCGCTGGTCGCCGCATGGTCCGCGCCGACGGCGGCCCGCCTCAATCAGCCCGTGCTGGCGCTGCTGCGGGACGTGCGGCAGCGCATGCCGGTTGTGCTGCTGAGCAACGCCACTTCGCGGCTGCCGCGCGATCTGGACGCACTCGGCATCGCCGATGCATTCGATGCGGTGGTGAATTCGAGCGAGGTCGGCGCCATCAAACCGGAGCCGGCGATCTTCCTGCATGCGCTGGCGCAGCTCGGGATGGGCGCGGACGAGGTGCTGTTCGTCGATGACACCGCTGCCAATATCGAGGCCGCGCGCGCCTTGGGCCTGCGCGCCGAGCGCTACGTGGACGCCGCGGCATTGCGGGCCTGGTTGCTCGCGCAGGGTGCGCTCGGCAACGATTGAACCCGCTCGGCCACGGCAGCGACGCATCTTCCCGCACCCGCCGGCGTGGGGTTCGGCGCCGCAACGTCGATTCTCTGGACCCGCGTGGCGTTGTCGACGCTGACAGCGAGCCGGGTGGACCCGGCCGGCGGCGGCCCGCCTTTGCTGCCGCGCAAGACCGTCTCGGCCGTATCCGGCGCTGGCGTTCGTGTCTCGTCAGGTGCCGGCGTGTGCGCCTATTTCGCGAGGGACAGCGTGATCTCCGCGACGCAGGCCGCCTCCGGGTGGGCGCGCTGGTCGACGAACGGCCCCTGCAGCACGGCGCCGACGGCAAGGGCGTCGCGGCGGAAACTGGCGCTGACCCCGAAATCGGAGTCGGCAGCGTCCGGCGCGGGCGGCTCCAGCGCGTAGTACTCCTTGGAGAATCCGGCGGCTGCGAGCCTGTCCGCCAGTTGTCCCAGGCGCAATGGGCAGGCATCGCGCATGTCGCGATAGCGGAAGCCGAGCTCGCTCCCCGAGGCCACGGGCGCGTCCTCTGGCGAACTGATGGAGAGCGAGAGCAACGCCTGCTCCGGCGTATACGTGGCTTCGATCCGTTGCCGAAACGCCGTGCCGGCGGCCTCGGCATACGCGGTGAAGACGTAGCCGACTGGCGGCGGTGGTTCGGGATTCCACGGCTCGGGGCGCGACGGCGGCAGCACGCCGGCAACCAGATCGACATTGAGCCGATCGCACAGATGGGCCAGCTTCAGCGCCGTCGTGTCGCCGCCAACCACCGCGTCGAGCACGTCGAGAAAGCGGTGCATCAAGACCTGCGTGGAGACGTTGTCGGCGTGCGCCGCAGCGTCAAGCCGGCGCTGGTGCTGCGCCTGGCAGATGCCGGGCTGGCTCCAGGGTTCCATCGCGTAGGCCGGCGGCGCGGCCGCCGCAGTCGCGGGCAACGCCACGAAACCCAGCCAGAGCAGGCAGCGGATGGCGTCTTTCATCGCAAATGTCCCGCAGGAAAAGTGGTCCATCATAGGCCGCGCCGGCACCGTCGCGTTGCGGCTGACCAACCGCACAGCCCGTGAGCGCTGACAACCCCACGGCATGGCCTCATAACCGCAGGTTTGCATTCGCCGCCGCGCGCGGCGCTATCGTCTGCGCTCCCGTTGCCGAGACCTGCCCATGTCCGACCCGAACTGGAAGCTGGAAACCATCGCCGTGCACGGCGGCTACCGTCCCGATCCGACCACCCGCGCGGTGGCGGTGCCGATCTACCAGACCGTGGCCTATGCCTTCGACGACACCCAGCACGGCGCCGACCTGTTCGACCTGAAGGTGCAGGGCAACATCTACAGCCGCATCATGAACCCCACCACCGACGTGCTGGAGCAGCGCATCGCCGCGCTGGAAGGCGGTATCGGTGCGCTGGCGGTGGCCTCCGGGCAGGCGGCGGTGACCTACGCCATCCAGACCATCGCCGAGGCCGGCGACAACATCGTCTCCTCCAGCGCGCTGTACGGCGGCACCTACAACCTGTTCGCGCATACGCTGCCGCTGTCCGGAATCCAGACCCGCTTCGCCGACTACCGCGATCCCGGTGCGTTCGCCGGGCTGATCGACGACCGTACCAAGGCGATCTTCGTCGAGTCGATCGGCAACCCGCGCGGCAATGTCACCGATCTGGAAGCGGTCGCCGCCATCGCCCACGCGCACGGCGTGCCGCTGATCGTCGACAACACCGTGCCCACGCCGTACCTGCTGCGGCCGTTCGACTTCGGTGCCGACATCGTGGTGCATTCGCTGACCAAGTATCTGGGCGGCCACGGCACCAGCCTGGGCGGGGCGATCGTCGATTCCGGGCGCTTCCCGTGGGCGGCGCATGCGCAGCGCTTCCGTCGCCTCAACGAGCCGGACGTGAGCTACCACGGCGTGGTCTACACCGAGGCGCTGGGCGAGGCCGCCTACATCGGCCGCGCGCGGGTGGTGCCGCTGCGCAACACCGGCGCGGCGCTGTCGCCGTTCAATGCCTTCCAACTCCTGCAGGGCATCGAGACGCTGCCGCTGCGCATGGACCGGATCAACCAGAACACGCTGGCGCTGGCGCGGCAGTTGCAGGGCGAAGCCAAGGTGGAGTGGGTCAACTATGTCGGCCTGCCCGACCATCCCGAACACGCGCTGGCGCAGAAGTACCTGCGTGGGCACGGCTCCGGCGTGCTCACCTTCGGCCTGCGCGGCGGCCGTGCCGCCGGCGCGCGCTTCCTCGACGCGCTGCAGTTGTTCACCCGCCTGGTCAACATCGGCGACGCCAAGTCGCTGGCCACGCATCCGGCGTCCACCACGCATCGCCAGCTCTCGCCCGAGGAACTGCAGCGCAGCGGCGTCAGCGAGGACACGGTGCGCCTGTCGGTGGGCATCGAGCACATCGACGACCTGCGCGCCGACCTGCAGCAGGCGCTGGCGCAGGCCTGAGTGCGAGGCCGCATCACCGCGATGGCGGCGTCTGCGAAACTGCTTCCGGTGATGTCAGTCGGACACGCGCCAATCGGCGAAGATCTCCAGCAGGAAGTCGACGAAGGCGCGGACCTTGCGTTCCTGGGTGGCGCGACGCGGATACAGCGCGGTGATCTCCAGATCCGGCCAGCGTTGCCAGCCGGGAAGCAGTCGCACCAGCTGGCCTTGGTCCAGCCGCGACTGCACCAGCGGCTGGGAGAGCAGGGCAATGCCGGCCCCTTGGACGACCTGGCGGATCACCGTGGTCGATTCGTTTGAAATCAGCACCGGCCGCAGGGTCAGCTCGATCGATTCGCCAGCGCTGTGCCGCAATGCCCAGAGGACCAGCGGCGCATCCGCGCCCACCGCGAGCACGGCGTGGCCGAGCAGCTCCCTGGGGTGGGTGGGCGTGCCGGCGCGGGCCAGATACTCGGGGCTGCTCACCAGGATCCCGCGCGAGGCGCCCAACGGCCGCGCCACGTAGCTGGCGTGGGCCGGTGGCCCGACATGGACGGCAACGTCCAGGCCATGGCTGAGCAGGTCCAGCGGCTGATCGTCGTAGGTCAGCGCCAGTTGCACGCCTGGGTGGCGCTGGCGGAAGCGCGCCAGTTGCGGTTCCAGCACCAGCAGGCCCAGCGCATAGGGGGCAAGCACGCGCAGGGTGCCGCGCGCCTGAGCGCGCAGGTCGCGCGCGGCCTGCACGGCATCCTGCAGGGTCTGCTCGGCCTCCACGCAGCGGGCATAGAAGGCGCGCCCGGCCTCGGACACCGCCAGCCGACGGGTGGTGCGGTGGAGGAGTTGCACGCCCAATGCCTGTTCCAGCGCCTTGATGCGACGGCTGACGCTGGTCAGCGGCACGCGCGCCTGGCGCGCGGCGGCGGTCAGGCTGCCTTGTTCGACCACGCGCAGGAACAGCCGCACGCTGTCGAAGTCCACGCTGGCGGCGCGCCTGGTTTCTCCCGTTTCTGGCAAGAGTCTATCCATCTCTGGCGCCATTATCCTGCAGGTCGTCTGCTTCTACGATGACGGCCATGCGCCTGCCCTGCTTCGACCCGGTGTCGATGGTCCGTCTCCGTCCTTCGCCCGCGTTGTGGTTCGCGCTGCGGACCACGGCCGCCGCGCTGCTGGCGCTGGCCATCGCGCTGCTGTGTTCGATGGAAGACCCCAAGTGGGCGGCGATGACGGTCTTCATCGTGGCCCAGGCCGACCGCGGCATGAGCGTGGTCAAGGCGCGCAACCGCATCGTCGGCACGCTGGCGGGTGCCAGCGTGGCGGTGGTCTTGATGGGCCTGTTCGGCCAGGCGCCCCCCTTGTTCATGATCGCGCTGGCGCTGTGGCTGGGCGCGTGCACCGGCATGGCCAACCTGGTATCGCCCTTCCGCAGCTATGGCGTGGTGCTGGCCGGCTACACGGCGATGATCGTGGGCATGTCCTCCACCCCCCATCCGCAGCAGGTGTTCGACATCGCCGTGGCGCGCGCCACCGAGATCCTGCTCGGCATCGTGGTCGAAGGGGCGATGGCGTCGGTCTTCTCGCCAGCGTCGCCGCGCCCGGCACTGGAGTCGCGGCTGGAGGCGTACCTGCGCCAGGGCAGTGCGCTGGCCGCGCGCCTGCTGCGCGGCGAGGCGACAGGCACGCAGATCCACGACTTCTTCGCCAGCGCGTTGGCGCTCAACGATGCGGTCGACTATGCCGCCGCGCGCTCGCGCGAGATCGCGCGGCTGGGCGGGCGCCTGCGCCACATCAGTTACCTGATGCTGGCGCAACTGTTGGCGGCGCAATCGTGCCGGATCGGCCTGGATGGACGCGCGCCTTCGCGTGCGTTGCGCGGCGTGCACGACGTCTTGGTCCAGCGTGCCGAGGGCCGGTTGCCCGGCCAGGAAGAACTGGCCGCCGCGCTGGGGTTGCTCGACCGGCGCCATCGCCGCCTGCGCCGGCTGTGCGCGCATCGGCGCGAGGCCTTCGACCGCGCCTTCGCGCTGGAACACGCGCGCAACATCGTGCGCGACATGCAGGCCAGCCAGCGCGAACAGGCGGCGTTCGAACAGGGCCAGCCGTCGCGCCGCCGTTTCGCCACGCGCCGCCATCGGGACCTGCACGAGGCGGTGTACAACGGATGGCGCCCCTTCCTGGCAGTGGGAGCGGCATCGTTGTTATGGGTCTACAGCGGCTGGAGTGCGGGTTCGGGCATGGTGACCATCGTCGGCGTGGTGTGCGCGCTGTATGCGACCCGACCCGATCCGGTGTTCGGCAGTCTCGGCTTCCTCAAGGGTGCCGGGCTGGCGGCGCTGGCGGCCTTCGTGTGCATCGTCTGGCTGCTGCCGTGGGTGGAGGATTTCGCCGGACTGGCGGTGGTGCTGGCGCCTTTCCTGATCCTGGCCGGTGTGGCGATGCGGCGGCCGTCGACCGCCGCGCTGGGCGCCAGTGGCTCGATCTTCTTCCTCGATCTGGTGGGGCCGCTCAATGGCACCAATACCGGGGTGGTGCAACTGTTCAACGGCGCGTTGACGCTCTTGCTGGGGATCGGCATCGGCGTGCTGATGTTCACCGTGCTGCTGCCCAGTGGGGCCGAGCGGTACGTGCGCAGACTGCGACGTTCGGTCGATGCCGATCTCGCGGCGATCGCGCGTCATCCAGGGCGCATGAAACGACGGGCATGGTTCGGCCTGATGGCCGACCGCATGCGCGCGCGCCTGGGCCTGGCCGCCGCGTTGCCGGAGACGGCGCTGCAGCGCGACCTGGCTGCCTTGCTCGGCGCGCTGGGCGTGGGCAGCGACGCGCTTGATCTGGCGCGGACCGATCGCACGCCGGGGCCCCGCGTGCGTGCGGTGCTGCGCCGGCTCGCGCGCGGCGACCTGTCGGGCGTCGCGCACCAGGCCACGCGCGCGGCGCGCCACCATGCGGCGCTGGCCGGCGACCGCCAGGACGTGCAGGCCCAGGCGCACTGGCACACGGCGATGCTGCTGTGGGACATGGCGCTTTGCGCGCGCGAGTATCTCCAGGCCGGCGCCCGGGAAAACGTGCAACTCCAGGCGCCGCTGATGCCCTCGGCGCCGCTGCAGTCCTGATCGGCGCGCGCTTCGACCGACAGGCCGGGCTGCGCCGATCCAGGCCTGCTCCGGCGCCGCCTGGCGCTAGACCTGGGCGAGGCCGCCGTCCACGAACACTTCGCTGCCGGTCATGAAGCTGCTCTCGTCCGAGGCCAGGAACAGGGCCGTGGCCGCCACTTCCTCTGCACGGCCGATGCGACCCAGCGGCAATTGCGCGGTCATGTCGGCAAGGATCGCGTCCTGCTGGCCGGTGCCGGACAGCGCGGTGTCCAGGCCCGGCGTCGTGATCGGTCCCGGCGACAGCACGTTGACACGGATGCCGGTGCCCTTCAGGTCCAGTGCCCAGGTCCTGGCGAAATTGCGCAGCGCGGCCTTGCTGGCGCTGTACACGCTGAAGGCCGGCGTGCCGGTGCTGCCGGCGGTCGAGCCGGTGAGGATCACCGAACCGCCGGCGCGCATCAGCGGCAAGGCCTTTTGCACCGTGAACAGGGTGCCCTTGACGTTGATGCCGAAGGTGCGGTCGAACGATTCCTCGGTGATCGCGCCCAGCGGCAGGAAGTCGCCCAGCCCGGCATTGGCGAACAGCACATCGATGCGGCCCTTTTCGGCCTGGATCTGGGCGAAGACGCGGTCCAGATCGTCCAGCTTCGAAATGTCGCCCTGAATGGCGATGGCGTCGGCGCCGATCAGGCGCAGCGCCTTGTCCAGTTCCTCCTGCCGACGCCCGACGATGACGACCTGTGCGCCTTCGGCCGCGAAGCGAATCGCGCTTGCCAGACCGATGCCGCTGTTGCCGCCGGTGATCACTGCAATCTTGCCGTTGAGCCTGCTCATGCTGCGCTCCAGAGAATGGGGAGGCGCCACTGTAGATCTTGACTATTATTTTGAATAGTATGCACCATTTGGTAAGTGCCTTCGGAGCGAGCGATCATGGCCAACCCCACATTCCGTTGCGGTCTCGAGGCCGCGCTGTCCGTGCTCAGCGGCAAGTGGAAGCCGCTGATTCTCTACAACCTGGCGATGAACGTTCACCGCTACGGCGAGTTGCGGCGTGCCATCGGCGGGGTGACCGACAAGGTGCTCATCCAGCAGCTCAAGGAGCTGGAACGCGACCTGATCGTTGCGCGCATCGACTTCCAGGAGATCCCGCCCAGGGTCGAGTACTCGCTGACGCCGTTCGGGCAGTCCCTGGCGGCGGCGCTGGTAGGGCTGTGCGAGTGGGGCACGCAGCACATGCAGATGGTCGAGCGCATCAGCGAGCGTCGCGCGTCCGCCGTCTCCGAATCCAAAGCTGACGCCTGATCGCCAGCGGCATGGCCGCCAGCGGTGCTCATGGTCTCGACGCAGGCGCCTGGCTGCGCGAACAGCGCGGTCGTGTTGGCCCGGTGCTAGCCGTCGCCCTGTCGATGCGCCGTCGCCGCCGCGATGCCTGCGTCGCTAGCGGAAGAACTGGCTCGGCGGCTGCCCGAACTGGCGCTTGAACATGGCGGTGAACGCGCTGGGACTGTCGTAGCCCAGTTCCACCGCCACGTCGATGATGCGGTCGCCGGCGGCCAGCCGCTCCAGCCCGCGCAGCAGGCGCAGCTGCTGCCGCCACTGGCCGAAGCGCATCTGCAGTTCGCGCTGGCACAGGCGCTGGATGGTCTTGACGTCCACGCCCAGTTCCGCGGCCCAGGCGTGCAGGGTGGTGGCATCGGCCGGGTCGGCGTCGAGCGCGGCGGCGATGCGCAGCAGGCGCGGATCGCGCGGCTGCGGCAGGTACAGCGGCAGCGCCGGCAGCGCATGCAGTTCGTCCAGGATCAGCCGCATCAGCCGCCCGTCGCGCGAGTCGGCGGCATGGTCCCAGGGGATCTCTGCGGCGCTGCGGATCAGCGCTTCCAGCAGCGGCTCCACCGCCATCACCGCCGGCGTGTCGGGCATGCCGGCGATGGCGGTGGGACGGATGTACAGGCTGCGCATGTGCAAGCTGCCGATCCAGCGCACGCTGTGCTCGGTGCCGGCGGGGATCCACAGGGCCCGCGTGCTCGGCACCACCCAGTGGCCCTGGCCCGAACGCACCACCATCAGTCCGGACGCCGCGTAGATCAACTGATGGCGCGCATGCCGGTGCGGGGCGATCGCGCTGTCGGGTGCGTAGTCGACGGCCTTGCACGCCACATCGGCCGGCGCGTCGTCCGCATTGCGGGTGGAGCGCGGGACCAGCGCGCCCTTTTTGCGATGGTTGCTGGGCATGTCGCGCAAGAAGGTCGGGGCAGGGAAGCCTACCATGCACGCACTTCCGGCAATGCCCGTCCCGCCATGTCCACTCTGCGTCCTGCCGCGCCCGTCGTTTCCTCAGCTACTGGCACCGCCGCCCCGCGCAAGCTCGCCTCCGGCGTCCTGGCCGCGATCACCTCCTCGCACCTGATCAACGACATGATGCAGTCGCTGATCCTGGCGCTGTATCCGGTGCTCAAGGGCCAGTTCCAGCTCAGCTTCGCCCAGGTCGGCCTGATCACCCTCACGTACCAGATCACCGCCTCGCTGTTCCAGCCGCTCATCGGGCTGCGCACCGACCGCCGGCCGGCGCCGTATTCGCTGCCGATGGGCATGAGTTCCACGCTGTGCGGACTGTTGCTGCTGGCCTATGCGCCGAGCTTCGGCATGGTGCTGCTGGCGGCGGCCCTGGTCGGGATCGGCTCGGCGATCTTCCATCCCGAATCCTCGCGCATCGCGCGGCTGGCCTCGGGCGGCCGCCACGGCCTGGCCCAGTCGGTGTTCCAGGTCGGCGGCAATACCGGTACCGCGCTGGGGCCGCTGATCGCCGCGGCGGTGATCGTGCCCAACGGCCGCCACAGCGTGGCCTGGTTCGGCGGCGCGGCGCTGCTCGGTATCGCCCTGCTGTCCTACGTCGGCCGCTGGTACGCGCTGCACCTGCAGGCCGCGCGCGCGGCGCCGCGGCCGGTCGCCGCGGTGCCGGCGCTGCCGCGCGCCACGGTGGTGCGGATCGTCGGCATCCTGCTGCTGCTGATCTTCTCCAAGTACTTCTACATCGCCGGGCTGAGCAGCTACTACACGTTCTACCTGATCCAGCGCTTCGGCCTCTCGGTGCAGAGCGCGCAGTTGCACCTGTTCGCGTTCCTGCTGGCCTCGGCGCTGGGCACGCTGATCGGCGGCCCGGTCGGCGACCGCATCGGCCGCAAGCCGGTGATCTGGGTGTCGATCCTGGGCGTGGCGCCGTTCGCGCTGGTGCTACCGCACGTGGGCCTGCATGCGGCCACCGTATTGACCGTGCTGATCGGCTTCGTGCTGTCCTCGGCGTTCTCGGCGATCCTGGTGTACGCGCAGGAGATGATGCCCGGACGTATCGGCACCATCTCCGGGCTGTTCTTCGGCTTCGCCTTCGGCATGGGCGGGCTGGGCGCGGCGGTGCTGGGCCTGCTCGCCGACCACCGCGGCATCGTCTTCGTGTACCAGGTGATGTCGTTCCTGCCGCTGCTGGGCATCGTCGCGGCGTTTCTGCCGAGCCGGCGCCCGGGCGCCGCTGCGGCGCAGTAGCGCGGCGGTCGCGATCGGCCTCCGCCGGCACGGACAGCTTGGCGAAAGCCAGCGGCAGCATGCTGTCGCGCCGGCCGTCGCGCCCCCATCGCAGTCTTCGCATGCCTGTCATCGCCATGGTCTCGTCCATTGCTCACGCCTGGTCCACGCTGGTCGACCTGGTCGCCAGCCACGCCGTCGCGCCGCTGTTGGCGGCGCTGCACCTGACCGGGCTCAGCGACGATCCGCACGACATCGCCGCCTCGCTGCTGGTGGCGGCCCTGCAGCTGTCCATCATCGGCGTGCTGTTCCGGCCGCTGGAGAGCCTGTGGCCGGCCGAGCGCTGGGAACACCGGCGCCTGGCGCGCATCGACTTCCACTACACCTGGCTGATGCTGATCGGGGTGTTCCCGCTGTTCTCGTTCCTGATCCTGACGCCGGTGGTCAACGCACTGGGCGGCGCCGACCCCAATGCCGCGGCGGCGCCGGAGACGGGCCTGCGCCATGCCTGGCCGTGGCTGGACCAGCATCCGCTGGTGCTGTTCGCGCTGTACTACCTGGCCTACGACTTCACCTACTACTGGATGCACCGGGTGCAGCACTGGATGCCGTGGTGGTGGGCGATGCACAGCATGCACCACAGCCAACGCCAGCTCAGTTGCTGGGCCAACGACCGCAGCAACTACCTGGACGGCATGCTGCAGTCGTTCGTGCTTGCTGCGGTGGGCATCGCCTTCGGCATCGAGGCCGACGAGTTCGCCTGGTTGATGCTGCTCGGCGAACTGGTGCAGAACCTTTCGCACGCCAACGTGCGTTTCGGCTTCGGCCCGGTGCTCAATAAACTCCTGGTCGATCCGCCGTTCCATCGCCTGCACCACATGCGCGTGGACCCGGAGCGGCCCGGCCTGCACAACTGCAACTTCGGCCAGGTGTTCGCGTTCTGGGACGTGCTGTTCGGCACCTCGCTGTACGGCGAGCCGGTGCGGCCGACCGGAGTGGGCGATCCGATGGTGGACCGAGACAACGAGCTGGGCCTGGTCGCGTTGCAGTGGGAAGGACTCAAGCGCTTCTGGGGCGCGGTGCGGCGCCGCTCCGGATGGACGCCGGGCGAGGTGGCGTTCGGCGAGGACTACGCGCCGATCCCGGTGGATCATGCGGGGTTGCCGGTGGGCGGCGGGGATTCGGGACTGGGAATTCGGGATTCGTAGGAGCGGTGGCGGTTGGCAACACGGTTGTTGTCTGCATTGCTGGCTGTCGTACCCTCACCCCAACCCCTCTCCCGGGGGGAGAGGGGCTCAGCTTTTCCCTTCTCCCTCCGGGAGAAGGTGCCCCGCAGGGGCGGATGAGGGTAAGGGCGCAGCCTCGTGCACCCAAACATCGCGAGACGCTGCGCGCCGTACCCTCACCCCAACCCCTCTCCCGATGGGAGAGGGGCTAGTGGGCTCATTGCTTCTTGAGGCAGCCGCTCATGAAGGTCTTGCGGGCATCGCCCTGCAGTTTCTGCGTGGCCGCCTGGGCGTTGCAGTCTTTCATGCGTTGCTGGGAGGCGTTGCCCGCCGCCGGGGCGGTGCCGCCGCTGAGGCAGGCCTTCTGCGCGCTCTTGTACTCATCGCCTTTCTTGCCCTTGTTCTGGGCCGAGCACTTGGCCATCAAGGTCTGTTGCGCGGTCTGCGGCTTGGTCGCGGCGGTGGCCAGCAGCGGGGCGGCGGTGAAGCTCAGCAGCAAACAGGTAGCGGCGAGACGGGCGCAACGGGTCATGGCGGCAGCTCCGGTTGGGTGTGCCGGCAGGGTGCGCCGGCACGGGTGACCGGATCATGACGCGGCGGCGGCCGGGTCGGCAATGCGGCGCTGCGGCATGGCATCGGGGGCCTGCGCCGGGCCGTCGAGGAACAGCATCTGCGGCGGCGGATGCATCAGGAATTGCTGGTGCGAGATGTTCCAGGCGTAGGCGCCGGCCAGCGGGAATGCCAGGCAGTCGCCCGGCGCCAGCGCGGCCACCGGCTGGTCGCGGGCCAGCACGTCCTTGGGCGTGCACAGCTGCCCCACCAGGGTCACCCGCGCATCGCGCAGCAGCGGCGGCTGCGTGCCGCGCAGCACCAGGAACGGATGATCGTGGCCTTGCGCGGCGGGCGTGCGGAAATGATGGGTGCCGCCGCGGCCGATGGCGAAGTGCGCGCCATGGCTGCGCTTGATGTCCAGCACCTCCATCAGGTACCAGCCGCAGGCGGCGCTGACGTAGCGGCCCGGCTCCAGGCGCAGGCGCAGGCCTTCGCCATGCGTGCGCAGCAGCGCCGGCAATCCCGCGCAGAACGCGGCCCAGTCGAACGAGGCCGCCGGATCGGCATAGTCGACACCGAAGCCGCCACCTGCGTTCACCGTCAGCGGTCCCAGGGCGTAGGCCTGGCGCCAGCCCTGCACGGTCTGCAGGTAGTGCGCGATCAGCCGCAACTGCAGCTGCGCATCGCGCTGGTGCGACAGCAGGTGGAAGTGGAAGCCGTCCAGGCGCAGCCCGGTCGCGCCGCGCAGCAGCTGCATGGCCGCGTCCAGGTCGTCCACGTCCAGGCCGAACGGCGAGGGCCGCCCGCCCATCACCAGGCGCGTGTCCTGCATGCCCGGTACCACGATGTTCAGGCGCAGGAATACCGACAGCGGGCGGGTACCCGACGCGGCGATGCGGGCAAGCCGCTGCAGCTCGCCCAGGCTTTCCACGTGCACGCTGCAGTCGGGCAGGCTGGTGGCCAGCTGCAGTTCGGCGTCGAGCTTGCCGGGGCCGCCGAACAGCAGCCGGCGCCCCGGCTGATGCGTGTGCAGCCACTGCAGCTCGCCACCGGAGGCCGCCTCGAAGCCGTCCACCCACGGTGCCAGCGTGCGCAGCACGGGGGGCTCGGCGTTGGCCTTGGCCGCATAGAACAGGTCGCACTCGGCCGGCAGGTGCGCGCGCAGCATCGCCGCGTGCGCCTGCAGTGCCGCCAGGTCGTAGACGTAGGCGCAGACCGGGCCGTCTGCCTGCGCGCGCAGCCGCGCCAGCGCCGCCTGCAGTGGGGCAGGATCGATGCGCAGGCTCATGCCGCCGCCTGCCGCAGCGCGGCGCTGCCGATCGGGTTGGGCAGGAAGCTGTAGTCGGCATGGCGGTCGGCACGTTGCAGCAGGCGCAGGCGCAGGTTGTTCTTGGCCGGCAACGGCGCGCCGTCGAGCAGGGCCTGCAGCGTCGGCTGTGCGCCGTGGCGCTGCTGCCAGCGGCGGGCGATGTCGCCGACGATCTGCCACAGCTGGTGCTCGCGGCGGTCGTGGCCGTCGGCGAGGTGGAAGATCGCTTCGGCCAGGTTGTTGACCAGCGCGCAGTAGGCGATGCGGTTCCAGCCGCGTTCGGCGCTGTAGTACAGCGATTGCCGCGCGGTCTCGGACATGCCGGGCAGGCGCGCGGCCGGCCAACGCGACGGCAGCAGCTTGGTGCCTTCCAGGTCGCGGATCCACACCTGCGTCGGCAGGCCGTCTTCGCAGCCGATCACGGTGTTCTGCAGATGCGGCTCCAGCACGATGCCGTAGCCGAACCAGGCGCTCCACACCCCGTCCAGCAGCAGCTGTGCGTAGGCACGGAACCAGATCGCGGTGGCCGCGTCCGCGCTGCTGCCGGTGCGCTGCGCCAGGGTCTTCAGCGCAGCGGCGCAAGCCGGCTGGCCGCGCGCATCGTTGGTGAACAGCGCACCGGCCACCTGCGGGCGATAGCGCGCGCGCTGCGCTGCCGGGATCGCCTGCCGGTACAGCACGCCGAAGCTCTCGCCCAACTCGCGGCAGGCCTGCGCATCGGCGTCCAGTGCGGAGAAATCCAGGTCGGTGGCGGCCGGCTCCAGCAGCACGTGGAAGCCGGGCACGCGCTGCGCCAGCGCCTGCCAGTCCGGCGCCAGCAGACGGGTCAGCGCCACCGCGCTCTCCAGTTCGTACCAGGCGTTCTTGCGCACGCAGTTGGTCAGGCGCACGTGCACCGACAGCTTGAGGAAGTAATCCAGATCGGCGTGGTACAGCGTGCGCACCGACGAGGTCGGGCGCAGCGCCAGGCCGCGTTCGCCCAGCGGTTCGATCCAGCCGCGCGCCTGCGCCTGGCGCAGCAGCGGATGCGCCAGGACGCGCTCGGCTTCCCACGGATGGCAGGGATACAGGTCGGCGCCGCCGCCGGCCTGCGCCAGCGTGGCGCGCACGTCATCGCCCTGCGCGCGGTACAGGCGCGGGTCGATGCGGAACCAGAACAGCGGGAACGCGCTGCGCGCTTCCGGCGCGCACGCCAGCACCTGGTCCAGCGGCACGCCCTCGCGGCTCTTGGGCGTGGGATGGAAGGCGTGGCCCCACAGCATCGACTGCTCGGCATCGATCAGCGCCTCGCCGGTGGGCGGCGCGGCGTCGGCCTGGCGCAGCAGCTGCGCGGTGATGGCGACGCTGTTGGCGCTCTGCGCCAGCAGTTCCAGGTTGGGCGCCTGCTCGCCTTCGCTGAGTTCCTGCAGCAGCAGGCGCACCAGTGCCTCTGCGTCCAGACAGTGCCACGGACGGCCGTCGGCCTTCAGGTAGGGCGCCGAAGCGAAGCGACAGCGGCCCAGGCGGTCGGCATGGGCCAGGCGCACGCACAGCGTCGCGCCCGAGGGCAGTTGCAGGCGTAGCCAGCGTTCGCCCGCAGCGGCCACACCGGGCCGGTCCCGGCCGCGATAGTCGAAGTCGGCCAGGCCGCGATCGAGCGCGACTTCGCGCAGGTAGCAGTTGAGCCAGCAGGTGATCGCCTGCGCTTGCGCCAGGCTGTCGTACCACGGGTCATGCATCGGCAACGGGGACATGGACGGTTCTCCGAACGGACGTGAGCATCAGGGCCGGCAGCAGCGCCAGCAGGGCAGCCGCGGCGGCGGCGAGGAACGGAACGGCCAGGCCATGGCCTTGCACCAGGGCACCGGCGAGGGCACCGCCGGCGACGCCGGCGTACTTGCCGGCGGCATCGAAGCGGCCGAACAGCTGGCCCGCGCCGCGCCCGCCCGCAACCTCGGCCAGGGTGCGGTTGAGGCCGCGCAACGCCATCCACATGCCCAGGCCGAACAGCAGCCGCGCCGCGATCAGCCAGCCGGGCGCCGGCGGCGCCATCTGCAGCAGGCAGGCCAGTGCGAACAGCGCCAGCCCCGCAGGCAGCGGCGACACGCGGTGGTCGCGACCGCGCCAGCACGGCATCAGCACCAGGTAGACCAGGTGCGGCAGGCTGTACAGCAGGCCGGCGACCGCAGTGCTGCCGATGCCGTGCGCCTGCGCGTACGGCAGGAAATAGGGAAAGGTCACCACCATCGCGAAGCAGAACAGGAACTGCGTGGCCCACAGCGCCCAGCGCTGGCGGCGCTGCGCCGCATCCGCGTGTGGCATGGCGGGTGTGGATGCGGCTGTCGCCGGCGCGCGCGGCGGATCGGCCGGCAACCGCCAGCTCAGCGCGAAGGCGAGCAGCGGCAGCAGCGCCAGATAGCGGTACAGCGATTGCGCCGGCCCCAGCGCGGTGGCCAGGCCGAGCAGCGCCGGGGCGGTGACCATCGCCAGCCGCGCCGAGAACTGGGTCCAGTCCAGCGCCCGCGCCAGCGAGCCACTCTGCGCCTGGCTGCTGAGATAGGCGTTGGTCGCGGCCAGCGAGCCGCCGCAGGCGCCCTGCACGACCAGGCCGGCGACCAGCCAGCCCAGGTTCGGCGCGAAGCCGGCCATGAGGAAGCCCAGCGCCAGGCCGAGTTGCGCGCGCAGCAGCGAGCGCTTGCGCCCGTAGCGGTCGGCCAGCCGGCCCCAGGCGCTGGCGGTGAGTGCGGTGCACAGGGTCGGCAGCACGTACAGCACGCCGCTCCAGCCGATCGCCGCGCCCGGTGCGAGTTGCTGCAGCACCTGCGGCAGGAACAGCGGCATGCCCAGCGCGGTGAAGGCGGCCAGATAGTGCGCGGCCAGCACCGGGCCGAGGAGGCGCTTCATCGCGCCGCCCCGGCCGCGACCGCGCGCGCCGCCAGCGCATCCTCGCGCAGCAGGTTGGGCGCGCTGTCGCCGTAGAACTTGTTGATGTCCGCCGCGCCGGTGATCTGCTTGCCGAGCAGGCTGCCGGCGCTGAGCAGGTACTTCACCGGCAGCGTGGGGGCGTCCAGCAGCGCCTGCGCCGGCGCGGTGTCGATGCCTTCTTCTCGCAGCGCGCGCAGGGTGCCGTGCAGGCGCGCGCGCAGCAGTGCGTACAGCGGCGCGCGCAGCCCCGGCTGCCATTCCGCCAGCCCTTCCAGCACCGCCTGCAGATCCAGTTGCAGGATGATGGTGCAGAACATCCGCGCCAGCGCGTCGTCGTCCTGCACCAGGATGCGCGCGTCGCGCGGCGCGCCCAACGCTGCAAGCGCCGGCCGTTGCGCGTGCAGCCGCGACAGCATCACCCGCGCCGCGTCGTTGTCCTTGAGCAGCAGTCGCGGCGCGCGGCCGGCGGCGTAGATCAGCACGCTGTTCTGCTGGTTGGCCTCCAGCGCGATGCCGTAGCGCAGCCACAGCCGCAGGTGCACCTGGCACATCAGCGCCAGGTAGCTGTCCCACCAGGCGGTGAGGTCGCCGCCATGGAAGCGCTCGGCCAGGTGCACGGCCAGCGGCCGCCCGTCCGGCAGCGTCGCGCACAGGCCGGCCACCGGCACCAGGGTCGCCTCCGGGAGTGCCGGATAGCGGCGCAGCAGATAGGAGAGATGCCGTGTCTCGCCGACGTGGCCGGCATGCGCCTCGTCCACGTGCAGGTAGCGTTCGCCCAGCGCCGGATCGTGCGCGGCCAGGTCGCATAGCACGCGTTCGAACCAGTGCCCGTCGTACAGCGTGGACGGCTTGATCAGGCGCAGGTTGAGCGCGCCGAGGGTGCGCATCGGTACCGGCAGCTTCAGATGATGATCGGGAAACGCCAGCGGGATCACCGTGCGCAGCGACAGCGACGGGCGCACCTGCAGCCACGGCTGCGGCGCAGCGATCGCGCCGTCGGGCAGGGCGAAGCCGTCCTCGCCCAGCCGCGCGAAGATCAGTGGGTGCACGGGCCAGGCGACGTGGTCGGCATCCAGCGCCGGGTCCAGGCCGAGCATGCTCGGGCGCGGCCAGAACGCCGGCGGCGGCGTGGTCTGGGTGACCTGCGCGGCCGGCAGCGCCAGCCAGCGCAGCGCGAAGCTGGGGCCGAACTCCGGTGCGTAGCGCGGCAGGTCGGCGTCGTCCAGGCCGAGCTTGGCGCGCGCGCTGGGATAGAACGGGTGGTCGCGGTGGCTGGCTAGCTGTTCGCAGCGGTAGGCGCGTTCGTGCGCGTCGGCGGCATCCAGCGCGGTGGCCAGCAGCGGCCGTTGCTGCGCGTAGGCCTGCCGCGCCAGCGCGCGCTGGCGCACCGCGCAATCGGCTTCCTCGACATAGGCGCGGTGCAGCGCCTGCGTCTCCGCGTCGAGCCCGGCGCCCAGCCGCGCCAACCAGTGCGCCGCGCCGGATTCGTAGGCGCTGTGCTGCGCGGTGTGCAGGACCCAGCCGTCGCTGCAGGCGCTTACGGTCTGCAGGTAACCGGCGCGGCGCAGCGGCAGCCACAGCTCGCCGTCGGGCAGGTGCGCGATGCGCCACCAGGTGGCGTCCGCGGGCAGCGGCGCTTGCGCCCAGGCGGCGAGCACCGCTGGCGGCGGGGTGGCGGCGGCGCCACGGCTGACGATGCCGCGCAGGTCCTCGCGCAGGCAGGCATCGATCACGCGCAGGTCGATGTAACGGCGGTCGGCGTCCTGGCTCATGCCGCCACTCCGGTGGTGGTGTCGATACGCCAGTGCAGCGACGCCTCGGTGCTGGCCAGCGCCTGCTGCAGGTCCGCCTCGGTGTCGGCGAGCACGTCCAGCACGCCCAGGTAATCCTTGTTGGAATGGCTCAGGCGGATCGCGTCGCCGGGTTGCCGCAGGCGCCGGTAGCGCGCTTCCCAATGCGTGTCGCTGCTGCCGTGGTCGGCGCTGGCCACCGCCAGCGTGCCGTCGTGCTCGGCCACGTAGTAGCGCACCAGCGCCTGCGCGCGGCGCGCCTGCAGCGTGGGCAGCGGCCGGCCCAGGTGCAGGCCGAGCACGCTGTCGAACCAGTGCCCGCCGAACAGGCGATCGAGCAGGAACTCGCGGCCGTCGCCGATGCTGCGGTAGTTGATCTCCACCAGCACCGGGCCGTCGGCGGTGAGGATGAACTCGCTGTGGCACACGCCGAAGCCGATGCCGAACGCCTGCAGTTGCGCCAGCGCCTGCTGCAGCACCGGGGTGTCGATGGCGCTACGCCAGCGCGCCTCGCACTCGACGAAGTGTGGCGGCGCCGACAGTCGCACGTCGAAGCCGCCGACCGGCTGCAGGGTGCGCCCGTCGCCGAGCGTTTCCAGGGTGAACAGCGGGCCCTCCAGCACGCTCTCCAGCAGCACGCTGCGCTGCGGGTGGCGCTGCCAGAAATCATCGAGGTAAGCCTGCAGCGCCGCCGCGTCGGCGCAGTGGCGCACGTCCAGGCTGGCCACGCCTTCGCGCGGCTTAGCGATCAACGGCCAGGGTGCCTGCGCCGGCGGCATCGCGCCCGGCGCCAGGCTGCAGAACCACGGCGCCGGCAGGCCGAGCGCGCGCAACCGCTGGCGCATCGCCGCCTTGTTCTTGGCCGCGTAGCAGACCTGCCAATCCTTGCCCGGCACGCCGAGCGCGGCGGCGACCACGGCGGCGCTGGTCTGCAGGTGGTCGCTGTTGCTGAACACCGCGCGCGGCGGCTGCGGCAGGCTGCCGAGCAGGTCGAGCATGCCCAGCGGATTGAACACGTCGCACTCCAGCACCTGCACCGGTGCGGCCGGCGGATGGCGACGGAAGTGGTCGAGGTGCGCGTGGCGATGGTCGGTCAGCAGCAGCACCGGCACGCCCAGGCGCTGCGCGGCGGGGAGGAAGCCATCGGTCACCGCCGGGTGGCAGACGTGGCTGAGGATCAGCAGAGGAGCGTCGTGCGAGGTCATGTGCGGGTCTCGTCGGGCGCAGGCGCACGCACGCCGCCGGCGCGGCCGCGCGGAGGCGGACACGGGAGGCATGCGCCGCGGCTGCGGCAGGGTCGCGTGGTTGCCTGGCGCATCGCATCGGGCGCGCGCTGGGTGGGAAAGGACGCGGCTGCGTCCGTTGCACTGGCCCGCGTCTCCCGCGGGCGGCGGCGCGCCGTGGTGGCGCGCGGTGGTGCGGCGGCCGGCGTCGTCGTCCGACGCCGGCGTGGATCAGAACGTGTACTCGAGGCCGACGGTGACGCTGCGGCCCGGCGCCGGCTGCCGGCCCCAGGGGCTGGTGTCGATGCCGCGGTACCAGTACTTGCGATCGAACAGGTTGTTGACCGCCAGCGACGCGCTGAGCTTGCCGCTGGCGCCTTCGCTGAGCACCTGGCTCAGCTGCGCATTCCACACCCAGTAGGCCGGCAGTTCGCCGACCGAGCCGATCGCGTTCTCCTGCACGGTGTTGGCCGCATCGCTGAAGGCGCGACTGAAGTAATAGCTGGAAACGGCGACGGTGGTATGACCGGATTCGGGCTGGTACGACGCACCGAGGGTGAGCTGGTTGCGCGAGGTGTAGGGCACGCGCAGGCCGTCGTACACGCCCGATTTCTGGCGTGCGTCCAGGTAGGCGTAACCGGCGTTGAGGGTCAGCGCGCGCAGTTGCGCGGGGCTCCACTGCAGTTCCACTTCGCCGCCCTGGTGGCGGGTCTTGCCGAGGTTGCGGTAGGTGCGGGTGGTGTTGTCGAGCTGGATCTGCTGGTCGAAGTCGATCAGGTAGCCGCCGAACTGCACGCGCGTGCGCTCATTGGGCTGGTAGCGCGCGCCGGCCTCGTAGTTCCAGGCGAGTTCGGCGTCGAGGTTGTCGCCGAAGATGATCTGGGTGACCTGCGGCGCGCGCAGCGAGCGCTGGCCGTCGGCGTACAGGTACCACTGCGGGCTGGCCTGGACGCCCAGGGTCAGGCCGGGCAGCACGTCGTCGGTCTTGTTGCGCGTGCGCGCGCCGCTGGCAAGGTTGTAGTAGCGCGAATCGACCTGCTCGTAGCGCAGGCCGGGGGTGACGGTGATGCGGCCGTCGGCGAAGGCGATCGCGTCGCTGACGTAGGCGGCGGCGCCGCGGTCCTTGAAGCGCCAGTCGCGCACCAGGGTGTACAGGCCGTCGCTGAGGCGGGTGTTGCCGACCAGGAAGTCGATGTCCTCGTTGATCGCGCGCGCGCCGAGCGTCCATTGCTGGGTCACCGCGCCTGAGCCCATTTTCCAACTCAGTCGCGGCTCGCTGCCGTAGACGCGGAAATCGCGCGGCGCGCTCTGCCGCAGTTGCGGCGGCAGGTCGGGGCGCCAGGTCTCGCTGGCCGAAGAACGCATGCCGACGATGAAGTTGCGGCTGCTGCGCGCGCTGAAATTGCTCCAGTCCAGGCGCAGGTCCTGGAGCGGCCCCACGTCGCCGAAGTCCTGCTGGTAGACCAGCGAGGCGCGGGTGGTGCGGCCGGTGAATTCGTCCAGCGGCCGCGTCGACTGGCGCGGATCGCGCAGGTAGTCCGCGGTGGACAAGGCGCCGGCCATGTCCATGTCGGCAACGTAGCGCTGCACGCTGGCCTTGAGCAGCTTGTCCGGCGCCAGCCACCATTCCGCGCGCAGGCGCAGGTTCTTGATGTCGGTGGCGCTGTGCTCGCGCCAGTAGTCGCCCTTGGTCCAGTTGGCGTCCAGTTGCAGGCCGAAGGTGTCGCTGGCGTAGCCGCCGGTGCTGATCGCGGTATCGCCCAGGTAATGCCCGGCGCCGCCGGCGGTGACCTTCTGCCCCAGCGTGGTGGTCCAGGTGGTGGGGATGTCCGGGCTGATCAGGTTGATCACCCCGCCGACGTTGTTGGGGCCGTACTGCACCGCCGCGCCGCCGCGCACGATGTCGATGCGGTCGACCTGGTTTAGGCCGACCGGGAACAGCGACAGGCTGGTCTGCCCGTATGGCGCCAGCGCCAGCGGAATGCCGTCCTCCAGCACCTGCACGCGGCCGCTGCGGCTCTCGTACAGGCCGCGCAGCATGATCTGCGGCAGCGCGCCGGTGCCGGTCTCGTCGAACACCTTGATCCCCGGCACCTTCTGCAGCGCGTCGTCCAGGGAGCGGTTGGCGCCGTTGCGCAGTTGCGCGTTGTCGATCACCTGGCGGCTGCCGGCGTAGTGCTGCACGTCTTCGACAGTGGAGCGGCCGAGCAGGCTGCCCTGCACCTGCACCGCGTCGAGCTGGCGGATCCGCGCCTGCGCGTCGGCGTCGGGCGGGGTGTCCTCGGCGCGCGCGCTGGAGGGGGCGAGCATGGCGGCGACGAGGGCGACGGCCAGCAGCGAAGGGGAAAGCGAAGCGATCAAGACGACGACTCCAAGGGCACGAAAACGGTCAGGGACTGCGCAGGTCGGCCGCGCGTTGGCGCAACGCGGCCTGCAGCAGCGCGCGGTCTTCGCCGGCGAACAGCCACTGCAGGTCCGCCTGCGCCAGCCAGTGCGCGCGTTGCGCGGCGTCGCGGGGATTGGGGCAGAAGGGAACGCCGGCGATGCGGCAGGCCGCGTCGATCGCCAGCAGTTGCTGCCAGACCTGCGGATGGGTGGGGTGCGGGCCGACTCCCAGGTCCAGCGCAAGATCCAGCGCCCCTTCCATCACCAGCGACACGCCGGGCACCTGCAGGATCTGCGGCAGCGCGCGCACGCCGGCAGCACTCTCGATCATCGGGATCACCCGCAGGCGCGCGCGGCTGCGGGCGATGTAGTCGGCCAGGCCCACGCTGCCGAAGCCGGTGACGCGGCCGCCGGTGATGCCGCGGCGGCCATGCGGCGGGAAGTGCGCGGCGGCGACCGCGCGCTCGGCCTGCTCGGCGCTGTCCAGCCCGGCCAGGACTACCCCGCGGGCGCCGGCGTCGAGCACCCGGCCGATCAGCTTGGCATCGACCTCGGGCACGCGCACCCAGGGTTCGCAGCCGCCCAGCTCACAGGCGCGGATGGCGTGTTCCAGCTCGGCCGGCGAGCGCAGCACGTGTTCCAGGTCGAGCACCGCGAAGTCGTAGCCGACATGCCCGAACATCTCGCACAGCAGGGCACTGGGCACGGAGTTGAGCAACCCGATCTTGCAGGCCATGGGGGAGGGCGAGCGGAACTGGGGAAGGGAGCGCAATCCTGCCGCAAACGAGAATGCTTATCAAGAAGATTCGCTGCGGGCCATTACAGCCGCGGTAGACGGTTTCTGTGCGCTACCGCGCTTTTCGCTCTGCGGCTCACCGTCCGAAGAGGAGCCGCTTTTGCGAATCCCCACTCCCCACTCCCCAATCCCTGCCGCCGTGCGCTTAGCGCGCGGCGGCCCGCATCCCCCGGTACGGCGGCGTCGCCATCACCATCTCCGCCAGCGAATAGGCCAGCTCGCGCTCGGCCATCACCGTGCCGTCGGCGCCGTGGTCGAGCAGGTGCTTGACCTCGGCATCGCTGTGCGCGCGCGCCAGCAGGGTCAGCGCCGGGTTCAGCGCACGCAGCTTGGCCAGCGCTTCGCCGGCCTCCAGCGGTTGCGGGATCGCCAGGATCGCGATCTTGGCCCTGTCCGGATGCGCCTCGGCCAGCACCCGGTCGGCCGCAGCGCTGCCGCGGATGCCGGGAATGCCGTCGGCATGGGCGCGCTCGACGTGGTCGCGGTTGTCGTCGATCACCAGCACCGGCACGCCGCGCTCGCGCAGCACCGCCGCCAGCGCGCTGCCGACCCGGCCGTAGCCGATCACGATGGCGTGGTCGACCAGGTCCAGCGACGGGCCCGGCGGCAACTCCGGCTCCACGGTCACCGGCGCCTCCACCGCCTGCCGTGCCTGCCAGCGGTCCAGCCAGGTGAACAGCAGCGGGTTGGCGATGATCGACAGCAGTGCGCCGGCCAGGATCAGGTCGCGGCCGGTCTCGGGCAGGATCGCCAGGCTCACGCCCAGGCCGGCGAGGATGAAGGAGAACTCGCCGATCTGCGCCAGGCTGGTGGAGATGGTCAGGGCGATGCCGGTGGGATGGCCGAACGCACGCACGATCACGAACGCGGCCAATGACTTGCCGACGGTGATGGTCAGGAACGTGGCCAGCACCTGCCACGGATGCTCGAGCAGGATGTGCGGATCGAACAGCATGCCCACCGAGACGAAGAACAGCACCGCGAAGGCGTCGCGCAGCGGCAGCGAGTCGCTGGCGGCCTTGTGGCTGAGCTCCGACTCCTTCAGCAGCATGCCGGCGAAGAACGCGCCCAGCGCGAACGACACGCCGAACAGGGTGGCCGAGCCGAACGCCACGCCCAGCGCGATCGCCAGCACCGACAGGGTGAACAGCTCGCGCGAACCGGTCGCGGCCACCTTCTCCAGCGCCCACGGGATGGCGCGGCGGCCGACCACCAGCATCACCGCCACGAACGCGGCCATCTTCAGCAGGGTGATGCCGAGCGCGCCGAGGATCGCGCCGGTGTCGGCGCCCTTGCCGCCGAGCGCGTCGGCCAGCGCCGGCAGCAGCACCAGCGCCAGCACCATCACCAGGTCCTCCACGATCAGCCAGCCGACCGCGATGCGCCCGCGCAGCGTTTCCAGCAGGCGCCGCTCCTCCATCGCCCGCAGCAGCACCACCGTACTGGCCACCGACAGCGCCAGGCCGAATACCAGGCCGTGCAGGGTCGGCCATCCCATGCTCCAGGCCAGCCCCCAGCCGAGCAGGGTGGCGACCGCGATCTGCGCCAGCGCGCCAGGGATCGCGATCCACTTCACTTCCATCAGGTCTTCGAGCGAGAAGTGCAGCCCCACCCCGAACATCAGCAGCATCACCCCCAGTTCCGACAACTGGTTGGCCAGGGCCTGGTCGGCGACGAAGCCGGGCGTGAACGGGCCCACGCAGATGCCCGCCACCAGGTAACCGACCAGCGGCGAGAGTTTGAGACGGTGGGCGAGCGTGCCGAGGATGAAGGCGAGCGCGAGCCCGACCGCGATGATGTCGATGAGACTGGTGTCGTGATGCATTCAGGATCGCAGAACAAGTAGGCCCCGAGTGTCGCCGATCGGGGCTTTTGTCGGCAAATCGGTGTGGCGGGGTGGAGCGGCGGCAGTGGCTGCCCGCGCCTGGTGCGCGCGCGTCTGGGGCGTTGCGCGCGGGGCGGGTGGTTCGACTGACAGCGAGCGGCCAGCGTCCGGTGCCCGGCCAGGCTCGACCTGTCATGGCCTGAACGGATCAGCTGAGGCTGGCTGGAGGGGTTGGCCCGTCCCCGTGACGCGCCGGTCCGGATCAGGCAGGGAAGGAGGGGCGGCCAGGCGTCCGTCGCTGCGCAGTTGGCCCGTGGCGGTCCTGCACCATGCCCCTGCAGGCCTGCTCCCCGACACCCTGAATGGGATGGAGGTCGCAGCGATCGGGGGGCGCACGCAACTCCCTGTCAGGAAAGGCATTACACCGCATGACGGACGTTAACTGTCTACTGTTTCGGCCCATTCCCTGGTGTATGTTTGCGCCACTTGTTGCGCCCCATCGGGCGTCCTGCAGGACAGGGTGGCATGGCTAGATTGACTACTTTCGCGAAGGGACTCCTCCTGAGCGCCGTGTACTGCGCGGCCTACCTGGCTGTATGGCACTGCTCTCTGGATCAATGGTTCCTGCCGATCGGACTGCGCACTGCAGCACTGCTGTTTCTCCCGTATCGGCTTTGGCCCTACGTGTTTCTTGGAGATGCTGCGGCGCTGTTGAGCATGCGTGTGCCGATGATCGAGGTGGGAGCAAATCCGGCCTGGGTCTATGGCAGCTCGTTCCTGTTGATGCCGGCCTTCTCGCTGCTGCCCTGGGCGGTCCGGCGCAGCCTTCCTGATTTCCGGGTCGAGCAGAGTTGGCTGCCGCTGATCTGCCTGTGCGCGGCATTGTGGGCGGTGCTCGTCAACAAGGGGACCAACTGGCTGTTGGGTGGGCCTGCCGCCTACATCAATCTGGAGAATACGCTGAAGTTCTGGATAGGTTTCTATCTGGGTATCGTCATGTTCGTCTTTCCCGCACTGCTCTGGGTCAGGCGAGCAGAGGGGGAGGCAGGTGACCGAAGGACGCTGCTGCACAGCGCAGGCGTCGCCGCGCTGTTGATGGCCGTCCTGTTCGCGGGCGCAATGCAGGTCGAGGGCGTTCTGCGCCAGTTCGTCCTGGTTCTGATGATTGCGCCTGCCGTTTGGTTGACCTTCAAGCATGCCTGGCGGGGCGCTGCAATCGGTGTGGTGATGGCCAACTTTGCAGTGGCTATGTCCCTGCCAAAGACCAACTATGCCGGTGCCTACGATGCAGACACATTGCAGGTGCAGTTGTTGGTGGCATTCGCGGTGACTGCGTTAGCTTCCCTTGGCGCCAAGCTGTCTGTCGCCTTCGACCAGGCGCAACGCTTCGGCTTTGCCGAAAGGCAGGCGCTGCAGGTCGCCCAGGCCAGCTACATGTCGGCCGAGCGCACCCTGCGCAACCGGGTGATCGAGTACACCGACATCCACGTGCACATCAACAAGCTGCGCCGCGACATCGCCACCACGCTGAAACAGCACGGCCACTACGCCGCGGCGATGGAAATGAACCGTACCGGGGTGATCCAGGCGCAGCTGCTGGACGACTACGTCGCTGCACTGTACCCGCTGGATATCGAAACCCATGGCCTGTATGGCGCGCTGAATTCGGTCGCCTTCGCCAACGCCTGCGATACCGAGGTCGAGGCACGCCTGCACGGGGATTCGCGGCGGCTGTCGATCGGGCTGCAACTGGCGGCGTACCGCTGCGTGCTCAATGCCATGGAAATCCTGCCCAATGCAGGCCGGCACACGATCACGGCACGGGTCTGGTCGGCACGTGGCAAGCGCGGTGTGGTGGTAACCCTGGAAGCCGATGCAGCGATGCCGGGCAGCGGCCGCAAGCAGCACAGTTCCGACGAGATGGACTGGGAGCTGGCCAGCCGGTTGAAGGCTCATGACGGCACCTGCCGGCGCCGTCATGAGCGAAAGATCAGTTTCCTGATCTCCGAGCCGCTGGAAAGGACCGTTACTTCTTGATGGTCACGGTCCAGACGTCGCCGTTGGTGCCGCTGGCCAGCTGCACGGTGAAGTAGCGCGCGTCGTAGACCACGGTGCCGCGGCTGCTGTCGAAGGTGTCGACGGTGCTCACCCGATCCACGTCCTTGCCCATCGGCGTCACCCATGCGGTGTCGCCGACACGGCCGATCGCACCACGCACCTGGCCGGTGCTGTCGTTGATCTGCAGGTAGGTCACGCCGTTACGCTCGAACTGATAGATGCGCGCAGAGGCATTGGTGGACAGGTTGGTCGCCGCCGGTGCGCTTTCGCCCAAGCCACGAATGGCGATCGGCGTGCCGACACCACCGCCCGGACAGCAGCTCTGCGCGTAAGCGTTCGACGCAAGCGCCGAGATCAGTACGACGCCCGAAAGCGTCGCGAGTTTGGAAGTCTTCCACATAATCACGTCCTTCCCCTGTTGGGGTTTTTTTGCCTGCCGTTCAGGCGATTCCACATTACGCGAATCGCAACAGGCCACTGTTGACAAATAATCAATCGATTCATACTTGTGATGCGTATCACTTTTATATATTCGGGAATGAGTCCCGAAAAAGTGCGCCGCATCGACTGCTCAGGTATGGCCCCAAGGTCACGCACCCTTACGTGGACCAGTCCGGCATCGCCGGGGCGTCGGGCGCTGTGCTCACTGCAGTTTCCATGCCACACAGGGCGGTCACGCCTGCGCGGCATAGCCGCCGCGTGCGGCCGGTCGCCTCGCCGCGGATGTGCGCATAGGCGGTCTTTGTTGGTGCGCCGGATCGAATGCAGCCGTCTATCGCCTGCGTTCTATAGCGCTGGGAAGACAATCGCCGCCACAGGGAGTTTCTCGAACGCGGCACGGCGTTCCCGTGCCGGGCATCGCGCTGATTGAATGTGGCGAAGTGACTGTTACTCAATAACCTGATGTATTTCTATCGTGCGACGAATGCTTGACGCATTTACGTCGTGCTGCCGTGATCGGTCGAGGCGGCGGTTTAAAACGCAATGGGCATGGCGATGGCCAAGGTGCGCCGCGCGCTGCCGAACCGCGTCTGCCATGCCGGCGTACATGTGGCCTGCCGAATCTTCCTCGCCACGGCATTGCTGCGCATCCCAATTCCCAAGGCATGGCAGTGGCCTCGCCTGCCATCGCACACCGGCATCCCGCCGGTGCGGTCGCGACGTCGCCGGTGGCGAAGACGGCGGCGGTGCCGGAACACTGCCGCCGCATGCGCTTACCAACTGTAGTTGACGTTGGCGTAGGCGAACGCGCCGTTGAAGCCGAATGGCGAGGACGTGCTGTACGGCAGATAGGTGCGGGTGCCGGCGCCGGCGCGAGAGCGGTCGGGATATTCGTTGAGCACGTTGTCGCCGCCGACGGTCACGCGCCAGCGGCCCAGCGTGTAGGCGGCCGACAGATCCAGGGTCCATTTGGCCGCGTAGGTCTGGTCGGCTGCGGGCGTGGTGCCGAAGTCGGTGAACTCGCCCCAGCGCGTGGCGGTGGCGGTGAAGGCCCAGGCGCCGGGCGACCACACGCTGCTCAGGAAGAACTTGTCGCGCGGCGAGCCGCGGGTGATGCGGCCGATCTCGGCGCGGCCGATGCGCACCGCGGTCGGGTCGATCGCTTCCAGCACCGCCGGGTTGCCGGCGATCTTCTCGATGTCGGTCTTGTTGTAGTTGTAGCCGGCGGTGAGGTCGAGGCTGCTGGCGGGCAGCGCGAGCTTGTAGGTGCCGATCGCGTCCACGCCCTGGGTCTTGGTGTCGATGGCGTTGGTGAAATAGCGGCCGCCGCCGATGCCGGCGTAGCCGTTGCCCTGCAGGTAGTTGCGCACGGCCGTGGAGGTGAGGTTCTCCGAGAGCACGATGCGGTCGTCGATGTCGATGCGGTAGGCATCGAGGGTGATGTACAGCGCGTCCACCGGCTGCAACACCAGGCCCAGGCCGTAGTTCTTGGATTTCTCGGCCTTCAGCGGTTCGGCGCCGAGCGCGATCGCCGCCGGGTTGTCGGTGCGGAAGGTGCCGATCTCGAACGGCGTGGCGGCGATGCTGCCGTCGGGCTGGGCGACGTTGATGAAGTTGGTGGCGACCGACTGGAAATACTGCTGCTGCAACGAAGGCGCGCGGAAGCCGGTGGAGGCGGTCGCGCGCAGCGCGACCTTGGGGCTGAAGGCGTAGCGCAGCGACAGCTTGCCGGTGGCAGTGTCGCCGAAGTCGCTGTAGTTCTCGTAGCGCCCGGCCAGGCCGGCGGAGAACTTGTCGGTGATGTCGCCTTCCAGGTCGAGGTAGGCCGAGTAGCTGTTGCGGTCGTAGTGGCCGGAGTCGCTGGGCTTGAAGCCGGCGAACACCTGCGCACCCGGCAGCAGGGTGCCGTTGGCCGAGGGGATGCCGCCGTTGACGTAGGACGCCGGCTCGCCCGGCGATTCGTTGAACTTCTCGCCGCGCCATTCGGCGCCGAAGGCCAGGGTCACCGGATAGGCCAGGCCGACCTCCAGCGATTTGCTGAAGTCGGCGTTGAGCACGTTCTGGGTGACCTGCAGCGCGCCGGCATAGAACTCGGTGGGGCTGGCCAGGCCCAGGCTGTTGTTGAGGCTGTGGCGCACGTCGAAACTCAGGTCGTTGCGGCCGTAGTTGTAGCTGAGGTCGATGGCCAGGCCGCCGGCGGTACTGGACTTGACCCCGCCGACCCAGGACACGTCCTTGCTGACGTTGTAGATCTGCGGCAGGAAGCCGTCGGGATAGATCTCCGGGCGGTTGCGGTTGTCGCCGGACCAGCGGAAGTAGCCGTTGGACAGCACTTCGCGGCGGCTGAGCATCGCGTAGGAATAGAAGGTGATGTAGTCGGCCGGGCTGTACTGGCCGTTGTAGGAGAACGCGCCCTGGTCCACGTCCGGGTCGCCGTAGCGCTGCTGCACCTGGCCCTGGTACGGCGTGGCGCGATCGGTCTGGTCCTGGTGTCCGGCCTGCGCGGCGAAGTGCACGCTGCCGGTCTCGGCGAAGGTGAGGCCGGCATCGCCGGAGAGCTGGTACTGCTCGCCGTCGCCGGCGCTGTACTTGCCGTAGCGCCCGGCCAGGCTGCCGCCCGTGCCGCTGCCCTTGAGCACGATGTTGATGACGCCGGCGATGGCGTCGGAACCGTATTGCGCGGAGGCGCCATCGCGCAGCACTTCGATGCGTTCGACCGCGGCGATGGGAATGGTGTTGAGATCGGCCGGCGAAGAGCCGCGGCCCTGCGCGCCGTTGAGGTTGACCAGGGCGGTGGTGTGGTAGCGCTTGCCGTTGACCAGCACCAGCACCTGGTCCGGCGAGAGCCCGCGCAACTGCGCCGGGCGCACGGCATCGGAGCCATCGGTGATCGCCGGGCGTGGGAAGTTCAGCGAGGGCACTGCGCGCGACAGCGCGGTGGCCAGTTCGGTGGTGCCGGTGGACTGCAATGTCTCCGGCGAGATGATGTCGATCGGCGAGGCCGATTCGGCCACGGTGCGGTCGGCCACGCGGGTGCCGGTGACGATGACCGTGTCCAGCGTTTGCGCGTTGCCGGCGTTCTGTGCGTGGACGGAAACGGCGGACGTCGCCAGGCACAAGGCGACGGCGTGGGCGAGCGGAGTGAGCGTGCGCGTCATGGGGGAGGCGGCTCCAGAAGTGGGGGAGGGGCGCCGCTGCATGCGCACTCCCCTGTCCCCTGGCGGATGCGGCGACGCTCCCTAGGGATTACCGGTTGATGTCAGTGGAGTCAATATTCCGTTAAGGGCGGCGCTGAGGTTGCAACTGCAACCACCGCTGCAGGCGTTGCGGCAGAGCGAATCCCTGGATTTTCCGGCCTCGTAGACAAAATGCCGGCGCTGCGCGCGGACGTGGTGCACGCGGCCGTGCCTGCGCGCGGGCGCTGCGGCGTTTTTCGCAGTGCGATGTGCAGGAGGCGGCCTGCGCGGCACAGGGCAGAGCACGGTGTCGCGCGCGCGTGGTTGTACGGGCACCGCATGTCGCGAGCATGCCCCTGGTACCCCATAGGAACGGCTTCAGCCGCGACGCGGACTGCGCAGGGTCGCGGCTGAAGCCGCTCCTACAAGAAGCCACGGGCCGCCACAGCACGGCACGCTGCGAACAATCCCCAATCCCCAATCCCGAATCCCGAACACAACAACGGCCCGGAGACCCGGGCCGTCGTCATGCCGCTCAACGTAGGCGCGATCGACGCCCACTCATGCGATCACCAGCGGTAATTGATCCGCCCGTACACGTAGGCGCCGTTGAAGCCGTACGGCGAGTAGTTGCTGTACGGCAGCATGCCGTAGGTGGAGTTGATCAGGTTGTCGGTCTTGTCCGGGTACTGGTCGAACACGTTGTCCGCGCCCAGCGTCAGCGTCCAGTTCGTGCTCGGCTTGAAGCTGGCCGAGGCGTCGACCACCCAGTCCGCGCCGTAGGTCTGGTCGCGGGTGGCGGTGGCCGAATTGCGCACGGTGAACTCGCCGTAGCGGGTGGCGGCCAGGCTCAGGTCCCACTTCGGCAGCTTCCAGGTGCCGCTGAGGATCAGCTTGTCCTTCGGGTAGCTGTCCTCCAGGCGGCCGATCTCGTCGCGGCCCAGGGTGGTCTGGGTCGAGCCGATGGCGGCCAGCGCCTGCGGCTGGGTCACCGCATGGGTGATGTCGGTCTTGCTGTAGCCGTAGCTGGCGGTGAGGTCCAGTGTGCTGGCCGCCAACGGGATGCTGTAGGTGCCGACCACGTCGACGCCGCGGGTGCGGGTGTCGGCGGCGTTGCTGAAGTAACGCACGCTGGTGACGTTGCTGTAGCCGAGCCCGCGCAGCTGCCCCAGCACCGCCGCGTCGTTGAGGTTGGACGACAGCAGGATGCGGTCGTCGATCTCGATCTGGTATGCGTCCACGGTCAGGTACAGGCGCTCGACCGGCTGCAGCACCAGGCCCAGGCTGTAGGACAGCGAGGTCTCGGCCTTCAGCGGCGCGGCGCCCAGCGCCTGGGCCACGGCGCTGTTCACCGGGAAGGTGCCGGATTCGAAGAAGCTGCCGTTGATGTAGCTGCTGGTCACCGCCTGGTACTGCTGCTGCGCCAGCGACGGCGCGCGGAAGCCGCTGGCGACAGTGCCGCGCAGCGCCACCTTGTCGGTGAACGCGTAGCGCGCCGACAGCTTGCCGGAGGTCTTGCTGCCGAAATCCGAGTAGTCCTCGTAGCGGCCGGTGAGGCCGGCGGAGAACTTGTCGGTGAGGTCGGCTTCCAGTCCCGCATACACCGCGTAGTTGTGGCGGTCCGAATGCACGGCGTTGAGCGGCGCGAAGCCGGCGAAACCCTGCGCGCCGCCGGTGGTGCCGGTGTACGAGGCCGGCTCGCCCGGCGACTGGTTCCACTTCTCCTGGCGGTATTCGGCGCCGAAGGACAGCGTCACCGGATAGGCCAGGCCCCACTCCAGCGGCTGGGTGAAGTCGGCATTGACTGCGTTCTGGGTGTACTCCAGCGCGCCGTCGTAGAAGCGACTCGGGCTGTCGACGCCGAGGCTGTAGTTGATGCTGTTGGCGGTGTGGAAGTCGACCTTGTTGTAGCCGTAGTTGTAGCTGACGTCCCAGGTGAAGCCGCCGGCGGTGCTGCCCTTCAGGCCGGCGACCAGCGAGCGGTCCTTGGAGTACTGCTCGATCTGCGGCACGTAGCCGTCGGGATAGACCTGCGCCAGCAGCGCGGTCTGGCCGTTGTGGTTGGGCGAGCGGTAGAACGCGAACGAAGTGATGTCGCGGTTGCTGGCGATCGCGGTGGCGTAGCCGGTGAGGTTGTCGCTGAAGCGGAACTCGCTGTTGGCCGAGACCGCGGTGGCATCGACCTTGGGGTCGCCGTAGACGAAGGTGGTCTGGCCGATGCCGGGGTAGTTGCCGGTGTTCGGCGCGGTGCCCTGGTAGGGGCCGGCGCGGTTGGTGGCGTCCTGCTGGCTGATCTGCCCGGCCACGTGCAGGCTGCCGCGGCCATCGCCGAAGCCGACCCCGGCGTCGCCGGAGAGTTGCGACTTGGCGCCGTCGCCGGCCGAGTACTGGCCGTGCTCCACGGCCAGGCTGCCGCCTTCGCCGGCGCCCTTGAGCACGATGTTGACCACGCCGGCGATGGCGTCGGAGCCATACTGCGCCGAAGCGCCGTCGCGCAGCACTTCCACCCGCTCGATCGCGGCGATCAGGATCGCGTTGAGATCCACCGCCGAGGAACCGCGGCCGATGGTGCCGTTGACGTTGATCATCGCCGAGGTGTGGCGGCGCTTGCCGTTGACCAGCACCAGCACCTGGTCGGGCGAGAGCCCGCGCAGCTGCGCCGGGCGGATGCCGCTGGTGCCGTCGGTCAAGGCCGGGCGCGGGAAGTTCAGCGAGGGCAGCGCGCGCGACAGCGCGGTCGCCAATTCCGAGGTGCCGGTGGCCTGCAGCGCTTCGGGGGTGATGATGTCGATCGGCGATTGCGACTCGGCGACGGTGCGGTCGCTGACGCGGGTGCCGGTGACGATCACCGTGTCCAGCGTGCTGGGCGTGCTGGGCGTGCTGGGCGTGCTGGGCGTGCTCGGCGCGTCGGGCGCGGTCTGGGCGAAGGAGGGGACGGCGAGGGCGGCGAGCACGGCGCTCGCCAGCAGCGACAACGGACGGTTCATGAAAACTCCAACAGGTGCCGAAACGGCAGGCGGGGCCGCGGCGGCCGGCAAGGCCGGCGGGCCGCGTCCTCAGGGATGTCTAATTATTTTTTAACATGCGTGCTGCGTCGCAGGATGCAAGCGCATGTTCTTATTCCATTACGTTCTAAGGGTCGGCAGAACGCCGCGTGCCGCCGCCGAGAGCGGACGGCAGTCGCAATGGCGAGGCGGCTATGCAGGCCGAGCAGCGTCCGCGCCCCATCGGGACAGCTGCGGCATCGGCCTGTTGGCCGCGCGAAGTCACGCGTGGCAGGGCGTCGCCGCTTGTCGCGGCGACGCCCGCCAGGTTCGCTCAGAAGCGGTAGCTCACCCGTCCGTACCAGTAGCGCCCGTTGAAGCCGAACGGCGACAGCGGCGAGTACTGCAGGCCGTTGGGCCGGTCGTCGTAGATGTTGTTGAGCGCGGTCCGGGTCGGGTACTGGTTGGTGACGTTGTCGGCGCCGACGGTGAAGGTCAGGTCGTGCCAGGCATAGCTGGTGGACAGGTTCAGCAGCCAGCGTGCGGCGAAGCCCTGGTCCTGGCTGCCGTCGGCCTCGTCGCCGCGGCGGGTGATGGCGCCGTAGCGGGTGGCGTCGCCGTGCAGGGTCCAGCCGGCCAGGCTCCAATCGCCGCTGAGCACGTACTTGGTGCGCGGCGTGGCATCGGTCAGCAGGCCCTGGCTGGCGCGGCCGAAGTTCGGATCGGAGATCTCCAGGATCTCGATCTTGTTGTAGTTGGCGCTGAAACTGAGGTTGAGCGTGCCGGCGCGGTCGAGGTCGAGCAGGTAGTTGTTCACCCAGTCCACGCCGCGGGTACGGGTGGTGGCGCCATTGACGAAGAACTGAGCTGCGCTGACCTGGCCGATCGGTTCGGCCAGCGAGATCTGGTCCGAATACAGGATCTGGTCCCAGATGCGGATCTGGTACAGGTCCAGGGTGGCGTTGAAGCCGCCGCCCGGTTGCCAGACCGCACCGATGCTGTAGTTGGTGGATTTCTCCGGCGACAGCGGCTTGGCGCCGAGGGCGATGGCCACCGGATCGGAGGTGCGGTAGGTGCCGATCTGGCTGAGGACGCCGTCCACCGGCAGGGTCACCACCGAGGCGTAGTTCTGTTGCGCCAGCGAGGGCGCGCGGAAGCCGTTGGAGATGGTGCCGCGGATGGCGAAGGCGTCGTTGAGCTGGTAGCGCGCCGACAGCTTGCCCGAGCGGGTGGTGCCGGCATCGCTGTAGTCCTCGTAGCGCGCGGCCACGCCGCCGGACAGGCGCTCGGTCAGGTCCGCTTCCAGGTCGGCGTACACCGCCTTGCTGTGGCGCTGGAATTGCCCGGCCACGGTCGGCGACAGGCCGGGGAACACTTGCGAGCCGCCGGGGTAGGGCGCGCCGGTCTCGGGGTTGATGGCGTTCGGATCGAAGTAGATCGAGGTGGGTGAGCCGGCGACCACGGCGTACTTGTCCTGCCGGTATTCGGCGCCGAAGGCGAGGTTCACCGGGTAGGCCAGGCCCCAGTCCAGGGACTTGCTGAAGTCGGCGTTGAGCGCGTTCTGCTCGTTGCGGAAGCCGCCGGCGTTGAAGCGCGTCGGCGAGGCGCCGGTGCTCCAGTACAGGTTGGTGTTGATGGTGTTGCGCAGGTCGAAGGTGACGTCGTTCTTGCCGTAGTCGGCCGAGACGTCCCAGGTCCAGCCGTTGTCGGTGCTGCCCTTGACGCCGAGCACCGCGGCGCGGTCGTTGGAGGGGTTGTAGATCTGCGGCAGGTAGCCGTTGGGATAGACCGCCTGCACGTTGCGGTCGCTGTTGTCCCAGGCGCGGTAGTAGCCGTTGGACAGCACCTCGCGGCGGCTGAAGTTGGCGTAGCCGTACAGGTCGACGTGCGGGGTGAGCGCGTAGCCGAAGTTGACCAAGCCCTGGTAAGTCTTGACCGCCGGGTCGCCGTAGCGCTCGTAGGGCACGCCGCTGGGGTTGGCGGCGCCGGCGAGCGTGGTGGCCTTGTCGGTGTTCTCGGCGCGATTGGTGTTCATCGCGTTCTGGTAGTTCCACGACACTCGCACCCAGCCCGGCGCCTCGCCGCCGGCCGCGCCGCCGAAGGCCAGACCGTAGGAGCCGTCGATACCGTTCTGCGCGCCGTCGCCCTTGTCCATGATGCCGCCGTTGACCGCGACGCTGTTGCTGCCGGCCTTGGCACCGTGCTTGAGGACGATGTTGATGACGCCGGCGATGGCGTCGGAACCGTATTGCGCGGAGGCGCCGTCGCGCAGCACCTCGATGCGCGCGATCGCCGACATCGGGATCGAGTTGAGGTCGGCCGGCGCCGAGCCACGCCCGACCGAGGGGTTGTAGTTGACCAGCGAGGTGGTGTGGTAGCGCTTGCCGTCCAGCAGCACCAGCACCGCATCCGGCGACAGGCCGCGCAGGGTCGCCGGGCGCAGCGCGTCGTTGCCGTCGTTGATCGCCGGGCGTGGGAAGTTCAGCGACGGCAACAACTTGCCGAGGGCGCTGGCGAGGTCGCTGGCGCCGGTGGCCTGCAGCGCCTCGGGCGCGATGATGTCGATCGGCGACTGCGATTCGGCCACCGTGCGGTCGGAGATGCGGGTGCCGGTGACGATGATGTTGTCCAGCGTGGTCGGTGCCTGCTGGGACTGGGCGAGGCTGTTGGCGGAGGCGAGCGCGAGCAGGACGGCACTGACGAGGGGGAGGCGGCGTTGCGTCATCGGGCGGAGACTCCAGTGGCTGGGAGGATTGGCGTGGGTCTGGCGATTTCCGGTGTGGGCGGTGCAATGCTGCGGTGCAGCGATTGCCATCGGATTGAAATCCGTTTTTCACGCCGGCGCGTATACAAAAACGGACCTGGGTCGGATTTTCTCGGTGCCCCGGGGGCCGCCCCGGACGACGCCGCGTCGCCGCCCGGGTGGGCCGGCGTCGGCGAAGCGGCTACACTTCCGCCTCGCTAGCCGAGTGCCCTGCCTTGATTTCCCTACGTAATTTCGCCTTGCGCCGCGGCGAGCGGCTGTTGCTGTCCAATGTCGATCTCACCCTGCATGCCGGCTACCGGGTGGGTGTGGTCGGCCGCAATGGGGCCGGCAAGTCCAGCCTGTTCGCGGCGGTGAAGGGCGAACTGGAGGCCGACAAGGGCGACGTCGACCTGCCCGGCAAGGTGCGCATCGCCAGCGTCGCCCAGGAAACCCCGTCGCTGCCGGACCCGGCACTGAGCTTCGTGCTCGGTGGCGACACCGCGGTGGCCGCGGTGCTGAGCGAAGAGGCCGAGGCGACCGCGCGCGAGGACTGGGAGGCGGTCGCCGCCGCGCACACCAAGATGGCCGAGATGGGCGCCTACGACGCCGATGCGCGTGCCGGCAAGCTGCTGCACGGCCTCGGCTTCCCGGCCGAGACCCATCACCGCGCGGTGTCCTCGTTCTCCGGCGGCTGGCGCGTGCGCCTGAACCTGGCGCGCGCGCTGATGATGCCCAGCGACCTGCTGCTGCTCGACGAACCGACCAATCACCTCGACCTGGACGCGGTGTACTGGCTGGAGCAGTGGCTGCTGAAGTATCCGGGCACGCTGCTGCTGATCTCGCACGACCGCGAGTTCCTCGACAACGTCGCCACCCACACCCTGCACCTGCACGGTGGCGGCGCCAAGCTCTATCCGGGCGGCTATACCGATTTCGAACGTCAGCGCGCCGAACAACTGCGCCAGCAGCAGATCGCGCACGAGAAGGAACAGGCCGAGCGCGCCCACCTGCAGAGCTTCATCGACCGCTTCAAGGCCCAGGCCAGCAAGGCCGCGCAGGCGCAGAGCCGGATGAAGCGTCTGGCCAAGCTGGCCGGTACCGAAGCGGTGCGCGCCGAGCGCGAGTTCCGCATCGAATTCGCGCCGCCGGCCAAACTGCCGTTCTCGCTGATCCGCCTGAACCATGTCGAGGCCGGCTACGGCAGCGACGCGGTCATTCTGCACAACGTGGGCTTCGGCCTGGAAGCCGGCCAGCGCATCGGCCTGCTCGGCCCGAACGGTGCCGGTAAGACCACGTTGGTGAAGACCCTGGTGGGCGAGCTGGCGCCGCTTGCAGGGGAACGCGCCGCCCATCCGGACCTGCGCATCGGCTACTTCGCCCAGCACACGGTGGAATCGCTGCATGAAGGCCAGTCGCCGATGGAGCACTTCCGCGACCTGGCCCCGGATGCGCCGAACCAGGCGTTCCGCGACTTCCTCGGCAAGTGGAATTTCCCGGGTGACCGTGCGTTCGAGCCGGTGGACGGCTTCTCCGGCGGCGAGCGCGCGCGCCTGGCGCTGGCGCTGATCGCCTGGCAGCAGCCGAACGTGCTGCTGCTGGACGAACCCACCAACCATCTCGACCTGGAAATGCGCGAGGCGCTGGCCGAGGCGCTGGCCGATTTCGACGGCGCCATCGTCATGGTCTCGCACGACCGCCACCTGATCGGCCTGGTCTGCGATACCTTCTGGCGCGTGGCCGACGGCGTGGTGGAGCCGTTCGACGGCGACCTCGACGCCTACGCCGCGTGGCTACGCACTCGGCCGGCCGCGCAGGGCACCAAGCAGAAACTGGCCGAGGCCGCGCCGACCCCGCCGCCGCCGGTCAAGCCGCTGCCGGCGAAGAAGCCGCCGAACCCGCACAAGCTGGCCGCCGCGGAGAAGCGCGTGGGCGAACTGGAAGCCACCCTGGCCGAGCTCGATCGCCAGCTCGCCGACCCGCGCAGCTATGCCGATGCGGAGAAGATGGCGGTGCTGGGCCGCGACCGCGAAGCGACCGCGCGCGATCTGGCGCAGGCCGAGCAGGCGTGGATGGAGTTGATCGACGGCGCCTGACGGCGTCGCACAGGCCGGCCGCGCGCCACGCGGCCGATGGCCCATCTCGCAGGCCCGGCCGGCGCGGTCATGCCTTCATGGAGCGACGACGATGATCAGCGGCACCATCCGCCTGGACGATTTCCGCGCTGCGCAACGCCTGCATCATCGATACAAGCTGCGCCGCGCACTGATGCGGATGGGCGGTGCGTTCCTGCTCGGCGTATTGCTGTTGTTGTCTGATGCGCGCGGTGGCTGGGCGAGCGTGCTGGGCGAGGCGCTGGTCTTCTTCAGTTGCGGTGCTCCGATCTGGCTGGCCTTGTGGTACGGCTGGGTCGTGCCGAGCAAGCTGCTGTTCCTCTACGCGCAGCAGGAGTCGCTGCGGCATCGCTTCACCTATGCATGGGACCAGGTGGGCATCCGCATCACCTGGCCGAAGGGCGAGGTACACCGCCGCTGGCGCGATTACGTCCGGTATCGCGAGAGTCCGCGGGTGTTGCTGCTGTACCACAACGACGGCATGTTCGACGTGGTGCCGACGGCATGGTTTGCCGACGCCGCACAGCGCGACGCGTTCCGGCGGCTGGCGGCGCGGGTGGGAACCGGAACTGGCAAGTCCACCGTGTAGCAGGCGCTCAGGTTGCGGCGTGCGCTGGACATGCATGCGATGTGGATGTCCGCGCTTGGTCCAGGCTCGCCGGAGCGCGAGTGGGCACACCCCCGTGGGAGGGGCTTCAGCCCCGACGCCTCACTGTCCCAGCCAACGGAAAGCCTCACCAGCAAGGCATGCGCAAGCGCCCAGGGCCCGGGCGCTGCGCGTGGCCGGCGCGGACGCTCTGGCGGCAGTGACACACGTGCCCCAGCGCCATGGGGCGCGATGGGTGTGCCGGCTAGAAGAGGACGGTCGGTTCGGCCGGCGCGTTGCGCCGGCCTGCGGTGCTCAGGCAGCGGCGCTGGCCACGACCAGCAGGCCGCCGGCGATCGCCGCCCAGTCCAGCGGCGTGCGCGAGCGCAGGCTCTTCAGCGAGGGGCGGGCGGTCGGCGTCGGTCGCAGGCCGGCCTTGAGCGCCATCAGCGCCAGGCCCGCGGCGCTGAGCGCCCAATGCCATTCGCTGGCGCCGCCGCGCAGGAAATAGGCCAGATGCAGCACACACAGACAGGCCAGTACGGCGGCCAGCACGACGTCACGCGAGACCAGGCCCGGACGGGCGGTCAGGACACCACGGTTCATCAACATGTTTCCCCCTGGACGATAGGCGCCTTCCCCGGCGCACACTGCGACTGCGACCGGGATCATATTTCGAGCTTGCACGGCCGCCAAGCGGCAGTGCACAAAATCTTCACATGGTTGTCAAAGCCTGCTGGTAGGCGTAGCAAGGCACGTGCCGGATGTGCGCAGGTGGCGTGGAAGGCGACGTGCAGCACTGGCTCTGCCGCTCAGTCGGGATGTGCGGCCTGCTCGGCCAGCAACCATTCGCGTAGCCGCCGCCCCGCGTCGCTTTCCGCCCGCGAGCGCAATCGGGTCAGCCAATAGCGGCCCAGGTCGATGCGGGTCGGGAATGGACACAGCAGGCGCCCGGCATCCAGGTCCTGGGCGAACAGCCGCAGCGGCAGCAGGGCCACGCCGTGGCCGGTCGCGGCGATGCTGGCCAGGGTCAGCGAGGCATCGCAGATCGGGCCGCCGGCCTGGACTTCGGGCGCGCCGGCGGCCTGCAGCCAGCGCGGCCATTCGTCCAGCCGGTAGGAGCGCAGCAGGTTGGTCCTTGCCAGGTCGGCGGGCGTGCGAAGCAGCGGCGCCAGTGCCGGTGCGCACACCGGTGCGAACGGCGCATCCAGGACCGGCGTGGCGTGCTGGCCCTGCCAGTCGCCGTCGCCGAAGCGGATCGCCAGGTCCAGGCCTTCGCCGGCCAGGTCGACCCGGTTGTTGTGGGTGTACACGCGCAGTTCGATGCCCGGGTGCGCGGCGTGGAAGGCGTCCAGCCGTGGCAGCAGCCAGCCCACCGCGAAGGTGCCGACCACGCCCACGCTCAGCGTCTCGCGATAGCGGCCGCCGGCGAAGCGCTGCAGGGTGGAGGCGATGCGGTCGAAGGCCTCGGTCAGCACCGGATGCAAGCGCAGGCCTTCGTCGGTCAGGGCCACGCCGCGCGGCAGGCGCTGGAACAGCACCACGCCCAGGCGCGCCTCCAGTTGCTTGATCTGGTGGCTCAGTGCGGCCTGGGTCACGCACAGCTCGGCCGCGGCGCGGGTGAGGTTCTGGTGCCGCGCTGCGGCCTCGAAGGCGCGCAGGGCGTTCAGCGGCAGGTGCGGACGGATCATTGCCAGGTATCAATTCGGCTCATGGGTGCGATTGAATAACCTCGCTGGTGGGGGCAGGTCAATGCGGCCATCATCCTGGCTCCCGACGGAGGTGGACGATGCTGACGAGACGACGGTTCCTGCAGGGCGTGGGCGTGGGCATGGGCGCGAGCCTGCTGGCGGTGGCTGCAGTGCAGGCAAAAACGCCGCAAAACAAGGCGCCAACGCTAAAGCAGCGACTGGCCGAGATCGAGCGGCGCAGCGGTGGCCGGCTCGGCGTGAGCCTGCTCGACGGCAGCGGCGCGGTGCTCGGCGGACAGCGCCAGGACGAGCGCTTCCCGCTGTGCAGCACCTTCAAATTTCTATTGGCGGGGGCGGTGCTGCAGCGGGTCGATCGCGGCGAACTGACCCTGGAGCGGCGCCTGCCGGTGCGCAAGGCGGATCTGCTGGGGAATTCGCCGGTGTCCGAGCGCCATGTGGGCGGCACGCTCAGCGCGGCCGAGCTGTGCCGTGCGGCGATGATCTACAGCGACAACGCCGCGGCCAACCTGCTGCTGCCGCTGGTCGGTGACCCGCCCGGCGTGACCCGCTTCCTGCGTGCGCTGGGCGATACGCAGACCCAACTGGATCGCAACGAGCCGGGCATGAACGACTTTGTCGCCGGCGATCCGCGCGACACCACCACGCCGGCGGCGATGGCGGCGACGATGCGCACCCTGTTGCTCGGCGAGGCGCTGCAACCCGTCTCGCGGCAGCGCCTGATCGGCTGGATGCGCGACAACCGCACCGGCAAGGATTGCCTGCGCGCCGGCCTGCCGGCGGGCTGGCGGATCGGCGACAAGACCGGCAGCAACGGCACCGACACCCGCAACGACATCGCCATCGTGTGGGCGCCAGGACGGCCCACGCCGCTGCTGCTGACCGCCTATCTCAATGGCGCCAAGGTCGACAGCGCCGCGCGCGATGCGGCGCTGAAAGCGGTGGCGCAGGCGGTGGTGGCCACGCTGCCGGCGCAGGCGCCGCGCGCCGCCTAGTCGCTCTCCGTAGGGCTGACTTCAATAGCGACGGGCCTTACTGGGAAGGTCCGTCGTGGCTGATTCCACAAAAGGCGACAACAGCCGTTCCTACCCGACGCCGCTCGCGATCATCGGCGTCGCCATTCTGTCTATGTCGCGCGCGATCGCCTGCGTTGTACCCAACGGCCACAGCCGCCGCGGCCGTGCCACCTGATCGTGCGGTCCCTTCCAGTCCCTTCCTGTTCGGAGCGTCCCATGCGTGGATTCGTGTGCTGTTCGTTCGCCATCGCCCTCGGGCTGTTCGCCCACGCCGCGCAGGCGCGTGTCTGGGAACCCGCGCCCGGCCACGTGCAGGTGCCGATCTGGCCCGGCGCGGTGCCGGACGCCCTGCCGCATCCGAAGCCGGAAACGGCCGGTCCGGGGGCCAGGATCGACAACGTCAGCCGGCCGACCATGACGGTCTATCCGGCGCAGGGCCACAACACCGGCGCCGCGGTGGTGGTGTTTCCCGGCGGCGGTTATCAAATGCTGGCGATGGACCTGGAGGGCACGGGGATCTGCGACTGGCTGACCTCGCGCGGCATCACCTGCGTGCTGTTGAAGTACCGCGTGCCGAACTCGGGCCCGACCTGGGTCGATGGCCATCGTTACTACCCGAAGGTGCAGACCGCACTGCAGGACGCGCAGCGCACGCTGGGCCTGGTGCGCCAGCAGGCCGCGACCTGGGGCGTGGACCCGCACAAGATCGGGGTGATGGGCTTTTCCGCTGGCGGCCACCTGGTGGCTGCGGCGAGCACGCACTTCGCCCAGCGCACCTATCCGCTGGTGGATGCCGCCGATCGCGTCAGCTGCCGCCCGGACTTCGCCATCGCTGTGTATCCAGGCCACCTGTGGGCGCACGAGGACGAAGATGACGACACCCGCGATCCCACCGATCTGGCCTTGCGTCCGGACATCCGCGTCGTCGCCGACACTCCGCCCACCTTCCTGCTGCAGGCCCAGGACGACCACGTGGATGGCGTCTCGCAGGTGCTGGCGTACTACGTCGCCCTCAACCACGCCGACGTGCCGACGGAAATGCATATCTACGCCAAGGGTGGCCACGCTTTCGGCCTGCGTGCAAAGAACCTCCCGATCGCGCAGTGGCCGCAGCTGGTGGAGACCTGGCTGCGGACGATCGGGGTGCTTGAGAGCCGGGATTAGGGAGTCGGGATTGGGGATTCGTAAAAGCGGCTTCCGCGGGAGTCGGAGTTAGGTCGCACCATTCGGGATTGGCGGAAACGCATCAGCGTGCAGGCGCCGCTCTTGCCAATCCCCAATCCCGACTCCCCAATCCCGCCCGCCTCAGACGGGTCCCGGTCCTTGATAGTTGGGCGGGCTCTCCTGATACAGCCGCGCCGGCCCGCCCATCGCCGGGTCGCTGATGCCGGGCTTGCCGGTTTCCACGCGGCCGGCCAGGCGCTGGCGGGCGTGGTCCTGGACCAGCCACAGGTCGTACCAGCCGCCGCTCGGCTTGGCGCTCCAGCGCATGCGCTGCTCGGCACCAGGCGCCAGCGTCACCTGCTGGCGCGGCTGTGCCTGCGCATAGGCGGCCGGCTCCAGGGACACGCTGAGCGGGTCGGGGCCGGGATTGCGCAGCACCAGGCACAGCGTCTGCGCGTCGTCCGGGTCCTGGGCGATCTCGGCCTGCAGCAGCGGAGCGCTCAGATCGCCGCGGTAGTAGCGGTGGAAACCGTTGGGGCCGAGCAGCCACAGGTCGTAGTCGCCGTCGTAGGTGGTCCACGTGCCGTCCAGGCTTGCACCGGCGCCCACCGTGTAGCGGCGCGGGATCGACTCCAGCAGGTAGCGGTCGTAGACGTGCAGCACCGCCGCGGCGCCGGTGTTGGTCATGCGCAACTGCACTTCGCCGCGCTCGAGCACGTACTGCAACTGCACCGTCGGCCGATACGGTAGCGCGCGTGCGCGGCGCACGCCGAATGCCTGTCGTGGCGCCTGCAACTGCGTCGGCAGCGGCGGCAGCGCATGCTCGCGCAGCGCCGCGGCGCGTGCCGCCGCCTCGCGCACATCCGGCAGGTCGGCGACGAAAGGGCGCGTATCGGTCTGGCGGAAATCGAAGGCGTCGAGCAGGTCGCCGCAGACCGCGCGGCGCCACGGGGTCAGGCCGGCGGCGGCGACGCCGAAGCGGCGTTCCAGCAGGCGCAGCACCGAGGTGTGGTCGTAGACCTGCGAATCGACCCAGCCGCCACGGCTCCATGGCGAGATCACGTACAGCGGCACGCGCGGGCCGAGGCCGTAGGGGCGTCCGCGCAGCTCCGGCGGGTCGGCCTTGGCGTCGCCCGGTGCCGGGTGCAGGTGGTATTCGCCGTCGGTGGGGATGCTGGAGGCGCCGGCCCAGCCGCCGGCCGAGGACGGGTCGGGCGAGGGCGGGGCCGGCGGCGGCACGTGGTCGAAGAAGCCGTCGTTCTCGTCGAACATCAGCAGCAGCGCGGTGCGCGCCCACACCTTGGGATCGGCGGTCAGCGCGTCGAGCACGCGCGCGGTGTAGGCCGCGCCCTGCGCCGGGCTGGACGGATCGGGATGCTCGCTGCCGGCGGCGTCGGCGATGATGAAGCTCACCGACGGCAGCCGCGCGGCCAGCACGTCCTCGCGCAACTGCGCCAGGCTGCGGCTGGAAACGCCGCGTGCGCGCAATTGCGGATCTTGCCCGGGCGCACCGCGCCAGGCCGCGCGGAACGGCGCGAAGCCGGCCAGCGGGTTGTCGGTGAAGTTGTCGGCCATGTCCTGGTAGATCTGCCAGGACACGCCGGCCTGCTGCAGCGCCTCGACGTAGCTGGGCCAGCGGTAGTCGTCCGGGGCGCCGCCCAGTTCCGGGAAGTTGTCGTGCGAGTTGGCGATGACCGGGCCGCCGGCGCGGGCGTGCGGATCGTTCTGCCCGGTCCACAGGAACACGCGGTTGGGATTGGTGCCGGCCTGGATCGCGCAGTGGTAGGCGTCGCACACGGTGAAGGCTTCGGCCAGGGCGAACTGGAACGGCAGGTCGTCGCGTTCGTAGTACGCCAGTGCGTGGTCTCGCTTGGCCGCCGGCCATTGGCCCATGCGGCCGTGGTCCCAGGCTTGCTGTGCGTTCGGCCAGGTATGCGGGGTGCCTTGCACGCGCATGGTGGCGAAGTTCTGCGCGGTGCGCAGCGGGAACGGTGCCAACGGGCGGCTGCCGTCGGCGCTGGGCTGCAGCCACACCGTGCGCGGGGCGATGCCGGGCAGCGTCGGTGCGGGGATCGGGAAGCGGTCGCCGAAGCCGCGCACGCCGGCCAGGCTGCCGAAGTAATGGTCGAAGGCGCGGTTCTCCTGCATCAGGATCACCACGTGCTGCAGATCGTCGAGGGTGCCGCTGCGCACGTCCGGGGCGATCGCCGCGGCGCGGGCGATGCTCGGCGGCAGCAGTCCGGCGGCGCTGGCGGTGAGGCCGGCGCGGAGCAGCCGGCGGCGGGTCTGGTCGGTCATGGCGGTCCGGGGAAACACAAAACGGCGGAAGCCGGGATCGGCTGCCGCCGCGAGACTGCCACGGCGCCGGTTACAGGTCGACCATGAAGGTCAGGCCGACCGTGCGCGGTGGCGCGATGAAGGCGCTGTCGCTGCCGTCCACGCCGTTGAGGTAGCGCTTGTCGGTGAGGTTGCTGATCACCAGGTCCAGTTTGGCCTGCTGCAACTGCGGCGACAGCCCGCCCAGGGCGATGCCGAGATTGGCGTCGAAGGTGGTCACCGCATCCAGCGACGCGCTGTTGGCCGCGTCCAGGTAGCGCCGGCCGAGGTAGCGGCCGGACAGGCCGCCGTGCCAGCGCTGGCCCTGCCAGTCGGCCGACAGCACCAGGGTCTGCCGCGGCTGGCCGATCACCTGCGAGCCCGGTGCGATCTCCAGTGCCTGGTCGCGCGCGGCGTTGCCGCTGCCCAGGTAGGTCGCCTTGTTGTAGGTGTAGGCGCCGTTGAGCCGCCAGCCGTTGTCCCAGGCGTAGCCCAGCGCCAGTTCGACGCCGCGCGCGTGCACGCCGCCGAAGTTCTCGTAGACGCCGTCGGTCTCGCCCAGGTAGTCGATGCCGGTGACGAAGTTGGCCGGCACGTAGACGATGCGGTTGTCGAAGCGGATGTCGTACAGGGTGATGCTGCCGGTCAGCGGCCAGCGGCTCATGCGCAGGCCCACCTCGACGTTGTCGGCGGTTTCCGGCTTGACCTTGCTCAGCACCAGCGGATCGGTCTCGCCGAGCACGCCGGAGGGGATCGCGGCGAAGTTCTGCGAGAAGCCGGCGAAGGCCTCCACGCCCTTGAGCGGCGTGGTCCAGGTCAGGCCGGCGGAGACCAGCGGATCGGAGTGCGAATCCGATTCGATGTGCGCGGCGTCGCCGATGCGGCGGTCGCGGGTCTGGTCGACGAAGAACTGCTTCACGCCCACGCGCCAGGCGAAGTCGCCATAGCGCATCACGTCCTCGGCGTAGTACATCTGCTCGTCGGTGCGGTAGTCGTCCTTGAACTGCACCCAGTACGGCACGTGGTCGAAGGCGATGTTGGTGCCGACGTCGAGCAGGCGGTGCCAGTCGCGGGTGACGCTGCGGTCGTAGCGTTCCAGCCACAGGCCGCCGCGCACGGTGTTGTGCAGCCCGCCGAAGTCCTGTGCCCATTCCACGTCGGCGGTGATGCCGCCGCGCTGGTTGTCGTAGTGGCTGTGGCGGTAGGACTGCACCGGCAGCGAGCCGGCCGGGTAGCAGGCCGGGTTGGACTCGGCCGGCAGGGTCGCGGTGTCGGCGCAGCTCGGCAGCATGCTCGCGGCCGCGCCGCTGGGGGTGACGAAGTAGAGCTTGCCCAGGGCATTGCCGCCGTACACGGTGCGGCCGCCGGTGTATTCGGATTCCGGACGCCCGGCGCCGTCGTTGGTGACGTCCACCAGGTAGGGCGGGATCCAGTCGCCGCGGCCCTTCAGGCCGTGCCCATAGCCGGTCAGGGTGGCCTTGAAGCCGTTGCCGCCGTCGAACTGGCCGCGCAGGTAGCCGAAGGTGTTCTTGCGCAGCGCGCGCGAACCGGAGCGGTAGTTCTGGTCGTAGTAGGGGATGCCGGTGAGCCTGCCGGTGAGCAGGTCGTGGTCCGGATCGGTGGCGAACTGCGCCGGGGTGACGCTGCTGTATTCCGATTCGTTGGCGTCGTCGTAGGACAGGTACCCGCTGAGTGTCCATGCGCCGAGGTCGCTGACGAACTTGCCGGCCAGGTGGTCGCGGGTGGTGTGGCCGCTGCCGTCGATCCAGTCGTCGTTGCTGGCGTGCGAGCCACTGACCCAGGCGCGGGTGCCGCCGAGGTCGCCGCTGTCGTAGCGCGCGTAGTACTTGCGCGCCTGGTTGTCGCCGATGCCGAAGGCCATGCGCACGCGCTGCTGGTCCAGCGGCTCGCTGGTGAGGAAGTTGAGGGTGCCGCCCAGCGCTTCGTTGGAGCGCGAGGCGATGTCGGCGGTGCCCTGGCTAACCTCCACCGTCTCCAGGTCCAGCGTGTCGATGAAGCGGTTGGCCTTGGCGCCGCCGCCGTAGGCCGAGCCGCCGTTGGGCACGCCGTCGATGGTGGTGCCGATCTGCTGGTCGTCGCGGTTGGTGACGAAGCCGCGCATGCTGATCTGCGTGCCCCAGTCGGAGGAGCCGAACGCATCGGCCTCGGTGGCGATCACGCCGGGCAGCTCGTTGAGCGCATCGTTGACGCTGCTCATCGCGAACTGGCGGTCCAGCGCCTCCTTGCTGACGTTGATCTTGGCGTAGGTGGTGGCCTGGCCGAGCACCTGCACCTGGTCCAGGGTCGAGACCCGGTCGCTGCTGTCGGACGGGGCCGTGCCGTCGGCGCCGTCGCTGGCCTCGGCGGCGTGGGCGCAGCCGAGGCTGGTGGCCAGCGCCAGGGCCAGCAGGGTCGGGGCAGGGGTGCGGAAATACGCCGAAACGGTCATCGGGTGCGTGGCTTGCGTGAGGGGCGCTCATGGTCCGATCGAGCGGTTTCGTGCGTGTGACCGCGATCTTGCGAATTCATGCATCATGCGCAAATCGGCATGAAAGACGAGCCTGGCACGATGCGGCGGCATGCGCCGCGGCAACTGGCGGCCGGTAGCTGAAGCGGCGTGGCGGCGCTTGTGCCGCCTTCCGGGAGTGAAGCGTTGGCGCGCGCCACCCAGATGGTGGACGGCTGGCCGCTAGGATTGCGCTCCAGCGAGATCGCTGCGTGTGTGACGCCGCCGTTGGTGCCCGCGTCAGGCACGGCTGCCGGCATGCGCGATGGTTTCTTCGCAGCGAGGCCGTGTCCTCGCGTAGACGTGCAGCCGCACTCCGGCGCCGCACGGGCGCGCGACCGTGCCCGGGGTCCGGCCGTGATGGCGTACCACACGAGCAAACCGGCATCATCGCCCGCTGCCGCCGCCGGCGGGCCCGCACTGGAACCTCCTGCCCGATGAGTCACGAACTGATCTACCTGCTGCTGATCTTCGCCCTGCTGGTGATCCCGCGCGCGTTGCAGCGCTTCAAGATGCCGGCGCCGCTGACCTGCCTGCTGTTCGGCATCATCGCGATGCTGGCGATGGGGCCGCGTGCGCACGACCCGGTGGTGACCCTGCTGGCCACGCTCGGCATCTCCTCGCTGTTCCTGTTCGCCGGCCTGGAAGTGGACCCGAAGGCGCTGCGCCGCGGCTTGTGGCCGCTGCTGCTGCACCTGGTGGTGCGCGGCGCCACCCTGTTCGGTGTCGGCTGGCTGGCCTGGCGATACGCCGGGCTGTCGTGGCAGGCGGCCGGATTGCTGGCGCTGGCCCTGCTGACGCCGTCCACCGGTTTCATCATCGAGTCGCTGGGGCGGCTGGGGTTGGACGAGGAAGAGCGGTTCTGGGTCACCAGCAAGGCCATCGCCGGCGAGCTGCTGGCGCTGGCGGCGCTGTTCGTGATCCTGCAGGCCGGCGATCCCTGGCAGATGGGCCTGTCCAGCCTGGCGCTGGTGGCGATGCTGGTCGGCCTGCCCCTGCTGTTCGTGGCCCTGGGGCGCTGGGTGGCGCCGCAGGCGCCGGGGTCGGAGTTCTCGCTGCTGGTGATGGTCGGCCTGATCGCCGCCTACATCACCTATTCGCTGGGCGTGTACTACCTGGTCGGCGCGTTCATCGCCGGGCTGGTGGCGCGGCTGCTGCGTCAGCGCATGCCGCTGCTGGCCTCCGACGAGAACCTGCAGGCGGTGCGCCTGTTCGCCTCGTTCTTCGTGCCGTTCTACTTCTTCAATGCCGGCACCAAGGTACCGAGCGGGGCGCTGAGCCTGCAGGCGCTGGGCCTGGGCCTGGCCCTGACCGCCTGCGTGCTGCCGCTGCGCATCGGCATCCTCTGGCTGCAGCGGCGGGTGCTGTTCGGCGAGGGCGCGCGCAGCAGCCTGCGGGTGTCGCTGGCCCTGTCGCCCACGCTGATCTTCACCCTGGTCCTGGCCGGGATCCTGCGCGACCGCTTCGCCATCGCTGACGCGCTGTTCGGCGCCTTGCTGCTGTACGCGGCCCTGACCACGCTGCTGCCGGCGTTGCTGCTGCGCATGCCGTTCGACGTCAGCCCGCTGGAAGCGGCGCCGCCTGCACCGGCGGATGCCGCGTCTGCGCAGGCGCCGGCCGAGCCGGTGGCGGAGGCGCCCGAGACGCCTGCGCCGACGCTGCCCGCGGGCGTGCCGGAGACGGCGCCGCGGCCCCAGCCCGGGCCGGCGTGAGCGAAGACGCTTGAAAGCCGGCGTGCGGCCCCCATACTGGCCGCCTCCGTTGCTCTCGCGTTTTTGCCGCCATGCCGATCTACGCTTTCCAATGTGCCGCATGCGGTCACAGCTTCGACCGCCTGCAGAAACTGTCCGATCCCGATCCGGAGACCTGTCCGTCCTGCGCCGCCCAGGCGGTCAAGCGCCAGCTCACCGCACCGGCGTTCCGCCTGTCCGGCAGCGGCTGGTACGAGACCGACTTCAAGAAGGACGGCGACAAGAAGCGCAACCTCGCCGAGTCGGGCAGCACCGGCGGTAGCGGGGACAGCAAGCCCGCAGCCGCAGCTGCGGCGTCCGACGCGCCGGCCAAGCCCGCGGCGGCGGCCACGCCCGCCGCGGCGCCCGCCGCAGCCAAGCCTGCGGCGACCTGAGTCGCGCCTCGGCCAACTGTCCGGTCGCTTCGCTCTTCGTAGGAGCGGCTTCAGCCGCGACCAGGCGTTACCCGGTCGCGGCTAATCCAAAAGAGCGGCAAGCGCCGCCCCTAACTCGACATATCACGCCATGCATCGGGCCGCGCGGGGCCCGGCGTTCGCCCTGGCTCAGCGCGCGCCGAAGCGTGCCCGGCAGCCGCCGTTGACCCACACCGTATTGCCTTCGTAGCCCCAGCTGCGGCCTTCCGCGCAGGTGGTGCCGGACAGTTGTTCGAGCAGCACCGGGCGGCCCTGGCGGCGATCCCAGGCGCAGGTGCGCAGGCGCTTGTCGTCGCTGCTGCAGGTCACCGTGTAACCGTTGTCCAGCGGCGGCCGGCCCGGTCCCCAGCCACCGCCGCCGCGGCCCTCGGCGAATTCGCCGCGACAGCCGTCGTCGACCCACACCGCGCCGTCGCGCGACCCCCAGGTGCGGCCCTCGATGCAGCGGGTGTCGGATAGCTGCCGCACCAGCGTGGCGTTGCGCCAGCCGGTCGGGCACACGCGCTGGCGCTGGTCCTGGCTTTCGCAGCGCACGGTGCCGGCCACGCCGCCACCACCACCGCCCCAGTTGCCGCCCGGTGCGCCGCGGCCTTCGACGAAGCGGCCGCGGCAGCCCTGGTCCACCCACACCACGCCGGGTGCCGAGCCCCAGGTGCGGCCTTCGATGCAGGGCGAATCGGACAGGGTGCCGACCAGCCGGGCTGGCCCGCGGAACGGCGTCGCGCATTGCTGGCGGCGGCGGTCGTTGCTGGAACAGGCGACGGTGCGGCCGTCGAAGCCCGGTTCCTGCCGCCAGCCATCGCCGCGGCCGCGCAGCGAAGTGGCGATGTCCTGCTGGATGTTGCCGAAGCCCCAGCCGCGGTCGATCTGGTCCAGGTAGAACTCGAGCTGATCGTCGGGGATCTGCCGGCCGCGCGACTGGTCGGCGTACTCGCGTTCGATCACCCGGACCCGGCCGGGGACCGACAGTTGCCGCAGGTCCTGCGGGGCGTAGGCGCGGGCGCTCTGGGCCGCCGCAGGTGCGCTGGTGAGGGCCAGTGCGGCGATCACCAGCCAACCGCCAAGGTGCTTCAACATGGGTTCTCTCCTCCCCGTGAATGGTGCGCGGACTATAGCCGCAGGCCAACTTAAGCCAGGATGAGCCATGCGCGATTTGCCCGCGCCGACGCGCCGCCGCAGAATACCGGGCTTGCCGGCGCCTTCTGCGCCGGCCGCCCCCTGTTTGGAGCTAGCGATGCGTACCCACTTCTGCGGCCTGGTCGACGAGACCCTGATCGGCCAAACCGTCACCCTGGCCGGCTGGACCGACGTGGCCCGCAATCTCGGCGGCGTGTGCTTCATCGACCTGCGCGACCACGAAGGCATCGTGCAGGTGATGGTGGAGCCGGAGAACGCGGAGGTGTTCAAGGTCGCCGCCAGCCTCGGCTACGAGGACGTGCTGCAGGTCGAGGGCGTGGTGCGTGCGCGGCATGCGGTCAACGACAAGCTGCGCAGCGGCAAGGTCGAAGTGATCGCCACGTCCATCACCGTGCTCAACAAGGCCGCGCCGCTGCCGTTCCATGCGCACGAGAACCCGGGCGAGGAAACCCGCCTGAAGTACCGCTACCTGGACCTGCGCCGTCCGGAGATGCAGCGCATGCAGCGCACCCGCATCAAGCTGGTGCAGGCGCTGCGCCGCTACCTGGACGAGCGCGGCTTCCAGGACATCGAGACCCCGATCCTGACCAAGGCCACCCCGGAAGGCGCGCGCGACTTCCTGGTGCCGGCGCGCATGCATCCGGGCGAGTTCTACGCGCTGCCGCAGTCGCCGCAGCTGTTCAAGCAGATCCTGATGGTGGCCGGCTTCGACCGCTACTACCAGATCGCGCGCTGCTTCCGCGACGAGGCGCTGCGCGCCGACCGCCAGCTCGAGTTCACCCAGCTCGACATGGAGTTCGCCTTCGTCCGCGAGCGCGACGTGCAGGACTTCGTCGAAGCCATGGTCCGCGCCATCTTCAAGGAGGTGGTCGACGTCGAGCTGGCCGCCGAATTCCCGCGCATGACCTGGGCCGAGGCCATGCGCCGCTACGGCTCGGACAAGCCGGACCTGCGCATCGCGCTGGAGCTGACCGACGTGGCCGAGCTGGTCAAGGACAGCGACTTCGCGGTGTTCAGCGCCGCGGCCGCCGATGCCGACGGTCGCGTCGCCGCGCTGCGCATTCCCGGCGGCGCCAGCCTCTCGCGCAAGCAGATCGACGAGTACGCCGCGCACGCCGCCAAGTACGGCGCTAAGGGCCTGGCCTACGTCAAGATCGCCGACAGCGGCGAGATCAGCTCGCCGATCCAGAAGTTCTTCGGCGAGGCCGCGTTCGCCGCGCTGCTCGCCCACGTCGGCGCCGGCAACGGCGACATCGTGTTCTTCGGCGCCGGCGCCTACGGCAAGGTCTCCGACTTCATGGGCGCGCTGCGCCTGAAGGCCGGCAAGGACTTCAACCTGGTCGCCGACGGCTGGCGGCCGCTGTGGGTCACCGACTTCCCGATGTTCGAGTGGGACGAGGAGGCGCAGCGCTACGTCGCCCTGCATCACCCGTTCACCGCGCCGGCGGTGGACGACATCGCCGAGTTGCGCACGCATGCCAAGACCGCGGTGTCGCGCGGCTACGACATGGTGCTCAACGGCAACGAGATCGGCGGCGGTTCGATCCGCATCCATCGCCCGGACATGCAGAGCGCGGTGTTCGAGCTGCTCGGCATCGGTGCCGAGGAAGCACGCGCCAAGTTCGGCTTCCTGCTGGATGCGCTGAACTACGGCGCGCCGCCGCATGGCGGCATCGCCTTCGGCATCGACCGCATCGCCGCGCTGATGGCCGGCACCGAGTCGATCCGCGACGTGATCCCGTTCCCCAAGACCACCGGCGCGCAGGACCTGATGACCGACGCGCCGTCGCCGATCGCCGACGCGCAGCTGGCCGAAGTGCACGTGCAGGTGCGCCCGCGGACGCAGTGACTCCTTTCCTCCAACCGTAGCGCAGGCCGACACATGAGCGAGACCGCATTCAATCTGGAGTGGGAAACCCTCGGCAACGAAGGCGCAGTGGAGGCCATCGTCACCCAGCGCGCGCGCGTGTTCGGCGGCTGGCTGGTGCGCGCCGGCAGCGGCGCCAACGCGCCGCTGGCGTTCGTGCCGGATCCGGAGGGCCGTTGGGACGGCGAGGACTTCGGCGAGGACGATTACGAGTACGAGGAAGACGAAGAGGGAGAGGAAGAAGAGGACGAGGACGAGGAAGGCGACGACGAAGACGAGGACGACGTCGAGGACGCCGACCCCGCGCACCCGGCGCGCTGAGCCGTGCGCATCCGTCGCGCCACGCCGGACGATGCCGCGGCGGTGACCCGCATCGCCACGGCCACCTTCTGCGAAACCTTCGGCCATCTGTATCCCGCGCAGGACCTGCAGGCCTTCCTCGACGAGGCCTATTCGCTGGAGCGTGCCCAGGTCGTGCTGGCGCATCCGGACTACGCGATCTGGCTGGTCGAGCACGACGGCGCGGTGGTCGGGCATGCCGCGGCCGGCCCCTGTGGCCTGCCGCACGCCGAGGTACGCCCCGGCGACGGCGAACTGAAGCGGCTGTACCTGCTGCGCGCACACCAGAACGGCGGCTGGGGCGCGCGGCTGTTCGATACCGCCCTGGCCTGGCTGGAACGCGACGGCCCGCGCACGCTGTGGGTGGGCGTGTGGTCGGAGAACCTGGGGGCGCAGCGTTTCTATGCGCGCTACGGCTTCGAGAAGGTCGGCACCTACGAATTCCCGGTGGGGCAGGTGCGCGATCTCGAATTCATCCTGCGCCGGCCGCCGCGCGCGGCCTGACGCCGTGCGGCCGGGCCCGGTCCCGGCACCGCCGCGTCGACATCGCGGCAACGAGGGCGCGTTAGAGTGCAGGCCTGTCCAGCCTGCAGGAGAACGCGCCATGTTCCGACCGTGGATGGGAATCGCCGCCGTGCTGCCGCTGCTGGCCGCGTGCGCGCCACCGGCATCGTTGCAGCCGGCCAGTGCCGGCCCCGCCGTGCAGGGCGATGGTCGCTGCAATGTCGACGCGGTGGCCTGGGCCGTCGGCCAGGAAGCCACCCAGGCGACCATGAGCCGGGTCTGGAAGGAGAGCGGAGCCGGCGTGGTGCGGCCGATCGCGCCCGGCCAGGCGGTGACCCGCGACCTGCGCCTTGACCGGCTCAATGTGTTCCTGGATGGCAGCAATCACATCGTCCGCACCACCTGCGGTTGAGCCGCCGATGGCCGCCGCGCCGCAGGTGCTGTTGCTGCACGGCATCTGGAACGCGCGGCCGTGGCTGCTGCCGCTGGCGCTACGCCTGCGCCGCGCCGGCTGGCGGGTCGCCAGTTTCGGCTATTCGACCGCCGTCGGCGGTGCCGAGGCCGCGGTGCCACGGCTGCATGCGCGCATCGAGCACCTGGCCGTTGCCGGCCCGGTGGCCCTGGTCGGGCATAGCCTCGGTGGCCTGATCGCGTTGCAGGCGTTGCAGCAGGCGCCCTCGTTGCCGGTGACCCGGGTGATCTGCCTGGGCAGTCCCTTGGCCGGCAGTGCCGCGGCGCGCGCCCTGGCGCAGCGGCGGCTGGGCGTGGCGCTGGGCCGCAGCGCGGCGCTGTTGCAGCAGGGCGTGGCGCGTTGGGACGGGCCGGCCGAGGTCGGCATGATCGCCGGCACCGTGGCGCGCGGGCTGGGCGCTCGCTTCGCCGCGCTGGGGCCCGAGTCCGACGGCAGCGTGGCCCTGGCCGAGACCCGCGTGCCCGGTCTTGGCGATCACTGCCAGGTCCGCGCCAGCCACAGCGGCCTGCTGTTTTCGGCGGACGCCGCGCGGCAGACCGCCGCCTTCCTGCGCGATGGGCGCTTCGCTGCCTGAGTCGGTTTGTCGGAACCGACCATCCCGCGGCGGCGGTCGGCGCCGCGTCGTGGTGTCCGCCACGACTGCCTTGGCGCCGGCCGGGGCGATACCGTCGCTCAGGGCGTCACGAAGGTCTTCAACCAGTCCAGGGTGGGGTTGAGCGCCCAGGCGGCGGTGCCGCTGCGGTAGTTGCCGTCGACCAGAATGCCGGTGCACTGGGTGCCGGGATAGCCGCCGAAGCCCATGAAGCAATGGTCGGCGTACAGGTCCTGCACTTCCCGGTCCTTGACGACGTACCAGCCGCTGCCGTTGCTGCGGAAGCACGACTGCTGCCCGTCGCAGCGCAGGCCGGTGACCAGTTGCGCCTGCGTGCGGGCGATGTTCTCGGTGCCGCCGACGAACATGTCGCGCTCGCCGTTGATGATGCGCAGGCGATCGGACGGCAGGCTGTGGTTGCCGTCGGCGACGCAGGACGCCAGGTTGTAGTAGGCGGTGTAGGTCGTGCCGGTGCCCTGGCCGAACGAGGCGGCGACCCGGGGATCGTAGTCGTGCGCCAGCACCGAGATGATCGAGCCCTGGCTGAGGCCGCCGGTCACCACACCCTTGGAGCAGTCGGCCTTGCCGCGGGCGCAGAGTTGGGCGATGGCGCTGTTGAGATTCTGCGCATCGAAGATGGCCTTGGCGCGGTTGCCGATGACGCCGCAGCTGCCGAAGCTGGCGTTGTCGTACTCCACCGAGGCGGCCACGAAGCCCTTGGCCGCCGCGGCATTCACTGCGGCCATCGCCCAATTGCTCTGGTAGTTCTCGCCGGTCCCGCCGATATGCACATAGACCGGGTACTTGCCCGCCGCGCGGGGTTCCTGGCCGCTGATCGAATAGGTGGTGAAGCCGGCCCTGTAGCTGCCCCTGAAGGCATCGGTCTGGGCGCTGGCGAGGCCCGGGGCGGCGAGGGCGAGCAGGCCCAGGCAGCGCAGGGCCAGCGACAGGAACGGGGCGGGGGCGGAGGGGCTACGGAACATGTGGGATCTCCTTTGGTGCGAAGGAACGCGGGCGCGATTTGCGCGTTCAGCCTCCAGGTGGGGCCTTACAGTTCTGGCAGCGATGTGGCGCGCATGGGTAGACAGTCCGCCAAGGATTGATGGGCAGCACGGGGCCGCGCGCGCTGGAGCGGGCGCCGCCGGGGGAACGGGTTGCATGCGCCGGTCGCATGCGCGGTCGGTCGTCGGCGCGGCCGGACCCCGGGATGCCTGCGGCATCAGGTAAAATCCGCGCCTTGTCCTTATAACTGTCCGGAACGCCCCATGGGTAGAGGCCCCTCGATCGAAGCCCGCAAGAACGCATCCGATGCGAAGCGCGGCAAGATTTTCACCAAGATCATCCGCGAGATCGGCGTCGCCGCGCGCGCCGGCGGCGGCGATCCGTCCAACAACCCGCGGCTGCGCGTGGCGATGGATAAGGGGCTGGCCTCGAACATGTCCAAGGACGTGATCGAGCGCGCGATCAAGAAGGCCACCGGCGAGCTGGAAGGCGTGGAGTACGAGGAAGTGCGCTACGAGGGCTATGCCCCGGGCGGGGTGGCGGTGATCGTCGACTGCCTGACCGACAACCGCGTGCGCACCGTGGCCGACGTCCGCCACGCCTTCAGCAAGTGCGGCGGCAACATGGGCACCGACGGCTCGGTGGCCTTCATGTTCAAGCGCCTGGGCGTGCTCAGCTTCGCCGCTGGCGCCGACGAGGAGAAGATCACCGAGGCCGCGATCGAGGCCGGTGCCGACGACATCGTGGTCTACCCCGAGGACGGCGCGATCGACGTGTTGACCGCGCCGGAGGCGTTCCAGGCGGTCAAGGACGCCATGGACGCGGCCGGCCTGTCCCCCGACCACGCCGACATCACTTTCCGCGCCGACAACGACATCGCCGTGGATGGCGACACCGCGGTGCAGGTGCGCAAGCTGCTGGACATGCTGGAAGACCTGGACGACGTGCAGAACGTCTATTCCAACGTGGACCAGGCAGCGCTGAGTGACGGTGGCTGACACCATGAACGCCGGGGGCCGTGGCCCGGGACCCCGGACCCGGAAAGCCGCTGTGCCGATGCCGGAGGCATTGCAGACGTCGATGACGGCCGCGGGCATCGCTGCCCGCACGGGCACTGCTTTCCCGAATCCCGAATCCCGAATCCCGAATCCCGGCACCACCACCACCCGCATCCTCGGCATCGATCCCGGCTCGCAGCGCACCGGCGTCGGCATCATCGACGTGGACGCGGCCGGCCGCACCCGCCACGTGCACCACGCCCCGCTGCTGCTGCTGGGCGAGGGCGATTTCGCGCTGCGGCTCAAGCGCCTGCTGTACGGGCTGGATGCGCTGATCGAGGAATACCGGCCGCAGGAAGTGGCGATCGAGCGGGTGTTCATGGGCAAGAGCGCCGACGCGGCGCTGAAACTCGGCCATGCCCGCGGCGCGGCGATCTGCGCGGCGGTGCTGCGCGAGCTGCCCGTGCACGAGTACGCCGCCAAGGAGATCAAGCTCGCCGTGGTCGGCAAGGGCGCGGCGGAGAAGCAACAGGTGCAACACATGGTCGGTCTCATGCTGAGCCTGACCGGCAAACTTCAGGCCGACGCCGCCGACGCGCTGGCCGTCGCCATCACCCATGCCCACGTGCGCGCCACCGCGCAGCGCCTGGGCGTCAGCACGCAGCAGGCTTGGAGTAGAAAATGAGTGGAGCGGGGATTCGGGATTCGGGATTGGGGATTGGCAACAGCCGCGCGCGTGCGCGCCCGCCCCGCTTTGACGAATCCCCAATCCCCAATCCCCAATCCCGGCGCCTCCAAGGAGGCGCCCAATGATCGGCCGTCTGCGCGGGATCCTCGCCTACAAGCAGCCGCCGTGGCTGGTGATCGATGTGGGCGGGGTGGGCTATGAGCTGGAGGCGCCCATGAGCACCTTCTACGACCTGCCCGACGTCGGTCGCGACGTGATTCTGTTCACCCACTATGCGCAGAAGGAGGACAGCGTGTCGCTGTACGGCTTCCTGCGCGAGGGCGAGCGGCGCCTGTTCCGTGATGTGCAGCGGGTCAGCGGGATCGGCGCGAAGATCGCACTGGCGGTGCTGTCCGGGGTCAGCGTCGACGAATTCGCGCGGTTGATCACCGCCGGCGACGTCACCGCGCTCACCCGCATCCCCGGCATCGGCAAGAAGACCGCCGAGCGAATGGTGGTGGAACTGCGCGACCGTGCGGCCGACTTCAGCGGCGGCGCGCCGGTGACCGGGCAACTGGGCCCCGACGCGGTCTCCGAGGCCACGGTGGCGCTGCAGCAGCTCGGCTACAAGCCGGCCGAGGCGGCGAAGATGGCGCGCGACGCCGCCGCCGACGGCGACGAGGTCGCCACGGTGATCCGCAAGGCCCTGCAAGCGGCCCTGCGCTGACCGCCCGGTCGGCTCGGCCTCCCGCTCTTTCTTCACGTTCTGGCGCTACTCTTCCCACCATGTCCAGCTCCTCCAGTTCCGCCGCCCGCCCGGGCAGCCACGATCCGCATGCCAAAACGGGCCTGGGGGTAATGCTGACCGCCATCGGCGTGGTCTTCGGCGACATCGGCACCAGTCCGCTGTACACGCTCAAGGAGGCGTTCTCGCCGCACTACGGCTTGTCCCCGGACCACGACACCGTGCTGGGCATCCTGTCGCTGGTGTTCTGGGCGCTGATGCTGGTGGTCACGCTCAAGTACGTCACCGTGATCATGCGCGCCGACAACGATGGCGAGGGCGGCATCATGGCGCTGACCGCGCTGGCGCAGCGCACCCTGCCGGGCGGCTCGCGCTCGATGTATGTGGTCGGCATCCTCGGCATCTTCGGCGCCTCGCTGTTCTTCGGCGACGGCGTGATCACCCCGGCCATCTCGGTGCTGTCGGCGGTGGAAGGCCTGGAGGTGGCCGCGCCCAAGCTGGAACCGTTCGTGGTGCCGATCACCCTGGTGGTGCTGGGGATGCTGTTCATGGCCCAGCGCTACGGCACCGAGCGGGTGGGCAAGGCATTCGGGCCGATCACCCTGGTCTGGTTCGTGGCGCTGGGCGCGATCGGCGTCTACAACATGGCGCGGGCGCCGGAAGTGCTGCAGGCGCTGAACCCCTGGTGGGGCGTGCGCTTCTTCGCCGAACACAACTGGCATGCGGTGTTCGTGCTCGGCGCCGTGGTGCTGGCGGTGACCGGCGGCGAGGCGCTGTACGCGGACATGGGCCATTTCGGCGCCAAGGCGATCCGGCGCTCGTGGAATTTCCTGGTGCTGCCGATGCTGACCCTGACCTACCTGGGGCAGGGCGCGCTGGTGCTGCGCGACCCGGCCGCGGTCAGCAACCCGTTCTACGAGGCGGTGCCGGAGTGGGCGCTGTATCCGATGATCGTGCTGGCCACCGCGGCCACGGTGATCGCCTCGCAGGCGCTGATCACCGGCGCCTATTCGGTGGCCAGCCAGGCCATGCAGCTGGGCTACATCCCGCGCATGCACATCCGCCACACCTCGCATTCCACCATCGGCCAGATCTACGTGCCGGCGGTGAACTGGTGCCTGCTGGCGCTGGTGGTGGTGGCGGTGATCGGCTTCGGCGACTCGACCTCGCTGGCCACCGCCTACGGCGTCTCGGTCACCGGCACCATGCTGATCACCACCGTGCTGATGATCATCTACGCGCGCGCCAACCCGCGCGTGCCGGCGCCGCTGCTGTGGCTGTTCGGGCTGGTGTTCCTGGCGGTGGACTGCGCCTTCTTCTACGCCAACATCATCAAGTTCCTGGACGGCGCCTGGTTCCCGCTGCTGCTGGGCCTGATCCTGTTCACCCTGATGCGCACCTGGCGCCGCGGCCGCAAGCTGCTGCACGACGAGATCCGCAAGGACGGCATCAAGCTCGACACCTTCCTGCCCGGGCTGATGCTGGCGCCGCCGGTGCGCGTGCCCGGCACCGCGGTGTTCCTGACCGCCGACCCGATGGTGGTGCCGCACGCGCTGATGCACAACCTCAAGCACAACAAGGTCCTGCACGAGCGCAACGTGTTCCTGACCGTCGAAACCCTGCAGGTCCCATACGCGGCCGCCGGGCAGCGGCTGAAGATCGACGCGATCGGCGACGAGTTCTACCGGGTCTATGTGCGCTTCGGTTTCATGGAGACCCCGGACGTGCCGCTGGCGCTGATGCGCTCCTGCGACCAGGGCGGGATCTACTTCGACCCGATGGACACCACCTATTTCGCCAGCCGCGAGACCATCGTGGCCAGCGCCAACCGCGGCATGCCGATCTGGCGCGACAAGCTGTTCGCGGTCATGCACCGCAACGCCGCCCCCGCCACCGGCTTCTTCCGCATCCCCGGCAACCGCCTGGTGGAGCTGGGCGCGCAGGTGGAGATCTGAGGCCGCCTGCGGCGGCCGGGATTGGGGAGTGGGGATTCGGGATTGGTCAAGGCCATGGCGCCGAGACCGTCCCACAGCCGATACTATTGCGCTACCAATCCCGAATCCCGACTCCCCACTCCCGGCTTTAAATGGACCGCATCATCGCCAGCAGCGCCACCCGCGAGGATGAGGTCGCCGAGGCCAGCATCCGCCCCAAGCGACTGGACGACTACCTCGGCCAGCAGCCGGTGCGCGAGCAGTTGTCGATCTACATCGAAGCGGCCAAGGCGCGCGGCGAGGCGATGGACCATGTGCTGATCTTCGGGCCGCCCGGCCTGGGCAAGACCACGCTCAGCCACGTCATCGCCAATGAGCTCGGGGTCAACCTGCGGGTCACGTCCGGCCCGGTGATCGAGAAGGCCGGCGACCTGGCCGCGCTGCTGACCAACCTGCAGCCGCACGACGTGCTGTTCATCGACGAGATCCACCGGCTGTCGCCGGTGGTCGAGGAAGTGCTGTACCCGGCGATGGAAGACTTCCAGATCGACATCATGATCGGCGAGGGCCCGGCCGCGCGTTCGATCAAGATCGACCTGCCGCCGTTCACCCTGATCGGCGCCACCACCCGCGCCGGCCTGCTGACCGCGCCCTTGCGCGACCGCTTCGGCATCGTCCAGCGCCTGGCCTTCTACACCCCGGACGAGCTGGCGCAGATCGTGCGCCGCTCCGCCAGCATCCTCGGCATCGCCTGCAACGCCGACGGCTGCGCCGAGATCGCGCGCCGCGCGCGCGGCACCCCGCGTATCGCCAACCGCCTGCTGCGGCGGGTCCGCGACTTCGCCCAGGTGCGCGCCGGCGGGCAGATCGACCTGGCGGTGGCGCAGGCCGCCACGCAGATGCTCAAGGTCGACGCCGAGGGCTTCGACGAGCTGGACCGGCGCATGCTGCGCACCATCATCGAGTACTTCGACGGCGGCCCGGTCGGCGTCGAGTCGCTGGCCGCCTCGCTGTCGGAGGAGCGCGGGACCCTGGAGGACGTGATCGAGCCCTTCCTGATCCAGCAGGGCTACCTGATCCGCACCGCCCGCGGGCGCATGGCCACCAACAAGGCGTATCTGCACTTGGGCTTGCAGCCCAAGCGGGATTCGGGATTGGGAATTGGAAATTCGGGAGACCTGTTTTGACTGTTGACCGCCAGGAGGCGCCTCTGCCCGGCGAATCCCCACTCCCGAATCCCCAATCCCCGCGGCTATTCAGTTGGCCGACACGCGTCTACTGGGAAGATACCGACGCCGGTGGCGTGGTCTACCACGCGCGCTACGTGGCCTTCCTGGAGCGGGCGCGCACGGAGTGGTTGCGGGCGTTGGGGTATGGTCAGGAGCGTCTGCGCCTGCAACACGATCTGGTGTTCGCAGTGCGCGCGATGCAGCTCGACTTCCTGCGCCCGGCACGCCTGGACGATTCCCTGCAGGTCGGCGTCGCGCTGTCGCAATGCAAGCGCGCCAGCCTGGTGTTCGCGCAGTCGATCCACCGCGACGACGGGGAGCTGCTGTTGCGCGCGCAGGTGCGGGTGGCGGCGCTCAGCGCCGGCAACTTCCGCCCGCGCGGCATGGACGACGCGCTGCACGATGTATTGAAAGTTCTTGAAATCACTGAAGCCGAATTACTGAGGAACGACGGATGATCGCATTGCTCCTGGCCCTGCAGGACACGGTGGTGGAGGCGCTGCCGCAGGACGTGACCCAGACCGCCACCCAGGCCGTCGCCAACACCGCCGCCCACGGCGGCATCAATTACCTGGACCTGATGGTCAAGGCCAGCCTGCCGGTCAAGGTGATCGTGCTGCTGCTGCTGCTCGGCTCGCTGATCAGTTGGGTCATCATCTTCCGCAAGGGCAAGGTGTTCAAGGACGCCAACCGCGAGGCCGACGACTTCGAGAACCGCTTCTGGTCCGGCACCGATCTCAGCAAGCTCTACGCCGGCGCCACCGACCGCAACCGCGTGGTCGGCGGGCTGGAGGCGATCTTCGAGGCCGGTTTCCGCGAGTTCGCCCGCCTGCGCGACAAGCGCCGGCTGGATGCGCGCATCCAGCTGGAAGGCGCGCAGCGGGCGATGCGCGCGACCTATGCGCGCGAGGTCGACCGCCTCGAGCGCAACCTGGAACTGCTCGCCAACATCGGCTCCACCGCGCCCTACGTGGGCCTGGTCGGCACCGTGTTCGGCATCATGGTGACCATGCACGACATGATCAACAGCGGCCAGCAGGCGGGCATCGCCGCGGTCGCGCCAGGCATCTCCGAGGCGCTGTTCGCCACCGCCATCGGCCTGTTCGTGGCGATCCCGGCGGTGTGGGCCTACAACCGCTTCACCACCCGCGTCGAGCGGCTGGCGGTGCGCTTTGAGACCTTCTCCGAAGAGTTCAGCTCCATCCTGCAGCGCCAGGCCAGCGGCGACTGAGCGTCGCCCGCCTGTCCCCGACTCCCAGGATTCCCGCATGACTGCCGCCATTTCCCGCCGCAAGCGCCGCAAGCTCAAGTCCGAGATCAACGTCGTGCCGTACATCGACGTGATGCTGGTGCTGCTGATCATCTTCATGGTCACCGCGCCCTTGCTCAGCCTGAGCGTGGACGTGGACCTGCCCGATTCCACCGCACGCTCGGTGGAAAGCAAGAAGGACCCGGTGATCGTCACCGTCGATGCCCAGGGCCACTACACGCTGACCCTGCAGGACGGCAAGCCGGAGAAGATCGCCGCGCCGGAACTGAAGGCGAAGATCCAGGCCTTCGTCGGCCAGAACAAGGACGTGCCGGTGTTCGTCGCCGCGCCCGGCAGTTCCAACTATCAACTGGTCATGGACACCATGGTCATGCTGCAGCAGGCCGGCGTTCCCAAGGTCGGCCTGATGAGTCAGCCCGGAAACAATGCACGCTGAAGCCGATTCCCGCCCGCCGCAGCACCGCGGCGACGACAAGGGGCTGATCTTCGGGGTCGCCCTGGCGTTGCTGGTGCATGTGCTGATCGCACTGCTGTTCTTCCTGGCCTGGTGGTGGTCGCCGGTGCGCCAGGTCGAACCGGCCGCCGGTTCGCCGATGGTCGAGGCCTCGCTGGTGGTCTCGGCCGCCGACGTGCGCTCGGCGCAGAAGGCGGTGAAGGACGCGCCCAAGCCCTTGCCCGAGCCGCTGCCCGAGCCGGTCAAGGACGTCGCCGAGGAAGACACGGTGCCGCCGCCGCAGCCGCTCCCCACGCCCAAGCCGCAGCAGGCGCCGACGCCGCAGCAGCAGAAGGCGCAGGACTTCGTCCCGGTGCCCGACAAGGTTGACCAGGACCGCGCCACCCGCACCGCGATCTCCCAGGAAAAGGAGAAGCAGGAGCAGGAGGCCAAGCGCCGCCAGGAACAGATCGACCTGACCGAGCAGAAGCGCCAGCAGGAGGCCGAGCAGAAGCAGCGCCTGGCCGCGCAGCAGGAAGAGGAGCGGCAGAAGAAGATCGCCGACATCCGCAAGCAGCGCGAGCAGGCCCAGCGCGAGGCCAAGCTGGCCGAGCAGAAACTGCAGCAGATCGCCGACCTGAACGCCAAGAAGGCGTCGGCGGCCGCGGCCACCACGCCGCAGCAGGCGCCGGGCCAGAACGGCACCAACACTGATCTGCTGGCGAAGTACAGCGCGGCGATCCAGCAGGCGGTGCTGAGCCAGTGGGTGCGCCCGGATTCGGTGCCGCTGGGGCAGAAGTGCAAGATCGTGATCACGCAGATTCCCGGTGGTCAGGTGATGGAGGCCAAGGTCAGCCCCGACTGTCCCTACGACGAGGCCGGCCGGCGCTCGATCGAAGCGGCGGTGTTGCGTGCGCAGCCACTGCCTTATCGGGGCTTCGAGACCGTTTTCTCGCGCACTCTGACCTTCAACTTCACCGCCCAGGACAAATGACCCCGGCGGGCGGCCGCCGCCGCGTTCGCGCGCGGCCGGCCATCCGCCGGACACGCGATGGGCGATAATGGAGAGCGTCCTGCCATCGGCTTCACATGGCGATGGTTCATGATTGCGAATACGTTCACCCGCGCATTGCTATCTCTTGCGCCTTTCCGATCCTGCTGAGCGAACCATGAAGAAACTGCCGCGCTGGCTTGCCGTTCTTACCGCCCTGTTGTTGCCTCTCGCCGCATCCGCGCAGGACAAGGGCCTGGAAATCGACATCGTCGGCGGCAATGCCTCGGCGACCCCGATCACCGTCGTGCCGATGCCGTACCAGGGATCGGCGACTCCGCCGAGCACCGACGTCGCCGCCGTGGTCCGCGCCGACCTGGATCGCTCCGGCCAGTTCCGCAATCTGCCCGAGTCGCAGATCGTCGAGCGCCCGACCCGCGGCAGCGAGGTGCAGTTCGCCACCTGGCGCGCGCTCAAGCAGAGCTATCTGGTCGTCGGCCGGGTGATGGATGCCGGCGAAGGCGCTTACCGCGTCGAGTACGAACTGTTCGACGTGGGCAAGGGCGAGCGCATGCTCGGCCTGGCGATGACCGCCCGCGCCAACGCCATGCGCGACGTCGCCCACCAGATGGCCGATGCCATCTACGAGAAGATCACCGGCGTGCGCGGCGCGTTCTGGACCCGCATCGCCTACGTCACCGCCAGCGGCAAGGGCGGGGCGATGCGCTATGCGCTGATGGTCGCCGACTCCGACGGCTACAACCCGCAGACCATCGTCCGCTCGGCCGAGCCGCTGCTGTCGCCGAACTGGAGCCCGGACGGCAAGAAGCTGGCCTACGTGAGCTTCGAGCGCGGCAACTCCTCCATCTACATCCAGGACATCGCCACCGGCGCCCGCCAGCTGGTGTCCAGCTTCCGCGGCATCAACGGCGCCCCGTCGTTCTCGCCGGACGGCAAGAAGCTGGCGCTGGCGTTGTCGCGCAGCGGCAACCCGGAGATCTACGTGATGGATCTGGGCAGCAAGCAGCTGACCCAGCTGACCAACCACTTCGGCATCGACACCGAGCCGACCTGGGCGCCGGACGGCAACAGCATCTACTTCACCTCCGACCGCGGTGGCCGCCCGCAGATCTACCAGGTGCCGGCGACCGGCGGCAGCGCCACCCGCATCACCTTCCAGGGCAACTACAACGCCACCCCGAGCGTGTCCTTCGATGGCAACAAGCTGGTCGTGGCCCAGGGCAGCGGCAACACCTACAAGATCGCGATGATGGACCGCAGCCTGGGTTCGCCGCGCTGGAGCACCCTGTCGACCGGTTCGCTGGACGAGTCGCCGAGCTTCGCCCCCAACGCCAGCATGGTGCTGTATGCGGCGCGTGAAGGCGGCCGTGGCGTGCTGTACGCGGTCTCGGCCGATGCCCGCGTGCGGCAGCGCCTGGTGCTCGCCGATGGCGACGTGCGCGAGCCGTCCTGGTCGCCGTATCGCACTGCACGTTGACATGTAAGTTTGGTGTTAATATTTCGCTGTTGAACCCCTCATCGGCCCAGGAGCCACAAGGTATCCCCATGAACAAGACCACCCGCGTTCTGCTTGTTTCGCTGTTGTCCGTTGCAGCTCTGGCCGGCTGCGCCAAGAAGGTCAAGGAACAGCCCCAGACCGACACCACCGGCACCACCGGCACCACCGCCCCGACCGGCCCGTCGACCTCCGGTCTGTACGGCCCGGGCGATCTGGAGACCGATTCCTGCCTGCGTCAGCGCGTGGTCTACTTCGACCTGGACAAGGATGCCGTGAAGCCGGAATTCCAGGCGATCATGGCGTGCCACGCCAAGTACCTGCGTGACCGTCCGTCCTCGCGCATCACCCTGCAGGGCAACACCGACGAGCGTGGTTCGCGCGAGTACAACATGGGCCTGGGCGAGCGTCGTGCCAACGCCGTGTCCTCGGCGCTGCAGGCCAACGGCGGCTCGGCTGCGCAGCTGACCGTGGTCAGCTACGGCGAAGAGCGTCCGGTCTGCACCGAGTCGAACGAGTCCTGCTGGTCGCAGAACCGTCGCGTCGAGATCGTCTACACGGCGCAGTAAGAGAAGATGCGTATCGGTGTCCTTACATCGATGATCGTCGCGGCGGCCCTCGTGGCCGCCGCGCCGGCTCATGCGCAGCGCGCGAGCCTGGCCGACCGCGTTTCCGCGCTCGAGCAGCAGGCCATGAATTCCCAGGCCAACACCGACATCCTGAACCAGCTCAACCAGCTGCGGACGCAGATGCAGTCGATGGAGGCCACGATCGAACAACTGCAGCACAACAACGACCAGCTCAAGCAGCAGATCAAGGACCAGTATCTGGACCTGGATGGCCGCGTGGGCCGGCTCGAAAGTGGTGCAGGGGCAGGGGCGCCGCCGCCGTTGCCGCCGGCCAATGGCGCAGCACCGGCTGCCGCACCGGCCGCGCCTGCGGGCAAGCCGGCCGCCGCCGCCGAGCCGCCGCCGTCGGTGCACGGCGACGCCGGCACCCTGGCTGCCGCCGGCGACGAGCGGGCGGCCTACAACGTCGCCTTCGATGCGTTGAAGGCCGGCAAGTACGCCGACTCGGCGAACCTGTTCCAGAGCTTCCTGCAGGCCTACCCGAACGGCGTGTATGCGCCGAACGCGCTGTACTGGCTCGGCGAGAGCTATTACGCCACCAAGAACTTCCAGTTGGCCGAGGCCCAGTTCCAGGACCTGATCGGCCGCTACCCGACCCACGACAAGGCGCCGGGCGCCCTGCTGAAGCTGGGCCTGTCCCAGTACGGCGAGGGTCGCGTCCAGGACGCCGAGCAGACCCTGCAACAGGTCGGCGCGAAGTATCCTGGGTCCGATGCCGCGCGGACCGCGCAGGACCGTCTGCAGTCGATCCGTATCGGCCAGCAGTTGCGCTGAGCCCCTTACGCTGCCGCCGCTGTTGCGGGAGCACTCTTCTCCCGCCATGGCCGCCGTTCCCAGCGATATCGTCCAAAGCCCGCTGCCCCGCCTGAAGCTGACGGAGATATTCCTGTCGCTGCAGGGCGAGGCCGAGAGCGCCGGCTGGCCCACCGTGTTCGTGCGCCTGACCGGCTGCCCGCTTCGCTGCAGCTACTGCGACACCGCCTATGCCTTCCACGGCGGGCAATGGTGGGACATCGACGCGATCCTCGAAGAGGTGGCGCGCCACGGCGTGCGCCACGTGTGCGTGACCGGCGGCGAGCCGCTGGCGCAGAAGCGCTGCCTGCAGCTGCTGCAGCGCCTGTGCGACGCCGGCTACGACGTGTCGCTGGAGACCTCCGGCGCGCTGGACATCGCCGAGGTCGACCCGCGCGTGTCGCGTGTCGTCGACATCAAGACCCCGGCGTCGCAGGAAGCGCATCGCAACCGCTGGGAGAACCTGCCGTTGCTGACGGCGCGCGACCAGATCAAGTTCGTGCTGTGCGGTCGCGCCGACTACGAATGGGCGCGTGGCGTGGTCGCCGAACATCGGCTCGATACGCGCTGCACCGTCTGGTTCTCGCCGAGCAAGAGCGAACTGACCGCGCGCGACCTGGCCGACTGGATCGTCGCCGACCGCTTGCCGGTGCGGTTCCAGATGCAGTTGCACAAGCTGCTGTGGAACGACGAGCCGGGCCGTTGAGAAGCCGGGATTGGGGATCGGGGATTCGGGATTCGTAGAAGCCCTCCCGGTCACCTGTCACGTGCTGTAGCTTTGCGAATCCCCAATCCCCAATCTCCAATCCCGGCCTCCCAATGAAAAATGCCGTCGTCCTTCTCTCCGGTGGCATGGACTCCGCCGTCGTCGTCGCCATCGCCCGTGCGCAGGGTTTCGCCGTGCATGCCCTGAGCGTGCGCTACGGTCAGCGCCATACGTCCGAACTGGATGCGGCCGCGCGTGTCGCTACGGCGCTCGGCGCGGTGGCGCACAAGACCGTCAACGTCGACCTGCGCAGCATCGGCGGCTCCGCGCTGACCGACGACATCGAGGTGCCGGACGCCGGTGGTGACGGCATCCCGGTCACCTACGTGCCGGCGCGCAACACCATCATGCTGTCGGTGGCGCTGGGCTGGGCCGAGGTGCTGGGCGCGGCAGACATCTTCTGCGGGGTCAACGCGGTGGACTACTCGGGCTATCCCGATTGCCGCCCGGAGTTCATCGAGGCGTTCCAGACCCTGGCCAACCTGGCGACCAAGGCCGGGGTGGAGGGCGCCGGACTACGCGTGCATGCGCCGTTGCAGCACATGAGCAAGGCCGACATCGTGCGCGAGGGCATGCGCCTGGGCGTGGATTTCGGCCTGACCGTGTCCTGCTACCGTGCCGACGACGCCGGCCGCGCCTGCGGCCACTGCGACGCCTGCCGCCTGCGCGCGGCCGGCTTCGCCGATGCCGGCGTCGCCGACCCGACCCGCTACGCCTGATTTCGCGAAACGCCCCGCCCTGGGGTAGACTACGCGCCCCGGTGCAACGCCGGGGTCTTGTTTTGGGCCGTTAGCTCAGTCGGTAGAGCAGAAGACTTTTAATCTTTTGGTCGATGGTTCGAATCCATCACGGCCCACCACTCCTCTCAGCGGGTTAGGCATCGCCTTTGGCGGTTTTTTTGCCAACCCCTGAAAACACTCCTGAAAAACGACCGCAGTTCGCTGGTTCCACGCTCGGCATTGCGTGTTCGTCGCGTTGCCGCATCGACTCGGTTTTGTGGCCATCAAGCTCTTTATCCGAGCATTTGAGGGCTCAAGGGTTCAGGCCGTGTGGCGCAGCGTGCTCGTCCACGGCGATCACGCTCTTGTCGGTTGCTGGCGGCCATCGTGGCGCTTCATGAGGCGACCACGAGAGCCGGTACATGCCTGTCGTCTCGGGCGCCGGCGTCGCTGTATTGATGCTGCCTTGGCTGCCGACTTCCCGATTACTCACCCCAAAGGCTGCAGCAGCAACGAGACGCACAGCCCCAGCATGAACAGTGCGACTGCCGCATCCAGCAGCCGCCATGCAGCGGGTTTGCGGAACACCGGCTGCAGTAGCCGCGCGCCATAGCCCAGGCTGCAGAACCAGGTCACGCTGGCCAGGCAGGCGCCAAGGGCGAACGCCCAGCGCAAGTGTCCTGGATAGCGGGTGGAGAGGCTGCCCAGCAGCACCATGGTGTCCAGGTAGACATGTGGATTGAGGAAGGTGAAGGCCAGGCAGGTCAGCAGGACGCGCTGCCAGCTCCGCTGATCCTGGCCTTGCGCCAGCAGGCCGCCACTGCCGCGCCAGGCACGTCGCGCCGCCAGCAACGCGTACGCGCCGAGGAAGGCCGCGCCGCCGAAGCGCAATGCCTGCAGCACGCCCGGCCAGGCATCCACCACGGCCCCGATGCCGGATACGCCGAGGACGATCAGCGCAATGTCGCTGGCGGCGCAGACGGCTACGACCAGGCCGACATGCCGACGCTGCAGCCCCTGGCGCAGCACGAAGGCATTCTGCGCGCCGATCGCGACGATCAGGCCGGCGCCGGCGACGAGGCCGGCCAACAGTGCGTGCAGCCACATGCGCGATGTCCTGGTAGTTGGGGCGAGCATGCTGCACGCCACACCATGATTAGCCAAACTCATTTTTCTGTAGGCTGTGAAGAATCTCTAATCTGATCGCTGCCATGGACCTGCTCCACCCCCAGCTGTCCGCCTTCGCCGCCGTGTTGGAAGAGGGGAGTTTCGAGGCCGCCGCGCGCCGCCTGGCGCTGACCCCGTCGGCGGTGTCGCAGCGGATCAAGGCGCTGGAGGACCGGCTCGGCCAGGTGCTGATCGTGCGCCTGGCTCCATGCCGGCCCACGCCCGCCGGCGAGCGCCTGTTGCGTAGCGTGCGACCGATGCAGGTCTTGGAGACCGAGGCAGTGGCCGACCTGCTGCCCGCGCCCGCCGGCAGCGCCACCGCGCGCAGCATCGCGATCGCGGTCAACGACGACTCGCTGCAGACCTGGTTCCTGGACGCGCTGGCGGCCCTGCACGACGCGCACGGGTTCCTGTTCGACATCCGCGTGGATGACCAGGACCACACGCTGGAGCTGCTGCGCAGTGGCGCGGTGCTCGGTGCCGTTACTTCCGTCGGTCAGGCCTTGCAGGGCTGCAATGTGCTGCCGCTGGGCGCGATGCGCTACCGCGCGATCGCCTCGCCGGCCTTTTTCGACCGCTATTTCGCCGACGGCCTGGATGCGGCGGCGCTGGCCCGCGCCCCGATGATCGTCTACAACCGCAAGGACGCGCTGCAGGCGCGCTTCGTGCGCCGCATCACCCGCTCGCGGCTGAGCCCGCCGATGCACTACCTGCCAACCTCCGTCGGTTTCGTCGAAGCGGCCGCGCGTGGGCTGGGCTGGTGCCTGGCGCCGGAACAGATGCTTGCGGCCGCCTTGCGCCAACGGCAGATCGTCGTCGTCGACCCGCAGCGCTGGCTCGACGTGCCGCTGTACTGGCAGCACGTCGCGGTCCGTTCCAGGACCCTGCAACAGATCGGCCAGGCCATACGCAGTGCGGCGCAGCGCATGCATGGGCACGTGCAGCCGGTCTGAACGGTTCTGCGCAATGCCGTGCGGCGGTGATGCGGGTTGAGCGCTTACGCGGTTGCGTTCTGGGATCGCGGAGATCGGGGATCGGATGCCGCTGTGGATCAACCGACATGCTTCGTTGACCGCTTATCGCGTCTCGGCAGCTCGCCCACTTCGCCGACCACGCGTGCATCGGCGGCGGTCGACCATGCGCGGTACACGCAATCAACCCGAACGCGCGCTGGCTGGCACGCGGGTGGTTCATCGATGTCCCGCGCCGTAGGCGCCCGAGCTCGAGTATCGGGCGGACCCAAACCGCGCTACCCGCGCGCGGTACTGAAGATCCCGGCCAGGCTTTCACTGAGGATCAGCTGCAGGTGCATGCGGTTGAGCTCCACGCCGGTGGTCATCATCATGTGCAGGCCGCCGCACATCGCCGCGACCGCGTAGACGCGGGCCTGGAACTCCGCTTCGCTGCCGCTCCAGCCGTGGTCGCGCAGCATGCGCCGCAGCAGGTCGCCCAGGTTCTGCACCAGGGACACGTTGAGCCGGCGCGCGTACTGCGCCAGTTCGGGATCGCGCGCCGCGGCCAGGTCCATTTCCAGGTCCAGGCGGCGGCGCCGCTGGTTGGCGTCGGTCACCAGCCAGTCTTCGAGGGCACCGGCGATGAAGGTGGTCGCGTCCTGGTGCGGCGGCGGTTGCAGCAGCCACATCGTGCGGATCGCGCGCTCGTAGCCGCGTTCCATCAACGCCTGGACCAGGCTGCGCTTGTCGTCGAATTGCCGACGCACAGCGCTGCACGAAACGTCGGCACTACCGGCGATCAGTTCGAAGGTGGTGGCGCCGAGGCCGTTCTCGACGATGCAGCGCTCGGCTGCATCGAGGACGTCATCGTGCAGGCGCTGCTCGCGTTCGCGGGCGCTGTGCAGCCGGACTACGTTGGACATGGCGTGAGTTCGGGGGGAAGCGGTGCCAATGAAGGGGGACATCTGCCCGGAGCCCGCCGCCGAGGCGCACGCTGTTGCATGTGGCCATCGCGCGCGGAACGCCGGTGCAGCGCGATTGTAGACGCGATGCGGCGTGGTCGCGCGTGCGGTGGCAAGTCGGTCGATCCCGTAGCCATGAGCGTGACCACCGGCACGCTTGTGCGACTTCTCGCGTCGCGCCTGCAATGAGAGCGGCAGGCATTGCGGCACGATCGGGCGCGTCGACTTGCGAAACAGCGTAGGCAGGGACGTGGCGGGATGCAGCGCTGCCGGCAACACACGAAGAGCTGCCGGGTGTGAAGACTGCGGACGGGAACAGGAAAAACGCGCTGCCGAAGCTTCCTGGCAGCGTTCGCACCCGCTTGGTGACGCGGTATCGCGCTGCGGTTGGTCGCGCTTACCAGCCGAACGGCGGCGGGCCGTAGGCGCCGGGGTAGTAGCCGCGTCCGAATACCGGCCCATCGCCGCGGCCGACGCTGATGCTGATGCCCATCTGCCGCGGCTTGCCGTCGTCGGTGTAGGAGGTCTTGCACAGGTTCAGATTGGCGGCCTGGTAGTTGCTGTTGCCGCCATGCGTGGAATAACCGATGCCGGTGGCGACGCTGCCGTGCACGTCGCCGTTGCAGCGGTCGGCCTGCGCCTGCAGGGCCTCGGCGCGCGCCTGGTCGGCGGCTGCTTTCTGCGCCGAGGCCGAGGTGCCGCTGGTATCGCCGTAGTAGGCACCCGGCGGATCGGCCTTGGTGCCGGGATCGGCATAGGTGATCGGCTGCTGCGGCACGCTGAGGTCGAGCTTGCGCTTGGCTGCCTCGCTGTCGCTGGTGGCATCGGCGGTCTGGGCCAGGGCCGGGCCGGCAAGCAGGGTGCAGGCGAGGAGAAGGAGGCTGCGGTTCATCGGGCATCTGCCAGAAGAGAGGGGCCGGGCGGGGCTGGTTGCACGCTCCGCCATGACGCTGACGCTATCAATACCACGTTGAACCCGGCCTGTCGGCGCCGCGGGCGCTCCACGCAGGGGCGACGGCCGGCGAGCAGGCGCCGGTGCCGCGCCTCAGCCCTGCGCGTGCACCACGTCGAGCAACTGCTGACCGTATCGGGCCAGCTTGCTGCCGCCGATGCCGCCCACCCGCGCCAGTTCGTCCAGGCTGGTCGGGCGCTGCTCGGCGATGTTGCGCAGGGTGCTGTCGTGGAAGATCACGAAGGCCGGCACGTTCTGCTCCTTGGCCAGGCCGGCGCGCAGGTCGCGCAGGGCGTTGAACAGCGGCAGGTCCTGCGCCTGCACCGGCACGCCGGTACGTGGACTGCCGCTGCGGTCGCCGCGCTCGCGGCCGCGGCTGGGCAGTTCGCGGCGCATCATGATCTTGCGTTCGCCCTTGAGCACCTGGCGGCTGGCGTCGGTGAGGCGCAGGCCGCCGTAGGCGTCGCTGTCCACTTCCAGCAGGCCGGTGGCGACCAGTTGCCGGAACACGCCGCGCCAGGCGCGCGCGTCCAGGTCCTTGCCGATGCCATAGGTGCTGAGCTGGTCGTGGCCGAACTGCTTGATCTTCTCGCCCTCGTTGCCGCGCAGGATGTCGATCAGGTGGCCGACGCCGAACCGCTGGCCACTGCGGTAGACGCAACTCAGCGCCTTCTGCACCGCCACGGTGGCGTCCCAGGCGTCGGCCGGCTGCAGGCAGTTGTCGCAGTTGCCGCAGGGCTGCGGATAGGTCTCGCCGAAGCTGGCCAACAGCACCTGGCGGCGGCACTGCATCGATTCGCAGTAGCCCAGCAACTGGTCGAGCTTGCGCCGTTCCACGCGCTTGCGCTCTTCGCCGGCCTCGCCCTGCTCGATCATCTGCTTGAGCAGCACCACGTCGCCCAGCCCGTAGCACAGCCAGGCCTCGGCCGCCTCGCCGTCGCGGCCGGCGCGGCCGGTCTCCTGGTAGTAACCCTCCAGCGACTTGGGCAGGTCGGTGTGGGCGACGAAACGCACGTCGGGCTTGTCGATGCCCATGCCGAAGGCGATGGTGGCGCACATCACGATGCCGTCCTCGCGCAGGAAGCGGCGCTGGTTGTCGGCGCGCACTTCGGCCGGCAGGCCGGCGTGGTAGGGCAGGGCGTTCAGGCCTTCGCGGGCCAGGAATTCGGCGGTCTCCTCGACCTTGCGCCGCGACATGCAATAGACGATGCCGGCGCTGCCGCGGTGCGCGCGCAGGAAGTCCAGCAGCTGGCGCCGCGCGTTGTCCTTCTGCACCACGGTGTAGCGGATGTTGGGGCGGTCGAAGGAGCTGACGAAGTGGCGGGCCTGCGCCAGGTCCAGGCGCTCGGCGATCTCGCGCTGGGTCGGCGGGTCGGCGGTGGCGGTGAGGGCGATGCGCGGGGTCTGCGGCCAGCGCTCGTGCAGCACGGTGAGCTGCCGGTACTCGGGCCGGAAGTCGTGGCCCCATTGCGATACGCAGTGCGCCTCGTCGATCGCGAACAGGGCGATGCGGCTGCGCTCGATCAGCGACAGGAAGCGCGGGGTCAGCAGCCGTTCCGGGGCGACGTACAGCAGGTCCAGTTCGCCGGCCAGCAGGGCGCGCTCGACCCGCTGCGCGGTCTCGCCGTCCAGGGTGGAGTTGAGGTACTCGGCGCGCACCCCGAGCTGGCGCAGCGCCTCGACCTGGTCCTGCATCAGTGCGATCAGCGGCGAGATGACGATACCGGTGCCGTCGCGCAGCAGCGACGGGATCTGGTAGCACAGCGACTTGCCGCCGCCGGTGGGCATCAGCACCAGCGCATCGTGGCCGGCAGCGACGTGTTCGACGATGTCCTGTTGCGGGCCGCGAAACTGGTCGTAGCCGAAGACGCGGCTGAGCAAGGCGTGGGCGGGGGAAGACATCCGTCTAGGATACCTTGCCGCGCAAGGGCGGTTGGCTTCCGGATTTGCGCAAGAGCGCGTCAGGCGAATGCGCGCTTTTCTGTAGGAGTCGACAGTTGCCTGAGGCTATGACGAATGAAGCCTGCCTGGCCCGCGCTAGGAAGGCGTCGGGAGTGAAGTCCCTCCCACAGTGCACCCAGCTAGCGCCCTGCAGGTTCCGGTTGGAGCGGCGCTTGGCTCCTTTGGGGATTGGCCGCGACGGGGCCTGGTCACGCGCGCCGGTCGCGGCTGAAGCCGCTCCTACAAGGGAGCCAGGCGTGACGAGGCAGCGATCGGCATGCATTGCCGCCCAATCCGGGCGACGGAGCGAGCGCAGCGTCGCCTGGGCCCAGCTCGGCGTGCCCTGCCTGCCAGGCAGGCAGGGCGCCACCCCTTACTGCAGCAGCGAGCGCAGCATCCAGGCGTACTTCTCGTGGGTCTGCAGGCGCTGGGTCAGCATGTCCACCGACGGGTCGTCGCCGGCGTCGTCGGCGGTCTTGAGCACCTTGCGCGCGGTGCGGCACACCGCCTCGTTGCCGACCACCAACTGGCGCACCATCTCGCGCCAGTCGGCGCTGTCGCTGAGGCCTTCCTCTTCCGGGATCGAGGTCAGCGCGGCGTACTCCTTGTACGACCCCGGGGCGTTGAAGCCCAGGGCGCGGATGCGCTCGGCGACGTCGTCCAGCGCCGCCCACTGCTCGGTGTACTGGGTCTCGAACATCAGGTGCAACGAATTGAACATCGACCCGGTCACGTTCCAGTGGAAGTTGTGGGTCTTCAGGTACAGGGTGAAGGCGTCGGCCATGTAGTGCGACAGGCCGTCGGCGATCTTCTTGCGATCGCCGCCGCCGATCCCGATATCGATATTGGGCGCGGACGGCGCCAGCCCGGCCAGCGGCTGGCCGGCGAGGGCCTTGCTGGCGGAGTTCTTGGTCTTGCCGGGGGTCTTGCTCTTGGCCATTGGAGTTCCTCCTGGGGGTTACGGACGAGATGGCGTCACAATAGACAGACTAAAGCATGTGCTGTGATTCAACGTTCAATGGCATCCGATTGATGAACGCTATCGAAAAACCTTCCGTGCCGGCACGCCTGCGCGAACGCCGTGCCGCGATCGACGGCGCGCTGACCCGCGACCGCGGTCGCTTGCTGGGCCTATGGTCGCGCTGGCAGGCCGCGCCCGGCAATGCCGCGCTGGAAACGGCGTTCGAGCAGGCGCTGCAGACGTCGCAGGCGCGCTGTGCCGCGCGCGCGGCGCAACACCCGGCGATCACCCTCGACCCGCAGTTGCCGATCGCGCGCGAGGCCGAGCGCATCGTCGCGCTGATCCGCGAGCACCAGGTGGTGGTGATCGCCGGCGAGACCGGTTCGGGCAAGACCACGCAGTTGCCGAAGCTGTGCCTGGCCGCCGGTCGCGGCGCCGCCGGCATGATCGGCTGCACCCAGCCGCGGCGCATCGCCGCGCGTGCGGTGGCCAGCCGCGTGGCCGAGGAGCTGCGCACGCCGGTGGGCGAGACGGTGGGCTTCCAGGTGCGCTTCAACGATCGGGTTGGCGAGCAGACCCGGATCAAGTTCATGACCGACGGCATCCTGCTGGCCGAGATCGCCAGCGACCGCTGGCTGTCCAGCTACGACACGATCATCGTCGACGAGGCGCACGAGCGCAGCCTCAACATCGATTTCCTGCTCGGCTATCTGAAGCAGTTGCTGCACAAGCGCCCGGACCTGAAGGTCATCGTGACCTCGGCGACGATCGACACCGCACGCTTCGCCGCGCATTTCGACGATGCGCCGGTGATCAGCGTGGAAGGCCGCACCTATCCGGTGGAGGTGCGTTACCGGCCGCTTGAGGAGCCGGGATTGGGGAGTGGGGATTTGGGATTGGAAGAAGCGCGCGAGCCCCAACGTTCGCCGCGAACCGCCTCAGCGAATCCCGAATCCCGAATCCCCACTCCCGGCCTCTCCGTCAACGACGCGATCGTGGCGGCGGTGGACGAGATCACCCGGCTGGACCCGCGCGGCGACGTGCTGGTGTTCCTGCCCGGCGAGCGCGAGATCCGCGATGCGCACCATGCGCTTGAACGGCGCAAGTACCGCGAGACCGAGGTACTGCCGCTGTACGCGCGTCTCTCCAACGCCGACCAGGACCGGGTGTTCAACCCCGGCCCGCGGCGGCGCCTGGTGCTGGCCACCAACGTCGCCGAAACCTCGCTGACGGTGCCGCGGATCCGCTACGTGATCGATCCCGGCTATGCACGGGTCAAGCGCTACAGCCCGCGGCAGAAGCTCGACCGCCTGCATATCGAACCGATCTCGCAGGCCAGCGCCAACCAGCGCAAGGGCCGCTGCGGCCGCATCGCCGAGGGCATCTGCTACCGGCTGTACGCCGAGGCGGATTTCCAGGCGCGGCCGGCGTTCACCGATCCGGAAATCCGCCGCTCCAGCCTGGCCGGGGTGATCCTGCGCATGCTGCAGCTGGGGCTGGGCCGGATCGAGGATTTCCCGTTCCTGGAGCCGCCGGACGAGCGCGCGGTGGCCGATGGCTGGCAGCAGCTGGTGGAACTGGGTGCGGTCGGCGAGCCGGACCGGCATGGCCTGCGCAAGCTCACCGAGATCGGCCGCAAGATGGCGCGGCTGCCGGTGGACGTGAAGCTGGCGCGGATGCTGGTGGCGGCGCAGCAGCACGGCTGCCTGCGGCCGATGCTGGTGATCGCCGCGTTCCTGGGCATCCAGGACCCGCGCGAGCGCCCGCCCGAGGCGCGCGAGGCCGCCGACAACGCGCACGCCAAGTTCGCCGATGCGCGCTCGGAGTTCGTCGGCATCCTGCGCCTGTGGGACGGCTACCGGCAGGCGCACGAGGACCTGACCCAATCCAAGCTGCGCGACTGGTGCGGGCGGCATTTCCTCGGCTTCCTGCGCATGCGCGAGTGGCGCGAACTGCACCGCCAGTTGCATCTGCTGTGCGCGGAGCTGGGCTGGACCGAGGAACCGGTGGCGGCCTCGCTGCAACCGTTGCTGGCCGGCGCCGCCGCGCCGGCACCGGCGCGCGATGCCGAGACCGCGGCGCGCGCCACCCGCGGGCAACTGCACCGTGCCGCGCGTCTGGCCCGCGAAGGGCGTGGCGCGCCGACCACGCCCGTGTCGGCGGCGGCCCCGACCCCAGCGCCGGCGCCCGCCGATGCGGGCGAGGCGCCGCGTGCCAGCGAACGCGAGCGCGCCGCGGCCTACCAGGCCTTGCACCGCGCCTTGCTGGCCGGCCTGCCGACCCAGGTCGGCCACCGCACCGAGAAGGGCGATTTCCTGGCGCCGCGGCAGCGTCGCTTCCTGCTGTTCCCCGGTTCGGCGCTTGCCCGCAAGCCGCCGCCGTGGGTGCTGCCGGCGACGCTGCTGGACACGCAGAAGGTGTGGGGCCTGACCAACGCCGCGATCGAGCCGGATTGGGTGATCGCCGAGCTGCCGCACCTGCTGGCGCGCAAGCATTTCGATCCGCACTGGTCGCGCGCGCAGGGGCAGGTGCTGGCCTCCGAGCAGATCAGCCTGTTCGGGCTGGTGCTGGCGCCGAAGAAGCCGGTGCACTACGGCCGCATCGATCCGTCCGGCGCGCACGAGCTGTTCGTGCGGCAGGGCCTGGTGCCGGGCGAGATCAACACCCGCGCCAGCTTCGTCGCCGACAACCAGAAGGTGCTGGCGCAGGCGCACGAGGAAGAGGCCAAGCTGCGCCGCGCCGGCATCGTCGCCGACGAGGACTGGCAGGCGCGCTGGTACCTGGACCGGATTCCCGGCGAGATCCACTCCGCCTCCGGCCTAGACGCCTGGTGGAAGGCGCTGGCGCCGGAGCAGCGGCGCACGCTGCACTGGTCGCTCGCCGACCTGCTGCCGGGCGAGGGCAGCGAGGCCGAGCGTTATCCCAAGTACTTCCCGCTGGGCGATGCGCGGCTGCCGCTGCACTACCGGTTCGAACCGGGCGCGGCCGACGACGGCGTGACCCTGGAGGTGCCGGTGCATCTGCTCAACGCGCTGGACCCGACGCGGCTGTCGTGGTTGGCGCCGGGCTTCGTCACCGACAAGGCGGCGGCGCTGATCCGCAGCCTGCCCAAGGCGCTGCGGCGCAACTACGTGCCGGCGCCGGACTTCGCCCGTGCGTTCTCCGAGGCGTTCCCGCAGCCCAGCGCCGACGATCTCCGTGGCGAGCTGGCGCGCTTCCTGCAGCGTGCCACCGGTGCGCCGCTGAGCGCGCTGGTGTTCGACGAGAGCACGCTGGAGCCGCATCTGCGCATGAACCTGCGCCTGCGCGACGATGCCGGCAAGGTGCTGGCCGAATCGCGCGACCTGGACGCGCTGCGTGCGCGCTTCGGCGAACGCGCCGGGCAAGCCTTCGCCGCGCGGGCCGGCCGCGCCATGGCCGCGACCGGGCTGCGCGAGTTCCCGGCGACGCCGATCCCGCAGCAGGTCCCCGGCGAAGCCGGGGTGCCGGCCTATCCGGCCCTGGTGGACGAGGGCGACAGCGCCGCGCTGCGCATCTTCGCCGACCGTGCGCAGGCCGAGGCGGCGCATCCGCGTGGCGTGCGCCGGCTGCTGGAGATCGCCCTGGCCGACAAGGTCAAGCAGGCGCGCAAGCAGTTGCCGGTGTCGCCCAAGACCGGGCTGCTGTATGCGGCGATCGAGTCGCAGGAACGCCTGCGCGGGGATCTGGTGGAGGCGGCCTTGAATGCGCTGCTGGAGCAGGGGCTGGAGGCGATCCGCGACGCGGACAGTTTCGCCCAGCGTCGCGATGCCGCCGCCAAGCAGCTGTTCGGCGAGGCGATGGAGCGGCTGAAGCTGGCCGAGGCGATCATGGGCGCGGCCGCCGAGTTGAAGCCGCAACTGGAATCGCCGCTGATGGGCTGGGCCAGCGGCAACCTCGACGACCTGCGCGCGCAATTGGCGGCGCTGCTGCATGCGGGCTTCCTGCGCGAGACCCCGGCCACCGCGCTGGCGCAGTTCCCGCGCTATCTGCGGGCAATGATCCTGCGCGCCGAACGCGCCAAGCGCGATCCGGCTCGCGACCAGGCGCGCATGCTGGAGCTGAAGCCCTTCGTCGACGCACTGGCCGACGCGGCCGCGGCCGGCCGCAGCGGCGATCCACAGTGGCAGGCGCTGCGTTGGGACCTGGAAGAACTGCGCGTGTCGCTGTTCGCGCAGGAGCTGGGTGCCCGCGCGGGCATTTCGGCCAAGAAGCTGGCGCAGCGGGTGGCTGGACTGCGATGATGACCAGCCGTTCGGCTGTGGAAAGCCGGGAGTGGGGATTGGGGATTGGTGGCGGGGTTTCCGCGCTGTTCTTGGGCTGTCCGTGATAACCGCGCTGCTCGCGTTGGCAGCTTTCTTGTGGGAAGGACTGCAGTCCCGATGCTCAGGCGGCGATGCGTCGGGGCTGAAGCCCCTCCTACAAAAGAGATAGGCCGTGTGGGTGTGGTGACGGCCAACCGCACTGCAACGATTCGTCGTTCTCGCTCTTGCGAATGCAGCAGATCGCAGTGGAGTCGTGCCGATACCGTCGTAGGAGCGGCTTCAGCCGCGATTTTTTTGCGTCAACGCGTCGCGGCTGAAGCCGCTCCTACAGGTCCATCGCTTGCTGTCGTGTGCCGTTCGTTCGGCGCATCGGCAGTGCGCTCGTTGTGGGAGGGGCTTCATTCCCGACGCGTCTGGCGGCAATGCGTCGGGACTGAAGTCCCTCCCACAAAAGAAATGCGCCGGGTCGAGTAGCAAGCTACTTGCGCTGCAATGGCGCGTCTTTTTGGTGCCAAGCACCGAGGCGGTCAGTATCTTGCTGCTGCGCTGGTAAGAGCGGCTTCAGCCGCGACGCATGGCACCAACACGGTCGCGGCTGAAGCCGCTCTTACGGGATGCGGTGGCTGCGCTTCGACACTGCAGCTTGCAGGAATGCTGCGAATCCCCACTCCCGCATCCCCAATCCCCGCCCCTCAATCATCCACCCGCTCGCCCATCAGCTCGCGCTGGCGCTTGTCCAGTTCCTCGGCGTAGCGCTTGCGCACGAAGCTTTCGCTGAGCACGCCCAGCACCTTGCCCTGGTCGTCGACCACCGCCAGTTCGTCGCTCTGGGTCAGGTCGAACTGGCGCATGGCGGTGACCACGTCGGTGTCGGCGGGCAGGGCCACGTCGCGGTTGCCGGCGTAGTCGACAATGGCTGCGTCGGCGTTGACGCCGTCGGCATAGGCGGCCGCCAGGGTGACCAGGCCGGCGTAGTGGCCGCTCTCGTCCTCCAGCACCACGCGGGTGCCCGAGCCGAGCGGGAAGCGGCGGCGGAACTCGGCCACGCTGGTGGTGGCGGCCAGCGGATGCACGTCCTTCTGCATCATCCGCCCGGCGCTGAGGTGCTTGACCCAGCCCACGTCGCGCGCGCTCCTGATGGTTTCGCCGCGCAGGTGCAGGCGCCAGGTGGAGAACGAGTAGCCGAAGATCTGGCGGACGATGGTGTTGGCCACCAGCACGGCGACCATCACCGCGCTGGCCAGTACGAAATCGTGGGTGCCTTCCAGCACCAGCATCGCCATCGTCATCGGCGCGCCGATCACCGCGGCGGCCATCGCCGCCATGCCGGCCAGCGAAGCGGCCGTGCCGTCGACCAGGGCCATGCCGCTGCCGAGATTCAGCACGCCGGCGAACAGCCCGCCGACCAGCGACCCCATGAACAGCGAGGCGAAGAACAGGCCGCCGCGGAAGCCGAAGCCCAGCGAGATGGCCGAACCCAGGCACTTGAGCAGCAACAGGATGCCCAGCCAGCGCAATGAGGTCGGGCTGGTCAGGTCCAGGTGCAGTGCGCCGTGGCCGGAGGACAGCACCTGCGGCGTGATCAGCGCCAGCGGGATCAGCAGCAGGCCGCCGGCGACCGGGCGCGCCCAGCGCGGCAGCGGGCTGCGGTTGATGGCCTGTTCGATCGCGCCGATCAGGCGCATCACCGCGACCGCCAGCAGGGCGCAGAGCACGCCCAGCAGCGCGTACAGCACGTAGTCGCGCGCCTCCAGCGCCGAGGCCGCCGAGGCCGGCAGCAGGTACGGCTGCACCCCGGCCAGTTGCGACACGAACACCGCGCCCAGCGAGGCCACCGCCACCGGTGCCAGTGCCGACGGCGAGTACGCGCCGATCACGATCTCGAAGGCATAGAACGCCCCGGCCAGCGGCGCACCGAACGCGGCGGCAATGGCCGCGCCGGCACCGGCGCCGACCAGGGTGCGGATGTCGGCACGGCGCAGTCGCAGTACCCGGCCCAGATGCGAGCCGCTGCCGGCGCCCATCTGCGTATACGCCGCTTCCAGGCCGACCGAGGCGCCGACGCCGTTGGAGAACAGGGTCTGCACGGAGACGATCAGATTGTCGCGCATCGACATGCGTCCGCCGTACAGCGCGTTGGCTTCGACGGCGTCGACCAGTTGGCGCTTGCGCGCGCGCGCGGCCATGCCGAGCAGGCCGACCAGCAGCCCGCCCAGCGGCAGCACCAGCAACTGCTGCACGCTCAGGTCCGACATGGCGCTGAGCCGCTCGTCGGCCTCCAGGCCATACAGCCAGGCCTGCGCACCATGCGCCAGGCTGCTCTGCAGCAGGGTCAGCAGGCCGGCGATCACCCCGACCAGCAGCGCCAGGACGATGAACCACACATCGCTGGCGCGCAGGCGCCGGCGCAGCGCATCGGCGAGGCTGTGCGAGGCGTCGGCCAGGCCCGGCCGCGGACGCAGGTTCACGACACGCGTTCCTATTTGACGCGACGAACTTTGGCGCGGGTGTTGTAGTTGTCGATCTGCATGTACCACACGCCCATGATCCCCGGGGTGATCTTCACCTTGGGCGCGGTGCGGTGCACGCCGGGCAGGCTCGCCGCTTCGGTCTGCTCCCACTCCTGGCCATTGGCCAGCACATATTTGCGGCCCTTGGCGAAGCCGGAGAACTCACCAACCAGGGTGCTCTCGATCGGCTCGGCGCTGCCGAAGTCGAAGAAGCCGCGGTTCTTGGTGATCACCTCGCGGCGGCCTTCCTCCTTGGCCTTTTCCAGCGCCACCGCGGTTTCCTTGGCGACCTTGCCCTGCAGCCAGTCGTTCAGCGCGGCCAGTTCCTGTGGCGACAGCTTGTCCAGCCCGGCGGCCTTGAACTCCTGCGGCGACATCTGCGTCTGCAGATCGCCGGAGACGGTGCGCTGGGCGAGCGCCGGGGTGGCGGACACGGCGAGCGCCGCGCACAGGGCCAGGGGAGCGAGACGCGCAAGGGACATGGCGGGGATCCGGGCAGTGGGATGCGCCGTAGTGTAGTCGCAAGCGCGCGGTGTCTGACGCCCGCGGCGGCCAATCGGCCCAGCCCCGGGGCCGTTCGCATCGCCAGCTGCCGGTCGATGGGTGCCACGGCGCTTGTCCACGCAATCGGCCCTTTCGCCCCGCATATGTCCCGCTCGCCCCACAGGGCACGCCCGCCTGGAACGCCGTGGGTAAACTTGCCGATCATGAACCCGCCCTCTTGTCCGCCACGGGCAGGCGCCCTCGCTGCCAGCGGTGCGATGTCCACTCCGAAAGCGCTGACCGGGTTGTGGGTGGCGTTCTGGCTGCTCATGATCGGCGTGTCCGTGCAGGAGCGCCTGAGCAACCCGCAGACCCACTGGTGGGAAGGGGTGCTGTCGGAGGGAAGTTCCGCGGTGGTCGCGACCGTCTGGATCTGGCTCGCCGTGCGCGTGCGCGGACGTTATGCGGCCTATCTGGACCGGCCGCTGATCTGGTTCGGCAGCTACCTGCGCTGGTTGCCGGTGATCGCCGTCACCTTCATCGTGGCGGTGTATGCGCTGCGGCACGGGATCTATGCCGCAATGGGCTTCACCTACGAGCATCCGGGCTGGCGCTCCCTGTTCGTGTACGAGACCACCAAGCTGAGCGTCTTTGTCGGCCTGTGGCTGGGGATTCTGTTCGGGCTCGAGTCCCATGACCAGTGGCAACTGCAGCGGAACCGTCTGCTGCAGACGCAGAAGGCGCTGGCCGAGGCACAGCTGGCGCAGCTTCAGGGGCAGCTGCGCCCGCATTTCCTGTTCAACGCGCTCAACACGGTCTCCTCCGTGATGCACAGCGACGTGGAACGCGCCGACCGCCTGCTGGCCGCACTCGGCGACCTGCTGCGCACCAGCCTTGGCACCATCGAGAACGAGATGACGCCGCTGTCCGCGGAACTGCGCACACTCGAGCGCTATGCGGACATCATGCGCGAGAGGTTCCGCGATCGGGTGACGCTGACATGGCAGGTGGACCCCACACTGCTCGATGCCAGTGTCCCTGCGCTCCTGCTGCAGCCCTTACTGGAGAACGCGTTCAAACATGCCGTCGAGCCCACGTTGGTGCCCGTCGCCATTGCGGTCAGTGCGCGACACGCAGGCGGCTCGCTGGAGATCGTGGTCCACAATTCCTGCTCCGCCCTGCCGGCGTCGGCGCCGGGGACGCAGGACGGGGTGGGGTTGCGCACCTGCCGGGCGCGCCTGGGCATCCTCTACGGCGCTGCCGCCTCCTTGATTGTGCGTAACGAAGGCGACGGCGTTGCCGCGCGCGTCTCGATCCCGCTGGCGGAGCCCAGGCGATGATCCGCGCCGTGATCGCCGACGACGAAGCGCCCGCGCGCGAAAAGCTCGAGCGCTGGTTGGCGGAGCAGCCCGGCATCGCGGTGGTCGGATCGGCCGAGGACGGATTGTCCGCGGCCCTGTGCATCAAGCAGCAGCGCCCGCACGTGGCCTTTCTCGACATCCAGATGCCCACGCTGTCTGGGCTGCAGGTCGCGGCGCAGCTCGAGCCGTCGAGCGCGCCGCTGATCGTGTTCGTGACCGCCTTCGATGCGCATGCCGTGAAGGCGTTCGACCTCAATGCGATCGACTACCTGCTCAAGCCTTACGACCGCGACCGGCTCGCGCTGACCGTGCAGCGTGTGCGCGAGCGGCTCAGCGCGCACGAGTCCGGGGCCGCGGCGGTGGCGATGGGACGCGCGCGCACCCCTGCATGCGAGCGCCTGCTGGTGCCCGATGGCGAGCGGCTGCAGCTGATCGATGCGACCTCGATCGAATGGCTGGAGGCAGACGGCAACTACGTGCATGTGCATACCCCCGCGCGCACCTATCTGATGCGCAGGACGCTGCAGGACCTGCTGGCGCAGCTGGGCGAACAGCGCTTCGTCCGCATCCACCGGTCGGCCGCGGCGAACCTCGCCTGCATTGGATCGCTGACGCCGCTGTTCAAGGGCGACTACGACCTCCATCTCCGCAACGGCCGCACCCTGCGGCTCAGCCGGCGCTATCGCGACGCCTTGTTCGCGCGCATGGGCGGGTAGCGTCCGCCTCGCCCCGGCGGGCCTCCTTTCACCCCAAATCCGCTGCTGGCCGGCTGCCGTTCGCTCAGGCTCCCTGGTATCGCGGAGAACAGGGGCCCAATCGATGCTTGCCACCACACGCCCGCAGGAGCGCTACGACTTCCTGGACTGGTTGCGCGTCATCGCCATTTTCGTCCTGTTCTTCTTCCATACCGGGATGATCTTCGTCGGCTGGGGCTGGCATATCGTCAACAGCCAGACCATTCCGTCGCTGCAATGGCCGATGGATATCGCCCACCGCTTGCGCATGCCGTTGCTGTTCGTCGTCGCGGGGGCCGGCATGTGGTTCGCGCTGCAGCGACGCAGTACCGGGCAGTTCCTGCAGGAACGGACGAAGAAGCTGCTTTTGCCGCTGATCGTCGGCATGTTTCTGGTCGTGCCGCCGCAGATCTACTACGAGCGGCTGCTGCATGGACAATGGAGCGGACGCTATCTGGATTTCTACCTGACACGCGTTCTGCAATTGAAGTTCTACCCGGCCGGGGATTTCGGCTGGCACCACCTGTGGTTCATCCTGTACCTCTACGCGTACGTCCTGTTGCTGCTTCCCGGGATGCTGTGGTGGAGGCGAGCCGCAAGGCGGATCGCGCCAGGAACGTGGCTGTTCCTGCTGGGAATTCCGCTCGGCATCAACGAAGCCCTACTGAAGCCGCGGTTCCCGGAGACGCACAATTTCGTCAGCGATTGGTACATCTTCGGCCAATACCTGCTGCTGACGGCATATGGATACTTCATGGCATCCATGCCCGGTGTCTGGAAGTGGCTCTCCGATATGCGCAGGTGGTCGCTGGTCCTGGGGCTGGCGGCGTTCTTCTTGTTGATCTCGCTGTTCAGTCTGGGGGTCATCGAGCACGACTCCCTGATCGATCAGGTGGGCGCCAATGTCTTCACCTGGCTGTGGATGATGGTGTTTCTCGGTTACGGCTATCGCTATCTCTCGCGGACGAACCGGGTGCTTGCCTGGGCGAAAGACGCAAGCTATCCCGTTTACATCCTGCACCAGACGATCATTGTCATCCTCGGCTACTACGTCATCCAGTGTTCGTGGGGGCCCTGGATCAAATACGTCGTCATCCTGCTCCTCAGCATGGCCGCGTGCCTTGTGCTCTACGAGGGAAGCCTGCGCAGGTTTGCATGGCTGCGCCTGGTTTTCGGGATGAGGGAAAAGCTTCCGCGCGCCGGTCGTCTTTCGAAATGACGTTGCTTTTTGCCGCCTGTACTTTCCATCGCGGGTGCCGGCGCCGAAGAAGCCGTGGTTCTTCAACTTGGAAGCCAGGCGCGCAATGGCCGTGGCGGCAATCCGGGCAGCAGAATGCGCTGCAATGTAGCCGCACGTCGTGACGGCGCGTGGCCGGCAAGATTGCCGCCGGCCACGCCGGCTCGACAGCTCAGTCGTCGGCGGCCGCGGCTGTGGCCGGCGCGCGGGGCGGCCGCCGGTACACGAAGGCCGGCGCCGGCGCGGCGGCTTCGCGCTGCGCCAGCGCCTGCAGCGCGGCGTGCGCCGGGGCGCGTTCGCAGACCGGGTCCAGCGTGGCGGCGTCGCCGCTCAGCGCCAGCGCCTGGCAGCGGCAGCCGCCCCAGTCGATCTCGCGCTTCGGGCAGCCCTGGCACACCTCCGGCATCCACGCGCTGCCGCGGAAGCGCACGAAGGCCTCGCCGTCTTCCCAGATCGCCGCCAGCGGGCGCGTGCGCAGGTTCTCGAACACCATGTCCGGCAGGGTCTCGGCGGCATGGCAGGGCAGCACGTCGCCGCGCGGGGAGATGTTGACGAAGCGCTGGCCCCAGCCGCCCATGCAGGCCTTGGGCCGGTGCGCGTAGTAGTCGGGGGTGACGAAATCGATGTGCAGGCGGTCCTGCAGCCGCTGGCGGGCGGCGTCCACCGCGGCGACAGTGGCGTCGATCTGCGCGCGGCTGGGCATCAGCGCGGCGCGATTGCGCAGGCCCCAGCCGTAGTATTGGGTATGGGCCACTTCCAGGCGTTCGGCGCCGAGGTCCAGCGCCAGCTCGATCATCGCCGGCACGCGTTCGGCGTTGTGGCGGTGGATCACCGCATTGATCGTCAGCGGCAGGTCGAGGGCGCGCACTGCCGCGGCGAACGCGCGCTTCTTCGCCAGGCTGTCGCGGTAGCCGGCGATGCGGTCGGCGCCGGCGGCGTCGGCGTCCTGGATGCTCAACTGCACGTGCTCCAGCCCGGCCGCGGCCAGGTCCGCCAGCATCGGCGCGCCGCCGGCCACGCCGGAGGTGATCAGGTTGCTGTACAGGCCCAGCGCGCGCGCATGCGCGACCAGCGCGGGCAGATCCTTGCGCAGCATCGGTTCGCCGCCGGAGAAATGCGCCTGCAGCACGCCCATCGCCGCAGCCTGGTCCAGCGCCGAGCGCCAGCCGGCGGTGTCCAGTTCCTCGCGCAGGCCGGCCAGTTCGATGGGGTTGGAGCAGTACGGGCAGGCCAGCGGGCAGCGGTGGGTCAGCTCCAGCAGGATCGACAGCGGCGGCGGCACCGGCGCGCTCATGCGCGCAGCAACCGCTTGGCGTGCAACTGCTGCGCCAGCTCGCACACGTCGCGTGCGACCTCGTCCGGCTCGGCCTCGAATTCGGCGGCCAGTTCCGCGGCGATCGTCGCCAGGCTGCGATTGCCGTCGCAGCGCGAGACGATGGCGTGCGCGATCTCGTCCAGTTCGATCACCCGCTCCGGCGCCAGCAACACCCACTGCGCGCGGGCGCGGTCGTGCTGCAGGCGTACGCCGGCGGCGAGCCGTGGCTGGCTGCTGGCGTCCAGTACGCTCATGCCGGGGCCTGTGCCGGGTCCGGGGCGAATGCGTCCGGCCAGGCCACGCCCGGCTGTACGTAGGCGAAGTGCAGCGCATCCAGTTGCGACCACAGCACGCCGCACTTGAAGCGCAACGCGTCCTGCACCAGTTTCTGCTTCTCCACGGTGTCGGCGTGGCGCTTGACGTAGTCGAGGGCGAAGTCCGAATCGCGCGGCGCCTCGTGCAGGCGATGCTCGAAATACGCCAGCGCCTCGCGCGAGACGAAATCGTAGTGCTGCAGCATGCCGGCGACGCGGTGGCTGATGATGCCCGGCGCGAACAGTTCGGTGAGCGACGACGCGATGGCCTCGAGCAGGCTCTTCTCGCGCACGAAGTGCAGGTAGCCCTGCACCGCGAAGCGGGTGCCGGGCAGCAGGCCGCGGCCGGACTGCACCAACTCGCGATCCAATCCCAGCGCGTCGGTCAGGTGCAGCCAGCGGGCGATGCCGCCTTCGCCGTCGGCGCTGCCGTCGTGGTCGACGATGCGCTGGCGCCAGATCCGGCGCAGCGCCGGGTCGTCCATGCGCGCCAGGATCGCCGCGTCCTTGAGCGGGATGCAGCGCTGGTACTCGTAGCGGTTCAGCGCCCAGGCCTGGACCTGGCCGCGGTTCAGGCGCCCGCTGTGCAGCAGGGCGTGGAAGGGATGCTGGTCGTGGTACAGCCGCGCGCCGATCGCGCGCAACGCGGTTTCCAGCTGTTCGGGGCTCAGCAATGTGGGCACGGGCTTGGTCTCGCAGGGGCTGGATGAGCAGCGGTCACAGTGCGATCTCCATGCCGTCGTGGGCCACGTCCCAGCCGTGCGCAGCGACCGTGGCGCGCTCGGGGGAGGCGGCGTCGAGGATCGGGTTGGTGGTGTTGATGTGGATGAAGATCTTGCGTGCCACCTGCAGGTCGGCGAAGGCGCGCAGGGTGCCCGCCTCGCCATCGATGCTCATGTGGCCCATGCGCTGGCCGGTCTTGGTGCTGACGCCAAGCTGCACCAGTTCGTCGTCGCGCCACAGGGTGCCGTCGAAGAACACCAGCTCGGCGCCGCGCAGGCGCGCGCGCAGGGCATCGGTCAATACGGCGCAGCCGGGGATGTAGTGCACGCGGTGCCGGCCGTCGTCGATGGTCAGGCCCAGCGTCTCCTCGGCGGAGCCGGCCAAGTCGCCGCTGTGGCGGCTTTCCATGAACAGCGGCACCTTGCCCGGCACCGCGAACGGCGTGACCTGCAGCCCCAGCAGCGACAGCGGCATGTCCAGGGCGAAGGGGTGGCGATGCACGTAGGCCGGGTGCAGGGCGTCGAACACCGGGTTCTGCGCCAGCAGCTCGAGCACACGGCCACTGGCGTACAGGTCGAAGCGCTGGCTTTCGCGCATCGACAGCAGGCCGGCAATGTGGTCGATCTCGCCGCTGGTCAGCAGCACCGCCTCGATCGGCGAATGGCGCTGCTCGCGTTGCGGCCACAGCGCCGGGGTGGCCAGCACCTGCTGGCGAAAATCGGGCGAGGCGTTGATCAGCAGCCAGCGCTGGCGGTCGACGCTGACCGCGATGCTGGCCTGGGTACGGCGTTGGGCACCCGGATGTTGCTGCCACGCGCGTTGGCTCGCGGGCGTGTGGCAGTTCCACTGCGGGTGCCCTCCGCCTGCCGCCGATCCCAATACGATGAGGTGCATCCGGTCTCCGTCTTTAGCGCATGGCCGGTCGCGCGTCGGTCGCGGGAAGGGAGGAGCGCGCGGGTCAGAGCTCGCCGGAGGCGTAGCAGTTGATTTCCGCGCCGACGCAGATCTCGCGGATCACAGGCTTGTTCCACTTCTTCATGTGCGTTCCTCTTCGAGTCGGTCTAGGGGTCGACGGCCGCGGCGCATGCAGAACAGCAGCGGGTGGCCGTCGCGTTCGAGCATAGGCGCGGGGGTCGGGGCGGTTGTGAAATTCCGGTAAAAGCGCCGCAAGTCGCAACCGGGTCACAGTGAGTTGGCGGTGCGTATCTGCGCCGCACGCCGCGGGCGCGCCGTCGGCGCAATTGTGAGAACGCGCACAAGCGCGCTAGTGTAGGCGGCACCGTTTCGTCGACTGCGTCCGTCCTTGAACCACACCGCCCACTCCGGCCTGGAGGCGTTGCTGCAGCGCCCGGCGGCCGCGACCCTGGCGCCCGCCCTGCGCGCGGCGCTGTTGCAAGCCTGGCAGGACCAGCCCGAGCCACCGCGGCTGCCGTGGCCGGTGCTGGCCGATACCCTGGACGCGCTGGCGTTGCTGTCCGCCGACGAGGCCGCGCTGCTGGCCGCGCTGTTGTTCGACCTGCCGGGCTTGCGCGCACAGTTGCCGCAGCTGCCGGTGGAACCGCCGGCACGGGCGCAGGCGGTCACCGGGTTGCTGGACGCGCAGGACGCCGCCGACCAGGTGTGGGCGCTGCACGCCGGGCGCGAGGCCGGGCGCAACAGCGAGGGCCTGCGCCGGCTGCTGCTGTCGATCGTGCAGGACCTGCGGGTGGTGCCGATCCTGCTGGCGCGGCAATTGGCGCAGATGCGCGTGGCCGACAAGGCACCGGAGGCGCAGCGCCGCGCACTTGCCCAGCTGACCCGCGACATCCACGCGCCGCTGGCCAACCGCCTGGGCATCTGGCAGCTGAAATGGGAGCTGGAGGACCTGGCGTTCCGGCACCTGGAGCCGGACACCTACCGGCGCATCGCCCGCGAGGTCGACGAGAGCCGGGTGGCGCGCGAGCGCTACATCGAGGCGGTCAAGAAGATCCTGTCCAAGGCGCTGGCCGAGCAGGGCCTGCGCGCGGAGATCAGTGGGCGGCCCAAGCACATCTACAGCATCTGGCGGAAGATGCAGAAGAAGCGGCTGGCCTTCGACCAGCTCTACGACCTGCGCGCGGTGCGGGTGATGGTCGACGACGTCGCCGCCTGCTATGCGGCGCTGGGCGTGGTGCACGCGCTGTGGGCGCCGGTGCCCAGCGAGTTCGACGACTACATTGCCCGGCCCAAGGCCAACGACTACCGCTCGCTGCACACCGCGGTGGTCGGCCCGGAAGGGCGCACGATCGAGGTGCAGATCCGCACCCACGACATGCACGCGCAGGCCGAGCTGGGCGTGGCCGCGCACTGGAAATACAAGGAAGGCGGCAAGGGCGCGGAGAAGGCGTTCGACCGCAAGATCACCTGGATGCGGCAGCTGCTGGAGCAGTCGCAGGACGGCGAGCAGGGTGGGCTGGCCGGGGCGCTGGACGCCGAGCTGGTCGAGGACCGGGTCTATGCGTTGACCCCGATGGGCGAGGTGATCGACCTGCCGCAGGGCGCCACCCCGCTGGATTTCGCCTACCACGTGCACACCATGGTCGGGCACCGCTGCCGCGGCGCCAAGGTCAACAACCGCATCGTGCCGCTGACCCATAAATTGCGCAGCGGCGACCGCGTGGAGATCCTCACCGGCAAGGAAGCCGAGCCGCGCCGCGACTGGCTGCTGCCGGCCAACGGCTACCTGGCCAGCGGACGCTCGCGCGACAAGGTGCGCGCCTGGTTCCACAAGCTCGACCGCGCGCGCAACGTGCAGGCTGGCAAGGAGCTGCTGGAGCGCGAGCTCAAGCGCCTCGGGCTGCAGCAGGCCGACTTGTTGCCGGCGGCGAAGAAGTTCCATGCCGATGGCGTGGAGGAGCTGTACATCCAGGTCGCGCTGGGCGACGTCGGCCCCAGCCAGGTCGGGCGCGCCCTGCACGAGGCCGAGCGCGCCGCGGCGCAGCCGGCCGCGCCGGCCATGCCACGGCCGACCGCCCGCCGCACCGGGCTGGGCAAGTCCAAGTTCACCGTGCAGGGCGTGGGCAATCTGCTGGTGCAGCTGGCGCGCTGCTGCCAGCCGGTGGCCGGCGAGCCGATCGCCGGCTACCTGACCCGCACCCGCGGCGTCACCGTGCACCGCAGCGACTGCGCGGCATTCGCGCGGCTCGCCGCGGGCAACCCGCAGCGCGTGCTGCCGGTGGAGTGGGGCCAGGCCGGCGGCGGCTACGAGGTCGACGTGCTGGTGCGCGCGGTGGACCGGCGCTGGCTGCTGAAGGACATCACCAACCTGATCGCCCAGGAAGAGGCGCACGTGCTGGAGATCAACAGCGACAACGTGCGCGACAGCGGCCTGGCGCAACTGCGGTTGCGGCTGAAGGTAGGCGACTACGGGCAACTGTCCACCTTGCTCGGCAAGCTCGATGCGCTGCCGGGCGTGCACGAGGCGCGGCGGCTGGGCTGAGGCGGCTGCGGGGGCGGCCTCAGGCGTGCCCGCGGCCGGTCCGCCACCCAGCCGGGTGGCTGGCGCCACGCACAGCTGTTCGTCATCGGCGCACCGCTAAGCTTGCGCGGTGAGCATGCCGCCAGATCAGGTCAGGGACGAACCCGAGCGCAGGCAGCGGCCAGTGCCGCTGTGGCGCGATCGGCGTGCCTGGCGCTGGGCGCTGGCGGTGCTGCTGGTGCTGGGCATGGCCGTGGTGGTGTTCCGCCGCCCGCTGGCCGACCTGATCTGGCCGGAGACGCGCATCCAGCAATTGCTCGACCAGGGCCACGCGGCGCTGCGCGCGGGCCGGCTCAGCGCCGCCGACGGCAGCGGCGCGCGCGAGCGTTTCGAGGCCGCGCTGGCGCTGGACAGCGATCGCATGCAGGCGCGCGTCGGGCTGGCCGCGACCGGGCGCGCGGCGCTCGGGCAGGCGCGCGCGGCGCTGGCCGCCGGCCGCTACCCGCAGGCGCACGCGGCGCTGGCCCTGGCGCGCGCGCTGCAGGTGCCGCGCGCCGATGCCGATCGCATCGAGGCGGCGTTGCGCACGCGTGAGGCCGCGCACGCCGGCATCGATCAACTGCTGCAGCGGGCGGCGCAGGCGCGCCGCGACGGGCATCTGGACGATGGCCCGGAGGCGGCGCTGCCGCTGTACCAGCGGGTGCTCGAGTTCGCCCCGGAGCGCACCGCGGCCCTGGAAGGCCGCGAGGATGCGCTGTCGGAACTGCTGCAGTACGCGCGTACTGCGCTGGCGCGCGGCGACCTGGCCGGCGCCGCGGCGCTGGTGGAACGCGCGCGCGGCTACGACGCCGGCCATGTCGACCTGCCCGAGACCCAGGCGGAACTGAATCGGGCGCTGGAGCGCCTGCAGCGCGAGGCCGAACAGGCCCTGCGCCGGCAGCGCCTGGACGCGGCGGCGCGCGCCTTCGCGCAGTGGCGCGCGGCGGTGCCGGATGCGGCCGGCGCCAACGACGGCCTGGAGCGGGTGGCTGCGGCCTATGCCCTGCAGGCGAGCCGTGCCGCCGCCGATTTCCGTTTCGGCGAGGCCGAGCGCGCGCTGCGCAAGGGCCAGGCGCTGGCACCCGACAGTCGTGCCCTGGCCGATGCCAGGCAGGCGCTGCAGCGCGCCCGTCAGAGCCAGGCGACGCCGCAATCGCGGATATCGCCGGCTGAGCGCGAGCGGCGCCTGCAGCGCCTGCTGGCCGATCTGCAGGCCGCCGAGGCGCGAAGCGACTGGTTGACCCCGCCCGGCGCCAGCGCCTACGACAGCTTGCTGGCGGCGCAGATCCTGGCGCCGCGCGATGCGCGGGTGCGCGCGGCCGAGCAGCGCGTGCTGGCGGCGCTGCGGCGCTGTTTCGACGATGCCATGCGCGGCAACCGGGTGCTGGCGGCCAGCGCCTGCTACGACGCCTGGCGCGCATTGGCGCCGGGCGGCAACGGCCTGGCCAGCGCCCGCCGGCGCCTGGCGCAGCGCTGGCTGGCGGTCGGCGACGAGCGCCTGAGCGGCGGCGATGCCGCCTTCGCGCGGCAGGCGCTGCAGCGCGCCCGCGCGATCGATCCGGCCACCCCGGAACTGGCGGCCTTCGAGCGCCGTCTGCGCAGCCTCAGTCCCGGGCGTTAGCGCGGGCGGTGAGGTTCAGGGGCCGTCACTCGGCTGGTGGCGTGGCGCGTCGGGACTGAAGTCCCTCCCACAGGGGGCGCTCGGAAATGCCGGTGATCGTTGTGTATCTGCACCTGTGCGTCGTGCTCTGCATCGCCCAACGCGATCCTTGGCGATAGCCACTGCAGGTCAAGGATCCGCTTCGTTTCCACACGTGGCCCAAGCAGCGGTGATACTGGCAGCACCGTTGTGGGAGGGACTTCAGTCCCGACCCGATAGACCGCAACGCCCGTCGGGGCTCAGTCCAGGAACGCCTCGCGCACGGTGGCGCGGGCGGCGTCCAGCGAGAAGTGGGTCTCGATGTTGCGCAGGCCGTTGTCGGCCAGCCGCTGCCACAGCACCGGATCGGCGTAGAGCCGCGCGATGGCGTCCGCGAACGCCGCGGCGTCGTCGGCGATGAGCACGTCCTCGCCGTCGCGCAGGTGCATGCCTTCCACCGCGCACGCGGTGGCCACCACCGGCTGGCCGTGAGCCATGCTCAGGTTGACCTTGCCCTTGACCCCCGCGCCGAAGCGCAGCGGCGCCACGGCGATGCGCATGCCGTCCATGTAGGCGGCGATGTCGGGCACGTGGCCGAGCAGTTCGACACCGGCGGTGGCCTCGCCGAGGCGGCGGATGTCCTCCGGCATGTCCGCGCCGATGCAGTGGAAGCGCACCTCTGGCAGGCGCATGCGCACCGCCGGGAACACCTCCTGCAGGAACCAGCGCACTGCGTCCACGTTGGGCGCATGGCGGAAGCCGCCGACGAACACCAGGTCGCGACGCTGCGCCCATGGCAGGCCGGGGCCGGCGACCTCGTGCAGGTTCGAGATCAGCGCCGTGCGCACCTGCGGCGCCTCGCGCTGCAGCTGTTCGCGTTCGACCGCGCTGACCAGCACGGTCACATCGACTTGCGCCATCACCTCCAGCTCGCGCATGCGGGTGCGCTCGGCCTCGCGCAACAGGCGCGCATCGCCAGCGAGTTCGGCGCCGCGGCGCTCGCGCAGGTAGTGCAGGTCCACGGTGTCGAACAGCCGCCGCGCCTGCGGGGCGAACCGGCGCAGCAGCGGCAGGCAGGCGTGGGCGACGTGGTGGCGCACCAGCAGCACGCTGTGGAACCGCGTGCCGTGCTGCTGCAGGAACCAGGTGAGGTTCTTCAAATAGGGCGCGTACCACACCTCCACGCCGAGCCGCTGCAGCGCCTCGCTGTGGCGGCTGGCATAGCTGCGCTCGCTGGGCACGAACACCACGTGCGCGCCTTCCTGCAGCAACAGGCGGATCAGGTTGAGCTGGCGCAGCGAGGCGGAGTCACGGTCCGGCTGCGGCAGCGCTTCGTCCAGGATCAGCACTTGGCGCTGCTGTCGGTGCAGCAGGGCCGGCGTCGGCACCTCGCCGGGCGCGAGGTGTTGCGGCAACACCTCGGCCCACTTGGCGGCGAAGATCGCGCGGTTGCGCACCTGGTAGGCCTTGACCCCGCTGCTGGTGTCGGTGCCGTTGCTGGTGCCTTCGTCGTGCACCACGCGGCTGGCCGGCTGCACCAGCGTGCGCAAGCCGGCGGCGCGTACCGCGAAGGCGAGGTCGGTGTCTTCGTAGTAGGCCGGCATGTAGCGGGTGTCGAAGCCGCCCAGTGCCAGGAAGCGCGCGCGCTCGATCGCCAGTGCCGCGCCGCTGCCATAGTCGACGTCGCGCAGATAGGCGTAGCGCGGGTCGTCGGGCGATTCGAAGCGGCCGTAGCTCCAGGCGCTGCCGTCGGCGAAGACCGTGCCGCCGGCATCCTGCAGGCGGCCGTCGGGATACAGCAGTTGCGCGCTGACCAGGCCGGCCTCCGGCACCTGCGCGAAGGTGTCCAGCAGCGCGTCCAGCCAGCCCGGCTGCGGCACCGTGTCGTTGTTGAGGAACACCAGGTAGCGGCCCTGCGCACGCGCGGCGCCATCGTTGCAGGTGGCGATGAAGCCGCCGTTGCGCTCGCGCACGTGGTAGTGCAGGCCGACCACCTGCGGCAAAAACTGCGCGGTGGCGTCGCTGCTGCCGTCGTCGATCACCAGGATCTCGCAGGGCGCGGCCGGCGGGTGCGCAGCCAGCGCGCGCAGGCAGGCGAGGGTATGGTCGACGTGGTTGTAGACCGGGATCACGATGCTGACCAGCGGCGCCGGACTGTTCGGCACCGCGAACGGCGCGAACCGTGCAGGCGCCACCGCGAACAGCGCGCGCTGCGGCGGCGGCAGCGGTTGCGCATGCACGCGCAGGCGTTGCCAGGTGCTGCGCCAGCCGCGCGTGCGCAGGCTGGTCAGGCCGCGCCGGACCAGGCCGGCCAGGCGGTTCAGGGCGTAGCGCACATTCGCCCACGACATCGACATCCGGTACCACTCCAACTTAAACGAAGAGGCCCCCGCGCCGCGCTGCCCGCTGGGCTGCGCTAGACTCGGCGGAATTTACATTCTCGCATTCCCGTGCCCCGACGCTACGACGATCACGACACCGACGATCAGGACGACGCCCTGGACAGCCCCGCCGCAGTATGGCGCCGGCGTCTGCTCACCTGGGGCCTGGCCGCCGCCGCACTCGGCCTGGGCTTCCTGATTCCGTACACGGTCTATCTGAACAAACAGGTCACCCAGCGGTTCGGCGAACTGCGCTGGCAGATTCCCACCCGCGTGTACGCGCGGCCGCTGGTGCTGGCGCCGGACACGGCGATGGACCCGCAGACGCTGAAGACCGAACTGGATGCGGCCAGCTATCGCGCCGACGCCGGCGCCGAGCGTCCCGGCAGCTACCAGCAGGACGGCAGCCGCTTCGTCATCGCCAGTCGCGGCTACGTCGACGTCGACGGCCGGGTCGCGCCGCGCCGCATCGAGGTCGGCCTGGGCGGGGGGCGCGTGGTGGCGCTGCGCGATGCGCAGACGCGCAAGTCGCTCAAGGCCGCGCGCCTGGATCCGGCGCGCATCGCCACGCTGTACGGACAGAAGCAGGAAGAGCGGCGCCTGGTGCGCGTGGACGAGGTGCCGGAACTGCTGGTCACCGGCCTGCAGGCGGTGGAAGACCGCGACTTCAACTCGCACCACGGCATCGACCTCAGCGGCATGGTCCGCGCGGCCTGGGTGATGGTGCGTTCCGGCGGCAAGAGCCGGCAGGGCGCCAGCACCCTGACCCAGCAGCTGGCGCGCAGCGGCCTACTCGGCATCGGCAAGGAACAGACCGTCACCCGCAAGTTCAACGAGATCCTGTACGCGCTGATCATGGAGGCGCGCTACGACAAGCGCACCATCCTGGAGGCGTATCTCAACCAGGTGTACCTGGGCCAGCGCGGCAGCCAGGCGGTGCATGGCGTGGCCTCGGGCGCGGAGTTCTGGTTCGGTCGTGAACTCGATGCGCTGGCGCCGGAACAGGTGGCGCTGCTGATCGGCCTGGTCAAGGGGCCGTCCTACTACGACCCGCGGCGCTATCCCGAGCGCGCGCTGGATCGGCGCAACTTCGTGCTGGGCAAGCTGCGCGAGAGCGAGCTGATCGACGAGCCGACCTATCGCAAGGCGCTGGCCGCGCCGCTGGGCGTGCCGGCCAATCCCGGCCTGGTCGCCGCCAACCGCTTCCCGGCCTATGTCGACCTGGTGCGGCGCCAGCTGGCGCGCGATTACCCGGAAAGCGCGCTGCAGGGCGCCGGCCTGAGCGTGCTCACCGGCATGTCGCCGTCGGCGCAGGCCTATGCCGAGGGCGCGGTGACCCGCACCATCACGTCGTTGGAAACCAACAAGAAGCGCCCGCCGCTGCAGGCCGGGCTGGTGCTCACCGACACCCACAACGGCGAGGTGTTGGCGGTGGTCGGCAGCCGCGATGTGGCCCAGCCCGGCTTCAACCGCGCGATCGAAGCGCAGCGCCAGGTCGGTTCGCTGCTCAAGCCCTTCGTGTACCTGCTGGCGCTGGCGCAGCCGGACCGCTATTCGCTGGCCAGCTGGGTCGACGACACCCCGGTCACCGTGCAATTGGGCCGCGGCCGCAACTGGAGTCCGGGCAATTCCGACGGCCGCAGCCATGGCACGGTGCGCGTGGTCGATGCGCTGGCGCACTCCTACAACCAGGCCACGGTGCGCATCGGCATGCAGGTCGGGCCGGAGCGCGTGGCGCAGCTGGTGAAGGTGCTGGCCGGCATCGAGGCCGAGGTCAATCCCTCGCTGATTCTCGGCGCGACCGACCAGAGCCCGTACGCGATGGCGCAGCTGTACCAGTTCCTGGCCTCCGGCGGCGAGATCCAGCCGCTGCATGCGGTGCGCGGCGTGCTCGATCCGCAGGGCAAGCTGCTCAAGCGCTACGACAAGACCCCGGCGCCGGCGCAGGAGGGCGACTCCATCGCCGCCAACCTGGTCGGCATGGCGCTGCAGCAGGTGGTCAGCAACGGCACCGCGCGGCAGTTGCTCAGCGATGGCCTGGGCAAGCTGTCGCCGGCCGGCAAGACCGGCACCAGTAACGACGGCGTGGACAGCTGGTACGCCGGCTACACCGGCGATCACCTGGCGGTGATCTGGATCGGCAACGACCAGAACAAGCAGACCGGCCTGTACGGCGCCACCGGCGCGATGCGGGTGTGGTCGGGCATCTTCTCGCGGCTGCCGAGCGCGCCGTTGCAGGTGCAGGGCAAGGGCATCGACTGGCAGTGGATGGATCCGGTGGGGTACAACAGCACCGACCCGAGCTGCCCCGGCGCGCGCCAGTTCCCGTTCGTGGTCGGTTTCGTGCCCGCGTATGCCGCCTGCACGCCGCCGCAGGCGCTGCCGGAAGAGGCCGCGCCCGCCGAGGGCGAGCGCCAGGGCGGCGGCTGGCGTAGCTGGTTCGGCCTGGACAAGAAGAAAGACCCGCCTGCCGACGCGGCCGCGCCGCCGCCGGCGCATTGATTCCCGGATTCCGGATACCGCTCATGACCCCACGTGTTCCCGCCATCGCCGCCCTCAGCCTGCTGCTCGCCTCCTGCGTCAGCGCGCCGCCGCCGCCGCCGCCGGCCGCGCCGGTGGACACCACCACGCCGGCGCAGCGCATCGCCGCGATCGACGCCAGCGGCGGCGCCGACGACACCGAGCTGAGCGTGCAGCCGCTGCGCGATCCGGAAGTCGAGGACCTGCGCGAGAGCGCCAAGCGCAAGCGCACCGCCGGCGATTTGGCCGGTGCCGCCGCAGCGCTGGACCAGGCACTGAAGCTGGTGCCGGAGGACCCGGCGCTGCTGCAGGACCGCGCTGAAGTGGCGCTGCTGCAGAAGGATGATGCGCAGGCCGAAGCCTTCGCCAAGCGCGCCATCGACCTCGGTTCGCAGACCGGCCCGTTGTGCCGCCGCCACTGGGCGACCATCGAACAGGCGCGCCTGGCCCGCGGCCAGAAGGAAAACGCCGCCTCGGCGCATGCGCAGATCGCGGGGTGCACGGTGCCGGGGATCAAGAGGTACTGAAGGCTGGGAATGGGGAGTCGGGAATGGGGAATGGTTAAAAGCTGCGTTTCTGGCGGCTTGTCATGGTGGCGGCGCTCGGTCTTCCTGCTCTACCGGCGGCCGGGACAGTGAGCGGGTAGCGATGCTGCTCTAACCATTCCCTATTCCCCATTCTCCATTCCCCTAATGTCCTTAGCCCATGCAAGCACCGAAGCGCTCAGCGAAGGCGGTGCGCTCGCGCGCCAGCTCGATGCCTTCGTGCCGCGGCCGGCGCAGTTGCGGTTGACCGCGGCGATCGCCGAGGCGTTCGAGCAGCGCGACGTGCTGCTCGCCGAGGCCGGCACCGGCACCGGCAAGACCTATGCGTATCTGGTGCCGGCGCTGCTGTCGGGGCTGAAGACCATCGTCTCCACCGGCACCCGCGCGCTGCAGGACCAGCTCTATCACCGCGATCTGCCGCGGGTGCGGGCGGCGCTGGGCGTGGGCCTGAGCAGCGCGCTGCTGAAGGGGCGCGCCAATTACCTGTGCAAGTACCGCCTGGAGCAGGCCCGCGGCGAGCCGCGGTTCACTGCGCGCGAGCAGGTCGCGCAGTTCCAGCGCATCGTCGCCTGGAGCGGGCGTACCCGCTTCGGCGACATCGCCGAACTGGACGCGCTGGCCGACGATTCGCCGCTGCTGCCGCTGGTCACCTCCACCGTGGACAACTGCCTGGGCACCGAGTGTCCGTTCTGGGGCGAGTGCTTCGTGGTGCAGGCGCGGCAGCGCGCGCAGGCCGCCGACCTGGTGGTGGTCAACCACCACCTGCTGCTGGCCGACCTGGCACTGAAGCAGGAAGGCTTCGGCGAGATCCTGCCCGGCGCGCAGGCCTTCGTGATCGACGAAGCGCACCAGTTGCCGGAATTGGCGGCGAACTTCTTCGGCGAAGGCTTCGGCATGCGCCCGCTGCAGGAACTGGCGCGCGATTGCGTGGCCGAGAGTCGCCATGTCGCCGGCGCGCTGGCCAGCCTGCAGGCGCCGGTGCAGGCGATCGAGCAGACCCTGCGCGAACTGCGCGCGGCGATGGAGGGCCTGCCGGCACGCGGCACGCAGTGGCGGCTGCTGGCCAAGCCGCAGGTGCGCGACGGCTTCGATGCGCTGCTGGCCGATCTGGCGCGGCTGCAGGAGCCGCTGGCGGTGCTGTGCGAGGCCTCGCCCGGTTTCGACGCCTGCGCGGCGCGCGCGCGCGAACTGCGTACGCGGCTGGGCCGCTGGCTCGGCGAGGATGCGCCGATTCCGGATTTCGAGGCCGAGCCGGAAGCGGACGCGCCGTCCAACGACGTGCTGTGGTACGAGCTGACCCCGCGCGGCTTCCGCTGCCAGCGCACGCCGCTGGATGTGTCCGGGCCGCTGCGCGCGCATCGCGAGGCCTCGCGCGCGGCCTGGGTGTTTACCTCGGCGACGCTGGCGGTGAAGGGCGAGTTCGAGCACATCGCCACGCGCCTGGGCCTGAGCGACCCGATGACCTTGCTGCAGCCCAGCCCGTTCGACTGGGCGCGGCAGGCGTTGTGCTACCTGCCGGCGCTGCCCGATCCCGCCGCGCGCGGCTTCGGCACCGCGCTGATCGCCGCGCTGCAGCCGGTGCTGGAGGCCTCGCAGGGCCGCGCCTTCCTGCTGTTCGCCTCGCACCGGGCGCTGCGCGAGGCGGCCGAGGCACTGCGCGACGGCCCCTGGCCGCTGTTCGTGCAGGGCGAGGCGCCGCGCGCGACCTTGCTGCAACGCTTCCGCGCCTCCGGCAACGGCGTGCTGCTCGGCTCGGCCAGCTTCCGCGAGGGCGTGGACGTGGTCGGCGATGCGTTGAGCGTGGTAGTGATCGACAAGCTGCCGTTCGCCGCGCCCGACGATCCGGTGTTCGAGGCGCGCCTGGACGCGATCCGCCGCGACGGCGGCAACCCGTTCCGCGACGAGCAGCTACCGCAGGCGGTGATCGCGCTCAAGCAGGGCGTGGGCCGGCTGATCCGCAGCGAGCGCGACCGCGGCGTGCTGGTGCTGTGCGACCCGCGCCTGCTGAGTAAGTCCTACGGCCGCACTTTCCTGGAGTCGCTACCGCCGTTCGCCCGCACCCGCGACGTGGAGGACGTCCGCCAGTTCTTCGCCGCCGAAGCCCCGACGCTGGGCGATAATCCCGACACGGGCACGTCGCTGCCATCCGACTAGCCGGCGCGCCGCTCTTGCTTTTGCGAATCCCCAATCCCGAATCCCCAATCCCGGCTTCTCAATGAATCTCCTCGCCTTCGAAACCTCCACCGAAGCCTGCTCCGTCGCCGTGCTGGTCGGCGACCGCGTGCTGGAGCGCTTCGAACTGGCGCCGCGGCGGCATGCCGAGCTGGCGCTGCCCTGGGCCGAGCAATTGCTGGCCGAGGCCGGCATCGGCCGCCGCCAGCTCGATGCGGTGGCCTTCAGCCGCGGCCCTGGCGCGTTCACTGGGGTGCGGCTGGCGATCGCGGTCGCGCAGGGCATCGCCCTGGCCCTGGACCTGCCGGTGCTGCCGGTGTCCACGCTGCAGGTGCTGGCGCTGCGCGCGCCGGCCGATGCGCCGCGGGTGCTGGCGGCGATCGATGCGCGCATGGGCGAGGTCTACGCCGCGGCCTACGCGCGGCAGGCAGATGGCAGCCTGCAGGCCCTGACCGCGGAGCAGGTGCTGAATCCGGAAGCTTTCGTGTTGCCGGAGCCGGAGGCGGCCTGGGCCGCGGTGGGTACCGGGCTGGCGGCGGTCGATGGCAGCTTGCAGCGTCGCTTCGGCACGCACTGGCGCAGCGCCGATGCGCAGGCGCTGCCGCACGCCGCCGACGTGCTGACCCTCGCCGCGGCCGCGTACGCGCGCGGCGACGGGATCGCGCCGGAACGCGCCGAGCCGGCCTACCTGCGCGACAACGTCGCCCTGACCCTGGCCGAGCAACAGGCGCAGCGGGCCGCACGATGACCGGTGGCGTTGCGCCTGGCGACCGCTTCCGCGGCTGTCTGCTGGGGCTGGCGGTGGGCGACGCGCTAGGGACCACGCTGGAATTCAAGGCGCCCGGCAGCTTCGCGCCGATCGACGACATGGTTGGCGGCGGCCCGTTCGAGCTGCAGCCGGGGCAGTGGACCGACGACACCTCGATGGCGCTGTGCCTGGCCCACAGCCTGCTGTACCGGCAGGGCTTCGACGCCGTCGACCAAATGAACCGCTACTGCAACTGGTACCGGCACGGCTACCTGAGCAGCACCGGCACGTGTTTCGACATCGGCAACACCGTGCGCGCGGCGCTGGAGCGCTACCTGCAGGGCGGGCCGGCGTTCAGCGGCAGCGACGATCCGCGCGCGGCCGGCAACGGCGCGCTGATGCGGCTGGCGCCGGTGGCGATGTTCTATGCGCAGCGCCCCGACGAACTGGCCGAGCGCGCCGCCGACAGTTCCCGTACCACCCATGCCGCGGCCGAGGTGCTGGATGCCAGCCGGCTGTTCGCCTTCCAGCTGCGTGCCGCGCTGCGCGGCGACGCTCGTGCGCACGTTCTGCAGCCGGCGGACGCACCACCGATGCAGACCCCGGCGCTGCGTGCGCTGGCCGTGCGCGACCACGCGGCGGTGCCGGCAACGCAGATCCGCGGCACCGGCTACGTGGTCGATGCCCTGTCGGCGGCGCTGTGGTGTTTCGCCACCACCGGGTGCTTCGCCGACGCGGTGCTGCACGCGGCCAACCTGGGCGACGACGCCGACACCACCGCGGCGATCTGCGGGCAGCTGGCCGGCGCCTTCTACGGCCTCGATGGGATCCCCGCGGCCTGGCGCACGCGCGTGCAGGATGCCGCCGAGATCCTGGCTTTGGCCGATCGCCTGCACGCGGTCAGCCTCGCACCCTGAGGCCGCGCAGGGTGCCGACCGCCAGCGGCCGGCACCCGTGCGCACCGCCAGCGCGCCTCGGAGCGGCGAACAAAACGACTGCGCAGCCGCCAGGCGGACGCAGACGCCACCGACCTGGCGACTGCTCGCGACGTTTTGTCAGCCACGCTTAGTAGTCGTAGCTGACGCTCAACCGCAGCGAGCGCGGCGCCTGGCGCAGCAGGGCCGCGCCATACACCGGGTCCGGGTTCCCCGGGCCCGTCTCCGAATACGGGTACTTCCACAATGTGGCCTGGCCGTTGAAGACGTTGAACACGTCCAGGGTGAAGGCCAGTTTGCGCTCGGCGTAGGCCGGCCGCCACGACACGCCGAGATCCAGTTGCTGCAGCCACGGCAGGCGACCCTGGCTGCCTGGAGGCGCCGGCTGGCCGTCGTAGTAGTGATAGGCAATGCCATAGCCGGAGGGGTCGCTGTGGTCGGGGCCGTAGGAACCCAGTGCGCTGAACGGCGAACCGGAGATCAGCTTGAGGTTGGCCGACACCAGCCATGCGGGGTTGATCTGGTAGTAGCCGTAGAACTTGAACTGATGGGTGTGGTCGTTGCTCTGCGGGCCGTTGGTGTGCTCCATCAGCTGCGCATAGTCCCAGGCCTGGGTGGTGGATACCGCGGTCTGGCCGATGCCCGACAGCAACTGGCCCTCGGTGGTGCCGTAGCTGCGCGACCAGGTGTAGTCGAAGCGGCCGTACCAGCGCTGGTCGAACGGATGCTCCAGCGACAGGTTGAGTCCGTAGTAGTTGCGCTTGAACGCGGGGAAGCCGAACTGCGCGTTGCTCAGCGGCACCTTGACGTAGTTGCCCGAGGTGTCGACCAGGGTGAAGGTGTTGGCCCGGCCCGGGTTGATCAGCCAGCAACTGACCGGATTGCTGTCCAGGGTCACCGTGTGCCCTTGCGCCGCGGCGGCGGCGAACACGGTCTCGCTGTCGCAGTAGTCGTCCACGCCGCTGCGCAGGACGCGGTAGGTACCCTTGGCGCCGTAGACCCAGCTGTCGCCCCACGCCTTGGTGAAGCCGAGGATGAACTCGTCCTGGAACGAGGGCTTGATGCCCTGCGTGGCGACGGTCTTGGGATCGGGCAGGATCCCGTAATAGTTGTTGGACGAGACCGCGCCGGAGATCTGGGTCAGGCCGGTCGGGTAGCCATTGGCGTCGATGCCGCCGTAGGTGTAGTAGGTGGAAGTGGCCAGGGTGGCGCCAGCGGCGTTGAACGCCGGATTCAGCGGCAATGCCAGGTAGTAGCGGCCGGCGTTGCCGTACACTTTGAAGCGCGCATCGCCGTCGACATCCCAGCTGAAGCCCAGCCGTGGCGCCCATTGCCCGCTGGTCTGCTTGATGTACGGCGCGCCGTCGCGGTTGTAGTTGGTGAACTGGTCCAGGCGCAGGCCGAGGCTGAGCAGCAGCCGGTCGTCGACCTGCCAGTTGTCCTCCACGTACTGCGCGCGCTGCGCCGAACGCACCGAGGCCAGTGCGCTGTAGATGTACTTGCGCACGTAATAGCCGTCCTGGCCGTTGGGGTAGCCGCCGGTGGCCGGGACGCCGAGCCCGGTGTTGATCGGCACGTTGGGACTGGCCTGGCCGTAGATCCAGTAATAGCCGTCGCCGGAGGCCACCGACCCGCGGTTGAGCGCGCGTGCGTTCTGGTTGTCGATGCCGATGGTGATGCTGTGCGCGCCGATGGCGTAGTTGAGGTCCAGGCGCAGGTTGTCGGTGCGGTTGCCGCGCGCGGGGTCGACCAGCAGCGAGGTGGTCTGTGCGTTGGTGATCGGGGTGCCGCCGGTGTAGGCCGGGTTCTGGAAGCCGGGGCTGGAGAGATAGGTCAGCGTGTCGTTGTAGCTGGGGTTGCGGCTGTAGTCGTCGGTGCGCTGCTGGCCGTACAGCGCGCTGAAGGTCAGGCGGTCGGTGAGGTAGCCGGTGTACTTGGCGCTCCACAGGTCGCCGCCGGTCTTGGTGGTGTCGGCATCCCCGCGCAGGGCGCCGATGTCGCGGCCGCTGTACTGGGAGTACGTGCCGCGCGTGATGTAGCGGCTGGAGGCGCCGGTGATCTCCAGCAGTTGGCTGTCGCTGATGTTCCAGTCGAGCTTGGCGTACCAGCTCGGCCGGCGGTACTGGTAGTCGTAGTAGTACGGCCCTGGGATGGTCTCGCGCGCACCGTAGAAGCGATCGCCGTCCTGGCGCTGCAGTTCGTAGGCGCCGAAGAAGAACAACCGGTCCTGGATCAGCGGGCCGCCGGCGTAGAGGCTCTGGCTGCTGAGCGTGGAGCCGCTCTTGCTGTCCGGCCGATACAGCGCGCCGTTGCCGGGCGCATACACGTCCTTCTGCGCGGAGCGCAGGCCGTCCGGTTCCCAGGTCGCCTGGCCGCCGAAATGCCATTCGTTGCTGCCGCGCTTGCCGACGGCGTTGAGCACGCCGCCGTCGGAACGGCCGTACTTGGCGCTGTAGCCGCCGGTATAGACCTCCAACTGATCGATGCTGCCGTAGGGCAGGGTCAGCCCGCCCAGCCCGCGCAGCGGGTCGGTGGTGTTGAAGCCATTGATGTAATACGCGTTCTCCGCCGACGAGGCACCGCCGAAGCTGAGCAATTGCGCGCCGGTCGGGCCGATGTAGGTACCGCTGCCGCTGTTGCCGGCGACGCCGGGCGCCAGTTGCGCGATGGCCTCTGCCGAGCGGCCCAGCGGCAGGCGCTGCAGCTGTTCGGCGTTGATCACCGTGCGCGAGTCCACGCTGCTGACGTCGATCGCGGCGGCGGCGCGGTCGGCGCTGACCTGCACGCCGGCCAGGCTGGTGGTGGCGGGGCTGAAGGAGACGTCGGTGACGGCACCGACGGTGAGGCTGACGCCGTCGCGGCTGCCCAACACACTGCCGTCGGCGCCCTTGGCGATGATGGTGTAGGTGCCCAGCGGCAACTGGCCGATGTTGTAGCGGCCGCGCGCGTCGACAGCGACCTCGCGACTGAGGCCGCTGTCGCTGCGCACCAGGATGCGCTGTGCATCGGCGGGCGCCTGGCCGGCGACGGCGCCGGTGGTGGACTGGGCCTGGACCGGCGGCAGGGCGAGGGCGGCACTCAGTGCCAGGGCGAGCAGGGCGCGCCTGCGGAGGGAACGGTGGTTGTGCATGCGGGGGCGGCTCGGGTGGTAGGGGTGGGGCGGGGACCGCCGCGCCGACTCGAATCCGCCCGTCCTGGATGATGCGGTGTGCGCGGTAACGTTCCCCCGCTCCATTAACCTTAATGGGACGCCATCACAGAAATGCCGCGTTGTTATGTCGGCGGCAGCAATGGTTATGTCGCTCCTCACCGGGTGTTCCGGGCGACCGTACCCTCACCCCAACCCCTCTCCCGGTGGGAGAGGGGCAGCGCTTCTCCTTCTCCCCTCGGGAGAAGGTGCCCCGAAGGGGCGGATGAGGGTACGGGCGAAGCCTCGACCTGTTTGCGACCGCCAGGCGTTGCGGCGGCCGTACCCTACCCCAACCCCTCTCCCGGTGGGAGAGGGGCTAGCGCTTCTCCTTCTCCCCTCGGGAGAAGGTGCCCCGAAGGGGCGGATGAGGGTACGTGCGAAGCCTCGAAACGTTTGCTACCGCCAGGCGTTCCGTGGCGGCCGGACCCTCACCCCAACCCTCTCCCCGCGGGAGAGGAGCTACTGCCTATACTCGCAACTCAGCGATCGTCGACCAGGCTGCCGCCGGGCAGGAACACCCAGGTGCGGGTGACCTGCAGGATGTCGATGTTGTCGTCGGTGCGCGGCAGCGGCGGGAACGGTTGCGCCAGCTGCACGATCCGCAGTGCGGCGGCATCGAGCATCGGCACGCCGCTGGAGCGCAGGATGCGGCTGCTTTCCAGGCTGCCGTCGCGGCGCACGCCGACGCTGATCACCACCTGGCCGCCGAGCCGGCGTCGCCGCGCTTCGTCGGGATAATTGAGATTGCCGACGCGCTCGGCGCGGTCGACCCAGGCGCGCAGGTAGTTGGCGTAAGCGTATTCGCGGGTGCTGGCGGAGACGAACTTGCGGTTCGGGCGCTTGGCGTACTGCTCCGAGCGCAGGTGCACTTCGGCAGCCAGTCGCGCCATTTCGGCATCGCGCTGTTCGCGCTGCGCGTCCACCGGCCGCTGCGGCTCATCGGTGCGCGGCTGGGTCTGGGCCGCCGGCAGCCGTTGCTCGCCGCGCGCGCTGCTGACCACGCGCGGGGTCGGCTCCGGTGCGGCGGCTGCGGTCTGCGCGCGCAGCGCTTGCGGCGCCAGACCGTCCTGGCGCTGCGGCACCACGCCCGGCTGGCTGTCGCGTGGGCGCTGGGGTTTGTCGTGGTCGCCGCCGCCCTGCTGGTTGGCCTGAGCCAGGAAGTCGGCCTGTTTCGGCGTCAGCGGCGTGCTGGTCTGGCTGAAGATCACGTCCAGGGTCGGCACCAGCGGTGCGTCGTCGTCGATCGCAAAGCCCACGCCGAGGATCAGCAGCCCATGCACGATCAGCGACAGCACCAGGGTGGCGCTGAGCCGTTCGCGCTCGCCGATGCGCGGCGCGGGCGTCGCGGCGGCCGCGCTCATCGCGCCGGGTAGGCCTCGATGGCGTCGAACAGCAGCCCGGCGATGTTGAGCCCGAACTGCGCGTCCAGCTCGCGCACGCAGGTGGGGCTGGTGACGTTGACCTCGGTGAGGTAATCGCCGATCACGTCCAGGCCGACGAAGCGCATGCCGCGCCGCTTCATCTCCGGGCCGACCTGGGCGGCGATCCAGCGATCGCGCTCGCTCAGCGGGCGGCCTTCGCCGCGGCCGCCGGCGGCCAGGTTGCCGCGGAACTCGTCGCCCTGCGGAATCCGCGCCAGGCAGTAGTCCACCGCCACGCCATCGACCAGCAGGATGCGCTTGTCGCCGGCGCTGATGTCCGGGATGAAGCGCTGCGCCAGGGCCAGCTTGCGGCCGCCGTCGGTCAGCGTCTCCAGGATCACGTTGAGGTTGGGATCGCCGGTGCCGCTGCGGAAGATCGAGCGCCCGCCCATGCCGTCCAGCGGCTTCAGCACCGCCTGGCCTTGCTCGAGCACGAAGGCCTTCAGCGTGGCGGCGTCGCGGCTGACCAGGGTCGGCGGGCAGCATTGCGGGAACAGCAGGGCGGCCAACTTCTCGTTGAAGTCGCGCAGGCCCTGCGGGTCGTTGACCACCTGCGCGCCGGCGCGCTGGGCCACGCTCAGCACGTGGGTGTCGTAGAGGAACTCGGCATCGAACGGCGGGTCCTTGCGCATCAGCACCACCTGGCTGGGGCCGAACGTCAGTTCGGCGAACGCGTCCAGCTCGAACCAGCCGGCCTTGTCGTCGCGCACCCGCAGCGGCGCGGCCTGGGCCAGCGCGCGGCCGTCGCGCAGGGTCAACCCGCCCGGCCGCACGTAGTGCAGTCGATGCCCGCGGCGCTGCGCTTCCAGCAGCATCGCGAAGGTCGTGTCTTTGGCGATCTTGATGCTGGCGATGGGGTCCATCACCACGATGACATCGAACGGCATGGGGGCACCTGAGAGACTGAGCGGAAGATGGTAGCGGGTCGGCGGACGCGCCGCGCACCGGGTGTCGGGCGCGCCCGCACGGTGTCGCACGTTATCCGCCAAACTGTGACATAGTTTGTGCTGTTACGTGGTTCAACGCAGACCGGCAGCGGCGGCCTTGACAGTCGCAGCGGGTCTTGGGATACATGGCGTTTCGCAGCGAAGCCGGATCCGATGAAGCGTCGCGCGCTTGGGGGCAAGTGATGAGTGAAAACACGACTGCGGGTGGGGAACTCGCAGGCTTGCGGGTGATGGTGATCGACGATTCGAAAACAATCCGTCGTACCGCCGAAACATTGCTGAAGCGCGAAGGGTGCGAAGTGGTGACGGCCACCGACGGCTTCGAGGCCTTGGCCAAGATCGCCGACCAGCAGCCGCAGATCATTTTCGTGGACATCATGATGCCGCGGCTGGACGGCTATCAGACCTGCGCGCTGATCAAGGGCAACCAGCTGTTCAAGGCCACGCCGGTGATCATGCTGTCCTCCAAGGACGGCCTGTTCGACAAGGCGCGCGGGCGCATCGTCGGGTCCGAGCAGTACCTCACCAAACCCTTCACACGCGAAGAGCTGCTGGGCGCGATCCGTACATACGTCAACGCCTGACCAGGGGGAAAGGCAGCAATGGCCCGTATCTTGTTGATCGAGGACTCACCGACCGACCGGGCGGTGTTTACGCAATGGCTGGAAAAAGCCGGGCATCAGGTGCTGTCCACCGACAACGCGGAGGACGGGATCAAGCTGGTGCGCGAGCAGGCGCCGAACCTGGTGCTGATGGACGTGGTGCTGCCGGGCATGAGCGGCTTCCAGGCCACCCGCGCGCTGTCGCGCGACGAGGCCACCCGGCACATTCCGGTGCTGATCATCAGCACCAAGAGCATGGAGACCGACAAGGTCTGGGGCATGCGCCAGGGCGCCACCGACTACATCGTCAAGCCGCCGCGGGAAGACGAGCTGATCGCCCGCATCAAGCAACTGGTGGGCTGACATGCGCTCGCCCTTCGACATCCTCGAGGCCTACGAGCGGCGCAGCCTGGCGCACGCCGTGCAGATGCCCGAACGCGCGTTCGACGACGACGTCTGGCGCGGGGTCGGCTACCGCGTCGGCAAGCGCCACCTGGTGTCGGATTTTCGCGAAGTGGTGGAGATCGTGCGCATGCCGCCGGTCACCCCGGTGCCGGGCGCGCAGCCGTGGCTGCTCGGCGTGGGCAACCTGCGCGGCAACCTGTTCCCGGTGGTCGACCTGAAGCAGTTCCTGGAAGGCGAGCGCACCACGCTGCAGGAAGGCCAGCGCGTGCTGATCATGCGCCAGAGCGGCGGCGACGTGGCCCTGACCATCGACGAACTGTTCGGCCAGCGCAGTTTCACCGAGGCGCAGGCGGTGGAGCCGGGCGATCTGGCCCAGGGCCGCTACGCGCATTTCATCGACCGCGCCTTCCGCGGCGACGCCCAGGACTGGGGCGTGTTCTCCCTGTCGCTGCTGTCGCGCACCCCCGAATTCCGGCAAGCCGCCGCCTGAGCGCGCGCGCTGCCTCCGCATCGAAGACCGAGGTCGCATCATGAGTACTGCTCCGGACGCCCGCAAGGCCAGCAAGCTCGGCAGCGTGGGCACGAGTTTCTGGCTAGGCCTGCTGGCGTTGTCGCTGGTCGTGTTCGGCGCCAACACCGGTGTGGCCACCTGGCAGGGCAACCGCCTGGCCGGCGCCAGCACCGGCGCGGCCGACCTGCAGGTGCTGTCGCAACAGCTGGCCAATCAGGCCCGCGACGCGGTGTCCGGCAACGCCGAGACCTTCAAGCAGTTCAAGCAGACCAAGGCGAAGGTGGAAACCACCGTCGCCGAGCTCAACGCGCGCTACGCCAACGAGACCGGTGTGTCCGGGCCGTTGCAGACCCTCACCGGCACCTGGGCGCCGCTGGCCAAGCACGCGCAGCAGGTGGTGGACAGCGAACCGGCGGTGCTGGCGCTGGCCGGCAATGCCGACCGCTTCGTCGGCGGCGTGCCGCAGCTGCAGGCGCAGTTGAACGAGGTGGTACGCGCGATGACCGTGGGCGGCGCCCCCGCCGCGCAGATCTACAACACCCTGCAGCAGGTGGTGGTGGCCGGCACCATGGCCCGCCGCGTCACCGAAATGCGTGCCGGCGGCCGCGGCGCGGCCAGCGCCGGCGACGCGCTGGCGCGCGACGCGGTGGTGTTCGGGCAGATGCTCGAGGGCCTGCGCAACGGCAACGAGGAACTGGGCATCGCCCCGGTGCGCAACCCCGCCGCATTGGCCGCGCTGGAGCAGTCGCAGGCGCAGTGGGCGGAGATGAAGAAGGACCTGGACGCGCTGCAGGCCAGCTCGCGCAGCCTGTTCGCCGCGCAGTCCGCGGCCGCGTCGCTGACCGCCGGCTCGGGCAAGATGCTGGAGGACAGCAAGAAGCTGTTCGACGCGTTCTCCGCGTTCGGCTCTACCCGCGACACCCGGTGGTTCCCGAACTTCTGGCTGGGCGTGATCTCCGGCCTGCTGGCGCTGCTGTCGATCGTCGGCTTCGTCTGGACCACGGTGCGCAGCCGCAGCCGCGAGCAGGAAATCCGCCTGCAGACCCAGGTCGAATACAACAGCCGCAACCAGCAGGCGATCATGCGCCTGCTCGACGAAATCAGCTCGCTCGGCGAAGGCGACCTGACGGTCAAGGCCTCGGTCACCGAGGACATGACCGGCGCCATCGCCGACGCGATCAACTACGCCGTCGACGAACTGCGCCACCTGGTGACCACCATCAACGACACCTCGGCCAAGGTCGCCGTGTCCACCGAGGAAACCCAGGCCACCGCGCGGCAGCTGGCCGAGGCGGCGGGGCACCAGGCCGAGCAGATCGGCTCGGCTTCCGAGCGCATCAACGAAATCGCCGCCAGCATCGAGCAGGTCTCGCGCAACTCCACCGAATCGGCGGAAGTGGCGCAGCGTTCGGTGGTGATCGCGGCCGAGGGCGCCGGCGTGGTCCGCGAGACCATCCAGGGCATGGACCAGATCCGCGACCAGATCCAGGAGACCTCCAAGCGCATCAAGCGCCTGGGTGAGTCGACCCAGGAAATCGGCTCGATCGTGGAACTGATCAACGACATTTCCGAGCAGACCAACATCCTGGCGCTCAACGCCGCGGTGCAGGCCGCCTCGGCCGGCGAGGCCGGCCGCGGTTTTGCCCTGGTCGCCGACGAAGTGCAGCGCCTGGCCGAACGCACCTCCGGCGCCACCCGCCGCATCGAGGGCCTGGTGCAGACCATTCAGGCCGATACCAACGAAGCGGTCAGCTCGATGGAGCAGACCACCTCCGAAGTGGTGTCCGGCGCGCGCCTGGCCGAGGACGCCGGCACCGCGCTGACCGAGATCGAGCGCGTGTCCAACGCGCTCAATACCCTCATCAAGAACATCTCCATCGCCGCGCACCAGCAGTCGGCGGCGGCGATCGACATCACCCAGACGATGGACGTGATCCGGCAGATCACCGGACAGACCTCGCAAGGCGCGGGACAGACCGCCGAATCGATCGGCCGCCTGGCGCAACTGGCGGCGGACCTGCGGCGCTCGGTCGCCGACTTCAAGCTGCCGGCGTGAGCGGGCCGGAACCGGGTGGAAGGAAGCGCACATGACGTACCGTGAACAACTCCCGCATCCCGTCGCCGCGCTCGCGCGGCACGGCGCGTGCCCGGCCGTGGAGACGCGGCGATGAGCGCGCTGCGCGATGCGATGAGCCATGCCGCGCTGGGCTGGGTCAAGCCGGAACTGGACGAGACCCTGCGCCAGGTGCGCGGCGAGATCGAAGCCTTCGTCGAGGAACCGGCCGACACCGGCCGCATGCGCTTCTGCGCCGGCTACCTGCACCAGGTGCAGGGCACCTTGCGGATGGTCGAGTTGTACGCGCCGGCGATGGTCGCCGAGGAGCTGGAACTGCTGGCGATCGCGGTGCAGAACGGCCAGGCGGCCGACCGCGACGAGGCTTGCGCCACGCTGATGCGCGGCACCGTGCTGCTGCCGGACTACCTGGAGCGCCTGCAGGACGGCCATCGCGACATTCCGATCGTGCTGCTGCCCTTGCTCAACGAGATCCGCGCCGCGCGCGGCGAAGCCGGCCTCAGCGAAGGCGCGCTGTTCGCGCTGGCGCCCGACGCGGCCGCCGCCACCGAGGCCGAGTTGGACCATGCGCGCGGCAGCCTCGCCGGGCGCAACCGCGAGCTGCTCGACACCGTCGGCACCGCGATCAAGGAAGAGCTGCTGCGGGTCAAGGACGCGCTGGACCTGCACCTGCGCACCGGCGGCGATGTCGCCGCGCTGCAGACCCAGGTCGATGAGCTGGGCAGCGTCGCCGACACCCTGGGCGTGATGGGCCTGGGTGTGGCGCGCAGCGTGGTGGTGCAGCAGCGCGACGCGCTGCGCAGCATCGTCGACGGCACCCGCGCCGCCGACGAAGGCCTGTTGCTGGATATCGCCGGCGCGCTGCTGTACGTGGACGCCTCGCTCGACGACCAGGTCGCCTACCTGGGCGCCGGCGGCGACGTGCACGACGACGCCAGCGCCGCCGAGGCGCGGCGCACGGTGGAAGTGCTGGCGCACGAGGCCATCGCCAACTTCGGCAGCGCCCGCGAGCATTTCGTCGCCTTCATCGAGACCAACTGGGACCATGCGCGTCTGGACGAGGTGCCGCGCCTGCTCGGCGAGGTCGCCGGCGCCTTGCGCATGCTGGAACTGCCGCAGCCGGCCGACTACCTGGAAGGCGTGCGCCGTTACGTCGCCACCGAACTGATCGGCAAGCGCCGCGTGCCCAGCGGCCGCCAGCTCGACACCCTGGCCGACGCGATGGCCAGCCTCGAGTACTACCTGGAGGCGCTGCGCGAGCGTCGCCCCGGGCGCGAGGAGATCCTCGACATCACGCGCAGCAGCCTGGAAGCGCTGCGCTACTGGCCGTTGCCCGAGACCGCACCGGCCGCGCCCGGCGTGTTGCCGACCGGAAGCGAAGCCACCGAGGCGGGCGAGCAGGCGCGGTCGACGTCGGCCGAGCCGATCGTCGAACCCGATGCCGCGACCATCGCCGCGCCGACCGTGCCGGCCTGGGATCTGGCATCGGCCGAGGACACGCCGGACTTGGCGACGCGCGCACCCGACGCCACGCCGTCCGCACCGCAGGCGCCGCAGTGGACCCTGGCGACGGACGAAGCCGATACCGCGGCCGAACCCGTTTCCGTGCCGGCCGATGATGGCGCTGCGCGCGACGAGCACGAGCGCGAGTCCACGGCACCGTCGCAGGCGCTCAGTTTCGATCCGGTCGCGGCCGAACAGGACAGCTGGACCGGCACCGCCGAGCCGCTGCACATCAGCCTCGATTCGCTGGTGCTGGAACAGGACGCGCTGCAGCCGGAAACGCCGCCCGCGTTCGCGCAGGAGGACGATGCTGCAGCTGTACCTACGGTCTCCGTCTCCGATGTCGCCAGCTTCGATCCGGTGGCCGCCGAATACACCGAGGAGGCGCAGACTGAGACGCCGGCCACGCTGGCGGGCCTGGACGAACGCGACGATCCGAACCTGATCGTCGTCGACGCGCCGGTTGCGGCAGAAGACACCGATGTGCTGGTCATCGAGCTGGAAGACGCGCCGGCGTTCGCCGACGCGCCGACCGCCGCGGCCGACGAGGTTCACGAGCTCGACTGGCACGCGTCGTCGGCGGTACAGGACGACGACACGACGCCTGCGCTGCCGTCGGATCCGGTCGTCCTGGTCGACACCGAGGCGCATGACGCGCCTGCGCTTGCAGCCTCCCACGACGACGCCCATCGCGATGCGCCGGCCGATGTGCCGTCGACGCCCGAACACGCCGAGTCGCTGTCGTCGACACCGCAGGACTCCGAAGCGGCACCGCAGCACGTCGTGCCCGAGGCCGAGACCGGCACCTCCGATGCTCATGCGCCTGCCGTGTCGGACGCCGAAGCCGCCTTCCTCGCCGACCTGGAAGCCGCGGCCGCGCAGTTCGATGTCACCTCTGCCGCGAGCAGCGGCGAGCATGCCGCCGCACCCGCCAGCGCGGAGGCGAGCGCCGCGCCCAGCACCGCGTCCGCGGCTGCAACGCCTGCCCTCGAGGCCGGCTTCATCGACGGCGATGGCGAGATCGACGACGAAATCCGCGCGGTGTTCCTCGAGGAATTCGACGAGGAACTGGTCAATCTCGGCGCACTGCTGCCGGCCTGGCGCGCCGCGCCCGGCCACACGGAAAGCCTGCGGCCGATCCGCCGCGTGTTCCACACCTTGAAGGGCAGCGGCCGCCTGGTCGGCGCGCGCGTGCTCGGCGAGTTCAGCTGGAAGATCGAGAGCATGCTCAACCGCGTGCTCGATGGGTCGCGCCCGGCCAGCCCGGCGGTGGTGGCCATGGTCGACCAGGCCTACGCCGTGCTGCCGCAGCTCAATGCCGCGCTGCGCGGCGAAGGCGCGGTGCAGGCCGATCTGGATGCGATCCAGGCCGTGGCCGAGCGCATCGCCGCCGGCGAGGAGGCCTTCTATTTCGCCACCCCGCAGGCTCCGGCCGCGCCGCGCGCGGGCACGCCGGCGTCGGTGGACAGCGTGCTGCGCGAGATCCTCGAAGCCGAGGTCGCCACCCACCTGGAGACCGTGCACGCCTGGCTGCAGCACGCGCCGCAACCGGCGACCGAAGCGCTGCTGCGCGCGATGCACACCATGAGCGGCGCGTTCGCGATGACCGACGTGCCGGAGATCACCGCGGTCACCGGCCCGGCCGAGAGCTATATCAAGCGCGCGCTGGCCGGCGGCAGCGTGCCCAGCGCCGAGGGCGTGCGTGCGCTCGAGGAGTCGGCGCGCGCCATCGCCGCCACCATCGCGGAACTGCAGGCGCCGTCGCCGGTGATTCCGCCGTTCACCGACCTGTCGCAGCGCCTGCGCGCATTGGTGGAGACGCTGCCGGAAGTGCAGTGGCCGCCGATCGCGTACGATGAGGACGACGAAGACCTGTCCGCGTCCGCACCGGCCGAGGCCGGCCTGGATGCGCAGGCCCTACAGGCAGTGGAACTCACCGCGGCCGACGACCTGTCGGCGTTCGTGGGCGATGCCGCGCATCTGCACGAAACGCTGCCGGCGGACGAAGCGGCCGCGCAGGCCGACGAGACCGATGCCGATCAGCGTACCGCTGACGTCCACGCGGACATGTCGTCCGCGCCGTCCTCGGACGCGGCACCGGAGACCACGCAGGCCGATGCCGAGGCTGCCATCGACGCTGATGCTGATGCGGCCCTGCCGGCATCGGCGAGCGAGGACACGGCGCCTGGCACGGAGACCTCCGCGCAGGACCAGCCGCCGACCGAGCACGCGACACCGGTCGAAGTGGCGGCGACACACGACGCGCGCGAGGCCGACGAACAGGCAGCATTGGCGCAGGACGGCCAGCTCGACGAACTGACGGTCGAGGCGCCGCTAAGCGCGGAGCAGGTGCCGGCCGAGCCGGCGCCAGAAGCGCTGGAACCGAGCGCAGAACAAGGCGCGACAGCGGACGCGGTCGTCGCCGATGCTGCGACCGATACGCCGATGGATGCGCAGGAACTGCAGGCCCCAGAGCACGATGGTGAGGCGCACGATTCCGCAGATCGCGAGGCCGACGCGCAGGACGGGGAAACCCAGGGTGCATCGGTGCACGCGCAGGATGCGCAGTCGCCGGATCATTCGGAAGCGGACCGCGACGCCGAGGCTCAGGTGACCGACGCGCAAGCCGAGGAAACCCGGGAGGTATTCGCGCACGGGCAGGATGCGCAAGCATCGGATCATTCGGCAGTGGACCGCGACGCCGAGGCGCACGCGACCGAAACGCAGGATGAGGCAACGCAGGAGACGCCCGCGCAAGCGCAGGAGTCCGATCACACTGCAGCGGACCATGATGCCGACGAGCATGCGACCGACGCACAGGCGAGCGACATCCAGGATGCGCATGCATCGGATCGTGATGATGCGCACCACGACGCCGACGCGCCCGCAGACGACGCCGACCAAGCGCACGAGCAGCAGCTCAACGAAGACGCGCCTGCGATCGGCTTGCGCCAGCAACCGTTAGCGCCGTCGAGCAGCTGGCGCCACGACGGCGCGGCCTCGGCCAACGACGACACCGAGGCCGCCGCCGAGCATGGCGACGCCGCCCCGGATGCCGCGTCGCACGCGGACGAGGTGACAGGCGAGGGCGGTGCCGCGTCCGATGCCAACGAGGCGGTGGGCGAGCACACTGATGCCGACGCGGATGCGGCGCACGTCGAGCCGGCCGATGTAGCGGCGCAAAGCGCATCGCACGACGCTGGCGGCGAAGCGGATGACGCCGCGCACGCACCCCCGTCCGACGACGCAGCCGCGACTGACCCGCATCACGCGACCGCCGACGCGGCGCATGATGCGCCCGAGGACGACGCGACTCGGAACGACACGACCACGTCGGCGGATGCCGACACAGCGGGCTCTGCCGACAGCACCCAGCACGACCCTCACACCGACGCGGAAACAGCCGATTCCGCACAGGCCCCGGCCGACAGCGCGCCTGCCGATCTGCCGGCGGCCGATCTCGGTCCGTTGGATTTCGCCGACCTCGACCGCGAGCTGGTCGATATCTTCGTCGACGAAGGCAAGGACCTGCTCGACCATTGCGATCGCCTGGTCGCGCAGCTGCGCGCCGCGCCGCAGGATCGCGACGTGCTCGGCGGCCTGCAGCGCGACCTGCACACGCTCAAGGGCGGCGCGCGCATGGCCGGGATCAACGCCATCGGCGACCTCGGCCACGGCATCGAGTCCTTGCTGGAGGCGGTCGCCGCCCATCGCACCGAACTCGACCGCCAGGACGTGCAGTTACTGGAACGCGGTTTCGATCGCCTGCACCAGTTGCTGACCCTGACCGGCAACCACCGCGCGGTGGCGATGCCGCAGGAGCTGATCGGCGCGTTCGACGCGCGCACGCACGGGCGGGCGCCCACCGCCGTCGGCGACACCGAGCGCGTTGCTGCGGCGCCGGTGACGGTGGCCGACGCCGCCCCGGCCGACACCGCTCTGGCGGCCGTGCCGGCGCCACTGTCGGCACCGCTGCCGGTGGAGGGCACGCTCGACGACGAGTCGATGCTCGCGCGGCCGATGCAGGAACAGGTGCGCGTGCGCGCCGACCTGCTCGACCGCCTGGTCAACAATGCCGGCGAAGTGGCGATCTACCGCTCGCGACTGGAGCAGCAGTTGGGCGCGTTCCGCGGCGCGATGGCCGAACTGGACCGCACCAATGCGCGTCTGCGCGACCAGTTGCGGCGTCTTGATCTGGAAACCGAGGCGCAGATCGTCGCCCGCTACCAGCGCGAACAGGACCAGGCCGAGCAGAGCTTCGACCCGCTGGAGCTGGACCGCTTCTCCACGCTGCAGCAGCTCAGCCGCGCGCTCAACGAGTCCGCGGCCGACTTGGGTGGCCTGCAGGGCGTACTCGACGACCTGGCGCGACAGTACGACGGCCTGCTGCAGCAGCAGTCGCGCGTCAGTTCCGAGCTGCAGGATGGGCTGATGCGCGCGCGCATGGTGCCGTTCGATGGCCTGGTGCCGCGGCTGCGGCGCGTGGTGCGCCAGGCCGCCAGCGAAACCGGCAAGCAGGTGCATCTGAGCCTGGAAGGCACCCACGGCGAACTCGACCGCAACGTGCTCGATCGCATGGTCGCGCCGCTGGAGCACATGCTGCGCAACTCGGTCGCGCACGGCCTGGAAGCGCCGGAACAGCGGCGTGATGCGGGCAAGGCGGAGGAGGGCAACATCGCCATCCGCCTGCGCCGCGAAGGTTCGGAAATCGTGCTGGAAGTGGCCGACGACGGCGCCGGGCTCGACCGCGAGGCGATCCGCCGCCGTGCCGAGCAGCGCGGGCTGATCGCCGCCGACGCGGCGCTGTCCGACGACGAACTGGATGCGCTGATCTTCGCGCCCGGGTTCAGCACCTACGACCAGGTCAGCCAGCTGGCCGGCCGCGGCGTGGGCATGGATGTGGTGCGCAACGAAGTGCGCCAGCTCGGCGGCTCGGTGGACATCCACTCGGTGCGCGGCCAGGGCGTCACCTTCACCCTGCGCCTGCCGCAGACCCTGGCGGTGACCCAGGCGGTGTTCGTGCAGATCGGCGATACCACCTTCGCGGTGCCAGTGGCGTCGGTCAGCGGCATCGGCCGCATCGGCCGCGAACGCTTCGAGGCCGGCACCGGCGGCTACCGCTACAGCGGCGAGGAATACGCGCTGTACGACCTCGGCTCGCTGGTCGGGCAGGCGCCGGCGCGCGCCGAAGGCCAGGCACAGGTGCCGTTGCTGCTGGTGCGCGCGGGCGACCTGCGCGCGGCGGTGGCGATCGACCAGGTGCTCGGCAACCGCGAAATCGTGGTCAAGCCGGTCGGCCTGCAGATCGCGTCGGTGCCCGGCATCTACGGTGCCACCATCACCGGCGATGGCCGCGTGGTGGTGATCCTCGACATCGCCCCGCTGGTGCGCCGCTACCTGGCGCAGCCGCTGCGGCCGGTTGTGGAGGCCGCGCCGACCGAACAGCGCCGCGTACCGCTGGTGATGGTGGTCGACGACTCGCTGACCATGCGCAAGGTCACTGGCCGCGTGCTGGAACGGCACAACTTCGACGTGGTGTCCGCGCGCGACGGTGTCGAGGCGCTGGAACGCCTGGAAGAGCGCGTGCCCGACCTGATGCTGCTGGACATCGAGATGCCGCGCATGGACGGCTACGAGCTGGCGACCGCGATGCGCGCCGACCCGCGTTACGCCGCCGTGCCGATCGTGATGATCACCTCGCGCAGTGGCGAAAAGCACCGCCAGCGCGCCTTCGAACTAGGCGTGCAGCGCTACCTCGGCAAGCCTTACCAAGAGTTGGATCTGATGCGCAACGTCTACGACCTGCTGGGGATCGCCCGTGTTCGCGAATGACGGCGACGCCACCTCCACGCCGGTCGCGTTGCTGGCCCGTCCCGGCAAGGCGCGTGAGCGCCTGCGCGAAGCGTTGCACTTGGTCGGCGCGGCGATCGTGCTGGAAGACGACCCGGGCGCGATCGATGCGCAGACCCTGGCCGATGCCGCTCCCAGTGCGGTGCTGATCGCGCTGGAGCCGGCGATCGAGGATGCGCTGGAGCGGCTGGATGCGGCGCTGGCGCTGCCCGGCATCACCGTGATCTTCGACGAGGCCGAGTTGGCCGCGCGCCGCGAGGGCTGGGAAGCGCAGCGCTGGGCGCGGCATCTGGCCGCCAAGCTGCAAGGCCATCAGGACGTGCTGCCGCCCGGCCGCGAGACCGAGACCGGCCTGCAGCCCGAGCCGGGCTTGCCGGCGACGCCGGCGCAGTTGCACGACGCCGCGCCGATCGGCGTGCACGTCGACGAAGCCGCCAGCTTCGCGGAGGCCGCGCCGGAAGATGGGATGTACACCTGGCAGCCGCCGGCCGACGTCGCGCCCGGTTTCGAGGAACTGCAGTTCGCACGTGCCGAGGCCGCTGCCAGTGAAGCGTCCGTGCAGCCGGCTGTGCCGCACGTCGATGCGACACCGGCGGCACCCGCCGCCACTCCCGCCGCGCTGCCGGCCAGTGCCTGGTCGCTGGTCGACGACGACGCGCCCTTGCTCGCCGCTGCGCCGCGTGCGCCACAGCACATCCCGCAGTTCTCCACCGAAGGCCTGTCGCTGGTCGCGCTGGAGTCGGAAGAACCCGCGTCCACGACCGGTGCCGCTGAAGGTGCCGCCGCGCGCGGTGCGGTGCTGGTGATGGCCGGCATCGGCGGCCCCGACGCGATCCGCCGCCTGCTCGCCGCACTGCCGGAGCGCTTCCCGCTGCCGCTGCTGGTGCAGTTGCGCCTGGACGGCGGCCGCTACGGCAACCTGGTCAAACAGATCGCGCGCGTGTCCGCGCTGCCGGTGCTGCTGGCCGAGGCCGGCGAGCCGGTCGTTCCCGGCAACGTCTACATCCTGCCCGACGACGTCGGCGTGCACGGCACGGCCGGCCTGCGCTTCGTCGCCCAGGACGCCGGCGCCTCGGTGGTCGCCGGCCTGCCGGCCGCACACAGTGCGGTGCTGCTGCTCAGCGGCAGCGACCCGCAACAGGTGGAGGCGGTGCTGGCGCTGGCCGCGCAGGGCGCCTGGGTGGCTGGGCAATCCGGCGACGGCTGCTACGACCCCGCCGCCGGCGCGCAACTGATCCTGCAGGGCCATCCCGGCGGCGATCCGGCGCAACTGGCCCAGGCCTTGACCGCGCGGTGGAGCGGTTGAGCGCGGCGTCCTACGCCGTTCCCCACTGAGCCCGCATCGCGCGTTTTTTCCGGTTCCAGGACGAAGTCAATCCATGAGCAGCTACGCCAGCAACGACGAAATCCGCGGTGTCCTCATCCTGGCCGGCAGCGAGCGCGTGCTGCTGCCCAACGCCACCATCGCCGAAGTGATGTCGCGCGTGCCGGTCGAACCGCTGCCCGACGCCCCGCACTGGCTGCTCGGCCAGATCGCCTGGTACGGCTGGAAAGTGCCGCTGGTCTCCTTCGCCCGCCTGACCGGCCTGGGCGCCGAAACCGTCGCCGCCAATAACAAGATCGTCGTGCTCAAGGCCCTGGGCGGCAACCCCGACCTCCCATACGTGGCACTGCTCACCCAGTCCTTCCCGCAACTGATCTCCGTCCCCCGCGACGGCCTGCTCGCCGACGCCTCCGAAGAGACGCTGCCGGCGGGCGTGCACATGCGCGTGCTGCTGGGCGAACAGAGCGCGTTGCTGCCGGATCTGGAGGCGATCGAGGGGATGGTGGTGGAGCGGTTTGCGGTGGTCGGCTAAATCGGATAGCAGTCTTGCAACGGCATTGCTTCTGACTGCGTATCGAAACCATCCTGGCCGATGCTATGCACGCTTGAGCGAAGACCGCATCGGCTTGTTGCCAGTAGGTAGCGCCATCGTCTAGCATCGCTTCCCGTAATGACAAGGATTTGTCGTATGCGTAACGTGCGTGCACCCGTTCGCTGTACTGCGTCGCTCAGGGATGACGCGACCGCTCGCTCTTGGGTATCTCCACCCGTTTGTTTCTCCGATAACACTGCCGACCGCATTGGCGGCGCGCTGTTGCGCGTCGATTGGCCTCCGGCTGGACCGGTAACTGGTAGCCGCTGACTCGATTGGCTTGATCGACTTCTTGCAAGGACGCGCGATGAACACGATGCACCACGAACGTACCTCCGGCGGCGCCACCCGCCTCGCGCTGGTAATGGCGCTGTTCTTTCTGTTCATAGGTTCGGCGTTCGCCGGGGCGGAAGGGCCGAAGCAAAAATTCGTGGTCCGCGACGCGGAGGTAAATGATCACGGCACTTACTCCACTCAGGCGGAAGCGGAAGCGGCGATCAAGGCGATTCCTGGTCCTAAGTATCGGGAGGATGCCTATCAATACGCGGATACCATCAAGAGTTCAGTGATTCGAGATGATGGCATCACGCTGATTACGTATTGGCTCGGACGCGAGAAGGCAAAAGACGAGGGTTGGGTGTACACCTCGGGCAATGTAGAAAAGATACCGACTGAGCAGGAGGCCTACGCTTTGCTTGAACAGAGGGCGCGGCAAAGGGCGCCTCAATGCGGATTGCCACAAATCGTTCCAAGGAATAACTGGGGTGATAACAGTTCGGGTCCTTATCCGCAGTATGACATTGGATATGAAATGCAGGCGCGGCAATTTACTGTCAATGCTTTTTTTAAGGATTGCAGTGATACATACGCATATGGAGATTCGATCGGTCGAAAGAGGCGGACCGAGTGTCCGCGACCTTATACCGACTGGCACATCAGTGATCAAGGCTGCACGAACAAGGAAATCTTCGCGACCATCGAAGTCTCGACACTTCAGTGTGAGAGACCGCAGGCCGGCGGCAACTCCGGCATGCGTGGCAACCCTTGCGACGTCAAGACCGGCGAGAAATTCCAAACCGAACGCGACTTGGACCTTGGCTGGATCACCCTGACGCGTTACTACCATTCAGGCATCGCGCTAAACACCGGTGCATTCGGTCCCGGCTGGACCTTCTCGCACAGTCTGCACCTGACGATCCAAGGCGACGCGCTGGGTCTGGTGGAGGGCAGCGGTTACGCCGTGCCGTTCCGCAAACTCGGGTCTGAGTATCGCGCGGCCAATGCGTCGGGCGAACGCATCGTCGCCAATGGCGACCAGTGGGTGCTGTATCGCGAGGATGCGATCTACACCTTCGATGCCAAGGGCAAGCTGGTCTCGCGCATGGCCGAGGATGGCAGTGGGTGGGTATACGGCTACAACGCGCGTGGGCGCTTGCAGAATATCGCCTCGCTGCAGGGCCGCTCCATCGAGCTGGTGTATGCCGACGACAATGACGACGCGCTGATCACCGGCATCGTCTCCGGTGGAGTGCAACTGGCGAGCTACGGCTACGACCAGCAGCGCCTTGCCAGCGTCACGTATGCCGACGGCAAGAGCCGGATCTATCACTACGAGGACACGCGCTTCCCGCGCCATCTGACCGGCGTGACTACGGAAGATGGTCAGCGTTTCAGCACCTTCGCCTACGACGAGGTCGGGCGGGCGATTTCCAGCCAGCACGCTGGTGGGATCGATGGCATCACCCTGGCGTACTCGGCGGCTGGCACTCGTGTCACCGATGCGCTGGGTGATGTCAACGATTACACGATGACCGAGGCGGGTGGCGCCTCGCCGAAGGTCGCCACCGTCGCCAGAACCGACGGTACGCTGCAGTACAGCTACAACGACCAGTCCAGCGACTTCCGCCGCCGGCTGAGCAGCGTCACTGATCGGCGTGGTATCCAAACCCAGCACAGCTACGCCGAAGCGACCGAGAATGGTATTGCGGTAAACATCCATACCGTCCGCGAAGCGGTTGGGCAGCCGCAGGAGCGCACCACGACAACGCGTACCGCGGCCAGCAGCAATCGACTGCTGTCGGTACAGACCGGCGGGCGCACCGTGTCCTACAGCTACAACGATCGCCTGCAGCCCGTGCAAATGACGAGCAGCGACACGAGCTCGGGCAAGCAACGCACTGTCACCTATAGCTACTGCGAAGCATCTGATGTGGCGGCGACCGACAGTGCTTGCCCGATCATCGGCCTCCCCAAGTCAGTCGATGGCGCGCGCACCGATGTCAACGACATCACCAGTTTTACGTATTACCCCAGCGACGACAGCACCTGCACGACGTCCCCGACCACCTGCCCGCACCGCAAGGGCGATCTCTGGAAGGTGACCAATGCGCTGGGCCAGGTCACCGAATACCTGGCCTACGACGGTGCCGGCCGCGTGCTGTCCGCAAAGGACGCCAACGGTGTAATCACTGACTTCACCTACCACTCGCGCGGTTGGCTGACTGCCAGCAAGGTGCGCGGGGGCGACGACAGCAGCGAGAGCGACGATCGCATCACTGCGATCGACTACTGGCCGACCGGCCTGGTCAAGCAGGTGACGCAGCCCGATGGCGCGTTCACCCGCTTCACCTATGACGCCGCGCATCGGCTGACCGATATCGCCGACAACGCCGGCAACACCATCCACTACACCCTGGACAATGCCGGCAACCGATCCAAGGAAGACACCAAGGACGCGTCGGGCACGCTCAAGCGCACGCTCTCGCGGGTGTACAACCAGCTCGGCCAACTGGCGACGCAGGCCACCGCGCAGGGCGATCCGACCGACTTCGGCTACGATCCCAACGGCAACACCAAGACCGTCACTGATGCGCTCGGTCATGTCACCCAGAACGACTACGACCCGCTCAACCGCCTGGCGCGGACCCTGCAGGACGTGGGCGGCATCGCCGCGGAGACCAAGTTTGGCTATGACGCCCTGGACAACCTGATCAAGGTCACCGATCCCAAGGGGTTGGACACTACCTACACCTACAATGGCCTAGGCGAGCTAGCCACGCTCACCAGCCCGGACACCGGCACGACGACCTACACCTACGACAGCGCCGGCAACCTAGCCACCCGCACCGATGCGCGTGAGGCTGTCCAGCTCTCCAGCGTGAAGTCCACGCATCACTATGACGCATTGAATCGGCCGACCCTGGTGGACTACGTGGCCCCTGCTCCCGATATCGCCTATACCTACGACGTCAGCCAGACCAGCTGCGCCAGCGGCGAGACCTACGGCGTCGGCCGGCTCACGCGCATGCAGGACGCCAGCGGCAGCACCGACTACTGCTACGACCGCTTCGGCAACATGGTGCGCAAGGTGCAGACCAGCAACGGCAAGGTGTTCGTGCTGCGCTACGCCTACACCAAGGCCGGGCGACTGAACCGGTTGACCTACCCGGACGGGACGGCGGTGGATTACGTGCGCAACGCCCAGGGCCAGGCCATCGAGGTCGGCGTGACCCCGGCCGGTGGCGCGCGACAGGTGCTGTTGACCAACGCCACCTACTACCCGTTCGGCCCGGTGGCGGGCTGGACCTATGGCAACGGCCGGCCGATGCAGCGGGTGCTGGACCAGGACTACCGCCCACTGACGATCAACGACACCCGTAGCGACGGCCTGGCGGTCGGCTTCGCCTTCGACCCGGCCGGCAACCTCAGCGCGTTGACCGCGCCGGGCAACACCGCACCGGTGGTCAGCCTGGACTACGACGCCCTCGGCCGGCTGACCGCGTTCAAGGACGGCCCGACCGGCACGGTGATCGACGGCTACAGCTACGACGCCACCGGCAACCGCCTCACCGCCAAGGTCAATGGCATCACCCAGACCTATGCCTACTCGGCCACAAGCCATCGCCTGGAGTCGGTGGATGGTGTTGCCCGGACCTACGACGCGATGGGCAATACCAGCACGGTCGGGGGCACCGCAAGACGCTACATCTACAACGCCTGGGGTCGCAGAAGCCAGTCCAGGCGCGATGGCGTGCTGTTGAGGAACTACTTCTACAACGGCCGCGGCGAGTTGATCCGCAGCTTCCTCTACGACGACAGCCGCTATGCCGTCTATGACGAAAGCGGACGCTGGCTGGGCGACTACGACAATGCTGGCGCCCCCATGCAACAAGCCATCTGGCTGGACGATCTGCCGGTCGGCGTATTGGCCGGCACCGCCTTGCACTATGTCCAGCCCGATCACTTGGGCACCCCGCGTGCGGTGATCGACCCGATCCGCGACGTCGCCGTGTGGACCTGGGACATCAAGGGCGAGGCGTTCGGCACTACGCCGCCGAATCAGGACCCGGACAACGACGGCACCGCGTTCGTGTTCGACATGCGCTTCCCCGGGCAGCGCTACGATGCGGCGCTGGGGATGAACTACAACTACTTCCGCGATTACGAGCCTGGCATCGGGCGGTATTCGCAGAGTGATCCTATTGGATTTTTGGGTGGAGTAAGCCTATATGGGTATGTAGGCCAAAATCCCGCCTCCGAAATTGATACGTATGGTCTGCAAGCTTACTCGCCGGGAACAACTCCGCCCAGTAGTATCCCCGGCGGTCCGTGGACGCCAGCTCCAGGGCAGCCGCCTGGAACATTTTTTGGTCCAAAAAATGGCGCCGATAGAGCAATATGTAGATATGTGCCAGATGGAAATAATGGTGGTCCCAAAACCGCGCCAAAGGCGTACTGGAAAACCAAGACTCCAGGCACGCCTTGGCAGCGTTACAAACTTAATGGGATACCTCAAACTGCACAGCAGGCTCATCCTGCACCCGCAACCAAAATTCCATGGATTCGCTTGCTCGGAATCACGTCTAGGTGGGGTGTGGGCGCATTCTTTGCAACTTATTCGGATTCGCTTAATGCTACCGAAGAGCAAGATATAGCGATAAGGAATGAAGATAATGAAAGATAAATTCGAAATTAAGCAAGATCCGCGGGGCGATTCGGGGATCTCTGTTGAAGAGTCGTTATTGCAATGCCTTTTGTATTTCGATGAGGCTGTATCTTCTTTCTGTCTTGGTGTTGACTATTTACATAAAACATTTGGTGATCATCCGGGTGTGGCTTGGGAAGTTAAACAGGAGTTTCTATCCGGTAAATCACTCATTACATGGGAGGGAATTCCAAATTCAAGACGTGAGGCGATAAAGAAAATAGTCATGGCGGCTGAAGGTATTCCGGATGCAGGTGTTGATGGGGTATCGGATTTTAGCCACGCTGCATGGAGTGATGTCCGTGATGCGGCTGTTGAATATCAAGCCTTCAAGGATTCCTGAGGTACACAGTGTATGGCATGCACTGCGAGGATGTATTTTCTGATTTTTTTGCGTTAATTATTCATGTTTCAGGATGCGCGCATAATTTTTCAAAATTCTATGCAACTCATGCTGACGCGGTGGCGGATGATGCTATCGCAAAGGGTGGATTCCTAACTTTTTGCCGCAGAATGCTGCCGATATCTATGAGCGGAATAGTGTTGATGCTGGTGGGGGTGCAGTTGTATTTTCTGCGCCCAGTGACAACTTCCTTAAGGGCTTCTCCAGGCTCGATCATTCGTGTTTTACATCTGCTGAACGAGCATTTTATTTGGTGCATTCGCCCGCAAAGTATCCTTGGGGAGTGAATAATTATTATTACAGGTGTGGCGGTGAGGGGATCGGTCTGCTGAAGGCGCGCGATGGAAAAAAATTCTATTATATTGAGCCGGTTGCTAGTGAGGGACTTAAGATTTTATGCAAAGCTTCAACTAGTGGTGGATGATTGGCGTCTAACCTTGACACTCATCGGAAGCACGCGATGAGCTCGATGAAGTGCAGGCATGCTTCGACGCAATCCTGCTGGAGCAGGCGGCCAAGCCCGCTCTGTAACACCCAGCAGGCCGTTTAATCCCCTCGCACTCTGCCGCATGATGTAAGGCTACGCGCCCACCACCCCGCGCGCCTCCCAATGCCGGAGCATTCCCATGCCACAACGCCGCCACTTCCTGAAAACCGCCGCCTTCGGCGCCCTGGCCGCCGGGTTGGGCGGTGTGCTGCCGGGCGCGCGTGCTGCGGCCAAGGCACAGGCCAAGACTGGTGTTGGGCCGCTGCCAAACGGCGCGGCGCGAGTGATCTCCACCTGGGACTTCGGCGTCGCCGCGAACCAGGCGGCGTGGCAGGTGCTCTCCCGCGGCGGCGCGGCGCTGGATGCGGTGGAGGCCGGGGTGCGGGTGCCGGAGGCGGATCCGGACAATCACACGGTGGGGCTGGGTGGGTATCCGGACCGCGATGGGCGGGTCACGCTGGATGCCTGCATCATGGACCACACCGGCGGGTGCGGGTCGGTCGCGGCGCTGGAGGACATCGTGCATGCGATCTCGGTGGCGCGGCGGGTGATGGAGAAGACGCCGCATGTGATGCTGGTCGGCGACGGCGCGCTGCAGTTCGCGCTGGCGCAGGGCTTTGAGCGCACCAAGCTGCTCACGCCCGAATCGGAACAGGCGTGGAAGGAGTGGCTGAAGACCTCCCACTACGCGCCCGAAGCCAACATCGAGAACCGTGCCTATCGCCGCGGCACGCTGCCCGGCGGCAAGGACAACCACGACACCATCGGCATGCTGGCGCTGGATGCGCACGGCAATCTGTCCGGCGCCTGCACCACCAGCGGCATGGCCTGGAAGATGCACGGGCGGGTCGGCGACAGCCCGATCATTGGGGCAGGGCTGTACGTGGACAACGAGGTGGGTGGGGCGACCTCCACCGGCGTCGGCGAAGAGGTGATCCGCAACGTCGGCAGTTTTGCGGTGGTGGAGATGATGCGGCAGGGCAAGAGCCCGGCCGAGGCCTGCCGCGAGGTGGTGATGCGCATCGTGCGGCGCAAGCCGCAGCTCACCCGCGATCTGCAGGTGGGCTTCCTGGCGATGAACAAGCGCGGCGAGGTCGGTGCGTTCGCGATCCAGCCCGGTTTCAGTTATGCGGTCTGCGATGCGCAGCGGCAGGATCTGCTGCTGCCCGGGCAGAGCCATTTCGCGGCGCCGGCGGCATGAGCGGGACGGTGTCGATGGGGCTGGAAGTGGCCGCCGATGCGATCGGCTCGGCGCTGGCCGCGCAGGATGGCGGGGCGATGCGGGTGGAACTCTGCGGCGGCTTGGATGGCGGCGGGCTGACGCCGTCGTTCGGCACGCTGGCGGCGGTGCGCGATCGGTTGCGCATTCCGCTGTACGTGCTGATCCGACCACGTGTCGGTGATTTTGTATTCGACGCCGCGGAGGTGGAGGCGATGCGGCGCGACGTGGAGCAGTGCGTGCGCCTGGGTTGCGACGGCGTGGTGCTCGGCGCGCTCACTGCGAACGGCGAGGTGGACATGGCGACGATGCGCGAGTTGATCGCTGCGGCCGGTCCGCTCGGCGTCACCTTCCATCGCGCCTTCGATGTCAGTACCGATCCGCGGCGTGCCTTGGAAGACGTGATCGCGCTGGGCTGCGAGCGCGTGCTGACCTCCGGTGCGCGCGAGACCGCGGAAGAGGGCGCCGACCTGATCGCCGCGTTGGTGCAGCAGGCCGGCGCGCGGTTGAGCGTGATGCCGGGGTCTGGCGTCACCGAGGCCAACCTGGCGCAATTGCGTACGCGCACCGGGGCGCGCGAGTTCCATGGGTCGGCGCGTGGGCCGCTGGCGTCGCGTGCGCTGGCGCCGCATCCGTATGTGCGCAGCCTGGGCGGCGACCGCACGCAGACCGATGTGGCGCGGGTGCGGCGGATGGTGGCGATGCTGGAGGAGCCGGGGCCGGGGACCGGGGACCCGGGGCCCGGAAAGGCGCATTTCACAGCCTGATCCTTCCGCCAGAACAGCGCTCTTGCTCTTGCTTCTCCGGGTCCCCGGTCCCGGGCCCCGAGCAAGATTCACCTGACGCCGGCAGCCGCCGTTGACTCCACACCCAGCCGCTTCGGATCCAGCACCACATGCTTGATGCGCGTGCGCTTCCAGGTGTAGCTGATGTGCACCTGGCCGTCGCGGGTCTGGATCACCGCGGGGTAGGAGAACTCGTCCTTGGGGCTGTCTTCCAGGGTCAGCACGCGGGTCCAGTGCAGGCCGTCGTCGGACAGGGCGACGGCGAGCACGCCGCGGCCGTCCCACCAGTCCTTGCCGGCGTCGGTGGGGTTGTAGACCAGCAGGGAGCGGCCGTCGGCCAGCACCACCGCGTCGGTGCCGGAATTGGGATTGGCCAGGTCGAGCAGGGTCATCGGTTCCCAGGTGCGGCCCTGGTCGCGCGACCAGGTGCTGAACACGTGGTTCTGCTGGCTGCGGCCCACCGCCTGCAGGCGGCCGTCCTTGTGCAGCAACACGCTGGGCTGGATGGCACCGATCTTGGCCGGGTCGTTCATCGCCGGGCCGCGGGTCCAGTGCGCGCCGTTGTCGTCGGACCATTCCATGTGCGCGACCCAACCGGCGTCCTCGCTGCTGCTGGGGCTGAGGATGCGGCCGCCGGGCAACTGCACCGGCTTGTTCTTGATCGGGCCGAGGATGCCGGCGGGCAGGCGCTCGGGTGTGGACCAGTGATGGCCGCCGTCGCTGGAAGTGGTCTGCATGCCCCACCAGCGCTTCGGGTCGGGGCCCACCTTGTAGAACAGCCGCAGCGGCCCTTGCGCGGGCTGGAACAGCACCGGATTCCAGGTCGGCAATGGCTTGCCTTGCGGCTGCGTGCCGTCGGCCACGCGCTGCGCCGGTTGCCAGCCTTTTGCGTCACGGCGTGCCACCCAGATGGCGACATCGTCGGCGCCCTCGTGGCGGCCGCCGAACCAGGCCGCGAGCAGGCCGTCGCGGGTTTCCACCAGGGTCGAGGCGTGGCACTGCGCGGTCGGCGCCTGCGCGTTGACGAATTCGCTGTAGACGATGGGCGAGGGCGGCATCGGTGGCGGGGCGGCGGCCGGGCCGGCGATGGCGCGCACGGCGAACAACGACAGCAGCGGAAACAGCGAAGGCGACATCATGTGGTACGGTCCTGTCCCGCTAACGGGGATACCTATTTATCATCAATTAAATACCATATGCTGACACCACCGGCAGCGCCGCCTGCCCGACAGACGACTGCGAGGATCCGCCATGCCGAACCGCCCGCTCTCTCCGCTCCGCTGGCTGGCCGCGCTCGGCCTGACCGCGTTGGCTGCGCCGCCGCTGCTCGCCGAGAACTTCGCCGAGGTCAAACCTTCGCCGCAGCAGGTGGCCTGGCAGGACCTGGAATTCGGCGTGATCGTGCATTTCGGCACCAATACCTTCCTGGACCGCGAGTGGGGCGACGGCACCGCCAGCCCGAAAGTGTTCGCACCGGACCAAGTGGACCCGGCGCAGTGGGCCCGCGCCTCCAAGGCGGCCGGCGCCAAGTACCTGATCCTGGTCGCCAAGCACCATGACGGCTTCGCGCTGTGGCCGACCGAAGAAAGCGCCTACTCGGTGAAGAACAGCCCGTGGCTCGGCGGCAAGGGCGACCTGGTGAAGATGACCGGCGAGGCCGTGCGCAAGGAAGGCATGGGCTTCGGCATCTACCTGTCGCCGTGGGACCGCCACGAGCCCAAGTACGCCGATCCCAAGGCCTACGACAAGTTCTACGCCGCGCAACTGGTGGACCTGGCCTCGCACTACGGCCCGCTCACCGAGTGGTGGCTGGACGGCGCCGGCAGCGCCGGCCACGTGTACAACTTCGACAAGTACATGGAAGAGCTACGCACCTACCAGGCTAACGCGATGGTCTTCGCCGATACCGCACTGTTCGAGTACGGCGACGTGCGCTGGGTGGGCAACGAGGCCGGGGTGATCGAGGGCGAGAACTGGAACACCATCGATCGCCACGGCTATCTGCGCTGGCGCCCGGTCGAGGTGGATACGCCGCTGCACAAGCTGCAGTGGTTCTGGCACCCGAACAGCGACCAGACGCTGAAGAGCGTCGACGAACTGGTGCAGATCTGGGAAGACAGCGTCGGCCGCGGTGGCCAGTTGGTGCTGGGCATCGCCCCGGACAAGCGCGGCCTGCTGCCCGAGGCCGACGTCAAGCGGCTGGAGGAAATGGGCCAGGCGCTGCAGGCGCGCTACGGCGCCGAACGCAACCTGGTGCGTGGCCGGCTCAAGAGCGACGACAGCATCGCCGCGGCGGTGGACGGCGACCGCGACACCTTCTGGAGCGCGCCGGACGGCTCACACCACGCCACGCTGGAGCTGCAGTTCAAGCAGCCGGTGACCTTCGACACCGCGTTGTCGATGGAATGGCTCAACGACGGCCAGTTGGTGCAGAAGTACGCGGTGGAAGTGTTCCGCGACGGCGCCTGGGTCAAGGTGGCGCAGGCGCAGGCGATCGGTCACATGAAGATCGACCACTTCCCCGCTGTCACCGCCTCGCGCGTGCGCCTGAACATCCTGTCCAGCGTCGACGCCGCGCATATCCGCGAGTTCCAGTTGTTCAACGTGGGTGCGTCCGCCACGCGTTGAATCCTGCTCGCGGAGCAAGACCGAAGCCGTACCCGGCGCGCTGCCGGGTGCGGCTTTTTTCGTTGGAGTTGTGCGCGGCGTTTGTGGCGAGGGCGCTGTCGTGCAGGCGCAGAGATTTCGGAGTGGCTGCGACGACGAAGGACGCGATGCTCTCCCCCCGGGAGAGGGGTCGGGGGTGAGGGTACGGCGCGAGCGCAGTCCCTCCACGCGATTCGTGATCGGCAGTCGACGACGCAGGCGTCCGCCCACTGACTCTACAAGGCATGCCCGTGTTTTGCCGGCGCCGCGATGCAAGCCGGCAGCGGCCCTAGAGCCGGCGTCTTTTGCGACGTCGTCCTCGATGCTTGGAGCGCGCGTTGTCCGAGCCGAGCGTCGTAACGTGTGCGCCGGAGCAAGCGATGACATACCGCCAGAATGTGGTGTGTTGTCATTGCCCGAACGCGGGCGCAAGGATTGCCTGGAGGGTGTCTACGAATGTGGACAAAGCCTGCAGCTTGCTGCGCGGGCTATGCAGGAACTACGCATTGCAGCCGATCACGAGAGGAGTACGTTGAAACGTCGAGTGGCCAAGCAAAGTATCTGGGGGGCGTCGCTATGCCGTGCACTGCAGCGCAGCCTTGGTTGCCGCCGTCTCGTGGCGTCGCCTCCCGATGGTGCCGGCCCGCTCGGCTTCTACGGTCGTCGTTCCAGGTCGCGATACCGTCCTCGGCCGCCTGATCCGATGCGCAGGGCTTACGGCATCGGCCATCCCTCTCTCAGCAGCGAACCATGACAGTTCCCAACGGCGCCAATGCACAGATCACCAAAGCGGCGACGGTGTCTACGCCACCGGCGGCGTCCACCGGAGCCTCCGCCGCGACCCCTGCTGCAACGGCAACCGATCGCGGCGAGGTCGGCGAGCGGGCCGGCGCGGCAGCCGTCGCATCGCCGCCCGTGTCGCCAACGCCGCCATCCACGCGGAAGATGCTCGACACACACATGCTCGCGCGGCCTGAGGCGTCAGGGCCGGCCTGCGTCGCGCTCGACAGCGCGATCGCGCGGGGCGTACAGCGCAGCGATGCTGAAACCATGGCCTATGCGCTGTCGCAGGTTGAGGTCGGCTCGAACATGCTGATCAGACAGGCACCAGGCCTGGTTGCGCAATCAGCGGCGGTCTATTTCGACGGCGTCAGCAAGACGGCGCTGGCCAGCCAGGGCGTGCTGCTCAAGAACCTGGCCGAGAACAAGCCGGAGCAGGCCGCCGAGGACGTTCTGGACGTACTGGTGAGCGATGCGCTGGTTGGTGCTGCCGCGGCGGTCGCGACCGCCGCCAGCGCGCTGGAGGCCGAATCGGCCAGCTTTGCCATCGACACGATCGACCAGAGCATTGCCAAGCAGCGGACCTGATGCGCTGCCGCAAGTTCGTATCCACCTAGGCGGTTCGTGCCACCGATTTCACCATGCTCACAGGGGAGCACCATGCAAGACAACCAAGCAACCGATTTCTCCACGCTGCATCAATTCGCCCAGCGATGGCTGGGTCGCCCGCTGACCAGCATCGAGGAAGCGCATCTGCGGCAGTTCGCGTCCGAAACGGCCGTAGCGCCGGCGGTGCCTGTCGCCGAAACGGCCGGCGCCTCGCCGTCCTTGATCGATGCCGAGCGTGAGCGCGTGAAAGGATTGATCCAGCAGATGCAGCAGATGCAGAACAGCCGCGGGGCACTGTCCGGCGCCACCGCGGCCAGCGAAGCAGCGGTGCTCAAGGCAGTCCAATCGGCCAATGTGCTGGACCAGCTGAGGTCGGGCCAGTTGCGTCCGCCGCAGAATGGCGAGGGCGGCGGCAATCACCTGGTGATGGCGCAGATCGACGATCGCCTGACCAAGCTGGTACAGACCGAAGTGCAGGCGTGCTTCGATCGCGAGTTCGGCACCTTGACCCAGCAGATGCAGGCCGTGCTCGAGGCGGCGCGCGCCCAGGGACTCATCGCGGATGCGCCGGCCACGGAGCCGAGAGCGCCATCGCCGCCTCCCGCTGCTTGAGCCGTGCTGGGCGTGTGTTTTTCAAGCGCACGCGTGCGTGGTGCGCTGGTGCACGCATAGTGTGCTTTGCGGCGTGCGTCAAAGCTTTGCGCCACGGTGCCGCGATGCAAATGGCTGCGTGCGATCAGCGATCCAGCCTGGTGCCACGTCGCGGACAGTCGCTCGTTCGTCTGCTCTGCACTGTTCTTTTTTCAGAGATCGTACGGCGTTGGCCGTACCTCAACCCAGGAGCGAACACATGGCATTTCCCACCGCGGTCAATAACCAGATCACCGATGCGGTCACCCAGTCCAACGTGAAGGTCGTCGGCGAAGCGCCGGCCTTCGCGATGGCGTCGATCTACCAGAGCATGGCGCATTCGACCGGCATCCTGTTCGGGAATGCCGTCTCCGCGCAGCAGCAGCGGAACACCCTGGCGCAGGCGGCGGCCAAGCAGGGCGGCATGCAGATCTACAGTCTGGACACCACCGCCGCCGCCGGCGCCACCGAGACGATCGCGCAGACCGGCGTCTCCGACAACCTCACCAGCCTGCTGACCGTGCTCAACGCGTTCAAGCAGCCGTGAGCCATGCGCGCTAACGCCGCCGCAAGACGGCGCTAGCGATGCAATCGCCTTCCTGACGCGGGCCGTTCCATGCTCCATCCCACCGCAGTCAACAACTGGATCACCGACGTCGTCACCCAGTCCAACACAAAGGTCTCGGCGAAGCGCCGATACGGGCGATGACGTCCCGGCAATCTGGCCAACTTGCTGGTGGTGCTGCAATCGTGCGAGGACAACACGCCGACGGAGTCTTGAGGGGCATCGCGGAAGACATGCTTTGCCCGGCGCAGCGCGACACGTCGTTGTGTTTGTGAGAGCGATTTCAGCCGCAACAGGGCATTCCTGCTAACGCGCGTCGCGGCGGAAGCCGCTCCTCAGAACTTGCGATGCTTTGACCAGGCCCACTGTGGGAGGGACTTCAGTCCCGACGCCTATCAAGGTCGGGTAACCGGGAGGCCTCGTTGATCGAGGCGCATGATCGTTGGCGCCTGCAAGTGGGCGCCCCTTCGCGATTGAAGGCTCCCTTGCCTCGCCGGACCTCGCATCTGCAGCGGTGGCACTTACGACGATCGGTGTTCCGATGCCACGACGTGCTTCCTGCCACGCCGACGTCGCCTCGTGATGCGCGCGCCGGTTTTTGTAAAAGCTCTTGCCCGAATCAAGTAGCCGCCGCTTCGCCAAACATGCATCCCGGGGCTGCAGCAGGCGCACGCGCCATCTCGTTGCTGCGATACGACTCGCCCCATTCGCGCAGGCTGATCAGCACCGGCGCGAGGGATTCGCCCAGCGGTGTCAGCGCATATTCGACCTTGGGCGGCACCTGCGGATACACGTGCCGCACGATGACGCCGTCCTCCTCGAGCTCGCGCAACTGCAACGTCAACATGCGCTGCGTGGCATTGGGAACCAGGCGCGTCAATTCCATGAAGCGCTTCTTGCCGGAGAGCAGGTGGAACAGGATCACCGGCTTCCACACCCCGCCGATCACCGAAAGCGTGACTTCGACCGCGCAGCCGCTCTTGCCATCCAGACGTTTCAGACGCATGGTCTTTGTACCTACAAAATTGATAGTACCTGCGAAAATTGTACGTTCTTGCGATGCAGGAGGTGCATCCCGACAATGCCCGCAACACGGTCGCGCTGCAACCGGTGCAGCGCCGCCCCTCGCCACTCTTTCGCTAAGGATGTCGTGCTCATGAAAGCCATCACCCTGCACCAGCCGGCTGGCCTCGAGAACCTCCGCCTCGTCGATCTGCCCGATCCCGGCCAACCGGGCGCCGGCGAACTCCGCGTGCGCGTGCATGCCAGCTCGCTCAACTTCCACGACCTGGGCGTGGTGACCGGGCGCATGCCCAGCGCCGACGGCCGCATCCCGATGTCCGACGGCGCCGGCGTGGTCGAGGCGGTGGGCGAGGGCGTGGACGAGTTCGCCGTGGGCGACGCGGTCGTCTCGACGTTCTTCCCGACCTGGCTGGATGGCGGACCGACCATCGCCGATTTCGCGACCGTGCCCGGCGATGGCGTCGATGGCTACGCCCGCGAAACCGTGGTGCGCCCCGCGCACTGGTTCACCCACGCGCCGCGCGGCTACAGCCACGCCGAAGCGGCCACGCTGACCACCGCCGGGCTCACCGCATGGCGCGCGCTGGTGGTGGACGCGCGGCTAAAGGCCGGCGACACCGTGCTGGTACTCGGCACCGGCGGCGTGTCGATCTTCGCGCTGCAGTTCGCCAAGCACATGGGCGCCAGCGTGATCGCCACCTCGTCCTCCGACGAGAAGCTGGCACGTGCGCAGGCACTGGGCGCCGATTTCACCATCAACTACCGCCGCGACACCGACTGGGCGGCCAAGGTGCTCGATTACACGAACGGCCGTGGCGTCGACGTCGTGATCGAAGTGGGCGGCCCCGACACGCTGGGGCAATCCATCCAGGCCTGCCGCATCGGCGGCCACATCGCTCTGATCGGCGTGCTGACCGGCATTGCCGGCCAGGTGCCGACCGTGGCGCTGATGCAACGCCACCAGACCCTGCAGGGCCTGATCGTCGGCAGCCGCCGCCACCAGCGCGACATGGTCCGCGCCCTCGACGCGACCGGCATCAAACCGGTGGTCGACCAGACCTTCGCGCTGGAAGATATCGCCGATGCGTTCGCGCATCAGGCGGCGGGGAAGCATTTCGGGAAGCTGTGCTTGTCGATCTGACGGAGATGCCTGAGCGGTCGGCGCTGTTGCGCTGACCGCGGTGGCTGTTGGACACAGTCACCAATATCGGCCGCAACGCTTGCGACGAGGTAGAAACGCGTTCGCCCCCGATCAGCGCGGTGTGCTACGACGGCAAGTGTTCACTGGCCAGTTTTCTGGCGGAAAGCAATGCCGACAGTAGCTGGTCGCGCTTGTGGCGGTTGTTGACCCCGGCAGGCAATCTGCTTTGCCACGGTTGGAACTCCCAGTGATCTCCCCCATGCACGGCGAGCCGTGTGGAGCCGGACGATGAAAGGAAATAGCGGATTGCTGCCTCCAGTTGCGCCTGGGACTGGAACTCGAGTCTGAATTTCCCGGATGAGACGACCAATACATGCCGCACGCAAGTTGGTGACGCTATTTCCGGCATGTGGTTGCGATGCACCAGTGGATCGAATGTCTCAATGGAAATCTTGCTCATCTGCTATCTACTGCTCGCGTCAGTACGCCGAGAAACGCGTCGGCTTAAGGGAGTCGATCGATAAGGGAATCGACAGCGTCACCCAGACCTCTTCTTCTTCTTGCTAAGTAGCCCAGTCTCGGCGTCGTCATGGCGTCGCGAGCGCAGCGCCGCATTTCCTGCATTCCGTGCGGGCCTGTCGATGGCCTTGTGGCGCGTTGAGCGCGGCACAGGCGTCGCAGAAGCGTATCAAGTGAATGGTCTGCCAGAGCCCGTATGCCATGAAGCCGACGGCAGCGGCAAGGAAAAGAGGCGGCGCGTCAGCCACTCAGAAGAAGACCAGCAGCATCACATCGGTGGCGATGCTGCCAACAATGAACACCCGCCGCTTCAGCGGCGCATTCTTGTTGAAGGTGAAGAACGTCAGCGCCACAAGCCCGATCGCGGCCCAGAACCCGAAGAGGTAGGGATAGAGTTCGTTCAACTGTTGGGGCGTGAGGTGCATGGATGTCCTGTCCGGATGTAGATGTGCTGGTCGGAGTCTAGGGCCTGGCGAAATCAGGCGCGCGACAGCGTGCGATGCCTGGTGTCATCGCTTGGAGGCTGCTGGCCCGGGCGCGTAATCAAACCCCTGCATCGCGCTGTGGAAGGGATGCACCGCAGGACGAGCAGAAACGATCCGCGTGGTCCACTGGGTGGCCTGACGGGCACTTGGCGACGCTGAGCAGCCACGGCTTGCGGTACACGGAATACAGCACGCAGAAGGCCATGGCATAGAAGACCATCCAGTGCCCGGAGAATCCGCGCAGCAGGGTGGGTGTCACGCCTGGCGCTTTCGGTTGGTCGCCCGTCAGGTGGGCGACGATCAAGAAGTTCACGACGGCGTAGGCGAACAGGCCGTAGGCGGCGTAGCGCATCCAGCGTGGAGACCCCGCCAGCGAGCGCTTCCAGCTATGGCGGGATTTCAGGGTGTGGTTGAGCCGCAGGGAAAGCAGCGCGGTCGGCAGCCAGACGATGAAGACGCCGAAGTGCATGGCGAAGACCGCTTCGCCGCCTGGCGGTACATACCCGGCAAGCGCCATCACGTGGACGATGAGGCTGAGGACGAAGCCGAGGGCGGCGAGCACCATCAGGGGAAGCAGGAGCGCGATCATGCGGTGGCTGCGATGCGAGTTTAGTGCGCCGGGGAAGGGCTTGATTTGGTCACCGGAGCGGGCTGACCCTCGACAAGCTTACGGCACAAGCCAAGGCGCGCGCGATGTCAACAATGGGGCGGGCCAAAAGATGGAAGTCCGGACCTGGCTTGAGTGCCGTTTCAGTGGTCGTAAGGTAGTAGCAACTGCTTGCAAACCGTGACCTCGGCTGCCCACCACTTGCCATTCTCTAACGAGCAAAGGAGGAGCCGGCCTGCTGCCGATGAAATCTCCAGAACCTGGTTATCGGATGCAGCGAACTGGAGCGACACCTCACGCCCGATCAGGTCGGACCATATGGCGGAACCCGAAACGTCGAAGTTCGTGAGCGCAGCCTCTGGCAGGAAGTACGATGTGTCCTTAGTGCCAATGGCGTACTGCACAGGCTCTCCAACCCACGAAACGAACAGCGTTCTGCCATCCTCGAAGGTGAGAGCGACCTCTCCGGCAAAATCGTGCGTCTCACCTTTCGTCGCAGCATCCAAAGCCGGCTGGTCAAATTCGAAGAGTCTGTAACAGATTTTAGTGAGTTTTGACATGTTGCCTAATGCGCTAACGAGGCGCGCTCCGAAATTTAGTTGGATTTGGCAAATCTTGGCACTGTTTCTGTCGCCCGGGAAATTTTATGGAAATACTGGTGACTAACTGAGTCAGGTTCACTTATCAAATAATTTGGGTTATTTGCGCGGGTGGCATGCGGGTCCATGCCTGCGAAACGCCGGGTTTTAACTTGGATCGTCTGCTTCACTTAGAAAGTCGATCCGGCCCCTTTTCTGAGTGCATTACCGGCTAGGCAGCATGCAAGCCATCGTTATTCTTCCAATACAAGGTCGACTCATGCTGGAGTGATACTACAAATCGAGCATCAGTTTTGGCTGCAATTAGCTTAATGAACTTACCTAGGTCGCTGAGTGCAGATGACCCCTCTGGCTCGGGTCCTTTTATTCGCAAGTAACAACGAACGGCCACAGGAAAGTCCATGCCTTTGGTGTCTTCTGTATATAGTGTCTGATCGTGGAACTCGCATGTGGCGTAAACGGACAGGCCGGAGTCGAAAAATCCTTCGGCTCTGGTGTCGTCGCTAGCTATACCCAGTGCGTCCAACTCACTTAATGTCGTAGAGATGGCGATAATTGAAAGAAGCTTATCGGCTTCAAGGTGAATGTCTATTCCCATGCTTGTAGCCTAACATCTGACGCCGCTCGCGGAAAACCAGGGTCAGGGAAAACCAGGGGAAAACCAGGGTCAGAGTCTGAGGTATCCCCACGTTTTCCCGAGTAAGTTCAACCGGTTAACGGTAGCCGGACTGGAAACAAGTGCGCGCATGGCGCAGTCTTCAAGGTGACGAAACCGATAGAGGACTGACGACCATGCGCGCCAGCCAAGTATTGCAGAAGTGCCTGTGTGATTCATTGGAGGCGATACACGCGCTGCGCGAAGCGGTGCTTTTGCGCTCGGTCGAGGCGCTGATTGCGGCACAGCGATTGACCTTGACCGATGTGGCGCGCGCCTGGCCGGGCGCCGAGCGCGTCAAGGCACCGCTCAAGGCCTTTGACCGGCTGCTCAGCAACCGGCGCCTGCATGATGAGAGCGAGCGGATCTACGCCGACATGGCCCGCTGGCTGCTGCGTGGGCAGCGGCCGGTGATCGTGATCGATTGGAGCGATCTGAAGGAAGATCGCAGTTGGTGCCTGCTGCGCGCGGCGGTTCCGATTGGTGGTCGCACGCTCCCGGTACTGGACATGGTCTTCCCGGGCAAACAGCAAGGGTCACCTACTGCGGAAAAGCGTTTTCTCAAGCGTCCGGCGACCCTGATGCCCAGGCACGTCCGGCCGATCCTGATCACCGACGCCGGCTTCCGCAGCCCCTGGTTCCGGGCGGTCTGCGCACAGGGGTGGGACTGGCTGGGACGGTTGCGAGGAACCACGTTGATCAAGCCTGTCGAAGTGGAGGATCACCATGATCAATGGGTGCCGTGCTGCGCTCTGCATCCGTTGGCCTGCGAGAAGCCCAGGTTGCTTCCTCCGATGCATATCAATCGCAGTCGGCCACTGGAATGCTGTCTGGCGCTCTATCGCAAGTCTGCCAAAAACCGTAAGCACATCACCCGGCTCGGCACCGAGGCTCGCAGCAAGCTCAGCCGGCAATGTGCAGCGCGGGAACGCGAACCGTGGTTGATCGTGGCTTCGCCCGGCCTGGCGGACATCAGCGCACGGAAACTGGTGACGCTGTATGGCCGCAGGATGCAGATCGAATCGTCCTTCCGGGATCTAAAATCACATCGCTACGGCCATGGCTTGGAGGATAGTTTGACCCACAAGCGCCGTCGGCTGGGCATCCTGCTGCTAGTCAGCGCCTTGGCCAGCTTCGCCCAGTGGTTGACCGGAATGGGATGCGAGGCGACTGGGATCGACCAATGGCTGTATCCGGCCAAACGGCGGCGCAAGCTGTACTCGACCCTACGCGTGGGCCGGGAAGCGCTGATCCGAAGTTGGCCCATGGAGCCGATCTGGAAGTGGCTGCAACGGCTGCGGGAATTGCCAGAACACGTGATCGATCAAACGGTCGCGCCAGCATGAAAAACGTGGGGATACCTCAGGGTCAGAGTGCACTTTCCCTACACAGAGTCTGGACGTTGCCCGAAGGGAACGGTTGTTCGAACGAACGAAGCTGATCCCACCTCAGCGGGAAGGATCGCACATGCCACGTCGTCCCCGTCTGGATCTTCCATACGTCGCTCAGCATATCGTGTAGTGGGGCAATGATCGGCAACCATGCTTCTTTGCCGACGTTGATCGTATACGCTACTTGCGGGATCTGCGCGAACTGGCACTCAAGCTCGGCGCTGCATCAAATTGTGGGAAGGCCGCTACAAGTCGTGTCCAGTGCAAGACGAGATCTATCTGCTTCGCTGTTATCGCTACGTCGAACTCAATCCTGTGCGGGCTGGCATGGTTGCCGATCCAGCGGACTACCGGTGGTCGAGCCATTCCTGCAATGGCCTCGGGCAGGCTAACGCGCTGGTGCAACCCCATGCGAGCTATATAGCCATTGCCCCGGCCGGCCAGCGCGCAGGCCAGTATCGCCGCTTCGTGCTGGATGCGATCGACCCAGACGAGACAGCGGCCATCCGCCTCAACTTGCAGCGGCAACACGCGCTGGGCAACAACCGTTTCCGCGAGGCGATTGAACGCCGGCTTGGCCGTCGAGCCGGCCCTGCACGAATCGGGCGGCCGCCGAAGGTCAGATCGGTAGTAGAAGAAGAAGGAAGTGCACCCTGCCCCCTGTTTTCTGCAGTCGGCTGGACATCCTGCTGCTAGTCAGCGCCTTGGCCAGCTTCGCCCAGTGCTTGACCGGAATGGGATGCGAGGCGACTGGGATCGACCAATGGCTGTATCCGGTCAAACGGCGGCGCAAGCTGTACTCGACCCTACGCGTGGGCCGGGAAGCGCTGATCCGAAGTTGGTCCATGGAGCCGATCTGGAAGTGGCTGCAGCGGCTGCGGGAATTGCCAGAGCACGTGATCGATTAAATGGTCGCGCCAGCATGAAGAACGTGGGGATACCTCAGACTCTGACCCCTGTTTTCTTGCGTATGGACCGTGGCGCGAAGATGCGCTTTGTAAGTGAATCTGACCCCGTTATCCCGCAGTAATGTGGGGACTATTTCTTGACTCGGCGGGCGTTGATGCCCTTTACCCACGTCTCCAATGTCTCTATGTCCTTCTTCAACTCGTCGGGTGCCGGCACGGGCGACCGCGCCGCCGCCGCGTGGTCGTGTCCCGTGAGCCATGCCGAGGACTTGGTCATCCCTTCCTTGACGGTCTTGCAGTCGTCGTCGGTGATGTCGGAGAGAGGAGCGAGCCGTTGGGTTTCGACGCTGGGTCTGAACCGCTCGACGATGCCGCCCAACAGAACCTCCTCTACCGCGCGCTCCCACGCCTCGCGCAGGAGACCGTAGAGTTCCTTGGCCTCCCGCTCGTAGGCGTCCTGTTCTCCGTTGCGGTGCTTCTTGTCTACGGCTTGCCACGCGTTCTTGAGGAACCCAATCTTGTCCTTCACGCGCATCGCGAGCCAAGGCAGTTCCTCGCGGCACACACCTGCGCCGTTGACCTGTCTGCGGATGTGTTGGTCAAGAGGCTTAACGTCCATCTGCTCGGCAAATTGCTTGAGTGCCAGCAGAAAGACGACATCGTGCGTAAAGACGATGACTTGCCTTCGTTTTGATTCTTCCACCAGCCGCCGCGCGACGGCGTTCCGCCACTGGAAGTCGAGCGACGACACGGGGTCGTCGAACACGATGCCGGAGGGATCGTCGGCGGTGCTAAGTTCGGCGAAGAAAGCCGCTATGGAAATGCATCTCTGCTCCCCCTCGCTCACTACCTTGGGAACGTTGACGGTCGGGTTTCTGGTGAGGACGAGCTTGTGGTAGAAGACGCCTTCCGCGCCGCCTTGCTCTTTTAGCTCGACTTCGACGTGGTTAAATTCCAATGCCTTCAACTCGTCCTTGAATCTCTTCTTGAGGCTTTCTGATACGACCGCCTTCGTCACGGCGGAGCTTTTCTGCGTGATGGCGTTCGGCTTGGTCTCATCGAGGCATTGTGCGTAGGCGGCGATTTTTTTCTTGTTCTCAATTTCATCAAGAATCGCCTTCTCATGCTTGCCGAGCACGAGCCGCGCACGCAATTCCTGCGCCTCGTCGCTCATCTTTTTCTTGGCGTCGGCGGCTCCGGCCTCGCGCAGCGACTTGAGGCGGGCATCGATTTCATCGCCGATGGATTTGGCTTGGGTCGAAGATGCTACGAGTGCTTGAAAGTCTTCGCCGAGGTCCTTGTTCTTGGAGAGCGCCGCAATGATAGCGACGCGGCGCTTCTCGCTGTGGGATATGGCGGCGCTGATGGCTTCGGCCTTGGCATCATGCTCTAGGCGCAGTTCCTTTAGGGTTTCTTCGGTCGCATCCGTGGACGTCTTGAGATTGGCAAAGGCGTTGCGCCTGCGCGCGAATTCGTCGCGCATCAGCCGAAGCTCCTTCTCCGTCGTTGAGACCACGAACTCCTCGAAATGCTTGAGCCGGTGGGTAGCGGCATGGCCGAGGTCTTGCTGGCAAAGGACGCATTTCGCGCCACCGTCCGTGACGGGAAAGCCTTGGCCCTGGTACGCCTGTTGCTCCGAGAACAGCCGCGCCGCCTCCCACATGGCCTTCCATTGTTCTTCGCCGGTTCCGGCAAGCAAACCTTGCGGAAAGGTCGCTTCGCGCAACCGCTTCGCTTCTTCGCTTTTGCGGCGTCCTTCCTTCCGCATGTCGAACACGGCGGTCACTTCCTCGTCCGCCAGAGCCGTTTCCAACCCGCGCAGATGGTCGGCAAGCGCGCGGACGCGGCTCGCACGCAGGCTCAGTTGCGCCATAAGCTTCTGCGGGTCGTTGGCTTGCAGGTCTTGGAGGGCCCTTTCCAGAAAGGTAAGCCGCTCCTGTTCCTCAGGCTTGAGACGTGCAATGGCCTGCACGTCCTCCGGCTTGGTAAACAGGGTGATGCCGTTCACGAGCTTCGCCGCCGCCGTTCCCTGCGGAATCTGCGCGATGACGCTCGTCAGGGCATTGGTGTCCAATGCGCGTTGTTCGGTTTCCAGTCTTGCGCGAACGGCTTTGCATGCGCGGACGAGCTTGTCAAAAAGGTCGAGGCCGAAGGGTAGAAACGCCACGTCCGTTCGCTCATTCAAATAAACGGCGGCGCAGTGCGTGTCGAAGATGCTGACGCGGGAGACGAACTCATCCGCGTCGCCGCCCGTCCACTCGCGGGCGGCGGCATCGGTTCCGACCTTGTATTTGATGGCGACAGTCGGCTTGGGCGGAGCCACGCCAGTTATCACGACGTTGCCGAGAATCGTCTCCTGCCGGCGCGCGCGGCAGGCTTGTTTGAGGATGCGAGTGTATCCGGTCTTTCCCGCACCATTATCGCCGTAGACGATGGTGAGGCCGGAGGCGAACTTGAGGGTCTGGTTCTCTGCCAGGGCATTGACGCCCTTGTGGTGGAAGATGGAGTCCAGCGAAACCGCCTGCTCCGCTCCCCCGCGCTTGGGCACGTGTTCCTTGGCAAGCGGTTGCGCCGCAACCTTCTCCGTCAACCCATGTCCGCCCTTGCAAATCGCCGTCAGGGCCTCGATATCCTCCGCGCCCAGCTCGCCGTTCACGACAAGACGGCGGAGCGCGTCACGTTGCCATGTCGGACGGTCTGCCGACCATGTTTGAATCTCTTGAAGGACGTTTGCCATTGTTCTTCTGAACCTCAGGGCTAGGTTCACTTATCTGTTAAGTTGGATGCTTGCGGTCGGCATGCGAGCCTAATACCTGCGAAGCACTGAGTCTTGGCTTGGACCGTGTGACGGGTTAGGTTCACTTAAGAAGTCAGCCTTACCCCGTTTCTCGCGGGTCAGCTTGAGCGAGGGGTTAGGCGTCGCCTCGCGCCCTCAGCGGAGTTGAAGTCGCGGCTTTGTGGCGAGATAAAGCCACGAAGATGTGTGCTTGAGTAAGGCAGTTCTACGCGCGCCCCGCAAATCCGTCGCGGACCTGAGCAAGGGAATGATCCCGATTAGGCCGATTTGTGTTGACAGGGCCGTTAGGCCCGCAATGGGAGAGACCAAAGTACCCGCCGCGATGAGCGTCGAGATCACCACTTCCTTGGAAAAGAGCGTCTTCAGGCTTGCAACACCCAGCTCGGATTTCAGGTCTGCAAGGTCATGTTTTAGATCGATTCGGAACTGGCGTTCCAGCTCTCGGAGATCAGTGACGCTCTTTGCTTCCTTCGTGACTCGCTTGATGTGGGCGTCTAGTGTGGCCAGATATCTTCTGCGCATTGCGGCGTAGTCCGTGCTGCTACTGCTGGCCTCTCGCTTACGGAAGTCAATAAGCTTCTTGAGTGGGACGTCACGCGCGTCCAGAACGTCAAGAGATATCGAAACCAGTCGATCATAGGCTGGAGCAACTTGGCTTACATCTAGACCAGTAATCGGCGACGTTCCAAGTGCGCTTGCATGTGCTTCTGCTAGCCAAGAGTAGGCGTCGGTCCGGTCGGTGATCTTCTGAATTAGCGTCCCGGCACAACTGTCCGCGAGGAGCGACATCATCAGGAAGCCCAGAGCTGCCGGGACGTCATAGTCCATCGCACCGGCTTCAAATCGGGCTAATCCCTCTCGTTCCAACATGTTCCAAGTCATATGGAGGAACTTGTCCGGGTAGATCAGGTATCTGCCGCCTCGCCAATCGGACGGCGCCTTTGCCATGATTGCAGCGAGCTTGCCGGTGGTTAGAAGAGTTTCGAGGGTCTTGTGGGCCTCTTGCTGCTCCTTGTCGCTTGGGCGCCGCGGCCTGACAACCAAGCTTGCTGCTTCTCGTAGTTCTATATTTTTCGGACCGTGTGGAGACGTTCGCGGCATACGGGGAACGATGGTCTCAAGCGAATCCCACAGCAGAAGCGCATTCTTCAGGATCGTCGGATTACGGACCTCGGTGTGGGGGTAGTAGAGGGCCTTGAGCATGCTGGTCTCCCTGTGACGCCTATCACCTGAATTAAACCGACCCGCGAAGTGGGTCGGCTTGAATGAATTGTTAGGCTCCACCCGACGCTGTTAGGTAGGGGGTGAAGATGCGGGTTGCGCCGAACATATCTGTGATAAGGACGACTTCGATTGCGACGAGGGCAAGTGATGGTAGATAACTTAGGCAAGCGGCGAAGCAGAATTTTATCCAGTGATATATTCGCCCTTCGCGAGTAAGCTCGAAGAGATCAGGGCTGCGGAGAATGGTGAGAATGTAGTCGCGACGTTCATGATTCTCGACGTCGGCGATGATGGATTCGTAACGATGCCTGAACTCAGAAAGAGCATCGCCTCCATCATCAGCGCTGCCTGCGCTTCGCAGCTCGCGTATGAGACTCTTGAGCTTGTCTCCGCTATCGTTGAGTTGCTCGCTGCGGATCTGGTATCGGGCGAATCCGATGATAATCGAGTAGACAAGAATTGCCACAGCCAGGAAGATTTGGATAGCTGAAAGGACGTCGCCACTGAGGAGAAGTGGTGCTTTCGCTAGCTGCATGAGTGGCACGAAAATTAGTCCAAGCGAAAATAGAGTAGAGACAGAGAACGTAAATCGTCCCTGGCGGGCAAGGCGATTTGACGCGTTATAGCGGCTTATTGCTGTTGTCTTGATAGATGCGAGCAATCGATCTTCTTGATTACTCTGCGGAACATCGGAAGGCTTCAGCTGCATAGTCGTTCCAGTGGGGCCTAACTACTGTTCGGCGACAAAATGGTGTGTAAAACAGGTGTGTAGCGTGCCGATGCAGCCGCTTTTCGTAGCCGCACGTGTGGCAGTTTCGATCTTTCGTGGTTCGAGCCGTCGCCCAATCCTTGCGTCTAACCCCACGCCATTCCCCAGTGCATCCCCGCACCAGACCGACGCTACCACTTGTTGACGGCCGTCACAAGTTAAAGGCCGCTCGGCAAACCGCCTGCGGCCTTAATTTGTAGACAAGTTGTTTGATCCCGCGCCATCCGGATTCACCGGACGGCACGCTCCGCGGATAAGTCAGTTACTGGGCGTACTCCAAACCTGCCCCTTAACCCCGCGTACGCTGGCATTCGGAGCGCCATCCAAATCAAACACAATCACGCTATTCCCACCCTTCCGCTGCCACGGCGCCGGAAAATACAACGCCCGCTGCGGCCCGATATTCCAGTGCCTTCCCAGGTTATGGCCATTGGCCCACGCAAAGCCTTTGCCGAAGGCACGCATGTCGAGGAAAGTATCTGCTGGAGTGCCGATCTTGATGCTGCCGCGGTGGAACGCGGGGCCGTCGACCTTGGCGGTGGTCCAGCCGGTGAGCTTGCTCGGGTCATCCATCGGCAGGGGGAAGGTCTGCCAGCCGGTGAGGGGCTTGCCGTCGAGCAGCACCGGGTCGACCAGGCCGGCGTGGCCGTCGGGGAGGTGGGCGCCGTAGTTGATGCGGCCGGTGTTCTCCACCAGCACGTCGAGGGTGTGGGGGCCGGCGGGGATGTCGACGTCCACCGCGACCTGCTGCAAGCGGCGCTCGGCGCTGCCGGCCAGTTTTTGATCGACGTAGACGCGGGCGTAGTCGCGTACCTCGCCCAGGTACAGGCTGCCCTTGCGCGGGCCGGTGACGGTGGTGCGGTAGAGGATGTAGCCGTAGGCCTGGCCGTAGCGCTCCATCGGCTGCGGGGTGTCGGTGGTGGCGGCCGGGGCGGGCAGGTTGTCCCACAGCGAGGCGGATTCGCGCAGCGGCGTGGCCGGCAGGTCGGCGAAGCGGATCGGCTTGGGTAGGGCCGGCGGGGCGATGCCGGTGACGCGCTGGATGGCGTCGCGGAACAGGGTGAACTTGGGGGTGGGGCGGCCGGCTTCGTCGAGCACGGCGTCGTAGTCGTAGCTGGTGGTCTGCGGGGCGTAGTGGTCGCTGGGGTTCTTCTGGAAGTTGGCACCATTCATGAAGCCGAAGCTGGTGCCGCCGACGAACATGTAGATGTTGGCGGAGTGGCCCTGGCGCAGGATCCATTCGAATTCGCTGGCCTGCTTGGCGCCGTCGGTGACGGCGTGCTGGCTGCCCCACTGGTCGAACCAGCCGGCCCAGTATTCGCCGACCATCTGCGGTTGCCCGGGGCGGAACTTGGCCAGGGTGTCGAAGGCGTTCTTGGCGTCGCCGGGGGCGAAGTTCACCACGGCCAGGGTGTCGGGCAGGGTGCCGTTGGCGAGCACGTCGGGGCCGTCGGCGGTGAACAGTAGGGCCTTGTCGAAGCCGGCGTGGACGAACATGGCGCGGTTGCGGCGCATGTAGGCGTGGTCGTCGCCGTAGGAGCCGTATTCGTTCTCCACCTGCACCGCGACGATCGGGCCGCCGTTGCCGTTGAGCCGCGGTTTGACCTGTGCGGCGAGCGCATCGAGATAAGCCTGGCTGGCGGCGATGAAGCGCGGGTCCTGGCTGCGCACGCGCATGCCCGGCTCGGCGAACAGCCATGCCGGGTAGCCGCCGGCTTCCCACTCGGCGCACACGTACGGGCCGGGGCGCAGGATCACGTTGAGACCTTGCGCGGCGGCTTCGTCGACGAAGGCTGCGATGTCGTTGTTGCCGCTGAAGTCGAACTGGCCCGGCCGCGGTTCCACCAGGTTCCAGAACACGTAGGTCTCCACCGTGTTCAGGCCCATCGCGCGCGCTTTCTGCAGGCGGTCTTTCCAGTAGGCGCGCGGGATGCGCTGGAAGTGGATGGCGCCGGAAATGACCTGGTACGGCTTGCCGTCGCGGATGAAGTGATCGCCCTGGGTGGCGAAGGCGGGCCAGGCGGTGGTGTTGTCGGCCGCGCGCACGTTGGTGGCGGGCAGGGCGAACGCCAGGGCGAGGGCAAGAGCGGCGAGGGTCGTACGCGGCATGGGGATTCTCGAAAAAAAGCGATGCGATTGCGACAGTAGGACGACTGGAGCGCGCGCCGTATTGCATCGGGTCACGCACAAGCGCGGATGTGGGGAATCAACCAATCCCGATTCCCCAATCCCCACTCCCGGCTCTCAAACGAAAGACGGCGGCAGATCGTCCTTGCCCGCACCGAACGCGGTGTTGGGCTTCGGGCCCATCTCCAGCTCCAGCGTGCCGCCGGCGGCGAGGTCGGCGTGGCGCAGCCAGCTGCGGGTGTAGGGCTTGCCGTTCCAGCGGGCGCGCTGGATGTAGACGTTGGCCGGGCTGTTGCCGTGGGCGACGATGCGCAGGGTACGGCCGTTGCCCACGTCCAGTTCGGCGCGCTTGAACAGCGGGCTGCCCAGCACGTAGTTGGCGCTGACCGGGTCCACCGCGTACAGGCCAAGTGCGCTGAGCACGAACCAGGCGCTCATCTGCCCGCAGTCCTCGTTGCCGGACAGGCCGTTGCGCGCGTCGTGGTACTGCTCGCGCAGCAGCCGCCGCACCATCGCCTGGGTCTTGTAGGGTTGCCCGGCGTAGGCGTAGAGGTAGGCGACGTGGTGGCTGGGTTCGTTGCCGTGCGCATACTGGCCGACCATGCCGTCGATGTCCGGCGGTGCGTCCGCCGGCAGTTCGGAGCTGGTGGTGAACAGTTCGTCGAGCTTGGCGACGAAGTTGTCGCGGCCGCCGAACAGGTCCATGTAGCCGTACAGGTCGTGCTGGTTGAGGAAGGTGGCTTGCCAGGCGTTGGACTCGGTGAAGTCGCGCCACTGCGCGCTGTGGCCCATCGCGCGCGGATCGAACGGGGTAGCCCACTGGCCGTTGCTCAGGCGAGGCTGCACGAAGGTGCTTTCGCGGTTGAACACGTTGCGGTACTGGCGCGAGCGTTCGCGCAGGTGCTTGGCATCGGCGTCGGCGCCGACCGCCTGCGCCAGGTGCGCCACCGCCCAGTCGTCGTAGGCGAATTCCAGGGTGCGGCTGACCGATTCGTCGACCTTGTCGCAGGGGATGTAGCCCATCTTCCGGTACAGCGCCAGGCCGTGCACGTCGTCGTCCATCGCGCGCTTGCGCCAGGCCGGGTATGCCGCCTTCCAGTCGATGCCGGTGAAGCCCTTGGCATGCGCCTCGGCCAGCACCACCGCGGAGTGGTAGCCGATCATGCAATCGGTCTCCACGCCCTGCAGCGGCCAGATGGCGACGCCCTGCGGCGATTCGTGGGCGCCGCGCACCAGGCACTGCACCAGGTCGGGCACGCGCTCGGGCTGCACCAGGGTCAGCAAGGGATGCAGGGCGCGGTAGGTGTCCCACAGCGAGTAGGTGCTGTAGTTGTGGTAGCCGGCCGGCGCCTGGTGCACCTGCAGGTCCATGCCGCGGTAGCGGCCGTCGGTGTCGCTGAACAGGGTCGGCGCGATCAGGCTGTGGTACAGCGCGGTGTAGAAGATGCGGCGCTGCGCCTCGTCGTCGCTGTCGATGCGCACCCGCCCCAGTTCCTTTTCCCATTCGGCGACGGCGGCGGCATGCACGCGGGCGAAGTCGAAGTCGGGCAGTTCCGCGTCGAGGTTGGCCAGGGCGTTCTCGGCGCTGACCGCGGAAATGCCGACCTTGACCAGCAGCGGCGCGTCGGCGGCATCGGGATAGTGCAGGGCCAGTTTCAGCCGATTGCCGTCGGCGCTGCGCGCGCTCGCGGCCAACGGTTGGTCGTCGGCATACAGCTGCGCGCTGGCGAACGGCCGCGACAGGCGCATCGCGAAGTAGATGTAGCGGCCCTTGGCCCATTGGTAGACGCGGCGACCGCCGGTGACGGTCTGCGCGTCGACCAGACGCAGGCTTGCTTCTTCCACGCGGGTGGGGATCTCGGGCTTGTCCTGCATGCCGTGGCACAGGTCCAGCAGCAGGTGCGCCGGCTTGCCCTTGGGGAAGTGGTAGCGGTGCAGGCCGGCGCGCGCGGTAGCGGTGAGTTCGGCATGCACGCCGCTGTCCTTCAGGCGCACGCGGTAGTAGCCGGGCGAGGCGGCTTCGTCGGCGTGGTCGAAGCGTGAGCGGTAGCCGGCGTCGGGATCGTCGAGCGGGCCGGGCTGCAGTTTCACTTCGCCGACGGCCGGCACCACCAGGAAATCGAGCATGTCGCCGACGCCGGTGCCGGACAGGTGGGTGTGCGAGAAGCCCATGATCGAGCCGTTGTCGGCGTGGTAGCCGGAGCAGGCGTCCCAATCGGCGTTGGAGGTATCCGGACTCAGTTGCACCATGCCGAACGGCAGCGTGGCACCGGGGAAGGTGTGGCCATGGCCGCCGGTGCCGATGAACAAGTCGACGTTGCGGGTGAGTTCGGCCTTGGCGCGCGCATCGGCCGGCAGCGCGTAGCTGCCGGCGCGTGCCTGCGCCAGGCGCGCGATGCCGCTGCTGCCGAACAGGGCCAGGGCGATGGCGCCCTGCAGGAAACCGCGTCGTGTGGCCATGGTGCTGTCCTCGGGGTGTGCGGCGGTGCGGTGGGGGTTTGGTTTTTCTGTAGGAGCGGCTTCAGCCGCGATGGGGCATTACCGGTAAAGCCCGGTCGCGGCTGAAGCCGCTCCTACGACAGCAACTGCGGCTTGCGCTGGTGCAGGTCGATGATCAGCTCGCCGAACAAGGTGTTGGCCCAGGCGAACCAAGAGCGGGTGAAGGTGCTCGGGTTGTCCTTGTCGAAGGCTTCGTGCATGAAGCCGGTGCCGGCGTCGGTGGTCTTGAGCCACTGCAGGCACTGGCGGATCTGCGCGTCGTCGTCGCTGGCCAGCGCGTACTGCATCAGCGACATCGGCCAGATCGTGCCCAGGCCGCTATGCGGGCTGCCAACGCCTTCGGCCGCGCGACCGCGGGAGAAGTAGGGGTTGCGCTCGCTCCAGGCCAGTTGCCGGGTGCGCAGGAACAGCGGATCGCGGCGATCGCAGCAGCCGAGGTAGGCCAGGCTCAGCAGGCCGGGCGCGTTGGCGTCGTCGATGAACAACTGGTTGCCGTAGCCGTCCACCTCGTAGGCCCAGAACGGCTGGCCGTCGGCGTCGCGCATCTGCCCGAACTGACGCGTGGCGGTCTCGACCTCGTCGGCCAGCGCACGGCACTCGCCGGCGAAGGCGGCGTCGTGGTGCAGCGCCTCGCTCATCGTCGCCAGTTGCCGCAGCGAGGTCACCGCGAACAGGTTGGCGGGGACGAACAGCGGGTACAGGCAGGCGTCGTCGGACGGGCGGAACATCGAGTGGATCATGCCGTTGGGCCGGGTCGGCTGCCCGTAGCCGTCCAGCACCAGGGTCTCGGTGGCCAAGGGCGAGGGCCGCTGGAAACTGTACGGGCCGCGGCCGTGCAGGCGCTGTTGCTCGCGGAAAGTGCGCACCACCACGTGCATCGCCTCGCGCCAGTCGTCGTCGAACGGCGCGGCATCGCCGCTGGCGCGCCAGTACTCGTGCGCCAGGCGGATCGGGTAGCACAGCGAATCCACTTCCCATTTGCGCTCGCCGACGCCGGGCTTCATCTCGGTGATGTCGGCCACCGACCACTTCAGGCGCTGGCTGGTGCCGTCGGGCAGGAACGCGTTGGCGTAGGGATCCAGGCGAATGCAGGCGGCCTGGCGCTGGATCAGCCCGTGGTACATGCGGCGCAGCGCCGGGTCGCGCTTGGCCAGCGGCACGTAGGGATGCACCTGCGCGGAGGAATCGCGCAGCCACATCGCCTCGATGTCGCCGGTGATGACGAAGGTGTCCGGCTTGCCGTTGCGGGTGCCGGTCTCGACCGTGGTGTCGAGGGTGTTGGGGTAGCAGTTCTCGAACAGCCAGGCCAGGCGCGGATCGGCGATGCCGGCCTTGACCGTGCGCAACTGGCGCTCGACCGCGGCGCTGACGAAGCGGCGTTTGCCCGGCGGCGGCCGCTTGCTGGGCAGGGCGGTCGAGGCCGATGCCGCGGCGGCGGCCGGCAGCGCACCGCTCAGCAGCGCGGCGCCGGCGCTGGCGCCGAGGAAGTGGAGGATGTCGCGGCGGGTGGGCATGGCCTGGAACGCTCCGTGGATCGACAAACAGTCCCGGCGCGGGCTGGCACCGGGGGGAGGCGCCGGCCGCGGCCGGGAGGACAGGTTGATGGTACCTATAACGGACCAATTTGCGACGACCTTACAACGTGTGGCCGTCCGATGCATCCTGCGACTGCACAACCGACAGGCTCAGTGGGCGTGATGCGCGCCGTGCCAGTGCATCGGTCCCGAGCACACGCATTCGCCGTCGTCGTCGCTGTTGCCGGCATGGCCGAACAGGGCCTCCAGCAGCCGCCGCGACGGGCTCCATTCGCCGATGGCCGGGTGGATCAGCATCGCCTTGCAGGCGTCCAGGTGGCTGCCGCTGAGCGCTGCGTCGATGGCGGCGTGCTCGTAGGACTTGACCGTGCGCACCAGGCCCTGGATCGCCTCGGGCAGCGGCCGTGCCGGCAGCGGGGTGATGCGGTCGCGCTCGATGGTGGAGGAGATCTCGACGATGTCGTCGTCGGCCAGTTCCGGCATGCAGCCCTGGTTGCGCACGTTGACCACGTGCCGCCCGGGGAGCGCGCCGGTCAGCGCGCTCATCACGTCCACGGCGATGCGGTGATAGCCGGTGCTGGCGCGGAACGGGTCCGGCTGCGGCGCGAGGTCGTCGGCGAAGGCCGAGCCGGCCTCGGCTTCCAGCCGCATGTACGAGCCGGAGCGCTGCTGCAGGTAGGCGGCATAGGTCTGCACCGCGCCGCTGCCGTCGCCGGCGTTGAGGCGGCTGCGCAGGTCGGCGATCAAGGTATGGTTGAGCCGTTCGATCTCGCTGCCGCGGCTGGCGCCGCTGGCGCGCTGGTTCTCCAGGGCGCGACTACGCTCGTAGTAGAAGTACAGGTACTCGGTGGGAATCAGCCGCAGCGTGCGCAGCATGTCGAAGTCGAACAGCGGTGCCAAGTACAGCTGGCGCAGGATCGCGTCGTCGGCCAGGATGCGGTCGAGCACGTCCTCGCCGCGCACCCGCACGGCGCGGATCCAGCCCAGGTGGTTGAGGCCGACGTACTCGCAGTCCACGTCCGCGGGCGGCTCGCCGAGTGCGCGGGCGATGTTGTGGAACAGCTCCACCGGCGTGTCGCAGATGCCGACCACGCGCGCGCGGGTGTGGCGGCTGATGGCCTGGGTGATCAGCCCGGCCGGGTTGGTGAAGCTGACCAGCCAGGCCTCGGGGCTGAGCCGCTCCACCATCCGCGCCTGCTCGATCGCCACCGGCACCGTGCGCAGCGCCTTGGCGACGCCGCCGGGGCCGGTGGTCTCCTGCCCGGCGTAGCCGTGGCGGATGATGGTGTGTTCGTCGGTGGCGCGCTGGCGGATGCCGCCGATGCGGATGCTGTTGAGCACGAAGTGCGCGCCGTCGATCGCCGCTTCCGCGGAACTGGCGGCGGTGACCTGCAGCTCGCCGCCGAACTCGGCGACCACCGCGCGGCCCAGCGCGACCATCAGCGCCAGCCGCTCCTGGTCCGGGTCGTAGAGCACGATCTCGCGCGCGCCGAGCGCTTCGGCGGCATCGTTGACGCCGTACACCACCAGCGGCGCACGCACGCCGCCACCGCCGATCAGGGCAAGCTTACGGTTGGGAAAGGAACTGCTCATGGAGACTCCTGAGACGTGGGGGATCGGGAAGACCGTCGAGCGCGCCGAGCGCGGTGCAACAGGCGGCGCCGCACAGGCAGCCGCGCTGCGCGCAGGCATCGAGGGAAGCGTGGTCGAGCAGCGCGTCGATGAAGCCGGCATCGAAGGCGTCGCCGGCGCCGGTGGTGTCCTGCACGGCGACCGCAGGTGCAGCGATCAGCCGCGCGCCGGCCGCGTCCACCACGCAGGCGCCGGCGCCGCCGAGCTTGATCGTCACCTGCGCCATGCCCAGCGCCTGCGCCCAGGCGCGGCAGGACGCGGCATCGTCGCCGTTGCAGCCGGCCAGCGCCGCCTCTTTCTGGTTGGGCAGGAAGTGATCGACCGCGCGGCAGGTGGCGTGGTTGTCCGCATTGGCCAGCCATGCCGGGTTGAAGCCGACGTCCAGCGAGGTGCTGCAGCCGGCCGCGCGCAACGCCGGCAGCAGCGTGCGCGCCAGCGTTGCCGGCAGCGGCAGGGCGAAGTGCACGTGGCGCGCGGCGCACATCGCCTCCAGCGCGGCCGCGCTGCGCAGCAGCGGTTCCAACTCGGCATTGGCGCCGGGATAGGTGAAGAACGAACGGTCCTCGCGCAGCGACACGCTGGCGGTGACGCCGGTACCGGCGGGGTGGTCGACCAGGCCCTCGGTGCCGACGCCGAACTCGCCCAGGCGCTGCGCGAACCAGGCGTGGTCGCCGGCGCCGATCGCGCCGATCAGCGTCACCCGCCGCCCGAGCCGCGCCAGCCCGCAGGCGGTGTTGACGGTGCCGCCGCCGAGATCGCGGTGGTAGTGCCGCGCCATCGCTTCCTCGCCCGGCCCGGGCCAGCTGGCGAAGCCGCTGAAGATGTGGTCGAGATAGACCTCGCCGACCACCGCGACGTCATGGGTTTTCATTGCTGGAAGGGCCATGCTGCCTCGCGTTTGGCCTGGATGAGATAGAGCGCGGTGCCCGCGCACAGCGCCAGCACCGCCGCCAGCAGTCGCGGCAGCGGGCTGCTGGCCAGCAGCGCCAGCCAGCCGCAGACGCTGATCAGCAGCGGCCACGGATACAGCGGCATGGCGAAGCCGGCGCGGCGCCGCGGCTGTCGCCGCAGCAGCACCACGGCCATGCATTGCGCCAGGAACTGGAACAGGATCTGGATGATCATCAGCGTGGCGATCAGGTCGTCCAGCGACAGCGGACAGGCCAGCGCCGAGGTGATGCCGACGAACAGCAGCGACACGGTGGGGAAGCGCCCGCGCGGATGCAGCCGCGCGAACACGCCGAAGAACTGGCCGGACGCCGCCGCTGCATACGGCACCCGCGAATAGCCAAGCAGCACCACCAGCGCCGAGCCCCAGCTGGCGAGCACGATCAGCGCCACCGCCACGGTGCTGCCCACCGGGCCATAGATGGCCTGCATGAAGTCGGCGACCACTGCCTTGGACTGCGCCGCCTGCTGCCACGGCAGCACGCCGAGCAGGGTCACATTCAAGCCCAGGTACAGCACCGCCACGATCGGGATCGACCACAGCACCGCGCGTGGAATCGTGCGGCGCGGCTTGCGGATCTCGCCGCCGAGCATGCACACGTTGTTGTAGCCGCCGTAGTCGTACACCGCGATCAGCGCCACCGCACCGAACCCCAGCCAGAATCCGTGCGGCGAGGCCGGCCGCGCCTGCAGGAACTCGCGTGCCAGCGCCATGTCGAAATGCAGCGCGCCGCTGAGCACGATCCACACGCACGCGGCGATCACCACCGCGCTGACCAGCAGCGACAGCACCTGCACCGAGCGCACCTGTCGATACAGCAGCGCGGTGTTGAACAGGCACAGCGCCATGGCGATGCCGGTGAGTGCGGTGTGGCTCAGCCCGGGCATCAGATAGGCCAGGTACTGCGCGCAGCCGACCGCGGCGGCAGCCACCGACAGCGGCGCGGTCAGCAGCGTCTGCCACAGGTACAGGAAGCCGAACAGGCGCCCGGCGCGGTCGCGGCCATAGGCCTCGCGCAGGTAGTGATACGGCCCACCCGAGCGCGGGATCGCCGAGCCGAGTTCGGCCCACACCAGGCCGTCGCACAGGCAAAGCAGCGCGCCGACCACCCAGCCCAGCAGCACCGCCGGCCCGGCCAGCGCCGACAGCGCCAGCGGGATGGTGATGAACGGGCCGATGCCGATCATGTTGAGCAGATTGGCCGACAGCGCGCTCCAGAACCCCAACGTGCGCGGCGGCGCGCCCTGGTCCGCAGCGGACGGGGAGGACGCGACGGGGGCGGCGAGCGACGTCATGTGCATGCGCGATCCTGCGGGGAGGGAAGGGGAGCGAAGGCCTGTGTTGCAGGCGCGGGCACCAGGCCGTCGGCACAGCGCACTAGGCCCGGTTGCAGGCGATGCAGATCGAGGATCAGGACCTGGTTGGCGCCGGCGCGCAGCCAGGCGCCGGGGCAATACAGGCACCGCTGCGGGCCGATGTCCCAGTAGCGGCCGAGCAGGCGCCCGTTGACCCACAGATAGCCTTTGCGCCAGTCGCGCATGTCCAGGTGCACGTCGCCGGGCTGGTCCAGGGTGAATTCGGTGGCGAAGAACAGGCCAGGGCGCTGCGGCGGTGCCTGCAGTGGGCGCAGCGACGGCGTCGCGTCCGCGTCCAGCGCCAGCCCGCGCACCTCCCAGTCGTGCAGGTCTCGACCATCGAGCCGGACCGGACCGAGCAGGCCCTTGCGATCGCCCAGCGCCGGGCCGAAGTTGATGTGGCCGAAGCTGTCGACCAGCACCTCGAGATCGCGCGTGTCCTTTGCTGCATCCGGCAAGCGCAGTTGCAGCGCACTATGCAGGCGTGGGTGCCGCACCCGCGACACGTGGTCCAGCTCGCGCCCGTCGACATGCACCACCGCGTAGTCGTGGACCTGCCCCAGGTGCAGCGCCTGGCCCGCGCCGATCCGCCGCCGATACAGCACCAGGCCCTGGTCCTGGCCGAGCAGACGCTGGTTGTCGGTGGGGGTGTCGGTCTGCAGCGCGGGGCCGAGGTTGTCCCACAGCGTGGCCACGGGCTTGGCCTGCACCGCATCGAAGTGCGCACGGCGCGGTGCGGCCGGCACCGGCGGCAGTGCCGCGTCGGCTTGTGCGGCGATGATCTTGCGCAGCGCGAAATACGCCGGCGTGGCGCGGCCGGCCTCGTCGATCGGCGCACCGTAGTCGTAGCTGGTCAGCGCCGGCTGGAACTGCGAGCCGTCGTCCTCGGCATTGGCGCCGGCGCTGAGGCCGAAGTTGGTGCCGCCGTGCACCACGTACAGATTGAACGAATAGCCGGCGGCGGCGATGCGGCGCAGCAGCGGCGCGTAGTCGCGGTGCGCGAACTGCGGCTCGCCCCAGTGCGTGAGCCAGCCGGGATAGCCCTCGGACACCCACACCGGCGCCTGCCCGGCGAAGGCCTTGGCTGCCTGCAGATCGTGCAGATCGGGACCATCCAGGCCGAGCGCGGCGCCGGGCAGCATGGCCTGACGCCGGCGCAGATCCTTGAGCCCTTCGGCCAGCGAGAATGGCCCGTCGACCCCATGCGCCCGCCACAGCGCGGCCAGCGCCTGCAGATAGCCGACGTCGCTGCCGTGCATCGAATACTCGTTCTCGATCTGCAGCATCAGCACCGGCCCGCCGGCACTGGCCATCAACGGCGCGATGCGCGGCGCGATCGCCCCGATGTAGCGTTCCACTGCCGCCATGTAGCGCGCATCGTGGCGATCGCGGAGGCGGATGTTCGTATCGCGCAGCAGATATGGCGGCAACCCGCCCAGCGTCCACTCTGCGCACACATACGGTCCGGGCCGCAGATACACCCACAGCCCCTCCTGCTGGCACAGCCGGATGAACCCGACGAAATCGCGCTCGCCACTGTCCAGATCGAACTGTCCCGGCGCCGTTTCCAGCGCATTCCACATCAGGTACAGCGCGATGGTGTTCAGCCCCATCGCCTTGGCCATGCGGATGCGATGCAACCAATCCGCACGTGCGATCCGCAGCGGATGCAGCTCGCCACTGCGGATCTGCCACGGCTGGCCGTCGAGCGTGAAGCGTCCTTGCGCGTAACCGAATGCGTGCGGCCGTCCATCCGGCACCGGTGCTGAGGCTGGCACCGCTGCGCGCAGCATCGGCATCGTCGCCAATCCCAACGGCGCCAGTAACCCGAACCGGCAGAACGCGCGGCGCTTCATTGCGGGCTCCAGCCGGAGCGTTGCCGTTGCTGTTGCTGTTGCTCTTCGGCTTTTGCCTTTCCCGGGTCCCCTCCGCAGCGGCGGAGCTGGCGGGCAAAACCCCCCGTAGGGGGGCGGCGCACAAGGACGTGCGCCGTTTTCGGCCGGGGCAGGATGCCCCGTCCGAAAATCCCGTCAGCGGAGCGGACCCGCGCAGCGGGCGCGAAGGCGGGGTGTGCTTGATCAGCCATTCGGCTGCTGTAAAGCGGCTTCTTTTGGTTACTTTTCTTTGCACAAGCAAAGAAAAGTAACTCGCCGTCAGGCGAAAGCTTTTGCTTTTGCTTGCCTACCCAGGCAGTACCGGTAAAGCCCGTCGGGACTGAAGTCCCTCCCACAAAAAGCGTGGCCCAGGCTGTGTCGGTAGAGCCTGTCGCGGCTGAAGCCGCTCCTACAAGAGCGGCGGCGTGTGCCGCTAGTGTGAGCTGCCGAGATCGCATGATCCAAACTGCACCAATAAAGCCCGTCGGGACTGAAGTCCCTCCCACAAGAGGCGCGGTCCAGGCTGTGTCGGGAAGGCCTGTCGCGGCTGAAGCCGCTCCTACAAGAGCGGCGGCGTGTGCCACTAGTGTGAGCTGCCGAGATCGCATGATCCAAGCTGCACCAATAAAGCCCGTCGGGACTGAAGTCCCTCCTACAAAAAGCGTGGCCCAGGCCGTGTCGGGAAAGCCTGCCGCGGCTGAAGCCGCTCCTACGACAACCCAGGCGCGCGCTGCTTGAGCTGGTTCCCGATGCAGCCTGATCCAGGCCGCACCGGTAAAGCCCGTCGGGACTGAAGCCCTTCCCACAGAAAGCGTGGCAACGCTCCGCGGTGGCATCCCAGTGCGCACGCCGCGCGGCCTAGAACGCGTACTTGACGGTCAACAGCGTCATCATGCCGGCATCGACGATGTCCGACACCGCCAGATTGTGCCGGCCCACGTGGCCCCAGTAACTGTATTCCTTGGTGAGATTGGAGATCGACAGATCCACATTCACCCCATTGTCGAACCGATAGCCCGCATGCAGATCCACCCGCCGCGTCGGCCGCGCCCACAGGTCGTCCCACGGCGCGTTCTGGTGCAGGAAATCGTAGTTCAGCAGATAGGAACTGCTGAAGTGATAGCTCAGGTTCACCGAGAACTTCGAGTGCTCGTAGAACAGCTCCAGATTGGCCATCGCATTCGGTGCCGACTGCATCTGCTCGTCTTCGAAGCCGGCCATGCCCAGATCGGCGTGCGCATGCTGGCGCGTGGCATTGGCACTGACGCCCAGCCCATCGAACGGCGCCGGCAGATCCTGGAAGCGCTGCCGCGCGCTGACCTCCACGCCGTAGACGCGGCCGTCGCCGCCGTTGGTCGGCATCTGGTAGAACACCGTGCCGCTGCCGCTGGTGTCCGAATTGGCCTGGCCGGAACCGGCGTCGTAGATGTAGTGGTGCAGGCGCTTGTAGAAGCCGGCCACCGAGAAGAATCCGCCGTGTTCGGTGGCCCACTCGCCGGACAGATCCAGGTTGGTCGAGGTGATCGCCTTCAGGTCCGGATTGCCCTGGGTGATGGTGGTGATCGGTGGCACGGCGTTGGACACGCTGATCTGGCTGCCACCACCCAACTGCACGAACGCCGGACGCGTATAGCTGGTCCACAGCGCGGCGCGATAGGTGGTGGCGCTGTCCGGACGCCAGGTCAGGAACACGCTCGGCAGCGGCTGGTCGTAGTGCGTGCTGTTGGCGGCGAAATAGCCGACCTGCTCGTTGCCGCTGTTGTCGGTGGGCGTGGTCCAGAAGGTGTTGTGGATGCTGGTGTGCTCGAAGCGCACCCCGGGTACCACTTCCAGGCTGCCGAAGTTGAAGGTCGCCATCGCGTAGGCGGCGCTGACCGCCTCGGTGCCGCGCATGGTGTTGCAGTTGTAGTTATTGACGTAGAACGCGCTGCCGCAGGTATCCAGGTCGTCGTCGGTGAGGTGGTTGGCGATCACCTGCGCCACCGCGCCTTCGCTGACCCGCGGCGTGGCCCAGTGGTACTTGCCGGGGAAGATCGCCGCATAGCCGCCGTTGAAGATGCCCAGGTCGCCCAGCGTGCTGGCGTCGGGCACCGGGCCGGTCCACCAGTCGCGGTTGCTGTAGTGGCGGCTGCTCTTGCTGTACTTCACGCCGAACTGCAGCGCGGTCAGCGCGCCGTCGCTGAAGTCGTAGTGCGCGTCGAACTTGGCGCCGCCCTTCTTCTGCCCGGAGTAGATCTTGGTCGATTCGCCGTAGCTGCTGGCGTACAGCGAAGGGATGTTGTTGACCTGCGCCAGCAGCGCCGGGGTCAGCTGCGGGTAGGGGAAGGCGCCGCTGCCGTAGCGCATCAGGCTGCTGCCGGAGTAGGCGAAGTTGGCCTGGCTGAACTTGTCCTCGCGCCCGTCGATCTCGATGTGGTCGGGACGGTCGTTGTCGCCGAAGCTGTAGAACAGGTTCGGCGACAGCGTCCAGTTGCCCACGGTCTTGCGCGCGCCCACCTGGAAGGTGGCCAGGTCGGCGATTTCCGGGTTGGTCTCGTACCAGAAGCGCGCGGCGATGCGGTTGATGTTGGGCGAATACACGCCGGGCGTGGCGCTCGGCACGAAGCTGACGTCCTGCGGCAGCAACTGCACGAAGGTGGTGCCCTGGTCGGTCTTGGCGTAGGCGTAGGTGGCGCGCGCGTACACCGACAGGGTGTCGTCCACGTTCCAGTCGAACGCCGCGTTCCCGCCGTAGCGGCGCTCCCAGCCGGCGACCACGCCGACGTTCATGCCGGTGCTGGTCAGGTTGTCCTGCGGCGCGTAGCCGGCGGCATTGCTGCCGTCGGCATTGGCGTGCAGGAATTTCCATGAGCCGTCGTTGAGCGCGCTGGTGGCCGCGGCCACCTCGCTGTTGGTCGAGGTACGGTAGTCGTAGTAGGCGCTGGCGTAGAAGCCGAACTGCTGCTCGTCGCCGAATTTGTGCTGGAACTCGCCGGCCAGGCCGCCGCCGAGGCCGTCGCCGCCATAGTCGCGGGCGCGGCTCTCGACGCGGCCGCTGACGGTGACGCTGCCGCTGCTGGGATCCTTGTAGTCGTAGGCGGTGGGCGTGCGGAAATCCAGGGTGCCGCCGATCGCGTCGCCGTCCATGTCGGCGGTGGAGGTCTTGTTGGCGACGATGGTCTGCAGGCCCGAGGGCGGCAACAGGCTCAACTGCACGCTGCGGCTGTACGGCATGCCCTGGGCGACGGTGACGCCGTCGATCAGGTTGACGTTGTATTCGGAGGGCAGGCCACGCACCGAGGCGAACATGCCTTCGCCGCGGGCGGCGCCATCGACACCGCCGAAATAGCCCGAGCCGCTGTAGGTGATGTTGATGCCGGCGATCAGGCCCAGCGCCTCGGCGACGTTGTGCACGGCGGTGTGCTCGAGATCGTTGGCCGACAGCACGTCCACGGTGTTCGAGGCGTTCATCTTCAGCGTGCTGGCGTCGTAGCGGTTGGCCGCCACGCTGATCGTCTGCAACTGCTTGGCCTCGTCCAGCGCGATCGACACATTGGCGGCGCCGCTGTCGGCGACCTGCACGGTGGTTTCCGGCGCGCTGAAGCCGGGGTAGTCCAGCTGCAGCGCGTACTGCCCGGCCGGCACGTCGTCGATGACGAAGCGGCCCTGTGCGTCGGTGACGGCACTGAGCGCAGTGCCGACGATGGCGACCTTCGCATGCGCGGCGGGCTTGCCGCTGCTGCGCTCCTTGAGTTCGCCCTGCACGGTGCCGGCCAGCGCCGGTGCGGCGGCGGCAAGGCCGGTGATGGCCAGAATGGCTGCGCACAGCGCCTTGCGCTTGCAATAGGGATGGGTTGCCACGTGACACCTCGCTGATCGTGATCGGTGCGTGCACGCGCCGAAGGCGACGCGCCGCTGCGTTCCTGGGAGGCAGACACGGTGGACGGACGGCGCGCGCGCTCGGACCGCACGCCGGGCGGCGTGCAAGCAGGACAAAGCGAACGGCGACCGACGCGAGGCGTCTGCCGGCTGGGCGGACCGTTAAACGGCGATCAGTGGCGTGGCGGCGAGTAGCCGGCGATGCACTTGGAGCGCGAACGCAGCGCGCTCAGTTTGTAGCGACGGGTCATGCGCAGCGGCTCCCGTGCGTGCCCGCGCGGCGCGCGGACAACAGGCAGGGCGCCGGAACTCCGGCGAGGCATCGATCCTGGCTGCGACGACTGCATGACATGGCACATCACCCCTGGAACTGCCCTGGAGAACGCCGCAGGTGTTGCGGCGTCCGGCGCGTCTGGCATCGTCGATGCGTAGCACCGACGTGTTATCGATACCTCTGTCCCGGAAGGCTGTCAATAGGTCGTGAAAAATAAATTGGCGGGGCGCTGGGACACGGGATCGGGGGGCGCGGCGACAGAAGGGCGGCGGGCGTTTACGCTGCACCGCCGCATGCGCTGGCGCATTTCGTAGACAGGGCCGCTTGCGGCCCCATCGCTCACTTCGGCAGGGTCACTCGATCGCTGATCGAGAACGCAGCGTCTCCGCCGGGGGCGCCGGTGCCGGGCTGGCCGCCGCCAACGAACACGCGGTAGTCGCCGGCTTCGACCGCGCGCTGGCCGCTGCGGTCCACATCGCTGAGATCGCGTGCGTTCAAGGCGAAGCTCAGCGTGCGCGCCTCGCCCGGCTGCAGGTGTACGCGCTGGAAGCCGACCAGGCTGCGCAGCGGCGACTGCGCGCGCTGCGGGTACTGCAGGTACACCTGCACCACCTCGTCGCCGGCGCGCGCGCCGGTGTTGCGCACGGTGGTGCTCACCTGCAGCGGCTGGCCGGCCTGCAACTGTGCGGCCGACAGCTGCGGCGCGTCGTAGGCGAACTGGGTGTAGCTCAGCCCGTAACCGAACGGGAACAGCGGCTCGCCCTTGAAGTAGCGGTAGGTGCGGCCCTTCATGTCGTAGCTGACGTAGGGCGGCAGGTCCTTGGTCGAGCGGTAGAAGGTCACCGGCAGGCGACCGCCGGGGTTGAGGTCGCCGGCCAGCGCCTGGGCGATCGCGGTACCACCGGACTGGCCCGGATACCACGCGGCGATGATCGCGTCGGCGTGTTGCTTGGCCCAGTTCAGCGCCACCGCGCTGCCGCTCATCAGCACCACCACCAGCGGCTTGCCGCTGGCCTTGGCCCGTTCCAGCAGCGCCTGCTGCGCGGCGGGCAGGGCCAGGTCGTTGCGGTCGCCGCCGTCGAAGCCGGGCACATCGATGCGCAGTTCCTCGCCTTCCACGTCCGGCGACAGGCCGACGAAGGCCACCACTGCGTCGGCCTGCGCCACCGCGCGTTCGGCTTCGGCCAGTTGCAGCGCCGGCGGCGCCAGCCACTCCAGGCGCAGGCCCTGGTCCTGGCCGCGGTGTTCCAGCTCCAAGCGGATGCGCCGCGGTTTCGCGTCGTCGAAATGCAGCACGGCCTCGACGTTGCGGCCATCGGCGTTGTGCATGCCGGTCGGCAGGTGCTTGTCCTCGGCGTTGCCGGCGATCACCAACCGGTCGTCGATGTACAGGCGCACCGGGTCGTGGCCGGTGCAATCGAAGCAGCGCGCCACCCTCACCGCCAGGGTGTAGTCGCCGGGGCCGGGCGGCAGCAGTTCGCCGCTCCAGCGCACCGAATAGCGGTCCTTGTCCACGTCCTTGGCCGGGGCCACGTGATCCCAGTTGAAGCCGACCACGCGGTCCTGGCGCTGCACGCGCGGCCTACCGGCCAGGTCCAGGTTGTCGAAGTACTCGCCGCGCAGCCCGGGCTTGCCGTCGCTGCGCAGCGCGGTTTCGGGGATCATGCCGGGCACGCCGGCGGCCAGCGGCGCGCCCTGCGCATAGGTGACCTGGGTGGCACCGAAGCGCGTGCGCAAGCCTTGCAGCGGCGTCACCGGGTCCACGGAGGTGCCCTGGTAGTTGGCTTCCAGCACGGCCAGCGCGTCGGCGTTGGGGCCGAGCACGGCCAGGCGCAGGCCCGGGCGCAGCGGCAGGGTGGCGTTGGCGTTCTTCAGCAGCACCAGCGATTGCTGCGCGGCCTGCAGCGCCAGCGCGCGGTGCGCGGCGCTGTCGATGTCCTTGGTGCCCAGCCGTGCATACGGATCGTTGCGCCGCGGCTGCAGCTCGCCGAGCCGGTAGCGCGCGGCGAACAGGCGCACCAGCGAGCGGTCGAGCAGGGCTTCGTCGGCTTCGCCGCGGTCGAAGGCCAGGCCGAGCTCGCGATAGGCGTAGCCGCAATTCAGATCGTGCCCGGCCTTGAGCGCGGCCGCGGACGAGCCGGCATTGTCGGCGCGGTAGTAGTGGAACTGGGTCATGTCGTCGATCGCATCGCAATCGGACACGACGAAGCCCTTGAAGCCCCAGTCGCCACGCACGCGGCCGTCGAGCAGCCAGTCGGCGGCGCAGGCGGGCGTGCCGTGCAGGGAGTTGTACGCGCACATCACCGAGCCGGCCTGGCCGTCGACGATGGCGGCGCGGAATGCCGGCGAGTAGGTGGCCTCGAAATCGTGCGGCGACACGTCCACGTCGAAGCCGTGGCGGCCCGGCTCCGGCCCGCTGTGCACGGCCAGGTGCTTGGGCGTGGCGATGGTGCGCGGCTGCGCCGGATCGTCGCCCTGCAGGCCGCGGATGAAGCCGACCGCCAGCCGTCCTGTGAGGTAGGGATCCTCGCCGTAGGTCTCCATGCCGCGGCCCCAGCGCGGGTCGCGGAAGATGTTGATGTTGGGCGACCAGATGGTCAGCCCGGCGTAGCGCGGATGGTCCTTGCCGGGGCCGCCGGCGAGGTTGAACTTGGCCCGCGCCTCGGTCGAGGTGACGGTGCCGACCTCGTGCAGCAGCTCGGGATTCCAGGTCGCGGCCAGGCCGATCGCCTGCGGGAACACCGTGGCCTCGCCGTTGCGGGCGATGCCGTGCAGCCCCTCGCTCCACCACTCGTAGGCGGGCACGCCCAGGCGCGGGATCGCCGGCGCAGCGTTCATCGCCTGCGCGATCTTCTCGGCGCGGGTCATCTTCGCCACCAGCGCGGCGGCGCGGTCCTCGGCCTCGTCGGCATGGGCGAGCGGGGCGGCGAGCAGGGCGATCGCGCACAGCGCCTGTGCCAGCGGCTGTAGGAGCGGCTTCAGCCGCGACCCCGCGCCGGCCGATGCATGCGACATCTCCCCGCCCATCACTTCGTCTCCGCCGGCTCGGCCGGGGCGCCAGCCAGGGTCCCGCCCAGGTCGCGCACCTGCAGCGCGGCGCGCAGCTGCTCCAGCGTGGCGCTGCTGTGCACGCGCACGCTCAGCGGCTCGCCCGGCAGCAGGTCGAAGGCATTGTCGGACAGCGTCACGTCGAGGTCGCCGAAGCTCAGCCACACCTGTGCGGCGAGGGTGGGGCTGCTCAAGGTCAGCGCATAGCCGTCGCCGTCCGCGCGCAGCTCGGTGCGGATGTCGGCCTGCGGCCACTGCAGGTGCTTGGCCGCGTCGAAGTACACCAGGTTGCGCGATAGCACGCGCTCGCCGTCGAGCAGCTCGAACACCGCCACGCTGCGGCGCGGATCGGCGCGGCGCAGCAGCTGCGCGTCGCTGAAGTTGCCCACGCGCACGCTGGACAGCGGCGCCAGCGTCACCGGCTTCTCGGTCTTGCTCAGCACCTTGCCGGACAGATCCATCACCCGCATGCGCCAGCGCGCGGCCAGCGGCGTGGTGCGGTCGGAGACCAGCGACACCTGGGTCTGGCCCTTGTCGTTGCGCAGCGCGGCGATCAGTTCCGGCGCGTAGAAGCGGCGCGCGTGGTACTGCAGCGCCTTCCAGCGGCCGAAGTAGTCCAGGCTCGACCACGACGCGCCGGGCCACACGTCGTTGAGTTGCCAGTACAGCGAACCCATCGATTGCGGCCGCGATGCGCGCAGGTGCTCGGCGGCCAGGGTGATGCCCTCGGCCTGCATGATCTGGCTCAGGTAGACGAAGCTGGCGAAATCCTTGGGCTCGCCGAACGCACGGCGGATGTACAGCAGCAGACGCTTGTTGCCGTTGCCCTTGTCGAACTTCTGGTGCGCGCGCATCACCGGCGATTCCGGCTGCAGGTCGCCGGGTTCGGCGAAGGCGCGGATGGTGCGCATCTCGGGGAACGACTGCAGGCCGTATTCGGACATGAAGCGCGGGGTCACGTTGAGGTACTCGGTGACCGGCAGCGCCGGGCCGCCCCAGACCTTCCAGTAGTGCATGTCGCCGTCGTCGGGCTGGTCGGCGGCGCCGTCGAAATCGGTGCCCGGCGAGGTCGCCCAGTACGGGGTGTCGCTGTCGTACTTCTGTACCGCTTCGCGCAGCACCGTGCCGAACAGCGTGGTCATGCCGCGCACGATGCGCTCGCGCTCTTCCGGGTCGATCGACTGCTTGAACTTGACCCGGTCGCCCCAGTTTTCCCAGCCGGTCTGCACTTCGTTGTTGCCGCACCAGATGACGATGCTGGGGTGGTCGCCGAGGCGCCGGACCTGCTCCTCGGCCTCGGCGCGGGTGTTCTCGCGGAAGGCCACGTCGTAGGGCGGGATGGCGCCGCCGAACATGAAGTCCTGCCAGATCATGATGCCCAGGCGGTCGGCGTCCTCGTAGAAGCTGTCCGGCTGGTAATGGCCGCCGCCCCACATGCGCAGCATGTTCATGTTGGCGTCGCGCGCGGATTGCAGGAAGCCGCGCATGCGCGCGGCGTCGACGCGGGTGGGGAAGCTGTCGAACGGGATCAGGTTGGCGCCCTTGGCGAACACCGGGATGCCGTTGACCACCAGCGCGAAGCTCTTGCCCCACTGGTCCTTCTCGCGACGCAGCTCGACGCTGCGCAGGCCGGTGACGCGCTGCACGTCCAGGCGTTCGCCTGCGGCGTCGCGCAACTGCGCCTTGAACGTGTACAGGTCCTGGCGGCCGTAGCCGGCCGGGAACCAGCGCTGCGGCTTGGCGATGCGCACCGGCACGGTCAGGGTATTGGCGCCTGGATCGACGATGGCATGCTGGCTGAACTGGCCGACGCGCTGGCCGTCGGGGCCGAGCACGTCGAGATCCAGTTGCACCTCGCCGCTGCGGCCGGCCTGCACCTGCACCTGCGCCAGCAATTGCGCCGCGTCGGCGTCCACGCGCTGCTGGGCGATGCGCAGGCCGTCCACGCGCAGGTCGTCCCAGGCTTCCAGGCGCACGCCCTGCCAGATGCCGGCGGTGACGATGCGCGGACCCCAGTCCCAGCCGAAGTTGTACGGCGCCTTGCGCACATAGGTGGAGCTGTGCCGTGCCACCGGCTCGTCGCCGAACGCCGAGTCGTAGGCGCCGGGCAGCGCATACGGCTGCTTGGACAGCCACGGCTGGATCTTCTTGATCGGCGAGGCGATGCGTACTTCCAGCACGTTGTCGCCGCGCTTGAGCAGCGGTTTGGCGTCGACCCGCCACTGCCGGAACATGTTGTCGGCGGCCAGCAGCTTCTTGCCGTTGAGGTAGACCTCGGCGAAGGTGTCCAGGCCGTCGAACACCAGTTCCAGGTGCGGGCGCGCCAGCAGGGCCGCATCGACCTGGAACCGGGTCTGGTACTGCCAGTCGCTGAGCCCGGCCCACTGGATCTGCGCTTCGTTGTCGCGATAGAACGGATCGGGCACCACCCCGGCGGCGATCAGGTCGGTCTGCACCGTGCCCGGCACCTGCGCCGGCAGCCACTGCGCCGCCTTCGGGTGCGCCTTGGCGTTGGCATCGCCCGGCGCCAGCCGCACCTGCCAGCCCTGTTGCAGCGACAGCGTCGCCGGCGCCGCCGCCTGTCCCAGCGCCGGCAAGGCCAGCGCCAGCAACAGCCCGAGGCGGGCAGGAAGGCGCGTGCGCGACGCGGAACGGGAGCGGCGGGGCGGCTGGGTCATGCGAGGGTCTCCGTGGTCAGTGCGCGGCGGCGGGGGGCGCCTGCGCCGCGGTGTCGATCAGATGGACGGCGCCGATGGCGTAGTACGGGCCGGCGATGGGCGCGGTGGAGCGCAGGCACAGGTCGTGCACGCCGGTCTGCTTGGGCAGCCGTGCTTCCAGCGCAAACTGGTCGCCCAGGGTCTTGCCGGCCGGCAGCGGCAGCCGCGCCAGCAGCTTGCCCTTGCAGTCGCCCAGCCGCACTTCGAACTCGCCGCGCGCGCTGTGCGCCGGGTAGCGCTTGACCTTGGCCTGGTCGTGCGCCAGTCCGTAGTTGCGCGCCAGCCGTGCGGCGTCGATGCGGATGCGGTCGATGCCGTCCAGGCGCGCGTCGGCGTAGCGCCAGCAACTGGTGAACAGGTCGATGTTGAACACCGGCGTGTCCTGGTCGGCCAGGTCCGGCAACAGCGGCACGCGCAGGCCCAGCTCGCCGCCCTCGCACGAGGCCAGGCCCTGGGTATCGCGGCTGAGCAGATTGGCGCGGTCGAGGATGCGGCTGCGCGGCGCGGCCAGCAGGCGGCCGTCGTCGGCGAAGGTGGCCGCGCGCACGGTGACCGGCAGGGTCACCGCGAACGGCGCCGTGTAGCGCGGCGAGTCGGCCTTGGGCTCGCTGCCGTCGGTGGTGTAGCGGAAGCTGCCGAACTTGGCCTGGTTGCCCAGCACCACGGTGGCCTTGCCGCTGTCCAGCGCCGCGTTGTCGCCGCCCTGCAGCGCGATGTCCGGAGCGAAGGCGCCGTCGCCGTAGGCGATGCCCTGCGTGCGGTAGCGATCCAGCTGCGCCGGCAGGCGCTGCAGGAAGCCGTTCCAGTCGCGCGCGGCCATCGGCGACCAGCCGGCCTCGGCCACCGCGCTCAGCCGCGGGAACAGCGCATGGTCGATATGCCAGGCGGAGGGGATGTACTCGCTCCACAGCGCCGCCTGCACGCCGAGCACGTGCTTGCTTTCCTCGGCGCTGAGCGCGGTCGGCACCGGGTCGAAGCCGTAGACCTTCTGCAGCGGCAGCGTCGCCAGGCGGCCGTTGGGCTCGTCGTTGCGCGCGCTCTGCAGGTTGTCCAGGTACATCCAGCCGGCCGGCGCCAGCACCACGTCGTGGCCTTGCTTGGCGGCGGCGACCGCGCCGTCCACGCCGCGCCAGGACATCACCGACGCACTGGCCGGCAGCCCGCCTTCCAGGATCTCGTCCCAGCCGATCAGGCGCCGCTGGTGCTGGGTCAGGTAGTCGGCCAGCTGCTGGTTGAACCAGCCCTGCAGCGCATGCGCGTCCTTGATGCCGAGCTTGCGCATCTGCGCGCGCACCGCCGGCGAGCGCTCCCACTGGTCCTTGACCGCTTCGTCGCCGCCGATGTGGATGTACGGCGAGGGGAACAGCTGCAGCACTTCGTCCAGCACGCCCTGGATGAAGGTCATGCTCTTGGCGTTGGTGTTGAACAGGTACGGATTGACGCCCCAGTCCACCGACACCTTGGGCCGCTGCCGGGTCACCCCGACCAGTTCCGGGTACGCCGCCACTGCGGACTGGGCGTGGCCGGGCATGTCCAGCTCCGGCACGATGGTGATGTGGCGTTCTGCGGCGTAGGCCACCAGGTCGCGGATCTGGTCCTGGGTGTAGAAGCCGCCGTAGCGATCGGGCAGGCCGTGGCTGCCGGCGCCGGGCGGGGTGCGCCAGGCGCCGATCTCGGTGAGCTTGGGATAGCGCTTGATCTCGATGCGCCAGCCCTGGTCGTCGGTCAGGTGCAGGTGCAGCACGTTGAGCTTGTGCTGGGCCATCGCGTCGAGCAGGCGCTTGACCGTGTCCGGGCCGTGGAAATGCCGCGCCACGTCGAGCAGCACGCCGCGCCAGCCGAAGCGCGGCCAGTCGCGGATGTGCACCTGCGGCACGTCCACCTCGCCCTTGCCGGCGTCGGGGGTCATCAACTGCCAGGCGCTGATCGCGCCGTAGAACAGGCCACGTTCGTCGCGCGCCTGGATCAGGATGGTGTGCGGGTCTACGTCCAGCGTGTAGCCCTCGACCTGCGCAACCTCGGTATTGGGATTGAGCTGCAGGCGGATGCTGCCGTTGGCGGGGATGGTCTCCGCGCGCACTTCCAGGTTCAGGCCGCGGGTCTTGCTCAGCAATTGCGACAGTTGCTCGGCCACGCGCTGCGCGCCGGGATCGTCGTTGGGCACCGACAGCACGCTGCCGGTGCCGATGGTGAGGGTGCCGCCGTCGCGCTCGGCCTTGACCGGCGCCGGGATCAGCGGCAGCGGGGTCTTGTCGTCGTCGTCATCGTGTTTCGGGGCAGGCGGCGGGGCCACGGCGGGCTTGGCCGCGGGCGTCGGCGCCGGCGGCGGGGCGCGGTCGCAGCCGCCGAGCAGGCTGCCACAGGCGAGCAGGGACAACCCCAGCCAGGCGTTGCGGGAGGCCGCCGCGATGCGCGCGCTGGCGGGCATCGGGCGGTGCGGCAATCGGGGGTGTGCACCCACTTCAGTCATCGGTCTACCTCAAGCGATCGAGATGCGTATCGTAGAGGCTGTGGGGTAGCCTGGGGTGAGCGCGGCGCTTTCGCTGCGCGCCGCATGCCCTCGTCCCGCATCTCGATCGTGACGGCCGCTCAGCGCGCCGCGGTCGGCAGTTCGTCCCAGACCTTGGGATCTTCGGCGCCCAGCACCCAGCAGCTGAAGCCTTCCAGGCCGTACTGCTTGGTCAGCTCGTAACGCGCGCGGAAGCTGCGCGCGTCCGGGCGGAACACCCACTCGCGCATGTCGTCGCGGTAGAAGTAGAACCACGACTCCTGCTCCACCGGGTCCCATTGCACGGTGGCATGCTGCTCTTCCGCCAGCGGGAACGACTCGTCGGCGTCGATGTAGTCGGCGGTGATGTTCGAGGCTTCGGTGCCGTCGGCCTTGACCGGATTGCCGGTGTACCAGCGGTAGCCGTAGGTGGCGATGCCCAGCGACAGCTTGTCCTTCGGCACCTGGGTCAGCGCGTAGTCCAGGTGCTTCTTCATCCACACCATGCCATCCACCGGGCCGGGCGTGGTCCAGCGGGTGTGCTGGTCGTAGGTCATCAGGCTGATCAGGTCGGCCGAGGCGCCCAGCGCCTTGAGGTCGTAGGCGCCGCGCCAGTACTCCCACATCCACTTGGAGAACGCCCCGCCTTCGGCATAGCCCGGCGCGTTCGGCACCACCGCCACCGACAGCTTGAAGCCGGCCTTGTGCAGCGCCTCGGCGGTCTGCTTGACCATCAGCGAATAGGCGTCGCGGTCAGTCCAGGCGATGCTCTCGAAATCGAACTGGAAGCCGTCGTAGCCGTGCTTGCGGCCGTGGATCAGCAGCGCCGCGATCATGCGCTGCTTGGCGTCCTCGTCGTGCAGCAGCTTGTGGAAGCCGTCGCGGCCGGCGGTCATCGACAGGATCGGCATCACCCGCAGCTTGTGCTGCTTGGCGATCTCGTACAGGTACATGTTCGGGGTGCCATTGACCAGGCCATTCTGATCCACGCCGTACCAGGTCGGCACCACTACGTCGATCTTGTCGACGTGGGCCAGGAAGGAGTTGGTCGATTTCTGCGTGTTCATCAGATAGAACAGCGCGGTCGGGTTCTTGGCCATGGCCGGTCCGCAGACCAGGGCGAGGGCGAACAGCAGCCCTGCGAAACGCTTCATCATCGGGAGGGATCCGTTGGCGGGGTGGGGGAGGACAGGTCGATGCGGAACACGTAGGCGTGTTCGCCCACCGGCTTGGCCGGCAGGCGCAGGTGCAGGCCGTCGGTACGTTGCTCGAACGGCACCGGCTTGCCGGTGGCGAGCAGGGTGACGCCGCGCACGCCATCGGCCGGCTTCAGCGAGCGGATCAGCGCCTTGCCGTCGGCCGGCCAGCCCAGCTCGATCGCGTACAGCGCGCCGTGGCCGGTGGTGAAGCGGAAGTCCTCGGGCGTGTACGGCTTGGTCTTGGTGTCCTGGAAGGTGCCGCCGACCACTTCGGTCGGGCCTTCACCATAGGTGCGCCATGGCGTGCTGTCGTAGATCGCCTCGCCGTTGGTCTTGAGCCACTTGCCGATCGACAACAGGATCGCGCGTTCGGTGTCCGGGATCGAGCCGTCGGCGCGCGGCCCGATGTTGAGCATCAGGTTGCCGTTCTTGCTGACCACGTCCACCAGCATGTGGATGATGAAGGTCGGGGTCTTGTAGGTGTCGTTCTCGACATAGCCCCACGAGGCGTTGCTGACCGAGGTGTCGGTCTGCCAGTGCGTGGGATGGATGCCGGTGAGCTGGCCGCGTTCGATGTCCAACGTGCCGGCGCCCTCGGGGAAGGCGCCGAGCTTGTAGTTCACCACCACGCCGCCCTTGGCCGCGCCGTGGTTGTAGTAGTACGACAGCATCGTCGGCAGCGTGCCGCGGAAGGTCGGGTGCGCGATCCACCAATCGAAATAGATCAGGTCCGGGTCGTAGCGGTCGATCAGTTCGGTGGTGCGCGCCAGCCAGTCGTCCAGCCAGGCCTGCGAGACCGGGGTCCAGTCGTTGTGCACGTCGGCGTCGTCCTTGCCCGGCAGCCGCACCTGCGCGGGGCCGTACAGGCCGGCGTAGCGCGGGTCGTTGACGTCCGAGTCGAACTGGCGGCCGCCGTCGAAGAACCAGTCGTGCTCGGCGCGGTGCGAGGACAGGCCGAAATGCAGGCCCTGCGCGCGGATCGCCTTGGACAGCTCGCCGATCACGTCGCGCTTGGGGCCCATCTTCACCGCGGTCCAGTCCGACAGCTGCGAGTCGTACATCGCGAAGCCGTCGTGGTGCTCGGCCACCGGCACCACGTAGCGGGCGCCGGAGTCGCGGAACAGCGTGGCCCAGGCCTGCGGATCGAACTTGGGCGCGGTGAACAGCGGGATCAGGTCCTTGTAGCCGAAGCGCGACTGCGGGCCGTAGGTCTGGCGGTGATGCAGGTAGTCCTTGCTGCCCTGCTGGTACATGTTGCGCGAGTACCACTCGTTGCCGAAGGCCGGCACCGAGAACACGCCCCAATGGATGAAGATGCCGAACTTGGCGTTGTCGTACCAGGACGGCGAGCGGTACTGCTTGAGCGAGGTCCAGTCGGGCCGGAACGGTCCGCCGCGTGCGCCGTCGTTGGCTTCGCGCACCAGACGCGCGCGTTCGGGCGCGTACTTGGCGGTGGCCTGCAGCCACTGCTGGTCGATCTGTTCCGGACTGAGCGTGGTGGCGGTGGGCGCAGTCGGCGACGGCGCGTCCGCGGCGCCGGCGGGCAGGGCCGTCAGCGCGAGCATGAGGGCCAGCGCGCTGGCCAGGGTCTGGCGTGCGGCTCCGGCGTGGCGGGATCGGTCCGCACGGGGGCGGGTCTCGGTCGTCATGGAACGGCACTCCTTGTTGCAGAAGACGATGCCGGCGCCGCCGCGCCGGACACGAAAAAGCGCGCCACCGTGGAGGGACGGTGGCGCGCCGGTGCTACATCAGAACTTGAAGTTCAGCTGCGCCTGGTAGCCGCGGCCGTTCTTGTACATGCCGATCGGCGCGTACTTGACCTCGTTGTACCAGTAGTAGGTCGAGTCGAGCAGGTTGGTCGCGCTGAAGCTCACGCTCATCCAGTCATTGATCTCGTACGAGGCGGTCAGATCCAGCTGCTTGTACTCGTCGGTGAACACCTGCGAGTTCAGGCGGCCGACCTGGGTGAAGTACTTGGAGCGGTAGCTGTAGTTCAGCCGCACCATCCACGGGCCGTTTTCCCAGTAGGGGATCACGTTGTAGGTGTTCTTCGACAGGTACGGCAGGTTCAGGCCGGTGCTGGCGTCGGCGGTGGCGTAGGTGTAGTTCGCCTGCAGACCGAAGCCGTAGGCGTATGCCTGCTGGTAGTTCAGCGAGGCACCCTTGACCTTGGCGTCGGAAGCGTTGATCGGCGAGGTCACCGTGAACAGGCCGCTGACGCCGCTCACCGCATCGGTCAACTGCTGTTGCGAGGTGGTGGTGACGATGTACGAGCTGATGTCGCGGTAGAACACTTCCGCCGACAGCATGCTGGACGGGGCGAAGTACCACTCGGCGGCCAGATCGTAGTTGGTCGACTCGTAGGGCTTCAGGTCCGGATTGCCGCCGCTGGCGGTCAGGTTGCCGTTGGCACTGTTGATGGTGAACGAACCGGCCAGATCGCCGTAGCGCGGACGCGCCATCACCTTGGCCACGGAGAAGCGCAGCACCTTGTCGGTGTCCAGATCGTAGGCCAGGTTGAAGCTCGGCAGCGGCTTGTAGTACTGCTTGCTCACCGTGGTCTGGCTATAGTTCGCGCCGCCATCGGCGCTCTGCCAGTACAGCGACTTGTCCTTGGTGTCGACATAGCGCACGCCCAGGTTGCCACGCCACGCGCCTGACTCGAAGTTCAGCTGCGCGTACAGGTCGCTGGTGATTTCCTTGACGTCGAACGAGGAGCCGTAGTCTCGGGTGTACGGACCTTGCGGCTGCCCGCGCAGGTAGCTGATCACCGAGTTGAGGTTGGCGGTCGGCCAGTTGGTCAGGTCGCCGCTGGCGCCCAGGCCGTCGTACAGGCCGCTCGGGGTGCTGCCGGGGCTGAAGTCGGTCAGCGAGATCGCGTTGGTGGTGTTGATGCGGTTGCCGCGAGCGTCGACGCCGTTGTCGTGGTTGATGTACTTGTAGCCGAGCTGCAGCTTGTTCAGCGGGCCCCAGTCCAGATCGCGGGCGGCGTCGAACTGGAAGTACTTCTCCTTGTCCGTGCTCTTGGCGTAGTAGATACCGCCGGCCTGCATCGCCGACGCGTCGGTGGACCCGGCGGCCAGGCCAGCCGGCGAACCGACCAGGCCCCAGTTCGCGGCACTGGCGTTGTCGTAATTGACGTCGGTGTGGCTGCCGTCGTAACCGAAGTTGTAGCCGCCGTCCTTCAGCAGGAACTTCATCAGGTACTCGGGGTTCTTGCCGCCGGTGGCCTCGGTGGTGCCGACCTGCGAAGTGAACACCCACTTGTCGCCGTAGAAGTCGTGGCGCAGGTTCAGGCTCTTGGTGGTGACGGTGCTTTCGCGGTAGTTGGTGTCCAGCTGCGCATACGGCTGCTTGCCGTTGCCTGCGCCGTCGGTGACCGTCGCCTGCGTGACGTAGCCGTTCTGCACGGTCGCGCTGGTGATCTTGTCCTGGTCGCCGCAGCCAGGGCAGACGTAGCGCGATTCGCTGAAGTTGTTGTACTTGCCCTTGATGTAGATGCCGGTCAGGTTGAACTCGTTCTGATCGTTCGGCTTCCACTGCAGCGCGCCCTGCAGGCCGTTGCGCTCGCGGGTCTGCTGGAAGAAGGCGCTGTTGATGCCCACCGGGATCTTGGCGGTCGCGACGTTACCACCGTCGCCGGAGATACGCGCGGTCGGCGGGATGCCCGCGCCGGTGTTGTAGCCGAAGAACTCGATGCCGGCGCGCGACAGGTCCTGCTTGTCGTGGGTGGCGGAGATCAACGCACCGAAGGTCTCGTCGTCGTTCTTCCAGCTCCACAGCGCCGAGCCGCGCGGATTGCCTTCTTCCGAGCGGTCGTTGTAGTTGTAGCCGATCGAGCCGCGGATGGTGTTCTTCGGCAGGTCCAGCGGCTTGCGGGTGTGCACGATCACGGTGCCGCCGATCGAGCCTTCGTCGATGCGCGCTTCCGGGGTCTTGTAGACCTCCATCAGGCCGATGATTTCCGGCGACAGCAGGGTGTAGTTGAAGGTACGGCCGCTGGTGTCGGTCGGGTTGCCGCCCCAGTCGCCCGAGGCGATGGTCTGGCCATTGAGCAGCACGCGGTTCAGCGCCGGATCGGTGCCGTTGATGCTGACCTTCTCGCCTTCGCCGAACTGGCGGTCCACGCTGATGCCCGGCAGGTGCGCCAGCGACTCGGCGGCATTGGTGTCCGGGAACTTGCCGATGTCCTCGGCGCTGATCGCATCGACGATGGAGTTGGCCGAGCGCTTCACCGACTGGCTCTTCTCCAGCGAGGCGCGGTAGCCGGTGACGGTGATGGCATCCAGTTGCTGGACGTTCTTGGAATCCGCGTTGGCGGAAGCGGGCGCTTCCTGCGCGGCGGCGTTACCGGACAGGTACAGCGCGGCCATGATGCTGATGGCTAAGGTCGTGGTGCGGCTATTCATTGGCTAAACCTCTGGGTGAGTACTTGGGCATGAGGTGCAACCGATGTTCCGGCGTGCTGGCCGCTGCCCGGCCTTGTGGATGGCGCCGCGCCTGGTGGCGCTGCGCGGATCGCATCTCGATGCGCGTCGTCCGGTCGCTGACGCGGAAGTAGCCAACCGGCGGCATCGAGGGCGCCAGTCCTTCCTGTGTTCCTGCAGGTAACAACCAAGTCCAGCAATGAAGCAGTGCACCTGCTGCCTGGTCCGGGCGCGCTGCGTCCGTGCCCGGCATCGGGCGTGGTCTCGTCGGTTCGGGGGATGCCGCCCGCAGCGTCAGCGCGCGTCCTGCCACCTGGCGCGGGAGGAGCGGCGATGCGTCGCTGTGTCTGAATCCCCTGAACGTGGCATGTCTTGAAGTTGTAAAACTTGTGTGAGCCGAGTCTGTCGTAGCGCTGACAGCGTTGTCAACACCCGTTTCACGCGGTTTTGACGATTGCAAGCAAGGCTCGCTGCGGCATCTTTCCAGAGGCTTTCACGGGGTGTCCGGCGCCCGCTCTAGGTGCTTGTCTACAAAAGAAAACATGGCCGAACACGTATGCGACACCGGCATCGGGGCCGACAGGCCAATGCGTGGCAAGGGCTGCCGGGGTGTCGGGCAGGCCGCAGAAATTTGTGCAATGCGGCGAAGTTTTGCGACGGATGTTCACCCATGCAACGGATGGCGACCAGCGGCCATCCACCTAACAAGGCGATCGGCCGCACGAAGTCGAGGCGATGAAGACAAAACGACAAGGTTGTGAAATTCATCTTGACAACGTTGTCAGGGTGATCGGACACTCGATCGATCAATCGGCCGAATCGGCGTGCGCCTGCTCTGGCGCAACGGGAGAAGACGTGTCCGCAAGCAGTTCATCAGTGGCAGCGGCCGTGCCGCGCGCCGAGCCCTTCATTGCTGCCGATGTCGGCGGAACCCATGTCCGGATCGGCCTGGTCGCGCGCGCTGCCGATGCCGGCCCGGCGCCGTCCGTCGATGTGCTGGATTACCGCAAGTACCGCTGCGCCGACTATCCCGGTCTGGCCGAGATCATCGGCGAGTTTCTGGACCAGGTGCAGGGCCCGAAGCCGACCCGCGGGGTGATCGCCAGCGCCGGTTATGCGCTCGAGGATGGCCGCGTCATCACCACCAATCTGCCGTGGACGCTGTCGCCCCCGGAGATCCGCGAACGCCTGGGTTTGAAGGCGCTGCACCTGGTCAACGATTTCGAAGCGGTGGCGTATGCGGCGGCGTCGATGGACGCCAGCGAAGTGCTGCATCTGACCGGGCCGCGCAAGGCGCAGCGCGGGCCGGCGTTGGTGATCGGTCCGGGCACCGGTCTTGGCGCCGCAGTGTGGATTCCCACCCATGGCGGCGCCGTGGTGCTGCCCACCGAAGCCGGCCATGCCGCACTACCGGTCGGCAACGCGTTGGAACTGGCGCTGGCGCAGCGCCTGTTGCGCGATCGCCCCTATGTACCGATGGAGCATTTCCTGTCCGGCCCGGGCCTGCTCAATCTCTATCGCGTGTTGTGCGACCTGCGTGGCGCCACGCCCGCGCATGCCGCACCGGGCGACATCACCGCGGCCGCCCTGGCCGGCGGCGATCCACTGGCGCACGAGGCGCTGTCGGCGTTCTGCGGCCTGCTCGGCAGCGTGATCGGCGACATGGCGCTGCTGTACGGCGTGCAGGGCGGCATCTACCTGGCCGGCGGTTTCCTGCCGCAGATCGGCGCGTTCCTGTCCGCCAGCAGTTTCGTCGAGCGCTACTTGAACAAGGGCGCGATGCGTCCGGCGCTGGAGCAGATCCCGGTGAAGCTGGTCGAACACGGCCAGCTCGGGGTGATCGGCGCGGCGAACTGGTTCCTGCAGCAGCGTCACTGAGCGCCTGGCGCGGCGATGGCCGCGCCGATGGATGCGCCCTGCGGTTGAGCGCGTCGCGCCAGACCTGCGTCGCCGGTCGCGTCGCGCAGACACTTATATATGTCATCCACGCCAGCAGCGCTGTTGCCGCTGCGATCGCGCCTGCGGGGTGACGTGCAGGCCGAGTAGGGAGCCACGCCCCTTCCTGTGCAGGTCACGGGCCGAGCGCTGTCGAATTTCCCTGGGAGTCCTCTCGCTTCCAGCGGCGCGAGCGCGGCGTGGCGTCGCTGTTTACGTCATCGCGTACGCGAACTCACAGGTCGCCGTGGTGCGCCTGCAGCGCCGCGATCGCGGCCAGGCCGGCGGTCTCGGTGCGCAGGATGCGCGGCCCCAGGCGCAGGCCGACGAAGCCTGCCGTCTCCAGCGTGGCGCGGTCGCGCGGCGACCAGCCGCCTTCCGGGCCGATCGCGATCGTCGCCGCGTCGCCGCCGATGTCCAGCGAGCGCAGCCGGTGTTCGCCCTGCGGATCCAGGATCAGCCGGCACGGGCTGTCCGCCGCGGCGCGCGCGGCATCGGCCAGCGCCAGCGGCGCGCTCAGTTGCGGCACGCGCGCGCGGCCGGACTGTTCGCAGGCCGAGATCACCACGCTGCGCCAGTGCGCCACGCGCTTGTCCACCCGCGCCGCATCCAGCTTCACTTCGGTGCGCTCGGCCCACACCGGCACGATCGCGGCGACGCCGAGCTCGGTGGCCTTCTGCAGGATCAGGTCCATCTTCTCGCCGCGCGCCACGCCCTGCAGCAGGGTGATCGCCAGCGGCGACTCGTTGTCGGCCGGCCGCGCTGCGCCGATGCGCACGCTGGCGTTGCGCTTGCCGGCCTGCAGCAGTTCGGCGTCGTAATCGCAGCCGTCGCCGTTGAACAGCACGCAGGGATCGCCTTCGCGCAGCCGCAGCACGCGCAGCAGGTGATTGGCGACGTCCTCCGGCAGGCTCAGTTCGGCGCCGGCGTGCAGCGGCAGGTCCACGTGGCAGCGGGTCAGGCGCATGCCACCGCCTCGTCGATCGCCGCCAGGGTGGTTTCGGCCAGCAGCGCCAGTTGCGCGGCGTCCACGCAGTACGGCGGCATCCAGTACAGCACGTCGCCGAGCGGACGCAGCACCACCCCGCGCTCCAGCGCGGCGCGGTAGGCGTGCAGGCCGACGCGCGCGGACGCAGGGAAAGGCGTGCGCTTGTCGCCGTTGCGGGTGAGTTCGAACGCCACCACCATGCCGGCCTGGCGCACGTCGGCCACGTGCGCATGCTCGGCGAACGGTGCCGACAGCGCGCGCATGGTTTCGGCAGTGCTGCGGTTGCGCGCGATCACGTCGTCCTCCTGCAGGATCCGCAGCGACGCCAGCGCCGCCGCGCAGGCCAGCGGATTGCCGGTGTAGCTGTGCGAATGCAGGAAGGCGCGTTCGCGGCTGTCGTCGAGGAAGGCGTCGTACAGATGCTGGGTGGCCAGCACCGCCGACAGCGGCAGGAAGCCGCCGGTCAGGCCCTTGGACAGGCACAGCAGGTCCGGCATCACCCCGGCCTGCTCGCAGGCGAACAGGGTGCCGGTGCGGCCGAAACCGGTGGCGATCTCGTCGGCGATCAGGAAGGCGCCGTTGGCGTCGCACAGTTCGCGCGCCCGGCGCAGATAGGCCGGATCGTGCATGCGCATGCCGCCGGCGCACTGCAGGCGCGGTTCCAGGATCACCGCGCAGATCTCGCCGGGATGGCGGTCGAACAGGTCGGCCAGCGCATCGGCGGCGGCTTCGGCGCGTTCGCGCGCGCTCTGCCCGGGCGCGGCCTGGTAGGCGTCGGGCGAGGGCGCGAACAGCGCCTCGGCCAGCAGCGGCGCGTACACCCGGCGGTACAGCGGGATGTCGCCGACCGACAGCGCACCGATGGTCTCGCCGTGGTAGCCGTTCTCCAGCGCGACGAAGCGGGTGCGCCCCGGCTCACCGCGGTTCTGGAAATAGTGGAAGGCCATCTTCAGCGCCACTTCCACGCCGGCCGAGCCGTTGTCGGCATAGAACACCTTGGCCAGTGGCGCGCGACCCTCCTGGCGCGGCGCCAGCGCCAGCAGCTGTTCGGCCAGCAGCACCGCCGGTTCGTGGCTGAAGCCGGCCAGCATCACCTGCTCCAGTTGCGTGGCCTGGGCGGCGATGGCGGCGGCGATGCGCGGCTCGCCGTGGCCGAACAGGTTGGTCCACCAGCTGCTCACCGCATCCAGGTAGCGGCGGCCGCCGTGGTCGATCAGCCAGGCGCCTTCGCCACGTGCGATCGGGACCAGGGGCAGGGTATCGGGGTGCTCGCGCATCTGCGTGCACGGGTGCCAAAGCACGGCCAGATCACGCGTGCGCCACGCGTCGGCCATCTGTGCTGCGGTCAGGTCTGATAGCATTTCGCGCTCATGAACAGGTTCTTCGCTCAGCGCATTCTATCGATCGACGCCGCCCGGCGCCGCAGGGTGCCGGCGTGACCCGGCCGTTGCCGGTCATCCACGCCGTGCGTGCGCGCAGCGAAACGGCTGCCGAGCGCCAGGTCGAGGAGCTGGACCTGGAATTCAGCAACGGCGAACGCCGCGTGTTCCACCGGCTCAAGGCGCCGGGCCACGGCGCGGTGGTGGTGGTGCCGATGCTGGATGCGCAGACCGTGCTGCTGGTGCGCGAATACGCCGCCGGCGTGCACCGCTACGAGCTGGGCCTGGTCAAGGGCCGCATCGATGCCGGCGAGACCCCGCTGCAGGCGGCCGACCGCGAACTCAAGGAGGAGGCCGGCTACGGCGCGCGGCAACTGCGCGTGCTGCGCGCGATGACCCTGGCGCCGACCTACATGAGCCACCAGTCGTGGCTGGTGCTCGCGCAAGATCTCTATCCCGAACGACTAGCCGGCGACGAGCCGGAGGAATTGGAAGTGGTGCCCTGGAAACTGGCTGAACTGGATCAACTGATGTTGCGTGAAGATTTTTCCGAGGGGCGTTCGCTGGCGGCGCTGTTCATTGCCCGCGAGTGGCTGGGTCGCGCCGAATGATCCGTCTGACCAGTGATTTGCGCGAAACCGTGATCGCCATCGCCATCGATGCCGCCGCGGCGATCATGTCCGTCTACGCCACCGGCTTCGAGGTGGAGCACAAGGCCGATGCCAGCCCGTTGACCCAGGCCGACCTGGCCGCGCACCAGATCATCGTCGAAGGCCTGGAACGGCTCACCCCGGACCTGCCGGTGCTGTCCGAGGAATCGGCGCAGATTCCGTGGGAGGTGCGCGAGCACTGGACCACCTATTGGTTGGTGGACCCGCTCGACGGCACCCGCGAGTTCGTCAAGCGCAATGGCGAGTTCAGCGTCAACATCGCCCTGATCCACCAGGGTGCGCCGGTGTTCGGCGTGGTCCAGGCGCCGGTGGACGGCCGCGTCTGGCATGCGGTGCGTGGCGAGCAGGCGTACCGCCGCGAAGGCTTTCGCGATACCGCGCTGAACACCCGCCGGCCGGCCACCGCGCCGCTGCGGGTGGCGGCGAGTCGCTCGCACCGCGATGCGCGCACCGACGCGCTGCTGCAGCGCATGGGCGAGATCGAACTCGTCGCGCAGGGTTCCTCGCTGAAGTTCTGCCGGATCGCCGACGGCGACCTGGACGTGTACCCGCGCTTCGGCCCGACCTCGGAGTGGGACACCGCCGCCGGACAGTGCGTGCTGCAGGCCGCCGGCGGTGCGCTGCTGGCCGCCGCGACCGGCAAGCCGTTCCGCTACAACCGCCGCGAATCGCTGCTCAACGGCGACTTCGTGGCGCTGGGCGATCCGGCGCTGCCCTGGCGCGACTGGCTGGGCTGAGCCGCGCCGCGAGCGCGCGCTGCATGGCGCGCGCTCTGCCACACTAGGCGGCAGGCGGCAGCGGTGCCGTCGCATCGGAACCTGCCCGTGACTCCAGCCCGCTACGACCTTCCCGCCCTGCTCGACATCATGGCGCGCCTGCGCGATCCCGCGCGGGGCTGCCCTTGGGACCTGGAGCAGGATTTCGCCAGCATCGCCGCGTACACGATCGAAGAGGCCTACGAAGTGGCCGACGCGATCGACCGCCAGGATCTGGCCGGGCTGAAGGACGAACTCGGCGATCTGCTGCTGCAGGTGGTGTTTCATGCGCAGATGGCGCGCGAGCAGGGGGCGTTCGGCTTCGACGATGTGGTCGCGGCGATCTGCGACAAGATGGTGCGCCGCCACCCGCACGTGTTCGGCGACAGCCAGGTCGCCGATGCCCAGCAGCAGACGCTGAAGTGGGAGGAGATCAAGCGCGCCGAGCGCGCCGCCGCCGGCGAGCGCGATGGCTCGGTGCTGGCCGGCATCGCGCGCGGCCTGCCGGAATGGCAGCGTGCGCTGAAGCTGCAGTCGCGCGCGGCGCGGGTCGGCTTCGACTGGCCCGGCCCGGCGCCGGTGCTGGACAAGGTGCAGGAAGAACTCGAGGAAGTGCGCGCGGAACTGGCACAGGGCGCCGCGGCCGATCCGGCACGGCTGCAGGACGAGATCGGCGACCTGCTGTTCGTCTGCGCCAATCTGGCGCGGCACGCCAAGGTCGATGTCGGCGCCGCGCTGCGCCACGCCAACCTCAAGTTCGAGCGCCGCTTCCGCGCGATGGAGCGGCTGGCGCAGCAGGACGGTGGTGCGCTGGACGGCCTGGCCCTGATGGAGCAGGAGGCGTACTGGCAGCGCGCCAAGGACGAAGAGCGCGCCGCAGCCGGATGAAGACGCTGCTGCTGTTCGTGCTGACCGCCGTCGCGGAAATCGTCGGCTGCTACCTGCCTTATCTCTGGCTGCGCGAACAGCGCAGCGCCTGGCTGCTGCTGCCGGCCGCAGGCAGCCTGGCGGCCTTCGTCTGGCTGCTGACCCTGCATCCGGCCGCCAGCGGCCGCGTCTATGCGGCCTACGGCGGCGTCTATGTCGCCGTCGCCTTGCTGTGGTTGTGGACGGTGCAGGGGATGCGCCCCACGCGCTGGGACCTGCTCGGCGCCGGGCTGTGCCTGCTCGGCATGGCGGTGATCATGTTCGCGCCACGGCAGGGCTGAGGTTTGCGCGGCAGGCTGTCTTGCGACAACGAGAGGCCGGCCAGCGCGTAGGAGCGGCTTCAGCCGCGACGGGCGTTCCCGGTAAAGCCCTTCGCGGCTGAAGCCGCTCCTACAGGACACATTTCGTTGCGATTGGCGGTGCTCTGCAGCGGCGCAACGTGCCATCGGCGAGTCGTGTAGCGGCTGAACCCGTTCCTGCGAAACTCACCGCACGTCCTGCTGCGTTGGCGCTGCGCAGCGCGTGAATGGAGATGACCCGACGCCTTGCCCGCAACGCGATGACGTGTCCCGCTTCCGAGGCGTTGTGCCCTGCAGCAGTTCTTTGCAGCTGGGCGGTTTCCATGCGGTCACCGAATCGTAGACATGCCTGGTGCGGCTCTGCGGTCTCCTGCGTGAGCACATCCGGCGACCGCACCTGCGCGTCGCATCCGTCCGCTGCGAGCGACACCCGCGCTCCCGGCGTATGCTGGACGCCTGCGTTGCCTCGGGAGGGCCATCGCATGCGCCGCTTCGCCAGCTTCCGTGAGTTCTATCCGTTCTATCTGAGCGAGCACCGGCATCGGGTGTCGCGACGGCTGCATTTCGTCGGCAGCCTCGGCGTGCTGGCGAGCCTGCTGCTGGCACTGTGCACCGGCCAGCCGCGCTGGCTGTGGGCGGCGCCGGTCTGCGGCTACGGCTGCGCCTGGATCGGCCATTTCGTGTTCGAGAAGAACCGGCCAGCCACCTTCAAGCACCCGCTGTACTCGCTCGCCGGCGACTGGGTGATGTTCAAGGACATGCTGCTGGGGCGCATCCGCTGGTGACCGGCACGTGCGCCTGCGCTGGCTATACTGCCGATTCGATTCCTTATTCTGGTTAATGGAGCAACCTGATGCCGTCTACCTTCTTCCTCACGCTGGTGATCCTGTTCTTCGGCGTGGTGGTGCTGTTCAAGACCGTGCGCATGGTGCCGCAGGGCTTCCAGTGGACGGTGGAGCGCTTCGGCCGCTACACCCACACGCTCTCGCCCGGCCTGCACTTCCTGATCCCGTGGATGTATGGCGTGGGCCGCAAGGTCAACATGATGGAACAGGTGCTGGACGTGCCCAGCCAGGACGTCATCACCAAGGACAACGCGGTGGTGCGGGTGGACGGCGTGGTGTTCTTCCAGGTGCTGGATGCCGCCAAGGCGGCGTATGAAGTGTCCAACCTGGAGATCGCCACCATCGCGCTGGTGCAGACCAACATCCGTACCGTGATCGGCTCGATGGACCTGGACGAGTCGCTGAGCCAGCGCGAGACCATCAACGCGCAGCTGTTGAACGTGGTCGACCATGCCACCAATCCGTGGGGCATCAAGGTCACCCGCATCGAGATCCGCGACATCCAGCCGCCGCGCGACCTGATCGACTCGATGGCCCGGCAGATGAAGGCCGAGCGCGAGAAGCGCGCGCAGATCCTCGAGGCCGAGGGCTCGCGGCAGTCGGAGATCCTGCGCGCCGACGGCGAGAAGCAGGCGGCGGTGCTGGAGGCCGAAGGCCGCAAGGAGGCCGCTTTCCGCGACGCCGAGGCGCGCGAGCGCCTGGCCGAAGCCGAAGCGCGGGCGACGGCGATGGTGTCCAAGGCGATCGCCGAGGGCGACGTGCAGGCGATCAACTACTTCATCGCGCAGAAGTACGTGGAGGCGTTCAAGGAACTGGCCACCGCGCCGAACCAGAAGTTCGTGCTGATGCCGATGGAGTCCAGCGGCATCATCGGCTCGATCGCCGGCATCGCCGAGTTGGCACGCGAGGCGCTGAACAAGCAGACCACCCCGCCGGCGGTGCCGCGCGTGCCGCCACGCAACGGAGTCTGAGCCATGCGCATTGAGGTGGTGGCCTGGGGTGCCCTGACCTTGCTGCTGTTCGCGGCCGAATCGCTGGCGCCGGGCGCCTTCATGCTGTGGATGGGCTTCGCCGCCGCAGCGGTGTTTCTTGCGGTACTGGTGTTCCCGGATATCTCCCTGCTGCTGCAGGTCGGCGCGTTCGTGGTGCTGAGCTTCGTCTCGATCCAGGTGTATCGCACCTGGTTCCGCAACCGCGGCCGGGCCAGTGACCAGCCGCTGCTCAACCGCCGCGCCGAGCAATTGATCGGCCGCGTGGTGATCCTGGATCAGCCGATCCACGGTGGCCGCGGCCGCGCCAAGGTCGACGATGCGTTCTGGGTGGTCGGCGGCCCCGACCTGCCCGCGGGCAGCGCGGTGCGTATCGTCGGCGTGGACGGCATGACGCTGCTCGTCCAGGCTGCTTGAACGCCGGGATTGGGGAGTCGGGATTGGGGATTCGCAGGAGCGGCTTCATCCGCGACCCGAGATCGGTGGCAGGTCGCGGCTGAACCTGTTCCTGCGTAGTGCGTTATCGGGCGCCAGTCCTTCGGATCGGGACGGCCGCCCCTACGAATCCCCAATCCCGAATCCCCAATCCCAGCCTTCGCTGAAGCCGCTCCTGCGGCGCTGCGCGATCGAGCGCCAGTCCTTCGGGTCCAGGAAGGCCGCTCTTGCGAATCCCAAATCCCGACTCCCCAATCCCAGCCTTCGCTGAAGCCGCTCCTACGGCACTGCGTGATCGAGCGCCAGTCCTTCGGATCCAGGACAGCCGCTCTTACGAATCCCCAATCCCGACTCCCCACTCCCGGCTCCACGCCAGCGATAATGGGGGACTTTTCTCACGGACCCGCGCCATGACCCAGAAGACCATCCTCAACGACAGCCACCGCGCCCTCGGCGCCAAGATGGTCGACTTCGGCGGCTGGGACATGCCGATCCACTACGGCTCGCAGATCGACGAACACCACCAGGTGCGCCGCGATGCCGGCATGTTCGACGTCAGCCACATGACCGTGGTCGATCTGCACGGCGAGCAGGTCCGCGCGTTCCTGCGCCATCTGCTGGCCAATTCGGTGGACAAGCTGAAGGCGCCGGGCAAGGCGCTGTACACCTGCATGCTCAACCCGCAGGGCGGGGTGATCGACGATCTGATCGTCTATTACATGTCCGATGCGTTCTTCCGCCTGGTGGTCAACGCCGCCACCCGTGCCAAGGACTTGGCGTGGATCGGCGAGCAGGCGCAGGCGTTCGGCGTGCAGGTCCGCGAGCGCGACGACTTCGCGATGATCGCGGTGCAGGGTCCTAACGCGCGCGCCAAGGCGATCGGCCTGTTGCGCGAGCAGGATCGTGCCGCGGCGCAGAAGCTCGGCCGCTTCGCCGCGATCGAGGCGACCTCGATCGATGGCGTGCCGCTGTTCGTCGCGCGCACCGGCTACACCGGCGAGGACGGCTTCGAGATCGTGCTGCCGCAAGAGCAGGCGCCTGCGTTCTGGGATGCGCTGATCGCTGCCGGGGTCAAGCCGGCTGGCCTGGGCGCGCGCGACACGCTGCGCCTGGAAGCGGGCATGAACCTCTACGGCCAGGACATGGACGACAGCGTCTCGCCCTACGAGGCCGCGCTGGCCTGGACCGTGACCCTCGACGAGGGCCGCGACTTCATCGGCCGCGCCGTGCTCGAGGCGCAGAAGGCCGGCGGCGCGCCGCGGCAGATGATCGGCCTGGTGATGGACGAGAAGGGCGTGCTGCGCCACGGGCAGAAGGTGCTGACCGCCAACGGCGACGGCGAGATCCTGTCCGGCACCTTCTCGCCGACGCTGGGCAAGGCGATCGCCTTCGCGCGGGTGCCGGCCGGCGAGCCGGGCGCAGTGCGCGTGGACATCCGCGGCAAGGAAGTGCCGGTGCGCGTGGTCAAGTTCCCGTTCGTGCGCGAAGGCCAGGTCCAGCCCGGCGTGCTCGGCTGAGTCCGGGCCGCGACCGCGGCGCGCGCGCCATCGTTCCCGCGCGCGCGGTTCGCTACACTAGCCTCCCATCCTCGATACCGTCTTCTTCCGGAGCAGCCCCATGAGCGAGATCCCTGGCGACCTCAAATTCCTCAAGTCCCACGAGTGGGCCCGCGTCGAAGGTAACGGTCGCGTGACCATCGGCATCTCCGACCATGCCCAGGGCCTGCTCGGTGACCTGGTCTACGTCGAACTGCCGAACGTCGGCGATCACGTCGAAGCCGGCAACGGCGTGGCCGTGGTCGAGTCGGTCAAGGCCGCCTCGGACGTGTACAGCCCGCTGAGCGGCAAGGTGGTCGAGGTCAACACCGCGCTGAGCGACAAGCCGGAAACGATCAACGAAGACGCCTACGGCGAAGGCTGGATCCTGGTGCTGGAAGCGGACGATGCCGAGCAGTTGAACGAACTGCTGTCGCCGGACGAGTACGCCGAACTGCTTGAGGAAGACGGCCACTGAGCCGACTGCCCGTCGCGACACCCGAACCGGCCGCCCAGTGCGGCCGGTTTCTTTTTGGGCGCCGCGCGGTGCGGTCGTCACCGTCCGCGCGTCGGCGGCACCCTTCTCTGTATGGCTATCCCGGAGCCCGCGTCGCTGCGTCGCCGCGTGCGTCGCTGCGAAGGCGATGTGAGGTCGTCGCCGGGCAGCACCGCGAGGACAACGCGTTCGCCCTAGCTGTAGGTAGCTGATGCATGCGATCCACGCGTCGGTCAGTGCCGGTTTTCCGACGCGGCGCAGGTGCAGCACGGCATGCAGGCGCGACGTGGGGTGGCGACGCGGGCAGTGGCGACGTGGCGCGCGCTTCGCGCGTCGCCGATGTGCGACGGCGCGGTGTGTGCCGGCGTCAGCCGGCGACCTGTGCGATCCGCGCCGGTCGACACACCCATGCGACGGCATCGGTGGAAGCACGAGGTGGCAGTGGGCGAGGGCCGTCGCATGCGTGGCGGTGTGTCGGCGACGTGTGTGCAGGTCGTGTCGCGGTGGTGCGATGTGTCGCGTCTCGGCGACGCGGTGCGCGACGCATCGCGCGCGTCGAGGTCGCCGCACGACGCAAAAAAGTTTGCGCACTTTTGCGCATTTGCACTTGTGCGATGCCGGAACCGCATGCGGTCGCGAAATTTTTTTTCAGCTAGCGGACAGGCTGGCGCGCACCGCCGCAGTTGCCGCCGACGCGTCGCCGATGCCTGTCCGCAACGCGATGGCGGCAGTGCGTCGTTGCAGAAAACACGGAAATTTCCCTGCTTTTTTTGCATGCGCCGATTTCCTTGCGGTGTCGGCAGCGACGCTCGGCGGCATTGGCGAGGCGGCCGGCGTGGCATGCGGCGGTCGCGGCGCGCGCGCCAGCGAAAAAAAATTTGCGCAGAAGTGTTGACAGTAAAAAAAACCGTGATTAGGTTTCGCCCAGCAGACGTTGCTGCGCAAGCGAGTGAATCGGATCGACATCAAAACGCGAAGCACAACTTGGACATCCGCCAGGAACCCGAAGATGGTGGAGTTGGAGTCGCTTCCCTCCGAGAAACGCAACGTCTCCCCTGGCATCGCACCCGTATCGACATTCGGTACGGGTGTTTCTGTATCCGATCCGGCCCGCAGCGCGCGCCGGCGGTTCCCGCAGGCGGAGCATCGCCGCGAGGTTGCTTTAACTGGGCATTTTCAATCCATAGTTCACTGACGAGGAGCCATCCCATGGCGACGAAAAAAGCTGCGAAAAAGCCGGCCGCTAAGAAGACGGTCAAGAAGACTGCCGCCAAGAAGCCGGCAGCGAAGAAGGTTTCGGTAAAGAAGGCGGTCAAGAAGGTCGCCAAGAAGGTGGCCAAGAAGGTCGCCAAGGTGAAGAAGGCGGTCAAGAAGGCCGTTGCCAAGAAGGCAGTGAAGAAGACGGCAAAGAAGGCCGCCACCAAGAAAACCGCGAAGAAGGCCGTCGCCAAGAAGGCGGTGAAGAAGACCGCGAAGAAGGCTGCGACCAAGAAGACCGCGGCGAAGAAGACGGTGAAGAAGTCGGCTGCCAAGAAGCCGGCCGCGAAGAAGGCAACTGCGAAGAAGGCCACCGCCAAGAAGACCGTGGCGAAGAAGAAGCCGGCCGCTCGCAAGAAGAAGGCCGCTCCGGTCGCGCTGCCGGCGACGCCCGCGCCGCTGATCTGATCCATCCCGATCGCTGTTCCTAGACTCTCTCCCCGGTGCCCAGCGGGGAGGGAGTTTTTTATTTGCGGTGGCTTGCCGTGCGCGATCGCAGCCTACGTCTGGACCCGGCCGCATCCGCGGCGCCGCCTGTCCCAATCCACGCCGACCGTCCTCTGCGCCCCGATTGCAGGTCGCGATGTGGACAGTGTCTTTGCTACTCGCACTGAGCGCGGCTGACTAGCGACGCCTGGACGTTCCGCCTTTCTCAACCACGCCGGCTGTCCTCTGCGCCCCGCCCCGCATGCCAGGTCGCGACGTGGACACCGTGCCTGTGCGTTTCTACCCGCGTACCGCTGACTGGCGGCGCCTGCCGCGTCCCTCTGCCTCAACCCACGCCGAGCGCCCTCTGTGCCTTGCCTGCAAGGTCGCGACGTCGGCGTTGTGCCGTGCGTCTCGTACCGCGCATCGCTGACTGGCAGCACCTGCTGCGTGCGCCCGTCTCAACTCACTTCGACGGTCCCCTGTGCGCTGATTCGTCAGTCGCCATAGGTGTTCTGCCTGTGCACCTCCCATCCAGATCGCGACTGCACGTCGTGCCATCGCTGCGTTGTCGGACGCCTGTGGCGATGGTGGTACATCCGTCGGGCGTCGGGACTTCCCGACGTGCGCGTGCCGCCTCGGCAACCACGTGCGCACCACGCGTGAGCAGGCGGGGAGCGGGAGCGACCTCCGCCACAGCGATAAGCATTCCGCCTATGTGTCTCGTATCGGGAGCGAACCTGCACGTCGGGCCGCCGCTTCGGGTCGGGTGCCAGTTGATGGCGCGCATCCATCAGGTCTTCCCGACGTGCGCGTACCGCCTCGGCGAACGCGCGAGCAGGCGGGTGCGGTGAGCGACTGCGTCACGGCGACACGCCTGTCACGCCACGCCGGTGGGCGGCAGGCAAGGGGAGGCGCACTCAAGTGAATGCACACACCCTGACGAAGACCACCTTACCGCCGCGATGCGCGGCTGCGGGAGGAACCGGGGCTGCCTGGCGTCCGCGGATCCGTCGAGGCATCGTGCGCCGTGCGTGCTCTGCGTGCTGTTCGTAGCGTGCGCCGCGGCGCGCCAGTGCGCCACGCTGAACGCTCGATCATTGGTCTTCCGCCGGTTGCATGGACGGCAGGCGCGATGCGCGCTGCCCATTGCTTGCGTGCGGTGCTACATCTAGCCGCCAGCATGCCGGCGGCGGCAGCGGGACGGCGCCGCAGGGCGCGTGCTGTCCGCCAGATGCGGGATCGCGGACGACGCAGCGAAGCGCAGCGTGCGTCTTGCGTGGTTGTGGAGAGGGATGGCGCACGGCTGGAGCGGCCGCATGCAGGCGCCCTCCACCCTGTTCCGCTGTGGCTGTGGCTGTGGCTGTGGCTGTGGCCGTCGCCGATCGTTCGTCGTGGATTGCCGTCGGCCGTTGCGACGCCGCGCTGCCGCGACGTGACCGTGCCGCCCCATGGCCGCATCGCCGCAACTGGAACAGCGCACATCCGGCGATGGCGGGGCACGAGCTGTCTGCAGCGCATCCACACCTGCAGACAGCAGAAAGGCGGCTTGCGCCGCCTTCTGCGAGGATGCTGCGGGACACCGCGCTCAGTGCGGCGAGGCCACCGACTTGGACGAGGACGCGCCCTTCTTGTCCTTCGGGTCCGGACGCTCGGCCATCAGGTTGTCGCTGCCGAAGTCGGTGTCCACGTCCAGCCAGCGCTGCGCCGGCAGGCCGATCGCGCGGTCGAGGACGGTCGGCAGCAGGCCCGAGGGCAGGCCGCTTTCGCCGTTCCACAGGATCGCCACAGCGAAGTCGCGTTCCGGCACCAGCGCGATCAGGCCCCGGTAGCCCTGCACCGCGCCGGCATGGAAGATCACCTGGTGGCCGGAGTAGTCGAACACGCGCCAGCCCAGCGCGTAGCTGGCCGAGTTGACCCGCGCGCGGCGCCAGCCCGAGCGCATCTCGCCCGGGGTGAGGATCAGCGGTGCGTGCAGGGTCGCCAGCAGCGGCTCCGGCAGCACGTCCGGGCGATGCCCGGTCTGCGCGATCAGCCACTGCGCCATGTCGCTGATGCTGGCGTTGACGCCGGCGGCGGGCGCCAGGCGGTAGTAGGTCGGCTTGGGCGTCAGCGAGACCCAGCCGTTGCGGCTGCGCACGTGCGGGCGCGCCCAGCGCGGGCTGGCCTGGATGCCGGCCAGGCCCATGCTGGCGTCGTTCATGCCCAGCGGCTTGAAGATGCGGCGCTCCACCGACTGCTCGTAGAAGCTGCCGGACGCGGCGAACACCACGTCGCCGATCAGGCTGAAGGCGACGTTCTGGTAGGCGTAGCACTCGCCCGGCGCGCACTTCAGCGGCGCATAGGCGAGCTTGTGGCTGAGCGTGTAGTAGTCGAGGTTGGATTCGACGTCGCGGTCGTAGGCGTTGTAGGTGAGACCGACGCGGTGGCTGAGCAGGTCGGCGACGTTCAGCTGGCGCGTGGCCACCGGATCGCTGAGCTGGAAGCCAGGCACGTAGTCGACGACCTTGCTGTCCCAGCGCAGGGTGCCGTCGTTGACCAGCAGGCCGGCCATGGTGCCGGCGAACGCCTTGGACAGCGAGGCCAGGCGGAACACGGTGTGCGCATCGACCGGCTCGGGACGGTTGACGTCGGTGACGCCGTAGCCGCGCGCGCTGAGCACCTGGCCGTTGTGCACGATGGCCATCGCCAGGCCGGGCACGCGCTCGCCATAGGTCAACTGTTCGGCCACAGACTCCAGCGCGGCGACGTCGAAGTCCCTGGCCAGCGGCAGCACCTGGCTCTGGGTGAGCGAGGCGCGGTAGGGCAGCGGCTGGGTCGGCGAGGTGTAGCGCGTGGCTTCGGTGTGCAGCGGCGGCGGCAGCGGTTGCGCGGGCGCCGGCGTCTGTGCGGTGGAGGACATCGCAAAGGGCAGCAATGCCCCGAGCAACCCGGTTGCCACCGGTCGAAGGAGCCGGTGCCTGCTGTTCTGTGTCATTGCGCCTGAGGCCTGTGAGGTGCTGCCGGCCACGATTCTAGCGCCGGATTTCTCGAATGCACAAACTGGGAGAAGATGAATAGGCATCGCCTTGATCCTGCTGGGGATTTCCCGCGTCGGACGGGGGTGCGCAGGCCTGCCAGCGAGGGGCGGCGTGGACTGCGGCGGATGCCGATGGACATGCAATCGCCGTGCCGCGCAAGGCCGTCGCGGGGGGCGCGGGGCCATCCATCCGCGGCGGGGCACCGCTTCTAGCCCCTCTCCCCCCGGGAGAGGGGTTGGGGTGAGGGTACGGTGACCCGGGCACTAGCAGAACCACCGTAGCAACGGTTGGCAATCGCCGCCGCTAGCCATTGCGGCACCGCCCTCACCGCAGCCGCCTCACCCCTCCCGCAGGACCATGCGCCCACGGATCAGGTCGGCGGCGCGCTCGGCGATCATCATCGTCGGGCCATTGGTGTTGCCGCTGACCAGGCGCGGCATCACCGAGGCGTCGACCACGCGCAGGCCGTCGAGCCCGCGCAGGCGCAGCTGCGGATCGACCACCGCCTGCGCGTCGCTGCCCATCCGGCAGGTGCCGATCGGGTGATAGATGGTTTCGGCCTTGGCGCGGATGAAGGCGATCAACCCGGCCTCGTCCAGATCCTCGCGCGCCGGCAGCAGCGGCGCGCCGCGCCAGGCATCGAACGCCGGCTGCTGCAGGATGTGCCGCGCCAGGCGCGCGCATTCCACCAGCATGCGCAGGTCGAAACCGTCGGGGTCGCTCAGGTAGTTGGCCTGGATCCGCGCCGGCGTGCGCGGGTCGGCGTCGTTGAGCGCGATGCGGCCACGGCTGCGCGGCTGCAGGTGGCAGGCGTGCAGGGTGAAGCCGTCGCCGGGCAGGCGATTGCGGCCGTGGTCGTCGAGCATCGCCGGCACGAAGTGCATCTGGATGTCGGCGCGCGCGTCCGGCGCCAGCGGCGAGCGGATGAAGGCGCCGGCCTCGGCGATGTTGCTGCTGCCGGCGCCACGGTGCCCGCGCAGGAAATAGTCGAAGGCGATCTTGGCCTGGTTGCGGCGGTCGTAGCTGATGCCCGGGCGGGTGCGATACAGCGTGCACACGTCCAGGTGGTCCTGCAGGTTGGCGCCGACCTGCGGCTGGTCCAGCTGTACCGCGATGCCGTGGCGGCGCAGCGCATCGGCCGGGCCGATGCCCGAGAGCATCAGCAGCTGCGGCGAGTTCACCGCGCCGGCGCTGAGCAGCACCTCGCGCGCCGCGCGCGCCTGCACCTCGCGGCCGCCCTGCGCATAGGCGACGCCGACCACGCGTCCGCCCTCGATCAGCAGGCGCAGCACCAGTGCGTCGGTGACCACCTGCAGGTTGTCGCGCATGCGCGCCGGCGCCAGGTAGGCGACCGCGGCCGAGCAGCGCGCGCCATTCTTCTGGGTGACCTGGTACAGGCCCACGCCCTGTTGCTGCGGGCCGTTGAAATCGGGGTTGTGCGGAAAGCCCGCCTCCTGCGCGGCGGCCACGAACACCTCCGAGAGTGGGTTGTGGTAGCGCAGGTCGGAGACGTGCAGCGGGCCGTCGCCGCCATGCAGCGCATCGCCGCCGCGGCTGTTGCATTCGCTGCGGCGGAAGTACGGCAGCACGCCGCGCCAGTCCCAGCCATCGGCGCCGTCGGCCGACCAGTCGTCGTAGTCGGCGGGCACGCCGCGCACGTAGCACATGGCGTTGATCGAACTGGAACCGCCGAGCACCTTGCCGCGCGGCCACCACAGCCGGCGACCGTTCAAGGCCGGCTCGGCCTCGGTCAGGTAGTTCCAGTTGATGCGGCGGTTGTTGGCCAGGCGCGCCAGGCCGGCTGGCATGTGGATGAAGGGATTGCTGTCGCGCGGCCCGGCCTCGATCAGCAGCACCTTGCAGTCGCGGTCCTCGCTCAGGCGGTTGGCGAGCACGCAGCCGGCCGAGCCTGCGCCGATGATGATGAAGTCGTACACCCGCGATGTCCCCTCAGTTCCTGGCGCCGACGCTAGTCGCCGGGGATAGAGCATATGCTCGGCGCGGGCTGCCGCCGGGTGCGATGCAAGCGCGGCGTGGTGTGCGCATGGCGCGCGCGCTGGCGGTGTTGCGGTGCATCAGCTACCGTGCGCGTTTTCCGCTCCGAAAATCGCCATGTCCCGTTCCTGCGCCAGGGTCCGCCGCCGATGAGCGCCGCCCCGCATGCCCCCGGCGCGCTGGCGCGGTTGCGCGGCGCCCTGCGCGATTCGCCGCCGCTGGCGTGGGCGTTCCTGTACTTCTTCTCGCTGCTCAGCGGCTACTACGTGCTGCGGCCGGTGCGCGAGGCGATGGGCGCCTCCGCCGACGTGGCCGCGGTGTTCCCGCCGGCGATGATCGCGTTCTTCGCGGCGCACGGCATGCCACTGAAGGAGTTCGCGCTGCAGGTGCTGTTCACCTGCACCTTCCTGATCATGCTGTTGCTGCAGCCGATCTACGGCGCGCTGGTCAGCCGCTATCCGCGACGGGTGTTCCTGCCGGTGGTGTACGGCTTCTTCATCGCCACGCTGCTGCTGTTCTACGTGCTGTTCGACAGCGGCGTGCCCGGGCGCGGCATGGCCTTCTTCCTGTGGATCTCCGTATTCAACCTGTTCGCGGTGGCGGTGTTCTGGAGCTTCATGGCCGATGTCTTCAACAATGCCGAAGCGCGCGCCTATTACGGCTACATCGGCGCCGCCGGCACGCTTGGCGCGTTCCTGGGGCCGGTGATCGCCAGCAGCCTGGTCGAACGCATCGGCATCGCCAACCTGATGCTGGTGTCGGCCGGCTTCCTGGTGGTCAGCGTGGTGTGCCTGCTGCGCCTGCGGCTGTGGGCGGTCGCCCGCGAACGCGAGCGTGGCGTGGTCGGCGGCGAGGTGCCGATGGGCGGCGACGTGCTGGCCGGGCTGAAGCTGATCGCGCGCGAACCGCTGCTGCGCTGGCTCGCCCTGATGTCGGTGTTCGGCGTGGGCGTGGGCACCCTGCTGTACAACGAACAGGCGGCGATCGTGCGCCGCCTCTACACCGACGCGGCGGCCAGCACCGCCTTCTACGCCAACATCGACCTGGCGGTGAACGCGGTGACCCTGGTGCTGCAGCTGCTGGTCACGCGCGCGCTGCTGTCGCGCTTCGGCATCGGGCCGGCGCTGCTGATTCCCGGCTGCGCGATCCTACTCGGCTACTCGTTGCTGGCGGTGTCGCCGCTGCCGATGCTGGTAGCGGTGGTGCAGGTGGTGACCCGCGCCGGCGAGTTCTCCCTGGCCAAGCCGGCGCGCGAAACCCTGTACACCCGGGTCGGCCGCGAATGGCGCTACAAGGCTGGCGCGGCGATCGATACGGTGATCTATCGTGGCAGCGACCTCAGCTTCGCATGGTTGTACAAGCTGCTGTCGGGGTTCGGCTCGCAGGTGGTGTTCGTCGCGGGCCTGCTGGCCGCCTCCGGCATGACCCTGGGCGCGTGGCGGCTGCTGCGCGAGGCGGCCAAGCTGCCACCGGAACGCACGCCGCCGACGCGGTGAGCCGGCGCAGCGTGGGGACTGGCCGCCCATCGGCACGCTGGCTATGCTGGCGCCCTGTCTCCTGTGCCGGATAGCACGATGATCCTGTTGGCTTCGATCCTGGTGGGCGCGGTCGCGCTGCTGCACCTGTACATCCTGGTACTGGAGATGGTCCTGTGGACGCGTCCGCTGGGCATGAAGGTCTTCCGCAACTCACCGGAGAAGGCCCAGGCCACGCGCGTGCTGGCCGCCAACCAGGGACTCTACAACGGCTTCCTCGCCGCCGGCCTGGCCTGGGGCCTGGTCGCGCAGCGGGTCGACGTGATGCTGTTCTTCCTCGGTTGCGTGGTCGTGGCCGGCCTGTACGGCGGCTGGAGCGTCAGCCGCCGCATCGTGTTCGTGCAGGCGCTGCCGGCGGCGCTGGCGATCGCCGCGGTGTTGCTGGCGTACTGAGCACGGTCGCACGCCGCACACCGCCCAGGCGACGCAGCGGTCAGGCCGTGGTCGGCGCGCGTGGCGACACCCACATCGCGATGCGCGCGACGCACACCACCTTCGCGCGCGGATCGCGGATCTCCACGCTGACCGGCAGGTCGTCACCGCGCTCGGCGGCGATGATCGCCACGTCCGGCGTGGCCATCGCATGCATCGGGCCCAGCGCCTTGTTGCGGTATTCCACCTGCATGCCCTTGGGAGTCCAGCGCATCGAGGGCAGCAGGCTGGCGTCGACCATGAGTCCGCCGGCCAGCTCCGCCAGGTTGCACAGGGCGATCGCGTGCACGGTGCCGATGTGGTTGTTGACCCGGCGCCGGTGCGCGATGCGCGCCTCGCAGCGGCCCGGCTCCAGGACGGTGATGCGCGGGGCGATGCTGGCGAAGTAGGACGCCTTGAAGCACACCGCACGCGAGGACAGCCAGGATCCCCCGGGTTAGCGTTGCAAGCGGCGATAGAGCGAAAGCAGTCGACGCATCGCAGTTCCCTCAAACGCACGACGGCGGACCGAAGTCCGCCGCCGTGGGTGTTGCATGGCCAGAACGATCAGGCCGCTTCGCGCGAATGCCCGTCGTCGGCCGCGGCGGCGGCACGCTGGTAGTAGCTTGCCGAGCGCAGCTCGTCGGTGTCGAAGTCGTCGACGCTGATCGTGTCCATGGTGATCTCGCGCAGCTCCTCCAGCTGACGGCGCTCGTCGGCCGAGAGCACGCCTTCGCGCACCGCCTCGTCCAACTGCGAGGCGAAGTCCAGCGACTCGATGCCCTTGCTCTTGAGCGCCTTCAGGAACTTGCGCTCCACCGGCTCGGCCAGCACGGCCTTGGTCAGGTAGCTGGCGATGCGCCCGCCGGGGTTGTTCTCGCACGGGGTCAGGAACACGCCCTGGCCCAGGCGATCGCGCGCCTCGTTGGGGGTCATCAGCAGCGCGGCGACGCGGTGACCCAGGCGGTCGCCCGGCGCCTCGGCGCGGCGGCCCCACGGGAAGATCAGCGCCCACATCAGCCAGCCGACCGGACGGATCGGGAAGTTGCGCAGTGCCGCCGACAGCGCCAGTTCGATCTTGTGCACGCTGTCGTGGAAGGCCCACGCCAGCAGCGGCTGGTCGGTGGCCGGCGCGCCGTCGTCGTGGTAGCGCTTGAGCATGGCGCTGGTCATGTAGACATGGCTCAGCACGTCGCCCAGGCGTCCGGACAGCGACTCCTTGAACTTCAGCTTGCCGCCGAGCATCAGCATCGACACGTCGGCCATCAGCGCCAGGTTCGCCGAGTAGCGGTCCAGCTTGCGGAAGTAGCGGCGGGTGTAGGCGTCGCCCGGGGCGGCGCCGATGCGCGCAGCGGTCAGGCCGAACCACAGCGAGCGCACCGCGTTGGAGATGGCGAAGCCGATGTGGCCGAACAGGTTGCGATCGAACTCGTCGACGCCGGCCTTGTGGTCCGGGTTGCCGGCGGCCTTCATCTCCTTCATCACCCACGGATGGCACAGGATTGCGCCCTGGCCGAAGATCAGCAGGCTGCGGGTCATGATGTTGGCGCCTTCCACGGTGATCGCGATCGGCGCGGCCTGCCAGCTGCGGCCGGCGAAGTTGCGCGGGCCCAGGATGATGCCCTTGCCGCCGACCACGTCCATCACGTCGCTGATGACCTCGCGGCTCATCGTGGTGCAGTGGTACTTGGCGATCGCCGACGGCACCGACGGCACGTCGCCGCGGTCCACCGCCGCAGCGGTGGCCTGCGACAGCGCGCTGATCGCATAGGCCTTGCCGCCGATCCGCGCCAGCGCCTCTTCCACGCCTTCGAAGCGGCCGACCGACAGGCCGAACTGCTTGCGGATGCGCGCATACGCACCGGTGACGACCGCGCCGAACTTGGCGCCGCCGCTGGCCGTGGAGGGCAGGGTGATCGAGCGGCCCACGGCCAGGCACTCGTTGAGCATGTTCCAGCCCTTGCCGACCATCTCCACGCCGCCGATCAGCTGGCTCAGCGGGATGAACACTTCGCGGCCGTGGATCGGGCCGTTCTGGAACGGCGAGTTCAGCGGGAAGTGGCGGCGGCCGATCTCGACCCCCGGGGTCTCGCGCGGCAGCAGCGCCAGGGTGATGCCGATGTCCTTGGTATCGCCGATCAGGCCTTCCGGGTCGTACATGCGGAACGCCAGGCCGACCAGGGTCGCCACCGGGGCCAGGGTGATGTAGCGCTTGTCGAAGGTCAGCTTGACGCCGAGCACGTTGGCGCCGTTCCACTCGCCCTTGCAGACGATGCCGTAGTCGGGGATCGAGGTGGCGTCGGAGCCTGCGAACGGACCGGTCAGGCCGAAGCAGGGCACTTCCTGTCCCACCGCCAGACGCGGCAGGTAGTAGTCCTTCTGGTCCTTGGAGCCGTAGTGCAGCAGCAGTTCGCCGGGGCCCAGCGAGTTGGGCACGCCGACGGTGGAACTGACCACGCTGGAGACCGAGGCGATCTTCTGGATCACCTTGTGGTGCGCCAGTGCGGAGAAGCCGAGGCCACCGTATTCCTTCGGGATGATCATGCCGAAGAACTTGTTCTTCTTGATGAAGCCCCAGATCTCCGGCGGCAGGTCGGCATGGACGTGGGTGATTTCCCAGTCGTTGGTCATCCGGCACAGCTCTTCCACCGGTCCATCGAGGAAGGCCTGCTCTTCGGCGGTCAGCTGTGGCTTGGGATAGTTCAGCAGCTTTTGCCAGTCCGGATCGCCGGTGAACAGTTCGCCTTCGAATCCGACCGAGCCGGTTTCCAGGGCGATGCGCTCGGTCTGCGACAGCGGCGGCAGCACCTTGCGGAACACCTTGAGCATCGGTGCGGTGAGCAGCGGCTTGCGCACGAACGGCAACAGCAGTGGCACCGCGACCACCGCCAGTACGACGGCGGCGACGATGGTGGCGACGTGGTTGGCGCCGAGCAGCCAGCACGCGACCAGCAGCGTGGCGCTCAACGCGGCCCAGACGGCGAGCCGCATGCGGTGATAGGCGGCGAACGCGCCGGCCAGCAACAACACGAGGAAGGGGGCAATGATGCTCATGGGCGTGCTCCGGGGAGGTACTCGGTGACGGCGGACGATGCGCCGGCGCAGGCCGGTGGCAGGGCGTCCAGATAGTGCAACACAGTGGCGGTAAATGCGGCGTTGTCGTCGCCGGCCAGCATATGCGTGGCTTCGGGCAGATGCGCATGCTGCGCATGCGGCACCAGCGACAGGAATTCTTCGATGGTCTGCGGCGTGACCAGATCGCTGCGGCCGCCGCTGATCAGCAGCAGTGGGCACCGCACGTGCGCAGCGGCCTGCGCGATCGCGCCCTGGTGCTGGTCGCTGTCGCGTGCCAGTTCTTCGACCAGGCGCGGATCCCAGTGCCAGTACCAGCGGCCGTCGGCGTGCTGCCGCAGCACGCTGCGCAAGGCCTCGGGCGACTTGCGCGCGCGCTGCGGCAGATAGGCGGCGATGGCATCGCCGGCCTCGTCCAGGCTGGCGAAACCCTGCGGGTGCGCGGTCATGAAGGCCAGGATGCGTTCGACCCCGGCGGGTTGCCAGCGCGGGGTGATGTCCACCAGCACCATCGCGCGGAACAGACCCGGCCAGCGCGATTCGGCGATCAGCCCGAACAACCCACCCATCGAGGCGGCGACCAGCACCGGCGGCGGCGACATCTCGCCGGCGACCACGATCAGGTCGTCGGTGAACTGCTCGCCGCGATAGGGCAGATCCGCCGGGTTGCGTGCGGAATCGCCATGGCCGCGCGCATCGTAGGCGACACTGCGGTAGCCATGCGTCTGCAGCGCCGCGGCGGTCGCCGACCAGGCGTGCCGGGTCTGGCCGAAGCCATGTGCGAACAGCACCGATCCGGCCTCACCGGGACCGGTGATGGTCGCGGCCAGCGCCAGCTCGCCGGCGCCGGACAGGGCGGCCGAGACGGCATGCGGGACAGTGGCGGAAGAGGAAACCATACGAGATAGTATGGTCGCTCTGCCGGGCATGTCAATACGATGCAGTATGGGTGCGAAAAACCAACGCTGCCGGGCATTTGCGCCGGCCGTGCGGAGGCCACATACTGCAACCGACGTCCCCGTATGGTTAAATCCACGGATGAATACCGCGCCCGCTCCTTCCTCCGATGACGGCGCCGCTTCCGGCGGCGGCCGCACCAACCGGCTCAGTGCCGAAGACTGGGCGCAGGCCGCCCTGGACCTGATCGCCGAACAGGGCGTGAGCGCGGTGGCGGTGGAACCGCTGGCGCGGCGCCTGGGCGTCACCAAGGGCAGCTTCTACTGGCACTTCCCCTCGCGCGATGCATTGCTGCAGGCCGCGCTGGAGCGCTGGGAACTGGTCGAACAGCAACAGGTGTTCGGCAGCCTGGAAGAAGTGCCGGATCCGCGCACGCGGCTGCGCGCGCTGTTCCAACTGGTCGCGCACGAGGTCAAGCCGCACATCATCTACAGCGAATTGCTGAAGGCGCTCGACCATCCGGCAGTGCGGCCGGTGATCGACCGCGTCTCGCAGCGGCGCATGGAGTATCTGATCGCCTCGTTCCGCCAGGCCGGGCTCAGCCGGACCGACGCGCAGCATCGCGCACGCCTGGCCTATGCCGCCTACGTCGGCTTCCTGCAGCTGTCGCTGCAGTTGCACCAGCCCAAGCAGGCGCGCGAGGACTTCGAGGCCTACGTCGAACACGTCATCGTGACCTTGATTCCGGGCTGATCCCTGCGGGGTGACGCGTCGGCATTGAATGCTGACGCATACCGAAGCGGTCGCATAAAAAACCGGCGCAAAAAAAACGGCCCCTTTCGGGGCCGTTCTTGTTACCGGAACATCCGGCGGTATCAGAACCGCTGGGTGTATTGCATGAACAGGTAACGGTCGTAGTCCAGCATCGGATCGATGGACGAAGAGCTGTTGTTGGTCAGCGAGTAGGTGATCGGCGGCTGCTTGTTCCACACGTTGCGAGCACCCACGGTGACCGCGCCGTTCCAGGGGGCCGACCAGGTCATCGAGACGTCCTGATAGGTGATGGCTCCCTTCTTGTTGGCGCCCACGCCACCGCCCCAACCAGCGTTGGGCGTCTGGTAGTTCGGATCGTTGCACTCTTCGGCGTACTGGCAGAAATCGCGGTAACCGCCGTAGTAGCGCAGGTTCCAGCTGGCCGACAGGTCGCCCTTGACCCAGTTCACGCCGAGCGTGGCCCGAACGCGCGGGTAGTTCCAGTAGCCCGCGTAGTCGTTCCAGGGGCTGCCATTGTCGCTCTGCTGCCGGAACGCAACCAGGTAGTTGCTATCCAGTCGCAGCGAGAACTGGCCGACCGCGAATTCCGGCAGGCGATAGTTCGCGACGAAGTTGTAGCCTTCGGTTTCCAGCGCACCCAGATTGGTGTTGCCGCGGCTCAGGCTGACCACCTGGCCGGTGGCCGCATCGCGGGTGTAGTTACAGAACGAGGTGACGCCGTTGTAGCACTGGTTCAGCACATAGGTCGCGCTGACCGCGGTGATCACGTTGGAGATGCTGATCTTGTACCAGTCGAGCGAGAAGTCCAGGCCCTGCACCCAGTGCGGGCTGAAGACCAGGCCGACCGTGCGGGTCTTGCTGTACTCAGGCTGCAGCGTGGCGTTGCCCACACCCGCCTGGAACGCGGTGTTGCTCTGCGTTTCGCGGGCGCTGACCGGCTGGCCGGCGTTGTCGGTCTGGCGGAAGTTCGTCGAGAGGCCTTCCGACGCGCAGCGCGCTGCCACGGCGGGCGTGGACAGCTGGCCGAAGCGCGCATCGCACGGGTCGGTGAACGGATCGAAGGACTGCGAGCCGCCGCCGAAGGTGTCGTCCAGGGTCGGGGCGCGGAAGCCCTTGCCGTACGTGCCACGCACCAGCAGATCCTCAACCGGCTTCCAGGTCAGGCTGAACTTGCTGTTGGTGGTGTTGCCGAACCGGTCGTAGTCCGAGTAGCGGCTCGCCACGTCGAACGAGAGTTCCTTGGCGAACGGCACGTCCTTCAGGACCGGAATCATCAATTCCAGGTAGGCTTCGTTGGTCTTGTACTTGCCCGTGGTCGGCGCGGCGGCCAGGTCGGTGGTGTAACCGGCGCTGGAGAGCTGATCCGGGTAGTCGTAGCCGCTGACTTCGCGGTGCTCGACACCTGCCGCGAACGCGAATTCGCCTGCCGAACCCGGCATGTCGAACAGGCCGCCGGTGATGTTGGCGAAGTACTGCTTGCTCACGCTCTGCTGGGTGGCCTGGCCGAGGGTGCTGACGTACTTCAACGCGTCGGCGGTGGACGCGGACGGGCCGCCGAGGATGTTGAACGGCGTGCACTGCCCGGCAGCCAGGTTGGTGCCCAGCGCGATCGGGTTCGCCGCGGTACCGCACTGGACCACGCCCTGGGCGTTCAGGAACGAAGGTCCCAGGGCCTTCTGCAGCGCCAGCAGGTTGATGTTGCCGGTGCTGATCTGGGTGACGTCGTACTTGTTGTAGTTCATGCCGACGTCCCAGTTCCAGCCATGGGTGCCGACATCGAACGCGCCTTCCAGGGCGGCGTCGAAGTGGAAGCTCTTGACGTTGTTTTCCGACACGCGCGGGATTTCCGTGATACGACGGAACCACGAGGTGATGTCCTGGCCGACCGGGTTGTAGTAGCTCTGGCCGCTGATGGAGACCGGGAACGTGCGCTGCGAGGTCGCGCTCAGCGGATAGCCGCCGACCTGGCGCGTGGAATCGCGCTCGGAGTACATCGCCGTCGACTTGAAGGTGATGTTCTCGTTGATATCGAAGCTGCCGGAGGTGAAGACCGACTTCGTCTCATTGCCCTGCGCCAGCATCATCTGCTGGGTGACGTTGAAGCGATCGTCGGTGGTCAGGCCATTGTGGTAGTTGGCGAGGTTGCGCGAATCGGCGCCGACGCCGTTGCCGTCCCACGAACCGGTGTGGTTCAGGACGTAGGTGTTGCCGTTGGAGTTGAAGCGGCCCCACGGACCGGTGGCGCTCAGGCCGTCCAGCGGGTGGTTCGGCCCAAAGGTGGTGCGGGTCAGGTCGCGATCCTTGGCGAACACCGGATCTTCCTTGGTGTAGCTGGCGCCGAAGATGAGCGAGGAGTGGTCGCCGCTGGCGCCCAGGGTGATCGAGTAGGACTGCTTCTGGCCGTCGCCGCGGCCGTTCTGGCCGAACAGCGCCGAGGCTTCGGCACCTTCGAAATTCTTGCGCAGGATGATGTTGACCACGCCGGCAACGGCGTCGGAGCCGTAGATCGCCGAGGCGCCGTCCTTCAGCACTTCGATGCGATCGATCAGGGCGCTCGGGATGGTCGACAGGTCGGTGTAGCCGGCCAGGCTGGAGGTCCAACGCTTGCCGTTCACCAGCACCAGGGTGCGCTGCTCGCCCAGGTTGTACAGGTTGACGTACTGGCCACCCTGTTCCGCGTTCGAGGTCAGCACCGCTGCCTTGCTGAACGTCTGGGTGCCGGAGACAGTGAGGTTCTGCAGGATGTCGCCGACGCTCACCAGGCCGGACTTCTTGATCTCCTCAGAGGAGACGGTGAAGACCGGCTGGGCGGTCTCGACGTCCACCGAACGGATGCGCGAACCGGTGACTTCGATGCGATCCAGGTTGGTGGCGCTGCCGCTTGCGTCCTGAGCGACGGCTGCGCCCGCGGTGCCACCGGCGCCCACGACCAGCGCGAGCACGACTGCATCACGCAGTGTGTTGGTCTTGCAATTCATTAGCTCTCTCTCCGAAAGATTGGGTAAAGCCCAAGGTTTGCCTGTGGGCGGAATCGAAAATGCGATTCCAAGTCCCTTCAGGGTGCCTGGATGGTATCCCGGCCGGAGGAAGAATTAAAGTCCCGTTAACAAAGCGATGTTTTGACGTGAATTCAAGTAAAAATCACGCATCCATCACAAAATTCATTGTGATGGGGGCGGCGCGTGCCGCAAGTGGGTGGCTACAGATCCTGCTCGTAGCGCACGTAGGGGATGGTCCCCTCTTCGGTGCTGATGTTGTTCGGCGAGAACGGGTTCTTGCCGCGGGTGATGACGTTCTCGGCGCCGACGGTGAGCTGGCCGCTCCACGGAGTGCGCCAGGTCAGGCCCACGCCGAGGCCGGTCCACTTGCCGGGCTGGCCGGGGGCATCGACGACGCGGCCGATGACGTTGGCGCTGAAGGAGCCGTAGCCGCCGCCGATGCTCAGGCTCTTGCTGTCCCAGCGGTCGAGCATGGCCGGGGTGGCGTCGGCGATCGGCACCAGGCGCGCCTTGGCGTAGGTGCCGCCGATCGAAACGAAGCCCTCGCGGCCGATGTTCTGCTGCGCGAAGACGGTCAGGTCGTTCTGCTCCATCCGCATCGACGGCGTCTTGTTGGCGCCAGCCAGCCAGGCGGGAAGATTCTCGCGGCCGGTACCGGCCGACAGTGACAGGCGCCCGCCGGGGCGGTTGAAGGTGGTGGTGGCGGCGACATGGTGGCCGTTGGTGCCGTCGTCGTCGCCCAGGCTGGCCAGCATGCAGTGGCTGGCCAGGCCGCTGATGCTGCTGCCGCTGGCGCTGTTGCACAGCAGGCCCAGCGAGTCGCCCGAGGACAGGCCGAACGCGGCATCCAGGGAGTTGCGACCGAAATGCCAGCGTGCGCCGACCGCCTGCTCGCCGGTGGGCTCCAGGTACAGCAGTGCCTCGACCTTGCCGCTGCCCTTGTTCCAGACCGGCAGCACGGTGCGGTCCTGGCCGTTAGCGGGCTTGTTCTGCGCATGCACGCCCGTGCTCGCCGCAAGGGCGATCAGCAGGGCGAGCGGTAGGCGCAGGAAGGGTCGCATCAGCAGTCTGAGACTTGGGGCGGGCACGAAAGTTCCCGCCGGACAGGGTGGTTGATGCTAGTGGGTTTATGTTTCTTTAACAAGTCGGACTCCCCGGTCGCGACGCGTATTCCCGCTAGTGCAAGCGCTCCGAGGACGTCGGTTCAGCTTGCGTTACGGCAAACAATACTCCGAATTCCGTCAAGGGGAAGTCATAGTGACGGCCGCAGAATTCGCAGCGGATCTCAACTTGGCCGGTTGCCTCGGCCGCCGCCCGGGCTTCCTCCTCGCCCAGCGAGCGCAGCATCGCCGCGACCCGCTCGCGCGAGCAAGAACAGCCGAAGCGCAGCGGGCGATCGCCCAGCAGGTCCGGGGTCTCCTCGTGGAACAGCCGGTGCAGCAGGGTCTCGGCCGGCGTCGCCAGCAGTTCGGCCTCGCCGACGGTCTCGAACAGCGCGCCGGCGCGGTTCCAGCCGTCCTCGTCGCCGGCGTCGCCGGGCAGCTTCTGCAGCAGCAGGCCGGCGGCGTGGGTGCCGTCGGCGGCCAGGATCAGTCGCGTCGGCAACTGCTCGGACTGGCGGAAGTAGTCCTCGAAGGCTTCGTCCAGCTCGGCCGAGGACATCGCCACCAGGCTCTGGTAGCGCTGCGGTTCGCGCGGGTCCAGGCCGGGGTTCTCGATGGTGATCGCCAGCAGGGCGTCGTCGCCGAGCGCACGCAGGTCGCGCGGGGCGTCCTGGCCTTCGCTCAGCTGGACGATGCCACGCAACGTGCCGGCCGCGGTGCACTCGGCGAACAGGGTACGCAGCGCGCCCTGGCTGCGCAGTTGCACTGACAGGCGCCCGTCGACCTTGGTATGGCCGGTGAACAGGGCCGCGGCGACGCAGGCCTCGCCCAGCAGCTCGGTGGCCGCGGCGGGGTAGCTGGCCGGCGCCAGGATCTCGCGCCAGGTGTCGTGCAGACGCACGTGCACGCCGCGCACGCCGGCGCCGGGCAGCAGGAAGCGGGTCAGACGATCGTCGGAAGAATGCATTGCGGCCTCGCTGCGCATGGGAAGATGGCGACCGCACGAGAGTGGATCGTCACGGTGGACCAGATCGAAGAGAGCATAGGAATGGGGGCGGCGCGCCGCGATGCAAGTGGCGCTGCGCCGGCGCGTCCGCGCACCAGGCGCTGGCGCCGCTGGGTGCTGCTGGCGCCGCTGATCTTCGTGCTGGCGAGCGTGTCGCAGGTGCTGCTGCTGCGCTTCATCGATCCGCCGTTCTCGGCGATGATGCTGGAGCGCCAGCTCGGCGCCTGGGCAAGTGGCGACTGGTCGTATCGCATCGCCTACGACTGGCGCGACACCGCGCAGATCGCGCCGAGCCTGCCGATCTCGCTGGTCGCCGCGGAGGACCAGCGCTTCCCCAGCCACCACGGCTTCGACCTGGACGCGATCGAGAAGGCGCGCGACCACAACGCGCGCGGCGGGCGCCTGCGCGGCGCCAGCACGATCAGCCAGCAGGTCGCCAAGAACGTGTTCCTGTGGCAGGGCCGCAGTTGGCTGCGCAAGGGGTTGGAGGCCTGGTACACGGTGCTGATCGAGGCGCTGTGGTCGAAGCAGCGCATTCTCGAGGTGTACGCCAACGTCGCCGAGTTCGGCGACGGCGTGTACGGCGCGCAGGCGGCCGCGCGCAGTTTCTGGAACAAGGACGCAGCGCAACTGACGCCGGCGCAGAGCGCGCTGCTGGCGGCGGTGCTGCCGGCGCCGCAACGCTATGACGCCACCCGTCCCGGCCCCTACGTGCAGGGCCGCGCCAACTGGATCCAGCGCCAGACCCGGCAACTGGGCGGGCCGGCGTACCTGCAGGCCCCGTAGGCTAGGAGCCCTCTCCCCTCCGGAGAGGCGGTGGGGTAAGGGTGCGGCAGCGCGCGCGTGGGTCCGGCGGCAGACGCACCCTCATTCGCCCCTTCGGGGCACCTTCTCCTGGAGGGAGAAGGGGAGGCGCTGGATCTTGCGCTGTAGGTTGAGGTGTCCTGACTCAGCCCCTCTCCCACCGGGAGAGGGGTTGGGGTGAGGGTACGGCCGCACGTGGGCATTGAGGTTCGGCGGCAGGCGACCCTCATCCGCCCCTGTTGGGCACCTTCTCCCGGTGGGAGAAGGGAGGCGCGGGATCTTGCGCTGTAGATTGAGGTGTCCGGACTCAGCCCCTCTACCATGGGGAGAGGGGTTGGGGTGAGGGTGCGGCCCGCACGCGGGCATTGAGGTTGACCGGCAGGCGAACTCTCGTCCGCCCCTTCGGGGCACCTTACTCCTGACGTGAGAGGGGAGTGGACTCTGGATCTTGTCGGGTACGGCGCCCGCCGCTGGTGAACGCGCAGGCGGCTCCGTACCATCCGCCGATGGAATCCGAACGCCTCACCGTCGTCGTCACTGCGTTCAACGAGGCGCAGACCCTGCCGCTGTTGCACCCGCGCATCCTCGCCGCGCTCGATGACGTGCCGGGGCTGGAGGGGCGCGTGCTGTACGTGGACGACGGCAGCCGCGATGCCACCTGGGAGACGATCCAGGCGCTGGCCGCGTCCGATCCGCGGGTCGGGGCGTTGCGCCTGTCGCGCAATTTCGGCAAGGAACTGGCGCTGACCGCGGGGCTGGACTGCGTCGATCGCGGCGCGGCGATGCTGCTGGATGCCGATGGCCAGGATCCGCCGGAACTGATCGGGCAGTTCGTGGCGCACTGGCGCGACGGCTACGACGACATCTACGGCACGCGCCTGGTGCGCGAAGGCGAGGGCTGGCTCAAGCGCGGCACCGCAGCGCTGTTCTACCGGGTGATCGGGCGGCTGTCGAAGACACCGATCCCCGCCGATACCGGCGATTTCCGCCTGCTGTCGCCGCGCGCGCTGGCCGCACTGCGGCAGTTGCGCGAGCGCCATCGCTTCATGAAGGGATTGTTCGGCTGGATCGGCTTCCGCCGTCTGGCGGTACCGTACAAACGCGCGCCGCGGCTGGCCGGGCGCAGCAAGTTCAGCCTGTGGCGGCTGTGGAACTTCGCCCTGGACGGCATCACCGGCTTCTCCACTGCGCCGCTGCGGGTGGCCACTTACCTGGGGCTGGCGACGGCGGTCGGCGCCTTCCTGTTCGCGATCTGGGTGGTGGTCAAGGCGGCGCTGTGGGGCGACCCCGTGGCGGGCTGGCCGACGATGATGGCGGTCATCCTGTTCCTGGGCGGCGTGCAACTGATCGCGCTGGGCCTGATCGGCGAATACCTGGGCCGGCTGTACGAGGAATCCAAACAACGTCCGCTGTATCTGGTGGAGACCTGGCATGCACCGGGCGAAGGAGTATGCTCGGCCGGGCGATCCAGCGAACCGGGAGGCAGCGATGCGGACGGTACGGCAGGTCTTGAGCGAAAAGGGCAATGAGATCCACGCGGTCGCGCCGGACACGGCGGTGATCGAGGCGCTGCGGCTGATGGCCGCCAAGGGCATCGGCGCGGTGCTGGTGATGCAGGACGGACAGCTGTCCGGCATCCTGTCCGAGCGCGATTACGCACGCAAGGTGGTCCTGCAGGACCGCTCCTCGGCGACCACGCCGGTGCGCGACATCATGAGCAGCCGGGTGCATACCGTGGACCCGTCGCAGAGCGTGCAGCAGTGCATGGAACTGATGACCGGGCAACGCATCCGCCATCTGCCGGTGGTGGACGCCGGCACCGTGATCGGCGTGATCTCGATCGGCGACCTGGTCAAGGCGGTGATCGAGGAGCAGCGCGCGGAGCTGGATCAGTTGCAGGAGTACATCAGGAGTTGAGGGGCTGGGAATCGGGAGTGGGGAATCGGGAATAGGAGATCAAAAGCACGGCCGCCCTGCAGCCATCTCGAGGCATTGGTCGCCTGACAAAATCGGCTCTCGGGATGCGCTCTTGATCTTGCGATTCCCTATTCCCGATTCCCCACTCTCGGCTTCACCGCCCGCACTGAATATCCTTGCCCGGCCCGGTCTCGATGGTCGCGAGCAGGGCGGCCGGCGGGGCGATGCTGCCCAGGGCCACGGCGATCGCGCCGCGCACGCCCAGGGCCTTGAAGTCGGGGCGGAAGCTCGGGTCCTTGAAGGTGCCGCCGACGCGCAGCGGCGAACGCAGGGCGAGGATGCTGTGGTCCTTCGGCTGCGCCTTCAGCAGCAGGTCCAGGCGCTCCTGGCCCAGGTCGATGGTGCCGCTGCCGACCAGCAAGGTGTCGGTGCTGTCGAAGGCCAGCGCGCGCGAGGTCATCACCCCGTGCTGCACGCCGAAGTCGCCGAACGCGCAGCGCACCGGGATCTCGCGGTCCTTGGTCACCAGGTACTTCAGCGACTCGGCGATATCCAGGCCGGCCAGTTCCATCACCAGGTTGCTGATGCGGCCTTTGCCCATGCCGACGGCGACGCTGCCGTCGGCGCTGCCCAGCATCTGTGCGATCGAGTTGCCGCTGCCGGCCAGCGCGACCTCGCCGCCGATCGCGCCGGCGGCCTCCTTGGCCAGCTTGCCGTCGGGGAACAACTTGCCCAGCTGGATGCCGCGGATCGACAGCTGCGCGCGGGTGAACAGGGTGGGCTTGCGCGCATCCATGCGGATGTCCGAGCGGATGTCGCCGCCGGCCACGCCGAAGTTCAGCGGTTGCAGCAGCAGGACGCCGTCGTCGAGCTTCAGGTGCGCGTCCATGTCCTCCAGCGGCAGCGACGGCGCGTTGATGCGCTGCGCCTTCCAGCGCACGTCGGCATCCATCGCGCGCAGCTTGCCGAGGTCATACGGGGTGGACGGCAGCACCTTGTCGGTAGCGGCGAGCTTGGCTGCCTGCGCCTTCTGCTCGGCATTGGCGGTCTCGCCGGCGCCGGTGCGCGGCGGCGCGCCGACGAAGCCGGCCAGATCGTCGAAATCCAGGCGTTGCGAGCGCAGGTCGGCGCGCAGGAACGGGCGCTGCCCGGCGGTGTCGATCTGCACGGTGCCGGCCAGGTCGCTGTCACCCGCACGGCCACGGAAGTCCTGGTAGCGCCAGCGATCGCCGTCGCGCTGCAGACGTCCGTCCAACTGGTAGGGAGGGGTGGAAGGGATGGCGATGCCCAGCAGCGGATACAGGTGGGCCATGTCGGTGCCGGCCAGTTGCAGTTGCAGGTCGAAGACGCGCAACTGGAACGGGTTGGTCAGGGTGCCGCGCATGTGCGCACGCGTGCTGCCGGCGCTGCCGCGCAGATCGACGCGGAACGGATGATCGCTCTCGCTCAGTTCCAACGGTGAGGCGGTACTGCCCTTCAGGGTGAAGGGATTGCCACGCCAGCGACCGTCGCCGCTGACCGTGATCGGCGGCGCCGCATCGCCACGGCGGCGCTGCCCGACCTGGCTGTCGACGGCGATGTCGATCTCGGTGCGCCCGGCCGGGTCCTGGAAACGAAGATGTCCCTGCTGTACCAGCAAGGCGCCCAGGACCACTGGCCTGCCGCCGTCGTCGGACTGGTCGAACGCCCAGTTGCCGGGCTGCCCGGCCGGCCCGGTCTCCAGCAGCAGGTCGGGTTTGGTCAGGCGGATCTCGGGGATGCGCACGCGGCCGCGCAGCAGCGGCCACAGCGCGATATCCAGTTCGGCGCGGTCGGCGCTGGCCATCTGCGGCTGCTTCGACCAGTCGGCGTTGGCGAAGCGCAGGCGATCGCCGCGCACGGTGATGATGCGGCCAAGATCCACGTCCAGGTTGCCGTCGATATGGAAGGCGCGGCCGGTGCGCGCCTGTACCGCACGTTCCACCGGCGCCTTGAACCAGTTCCAGTCGAAGATCAGGATGATGACGAGCAGGAGCAGCACCAGCGCGCCGAGCACGAACGGCCAGCGCCGCAGGCGGCCATCGTTGCGCCGCCAGGGCCAGGAGCGGGATGCGGAAGCAGGGTCGAGAGCCATGCGGCCATCCTAGGCAGCGGCCGTGCACGGGGCGCGAAAGCGAGCGGCCGCCTCAAAGCACCTGGCTGGTCACCGCCACGAAGTGGCAGACGCTGCCGGCGAGCACGAACAGATGCCAGATGGCATGGAAGTAGCGCACGGTATCGCGCTGGTAGAAGTAGGTGCCCAGGGTGTAGAACAGGCCGCCAGCCAGTAGCCAGCACAGGGTGGGAACATCGACCGAGCGCAGCAGTGGCTCGATCGCCACGACGATCAGCCAACCCATGGCGAGGTAGAGGATGGTCGACAGCAGGCGGAAGCGGCCGGTAAAGAAGAGCTTGAACACCACCCCGGCCACGGCGATGGTCCAGATCGCGGCGAACAGGCCCCAGCCCCAGGGGCCGCGCAGGCCGATCAGGGTGAACGGGGTGTAGGTGCCGGCGATCAGCACGTAGATCGCGCAATGGTCCAGTACCTGCAGCCGCGCTTTGGCGCCCGGATGCGGGATGGCGTGGTACAGCGTGGAGGCGGTGTACAGCAACAGCAAAGCGACCCCGAACACGATCGCGCCGGCCAGCTGCCAGCCATCGCCGTAGATCGCGGCGAGGGTGATCAGCACCGAGCTGCCGGCCAGTGCGGCGATCGCGCCGAGGCCGTGGGTCAGCGCGCTGGCCAGTTCGTCGCGCCAGTCGGTGGAAGGCGGCGCGTCGGCGTTCGAGTAGGCGGGCGAACGGTCTGCATCCATGGGACCGCAAGGTACCGCAATTGCGAGCGGTTCGCATCCGCTGTGGCGCCAGCGGGTGGCGCCGGTTGGGCGTGCGCTCAGCCGGCGCGCGCCCACGCTCGGCGCAGGCTCAGTCCACCGCGACGCTGTACGCGTGTTCGCGGGTGGCGGCGAACCGCACGTCCGGCGCGCGTTCCTGCGCCAGTTGCAGGTTGACCCGGGTCGGTGCCAGGTAGACCAGTTCGCCGGCGGCATCGATGCCCAGGTTCATCGCGTTCTTCTCGCGGAACTCTTCCAGCTTCTTGGGGTTGTCGCAGTGCACCCAGCGTGCGGTGACCACGCCGACCGGCTCGAAGCTGGCGTCCACGCCGTATTCGTCCTTCAGCCGGTAGGCGACCACGTCGAACTGCAGGGTACCGACCGCGCCCAGGATCAAGTCGTTGCTCATCAACGGACGGAAGAACTGGGTGGCGCCTTCCTCGGACAGCTGCGCCAGACCTTTCTGCAGCTGCTTGAGCTTGAGCGGGTCGCGCAGGCGCGCGCGGCGGAACAGTTCCGGGGCGAAGTTGGGGATGCCGGTGAACGACAGCGACTCGCCCTCGGTGAAGGTGTCGCCGATGGAAATGGTGCCGTGGTTGTGGATGCCGATGACGTCGCCGGGGTAGGCCTCGGCGGCGATCTCGCGGTCGCTGGCCATGAAGGTCAGCGCGTTGGCCAGCTTGACCTCCTTGCCGGTGCGCACGTGCAGGGTCTTCATGCCGGCGGCGAAGCGGCCCGAGCAGATGCGCATGAAGGCGACGCGGTCGCGGTGCTGCGGGTCCATGTTGGCCTGGATCTTGAACACGAAGCCGGTCAATTTGTCCTCGCCGGCTTGCACCTGGCGGCCGGTGGTGGCGCGCGCCTGCGGCGGCGGCGCGTGCTCGGCGAAGAAGTCCAGCAGCGGCTGCACGCCGAAGTTGTTCACGCCGGAGCCGAAGAACACCGGGGTCTGCTTGCCGGCGCGGTAGGCGTCGAGGTCGAAGGCGTGGCTGGCGCCCTGCACCAGTTCCAGTTCGTCGCGCAGGTCGGCCAGCATCTGCGCGCCGATCTTTTCGGCCAGGCCGGGTGCGTCCAGCGACGGGAAGATGGTCGAATCCTGGCGGGTGAAGTTGCGGCCGGGCTCGTACAGGTGCACCTCGCCGGTGACCAGGTGCACCACGCCCTTGAGGCGCTGGCCCATGCCGATCGGCCAGGTCACCGGCGCGCATTCGATGCCCAGCACCGTCTCCACCTCGTCGAGCAGGTCGATCGGGTCCTTGCCCTCGCGGTCGAGCTTGTTGATGAAGGTCATGATCGGCGTGTCGCGCAGCCGGCACACCTCCATCAGCTTGATGGTGCGCTCTTCCACGCCCTTGGCCACGTCGATCACCATCAGTGCCGAGTCCACCGCGGTGAGCACGCGGTAGGTGTCCTCGCCGAAGTCGGCGTGGCCGGGGGTGTCGAGCAGATTGATGATCTTGCCTTCGTACGGGAACTGCATCACCGACGAGGTCACCGAGATGCCGCGCTCCTTTTCCAGCGCCATCCAGTCCGAGGTGGCGTGGCGCGCGGCCTTGCGGCCCTTCACCGAGCCGGCCATCTGGATCGCCCCACCGAACAGCAGCAGCTTTTCGGTCAGCGTGGTCTTGCCGGCGTCGGGGTGGGAAATGATGGCGAAGGTGCGGCGGCGCGCAGCTTCGGTGGCGACTTCGGACATGGGCGGCACGCCCGCAAAGGGCGTCATCGGCAAAGGAGGAAGCCGCCGATTATAGCGGGCTTCCCGCAAGGCCCGTTCAGTTCGGCAGCCAGGGATGCGGGCGCTTGCTGGACTGGCGATGCGCGGTGAGCGAACTCGGCGAGTAGGGACGTGCTCAGAGCGGATCGGGATGGGCGAAGCGCAGCTCGCCCAGCGGGCCGGCCATCCGGAACGGCGCCGATTCCAGGCGCAGGCCGCGGTTGAGCTGGAGTGCGAAATGCAGGTGCGGGCCGCTGCTGAGGCCGGTGTTGCCGGACAGGCCGAGGCGTTCGCCGCGCCGCACCGCCTGGCCGACCCGTACCTGCACGCCGCCGGCGGCCAGGTGCGCGTAGATCGCCATGCTGCCGTCGGCGTGCAGCACCCGCACCAGGTTGGCGGCCTGGCCCAGGCGCGGGTCGGTGCCGGACTCGCGGAAGTCGTCGCGTACCTCCATCACCACGCCCTCGCGTGCGGCCAGCACCGGCGTGCCTTCGGCCAGGGCGAAATCCAGCGCATAGGCGTTGGCCGGATCGCGATGGCTGAAGGCGCCGCCGAAGCCCTGGTCGATGCGCACCGGGCGATCGACGAAGGGCAGGGCATACAGCACCGCGTCGGCATGGGCGCGCGGCGACCCGGGCACCGCTTCGATGCGCAGTCGGGCACCATCGCCACCGGTCTCGGCCAGGTCGCCGGGCGGATACAGGCGCGCGACCACGCGGCGTTCGCCGGCGGCCAACTCCACGGTCAGCGGCAGCGCGGGCACGGCGGTGAAGCCGGCGCTGTCGCCCAGCAGGCGGATCTGCACCGGGCCGCCGAGCGGATTGCCCAGCGCGACCTCGCGCAGGCCGCTGTCGCGGGCGGTCACCTCCAGCCATGCGGGTGCCGCTTGCGCCACCGGCCGCGGCGCCTTCCAGCGCAGCAGCGGCTGCGCGGACGCAGCGGTCGCCGCTGCCAGCGACAGGGCCACGGCAAGCCAGCGGCGGGGACGGCGTCGGCGCACGGAGAAGAGGCGTGATGGGGGAAGCGCAGTATGGCCGAGGCCAAGGATCGAAAAATCATATCGCTTCATCCGAATAAAGAGATTGACATGGCCGAAAATCGCTGGCATCGTGGCTCCACCATCGAGACCGGCGGAGGGACAGGCCCTTTGATGCCGGGGCAGCCAGCGGACGCGCAAGCGACCGTGTAGGTGCCAAATCCTGCGGGGACCACCGCGTCCGCCGAAAGATGGTTCGATCCATGCCCTCTGCATGGCGAACGCGAGCTCCGCGAAGCTCGATGGCCGTTCCTCTCCGGATACCGCCATGCGCCTCGTGAACTCACCTGATCGCCCCACCTCCGCCATTCCGTCCAACGACCGCATTGCCGCGCCGGCCGACGGCGTGCACGCGATGCGTGGCGAGATCGCGGTCGCGCTGCCGCTGCGCCATGCCGGCGTGCAACTGCTGCGCCTGCGCTACGAGCTGAGCGGTCCGGTGGACGCGCCGGTGGTGTTCGTCGCCGGCGGCATCTCCGCGCACCGCCACCTCGCCGCCAACGCCAGCTTTTCCGAGAAGGGCTGGGCCGAAGGCCTGGTCGGGCCGGGGCGGGCGCTGGATCCCACCCAGCGGCGGCTGCTGGCGTTCGATTTCGTCGGCGCCGACGGCAGCCTGGACGCGCCGATCGACAGCGCCGACCAGGCCGATGCCATCGCCGCGCTGCTGGACACGCTGGACATCGCGCAATTGCACGGCTTCGTCGGCTACTCCTACGGCGCGCTGGTCGGCCTGCAACTGGCGGTGCGGCATCCGCAGCGCCTGCAGAAGCTCATTGCGGTCAGCGGCGCGCATCGCGCGCATCCATATGCGGCGGCCTGGCGCGCGCTGCAGCGCCGTGCGGTGGCGCTGGGCCAGCTGCAGTGCGCCGAGAGCCACGGGCTGTCGCTGGCGCGGCAGTTCGCGATGCTCAGCTATCGCACCCCCGAGGAATTCGGTGAGCGCTTCGACGCGGCGCCGGAAGTGATCAACGGGCGCGTCCGCGTCGCCGCCGAAGACTACCTGGACGCCGCCGGCGCGCAGTACGTGGCGCGCACCCAGGTCAACGCTTACCTGCGCCTGTCCGAATCCATCGACCTGCACCGCATCGAGCCGGCCGCCGTCGCCGTGCCCACGGTGGTGGTGGCGGTCGAAGGCGACCGCCTGGTGCCGCTGTCGGACCTGGTCACCCTGGTCGAAGGGCTCGGCCCGCGCGGCAGCCTGCGCGTGCTGCGCTCGCCCTACGGCCACGATGCCTTCCTGAAAGAAACCGATCGCATCGACGCGATTCTCGCCACCGCCCTACGCCCCACCGGAGTTGCCGCATGAGCACTGCCCACGACACCGATCTGCCCTGTAGTGCCGCCACCGCCGCTGTCCGCGCCGGCATCGACCGCGATACCGCCTATGGCGCGGTGACCCCGCCGATCGTGCTGTCGTCGAACTTCAGCTTCGACGGCTTCGGCAACAAGCGCCAGTACGACTACACCCGCAGCGGCAACCCCACCCGCGACCTGCTCGGCGAAGCGCTGGCGGAGCTGGAAGGCGGCGCCGGCGGCGTGATCACCGCCACCGGCATGGGCGCGATCAACCTGGTGCTCAACGCGCTGCTGCAGCCCGGCGACAAGCTGGTGGTGCCGCACGATGCGTACGGCGGCAGCTGGCGGCTGTTCAACGCGCTGGCCAAGAAGGGCCATTTCGAATTGATCACCGCCGACCTGACCGATCCGCGCTCGCTGGCCGATGCGCTGGCGCAGGCGCCCCGGCTGGTGCTGATCGAGACCCCGTCCAACCCGCTGCTGCGCATCACCGACCTGCGCTTCGTCATCGACGCCGCGCACAAGGCCGGCGCGCTGGCGGTGGTCGACAACACCTTCCTGTCGCCGGCGCTGCAGACCCCGATCGCCTTCGGCGCCGACCTGGTGATCCACTCCACTACCAAATACGTCAACGGCCACAGCGACGTGGTCGGCGGTGCGGTGATCGCCGCCGATGCCGAACTGCACCAGCAACTGGTGTGGTGGGCCAATGCGCTGGGCCTGACCGGCTCGCCGTTCGATGCGTTCCTGACCCTGCGCGGCCTGCGCACGCTGGATGCGCGCCTGCGTGCGCACCAGGAAAACGCACAGGCGGTGGTGGAACTGCTGACCACGCACGCCGCGGTGCGTCAGGTGTACTACCCCGGCCTGGCCTCGCATCCGGGCCACGCGGTGGCGGCGCGGCAGCAGCGCGGCTTCGGCGCGATGATCAGTTTCGAACTGGCCGGCGGCGAGGCCGAGGTGCGCGCGTTCGTCGACGGCCTGCGCTACTTCACCCTGGCCGAATCGCTGGGCGGCGTGGAGAGCCTGATCGCGCATCCGGCGACCATGACGCATGCGGCGATGACCGCCGAGGCGCGCGCCAAGGCCGGGATTTCCGACGGCCTGCTGCGCTTGTCGGTGGGCATCGAATCCAGCGCGGACCTGGTCGCCGACCTGCAGGCCGGCCTGCAGCGCGCGCAGCACGCCGGCGAGGCGCTGGCACGCAAACGGGTGGACGCGTGAGCAGCGGCCTGGCCGATGCACCGTCGACGCCGCTGCGCACCACGCCCACCGTGGCAGTTCCGCGGCTGGGTCTGCTCGGTACCGGCACCGTGGGCCGCGCCTTCGTCGCGCGCTACCAGGCGCTGCAGCAGCGCCGGCCCGGCCTGCCGACCTTCGCCTGGCTGGCCAATTCGCGCACCGTCGCCGATTGCGCGCTGACGCCGGCGCAGGCGCTGGCCGCGGCCAATGCCGCCGCGCGCGGCACGCAGGCGGTGACGCTGCCGGACGACCTGGGCAGGGGCGACATCGTGGTCGATGCCACCGCCAGTGAGGCGGTGGCGCAGCGCCATGCCGAGTGGCTGCGGCGTGGCGTGCACGTGGTCACCGCCAACAAGCTCGGCCAGGGCGCCGCGCTGGCGCGGGCCGAACAGATCCATGCCGCGCGGCATGCCGCCAATACCCACTACGGCGACAGCGCCACGGTCGGCGCCGGGCTGCCGTTGCTGAGCAGCCTGCGGGCGCTGGTCGCCGGCGGCGACCATATCCACGCGGTGGAAGGCGTGCTGTCCGGCTCGCTGGCCTGGCTGCTGCATCGCTACGACGGCCGCCGCGCCTTCTCCGACTGCGTGCGCGAGGCCGCGGCCGCCGGCTACACCGAACCCGATCCGCGCGAGGACCTGTCCGGCGAGGACGTGCGGCGCAAGCTGCTGATCCTGGCCCGTGCCGCCGGCCTGCCGTTGCGCGCCGAGCAGGTGCAGGTGGAGTCGCTGGTGCCGGCCGCGCTGGCCGCGGTGCCGCTGGCGCAGCTGGATGCCGCATTGGCGCAACTGGACGCGCCGCTGGCGGCGCGCCTGGCGCAGGCGCAGGCCGAAGGTGCCTGCCTGCGCTTCGTCGGCCGCTTCGATGCGCATGGCGCCTCGGTGGGCCTGCGCGCGCTGCCGTCGACGCATCCGCTGGCCAGCGGTGCCGGCACCGACAACCGCGTCGCCATCCACAGCGACCGCTATCTGCAGCAGCCGCTGCTGATCCAGGGGCCGGGCGCCGGTGCCGACGTCACCGCGGCGGCCTTGCTCGACGACGTGCTGCGGATCGCGGTGCGCTGAGCGACGCACGCGACGCCCGCAGCCGTTGCGGGCGTCGCGATTCGGTACCGACGGCCAGCCGTCGCGGTGCCGGCATTGCCAGCAACGCCGATGCCGATGCGGGCAAGCCATGCGCTGCGGCCGTCGCCTCAGCTCATTGCAGCCCCTGGCCCATGGTCTTCAGCAATTCGCCCTGGTAGTCGCCGCTGAACTCCCAGAAGAACGCGCCGCCCAGGCCCTGGGTCTTGATGTAATTCATCTTCTCGGTGACCAGTGCCGGATCGTCGTAGCTCCAGAAGGTGCTGCCGTCGTACTTCCAGTGCGCATGCGCCTGCGCGTCGACGTAGTTGGCGCCGGCGCGGCCGCGCAGCACCTTGTAGTCCTCGATTCCCGCCTCGTAGGTGCCCGGCGCGGCGCTGCCGCTCTGGTACAGGCCGTGGTTGACGTTGGGCACGTTGGTCCAGCCGCGCCCGTAGAAGCCGATGCCGAGGTTGAGCTTGGCGGCGGGCACGCCGCGGTCGAGGAAGGCCTGTATGGCGTCGTTGCTGTTGTAGTAGCGCTGGTCGCCGCTGGACGGATCGGCCGGCGACTCGAACAACGCCGAGTGGTGATTGGTCTGCGGATCCCAGGCGCCATGGAAGTCGTAGGTCATCACGTTGAGGTAGTCCAGGTACGGCGCGTACAGGTTCGGGTCGGTGACGCGGATCTTGTCGATGCCGGCGCCGACCGCCACGGTCAGCAACAGCCCCGGCCGCACCTGGTCGAGCTGGCGGCGGAATTCGGCCAGCAGCGCGGTGAAGTTCTGCCGGTCCTCGGCGCTGCCGCAGGCGATGCCGCAGGCCACCGGATACTCCCAGTCGATGTCGATGCCGTCGAACACGCCGGCCGCGGCCGCGGTGCCGCCGGCGCCGTCGGTGACCGGCAGGTTGCCGCGGATGTAGGCGTCGATGCACGAGGCGACGAAGGCCTGGCGATTCTCGGCGCGCGCGGCGCTGGAGAAGCCGCGCGACCAGGTCCAGCCGCCCAGCGAGATCAGCACCTTCAGCGCCGGGTGCGCGGCCTTGAGCTTCTTCAACTGGTTCCAGTTGCCGCGCAACGGCTGGTCCCAGGTATCGCCCACGCCGTCCACGCTCTGCGCGGCGGAGAACGCCTTGGTGTAGTCGGCGAAGGCGTCGCCGCCGGCGCCGGTGCTGCTGTCGGAGGGTTGGGTGACGCCGACTTCGCAGCGGTTGTTGCGGACGTTGCCGAAGGCGTAGTTGAGGTGGGTCAGGTAGCCGGCCGCGCCGCTGGCCTGGATGTCGCGGACCTGGTAGTTGCGGCCGTAGATGCCCCATTGGGTGAAGTAGCCGATCACGCGCTTGCCGCCGCCGGCGCTGGCGGGCAGGGTGCGTACGCTCAGCGTGGCGCTGTTGGCCGAGACGTTGCCGGCATTGTCGCGGGCACGGACCGCGTAGGTGTACGCGGTGTCGGCGGTCAGTGCCGAATCGGTGTAGCCGGTGGTGGTGGACGTGCCCACGCGAGTGCCGTCGCGGACGATGTCGTAGCCGGCCAGGCCGCTGCCGCCGGCATTGTCGGAGGCGGCGGCCCAGGTCAGGGTGATGGCATTGCTGGCGCGCGTGGCCGCGGCCAGGCCGGTGGGCACGCTCGGCGCGGTGGTGTCGGTCGACGGTGCCGCGACGGTGATTGCGACCGCGGCCGAGGTGGTGCGGGCGCCGGCGTTGTCGGTGGCCACGGCGGTCAGGCTGTAGCTGCCTGCCGCCGCGCCGCTCCAGGCGAGCGTGTAGGGCGCACCGTTCACGCTGCCCAGCGAGGTGCCGCCGCGGAAGAATTCGACGCGCGCGACGCTGCCGTCCGGATCGCTGGCCGACGCCTGCAGGGTGATGGTGTTGCCGACCACGAAGCGGGTGCCGGCGGCGGGTGCGGTCAGCGCCACGCTCGGTGGCTGGTTGGTGGAATTGCCGTCGCAGCTCCCCAGGTCCTGGTACCAGCCGCAGCTGGTGCAGTAGGTCGGCGCGGTGTTCCAGATCGGGCTGTTGGCGCGGTACAGGTGGCCGGCGTAGGTCAGGGTATCGCCGGCGGCGTAGATCGTGGCCGGATTCCAGGCGGCGACGCCGCTACACGCGGCGGCCCAGGTCTGGCCGGGCACGAGGCCGGCCAGGACGAGACAGCAGAACAGCAACCACGATCCAGCGGATTTCGTGTTCATGGTGACGCCTCCGATGCGGTGTGTCGCGCGACTGAGGAGCGGCGGTCGGCCGCTGTCTGGTTCCTTGAATCCGATCACCCGGAGCTTGGGGCGCGTGGCGCCGACGTCGTTAGGCGTTTGTGCGCGGACCGGGCAGGCGCAGGGTTCGCGTCAGGAGACAACGTTGTCAACCGACAATTGCGATGAATGCGAGACAGATCCAGGATTGCTGCGATGACAACGTTTTCATGGTCGCGCCGGATGCTGCAGCGCAGTGTCGGTGTGTCGAACCCGTCGAGCGAGGGCGTGCAGAGCTGACAAGGCGCGTCGCCGGCCAGGATGTGTGCGGCGCGCTCGCTGCTTGCTGTCGCCGCCAGCTGCCGCGACGAGACTTCCGATTGCGCGGCAAGGCGCGCTCGCGTCGCCGCGCAGGGATCAGTAGTTGGGCTAACGGCGGGTGTGTGTTCAGGGCGCCGTGCCCAGTGCCTCGAGCAAGGCCGCATTGAACCGCTGCGGCGCTTCCACCTGCGGCGAATGGCCGAGGTCGTCGAAGGCGACCAGGTGCGCGCCGGGAATCGCCGCGGCCGCGCGCTTGCCCAGCGCCGGATAGTCGCCCAGGGTCGCCGCCAGCGCCGGCGGCGCCAGGTCCTTGCCGATCGCGGTCCGGTCGCGCTGGCCGATGAACAGCGTGGTCGGCACGCGCAGTTGCGCGAAGCGCTGCACCACCGGCTGATTGAACACCATGTCCGAGGTCAGTGCCTGGTTCCAGGCCACGCGGTCGCCGCCGGGGCCGGCGTACAGGCCGGCCTGCATGCTCACCCAGCGGTCGTACTCGGGCTTCCACTGTCCGCCGTAGTAGACGGTCCGCTGGTACTGCTTGATCGAGGCCGCGTCGGTCTTGCGCTCCTTGGCGTACCAGTCGTCGACACTGCGCCAGGGCACGCCGGCGGCCTTCCAGTCCTCCAGCCCGATCGGGTTCACCAGCAGCAGCTGGCTCACGTCCTGCGGATATTGCAGCGCGTAGTGCGCGGCGAGCATGCCGCCCATCGAATGGCCGACGAACGCGGCACGGGTCACGCCGGCCTGTTGCAGCAACGCATGGGTATTGGCCGCCAATTGCGCGAAGGTGAACTGGTAGGCCTGCGGCTTGCTCGACTTGCAGAAGCCGATCTGGTCCGGCGCCAGCACCCGATAGCCCTTTGCGACCAGGGCGGCGATCGTCGATTCCCAGGTCGCCGCGCAGAAATTCTTGCCGTGCAGCAGCACCACGGTGCGGCCGTTCGGCGTGCCGGTCGGGGCCACGTCCATGTACGCCATCTGCAGCGGCTGGCGCTGCGAATCGAAGCGGTACCAATGCACCGGATAGGGATAGGTGAAACCTTCCAGTTGCGCGCCGTAGCGCGGCGGTGCATCGGTGCCCGTAGCGGATGCGAGTGGCGACAGGGCGAGGGCGGCGAGCAGCAGGCAGTGGCGCATGGCAGCGGGATGGCAGGCGTGATGGACCACGACCTTAGCCCGGCCTGCGCTTGCGAGGCGTCAACGCCTCACACCGGCGGCAGGCTGCCGCCGTTGTGCACCAGGGTCAGGCAGGCGTGGCGCTGCATCTGCGCCAGCGGCTCCTGCAACGCCGCCAGCACCTGCTCGGCTTGCGCGCCGAGCACCGGCCGGTACGCCGCCCAGCCGTTGCGGCCCTTGGCCTTGGCCTGGTACAGCGCGCGGTCGGCCAGCACCAGCAGTTGCTCCCAGCCGAGCAGGTTGTCGGGATCGTGCACGAACGGGAACTCGGCCAGCCCGATCGAGCAGGTGACCCGGCCCTGGCGGCCGTGCTCGAGCACGAACGGGTGCGCGGCCACCGAGCGGCACAGCCGCTCGGCGGCCATGGTGAGGTTCTCGCGCGGCGCCGAGCGCAGCACCAGCAGGAATTCCTCGCCGCCCCAGCGCACCACGTAGTCGCTTTCGCGGGTCAGCCGCACCAGCAACTGCGCCATCTGCTGCAGCACCGCATCGCCGGTGTGGTGGCCGCCGCTGTCGTTGATCGACTTGAAATGGTCGATGTCGATCAGCGCGAACAGCATGCCCGAGGACAGCATGTCCTCGTCGTTGGCGGCCATGCGCCGGTACAGCGCGATGTCGCTGGGGATGTGCAGCGACAGGTAGCGGCGGTTGCGCAACTGGGTCAGCTCGTCGGTGAAGCTGGCTTCCTGCAGGCGCTGGTTGGCCGCCTGCAGCGCTTGGGTGCGCTCATGCACCTGGCGTTCCAGGGCGTCGCGCTGGCGCCGGTTGTGCAGCCGCGCCAGGGCCAAGGCGCTCAGCAACAGGGCGAACGCGCCCAGCGCCAGCAACAGCCGGTAGAGCAGCGTCTCCTGGAAGCGCAGTGCGATCCGCAGTGGCAGCCGTGCCGGCGCTGCCGCCCAGACGCCGGCGTTGTTGCTGCCGGTCACCTCGAACACATAGTCGCCGCCGGGCAGATTGGTGTAGCTGACCGCGCGTTGGCGGATGTCGTCGAGAGTGCGCCAGTCGCGGTCGTAGCCGAGCAGGCGGTAGCGCAACTCGACGTTCTGCGGCGCCTGGAACGAGGCGGCGGTGAACTCGAAGTCGAGGTCGCGCGCGCCTTCCGGCAGCGGCGCCGGCAGCGCCTGCGGCGTCAGCCACTGACCCAGCGCGCGGACCCGCTCCACCACCGGTTGCGGTGCCACCGGATTCTTGACGATGCCGGCGGTGTCCAGTGCGACCACGCCGTCGCGGCTGGGCAGCCACAGCGCGCCGTGCTCGATGAAACCCTTGCCGTTGCCGGCGCCGTTGCAGCACATGCCTTGCACGCCGCCATGGCGTTGCGCGCGCTCGGTCAGCATCAGTTCGGCGTTCAGCGGCGCCTGCGGCGACGCCGCGTGGCGCTGCAGGTTGGCCAGGCGCACGCGGTAGACCCCGCGCAGGCCGGCCACCCAGATCGCGCCGTGGCCGTCGTCGGCGATGAAGAACGCGGCGTTGACCGGCAACCCGTCCTGCTCGCCGAATGCATACCAGTGCCTGCCGTCGAACAGCCACAACTGCTCGTTGAGGGTGCCGACCAGCCACTGCCCGCCGGGCAGTTCGTGGATGGCGGTGATGTCGGCGCTGGCCAGCGCCGAGCCCGGCGGGGCCAGCGCGATCAGGCGCTCGCCGCGCAGTTCGTACAGGCCCGACTGCGCGCCGACCAGCAGGCGCCCGTCGCGGGCCTCGTGGACCAGGCGGATGCGCGGATCGCGCAGCCCCTCGGCCGTGCCGTAGCGGCGCAGCCGCGCGCCGTCGGCGCGGAACAGGCCGTCGTCGCTGGCGAACCACAGCCGCTGCGCGCGGTCGCGGGCGATGCCGCTGATCTGCAGGTCGCGCAGCGGCGCCAGCCAGGCGGGCTGACTGAGCCGGCCGTCGCGGTAAAGGGCGGCGCCATGGCGGGTGCCGATCCACAGCTGCCCGGGTTCAGCCAGCAAGGTGTAGGGCGCCTCGTTGTGCAACTCCGCCAGACTCAGGCGCTGCTGGTAGCGGCTATCGCGCAACTGCGACAGGCCGCTGTCGGTGCCGACCCACAGCGATCCATCCGGATCGCGCGCCAGGGTCCACACCAGCGCGTCGTCCAGCCCTTCGTGGGTGCTGTAGCGACGGGTCCAGCCGTTCCACAGCCGGGTCGCGCCGTTCCAGCTGCTGCCCAGCCACAGGTTGCGTTCGCGGTCCTCGAAGATGGCGTTGACGCCGATGTTCGGCTTGCTCTCCGGGTTGCGTTCGACGATGGCGCCATCGCGCACGCGCAGTAGCGCACCGGGCAGCCCGACCCACAGGTTGTGGTCGCTGTCCTCGAACAAGGCCTGCACTGCGCGCCGGCTCAGGTCGGCGGCATCGGGCAACCATTGCCAGCGTCCGTCGCGGCGCACCAGCAGGCCGTCGCGGGTGCCGGCCCAGATCGTGCCTTGCGCCTCCAGCAGGTGCTGCACCGGCGTGGCGCCGGCCTCTTGCGGTAACGGCAGCGACACCGGCGCGTCCTGGCCGGCGACGAAGCGCAGTACCGCGCCGCGTGTGCCCACCCACAGCGCGTCGGCGCGCGGCAACAGCGTGTGGGCGCCGCCGGCGATGCGGTGACGCAGTTGCAGGCGATCGCCCTGTACGGCGTACACGCCATCCTGCGCGGCGACCAGCACGGTGCCGCGCGCGTCGGTGGCGATCGCCTCGATGTTGAGCAGCGGCGCCTGCGGATCCTGCGGCAGCAGCGTGGTAAAGCGACCGTCGCGGTAGCGGGACAGGCCGCGGTAGGTGCCGATCCACAGCGTGCCGGCGGCATCCACGTGCAGCGCCTTGATCAGGTTGCCGGGCAGGTGCGCCGGCGCGCCCTCGTTGAACGAGGTCATGCGCACACCGTCGAAGCGGGTGAGCCCGCCCATCGTGCCGATCCACAGATAGCCCTGACGGTCCTGCGCGAACGCCTGCACGCTCAGCTGCGGCAGGCCCTGGTCCAGGCCCCAGCCTTCGCGTTCGTAGTGATTGAACTGCTTGTCCGGTTGCAGTGCCCGCGCCTGCGGCACACACGCGCTCCACGCTGTCGAGAGCATGGCCAGCTGTAGCGCCAGCAGGCGCCAGGAGGCGTATGGGAACCGCAAGAGCATGCCAATGCCGGATCGGCTGACGTCTCTTGCGTTAGCGGCACCGCCGCGCGGATCTTTATCCGCGTAGCGGCGGAGACGCTGGCGATCGCGAGGGCCAGCGTCCATTGGGATGGTTCAGCACTCGATGACGTTCACCGCCAGCCCGCCGCGGCTGGTTTCCTTGTACTTGTCCTGCATGTCGCGGCCGGTGTCGCGCATGGTGCGGATCACCTTGTCCAGCGAGACCTTGTGCTTGCCGTCGCCGCGCATCGCCATGCGGCTGGCGTTGATCGCCTTGACCGCGCCCATCGCGTTGCGCTCGATGCAGGGAATCTGCACCAGGCCGCCGATCGGGTCGCAGGTCAGGCCGAGGTTGTGCTCCATGCCGATCTCGGCCGCGTTCTCGATCTGCCCCGGCTTGCCGCCGAGCGCGGCGACCAGGCCGCCGGCGGCCATCGAGCAGGCCACGCCGACCTCGCCCTGGCAACCGACCTCGGCGCCGGAGATGGAGGCGTTTTCCTTGTACAGGATGCCGATCGCCGCGGCGGTGAGCAGGAAGTCGAACACGCGCTGTTCGTCGGCGCCGGGGCAGAACCGGTCGAAGTAGTGCAGCACCGCCGGGATGATCCCGGCCGCGCCGTTGGTGGGGGCGGTGACCACGCGGCCGCCGGCGGCGTTCTCTTCGTTGACCGCCAGCGCGTACAGGTTGACCCAGTCCAGCGTGGTCAGCGGATCGCGCATCGCCGCTTCCGGCTTGGACGACAGTTCGCGGTACAGCGCCGGCGCGCGCCGCGACACGTGCAGGCCGCCGGGCAGGGTGCCTTCCTCGCGGATACCGCGCGTCACGCAGGCCTGCATCGCGCCCCAGATCTCGCGCAGACCGGCGCGGATCTCGTCCTCGCTGCGCCAGCACTTCTCGTTCTCGAACATCAGCGCGGCGATGCTCAGGCCGCTGCGCGCGGCCTGCGCCAGCAGTTCGTCGCCGCTCTTGAACGGGTAGGGCAGTGGCGTCTCGTCGGCCACGATGCGGTCGTCGGCAGCATCGTCCTGGTTGACCACGAAACCGCCGCCGACCGAGTAGTAGTCGCGCGTGGCGATGACTTCGTCGTTGGCGGCGTAGGCGGTGAAGCGCATGCCGTTGGTGTGGTACGGCAGCTTCTGCCGCTTGTTCATCGCCAGGTCGCGCTTTTCGTCGAAGGCGATCTCGTGCTGGCCGAGCAGGTTGATGCGCTTGCTGCCGCGGATGCGCTCCAGCGCGCCAGGGATGATGTCCGGGTCGATCAGGTTCGGGCGCTGGCCTTCCAGGCCCAGCAGCACCGCCTTGTCGGTGCCGTGGCCGCGCCCGGTCAGGGCCAGCGAGCCGAACACTTCGGCGCGCACGCGCACCACGTCCTGCAGGCGGCCCTGGTCGAACAGCCAGCGGTGCACGAAGCGCTCGGCGGCGCGCATCGGTCCCACGGTGTGCGAGGAACTCGGCCCGATGCCGATCTTGAACAGGTCGAAGGTACTGACAGCCATGCGCGTGCCGAAGGGGTGGCGAAAGACCGTCTATTCTATGCTTCCGGCGCGCGGCACAGGTCCGCAGCGCAGCATTGGACGCGAGCATGTCCCTGACCCTGTACCAGCGCGACGACTGCCATCTGTGCGACCAGGCCCTGCAGGTGCTGGCGCAGGCGCGCGTGGCCGAGCCGCACAGCGTGTTCATCGACGACGACGCGGCGCTGGAGGCGCGCTACGGCGTGCGCGTGCCGGTGCTGCGTGCCGCCGACGGGCGCGAACTGGATTGGCCATTCGATGCCGCCGGCGTGCGCGCCTGGCTGGCGGCCTCGGCCGAACGCGCCTGAGCCGCGCATAAAAAAAGCGGCGGACCCGACGAGGAAATCCGCCGCTCAGCGGCCGCGCGCCGCGGCCTGTGGCGAATCATTTCGCCTTGAACACCACCTTGGTGCTGATCGCGGTTTCGTTGGGGATGGTCTTGGTGTCGGCCCAGTCGCCGCCGCCCACGCCGAAGTCCAGGCGCTTGACCGTGGCCTTGCCGGCCAGCACCGGCTGCGCGCCCGGGGTCCAGGTGAAGGTCAGGGTGACCGGCTTGGACACGCCGCGCAGCTCCAGGGTGCCGTCGGCGGCGAACTGATTGTTGCCCAGCGCGCGGAACTTGTCGGCGCGGTAGTGCGCGGTGGCGAACTTGGCGACGTCGAAGAAGTCCGCGCCCTGCAGGGTGGAGTCGCGGTCGGTGTTGCCGCTCTTGGCGCCGGCCAGCGGGATGGTCACGTCGAGCTTGGCGCCGGCCAGGTTGGCCGGGTCGAAGCTGAGCTTTGTGTCGAAGCCGGGGAACTGGCCGGTGAACACTTCGCCGTCGTACTTGCTGGCGAACACCAGGGTGGAGCCGGGGGCCTGCACATAGTCGGCGGCCCGCACCGCGGGTGCGGCGGCGAGCAGGGCAACCAGGCTGGCGGTGACGGCGGCGGGGGACGCGAAACGGGTCGACATCAACAGCTCCTCAGGATTTGGGGGTGAGCCAACCGCGCGGCAGCATCCGCGCCAGGGTGGCATCGCGTTGGAACAGGTGGTGGTAGAACGCGGCGCCGGCATGTGCCAGGACCACCGCGATCAGCAGCCAGAAGCCCCACTCGTGCACCGCGTGCGACAGGTCGCGCAGGTGTTCGTTCGGGGCGCTGAGCTTGGGCACCGCGACCAGGCCGAACCAGCGGAACGGGCGCAGGCCGCTGGCCGAGTCGTACAGCCAGCCGGACAGCGGGATGGCGAAGATCATCACGTACAGCAGCACGTGGGTGGCGCTGGCGATGCGTTCCTGCCAGCCGGGCGTGCCCGGCACCGGCTTGGGCGCGCCGGCGTACAGGCGCCAGCCCAGCCGCACGATCACCAGCGCCAGCACGGTCAGGCCCAGCGACTTGTGCGCGGTGTAGACCCAGAAATACTTGGGCGTCTTCGGCAACTCGCCCATGGTCAGGCCGACCACGCCAAGCAGCAGGATCAGCGCGGCGATCAGCCAGTGCAGGGTCTGGCTGACGCTGCCCCAGCGTTCGGCAGAGTTGCGTGCGCTCATGGCGTGCCGTCCTGCGCTGCCGGCGCGCGGGTGTCGGTGGGCGCGGTTGGCGTGGTGCTCGGCTCCGGATCCGGCTCGGCCTTGGCGCCGCCTTCGCGGGTGGCTTCGGCCTCGATGCGCAGCTCCACCGTGCCGCCGATCACCGACGGCCAGGCACTGATGCCGAAGTCGGCGCGCTGCAGCGTGGTGGTGGCGGAGAAGCCGGCGGTGCGGCGGAATGGCGGCAACGGATGGCGCTTCACTGCGTTCAGGGTCACGTCCAGGGTCACCTCGCGGGTGACGCCGTGCAGCGTCAGCTGCCCGATCACCTTGGCGTGCTGCGCATCGATCGGCTCCACGCGGGTGGAGACGAACTGCGCCTCCGGGTAGTGCTCGCCGTCGAGCAGGTTGTGCGCCAGCGCGGCGCGGTTCCACTTGTCGTCGCCCAGGTCCAGCCGCTGCAACGGCACCCGCGCCTGCAGCCGCGCGCTGCGCCAGTAGTCCGGATCGAACACCAGGGTGCCGGTGCTGCCGGACACGGTGCCCAGCGCCTTGGAGAACCCGGCGTGCTCGATCGCGAACAGCACCCGCGTGTGCACCGGGTCCAGCGCGTACTGCGCCGGCGCGGCGAGGGCGGCGCCCGGCAAGGCCAGCAGGAGGGCCACGAGAGAGGGTTTGAGCATGGAGCGGGGCCGCGCTGGGAGGTCGCCGGATTCTAGTCACAGTCCGGGCCGGCTGCGTACCTGCGCCGCGTAACGGTTCGTTGCACGCTGCGACAAGTGTGATTTTTAGGCCGCCGCGGGGTATAAGAACGCTGCCGTGGCGAGCGGCACACGGAGCGGGCGCCCTGCGCGTCCGGCCCCGGCAGTGCGCCGGTGTTCATCCGCCGACGTCCTTTGCCGGAGCCGATGTCCATGTCCATCCCGCATCCCCCACGCCGGTGGCGCTGCTGGGGGCTGGCCTGCCTGCTGGCGCTGGCCGGTCTGTGCGCCGATGCCTGGGCCGGGGTGCCGGAGCTGCCGCGCTTCCGGGTGTTCTCCAGCGAGCAGGGGCTGCCGTCCAGCGACATCTCCGCACTGCAGCTGGACCGCGACGGCTACCTGTGGATCGCCAGCGGCGATGGCCTGGCCCGCTACGACGGGCGCGAGTTCCGGGTCTGGCGGCACGACCCGGCCAATCCCGCCTCGCTGCGCTGCAACTACGTGCAGGACATGCACATCGACGCGCGCGACCGCATCTGGGTGGCCTGCGAGGGCGGCGGGCTGAGCGTGCTCGGCGCGGACCGGCGCGGCTTCCGCCACTTCAACATGGCCACGCAGCCGGCGATGCGCAGCGACGAGGTGTTCGCCATCGCCAGCCGCGGCGACGCGGTGTTCTTCGGCACCTACCGCGGCGGCCTGTATCGGCTGGGCGGCGATGGCCGGGTGCAGCGCATCCGCGCTGGCGATCCGAAGGTGGACGCATTGCTCGACAGCGCGGTGCTGACCCTGGCCTTCGACGACGCCGGAGTGCTGTGGGTGGGCACCTTCAAGGGCCTGGTGCGCTACGACGGCCAGCGCGTCAGCGCCTACCGCATCGACGACGGCACGCCGGACAAGGCGCAGGTGATCACCTCGATCACCCCGCTCAGCGACGGCCTGTGGTTCAGCGGCAACACCGGCCTGTTCCGGCGCGACCGCGCCGGGCGCTGGCTGCGCGCGGACTGGGCCGACGCCCTGCACCGCGCGGTCAGCACGATCGCCGAGGACGGCGCCGGCGGCTACTGGCTCGGCAACGGCGAGGGCCTGTGGCACAAGCCGGCCGACGGGCCGGCGCGGCGGGTGGACACCGGCGGCGCGGCGGTGTCCGGCGCCAGCGTGGTGGAGGCGGTGCTGCGCGACCGCGAAGGCGGCCTGTGGGTGCCGCTGCCGACGCGCGGCCTCGGCTATCTGCGTCCGGACTGGCGTCGCCTGGCGGTGCTGGGCACCGCGCAGGGCCTGCCCGCCGACCAGTACGTCGGCCTGGCGCCGGCGCGCGCCGGCGGCGTGTGGCTGCTCGGTTCCGGCGCCAGCGTGTTCCGCCTCGACACCACCAGCGGTGCGCTGAGCGCGCCGCACTGGGCCAACGGCGCGCCCAATGGCCGCATGCTGTCGGTGCTGGACGATCCGCGCGGGGCGTTGTGGATGGGCGGCAGCGCCATGCTGCTGCGCGGTCCGCTCGACGGTGGCCGCCTGCAGCGCTGGACCCGCAGCGCCGGCGAAGCCGATGCGATTCCGGACGGCACGCTCGCCTGGCTGCAACTGGACGCGCGCCAGCGGCTGTGGATCGCCGCGCCGGGCTACGGCGTGCAAGTGCGCGATGGCGACGGCCACGTCCTGCAGAACCTCCCCGGTGGCCAGCACGGCCTGGCCGGGACCGACATCGCCGCGTTCGCGATGTCCCCGGACGGCACGCCGTGGGTGGCCGACGAACAGCTCCAGCACTGGGACGACGCGGCCGGGCGGTTCCGCACGCCGCCGGAACTGGCTGGCGAGAAGGTGCAGTCGTTCGCCTTCGCCGACGCACGCACGCTGTGGGTGCACCGGCTGTCCGGGCTGGAACTGTGGCGGCACGACGGCACGCACTGGCAGCGCAGCCAGCGTTACGCGGTGGCCGAAGGGCTGCCGGCCACCGAGTCCAGCGCGCTGGTCGCCGATCCGCAGGGTCGCGCCTGGCTGGGCATGCGCCGCGGCCTGTTCCGGGTCGATCCGCGGCACACCCCGGCGGTGCGCGCGTTCGGCACCCGCGACGGCCTCGGCAGCCAGGAACTGGTGCGGCGCGGCCTGCTGATGACCGCCGACGGCGTGCTGGTGGCGGCCGCCGCCGACGGCAGCGTGGCGCTGCTGGACACGCGGCAGCCGGATCCGGTGCCGGTGCCGCTGGCGCTGAGCATGGAGAGCGTGCAGGTGCGGCGCGGCCCGCAACTGCTGAGCCTGCCCACGCGCGGCGACTTCACCCTGCGCTCGGACGACCGCGACCTGCGCGTGGCGGTGCGGCTGCTGTCCTACATCGATCCCGAACACATCGTCTACCGGTTCCGCCTGCCGGGCTACGACCGCGACTGGGTCAGCACCGGCGCCAGCGGCGAACGCATCCTGCCGCAGCTGCCCGACGGTGCGCAGGTGCTGGAGATCCAGGCGCGCACCCGCAACGGCGCCTGGTCGCCGACGCTGCGCCTGCCGTTCCAGGTGCAGCCGCCGTGGTGGCGCAGCGTCTGGGGCATCGTCGGGCTGCTCGCCGCGGCCGGCCTGCTGCTGCTGGTGTCGCTGCGCGCCTACCGGCGGCGCCTGGGCCGCCAGCACGCCTGGGAGCTGGCCCTGCACAAACAGGAACTGGCCGAGCAGGCCTCGCTGGCCAAGACCCGCTTCCTGGCCACGCTCGGCCACGAGGTGCGCACGCCGCTGACCGGGGTGCTGGGCATGAGCGAGTTGCTGCTGGCCACGCCGCTGGATCCCAAGCAGCGCGGCTACACCGAGTCGATCCGCCGCGCCGGTACGCACCTGCTGCACCTGGTCAACGACGCGCTGGACCTGGCGCGGATCGAGGCCGGGCGCCTGCGCCTGGAGTCGCAGCCGTTCGCGCTGCAGGCGCTGATCGCCGAGGTGGTCAACCTGATGGCGCCGCTGGCGCAGGCGCGCGGGCTGCGCTTCGATCTGCACGACGCCATGCCCGGCGCGACCACGGTGGAAGGCGATGCGCTGCGCGTGCGGCAGATCCTGCTGAACCTGCTGGGCAACGCGATCAAGTTCACCAGCAGCGGCTCGGTGGCGCTGAAGGTGGCGCCGGCGCAGGATGGCCAAGGGCTGTGCATCGAGGTGGCCGACACCGGCCCGGGCATCGGCGCCGAGCAGCAGGCGCGGTTGTTCCAGCGCTTCGAACAGGGCGACGGCCCGCGCACCGCGGTGCGCCAGGGCGGCAGCGGCCTGGGCCTGGCGATCAGCCAGGAGCTGGCGATGGCGATGGGCGGGCGCATCCAGGTCGAGAGCCGGCTCGGGCACGGCGCGCGCTTCCGCGTGGGCCTGCCGCTGTGCTGGCGCCCGGCGCAGGAGCCCGCGGCGGTGCCGGCGGTGGCTCCGCGGGCGCGCACCGCGCTGCGCATCCTGCTGGTCGAGGACGAACCGACCGTGGCCCAGGTGATGGTCGAACTGCTGCGCGGCCGCGGCCATCAGGTGGCCTGGGCCGCGCACGGCCTGGAGGCGCTGACCGAAGCCAGCCAGGGCAGCTTCGACATCGGCCTGCTCGACCTGGATCTGCCGGCGCTCGACGGCCTGGCGTTGGCGCGGCAGTTGCGCGCGCTGGGCCACGGCTTCCCGCTGCTGGCGGTGACCGCGCGCTCCGACGGCGAGGCCGAGTCCGCGGCGCGCGCCGCCGGCTTCGCCGGGTTCGTGCGCAAGCCGGTCACCGGGCAGATGCTGGAGGCCGCCATCGACGCGGTGCTGGACGGCGCGCCGCCCCGGCTCTGAGGCGATGCGAATCGGTTGCCAGCGCCGGCGCTTATCGCCGACGATGGGGTGGTGGCGCGGGACGGACGCCCGTCAGGGGAGACAGAGGCGATGCGGTCGAGACGGATCTTGGGATGGCTGCTGCTGGCGTGGTCCGCGGTCGCTGGCGCGGCGGTGCCGCCGACGCCGCAGCCGCGCCAGCTGACCGTGGCCGACGGCCTGCCGTCCAACAGCATCAATGGCTTTGCCGAGGACAAGCTCGGCTATCTGTGGCTGGCCAGCAGCGACGGGCTGGCGCGCTTCGACGGACGCGGCTACCGCATCTGGCGCATCGAGGACGGCCTGCACGCCAACAAGATCTGGTCGGTGCACGTCGATGCGCAGAACCGGGTCTGGTTCGGCACCGACGGTGCCGGCCTGGGCATGCTCTCGGCCGACCGCCGGCAATTCCGCTACTACGACAGCAGCACCTATCCGCAGATCGGCGGCACCACGGTGTGGGCGATCGCCTCCACGCCGGACGGCAGCGTCTGGTTCGGCACCGCCACCGGCGGCCTGCACCAACTGCGGCCGGACGGCCGCCTGCGCCGCTTCATGCCGGTGCCCGGCGACGAGCGCAGCCTGCCGTCGGCCACGGTCATCCACCTGGCGACCACGTCGGACGGGACCCTGTGGGTCGGTACCCGCGACGGTCTGGCGCGCTGGACCGGGCACGACTTCCAGCGTGTCGACGCGGCCGCGCTGCCGCACCCGGAAGTGCAGGGGCTGACCCCCGAACACGACGATACGCTGTGGGTCTCCACCCAGGGCGGAGCGCGCCTGCTGCGTGCCGATGCCAGCGTGGTGGAGCCGTACTGGCGCAACATGCCCAGCGAGAGCGTGCTGGGGATGCTGGTCCACGACCGCCATGGCACCCGCTGGTTCGACACCATGGACGGGCTGGGCCGCGAGAGCGAGTCGGGGGTGATCCGCAACGTGCCGCTGTACAGCAACTCCGCGCACGGACTGGTCAAGCCGAACTGGTCGCTGGCGTTCGAGGACCGCGAGGGCGGCTTGTGGTTCGCCAGCACCAATGCCGGCCTGTGGCACCTGCCGGCCAACTGGCAGCAGTTCTCGGTGCTGTCCCACCGGGTGGACGACCCGGAGTCGATGGGCAATCCCTACGTGCAGGCCACCGCCGCCGCCCGCGACGGCGGCGTGTGGCTGGCCGGCACGCGCGGGGTGCTGGACAAGCTGGACCCGGCCACCGGCGTCGTGCATCGGCACATGCAGGCGATGTTCGGACGCAACTGGTCGCGGGCGATCGCCGAGGACCCGCAGGGGCGGGTGTGGGCGGCGGCCTGGGGCGCGCTGTTGCGCTACGACCCGGTCAGCGGCGAGGTGCGGCGCTGGGGCAGCGACGCCGGTGCCGATGCGGCGATTGCGTCGCAGGTGCAGCGGATCACCTTCAGCGACGATCGCCACGTCTGGATCTTCAGCGACATCGGCGGCGTGCAGGTGCGTGACCTCGACGGCCACGTCCTGCGCGACATGGCGCCGGGCACCAACGGCCTGCCCGCGGAACTGGTGGTGGACGAGGCCCAGCCCGGGCCGCAGGGCCAGCCCTGGGTGCTGGGCCGTCACGGCCTGCTGGCCTGGAACCCGGCGCGCGTGCGTTTCGAGCCGGTGCCGGGTGCGCCGCGGCGTCCGCTGAGCGCCTTCGCGATCAGCGACGGCAATGTGGTCTGGCTGGCCAGCGTCGGTTGCCTGGAGCGTTATCTGTGGGATGGCAGCCGGCTGAGCCTGCTCGACCGCATCGATGCCGAACAGGAGTTCCCGGCGCTGGCGCCGAACGGCCTGGTCGTCGATGCCAGCGGCGTGGCCTGGCTGAGCAGCATGCGCGGGCTGATCCGGGTCGATCCGGCGAGCAAGGCGATCCGCTCCTACGGTGTGCACGATGGCCTGCCCAACCAGGAGTTCTACGCGCGCACCCTGGTGCAGGCGCGCAGCGGGCAGATCCTGGGCGGCACCCCGGATGGGGTGGTGCTGTTCGAGCCGTCACAGGTGGTGCCGTCGCGGCGGCAGCCGCCGCTGGTGATCGAGCGCATCGGCGTGCGCCGCGGCGAGCGCGCGCTGGACCTGCTGCACGCCGACCGCATCGTGCTGCAGGAAGGCGACCGCGATCTGCACGTGGTCGCGCGCCTGCTGTCGTTCTCCGACACCGACGCCAACACCTATCGCTTCCGCCTCAGCGGTTACGATCCGGACTGGGTCGATGTCGGCGCCAGCGGCGAGCGCCTGTTCTCGCGCTTGCCGTCGGGCCACTACACCCTGGAGATGCAGGCGCGTACCGCCGACAAGGTGTGGTCGAAGGTGATCACGCTGCGCTTTCGCGTGCTGCCGCCGTGGTGGCGCAGTCCGTGGGGCGTGGCCGGGCTGGCGGTGCTGGCGGTGCTGGCACTGTGGCTGCTCGCCTACCTGTACCGGCGCCGCCTGCGCCGGCGCGCCGCCTGGCAACTGGCGGTGCACAAGCAGGAGGTGGCCGAGCAGGCCTCGCTGGCCAAGACCCGCTTCCTGGCCACGCTCGGCCACGAGGTACGCACGCCGATGACCGGGGTGCTGGGCATGAGCGAACTGCTGCTGGCCACGCCGCTGGATCCCACGCAGCGCCGCTACACCGAATCGATCCGCGACGCCGGCTCGCATCTGCTGCGCCTGGTCAACGATGCGCTGGACCTGGCGCGGATCGAGGCCGGGCGCCTGGAACTGGAGCAGCAGCCGTTCGACCTGGGCCGGCTGATCGCCGAACTGGAGGCGATGATGGGGCCGATGGCGCGTGGCCGCGGCCTTGCCTTCGCCCTGGACAACGCCATGCCGCCGCAGGTCACCGCGCGCGGCGACGCCACGCGGGTGCGGCAGATCCTGCTGAACCTGCTCAACAACGCCATCAAGTTCACCGAGCACGGCAGCGTGGAGTTGCGGGTGGCGCCGCTGCAGCCGCAGCAGGGCGTGCGCTTCGAGGTCGCCGACACCGGGCCGGGCATCAATGCCGAACAGCAGGCGCGGCTGTTCCAGCGCTTCGAGCAGGCCGACGGGCCGCGCACCGCCGCGCGCTACGGCGGCAGCGGCCTGGGCCTGGCGATCAGCCAGGAACTGGCGGTGGCGATGGGTGGGCGCATCGAACTGCGCAGCCGCCTCGGTGCCGGCACCCGCTTCCTGGTCGAGCTGCCGTTGCCGTGGACGCCCGAGCCGCTGCCGCAGGCGCCGCGCGACCCCCGCGCGTTCGCCAGCGCCGCGACGCCGCGGCGGATCCTGCTGGTCGAGGACGACCCGACCGTGGCCGAGGTGGTCGGCGGCCTGCTGCGCGCGCGCGGCCACCAGGTCACCCACGCTGTACACGCATTGGCCGCGCTGACCGAAGCGGCGGCCAGCACGTTCGACATCGCCTTGCTGGACCTGGACCTGCCCGGTCTGGACGGCCTGGCGCTGGCGCGGCAGTTGCGCGCCTTCGGCTACGGCATGCCGCTGATCGCGGTCACTGCCCGCGCCGACGCCGACGCCGAGCCGCAGGCCCGCGCCGCCGGCTTCAGCGGCTTCCTGCGCAAGCCGGTGACCGGCGAGATGCTGGCGGAGGCGGTGGAGGCGGTGGAGGGGAAGTCGGGACCGGGGACCCGGGACCCGGGACCCGGGGAAAGCGACGGTAGCCCTGAAGCCACATAGACGGTGCGCGGGGCACGGCCTCTTTAGGAGCGGCTTTAGCCGCGACCCGGCGTTCTCGGCCGCGTCGGGTCGCGGCTAAAGAAGCTCCTACGAGAGCCCAGGAACCGTGCGGACCGCATCGCCCTCGCCGTTGCGAATCCCCAATCCCAAATCCCCACTCCCAGCTACTCCGCCACCTCTTCCACCTGCTTCGGATGCGGCCGCGTATCCGGCAACTGCCAGAAGATCAGCGTCGAGGTCAGGGTGATGGCACCGACGCAGACGAAGGTCGCGTGCAGCGCCGCGGTGGCGCCGTGGGTATCGCCGAGATGGGTGTTGAACGCCGCCAGCAAGCTGCCGGCGGCCGCGGCGCCGAAGCCGGTGGCCAGCATCATCACCATCGACAGCAGGCTGTTGCCGGCGCTGGCCTGGTCGCGATCCAGGTCGCGCAGGGTCACCGTATTCATGACGGTGAACTGCAACGAGTTGACCGCGCCGAACAGCGCCAGCTGCAGCAGCCGCCAGCCCAGCGGCTGGCCGACGTCGAACAGCAGGAAGCTGGCCATCGCGGTGCCGACCAGCACGGTGTTGGTCATCAGCACGCGGCGGTAGCCGAAGCGCTCCACCAGCTTCACCGCCGCGCGCTTGGAGGCCATGCCGGCCAGCGCCACCGGGATCATCATCAGGCCGGCGTTCATCGGGCTCATGCCCAGGCCCACCTGCAGCAGCAGCGGGATCAGGAACGGCATGCTGCCGCTGCCTACGCGCGAGAACAGGTTGCCGAGGATGCCGATGCGGAAGCTGATGACCTTGAACAGGTGCAGCGGGAACAGCGGCGCCGGCGCGTTGGCCGCGTGCAGCCAGTAGCCGATCAGCGCCGCCAGCCCGGCGATGGCCAGCAGCATCACGAAGGCGTGGCGCAGGCCCAGCTCGGAGATGCCGTCCAGCGCCAGCGACAGCGCCACCATGCCGAAGGCCAGCATCGCGTAGCCAATCAGATCGAAGCGGGTACGTTGCTCGCCGTAGAAGTCCGGCATGATCTTCAGCGCGGCGGCGAAGCCGATCGCGCCGATCGGCAGGTTGATCAGGAACACCCAGTGCCAGGACGCCACCTGCACCAGCCAGCCGCCCAGGGTCGGCCCGACCAGCGGCCCGATCAGCGCGGGAATGGCGATGAAGCTCATGGCGCTGAGGAACTGCGCGCGCGACACCGAGCGCATCACCGCCAGCCGGCCGACCGGCAGCAGCATCGCGCCGCCGATGCCCTGCAGCACGCGCGCGGCCACCAGATACGGCAGCCGCGGCGCCGCCGCACACAGCAGCGAGCCGAGGGTGAACAGCACGATCGCGATCAGGAAGGTGCGGCGGGTGCCGTAGCGGTCGGCGATCCAGCCGGAGGCGGGAATGAACATCGCCACCGCCAGCGCATAACTGAACACCACCGACTGCATCTGCAGCGGGCTCTCGCCGAGGCTGCGCGCCATCGCCGGCAGCGCGGTGTTGACGATGGTCGCATCGAGCATCTGCATGAAGATGGCCAGCGACACCAGCCATAACAGCGGACGGAAACTGCGCGCGTTGGGAACGGCGATCGGATCGGAGGAGGGCGCGGACATCGGCATGCAGGGCGACGCGGGGGGCAATAGGATCGCGCAGATCGCGTCGCCGTGCCGTGCAGCCGCGCTCGCGGCGCGTGCGTCATCCAGTCGGCGCTCAGCGATGACGCTGACAGGGTGGGACCCGTGACCCGGGATTCTTCCGCACGTGCAGCGCGGCTGCGACTGCGCTGTGGGAGGGACTTCAGTCCCGGCGGGCCTTACCGGGAAAGTTTGTCGGAACTGAAGTCCCTTGCACAAGAAAATCGCCACTTTCCCATCGGGTCGCGCGATAACGCTTTTGCTCGGAACTCCAGGCTTCCCGCGTCCCGTCAGGACGCGGTGTCGGCGGCGACCGGCGGCACGTGTAGCGCGACGCAATTGCCTTCGCAATCCTCGATTTCGGCGACCTCGCCGAAGGCGCCGACCAAGGTCGGCGGATACAGCACGCGGCCTCCGGCGGCGATCGCTTTGTCGAGCGTGGCGCGGACGTCCTGTACCGTGAAGTACAGGCGCGCGCCGGCCTGGCCGGGCGTGTAGCTGTCGCCTTGGGCCAACGCGCCGCTGGCGCCTGGACGGCCCGGCGCGTAGGGGAAGAACGCCATGGCGTTGCCATCCACTTGCGCACGTTCGAACGTGGTATCGAACACGGCGCTGTAGAAGGCGATGGCGCGCTCCAGGTCGGCGGCCGGGATTTCGAAGTAACTGACCGGATTCATGCGCGTGGCCTGGCCGACGGGGCCGCAGTGTCGCGCACACGACTCGTCGCCGCCTGCGGTAGCAAGCGGTTCAAGAGGCTGTCTTGTCTGAGCCGAAAGCCGGTCAGGACGGTCAACGCGACGGGAGGCCGGGGCATCGTCATGGCGTGTCGTCAGATTTCCATGAGGTCCTTGCCGACCACGATGTTGCCCTTGAAGTGCCGACGCACGTCCTTGGTCCACATGTCGTCGGTGATGGTCGGGTCGCCGCCCGGCACGAAGTGGTTGAGCACCAGCGTCCCCACGCCTGCTGCCGCGGCGATTCTGCCGACCTGCTCCGTCGTCGTGTGGCTCTTGAGCAGGTGGTCGAGCAGCGTGGGCGCGTTGTCGTTCGTTTTCAGCAGCTTTTCCAGGGCTGGCAGATACATGACTTCGTGCACGAGCACGTCGGCCCCTTTGGCGAAACTGGCGAGACGTTCGTCATAGCGGGTGTCGCCTGAGAAGACGACGGTGCGCTCACGCGTTTCGAAGCGGTAGGCAAATGCCGGCTTGATCGTGTAGTGATCGACGAGCGTCGCGCTCACGCGTACCTGATCGTTTTCGAGCACCGTGCGCGGCGCATCGAATTCGTGGACGTTGACGAGCGGCCGGAAAGGCGGACGGCCTTCCTCGCGGGTTCGCACGTCGAGGTCGATGGCATTCATATCGACGAAATCGTCGACCATCTTCGCGATACGCGGCGGCCCATACAGATGTACCGGCGTCTGCAGCCCGCTCGCCCATGCGAGGAACACGAGGTTCAGCAGATCGGCGTTGTGATCGGAGTGGTGGTGCGTGATGAAGATGTCGCGGATAGTCGGCAGCCTGATTCCGGCTTTCGTGAGCTGCTGCGCGACGCCGTTGCCGCAATCCACGACGTATGGCTGTCCATCGACCAGCAGCACATTGGCCGGCGCCGCCCGCAACGCGGAGGGAGTGGGGCCGCCCTTGGTGCCGAGCAGGATCAGTTTCGTGCCGCGTGCGCTGCCGCCGCCGGCGTGGCCTGGGCCGCCGGAAGAAGGCGCCTTGTTGCCGGCGGACGTTCCGGCTCGCGCCGGCGTGAGCCACGGAAGCGACGCGAAACCTGCGGCGGTGACCGCCACGCGCATGAAGTCCCGGCGCGCACGGCTCAAGCGTTGTTCACTCATCCGTAGTCTCTTGGCGTTGTCGTGTTGAAGACGGGGCTCGCAGAGTCGGTGCAACAGATGAAGCGCGCTAGCGAAGGCGTCACTGTAGCGGCGCCGTGTCTGCGCATCAAACGGCGCAGGTCCCGATACCGGGCCGGCAGGGAACGAAAGATCAGCAAAGCAAAACGCTGCCGCTGACCGGGTACCGATATCGCCGCGCGTTATGATGCCAGTCGCAATCGAAGGGTCAGGCCCGGGTCGGCCTATTCCCTGGTGCTCTTCTCGTACTTTTCCGACGGCGTGCAGATTGGCCGCCAGGTGCGCTGTGGCGTACGCCAGTCCATTTCAAGCAGGCGTGACCGGCGCGCTCATGCGCGCCGGCTATGCCGCTGTACCGCTTCTACCAGCGCGCCGACGTGTTCGGGCTGCATGTCCGGCGACAGGCCGTGGCCGAGGTTGAACACGTGGCCGTCCAGCGAGCCGTTATTGCCGTCGGCATAGCTGCGCAGCACGCGCTGCACTTCGCGTTCGATCGCCTCCGGCGCGCCGTACAGCATCGCCGGGTCCAGGTTGCCCTGCAGGGCGACGCGGCCGCCGGTGCGGCGCGCGGCGTCGGCCAGGTCGATGGTCCAGTCCACGCCCACGCCTTCGGCGCCGGAGCCGGCCAGTTCCTCCAGGTAGGGCGCATTGCCCTTGCCGAACAGGATCAGCGGGGTGCGCTCGGCACCGTCGCCGCGCGCCAGTTCGCGGGCGATGCGCTGCAGGTAGGGCAGGGAGAACTCGCGGTACATTGCCGGGCTCAGCACGCCGCCCCAGGTGTCGAACACCTGCAGTGCCTGCGCGCCGGCCGCGCGCTGCGCCGCCAGGTAGGCGATCACCGCGTCGGTGTTGACCGACAGCAGCCGGTGCAGCGCCGCCGGGTCGTTCAACGCCAGCGCCTTGATCCGCGCGTAGTTGTCGCTGCCGCCGCCCTCGACCATGTAGCAGGCCAGGGTCCAGGGGCTGCCGGAGAAGCCGATCAGCGGCACGCTGCCGTCCAGTTCGCGGCGGATCACCCGCACCGCGTCCATCACGTAGCGCAGTTCGGTCTCCATGTCCGGCACCCCGAGCCGGGCGATCGCCGCGGCGTCGCGCACCGGGTGGCGGAACTTGGGGCCTTCGCCTTCGACGAAGTACAGCTCCAGGCCCATCGCATCGGGAATGGTGAGGATGTCCGAGAACAGGATCGCCGCGTCCAGCGGGAACCGTGCCAGTGGCTGCAGGGTCACTTCGCAGGCCAGCTCCGGGGTCTTGGCCATGGCCAGGAAGCTGCCGGCACGGGCGCGGGTGGCGCGGTACTCGGGCAGGTAGCGCCCGGCCTGGCGCATCAGCCACACGGGGGTCTGGTCCACGGGCTCGCGGCGCAGCGCGCGCAGCAGGCGGTCGTTCTTGAGCATGGGGGATTCCTTAGCGCGGCGCGTCGGCGCCACGGGTGAACATGACCTGGAAGCCGCGCTTGAGTTGCGCGTCGCGGGCTTTCTCGAAGGCGGCGTGGGCGTCGTCCTGCTGCAGGTACAGCTCGCGCCGCAGTTGCGCGCGGCCGCCGATCTGGCCGCTTTCGCGCAACAGTTCCCAACCGCCGAGCAGGTCCGGCTGCAGGATCAACTGGAGATAGCGTGGCGGCTCGTTGCCGTCGGGGCGTTGCTGGAGGAAGACGCGCATGCGCCGATTGTAGCGGTTGCCGGTGCGGGCGACGTGGCGCGAGCGCCGGAACGTAGCGGGCTGCCGTCAGCCGGCGCGGAAGCCGCGGCGGTAGGCCGAGGGTGGCACGCCCAGGGCGCGTGCGAACTGCTGGCGCAGCGCGCCGGCGCTGCCGAAGCCACAGGTGGCGGCGATCCGCTCCAGCGCCAGGTCGGTGCTTTCCAGCAGTTGCTGGGCGCGGACCAGGCGCTGGTGCGCCAGCCATTGCACCACGGTGGTCCCGGTCACCTGGCGGAACTGCCGGGTGAAGCTGCGCCGGCTCATCCGCGCGTGTGCGGCCAGTGCGTCCAGGCGCAGCGGCTGCTCCAGCCGCTGCAGCATCCAGTCCAGGGTCGGACCGAGCAGGGCATCGCGGCGGCTGGCCGGCAGCGGCTGTTCGACGTACTGCGCCTGCCCGCCCTGGCGGTGCGGCGCCACCACCAGGCGCCGGGCGATGCGGTTGGCGACCTCGGCGCCGTGGCGGCGGCGGACCAGGTGCAGGCAGCAATCGATGCCGGCCACGGTGCCGGCCGAGGTCAGCACGTCGCCGTCGTCCACGTACAGCACGTCCGGCTGCAGCCGCACCTGCGGGTGGCGCTGCGCGAAGCGGTCCAGTGCCGCCCAGTGGGTGGTGGCGGGGCGGCCGTCGAGCAGGCCGGCGTCGGCCAGCACGAAGGTGCCCAGGCACAGGCCCACCACCTGCGCGCCGGCGGCGTGGGCGCGGCGCAGGGCCTGGCACATCGCCGCCGGTGCCGGCTCGGCGGCATCGCGCCAGGACGGCACGATCACCGTGTCGGCGTCGTCCAGCGCCTCCAGGCCATGCTGCACCTGGATGGCGAACCCGGCGTCGGTGCGCAGCAGGCCCGGTTCGGCGGCGCACACGCGCAGGTCGAAGGCCGGCAGGTCGGTGTCCGGCCGCGCCTCGAACACCTGGCAAGGCACCGCGAGGTGGAAGGGGCTGATGCGGTCGAAGGCGACCACGGCGATGCGATGCGGCGACATGGCCCGATTTTAGCGAAAACGGTGTTTCGGGCCACTCGTCGCCGCGCACCCGGCCGCCGACACTGGCGGCCTCTCAACCCTGGAGCCACCGCATGTCTTCCCCCCGCCGCGCTTTGCTGGTCATCGATGTCCAGAACGAGTACTTCGACGGCGCGCTGCCCATCGCCCATCCGCCGGTGGCGCAGTCGCTGCCCCACGTCCTGCAGGCGATGGATGCGGCACAGGCGCACGGCGTGCCGGTGCTGGTGGTGCAGCACACCGCGCCGGCGCAGTCACCGGTGTTCGCCGACGGCAGCGCCGGCTGGGCCTTGCACCCGCAGGTCGCCGCGCGGCCGCACACGCGGCTGCTGCGCAAGACCCGGCCCAGCGTGTTCGCCGACACCGACCTGGCCGCCTGGCTGCAGGCGCAGGCGATCGACACCCTGACCGTGGTCGGCTACATGACCCACAACTGCAACGCCTCCACCGTGTACGAGGCCTTCCACCGCGGGCTGGCGGTGGAAGTGCTGGGCGACGCCAGCGGCGCGCTGCCCTACGCCAACGCCGCCGGCCAGGCCAGTGCCGAGGAGATCCACCGGGTGTTCGGCGTGGTGTTCCACAGCAACTTCGCCGCGGTCGCCGACACCGCGCAGTGGATCGCAGCGGTGGAGGCGGGGCTGCCGCTGCCGCGCGACAACGTCCTGCAGTCCAATCGCCGCGCGCGCGGCCTGGCATGAGCGCCGCGCCGCGGGTGCTGCGTGCGCGTGACTTCACCGGCAGCCGCGCCTGGGAGGCGCTGCCGGTGGCGCTGCTGGACGGGATCGGCGTGCGCATCCACTGGACCGACCAGCCCTATGTCTGGCACGTCAACGACGGTCAGGAGGTGTTCGTGGTGCTGGATGGACAGGTGCAGATGCGCTGGCGCGTGCATGGCGTCGAGCAGGTGGCGCTGCTGCAGGCCGGCGACGTGTTCCATGCGCCGGAAGGCACCGAGCACGTGGCGCACCCGCAGGGGCCGGCGCGGGTGCTGGTGGTGGAGCGCGACGGCAGTCCGTGAGCGCCGAGGCGTGGTTCCTGGCCGGCCGGCCCCGCGATCGTGCGCATGCGGTGGCGGGGCGTGCCGCTGTAGATGACGTGTGCCGAGGGCGACGCACATTGCGCGTGCTGATGTGCGTTCTATCACGGAGCCATCACTGTCGATGTGGCGTCATTGGGACAGGCTATACCGCTGCGTGCGCACAGAGATCCTGGTGTCACGGCATGGCCATTCACCACGAGTGCGGACGCGGCCGGCATGCGAAGCCAGAGCGATGGGCGGTTCCCTGGGCAGCACCCTGAGGTCGGCGCGGGACGGGATCCCGCGCGGCCTGCTGCCACCTTCGACGATTTCTCACTGCTGTGCGCGCCACCCTGGCGTGCCGGCGAGCGCGCCATGCCACGCGCCGCGCATGGCATGGGGCGTGTCGCGCTCTTCGCCGGACTGGCCGCGCTGTGCCTGCTGATCCTCGGCGGCTGGTATTGGCAGGCACACCGCCAACACCCCGCGCCGGCACCGGAGCCCTTGCGGGTGCAGACCATGACGGTCGTACCGCACCGGGTGCCGGACATCATCGAGACCTCCGGCACGCTGCTGTCGCCGCAGACCGTGGAGGTGCGCGCGCAGGCCGACGGGGTGCTGCAGTCGGTGCTGATCCATGACGGCGAGCAGGTCCACGCCGGGCAACTGCTGTTCACCATCGATCCGCGGCCGCTGCGGGCGGCGTTGACGCAGGCGCGCGCCACCCTGGCCCGCGACCAAGCGCTGGCGGCCGACGCGGCCGACACCGAGGCGCGCTACGCCAAGCTGTCCAGGACCGGCGCGGTCGATCCCAAGACCTACACCACCGCGGCCGACACGCTGCGCTCGCTGCGCGGCACCGTCGCTGCCGACCAGGCGCAGGTCGAGCAGACCCGACTGTCGCTGGCCTACACCCAGGTGCGCGCACCCATCGACGGCCGCGCCGGCGCCATCGCGGTCAAGCCGGGCAACCTGGTGTCCAGCGGTTCCAGCACGGCGCTGGTGACGCTCAACGTCAGCACGCCGATCGAGGTGCGCTTCGCCCTGGCGCATGTGCAGGTCGACGCCGTGCGCGCGGCGCCGATGGGGCGCCAGGGCCTGGGCTTGCCGGTGCTGGCGCTGGATGCGGTGAAGGGCACGCTGCTGGCTCGCGGCGAGCTGGCGTTCCTCGACAATGCCTTCGACACCAGCAGCGGCACCCTGGAACTGCGCGCGCGCTTCGCCAACGCCGGCGCCACGCTGTGGCCGGGGCAGTTCGTCACCGTGCGGGTGATCCTGGCGGAGGACCCGCAGGCCCTGGCGGTGCCCGAGAGCGCCTTGCAGCAAGGACAGCAGGGGCCGTACGTGTACTGCGTGGTCGCTGGTCGCGCCGTGGCGCGGCCGCTCAGCGTGGCGCGGATGATCGATGGGCAGGCGGTGATCGCCAAGGGCCTGCGCGCGGGCGATCGCGTCATCCTCACCGTGCCCAACGAACTGCGCGACGGCACCGCGGTGCAATCCGGCAACCCGCACGCCACGCCGAACGCGGCGGCGACCGGACGGCATGCGTGAACCTGTCGGCGCTGTTCATCCGCCGCGCGGTGATGACCTCGGTGCTGATGATCGGGCTGGTGCTGGCCGGCGGCATGGCCTACTTCGCGCTGCCGGTGAGCGAGCTGCCCGACGTCAGCTTCCCGACCATCACCGTCAACATGTCGCTGCCCGGTGCCAATCCCGAGACCATGGCCGCGGCGGTGGCGACGCCGCTGGAGCGCCAGTTCAGCGGCCTGCCGGGGCTGGACACGATGAGCTCGACCAGCAGCGTCGGCAGCACCCGCATCGTGTTGCAGTTCGCGTTGAGCCGCAATGTCGATGCCGCCGCGCAGGACGTGCAGAACGCGGTCTCGCAGGCGGCCGGCCTGCTGCCGCGCGAGATCAACCCGGCGCAGATCCAGAAGGAGGATCCCAGCGCCGCGCCGATCATGCACCTGATCCTGCGCTCCAGGACCATCGCGCTGCCGCTGCTCAACCAGTTCGCCAAGGATCGCGTGGCGCTGCGCCTGGCCTCGGTGCCGGGCGCGGGCCAGATCGACGTCAACGGCGCGCAGAAGTACGCGGTGCGCCTGTTCGTCAACCCGCACCTGCTCGCCGCCCGCCACCTGGGGTTCGACCAGGTGGTCTCGGCGGTGCAGGCGGGCAACAGCAACGCGCCGGCCGGCACGCTGATGGGGCGCGCGCGGTCCTACACGGTGCGCGCCGACGGCCAGCTCAAGCGCGCGGCCGATTTCGATGCGATGGTGCTGACCTATGCCGACGGCGCGCCGGTGCGCCTGCGCGACGTCGGCCATGCCGAAGACAGCGTCGAGAACCTGCAGACCGCCGCCTCGCTCAACGGCCAGCGCGCGATCGAGATCAACATCCATCGCCAGCCTGGCGCCAACACGCTTTCGGTGACCCAGGGCATCCAGGCGGCGCTGCCGGGGATCCGCGCGCAACTGCCCGGCGACGCCCAACTCGACGTGCTCTACGACCGCGGCGACTACATCGGCGCCTCGGTGGAGGACGTGGAGTGGACGCTGGTCGGCTCGCTGGTGCTGGTGATCGTGGTGATCCTGCTGTTCCTGCGCAGCTGGATGGCGACCCTGATCGTGGCGCTGGTGCTGCCGACCTCGCTGATCGGCACCTTCGCGGTGATGCGCCTGCTGCACTTCAGCCTGGACAACATCTCGATGTTGGCGTTGACCCTGTCGGTCGGATTCGTGGTCGACGATGCCATCGTGGTCATCGAGAACATCGTCCGCCACGCCGAGCAGGGCGCCAGCCGCATGGACGCGGCCATCGCTGCCTCGCGCGAGATCGGCTTCACCGTGCTGTCGATGACGGTGTCGCTGGCGGCGGTGTTCCTGCCGATCGTGTTCATGGGCGGGCTGGTCGGGCGGCTGTTCTCCGAGTTCGGCATGGTCATCGCGATCGCGGTGATCCTGTCCGGGATCGTCTCGCTGACGCTCACGCCGATGCTCGCCAGCCGCTGGCTCGATCCGAAGAAAAGCGCGGGCTGGGTGTTCGAGCGCTTCGACCGGCTGGTCGACGCCAGCGAACGCGGCTACGCGCGCTCGCTGGCCTGGGCGACCGAGCGTATCGGCCTGATGTGCGTGATCGGTGTGGCCACCCTGGTCGGCACCGCCGGCGTCTACGCCGTGGTCGAGAAGGGCTTCATTCCGCAGGTCGATTCGGGAAAGATCGACGGCGACACCCGCGTGCCGGAGGGCACCGCCTTCGCCGACTTCGTCGCCAAGCAGGCGGCGGTGGTGAAGATCATCCAGCGCAATCCCAACGTGGCCAACGTCGAGTCGGTGATCGGCTCGGACAATTCGCTCAGCAACAGCGGGCGCCTGCTGATCGGGCTCAAGCCGCTGTCCGAGCGCAGCGGCAGCGCCGAGGAGGTGATCCAGGAAGTGCGCAAGCAGGTCGCCGCGATCCAGGGCATCACACTCAACATGCGCAATCCGCCGGCGATCGACATGGGGCCGACGGCATCGAACGGATCGCTGCAGTACGTGCTGCAGTCCACCGACCAGAAGGCGCTGTACGCCCAGTCCGACACGATCCTGCAACGCCTCCGGCAACTGCGCGACGTGCAGGATCCGCAGAGCGACCTGCAGCTCAAGAACCCGGAGATCGAGGTGGTCCTGCACCGCGAGCAGGCCGCCGCGCTGGGCGTCACTGCCGCCGGCCTGCAGGACACCCTGGCGAGCGCGTATGGCGGCCGCAAGATCAGCACCATCTACGGCGACACCGATCAGTACGAGGTACTGCTGCAGGTCGAGCCATCGGCGCAGGCCGACCTCAACGGCCTGGATGCGCTGTCGTTCAACGGCAACCAGAACCCGGGCATCACCGCGATCGGCACGCAGACCTCCAACAGCAGTTCCGGCACCAGCGCGGTGCTGACCGCGGCCGGCGGCCCGATGGTGCCGCTGCGCGCGGTGGCCGACGTGCGCATGGGCGTGGGACCGGTGGCGATCAATCACTACGCCGGCCTGCCGGCGGTGACGCTGTCGATGAACCTGGCGCCCGGCGTGTCGCTGGGCGATGCCGCCGCGGGCATCGGCAACCTGATGGCGCAGACCCTGGGCAAGGGCGATGCGCGCGCGATCAGCGGCCAGTTCGCCGGCTCGGCACAGGCCTTCGAGAATTCGATGAAGACCCTGCCGATGCTGCTGCTGATCACCGTGCTGCTGATCTACGGCGTGCTGGCGATCCTGTACGAGAACGCGCTGCATCCGATCACCATCCTGACCTCGCTGCCGCTGGCCGGGTTCGGCGCGATCCTCATGCTGGTGCTGTTCCGCCAGGAGCTCAATCTCTTCAGCTTCGTCGGCCTGATCCTGCTGGTCGGGCTGGTCAAGAAGAACGGCATCATGATGGTGGACTACGCGCTGGACCTGGAGCGCTCGGGCGATGCGCGTTGGAAGCAGCCGCGCGCGGCGATGCTGGAGGCGGCGACCGTGCGTTTCCGCCCGATCATGATGACCACGCTCGCCGCGGTGCTGGGCTCGCTGCCGATCGCGTTGGGCGTGGGCGCCGGCGCCGAAGCGCGCCGCCCGCTCGGCATCGCCGTGGTCGGCGGCCTGTTGTTCTCGCAGGCACTGACCCTGTACCTGACCCCGGCCTTCCACATCGCGATGGCCGAGTGGCTGGCGCGCCGTCGCGCGCGCCGCGATGGGGCGGCGCCGCCATCCGCGCCGACGCTGCCGGAGCCGGCCTGATGCGCGTGCTCGCACTCGGTGTCGCGTGCCTGCTGTCGGCGTGCAGCCTGACGCCGGCCTATGTGCGGCCCGCCGCCCCGATCCCGCCGTCGTGGCCGGTGGGCGACGCCTACCTGGCGCAGCACGAGGCCACGCTGCCGTCGCTGAGCTACCGGCAGGTGTTCGGCGACCCGCGCCTGCGGGCGCTGATCGCCCAGGCGCTGGACAGCAACCGCGATCTGCGGATCGCGCTCGCCGATATCGCCCAGGCGCGGGCGCAATACCGGATCCAGCGCGCCGCCCTGTTGCCCGAGGTCGGCGCCAGCGCCACCTATGCGCGGTCCTATCGCGGCAAGGGCGCGGCGCCGGCCAACGACGCCACGCAGGGCGGCAACGCAGCGGCCGCGCCGGCGGCGGGCTACGCGAGCAACTACGACCTGGGCCTGGGCGTCACCGCCTTCGAACTCGACCTGTTCGGCCGTATCCACGCGCTGTCCGCGGCCGCGCAGCAGCGCTACCTGGAACAGGAGGCGGCGGCGCGCGCCACGCGCCTGACCCTGGTCGGCGACATCGCCACGGCGTGGCTGACCTATGCCAGCGACCGCAGCCTGCTGACGATCGCGCAGGACACCGTGCGCAGTGCCGGCGCCAGCGTGGCGCTGACCGCGCAGCGGGTGGACGGCGGCATCGTGCCCCACTCTGCGCTGGACCAGGCCAACCAGGTGCTGCATGCCGCGCAGTCCGACCTGGCCGCTCAGACCACGGCGATGGCGCAGGACATCAATGCGCTGCAGGTGCTGGTGGGCGCTCCGGTGGATCCGACGCTGTTGCCGGCTTCGATCGCCGATGCCGCGGCACGCATCGGCGATCCGCCGGCCGGCCTGGACACGACCATCCTGCTGCGCCGGCCCGACGTGGTGCAGGCCGAGTACGAACTGCGCGCGGTCAATGCCGAGATCGGCGCGGCCCGCGCCGCGTTGTTTCCGCGCATCAGCCTGAGCGGCCTGCTGGGCTTGACCAGCACCGCGCTGTCGGACCTGTTCACCCACGACGCGTTCAACGGCTCGGTGGGCGCGGGCGCCGCCTACACCTTGTTCGATGGTGGTGCGGCGCGCGCCAACGTGCGCTACACCGAGGCGCAGCGCGACGCCGCCGTGGCCGGCTACGAAAAGACCGTGCAGATCGCCTTCGGCGAAGTGGCCGATGCGCTGGCCCGGCGCGGCACCATCGATGCGCAGTTGCGCGCGCAGCAGGATCTGCTCGCCGATGCCGCCAATACCTACGATGCCAGTGCGCAGCGCTACCGCGTCGGCGTGGAGAGCGCGCTGTCCAACCTGGATGCGCAGCGCAGCTACTACGCGGCGCAGCGCAGCCTGGTCGCGGTGGAACTGACCGCGGCGACCAATCGGGTGACGCTGTATCGCACGCTGGGCGGCGATGCGTCCCTGGAGCCTGCCCAGCCCTGAGTGCGCTGGACGCGGGTGGGCGACACGCTGCAGCCGGGAGCGCTGCATGGCGTGCCGCCGGTGGTGCGCTTACTTCAGGTGTTCGCGCAGCCCGTCGCCGGCCTGCTGGATCGCGGTCCGCACCGCGGGCACGTCGCGCAGGGCATTGAGCAGGCCGAAATCGTGGATCAAGCCGTTGTAGCGGGTCACCGTGACCGTCACCCCGGCCTGGTCCAGCTTGCGGCCGAAGGCTTCGCCCTCGTCGCGCAGCACGTCCAGCTCGGCGGTCTGGATCAACGTCGGCGGCAGGCCGGCGAGCTGCGCCGGGGTCGCGCGCAGCGGCGAGGCGGTGATCTCGGCGCGGGCCTTGGGATCGGTGGTGTAGTTGTCCCAGAACCACGTCATCATGTTGCGGGTGAGGAAGTAGCCGCTCTGGAACTGCTGGTACGACCGGTCGTCGAAGCGGGCGTCGGTCACCGGCCACAGCATCAGGTCGTAGCGCAGCGCCGGCGTTCCGGCCGCCTTGGCCTGCAGCGCCACGGCCGCGACCATGTTGCCGCCGACGCTGTTGCCGGCCAGCGCCAGGCGCTTGCCGTCCACGCCGATCTGCGCGCCGTGCTCGGCGACCCAGCGGGTGGCGGCATAGGCCTGGTGGATGGCGACCGGGTACTGCGCTTCCGGCGACGGCGTGTAGTCCACGTAGACGGCCACCGCGCCAGAGGCGTTGACCAGATCGCGGATCAGGCGTTCGTGGGTCGGGAAGTCGCCCAGCACCCAGCCGCCGCCGTGGAAGAACATGAAGGCCGGCAATACCTGGCCGGTGGTGTGCGGCGGCCGCACGATCACCAGGTTCAGCGGCTTGCCGTCGGCCTGGATGGTGGTGCGGCTGACCTCGGCCGGCGGCAACGGGGTATTGGCCTGGGCATCGACCAGCACCTGGCGCGCCTGCGCCGGGGTGAGCTGCTCGATCGGCTTGCCGCCGCTGCCGTTGAGCGCATCGAGGAACTTCGCGACCGGGCGCAACGGCGCGGGCTGATCGGCGGGCGTTGCGGCGGTGGCGGTGCCGATCGCGCCGGCCAGCAGCGAGGTGGCGAGCAAGGGGAGCAGGGTCTTCATGGCGGTTCCTGGGGCATGCCGGGCGAGATGCCGGCGACAGGAGTGACTTTGCGCGCCAGGACGGTACGATAAGTGGCGAATCGTCCATGAAACTTTACCTGGAGTCCTGAGTGACCGACCGCCTGGCCGCCTTGTTGACCCACTTTTCGGTCAGCGCCGAGGTCTTCCACGCTGGCACCCTGTGCGGCCTGCACCGGCTCGACGATGGCGACCGCGGGCAACTGCACCTGCTGCGCGAGGGCAGCGTGGTCGTCCACAACGGCGACGGACAGGTGCTGCGGATCGATCGACCCAGTCTGCTGCTGTACCCGCAGGCCATGCCGCATCGCTTCGAGATCGATGCGCAACGCGGTGCGGATTTCGCTTGCGCGCACCTGCGCTTCAGTGGTGGCGCAGCCAATCCGCTGGTGCGCGCCTTGCCGGCCTGCATCTGCCTGCCGCTGGACACGCTGCGCCAGGGCGAGTCGCTGCTGCGGATCCTGTTCGAGGAAGCGTTCGCGCGGCATTGCGGGCGCCAGGCGGTGTTGAACCGGCTGTTCGAGGTGGTGCTGGTGCACGTGATCCGCGAGTTGATGGAGCAGGGGCTCGCCGACGGCGGCATGCTCGCCGGCATGGCCGATGCGCGGCTGCGGCTGGCGCTGACCGGCATCCACGACGCCCCGGCGCAGCCCTGGACGCTGGAGAGCCTGGCGGCCCGTGCCGGCATGTCGCGCAGTGCGTTCGCGCGCAGTTTTCGCGAGACCCTCGGCTGCACGCCGGGCCAGTACCTGCAGGACTGGCGCATCGCCCTGGTGCAGCGCGGCCTGCGCGAAGGGCGGCCGCTGAAGCAGCTTGCCGACGAAGTGGGCTACGGCAGCGAGGCCGCGGTGTCGCGCGTGTTCAAGGCGCAGGTCGGGCAGACCCCGCGCGCGTGGCGGCAGGCACGCTGAGTGCGGGTGGGACATGTGCAGGCGCGCCAGCGCGACCGGCGCGCGTGGGCGGCTGTGGCGTAAGCGATGCGCCGGCTCAGCCGGCGGCCAGCACCGCCAGCACCTCGGCCTCGTCCACGTCGGGGACGATCTCGGCGTGGCCGATGCCGCGCCACAGCACCAGCCGCAGGCGGCCGGCCAGGTTCTTCTTGTCCAGGCGCATGCGCGCCAGCAGCGCCTCCGGCGCCAGCCCGGCCGGCAGCGCGGTCGGCAGGCCGAAGTCGTGCAGCAGCGCGCGCAGCTGCGCCGTGTCCTGCGCGCCGGCCATGCCCAGCCGGGCCGACAGCTCGGCGGCCAGCACCATGCCCACCGCCACTGCTTCGCCGTGGTTGAGGTTGGCGTTGTCCGGGGCGCCGTAGCCCTGTTCGGTCTCGATGGCGTGGCCGAAGGTGTGGGCAAGGTTGAGCAGGGCACGCTCGCCCTTCTCCAGTGGATCGCGGGCGACGATCTCGGCCTTGTGTTCGCAGCTGCGCGCGATCGCCTGCGCCAGCGCGGCCGGCTCGCCGGCCAGCAGTGCGCGGCGTTCGGCATGCAGCCATTCGAAGAACAGCGGGTCGCGGATGGCGCCGTACTTGATCACCTCGGCCAACCCGGCGCGCAGTTCGCGCGGCGGCAGGCTGCGCAGCGTGGCGGTGTCGGCCAGCACCGCGCGCGGCGGATGGAAGGCGCCGACCAGGTTCTTGCCCTGCGGGATGTCCACCGCGGTCTTGCCGCCGACCGAGGAGTCGACCATCGCCAGCAGCGTGGTCGGCAATTGCACGCAATCCACGCCGCGCATCCAGCAGGCGGCAGCGAAGCCGGCCAGGTCGCCGACCACGCCGCCGCCCAGCGCCAGCACGCAGGCGTCGCGGGTGGCGCCGAGGGCGGCCAGCGCAGCGATCGCCGCGGCGAAGTGGTCCAGGGTCTTGGAGGCTTCGCCGGCGGGGATCACGAACTCGCCGATCTGCAGCTCCGGGCGTGCCGCCAGCAGCGCGCTGCGGACCTGCGCGGCATACAGCGGCGCCACCTGGCTGTCGCTGAGCAGCAGCACGTGGCGGCCGCGCACGTGCGCGGCGAGGGCGGCGCCGTCGTCGAGCAGGCCGGGGCCGATGTGGATGGTGTAGGCCGGGTCGCCAGCGACCTGGACCGTGCGCGATGCTGTCGTCATGCAGTGGGTTCCGGAAGTTTCCACGACGCGGCCAGGCGCACGACCAGCTGTGCGGTGGCTTCGGCCGGGGTGAAGTGATCGGTGTCCAGGATCAGGTCGGCGACCTCGCGGTACAGCGGTTCGCGCACCGCGTGCAGGTCGCGCAGCACCTGCTCGCGGTCGCCACGTTGCAACAGCGGGCGGCTGCGGTCGCGGTGCAGGCGCTGCAGTTGCGCGGCCACGCCGACCCGCAGGTACACCACGAAGCCGTGTTCGCGCATCTCGCGGCGGCTGTCGGCATTGAGCACGGCGCCGCCGCCGGTGGAGATCAGGTGGCCGGGCGTGCTCAGGATGCTTTCCAGCACCGCGCGCTCGTGCTCGCGGAAACCGGCTTCGCCGGCGTGCTCGAACAGCGAGGCGATGCTGGCGCCGGTGCGCTCGACGATGGTCTGGTCGCTGTCGACGAAGACCAGGCCGAAGCGCTCGGCCAGGCGGCGGCCGATGACGCTCTTGCCGGCACCCATCGGGCCGACCAGCACCAGGTTGGGGGCGGGATTCATCCGCCGATGCTAGCAGAGACCGGCGCCGCCTCGCGCGCTGCGCAGGCCCCGTGCGCGTGCCGTCGTGCGGCGAGGCGTGCGTCGCGCGGTGCATGGCGCGACAATGGCGCATCGTCCGCCGAGTGCCTGTCGCCATGCCCGATCTCTACGCCGAAGCCCTGTCCACGTTCGCCGACCTGTTCGCCGAGGCGCGCACCAGCGACGAGGCCGAATACAACGCCATGGTCGTGTCCTCGGCCACGCTGGAGGCACGCCCCTCGTCGCGCGTGGTGCTGCTCAAGGCCTACGACGCGCGCGGCTTCGTGTTCTACACCCACCTGGACAGCCAGAAGGGCCGCGAGCTGCAGGCCAATCCGCAGGCCTCGCTGCTGTTCCTGTGGCGGCGCATGCGCGAGGACGGGGTGCAGGTGCGCATCGACGGCGAGGTACAACTGGTCGCAGCCGCCGAAGCCGACGCCTATTTCGCCTCGCGCCCGCGCATGAGCCAGATCGGCGCCTGGGCCTCGGCGCAGTCGCGCACGTTGGAATCGCGCGAGGAGTTCGAGGAGCGCGTGGCCAAGGCCGAGGCCACCTTCGAGGGCCGCGAGGTGCCGCGTCCGGATGGCTGGGGCGGGTTCCGCGTGGTGCCGCGCAATTTCGAGTTCTGGTACGGCGCCAAGTACCGACTGCACGAACGCTGGCGCTATGAAGCCGATGCCGCCGGCCACTGGAGCAAGCGGATGCTGTTCCCGTGAGCGGCGCCGGCCCGGCCTGCCGCGCCGCCGCCGCGGTGCACGCGTGCCCGCACGAGGCGCGCTGAGCATGGGCCCGCAGCGCATCGTCTGCCTGACCGAAGAGCCGACCGAGACGCTGTACGCGCTCGGCGAGCAGCAGCGCATCGTCGGCATCAGCGGCTTCACCGTGCGCCCGCCGCAGGCGCGCCGCGACAAGCCCAAGGTCAGCGCCTTCACCAGCGCCAAGATCGGCGAGATCCTCAAGCTGCAGCCGGACCTGGCGATCGGCTTTTCCGACATCCAGGCCGACATCGCCGCCGAACTGGTGCGGCACGGCGTGGAGGTGTGGATCGCCAACCACCGCAGCGTCGACGGCATCCTCGACTACATCCGCCGGCTCGGCGCGCTGGTCGGCGCTGGTCAGCGCGCCATGGACTACGCCGACGATCTGCAGCGCGGCCTCGATGCCATCGCCGCGCAGGCCGCCACGCTGCCGCGGCGGCCGCGGGTGTACCTGGAGGAATGGGACGAGCCGATCATCACCGGCATCCGCTGGGTCGCCGAACTGGTGGGCATCGCCGGCGGCGACGACGTGTTTCCGGAGCTGTCGGTGCAGCCGTTGGCCAAGGCGCGGATCCTCGCCAACGGCGACGAGGTGGTGCGGCGCGCGCCGGACATCGTCCTCGGCTCCTGGTGCGGCAAGCGCTTCCGCCCCGAGCGCGTCGCCGCGCGGCCGGGCTGGGCGGCGATGCCGGCGGTGCGCGACGGACAACTGTTCGAGATCAAGTCGCCGCTGATCCTGCAGCCGGGGCCGGCCGCGCTCACCGACGGCGTGCGCGCCATCGCCGACATCATCCAGGCCTGGGCCAGGGGCGTGGGCGCGACGTAGCGCTTTTCTCGATCCCCGAGCAGGCCGCGTCGTCTGGCAGGTGCACACCGGCCAGGCTCCACCAGAAGCACCGCAATCCCGCGTCCATGGCCGCGTCATCGTTCGGGTGCGGGCAGAGGATCGTTGCCTCGCTCGTCTCTGCCGCACGTGTGCGCCAGCACGGCGCGACGTGCGCGGGAATGGACGACACGGTCTAGCCTGGCGCCGGCTGGGTCCGGCCGGCGATGCCCAGGCCGAGCAGGGCCATCAGCGCGGCGACGGCGAAGGTGGACAGGTACGCCGCCGCCGCCGAGTAGGTCAGTAGCGCAGAGAACAGCGAGCCGCCGACCGCCAGCGTGGTCGCCACCGCGATCGCTTCGCTCAACTGCAGCGCCGAACTGTTGCGGCCCTGCCGCGCCGGCGGCGACAGGGTCAGGGTCAGCACCGCCAGGGTCGGATAGATCAGGCCCATGCCGAGGCCGGTGGCGGTCCAGCCGCCGATCGCCAGTGCCGCCGGCACCGACGGCAGCAGCGCCAGCGTCGTGGTCGCGATGCCCAGCGCCATCAGCGTGCAGCCCAGCTGCAGCCGCCGCAGGCGGGTGGCGTCGCGGCCGTAGTGGCCCTGGTACCAAGAGCCGGCGAACCAGCCCAGCGCGCCGGCGCTCAGCGCCACGCCGGCCCACACCGGCGACAGCCCGCGTTCGCGCGACAGCAGCAGCGGCAGGAACGCCTCGCAGCCGAAGAACGCCGAGCCGGCGACGCCGCGCAGCGCGATCACGCTGGGCAGGCCGCGCGCGGCGTGCAGGGTGCCGGCAGGCAGCAATCGCCAGGTGCACAGCACCAACAGCACCAGCGCCGCCGGCAGCAGCAGCGCCGCCCACAGCCCGCGCTGCTGGCCGCCCAGGTACAGCAGGCAGACGCCGGCCGCCGCACCCAGCGACCATAGCCGCGATGCGCCACTGGCGCCGTCCGCGCTCGCGGCGGGCGGCAGGCGCCGCAACGCCGGCCACAGCATCGCCGCCGCCGGCAGCGCCAGCAGCGGCACTGCCAGGAACACCCAGCGCCAGCCGACGTGTTCGACGATCAGCCCGCTGATGCTGGGGCCGATCAGCGACGGCACCACCCAGCCGGCGGAGAACGCGGCGAACATGCGCGGGCGGATCGCCTGCGGATACAGCCGCGCGACCAGCACGTACAGCACCACCGAGATCGCGCCGGCACCCAGGCCCTGCACCAGCCGACCGGCCACCAGCAGCGTCATCGACGGGGCGAAGCCGGCCAGCAGCAGGCCGCAGACGAAGCAGGCCAGGCCGGTCCATAGCGGCGCCGCCGGCCCATGCAGATCGCTCCAGCGTCCGGCCACGGTCATGCCGATCACGCTGGTGGCCAGGGTGCCGCCGAAGGCCAGCGCGTACAGCCGCAGGCCCTGCAGTTCGCCGGCCACGGTCGGCATCGCCGCGGCCACCGCCAGCGCTTCGAAGGCGATCAGCGACACCAGCGCGACCATGCCGATGGTGGTGGCGCGATAGGCCGGCGCCAGCACGGAACCGGCAGCGACAGGAGTGGACGGGACATCGGCGGCAGCGGCGTGGTCTTGCATCGGAGTACCTGGGAGAACGGATGGACATCTGCCGGCGACGACTTGCGTGGGCGCGTGCAGGCCGTGCAGCATGCAACCTCAACCGGACTCGAGGTCAAGCGATGCAGGAGGAACTGAGCGTGGGGCAAGTTGCCGCGCGCAGCGGTGTGGCCGTGTCGGCGCTGCATTTCTACGAGAGCAAGGGCCTGATCCGCAGCATGCGCACCGCCGGCAACCAGCGCCGCTACACCCGCGACGTGCTGCGCCGGCTGGCGGTGATCCGCGTGGCGCAACGCGTCGGCGTGCCGCTGGACAGCGTCAAGGCCGCCTTCGCGCAGTTGCCCGACGCGCGCACACCGACCCGCGCGGAGTGGGCGCGGATGTCGGCGGCCTGGCGCGAGGAACTGGACGCGCGCATCCTGCAACTGACCCGCCTGCGCCACCAGCTCACCGACTGCATCGGCTGCGGCTGCCTGTCGCTGCGCCGTTGCCGGCTCAGCAACCCGGCCGATACCCTGGCCGCGCACGGCGATGGGCCGCAACGCTGGGCGGAGGAGTGAGCGGCGCGTCCTGCGTACGGTAACCGCGCGATGTCGCTGCGGTTGCCGCGCCCCCTGCGCACGACGGTGCCGCAATGTGGATCGAGGCAATGTGGGAGGGACTTCAGTCCCGACGCGATGTCGGTGGCCGTCGCGGTTACCGAGCTTGTCGAGCATGGTGGAGACGTGGCGCTTCACCGCGCCCGTCAGCGCGAAGAGCGAAGAGGACAGGCGCCTGACGCTGCAGGCAGTCGGGACTGAAGTCCCTCCCACAACGCGCAGCTGTGATCGCCCTGGTATGCATAGGTCGGTTTGTCTGTAGGAGCGGCTTTAGCCGCGACATGCCTTACCGGTAACGCCCGGTCGCGGCTGAAGCCGCTCCTACGGCACGCGACGGCGCCGCCATGTGGGATCGGGACGGTGTGGGAGGGACTTCAGTCCCGACGCGATGTCGGTGGCCGTCGCGGTTACCGAGCTTGTCGAGAAAGATGGAGACGTGGCGCTTCACCGTGCGCTTCAGTCGCGACGAGCGAAGAAGAAAGGTGCCTGATGCTGCATGCAGTCGGGACTGAAGTCCCTCCCACAACGCGCACCTGTGATCACCTTGATCGGTGTCCGTATGTCGGGTTGTCCGTAGATACCGTCTTACCCCCTAGCAGGCAAGGCCCCTTTTCGGGTCGAACGCGGTGCCCGATTTGAGGACGCCATAGGCGAGGTGCAGGAGCTT
>NZ_JAASQX010000005.1:0-292414 GCF_011761895.1 Xanthomonas sp. F4 | reverse complement strand
TTACTTTTCTTTGCTCGCGCAAAGAAAAGGTAACCAAAAGAAAGCGCGCCCTGCCTCGCGCCCTCCGCGCTGCGCGCTCCGGGTCCGCGTCCAGCCCGGGGATCCGCGGAAGGGGCTTGTCTGCTTCGCAGCCAAGTCCGGGGCAGTCGCCTCACGGCGCCAGCCCGCCCGCCGGGGCGAAGCAGTGCTTCGCCTTTTTCCGGCGAGCCCTGCCCCTGCCGCGGACGGCGCACGTCCCTGTGCGCCGCCCCTTCGGGGTTTTTCCCCGCGCTGGCCGCCGCTTCGGAAGGGAACCCGGTAAATCAAAAGCCGGGGCAGCAGCCAAAGCACAGCAACAGCAAAGGCAAGTGCAACGGCGGCTGCAACCGCTATGGCTGCTCCGGCTGACCACCTACGACGCAACTCTTGCGCGCGTCTGCGCACCGCAAGCGCAACACCTCTAACCCTTTTCCAGGCACCCGACCATGGCCACCCCCGACCTGCCGACCTTCGACAAGATCCTCATCGCCAATCGCGGCGAGATCGCCTGCCGGGTGATCGCTACCTGCCGCAAGCTCGGCATCGCCACCGTGGCCGTGTACTCCGATGCCGACCGCGACGCGCGCCACGTGCGCCTGGCCGACGAGGCCGTGCACATCGGCGCCGCGCCAGCACGCGAGAGCTACCTGCGCGGCGAGCGCATCCTCGAGGCCGCGCAGCGCAGTGGCGCGCAGGCCATCCATCCCGGCTACGGCTTCCTGTCCGAGAACGCCGAGTTCGCCGAGGCCTGCGCCGCGTGCGGGCTGGTGTTCATCGGGCCACCCCCGGCGGCGATCCGCGCCATGGGCGACAAGAGCGCGGCCAAGGCTCTGATGCAGGCGGCCGGGGTGCCGCTGACGCCCGGCTATCATGGCGAGCGCCAGGATCCGGAGTTCCTGCGCGAACAGGCCGCGGCCATCGGCTACCCGGTGCTGATCAAGGCCAGCGCCGGCGGCGGCGGCAAGGGCATGCGCCGGGTCGATCGCGACGAAGACTTCGCCGCCGCGCTCGCCGCCTGCCAGCGCGAGGCGCAGGCCGCGTTCGGCAATGCGCACGTGCTGGTGGAGAAGTACGTGCTGCGGCCGCGGCACATCGAGATCCAGGTGTTCGGCGACAGCCACGGCGAGCTGGTGTATCTGTTCGAGCGCGACTGCTCGGTGCAGCGCCGCCACCAGAAGGTGCTGGAGGAAGCGCCTGCGCCGGGCATGGACGAGACGCGGCGTGCGGCGATGGGCCAGGCCGCGGTGGAGGCCGCGCGCGCGGTCGGCTATGTCGGTGCCGGCACGGTGGAGTTCATCGTCGCGCCCGATGGTGCGTTCTACTTCATGGAAATGAACACCCGCCTGCAGGTGGAGCATCCCGTCACCGAGTGCATCACCGGCACCGATCTGGTCGAGTGGCAGTTGCGCGTGGCCGCCGGGCAACCGCTGCCGCAACGCCAGCACGAACTGGCGATCCGCGGCCATGCGCTGGAAGCGCGGCTGTACGCCGAAGACCCGGCGCGCGGCTTCCTGCCCTCGATCGGCACGCTGCAGCACCTGCGCCTGCCCGCCGCCGATGCGCATACCCGCGTCGATGCCGGCGTCGAGCAGGGCGACACGATCGGCCCGCACTACGATCCGATGATCGCCAAGCTGATCGTCTGGGATGTGACCCGCGAGCGCGCGCTGCGGCGCATGCAGGCGGCGCTCGCCGCGTGCCAGGTGGTGGGCGTATCGACCAATGCCGCGTTCCTGCAGCGCCTGGTCGGCACCACGGCATTCGCGCAGGCGGATCTGGACACCGCGCTGATCGAGCGCGAGCACACTGCCCTGTTCGATATCCCCACCCCGACCACCGATGCGCTGTGGAGCCTGGCGGCACTGGCCTGGCAACTGCACGAGCCAGCGCCGGCCGCGCAGGCTGCCGATCCGCAGTCGCCGTGGGACCTGCGCGACGGCTGGCGGCTGGGTGCGCCGGCGCCGCGTGCGCTGACCTTGCAGCATGGCGAGACGCAACGCACGCTGCACCTGACCGCGCACGCGGGCGGCTGGCGGATCCACCCCGCGCAGGCGCAGGACGCGCTCGAGGCGAGCGGCCAGTTGCGCGACGGCCGCCTGTGCGCGTTTCTCGGCACGCAGCGGGTGCAGGCCGAGGCGGTGTTCGCCGGCACGCAGCTGCACCTGTTCGTCGACGGCCACGGCTACCTGTTCGAACGCCACGATCCGGTCGCCGAGGCCGACCAGCCGGCGGTGGAGAGTGGTGGCCTGACCGCGCCGATGCCGGGGCGCATCGTCGCCCTGCTGGTCGCGCCCGGCACCCAGGTGAGCCGCGGTACGCCGCTGCTGGTGCTGGAGGCGATGAAGATGGAGCACACCCTGCAGGCGCCGGCCGACGGCACGGTGCAGGGCTTCCGCGTGCGCGAGGGCGAGCTGGTCGGCGACGGCGTGGCGCTGCTGGATTTCGACGCGGCCTAAGCGGCACGCGCCAGGCCGCGGTCGCCAAGGCCGCGGCAAGGCGTCACACTCGGCGCTGGTCCCTCGCCGTGCCTGCGCCATGAAACTCACTGCCCACGTCCTCGACGGCCACACCCTGGACGTGCGCCCGGCGCCGCGCGAGCGACCGTGGATGGACCAGACCGCCGAGCGCTACGCCTACCGCTGCCTGCCGCTGGACATCGCCAACGCGCACGGCTGGGAATTGCTGTGCCAGACCGCGTTCGAGGCCGAGTGGAACGGCGGCAACGCGCTCGACGACCTGCGCGTGCAGCCGGCGCCGGGCACGCACGCGCCGGCAGTCAGCCACTTCGGCTACGGCGTGCTCACCTTCCACGTGCCCTGCCTGTTCCGCACGGAAGCCGGCGTGGACCTGTACGTCACTGCGCCGGTGAACCGGCCCAAGGACGGCATCGCCGGGCTCACCGGGCTGATCGAGACCGATTGGAGCCCGTACACCTTCACCATGAACTGGCAGTTCACCCGCCCCGGCCGGGTGCGGTTCGAGGCCGGCGAGCCGTTCTGCCACTTTTTCCCGGTGCAGCGCCGCGTCCTGGCCGAGACCGAGCCGCGCTGGCAGCCGCTGTCGCAAACGCCGGAACTGGAACGCGAGCACCAGGAATGGATGCGCAGCCGTGGGCAGTTCCTGCACGAGCTGGAACAGCCCGACTCCAACGCCAGCCGCGAAGGCTGGCAGCGCAGCTACTTCCGCGGACCGGCGCCGGGGCAGTGCCCGGTCGGCGTGGAGCACCGGGTGAAACTGCGGCTGGCACCGTTCACCCGCGGCGACGACGCGGCGTGAGGGCGGCTCAGCGCGGGTGGCGCTGGCGCACGCGCGTGGACAGGCGGAACACGCCGTAGGCCAACAGCATGCCCAGGCCCCCGGCAACGGCATGCGCCCAGTCGAACACGCGCGGGCCGAGGCCGCCGGCCTGGTCACCCCACAGGTTGAACAGCACCAGGACGATGGCGGTGAGCCCCAACCCGGCCAGGAACGCGGCGCGATTGGCGCCGAGCGCATAGAACAAGAACGGCAGGCCCAGCCCGACCAGGAAATGCACCGGGAAGAAGTACACCGAACCGTAAGGCCGCAGCAGCGACCAGACGATGGCAGCGAAGACCGCGACGAAGACGAACAGGCCCAGCGACAGCGCGCGGGTCTTGGCGGGGGGAAGGCGTGGCTCGGTCATGCGTCACCTGCGGGCAATCGCTGACCGTAGCCGAGGGCGGATCACGGCCCGGTCAAGACTGCGCGCAGCGCTCGGCTGCAGGCGCTCAACGCGCGGTGCGGCACCACTGCCGCTCGCACGGCACGCCATCGTGGTTGCCGTCCATCTCCACGCCCGGGCAGTGCTGCAGGAAGTACATCGCTTCGGCGCAGGACGTCATCTGCGCGCAATGCGTGCGACCGTCGCACTGGAACGCGGGCGCTGTCGCCGGCGAGGCGTGCGCAGTGGCGGCTGGCGCAGCGGGTGATGGTGGCGCTGTGGCGGTCGCCTGCGGTGCCGCCACGAAGCGCAGCGCCGCGTAGGCGGCGAGCGCGAGCACCGCCAGCAGCATCAGCACGCCGAGCCAGCGGCCGCGACGCGTGCGCGGTGCGGCCACCGCACGCGCCGGCACCGCCGGCGCACGGCCGGGCCGCATCACCTGCAACGCCCGCGGCCGCCCCTGCGCGTCGTGCTCCAGGTCGAAGGAGATCAGCTCGCCCACCCGCGGGGGCACGCCGTCGTCGGGAAACGCCGCGCGTTGCACCTCGGCTTCGGTCTCGCGATGCGCCAGGCGCACCCGGCCGCAGCCGCGCTCCTCGTCCCACTGAATCAAGGTCCCGTGCGTACGCATGGCGTCACCGCAAGAAAGTGCATCGCCGCGGTGGACGCCGCCGTGCCCGCTGCGTCCACCGTCCCCACCGCGCCTGCCCGCTCCCGCCAGCGCAGCCCCGCGCGCAGCATGCCACGGCCGGAGTATCCGCGCTGGCTTGCCGCGACCGCTGCATGCAGGCCCGGCTGCGTCGGCATGACCCGCCGTCCGCTTGCTGCCGCAGCGTCGGCGCGCGCAACTGTCTACCACCGGCTGCGCGGCGCTCGCTAGAGTCCGAAGCGTCGAGCAACGCCGACGCCCGCACACCGCGCGGCGCTGGCGATCGACGCGCAACCCGGCATCGCGGCCGCCGCATGGCGCCGCCCCCGCAGCATTCGTCCCCCGATGCTGCCTGCCGGGCCCGCGCGTTTCCCCCACGCTCGACGCAACACGATCCTTCAGCGCAGTTGCCTTCCACACGGGGTCAGGAGAGCGACATGGACATGTCTTCGGTCCGCTAGGCCGTTTCCACCGCATCGCCGCTTCCACGGCTTCGCCGCCGCGTCCGCGCGGCGGAAGTGGACGCTGCACCTCCCAATGCATCTCTCGCTTCGTCTGCGCGCGCAGCCGGATGCATGCGCGTGCCTGTGGCACGGCGGGAGTCCCTCATCGCGGCCGCGCAGCAGCGCGGGCGTGCGGCCGGTCCGGGGCCAGGGGATGTCCGGACACAGGACGCGGCATTGCCGCACGCACCGACGCACACGACCGGAGGTCCATCATGCACCTGCCCCATCCGCGCATTCTCGCCATCGCCACCGCGCTGACTCTCGCAAGCGGCGCCGCCTCCGCAGGGCGGTTTCCGGATTTCGGCTACGCGCCGCCATCCACCTACACAGGGCCGGTGTTCCAGCTCAGCCAGGACTATCCGCAGCAGCCGCCCAGCGGCCCGTTGCCAAGCTTCTTCCAGAAACTGCCCCGACCGCTGACCAACAACTTCGAAACCTGGCGCGGCTATGCCGACGCGGTAAAGACATACTGCCTGGAAGGCAACGTCGAAAGCGACTGGTACGTGCAGAACAACAAGCTACGGCGCTGGTACCACGCCCCCTGGCAGCACTACGGCCCGCACGGCCGCGAAGGCGTGCACGGGCTGACCCAGGAAGCGCCGATCCAGGCCAAGCAACTGGCGCCGACCCAGCTCACCTCCGGCCAGACCTTCGCGGTCGGCATCTACAACGATGTCGGCGGCTATACCTTCGGCCAGGTGTGGAAGGATCCGCAGAATCCGGATCCCAGCTTCACCACCAAGCCCAACACCTTCCGCGACGGCACCGTGGTGTGCAAGGCGCTGTTCGCCGACGTGGACCTGAGCCAGGTGCCGTTCCTGCAGAACCCGGTGCTGTGGAACGCCTGGGTGCCGAACAGCTACGGTTCCACCGACCGCACGTTCAAGAAGGTGGCGCTGATCCAGATGGACTTCGCCGTGCGCGACAGCCGCATTCCCGGTACCGGCTGGATCTTCGGCACCTTCCAGTACAACGGCGCGGTCAGCGGCAAGCTGGGCTGGCAGAACCTGGTGCCGGTGGGCGTGATGTGGGGCAACGATCCGCAGAACAGCAGCGACGACTACACCAACAAGCAGCCGACCCGGACCCGGATCAATCCGCGCATCCTGCAATCGGCGATCAACGCCAAGCCGGAACTGCCGCCGACCCACCTGGGCTGGAACGGCCGCCTCAACGGCCCGGTGGACAATCCGGTCAGTTCCTGCATGAGCTGCCACATGACCGCCGAGTCGCCGCAACTCTCGCCGATGAACCCGACCTTCCAGACCGACCAGAAAAAGATCCCGCCGGTCGGCTCCAAGGAATGGATGCGCTGGTTCCAGAACATTCCGGCCGGGCAGCCGTTCGACGCGGCGGCGAAGAGCACCGACTACAGCCTGCAGCTGGCCGGCGGCATCGCCAACTTCTATGAATGGAAATGCACCCAGGACGGCGTGTTCGTCCGCGGCGGCAACCTGTGCGAGCAGAGCAAGACGCCGCTGAAGCTGATGCAGTCCACCACGCCGCCGCCGACGGTGTACCCGGTCGAGCGCGGGCCGAGCAACCAGGACCAGGAATAAGCACGGCAATGCCCTGCCTGCCGCGCACCCGCCCACGGCGCCGGCAGGCAAGGCCTTCACCGAACGCGACAAAACTGGTACCGATGGACGGGCGTCAGGCGCTCTGCTGCCTGCGCCACCAGGTCACCGCATCGATCAGGCCATAGGCCAGGAACGCCGCCAGCACCACCTGCACATTGAGGATCGGCAGCGAGCGCAGGGAGTCGTAGGCACTGTTGTGCACCAGGACTTCCACGGCCCGGCCCGTAGGCGAACCACGCCGGTCCAGCACTGGGACCGCGTCGCCACTGGACTGATCCCGCGTCTCGTACACGATCACCGCGTCCCGCTGGAGAAAGTGGTTGATGCCCTTGTACAGGAACATCGACGACGAATACGCATGGAAATTGACCATCACCAGTAACACGAAGGTGATGTAGACGATGGCGCGTCGCAGATGGTTCATGGTGGACTCCCTGGGCACCAACGCGGCGCCTGCGATCGGTGATCACAGCAGCATGCAATAGCAGAACAAACAGAGCAACGCGGTGCGCTCATGGCGATGGCGTGCCGAGGGGCTGACCGCACGCGGCGGAGTGCGCGCACTGCGAGCGACCTCGTCCTGGCGCGTCACGCTCGCTCAGTCGATCTGCTGCCCGACCCACCAGGTCGTGCCGCCGGCGTCGCGGAAACCGCCGCGCCGGTCGGGATCGTCCTTCTGCATCGGCGCCTGCACCGCCGTGGCACCGGCGGCCAGCGCACGCTGGTAGGTCGCGTCGACGTCGCGCACGTAGACGTGCACATGTGCCGGCACCGGCGGCCAACCGTCCACCGCATCGCAGAACATCACCACGGTGTCGTCGATGCGCACCTCGCCGTGAGCGAGGCGACCTCCCTCGCCAGGAATCTGCCGTAACGGTTCGGCATCGAACACCGCGACCAGGAAATCGATGGTCCGCTGCGCGCCGTCGACGATGAGATACGGCGAGACCGAGGTGTAGCGTTCTGGCTTGAACGACATGGAAGGCTCCTGAGATTGGCTATCGGACGGGGACCAATGCTTTCGGCGATGAAGCGTTTCATGCGATGGGCGGTGATATCAGGACGAAGCTGTACAGGCGCGTGCAGGCCCACTCACAACGCGCACGAACTCACCCGTGCCGCCAGGGTAAAGGGCACCGCGCCCAGGTCATCCAGGCCTTCGACGTCGAACGCGTACATGCCCTTGACCACGAGCGTCAGTTGCCCGTCGCGCGCGAGGTTGAAGGTCAGCGTCTCGACGTCGACGGGGTGGTGCGCGCCCGCCAGGTAGAGCGAGCCATCGATATAGCCGTCCTGCGGGTTGCGCGGGAAGTCGAAGCGCTTGCCGGCCAGGTCGCCGAGCCTGAGCGAGGGCAGCGCGATGCCGTCCAGGCGGATCGACGTGTCCACGATTTCGCCGGCATGCAGGAACGGGTGCAGCAGGATCTCCAGCGAGGCGGCATCCGGCAGGCCGGACAGGATCGCGTGGCGCGGCTTCAGGAGGCTGGGCGAGAACGTCGACATCGCAGTGCCGCCCTTCAGTGTTGCGTCACCGGCAACGCCACGTCCATCAGCGTGGCGTCGTCCGGATCCGGGGTGGCCTTGAAACCGAGTTGCTGGCACATCGCCAACATGGTGCGGTTCTCGCGCAGCACCTGGCCTTCGACCATCTTCAGGCCCAGCCAGCCGGCGTACTCGATCATGATCCGCATCAGCTGCCAGCCGATGCCGTGGCCCTTGAGGTCGGAGCGGATCAGGATGCCGTACTCGCCGCGGTCGTAATCGGCGTCGGCATGCAGGCGCACCGCGCCGAGCATGTCGCCGCTGCGCGGTTCGATCGCCACCAGCGCGATCGAGCGCGCATAGTCGAGCTGGGTCAGGCGCGCGATGAATTCGTGGCTGAAATGCTTGACCGCCTGGAAGAAGCGCAGGCGCAGGTCCTCGTCGGTGACGCGGGCGAAGAAGCTGCGGAACAGCGCGTCGTCCTCCGGCCGCACCGGGCGCACGAGCGCGGCGCTGCCGTCGTTGAGCACGATGCGCCGCTCCCACTCCTTGGGGTACGGGAAGATCGCGAAGCGCGGATGGCCGCGGCCCTTGTGCAGGCGCCGCGACGGCGCCACCGCCACCCGCGCGTCGACCGCGATCACGCCATCGCGGTCGGCCAGCAGCGGGTTGATGTCCAGTTCGCGGATCTCCGGCAGATCGGCGGCCAGTTGCGCCAGTTTCACCAGCACCATCGCCACCGCGCGTTCGTCGGCGGCGGGTACGTCGCGGTAGGCCTTGAGGATGCGGCTGACGCGGGTGCGGCCGATCAGTTCGTGGGCCAGGCGCAGGTCCAGCGGCGGCAGCGCCAGCGCCTTGTCGTCGATCACCTCCACCGCGGTGCCGCCGCGGCCGAACACGATCACCGGGCCGAAGGTGGGATCGTCGGCGATGCCGGCGATCAGCTCGCGCGCCTTCGGCCGCAGCAGCGAGGGCTGCACCAGCACGCCATCGATGCGCGCCTCCGGCCGCGCGGCGCGCGCGCGGGCGAGGATGCCCTCGGCCGCGTCGCGCACCGCCTCCACGCTCACCAGGTTCAGGCGCACGCCGTCCACGTCGGACTTGTGCGGAATGTCGGCCGAATGGATCTTCACCGCCACCGCCGAGCCCTGCGCCAGCATCGGTGCGGCCACCTGCGCCGCGGCCTCGGCGTCGGCGGCGTGCGCCACCGCCGCGGTGGGAATGCCGTAGGCGGCCAGCAGCCGCGTGGTCGCCAACGGATCCAGCCAGGTCTGCCCGGCGGCCAGCGCGGCGTCGACGATGCCGCGCGCGGACGCGGCGTCGAAGGCGAAGTCGTCGGGCAGGCTCGGCGGCGTTTCCATCAGCGCCGCCTGCGCCTCGCGGTAGCGCACCAGGTGCATGAAGCCGCGCACCGCGTCGGCCTCGGTGGCGTAGGTGGGGATGCGCGCGGCATTGAGCGTGGCGGTGGCGCTCTCGTCGTTGCCCAGCCATACCGCGAACACCGGCTTGTCGCGATGATGGCGCGGGCGCTGGCCGAGGATGCGGGTCAGCGCCTGCGCCGCGTCGGCGGAGGAGGTGAACGCGGTCGGCACGTTGACCACCAGCACCGCGTCGTTCTCCGGATCGTCCAGCAGCGCGCCGGCGGCAGCGGCGTAGCGCTCGCCGTCGGCGTCCACCACGATGTCCACCGGGTTGCTGTGCGACCACTCCTGCGGCAGTGCCTGCTCCAGCCGCTGCTGGGTGGGCGCCGACAGCGCCGCCAGGGTGCCGCCGAGATCGGACAGCGTATCCACCGCCAGGCGGCCGACGCCGCCGCCGTTGCTGAGGATGGCCAGGCGTCGCCCCGGAAAGGTGCTGAGCCGGCCCAGCGTCTCCGCTGCGGCGAACAGTTCGTCCAGCGCGCGCACCCGCAGCAGGCCGGCGCGGGCGAACGCGGCGCCGTATACCGCATCGGAACTGGCCAGCGCCTGCACGTGGGTGTCGGCGTTGGGATCGATGCGCAACTGCCGGCCCGACTTCACCACGACGACGGGTTTGGCGCGCGCGGCGGCACGCGCGGCGGACATGAACTTGCGCGCGTCGCGGATGTGTTCGACGTAGAGCAGGATCGCGCGGGTGCGGTAGTCGGTGGCGAAGTAGTCGAGCAGGTCGGCGAAGTCCACGTCCAGCGCGTCGCCCAGCGAGACCACCGCGGAGAAGCCGACCGCGCGCGCCACGCCCCATTCCACCAGCGCCGCGGCGATGGCGCTGGATTCGGAGATCAGCGCCAGGTCGCCTGGCTGCGGGCAGTGCGCGGCGATGCTGGCGTTGAGCCGCGCATGCGGCGCGATCACGCCCAGGCAGTGCGGGCCGAGGATGCGCAGGCCCTTGGCGCGCGCGGCGCTTTCCACCCGCGCCGCGGCCGACCCCGGTCCGCTGCCGAGCCCGGCGGTGAGGATGATCGCCGCGGCCACACCGCGCCGGGCGGCGATCGACACGATGCGCGGCACCATCCGCGCCGGTGCGGTGATCACCACCAGGTCCGGCACCCATGGCAGGTCGGTGAGGCGGCGCACCGTGGGCACGCCGTCGATCTCGCGATAGCGCGGGCTGACCCAGCCGATCTGCCCGGGAAACCCGGCCGCGCGCAGGCTGCGCACCACCGCGCGCCCGGCGGAGCGCTCGCGCGGGCTGCCGCCGACGATGGCGACCGAGGCGGGGCGGAACACGGACTGCAGGTGATAGGTGCTCATGGCGGCGGCAGAGGCGAGCGAATGCGCTAACGGTACACGGCTGGCCGCGGCGCGGGGATGATCCGGGTCTTGCGGCGCACCGTACCGCGCGGTCGGCGACAGTGCGCACCGTCGCGATTCCGGCGTTCGCGCGTCGGGGCTGAAGCCCCTCCCACAAGGACTCCGGTCGGCCGCCCGGTGCTCATGGCTCGCGTGTGCTGCTGGATCAGGAGCGGCACCGCCGGCAGCAGACCTCCTTGGGGGGAGCGTTTCAGGACACCTCGAATCACCGTTTCTGCGGCGCATCGCGCTGTCTCGTAGGAGCGGCTTCAGCCGCGACGAGGCTCTACCGGTAAGACACGGTCGCGGCTGAAGCCGCTCCTACGCGTGTGCGTTTGTGCTTGCTCGAGGCGCCCTTCAGTCGCGACGCGACCGAGCCACAGGCGACGCGATCGCGCAAGCGCAGCGCCCTGATCGGCGGCGATCCCCTCCCCCACAGGAAGGCCCGCAGCACCGTCACTCACCCGGCCTCGACCTCCAAGGATCCGCAGAGCCCATCGGGCACCCCGCACGCAGCCCGGGTCAGCAGACGGTCGCATTGGCGGCCGCATAATGCGGCGATGGAGACGACTCGTGCATAGCGGCGGCCTGGAACTGGCGCTGGTGCTGCTGCTGGCCGCGGTGATCGCGGTGCCGGTGTTCAAGCGCCTGGGCCTGGGCGCGGTGCTGGCCTACCTGGCCGCGGGCGTGGTGCTGGGGCCGGACGGGCTGGGCTTCGTGCAGGACACCGAGCGCATCCTCAACGCGGCGGAAATCGGCGTGGTGATGCTGCTGTTCCTGATCGGCCTGGAGCTGTCGCCGGCGCGATTGAAGCTGATGCGGCATGCGGTGTTCGGCGCCGGCAGCGCCCAGGTCGCGCTGACCGCGCTGCCGCTGGGCGCGCTGGCGCTGTGCATGGGTCTGAACTGGAAGAGCGCGCTGGTGATCGGCCTGGCGCTGGCGCTGTCGTCCACGGCGGTGGGCCTGCAGCTGCTGGCCGAGCGCAAGGCGCTCAACAGCGACTACGGCCGGCTCGGCTTCGCCATCCTGCTGTTCCAGGACCTGATCGCGATCCCGCTGCTGGCGGCGGTGCCGCTGCTCGGCGGCGCCAAGAACGACACCCTGACCTGGTCGGAAGTGGGCCAGGCGCTGGGCGCGCTGGCGGTGGTGGTGCTGTGCGGGCGCTTCGTGCTGCGCCACCTGTTCCGCACGGTGGCGCGCACGCGCATGCCCGAGGTGTTCACCGCCAGCGCGCTGCTGGTGGTGCTGGGCAATGCCTGGTTCCTGCAGAAGGCCGGGCTCAGCCCCAGCCTGGGGGCGTTCCTGGCCGGCGTGCTGCTGGCCGATTCGGAGTTCCGCCACGAACTGGAGGCACAGATCGAGCCGTTCCAGGGCCTGCTGCTGGGCGTGTTCTTCATCGCCGTGGGCATGGGCATCGACCTGGACCGCATCGTCGCCGAGCCGTGGCTGATCGCCGGGGCGGTGGCCACGCTGCTGCTGGTCAAGTTCGCGCTGCTGGCCGGTATCGCCCGCGTGCTGCGCCTGCCCTGGCGCAGCGCGCTGCTGCTGGGCAGCCTGCTGTGGCTGGGCGGCGAGTTCGCCTTCGTGGTGTTCACCGAGGCGCAGCGGGTGCGCCTGCTCGACGACGCCACCCACGACCGCCTGGTCGCGGTGGTCGGCGTGTCGATGGCGCTGACGCCGCTGCTGCTGATCGGCATGCAGCGCCTGCTCGGCGCCAGCGAGGCCGGCAAGGGCAAGCGTCCGCAGCTACCGGCGGAGCAGTACGACACCGTGGATGCGCAGCGCGCGCAGGTGCTGATCGCCGGCATGGGCCGCTTCGGCCAGATCGTGGCGCGCCTGCTGACCGCGCAGCGCATCCCGTTCGTGGCGCTGGAACACAATCCGGACACGGTGGAGGACCTGCGCCGCTTCGGCAACAAGATCTACTACGGCGACCCCAGCCGCGCGGACCTGCTGCGCGCGGCCGGCAGCGACGGCATCCGCATCTTCGTGGTGGCGATGGACGACCCGGAGACCAACATCAAGACCACCCGACTGATCCGCCGGCTCTACCCCACCGCCAAGGTGCTGGCGCGCGCGCGCAACCGCCAGCACGCCTGGCGGCTGATGGACCTGGGCGCCGAACCGTTCCGCGAAGTGTTCGCCTCCAGTCTGGAACTGAGCGAGCAGGTGCTGCTCGGTCTCGGCCTGGACCCGGCGACCGCGCGCGACCGCATCGCCCGCTTCCGCGAGCACGACACGCAACTGCTGCGCGCCCAGCACCTGGTCTACGACGACGATGCCGCGTTGGTGCAGACCGCACGCGCGGCGCGCGCCGACCTCACCAAGCTGTTCGAGGCCGACGTCAACGATCCCACGGCCGGGCCGGCGGATGCGACCGGCGCGGGGCAGCCGCGCGGTTGATGTTGGTGAGCGACCGGGTCGCGATGGGGACACTGGCCAACCGCCAAGCTGCACCCGGATCGCGACATGATGCGGGCGTCATCCGGCATGGTCGCATCGGGGCTGAAGCCCCTCCCACAATGACAGTCGAACGCGTCCGCCGCGGTGACGCCTTTGCTGGCGACAACAGGGACGCTAGGACCAGGCAGGTATGCCGGTTCGCCAAGGCCAATGCTCGGTAAGCGCGCTGTGTCCGCACGCCACCAATCCTTCCCTTGTGGGAGGGGCTTCAGCCCCGACTGCAGGCTCCAGCCGCCGTCGCTGTGCCGCTCCTGCTGAGATGGAGGCATCCCCGAGCACTGGCGCTCACGCCAGCGCCCGGGGCACCGCCTCAACGCTTGCGCGCCGGACGCTGCGCGGTGCTGCTGGCCGCGCGCTTGACGGCTTTTTTTGCAACTTTCTTCGCGGCCTTCTTGGCCACCTTCTTCGCAGGCGCCGAGGCGGCCTTGCTCCTGCTCGCCTTGCGCGGCGCAGCAGAGGCTGAGGCACTGGCCGGCTTGGCCGCGCTGCGCTTCGGCGCCGGCGTTACCGGCCGGGTTTCGGTGGTGGCGCCGGCCTCCGGCGGGCGACGCGGCGGTGGGCGGCGCCCGGCGGTCAGGGTGCGCCAGGTGTGGCCGCCGTTGAGCGCCAGCAGCGCATCGGCCGCAGCCGGGCCGGCGCTGCCGGCCGGGTACTGCGGGGTCTCGTCGGCCGAGGTCTGCCACGCGTCGAGGATGGGCTGCACGATGGTCCAGGCCGCCTCGACCATGGTCGCGTCCTGGAACAAGCCGGCCTCGCCGTGCATGCAGTCCTGCAGCAGGCGCTCGTAGCCCACCGTGTATTCCTTGGGGAACCAGTCGCGGTAGCGGAAATCCATGCGCACCGGCGCCAGGCTGACCCGCGCGCCCGGACGCTTGACGTCGAACTGCAGCGAGATGCCCTCGTCGGGCTGGATGTGCAGCACCAGCCAGTCGGGGCCATAGCCGCCGATCTCGGCGCTGCGCAGCGGCGCCAGCGGTGCCGGCTTGAAGCGGATCGCGATCTCGGTGGTGCGCTCGCGCAGGCGCTTGCCGGTGCGCAGGTAGAACGGCACGCCGGCCCAGCGCCAGGTATCGACCTGCAGCTTCATCGCCACGTAGGTCTCGGTATTGGAATCGGGCGGCACCGTGTCCTCCTCGCGGTAGCCAGGCACGGCGTTGCGGCCGATCGCGCCGGCGGCGTACTGGCCACGCACCACGTCGGCAGGACTCAGTGGCCGTACCGCCTCGATCACCTCGGCACGCCTACGCAGCATCGCGGCGGGGGTGAACGCTGCCGGCGGTTCCATCGCGATCATCGCCAACAGTTGGAACAGGTGGTTGGGCACCATGTCGCGCAGGCAGCCGGTGGGATCGTAGAAACCGCCGCGGCCTTCCACGCCGATGGTCTCGGCCGCGGTGATCTGCACGTGGTCGATGCGGTCGCGGTTCCACACCGGCTCGAACAGGCCGTTGGCGAAGCGGAACGCGAGGATGTTCTGCACCGTTTCCTTGCCCAGGAAATGATCGATGCGGAACACCTGGTCCTCGTCGAGCACGCGGCCGACGATGGCGTTGAGCTCGCGCGCGCTCTGCAGGTCGTGGCCGAACGGCTTCTCCACGATCACCCGGCGCCAGCCGCCGGTGGCGCTCTGCTTGACCAGCCCGGCCGCGCCCAGTTGCTCGATCACCGGGGCGAAGAAGCGCGCTGCGGTGGCCAGGTAGAACAGCACGTTACCGCCGGTGCGGTACTGCGCACCGATCTTGTCCAGCAACGCGCCCAGCGAGCGGTAGGTGCCGGCATCGTTGAAGTCGCCGCGCAGGTAGTGCAGGCGCGAACGCAGCCAGCCCCATACCTCCTCGTCCAGGCCGTCGGCCTTGAACTCGGCGTCGCGGTCGGCCATCAGGCCGCGCATCGCATCGCCGAGCATGCGCCGCCACGCCACTTCGCTGACCGCGCCGTGGTCCACGCCGATCACCGCGAACTCCTCGGGCAACGCGCCGCTGTGGCGCAGGTTGTACAGCGCCGGCAGCACCAGGCGGCGGGTCAGGTCGCCGCGGGCGCCGAACACCACGATCAGGCAGGGAGGAGTGGTCTGGGAAGCATCGCTCATGGATGGGTGTCCTGTTCGCCGATCAAGCCATGCAGGCGCAGCGCCGCGTGGACCAGCGCCACGTGCGAATAGCCCTGCGGGAAATTGCCGAGCATGCGGCCGCTGCGCGGGTCGTACTCCTCGGCCAGCAGGCCGACGTCGTTGCACAGGCCGAGCAAGCGTTCGAACAGCGTCTGCGCCTGCTCGCGGCGGCCGAGCAGCGCATAGTTCTCCACCAGCCAGAAACTGCAGGCGATGAAGGTGCCCTCGCCGGCCGGCAGGCCGTCGCCGCTGTCGTCATCGGCGCGGTAGCGTTCGACCAGGCCGTCGATGCTCAGGCGTTCGGCGATGGCGTCGGCGGTGGCGGCCACGCGCGGATCGTCCGGCGGCAGGAAGCCGACCAGCGGGATCAGCAGGGTCGCCGCGTCCAGGCGCTCGCTGCCGTAGCTCTGCACGAAATAGCCGTCGCGGTGCACGCCCTGCGCCAGCACCTGCGCATGGATCTCGTCGGCCAGCGCGCGCCAGTGCGCGCGTTGCGCGGCATCGGCGTCGGTGACGCCATCGCGCGCGCCGCAGTCGAAGGCCAGCCACGCCATCACCTTGGAATGCACGAAGTCCTGGCGCTTGTCGCGGATTTCCCAGATGCCTTCGTCCGGATCTCGCCAGCGCTCTTCCAGCACCTCCAGCAGTTGCCGCGCCAGCGAGCGGCCATGCACCGCCGAGGCCATGCCCTCGTGGTGACCGCGGTGGAACGCGGCGATCACCTCGCCATAGACGTCGAGCTGGAACTGGCCGACCGCGGCATTGCCCACACGCACCGGCGAGGCGCCTTCATAACCGGGCAGCCAATCCACCTCCCATTCGGACATGCGCCGCTCGCCGCCGATGCCGTACAGCGCCTGCAACTGGTCCGGCGACCCGGCCACGGTGCGCTGCAGCCAGCCATGGAAGGCGGCGGCTTCGTCGAAGTAGCCGGCCGCGCGCAAGGCGGTCAGGGTGAACACCGCATCGCGCAGCCAGCAGAAACGGTAGTCCCAGTTGCGCTCGCCACCCAGGCGTTCGGGCAGCGAAGTGGTCGGCGCGGCGACGATCGCGCCGGTGGGCAGGTAGCTCAGGCCCTTCAGCACCACCAGCGAGCGCCGCACTGCCTCGGTCCACGGGCCGGCATCCAGGCAGCGGTGCGACCAGCCATGCCAGAACGCCTCGGTCTGCGCCAGCGCCTGTTCCGGTTCCAGCAACGGCGGCAGTTCCAGGTGCGAGGCGCCGTGGCTGAGCACGAACCAGGTGCTCTCGCCGGCCTCCAGCACGAACTCGGACTCGGTGGCGAAGCCGTGGCCTTGCATGGTCTGTGGGCTGCGCAACGCGATCTGGTCCGGCCCGGCCACCGCCTGCAGGCCGCCGTCGATCTGCGAGACCCAGGGGATGGTGCGGCCGTAGTTGAAGCGCAGCTGCAGCTGCATGCGCAGCGGCACCTTGCCATGCAGGCCGCGCACGATCCGCACCACGTGGTTGTGCGTCACCTCGTCGTGGCTGGCGACCATGAAGTCGAGCAGCGCCACCGCACCGGTGTCGGTCTCGAACCGCGTCTCCAGCACCAGGCTGCCGTCGCGGTAGGCGCGGGTGCTGGTGAAGGCGCCCTGTGGCGCGATCGCCCAACGGCCGTGGTCGGGTTCGCCGAGCAGGGCGGCGAACAGGGCATCGGAATCGAAGCGCGGCAGACACAGCCAGTCGATCGAGCCGCAACGGTCCACCAGGGCCGCGCTGCGGCAATTGCCGAGCATGGCGTAGTCTTCGATTCGCGAGGCCATCGTGGGCGCCGGGACGGGGGAGCGGCGAGTCTGCCAGCGCCGGTGTTTGCGTTACGTAATCGCCGCGCGGTGCCGTTCAGGCGCGCGCAAGCAGCCGGCTGCCGCTACACTGCGCCTGCGCATGACTTCCGATCCCGCTGCCGCCGCCTTGCGCACTCTGGTCCTGGAGGATGATCCGATACTGCGCGATCGCATCCTGGTGCCGGGCCTGCGCCGCTTCGGCTTCGCCGCCGATGGCTGCGGCACCGGCGCGGAACTGCAGCAGCGGGTGCAGCGCGACGGCGCCGAGATCGTGGTGCTGGATGTCGGCCTGCCCGACACCGATGGCTTCACCCTGGCCGGCGCGCTGCGCCAGCAGTACCCGGACATCGGCATCGTCATGCTGACCAGCCTCGGCCAGACCGAGGACCGCATCCGCGGCCTGACCGGCGGCGCCGATGCCTACCTGTCCAAACCGGTGGAAATCGACCTGCTGGCCGCGACCCTGCACAGCCTGGCGCGGCGCGTGAGCGGGCGCCCGCCCACGGCGCCGGCGCGCGGGCGCTGGCAGGTGAGTGAAGACGGCTGGTGCCTGCTGTCGCCGGCCGGCGCCGCCGCGGCGCTGACCGGCAGCGAACGCCGGCTGTGCCTGCGCCTGCTCGAGCAACCTGGGCTATTGGTGGCGCGCGAGGCATTGATCGCCGCCCTGACGGACCGCGTCTACGACTTCGACGCGCACCGCCTGGATTCGATGGTGCACCGCCTGCGCAGCAAGGTGCAGCGCCGCTGCGGCGAGCCGCTGCCGCTGGCGGCGGTGCACGGCAAGGGCTACATCTTCGATCCCGCCGGTTAGCGCGCGCCCTCGCTGGCGCGCGCCACGCTGCACGGACAGTCGAGCCAGGTGCTACGCCGACGCCGCATCGGCGTGCGGCAGCACGATGCGGAAACGCGTGCCCACGCCCACCGTGCTGTCGACCTGGATGTGGCCGCCAGCGCGCACCACCAGGTCGCGCACCACCGCCAGGCCCAGGCCGGTGCCGCTGTCGGCAGGCTTGGTGCTGTAGAACGGCTCGAACACCTGCGCGGCCACCTCCGCCGGCATACCGTGGCCGTCGTCGGCGACCTCGATGACGGTGGTGTCGTCCTCGCTGGACACAGCGATGTCGAAATGACCACGGTCGGCGATCGCATCGCGGCTGTTGGACGCCAGGTTCAACAGCATCAAATCGAACTGGCTGCGCTCGAAGCGGATCGGCGCCGGCGTCGCCGGTAGCGCACAGCGCAGCACGATCCGCGCTTCCAGCAACTGCCGCAGCATCGGCTGCAGGGCCTCCACCGCCACCGCCGCGTCGAAGCGTTCGACATGCTCGGCATCGCGGCGGCTGAAGCGCAGCAGCCGGCGCACGATGGTCATGCCACGCTCGGCCGATGTCTCCACCGCGGCCAGGCTGTCCTCCAGTTGCGCGATGCGCTGCGCGTCGCTGGCGAGGTCGTCGTCGTGGCGCGCGGCGGCGAAGCCGGACATCACCGCCAGGATGTTGTTGAAGTCGTGGGCCAGGCCGCTGGCCATGCGCTCGGTGATCTCGCGCTTCTGCGCGTGGATCAGCTGGGTCTGCGCGCGTTCGCGCTCCTGCATTTCCTGCTGCAGGCGCTGGCCGCGCGCGTTGGACTCGCGCAGGCTTTCGCGCAGCGCCTCGGTGGTGCGGTCCAGCAGCAGTGCCACCAGCAGGTAGCTGAACAGCACCGGCGGCACGTTGTAGAACGCGCGTGCCGGCTCGTCGGCGAAGTCCACCAGAACATCGCGCCAGACGCCGACGCCGAGCATCAGCAGCAAGGCGACGAACGTCACCCACAACGCGCGGCGCCCGAGCACCAGACCGGCCAGGATCAGGACCAGCATCTGCGCCAACTGGTCCGGCAACTGGTTCTGGAAGCCGTGGATCGCGGCGTTGACCAGCAGCGAGCCGAGCATCGCCCCCAGCGCCAGCCGCACCCCGCCACGCAAGGCGCCGTGGCGCACGCGCACGAAGCCGATGGCCGCGCACACGCCGATCAACAGACTCATGCCCAGCGACACCACCATGCCCGGCGGCAGCGGCTGCCCGCGCAACTGCGGCCAGGCCAGGACCACCGCGACCGCGATCGTGGCGGGAATGGTCACCGCCAGGAACAACAGCAGCAGCTGGATCACCCGCGCATTACGCCGATCCACCTCGTCCAGCAGCGGCGCGCGGCCCAACCAGTTCCAGAACGCCTTCATGCCGCGGTGCCCAGCCCGTTCAGTGAGAATCCTGTGATGATCATGCGAGAACTTGCGGGTGACAAGCCGGTGACGGCGGGCCTAAGTTCGTATGACGGAGCGCGCCCGGGGACGACGGCGCGACATCCAGACCACTCCTGACCGATACGGAGGCGCACACGCGCCGCCGACGTCGCCTTCTGCCCTGCCGTTTCCCAGCCCGAGATCGCCATGAACGATTGTACTTCCCCCCTTGGCACCGCCGCCCGTCATCCGATTCCCCGCGCCTACAGCACCCTGGCCCTGGCCTGCGCGCTGTGCCTGACCTCGACGGCCATGGCGCAGACGCCCACCGCCGCGGCGACCGCGGCGGCCGGCACCGCCCAGCCCGCCACCACCACCGGCACCGACGCCACGGCCACCGACGCCAACGCGACCCCGACCGCGGACACCTACGACCCCAGCGTCTACTTCAAGGCCACCGGCAGCGCCAACAGCAATGCCGGCGCCGACGCCGAAGGCGACGAAGCGCTGGCCGCCGGCGAATCCGCTTCGGCGGTTGGCACCGGCGCCATGGCGCTGGGCGGCGGTGCGGTCGGCTATGCCGACCACGCGCTGGCGGTTGGCCACAACAGCCTGGCCACCGAGATCTCCACCACCGCCGTCGGCGGCATGCTCGACGTGGACTACTCGTACCTGTCCGGCGGCGTGAAGATCCTGCAGCAGACCTCCGCCACCGGCATGGCCGCCACCGCGCTGGGCGCGGGCGCCCAGGCCAGCGGCAAGTTCAACGTGGCCGCCGGCGCCGGCGCGATCGCCAGCGACCGCTCCAGCGTCGCCGTCGGCGGCATCGTCGACGTGGGCGAAGACAGCTTGAGCAGTGAAGGCATGCAGTTGCAGGCCACCCAGGCCACCGGTCCGCTGTCCACCGCGCTGGGCGGCGGCGCGCTGGCCACCGCCTACAACGCGACCGCAGTCGGCGCACTGGCCGAGGCCAGCGCGAACCGCACCCTCGCCGTGGGCTCCACCGCGCTGGCCAACCAGTACGCCGCCGTGGCAGTGGGCGCGCAGAGCCAGGCCACCGCCGAGTGGGCGACCGCCTTCGGCAACGCCGCCCGCGCCTGGGGCACCCACAGCGTGGCCCTCGGCCCCAGCGCGTTCGCGCAGAACGACGACGCCACCGCGGTCGGGCCGGCCGCGTTAGCCCTCGGCACCGGCTCCACCGCGCTCGGCAACGGCTCCTGGGCCGGTGGCACCCGCAGCCTGGCGCTCGGCGCGGCGACGGTGTGGAACGGCAACTTCTTCCTCGATACGCCGGTGCTGTTCTACGACAGCATCGCCATGGGCACCAACGCCGACGTGTTCGGCGACCGCTCGATCGCGATCGGTGCCGGCGCGCGCGTGGGCAACTCGCAGTTCGTCGACGGCAAGCTGACCATCACCAACAACAGCGTGGCGCTGGGCGCCGGCTCGATCACCGAACGCGACAACACCGTGTCCATCGGCGCGGCGGGCAGCGAGCGCCAGCTCACCAACCTGGCCGCCGGCACCATGGACACCGATGCGGTCAACCTGGCGCAGCTGCGCAACGTCGCCGCCGCGTTCGGCGCCGGCAGCGTGGTCGATGCCAACGGCAACCTGATCGGCGGCAACTACCTGGTGCAGGGCAGCCACTACACCGACCTGGGCTCGGCGATGGGCGCGCTCGACACCGCCCTGACCGGCTTCGGCAACCGCCTCAACACCATCGGCGGGTCGGGCGGCATCAGCATCGGCGACGGCGGCGGGGCGGCCAGCGCCCCCAGCACCGGTGCCGGCACCAACGCCGTGGCCGTGGGCTCCGGAGCCACCGCCAACGGCAACAACGGCCTGGCGATGGGCGCGCAGGCCCTGGCCTACGGCCCCAACGACACCGCCATCGGCGGCAATGCCCAGGTCAATGCCGACGGCAGCACCGCGGTCGGCGCCAACGCCCGCGTCGCCGCGGTGGCGACCAATGCGGTGGCGGTCGGCGAGAGCGCCAGTGCCTCGGCCGCCTCGGCCACCGCGCTCGGCCAGGGCGCCTCGGCCAGTGCCGCCAACTCCGTGGCACTGGGCCAGGGCTCGGTCGCCGACCGCGCCAACACGGTGTCGGTGGGCAGCGCCGGCAACGAGCGCCAGGTCGCCAACGTCGCCGCCGGCAGCGCCGACACCGACGCGGTCAACGTGGCGCAGATGCGCGCCGGCAACAACGCCACCCTGAGCAGCGCCAACGCCTACACCAACACCCGCATCACCGCGCTGGACGACAGCTTCAACCAGCTGCGCACCGACACCGAGCACCGCCTGGACGGCATGGACCGGCGCATGGACAAGCTCGGCGCGATGAGCGCGGCGATGCTCAACATGGCGGTCAACGCCGCCGGCACGCAGAGCCCGCGCGGGCGCGTGTCGGTCGGTGCCGGCTTCCAGGGCGGGCAGCAGGCGCTGTCGGTCGGCTACGCCCGCAAGATCGGCGAGCGCGCCTCGTTCAGCCTGGGCGGCGCCTTCAGCAGCGGCGAGTCCTCGGCCGGCATCGGCGTGGGTATCGATCTGTGACGTACCGCGGCGCCGCGTGCGCCGCGGTTTTCTCCTTCTCTCCTCTCTCTTCCAGGATCCGCAGATGATGTCTTCCAACACCCTCGCCGCTGCCCTCGCCGCCATCCTGTTCGCCGGTGGCGCGCAGGCGGCCACTCCCACCATCCCCCTGGGCGGCGTGCAGGGCCCGGTGCCGCAATCGGCCAGCGCCAACGACCTGGGCCAGCGCTTCATCGTCAAGACCCGCGATGGCGGCACCCAGGCACGCAGCATGCTCGCCACCACCCTGAGCAGCGCGGTGGCGCGCAGCGGCATGCAGCGCGCCCAGATCAGCAGCAATGGCCTGACCCTGCGCAGCGCGGTCAGCGCCAAGGTGCTGCGTGACATGGCGGTACCGGGCTGGCACGTGGTGCAGACCTCGCGCCACCTCAGCGACAGCGAGCGCGCCGCCTTCATCAACGAACTCAAGGCCGACCCGTCGGTGGAATCGGTACAGGTCGACCGCCTGTACCAGCGCCTGGACGAAGCCAGCGTGCGCGGGCCGGCCGTCGCCGCCGCCGCCTCCACCACCCCCAACGATCCGGCCTACGCCAAACTGCAGTGGAACTTCAACAACGCGGTCGGCGGGGTCAACGCCGAGCAGGGCTGGACCCGCTCCACCGGCAAGGGCGTGGTGGTGGCGGTGGTCGACACCGGCGTGGTCAAGAACAACCCCGACCTGGCCGCCAACGTGCTGCCGGGCTACGACATGATCACCGACCACCGCGTCTCGCGCCGCGCCACCGATGGCCGCGCGCCCGGCGGCGACGACCTGGGCGACTGGGTGGAGGCCGACTACTGCGTCCCGCTGGGCGCCAGCGGCAATGCGCCGGAAAACAGCTCCTGGCACGGCAGCCACGTCTCCGGCACCATCGCCCAGGTCACCAACAACAACCTGGCCACCGCCGGCCTGGCCTACGACGCCAAGATCCTGCCGGTGCGCGTGCTCGGTTCCTGCGGCGGCTTCGGCAGCGACATCGCCGACGGCATGCTGTGGGCCGCCGGCCTGCCGGTGGACGGCCTGCCGACCAACCCGAACCCGGCCGAAGTGATCAACATGAGCCTGGGCAGCAGCGGCCCGGACAGCTGCCCGCAGCTCTACCAGGACGCCATCGACAAGATCAACGCCAAGGGCACCATCATCGTGGTCGCCGCAGGCAACTCCAATGCCGATGCCGGCACCTACACCATGTCCTCGTGCAGCGGCGTCATCAGCGTCGGCGCCTCGCGCATCAACGGCGGCCGCGCCAGCTACTCCAACTACGGCACCCGCGTGGACCTCGCCGCGCCGGGCGGCGGCGGCGACGTCGACGGCAACCCCGGCGGCTACATCTTCCAGGTGATCAACGGCGGCACGCAGAGCCCGACCAGCGACTGGCAGATCGGCGGCATGGCCGGCACCTCGATGGCCTCCCCGCACGTGGCCGCGGCGGTGGCGCTGGTGCAGAGCATCGCCAAGACCCCGTTCACCTGGACCGGCATGCGCGAGCTGCTGCGCGCCAGTGCGCGGCCGTTCCCGGTCGCCATCGCCACCAATACCCCCATCGGCACCGGCATCCTGGACGTGGACATGCTGCTGCAGATGGTCACCAACCCGCCGTGCGATCCGTCGGACAGCAGCTGCGTGCCGCCGACCAAGACGATGACCAACAAGGTCGAGATGCGCGGCCTCAGCAGCCAGGGCGGCGACGCGCTGTACAGCTTCCAGGCCGCGGCCGGGAGCACGGTCAGCTTCATGACCTTCGGCGGCACCGGCAACGTGGCGATGTACGTGTCGGCCGGCAAGGTGCCGACCAGCAGCAGCGCCGACGCCCGCTCCACCCGCCCCGGCACCACCACCCAGACGGTCCGCCTCACCCCGTCCAGCGCCACGACCTACTACGTGCGCCTGAGCGGCAGCTACAGCGGCCTGACCGTGGTCGGCCGGCAGTAAGGCCCGATCGCGCGGCGGCGCCGTTCGCCGCCGCGCACCGTGCGCGGGAGGACATCCTCCCGCAGCGGTTCCGAAAGCAGCGACGTGCCCACCATGACGCAATTCGCCCGCCCTCCGGCGGGCATTTTTTTGCTTGGTGGCGCACGCCGATGCCGCGCGATGCCGCAAGCCCCTCTCCGGGTTGGGGTGAGGGTGCGGCACAAGGCGCGGTGCAAGGGCGACACGAGGCGACGCCCTACCCTCATCCGGCCCTTCGGGCCACCTTCTCCCGGTGGGAGAAGGAAGAGCGCTAGCGGCTTTCGCGCAGGAAGCGGGCCATCGACGACACCCCCGGCAGCGCCGGCTGGAACTGCCCGGCGACGTCGACGAAGCCGCGCATCACCGCGATCTCGCGCGGGGTGCGGTTCAAGGTATCGCGCAGTTCCGGATCGGCACCGGCGCGCAGCAGGCGCTGCACCAGCAGCGGCAGGCCGTGCAGCGCGGCCAGGTGCAGCGGGCCGAAGCCGCGCGGATCCTGCACCTCCAGGCTGACCTCCTCGTCGAGCAGGCGCTCGACGCCGGCCAGCACCACCGGCTCCTCGCAGGCCGTGCCCGGCTCGGCGCGCGCGCCCAGCAGCAACAGCAGCGGCGTCACCCCGCCGGCGGAGCCGCGGTCGGCCTCGGCACCGGCCAGCAGCAGCGTGTCCAGCAGGGCCAGCAGGCGTGTCTTGTCGCGCGCGGTGAAGCCGTACAGCGCGGCGCAGTGCAGCGGCGCCAGTTGCTGCGCGTCGCCGGCATGCACGTCGGCGCCGGCGGCCAGCAGCCGCGCGGCGATGTCCGGCAGGCCCAGCGCGCAGGCCAGCATCAGCACGGTGACGCCGCCCGGCAGGCGGTGTTCGATCTGCGCGCCGGCCTGCAGCAGGGCGGCGACGATCTCGGTCTGGCGCATGCTCACCGCCGCCGACAGCGGCGTGGCGCCGCTGGCCGCAGCGTGCTGCAGATCGGCGCCGCGCGACAGCAGCAGCTTCACGGCCGCGGCATGGCCACCGCCGGCCGCACGCAGCAGCGCGGTGCAGCCCTGCGCGTCCACCGCATCCACCGGCAGACCCAGATCGATCAGCCGGCGGATCGCCTCGGCGTCGCCGACCATCGCCGCGGCCGGCACGTCGGCCTCGCGCAGCGGACGCCGCGGCAGCGGCCAGGTGCGCCAGTCCAGCCAGTCGGCCAGGTCGCGGCGGCCACTGGCCAGGGCCACGCCGAGCGGGGTCTGGCCGTCGGCGGCGCGCGCGTCCGGCGAGGCACCCTGCTGGATCAGCAGTTTCAGCGAGGCCTCACGGCCCAGCGCGGCGGCCAGGTGCAGTGCGGTCATGCCGTGGCTGTCGCGCGCCTCGCGGTCGGCGCCGCGTTCGAGCAACTGCAACTGCAGGCGCAGCCAGCCCAGCCGCACCGCCAGCGACAGCGGCGGGTCGCCGGCCGGCGATGGCGCGAACGGATCGGCGCCGCGCTCGAGCAGTTCCAGGGCGAACTGTTCCAGCGCGCGCGAGGCGTGATCGTGCTGGGCGCAGGCGGCGAGCAGCCGGGTCAGGCCGCCGCGGCCGGCCGGCGACACGCCGTGGCGCAGCATCGCCTGCAGGCTGGGCACCGCCTCCACGCCGCGCGAGAGCAGCGCGAACATCGGGGTGTCGCCGCAGGCATCGAGGACTTCCGGCTCGGCGCCGTGCGCCAGCAGCCAGTCAACCGCCTGCGCGTTCAGCGCCAGCGGCGCATCGTGCAGCAGCGCGCCCAGTTCCTCGGCCGCGCACAGTCGCGCCAGCGCGGCCAGGCCGTCGCGCGGCTGGCCCAGTTGCAGGCCCTCGCGCAACAGTTCCAGCGGCGGCCGGTCGGGCAGGCCGGCCGGGCCGGTCTCGCCCTGGCCGTCGCTGACCGCGGCCGGCAGCGGGTAGTCCGGGTCCAGCGCGGAGACGATCGCCCAGCGCCCGGCCTCGGCGGCCAGGTCGACCGCGCGGCGGCCGCTCTGGTCCGGCTGCGCCGGCGCCACGCCCAGGTCGAGCAGGCGGCGGATCAGGCCGGGGGCGACGTGGTCGGCAGTGCAGGCCAGCAGGATCGCGTTGCGGCCGTCGCCATCGACCGCAGTGAGGTCGGGCTTGTGCGGCAACAGCCGTTCCAGCACCGCCACACGACCGTGGCGGGCGGCTTCCAGCCACGGCGTGCGGCCCAGCGCGTCGCGCGCTTCCAGGTTGGCGCCGGCACCGAGCAGGGCCTGCACGATCTCCACGTGGCCGGCCTGCGCGGCCTCGTGCAGCGCGCTGCGGCGCTGGCGGTCGCGCGCGTCGACCCGCGCCTTGTGCTTGAGCAACAACTGCACGCCGGCCGGATCGTCTTCCTCGGTGCCGGCCGCGGCCAGCAGTACCGGGCTGGCCTCGGCCGGTTCGGGCTTGGCCCCGCGCTCGAGCAGAAACTTGGCCATGCGCCAGTTGCCGACCTGACAGGCCACCGCCAGCGGGGTCAGGCCGTCGCGGTTGGCCGCGTCCAGTTCGGCGGCGGCGTCGCGCAGCAGCGCGGCCACGCCCGGATCGGAACTGCGCGCGGCGTGATGCAGGGGGGTGTTGCCATCGCCGTCGCTGGCGCGCGGGTCGGCGCCGTTGGCGAGCAGGGTCATCACCGCCTCCGGGCGGCCATGCCAGCTGTCGCGGGTGGCGGCCAGCAGCGGCGTCATGCCCAGGTGCGGGCGATTGACGTCGACGCCGCGCACGATCAGTTCGCGCAGCAGGCGCAGGTCCGGCAGCACCGCGGCCAGCACCGGCAGGCTGCGCTGGTCGCGCCACTCGGCGGCGGGCAGCGCGTGCGGATCGGCACCGGCCTGCAGCAACTGCAGCGCGCGATCGACGCGGCCACCGCGGGCGGCGTCGTACAGCGCCGCATGCAGTTCGTCCTGCGCCGGCGGCGGCTCGTCCGCGCGCGGCGCGGCGGTGGCGCTGAGTTCGGCGAACAGGTCGGCGGAGGACACCGGCGGGGTCAGCGCCTGCGGCGGCGCCACCCGTTGCAGGCCGGCATGCAGCAACGGCGACAGCAGCGCATAGGCCAGCGCCAGCGGCCAGCGCGCGGCCTCGGCAAGCAGTCCCGGCCAGGCCAGCACCACGCCGAGCCCGGCCAGCACCAGCACCAGCGCGGCCACTGCCAGCCCGCGCCAGGCCTGCAAGTCCTGCTGCGCCAGCGCGTGCCAGCGCGCGCCCAGCGGGCCGCCCTCGCTGTCGCTGCCGTGCCACAGCGGCCAGGTCCGCCACAGCCCGAGCAACGCGGCACTGGCGGCCACGCTCAGCGCCAGCGCCGCAGCCAGGCTGCCGCTGTCGTGCAGCGCCGCCAGCGGCCAGGCCACCAGCACCGCGACCAGCGCCATGCCGCCGGCCCACAGCACCAGCAGCGGCGCCGCCGCGCCGATCAGCTCGCGCGCCGCGCGCGGACGCGGCCGGCTGCCGCGGTGCCAGGACAGCGCCAGCGCGAACGCCGGCTGCGCCAGCCATGCGCCCAGCGCGGCGGCCAGCGGGCCGAATCCGGCGGCCAGCGCCAGCACCGCGCCGAGCGCGGCGGCGAGCATCGGCGCACGCGCGCGGAGAAAGGAGTCAGTCATCGTGTCGATCGGTGGTGCCGGGCAGTCGCGGCGGCAATTGCAGATGGAAGCCGCAGCCGGCGAGGTTGGCGCGCACCGCGGCCGGATCGGCGCGGGCCAGCGTGCGCTCGGCGGTCAAGGCCACCTCGAGCACGAACGCCAGCGGCTGCAGCGACGCCAGCAGGTCCGACGGCAGACGGCCGAAGTCGTCGCGGGCGGCGAGATACAGATAGGTGTCCGGCTTGCGTTGGCTTTTGTAGACGTAGGCTTGCATGCCCGTGGCGTGCGCCTGGCGTGGAAAGGCAAGCGATTGTGGAGGAAATGCGCCAGCGGCGAAAGCGCACGCCGGCCCTGCGCTGAACGGATCCGGGCAGGAGCGCTATTCACGTTCGCATTGCGGGCGTTTCACGGCATGACCGAATGCGTCGATATACTCCGGTGATTGACCTTGTATGGAATACCGCGTGACCGAAGCGTCCCCGTCGCCCCGCATGGCTCCCGTGGCCATCCGTGCCTACACCGCGACCAACGCGCTCGGCAGTGGACTGCAGGCCCAGGCCGCGGCGCTGCGCGAGGGCCGCAGCGGGCTGCGCCGCAACGACTTCGGTCCGCAACCGCTGGAATGCTGGATCGGCCGGGTGGACGGGCTGGAAACCGCCGCGCTGCCGGACGCCCTGGCCGCGTGGGAATGCCGCAACAACCGCCTGGCCTGGCTGGCCCTGCAGCAGGACGGCATGGCCGCCGCCGTGGCCGCCGCGGCGCAGCGGCATAGCGCCGAACGGGTGGCGGTGGTGATGGGCACCTCCACTTCGAGCATCGGTGCCAGCGAGGAGGCCTATACCCGGCTCGAGCACGACGCGGACGGCCCGCGCCTGCCTGCCGACCTGGACCGGCCGATCGTGCACACCCCGCATTCGCTCGGCGATTTCGTGCGCGCCGCCACCGGCCTGCGCGGGCCGTGCATCACCGTCGCCACCGCCTGCTCGTCCAGCGCCAAGGTATTCGCCCAGGCGGCACGGCTGATCGCCGCCGGCGTGGTCGACGCGGCGCTGGTCGGTGGTGTGGACACGCTGTGCGGCAGCGTGCTGTTCGGCTTCAACTCGTTGCAGGTGGTGTCGCCGGAACCGTGCCGGCCATTCGACGTGCGCCGGGTCGGGCTGTCGCTGGGCGAGGCCGGCGGCTACGCACTGCTGGAACGCGCCGATGCCGCCGATGCGCCGCCGGCGCAGGCGCTGCTGTGCGGCTACGGCGAATCCAGCGATGCCCACCACATGTCCGCGCCGCATCCGCAGGGGCTGGGCGCCGGCCTGGCGATGCGCGGTGCGCTGCAGCGCGCCGGGGTGGACCCGGCCGAAGTCGGCTATCTCAACCTGCACGGCACCGCGACCCCGGCCAACGACAGCGTCGAGGCCGCCGCGGTGGCGGCGCTGTTCCCGCCCACCCTGCACGCCAGTTCGACCAAGGCCTGGACCGGGCACACGCTCGGCGCCGCCGGCATCGTCGAGTCGGTGTTCGCGCTGCTGGCGCTGCGCGACGGCCTGCTGCCCGGCACCCTCAACAGCGAACTGCCCGATCCCGCCTGCGGCCCGCAGATCCGCTTCGCCACCGCCCATGCACAGGTCCGCTACGCGATGAACAACTCCTTCGGCTTCGGCGGCAACAACTGCTCGCTGCTGTTCGGCCGCGCATGAGCACGCCCATGCTGCGCGCGACGATCGAAGGCATCGGTTTCTGGGCGCCCGGGCTGCCCGGGTGGGCGCTGGCGCAGGCGTTCGCGCGCGGCGACGGCGCGCTGCTGGAGACGCCGGCACGGCCGTCGCCGCAGTTGCTGGCGCCCAACGAGCGCCGCCGCGCGCCGGACACGGTGGCGGTGTCGCTGGACGCGGCGCTGGCCGCCTGCCAGGACGCCGGCCGCGACCCGGCCACGCTGCCGTCGGTGTTCACCTCCACCCACGGCGACCTGGCGATCACCGACTACATGTGCACCACCCTGGCCAGCGAGCCGCTGGCGATCTCGCCGACCAAGTTCCACAACTCGGTGCACAACGCCGCCGCCGGCTACTGGACCATCGGCGCCGGCGCCACCGCCGCGGCGACCGCGATCAGCGCGCACAGCGGCAGCTTCGCGCAGGGCCTGCTGGAAGCGCTGTCGCAGCTGGCCGCGGGCGAAGACGCGGTGCTGCTGGTCGGCTACGACAGCCGCTCGGTGGGCGCGCTGGGCCGCATCGCGCGCAGCGAGGGCCTGCTCGGCGGCGCGCTGGTGCTGAGCGCCGGCACGCGCGACGACAAGCCGCAGCTGCAGGTGCAACTGCGCGACGGCACCGCACCGATCGGCGACGGCCCGCTGGCACGGCATGCCGCGGGCAATGCGATGGCACCGATGCTGCCGCTGTTCGACGCGCTGGCGCTGGGTGGCAGCGGCTGCGTGCTCGATGCCGGCGGCGGCCGCTGCCTGCAAGTGGAGCTGCGCGCATGAGCCGCACGCCACTGACCGCCGCCGACGCCGCGATCCTGATTCCGGCCCTCAACGAACGGCTGCGCATCCGCGAGGTGGTCAACGACGCGCTGGCGCACTGCCCGCGGGTGATCGTGGTCGACGACGGCTCCGACGACGGCACCAGCGACTGCATCGCCGACCTGCCGGTGACCCTGCTGCGCCACCCGCAGCGCCGCGGCAAGGGCGCGGCGCTGCGCAGCGGTTTCGCCGAGGCGCAGCGCCAGGGCGCGCGCGCGGTGATGACCATGGACGGCGACGGCCAGCACAGCGCCGCCGACTTCCCGCGGCTGCTGGCCGCGGCCAACCGCCACCCCGGTTGCGTGATCGTCGGTGCGCGCCTGCGCAAGCGCGCCAGCCAACCGCCGATCCGCCGCATCGGCAACGACTTCGGCGACTGGGGCATCGCCTGGGGCTGCGGCTTCCGCCTGGTCGACAGCCAGAGCGGCCAGCGCCTGTACCCGCAGTCGGTCTACACCCTGCCCGACGTGCCCGGCGAAGGCTTCGTGTTCGAGGCGCAGCTGCTGATCTCGGCCGCGCGCCAGGCCGGCGCGCGGGTGGTGGCGGTGCCGATCGAGACCCGCTACGCCAGCCAGACTCCCGGCACGTTCCGCAAGAGCCACTTCCGGCTGGTGCGCGATCTGTGGAAGATCACCTCGCACGTGATCGTGCAGGTGTGGACCTACGGGCACGTGGTGCGCGAGTACCGGCGCACCCGCGCCAACCCGGTGCTGATCGACGACGTCGACGGCACCCTCGACACGGCCCCCCTGGCCGTCGGCAAGGAAAAGACGACATGAATGCAGCGCAGGCGGATGTGGCGATTCTGGGCGGCGGACTGGCCGGACTGACCCTGGCGCTGCAGTTGCGCCAGCGCGACCCGCAGCTGCGCATCCACGTGCTGGAACGGCGCGCGCATCCCGTGCGCGAGGCCGCCTTCAAGGTCGGCGAATCCTCGGTGGAGATCGGCGCGCACTACTTCGCCGAGGTGCTGGGCCTGCGCGAGCACCTGGACGCCGAACAGATCCGCAAGTTCGGCTTCCGCTTCTTCTTCTCCGACGGGCGCGCCGACATCGACCAGTGCACCGAGCTGGGGGTGAGCCAGTTGCTGCCTACCCCGTCGTGGCAGATCGACCGCGGCCGCTTCGAGAACTTCCTCGGCGAACGCGCACGTGCCCTGGGGGTGGAGTTCCTCGACGGCAGCACGGTGCGCGGCGTCGACCTGGCCGAGGACGACGGCGAGCACTGCGTGCGCTACGGCCGCGACGGCGCCGAGACCCGCCTGCAGGCGCGCTGGGTGATCGACGCCAGCGGCCGCGCCGGCCTGCTCAAGCGCAAGCTCGGCCTGGCGCAGGACAACGCGCACCAGGCCAATGCGGTGTGGTGGCGGGTGGACGGGCTGGTCGATCCCAACGGCTGGTCGCAGGACAGCGCCTGGCTGCAGCGCTGCACGCCGCCGGACCGCTGGCGCTCGACCAATCACATGTGCGGCCCCGGCTACTGGTTCTGGCTGATCCCGCTGTCCTCCGGCGCGCATTCGCTGGGCATCGTCTGCGATGCCGCCATGCATCCGCTGGAGACCATGAACACCCATGCCAAGGCGATGGACTGGCTGCGCACGCACCAGCCGCAGGTGGCCAGCACGCTGGAGCGCAGCGAGCACACGGTGCAGGACTTCCTGTTCCTGCGCGACTTCTCCTACGGCTGCAAGCAGGTGTTCTCGGCGCAGCGCTGGGCGCTGACCGGCGAAGCCGGCGTGTTCCTGGACCCGTTCTATTCGCCGGGCAGCGACTTCATCGCCATCAGCAATACTTATATCTGCGAGCTGATCGGGCGCGAGCGTGCCGGGCGCGACATCGCGCCCTACGCCGAGCTGTACCAACAGCTGTACTTCTCGTTCTACGAGAACACCCTGACCCTCTACCAGGACCAGTACCCGCTGTTCGGCGACGCCCAGGTGATGCCGGTCAAGGTGATCTGGGACTACACCTATTACTGGTCGCTGCTGGCGCCGCTGTACTGCACCGACCGCATCGCCGACCTGGCGGTGCTGGGCCGGCTGCGCCCGGCGCTGCAGCACGCCAGCGCGCTCAACCTGGGCGTGCAGGCGCTGCTGCGCGACTGGGGCGCGGCCAATCGCGCGCAGGCCGCGGCGGTGGCCGACGGGCGCCTGCTGGACCAGTACCTGATCGGCTGGTTCCACGAACTCAACCGCGCCCTGAGCGACCGGCTGGACGACGCCGCCTTCGTCGCCCGCCTGCATGGCAATGTCGCGCGCATGGCGGAGCTGGCCGGGGAGATCCTGGCCCGCGCCCGCCAGCAGCATCCGGCGCTGGCCGACCACGGCCTGCTGGACGCCTGCCGCGAGGCGCAGACGCCGCTGCCGGTGCTGTCGCCGGACTGGTACGCGGACGCCGCCTGATCCACGCGCAGGGCCGTGCCGCCCTGCAACAACGCGCGCTCCGCACAGCGCCGCGAAGCGCCAGGGTGCACCGCAATTACGCGGGCCTACGTCACACAGGGCGAATATCGCCCGCGCATTCGTGTTTTCGCACGCTACGCGGTTGACGCCCCGTGCCGGCGGCGCGACACAGGCCCGCCGCGCCCGCGCCTTTCAGGAGAGAACCGCATGCGCTCCACGCTGCTCGCCTTGGCCCTGCCCCTGGCCGCTCTGACCACCGCTTCCACCGCACACGCGCAGACGACCGAGCGTGCTCCGGCGTCGCCGGCACCGCTGCAACAGTCGTGCGACGCGCTGGCGAGCCGGCTCGCCTATCCCGGCACCCGCTTCACCGCGGTGCGCAGCGTGGCCGCCGGCGCCCTGCAGGTGGCCGGCCAGCCGATCGGCGCGCACTGCCAGATCACCGGCCTGATGCACGAACGCGTCGGCAGCGACGGCCAGTCCTATGCGATCGGCTTCGAGATGCGCCTGCCGGCGGCATGGAACGGGCGTTTCTTCTACCAGGCCAACGGCGGCATGGACGGCAACGTGGTCCCCGCGCTCGGCGACATCGGCGGCGGCGGCCAGCGCGACAACCCGCTGCGCATGGGCTTTGCGGTCATCAGTTCCGACGCCGGGCACAGCAATGCGCAGAACCCGCTGTTCGGCCGCGATCCGCAGGCGCGGCTGGACTACGGCTACCAGGCGGTGCAGGCGCTGACCCCGATGGCCAAGCGCGTGGTGCAGATCGCCTACGGCAAGGCGCCGGACTACAGCTACTTCGGCGGCTGCTCCAACGGCGGCCGCCACGGCATGGTCGCCGCCGCGCGCGATGCGCAGGACTACGACGGCATCCTGGTCGGCGACCCCGGTTTCCACCTGCCCAAGGCGGCGATCGCGGACCTGGCCGCGGCCCAACAATTGGCGGCGCTGGCCGGCGGCAGCGACACGCGCAGCGGCCTAAACGCGGCCGAGCGCAGCCTGGTGGCCGAGCGCATCGTCGCCACCTGCGATGCGCTGGACGGCGTGCGCGACGGCATGGTGCAGGACGTGCTCGCCTGCCAGCGCCGCTTCGACCTGAACCGCGACGTCGCCACCTGCGGCAGCGCCGGGCGCACCGGCCAATGCCTGACTCCGGCGCAGAAGCGCGCGCTGGTCGCCATCCACGCCGGCGTGCGCAACAGCGCCGGAACGCCGCTGTACGCACCCTTCCCCTACGACCCGGGCATCGCCAGCGGCGACTGGGCCGGCTGGCGGCAGGACGCCTCGCTGACCCTGGTGCCCGGATCGGTGGCCTTCGGCTTCGTCACCCCGCCGGAGGACCCGGCGATGCTGCAAGACCTGAAGCGGTACGCGCTGCAGTTCGACATGGACCGCGACGCGCCGAAGATCTTCGCCACGTCCGGCGCCTACCGCGAATCCGCCTGGTCGTTCATGACCCCGCCCAACGAGACCCAGCTGGGTGCGCTGAAGGCGCGCGGCGGCAAGCTGCTGGTCTACCACGGCACCGGCGACGGCATCTTCTCCTTCGCCGACACCGCGGCCTGGTACGACCGCCTGCGCGCGGCCGACGCCGATGCCGCCAGCTACGCGCGCCTGTTCGCGGTGCCGGCCATGGCCCATTGCGCCGGCGGACCGGCCACCGACCAGTTCGATGCGCTGACCCCGCTGGTGGCCTGGGTCGAGCAGGGCCAGGCGCCGGCCGCGATCGTCGCCAACGCACGCGGCAGCGGCAGCGCCGCGCCCAACAACGAGGTGCCGGCCAGCTGGAGCAGCCAGCGCAGCCGGCCGCTGTGCCCGTATCCGCAGGTGGCGCGCTACGTCGGCGGCGACGTGGAGGCAGCGTCCAGCTTCGTCTGCCGCTGAGCGCGGATCGCCGTTGCGCCGCCGGCGTGGCGGCGCGACAGCCGCGTCGTCTTTGGCGCGGTCAGCCCATGCCGCCGTTGATGCCGATGACCTGGCCGTTGATGTAGGCGGCCGCGTCCGAGCACAGGAAGGCGACCAGCGCGGCCACTTCCTCCGGCTTGCCGGTGCGCCCGGCCGGGACCATCTGCTTGATCGTCTCCGGCGGGAACGCGCTCTCGGCCATCGCGCCCTGGATCACGCCCGGCGCGACCACGTTGACGCTGATCCCGCGGCTGGCCATTTCCCGCGCCAGCGACATGCTGGCGCCGTGCAGCGCGGCCTTGGCCGCGGCGTAGTTGGTCTGCCCGCGGTTGCCCAGCACCGCCGCCACCGAGGACACGCTGACGATGCGGCCCCAACGCGTGCGCGCCATCGGCAGCAGCAGCGGCTGGGTGACGTGGAAGAAGCCGTGCAACGACACGTCGATGACGGTGTGCCACTGCGCCGCGGTCATGCCCGCCATCGGCGCGTCGTCGTGGATGCCGGCGTTGTTGACCAGCACCTGGATCGGCCCGGCCTCCAGCAACGTCGCCAGCGCCTGCGCGCTGGCCTGCGCGTCGGCCACGTCGAACGCCACCGCCTCGGCGCTGCCGCCGGCGGCGACGATCGCCTCCACCACCGCCGCGGCCCGCGCGACGTTGGCATTGGCGTGCACGATCACGTGCAGGCCCTGCGCGGCCAGGGCGTGGCAGATCGCGCCACCGAGATCGCCGCTGCCGCCGGTGACCAGGGCACGACGCGAAGAAGAGGAAGCTGTCATCGGCAAGGCTCCGCTGGCGACCGGCGGCGGCCGCAGACAAGGGGCCGCCATCGTAGAGCAAACCCGGACGCGTTGCGCCATGCGGACTCGCTGCCGCAGCCGACAGCGGCGCTGCGCGCATCGATCGCGATATCGCACCGGTACAGCCAGCGCCTGCGGCCGCCCCGCGGCCGTTCGACTCAGTCGCGGGTGCTGGTTTCCCAGGTGCCGTGCACGACCTCGCCCTTGCGTTCCAGCCGCGCGATCACCACATCCAGTTCGTCCGGGTGCGCCGCACTGCTGACCAGCGAAGCCACCAGCTCGGTCTGCTCGTCGCCGCGCTCGATCAGGTCCACCGCGCTCACCGGGTAGTGGGCCGCCTCCAGTTCCTCGACCAGGCGCTCGCGCAGTTCGGGCACGGCGGACGTCGCCACGGTGAGCCGCACCGCATAGTGCATCTCGGTGGCTTGGGCGGTGATTGGGATGCGGTTGATCGCGTTGACCAGCGGCCGCAACAAGGTGTTGCCGCCGATCACCATGACCGTGAGCAGCGCGGCCTCGGCCAGCATGTCCGCGCCGGCGCAGCAGCCGACCGCGCCCGAGCACCACAGCGTGGCGGCGGTGTTGAGCCCGCGCACGTTCATGCCTTCCTTCATGATCACGCCGGCGCCCAGGAAGCCGATGCCGGAGACCACGTAGGAGATCACCCGCACCGCCTCGGCGCTGCCGGCGATGCTCATGCCCAGATCGACGAAGGCCGCCGCACCCAGCGCCACCAGCACGTTGGTGCGCAGGCCGGCGGTGCGCTGGCGGTACTGGCGTTCGGCGCCGATCAGGGTGCCGAGCAGGAACGCCGCCACCAGGCTGACCACCGTGTCCAGGAACGCGGCGGCATGGAAGGTTTCGATGGACCGCATCAACAAGCTCCGTTGTTCCCATCCCGTCGCGATCGACGTGGCGCTACCTTGCCACACCCGCGCTGCGGCGCCCTGACGCCGGCGGCAGGCGCCGGCTCAGCCGGCCGCGCCCAGCACCACCGTGGCGCGGCCCTCGGCCAGCAGTTGCCCGGCATGGGTGATGCGGAAGGCGTACTGCTGGCTGTCGTCGGCCTGCAGCAACACCTCGGCCTCGCCTTCGATCGGTCCGGCCAGGTCCTGCAGTTCGCTGACGTGTAACTGCACCCCGCGCAGCGCCACCAGCATGCCCGGCCGCACCGGCGTGCCGGCGGCACGGCCGAGCAGGCCGCCGTGCACCGCCATCGCCTGCGCGCCGTACTCGCACAGGTGCAGCGCGCGCAGGCGTTCGCCGTTGCGCAGCGGATGCGTGGCCTGGCGATGCGCGTCGCTGCGCAGCCGCACGCGCTGCGCGTCCCAGGCCACCACCTCTTCCCACAGGCACATCAGCCCCTGGTGCGGGACCAGGGCGGCGATGGCGTCGCGTCCGTGCAATGGCTCAGTGTGCATGGCGGGTCTCCTCGGCTTCGCTGGCGGTCTCGCGCGAAATCAGCAGCGCCAGCACGAAATTGAACAGCACGCCCAGCGCCACGGTGCTGCCGATTGCGCGCAGCACCGGGATGCTCGAGGCGGCCAGCAGCGCAAACACCAGCAGAGTCATCAGGCTGCACACGATCAGCGCATGCAGGGTGCGCAACTGGTCGGCGCGATCGTCGCCGGCGTGGTCGAAGAACAGCGCGTAGTCCAGGCCCAGCCCGGCGGCCAGGATCAGCGCGATCAGGTGGAACAGGTTCAGTTCGACCCCGCAGCCGCGCAGGATCGCCAGAATCAGCAGCGTGGTCAGCGCCATCGGCAGCAGCACGCGCACGATCCGCCGCGGCGTGCGCAAGGCGATCGCCACGGTCAGCGCCAGCAGCACCGCGGCCACGCCCAGCGCGGCCAGCACACGGCCGCGGTAGGCGGCGACCAGCGATTCGGAGGCATCCTTCAGGTCCAGCAGTTGCGCACCGCTGCCCTGCACCGCGCGCGCCAGCTGCGCCGGATCGCGCAGCCCGGTCAGCGACACCAGTGCGGTGGTGCGGTCCGGTCGCTCCAGCAGCAGGCCACCGACGGGGGTCGCCAGCGGCGTGCCATGCAGCGCGCGCGCGGTCAGCAGCGGCGCCGTGCGCGCGACCTGCAGGTCGGCCAGGAACGGCGCGAAGGCGTCGGCGCGGAACGGCGTGGCGGCCACCGCGGCGGCGGTGATCGCCTGCGCCTGCGCCGGATCGGGCAAGGCGGCCTGGCGCCGGCGCTGTGTGGCGGCGCTGGGCAGGTAGCGCGCGGCCATGTCGTAGCCGGCCAGCTCGCCCTGCGCCACCAATGCGTCCAGACGCGGGCGCAGGCGTTCGGAGGCGACCAGCGCCGCGTCGGCGGACGCGGCCGGCAGGGCCAGCACATAGCGCACGTCGGGCGCGCCCAGTTCCTGGCGCAGGTGCGCGTCGCGGGCCAGGCCATCGGCCGGCACCGGGGTCAGCTTGGACAGGTCGTTCTGCCAGAACGGCCCCGGCGCGAACACGATGATCGCGGCCGCCAGCAGGGCCATCGGCAGCAACGACCAGCGCGGCCGCGGCAGCCGCGCGATGCCGCGCCACAGCCGCTCCAGCATCGGCGAGTCGGCATGGTCGCGCGGCGAGGGATCGATCAGCGCCGGCAGCAGCAGGCGCGTGGTCAGCGCCGCCACCAGCAGGCCGGCGATGGTGAACACCGCCAGCTGGCGCAGGCCGTCCACGCCGGAGAACAGGAAGGTGACGTAGGCGATGCAGGTGGAGACCACACCGGTGGCCAGGGTCGGCCACAGATGGCGCGCGTTCTCGCGCGGATCCAGGCCCGGGCGCTGGTGGCTGAACAGGTGGATCGGATAGTCCTGGACCACGCCGATCAGGGTGAAGCCGAACGCCACGGTGATGCCGTGCACGCCATCGAACAGCAGCGCCACCGCACCGAGCCCGGCCAGGCCGGCGCTGGCCAGCGGCAGCACGCCCAGCACCGGGATCTTCCAGCTGCGGTAGGCGACCAGCAGCAGCACGATCAGCCCCACCGTATCCAGGGTGCCGATCCACTGCGCCTCGTTCTGGGTGCGCCCGCCGATCTCCACCGAGAACGCGCCCGGACCGGTCACGGTCAGCTTGCTCGCGCTACCCGCGGAGACCTTGGCGAAGGCGGCATGGATCGCGTCCACCGCACGCTGCTGGCCGGTGGGATCGAAGCCGGCGGCGCGGGTCTGCGCCACCAGCAGCGCGTCCTTGCCGGCGCGGTCGAACCAGACGCCCTCGCGCTGCTGCGGGCCGCCGGCCGGCTGCAGGCTCTCGGCCAGGTGCAGCACCTCCAGGGTCGGGTCGCGCGGCAGCAGCGGCTCCACCATCGCCGCCGCCGGCGAGCCCAGGTCCTGCAGCCGCGCCTGCAGCGCATCGCGCAGGGTCGGCGCATCCAGCGGCCTGGCGTCGAAGCTGTCGCTGAGCAGGTAGCGGTACGGCAGCAGGCGCGCGGGGATCGCGTCCAGGCCGGCATCGGCGCCATTGGCGACCAGTTCGAACACATCGTGTTGCGCGACCAGTTCGGCGTGCAGCGCCTGCGATTGCTGCGCCAGCGTGGCCGGATCGGCCCCGGACAGCGACATCAGCAGCAGCCGCGAGCCAGGGCCTTCGCCGAGTTCGTCGAGCAGGAGTTTTTGCGCGGGGGTGCGGGCTTCCGGCATGAACTTGCGCAAGTCCCCCGACACCTGCAGCGCATTGCCCAGCCAGATCCCGGCCACGGTCAGCAGCGCCAGCCACAGCAGCGCCAGCGAGATGCGCATCTTCGAACTGAGGGCACGCTTCATTGCCGCGTTCCCATGCATGCCTGCCCTGCGCGATCAGCGGCGGCACACGCAGCCGTCAGCCCGGCAGCGCGCTGCCGGCGCCCATCACCTGATGCGTGGTTCACGCCGCGTCGCCGTGGCACAGCGCGGTCAGTGCAGCCCCGTCGACGAGTGTACCGGCAGCCTGCGCAGCACCGGCCAGCAGGGTGCGCTGGACATCGCCCCTGGCCGGGGTGGTCTCGATGCAGCGCAGTTCGGCGCCACGGCCGTACAGGCGCAGGCTGCGCACGTGCGCGGCCACCGCCGGATCCTTGGGCTGCAGCTCCAGTTGCCAGCGCTCGCGGGTGCCGGTGCTGCTGATGGTGTACTGCTGCTGCAGCAACGCGCGGTCGCCGGACAGCAGCGCGCCGAAGCCGCTCTGCAGGCCTGCCAGTTCCGGCACGCGCGCCAGCGAGAAGCGCCGCGGCGGCTTGCCGTCGCGCTCCAGCGTGGCTTCGCCGCCGCGCAGGGTGGTGGTCTCGTGGTACGGCGCGGTGACCTCGCGCACCAGGGTCTGCGCATCCGGGCGACGGTACTCGCCCTGCACGCGCAGCGGCGTCTTCAGCAGCGCCGAGCCGCGCAGTTCGACGAAGGCGGTGCTGACCGGCGCCGGCCGCGCCAGCTTCTGCAGGATCCAGTCGGCGTCCGGCGCCTCAGGCGATGCGGCGCACAGCGGTGCGGCGCTGCACAGCAGTATCAGCATCCACGGCAAGGTGCGGCGCATCGGCATGGCGGTTGTTCCAGAAGTCGTAGAAGTTGAACCAGTTGTAGGGCGCGGAGCGGGTGTAATGCTCCAGCCTGGCGGCGTAATCGCGGATGAGCGCGGCCAGCACCGGCGCGCGCTGCCGGCGCGGCAGGTCCAGGCCTTCGCTGAAGGTCTCGAACACCAGCTCGTAGCGGTTGCCGCCGCGGTACAGGCCGAACGCCAGCACCACCGGCACCTTGAGCGCGGCGGCGATCAGCCACGGCGAGGTCGGGAACAGCGCGCCCTGGCCGATGAACGCGGCCGGCAACGCCGGATCCTCCGGGCGCGGCCGGTCTACCAGCAGCGCGACCAGCGCGCCCTCGTCTGCGGCCTGCTTGATCGCCATGACGATCGAGGTGCTGTCCATGCCGGCGTCGATGATGTTGGCGGCCAGCTGCGGGTTCAGCGCGCCCAGCAGGTCGGTCATCGCCGGATTGTGCGCCTTGTCCAGCACCACCTTGACCTGCACGTCCGGACGCTCGGTGGCCAGCACCCGCAGCGCGTCGAAGCTGCCCAGGTGCGAACCGAAGATCAGCACGCCGCGGCCGCGGTCCATCTGCGTGTGCAACTGGTCCAGGCCGCGGATGTCCACCCGGAACCGGTGCATCTGCCCGCACAGCATGAACACCCGGTCGAGGATGGTCGAGGCGAAGGTGTGGATGTGCCGCGCCACTTCCAGCAAGGTGGCCGGGCGGTCGAACACGCGGCTGAGGTAGTGCCGCGAATCGCGCCGCTCCGGGCCGCGCACCAGCAGGAAGTACAGGGTGATCGGATACAGCAGCAGGCGCCCGACGGCACGGCCGCCGTAGCGGGCGATGCTGCGGATCAGCCACAGGGCGAAGCGGCCGCCGCCTTCCGGGCGCTGCTTCCAGCCGGCGCTCACGGCGCCGCCTCGGCGTTCAGTTCGCCACTGACCAGCAGGTCCTCGCCGCGCAGCACGCGGAAGCGCCAGCGCGGCGCGGCGCCGTCCAGTTCCACCCGCGCCGGCTGGCCGGGAAACAGCGGCTGCACGAACTTCACCTGCGGCAGGCGCAGCGGCGCGCGCGCGCCGTGCGCCGCCTCGACGGCCTGCAGCACGTGGTCCAGCACCACGACGCCGGGCACCACCGGGCGGCCCGGGAAGTGGCCGGGCAGGCTGGGATGATCATGCGGTACGACGAATTGCATACGGGCGACTCATATCCTGGGTTCGAGCATCGCACGGACGGCCTGGTGCGCGCGCTGGGTCAATTCCTGGCGGTTCAGCGGGCCGTCCTCGCCGTTCACCCGGATCGGCACGCCGATCCGCACCCGGATGACGCCGGGCCGGACCCGGAACAGGCTGGTCGGCGGCAGCACCTTGCCCGCCCCGTCCAGCGCCACCGGCACCACATCCACCCCCGCGTCGATCGCGGCCTGCAGCAGCCCGGCCTTGAAGTCGGCCAGCGCGCCGTTGCGGCTGCGGGTGCCTTCCGGGAACAGGCACAGATCCTCGCCACGGCGCAGCAGCGCCGCCGCCTCGCGCCGCATCATCGCCCCGGCGCGGCGGCTGTCGCGGTCCAGGAACAGCATGCCGGTCGCACGCGCATACCAGTTCACGAACGGCACCTTCAGCATCTCGTCCTTGAGCAGGAAGCGCAGCGGCACCGGCAGCGCCATGAACAGCGCGCAGATGTCGATGATCGACTGGTGGTTGCTGACGAACAGGTGATTGCGCGACCAGTCCACCCGCTCCTGGCCCTCCACCTGCAGCCGCGCCCCGGCGCCGAACAGCAGCACCGGCGCCCAGAACCGCGCGCCCATGCGCAGCGGCAGGCGCGGCCCGGTCAGCCATAGCAGGACCAGCGCGACGACGATGCCCAGCGCGGTGAACGCCAGGGTGAATACCAGCTGCAGGGCGTTCCACACGGCCCAGGCCATGCGCGAGGGCATCCCTGCCTGCGGCAACTTGGTGTTTTCCTTGATGATCTGCACGACCTAGCGTCCCCTGCACTTCGCGCGTCAGCGCAATAGATCGCGCCAAAAAACCGGCCCCAGCCGCGCCAGCTGGTGCAGGAAGTCGGGCAGATTACGGTAGGGACGCTGCGGAAACCAGCGCCCGCGCATCAGGTACTCGCCGACGAAGAAGCCGCCGATGACCCCGTAGCCCAGCAGGTTGGCGAACAGCGAGGCGCGCGCATCGCTGATCGGCAGCGGCGCGGCCAGGCCCAACTGCGCCAGCACCCCGCTGGGCTGGGCGCACAGCGCCAGCAGCAGGTTGAGCAGGGTCAGCCCCACCAGCAGCAGGGTCCAGGCCAAGGTCAGGCGGCGGGTGTAGCGCAACTGCTCCGGGGTGATCGGCATGCCGGCCTGCCGGTACAGGGCCTCGACGATGCGGGTGATCAGCGGCGTGCGCCCGCGCTGCAGGCTGCGCCCGAAGAACCAGGCCACCCAGGCGGTGAACAGCACCGGCGGCGCGGCCAGCAGCAGCAGGGCGTGCGGCGAGCGCCACAGCGGCACCAGCGCCGCCGTCGCGGCGATGGCCAACGCCCAGGCCCAGGGCCGCCAGCGCGCCATCGGCTCCACCAGCACCATCAGCACCAGCGCCGCCCCGGCCAGCACCGCCAAGTCCGGGCGGTGCGCGGCGTTGGCCCAGTGCGCCAGCGGCGAGTAGGCCAGCGCCAGCAGCACGCCCAGGGCCAGCGCCCAGGGCGCGGCGTCGGCCGGCTCAGCTGGTCTTGTTGGCTTCGACATGCGCCGACAGCGCGCGCAGCGAGGCGAAGATGCGGCGGTTCTCGTCGTTGTCCGAGCGCAGTTGGAAGCCGTAGCGCTTGCTGATCGCCAGCGCCAGTTCCAGAGCGTCGATCGAGTCCAGCCCCAGGCCGGTATTGAACAGCGGTGCCTCCGGATCGATGTCGCCGGGCTGGACGTCTTCCAGGTTCAGGCTCTCGACCAGCAGCTCGGCCAGTTCACGTTCGGCGGCGGTTTGCGAAGACATCCAGGGGCTTCCAGGCGAAAGGACGGGTGCGACAAGATGGTGCATCAGGCGCTGCGGCGCAACCATCGGCCCGCGAACAGCACGCTATCATGCCGTTTCGCCCCGCCGTTGCGCCCGCAGGTTCCCTCAGGATGACGTCCCCCGCTGTTGCTTCCCTTCCCCCCACCGCAAACGCCGCCGCGGCAGACACGCCCGACGTGCTGGTGATCGGCGGGGGGCCGGCCGGCTGCGCGGCGGCGATCGTCCTGGCGCAGCGCGGCTGGCGGGTGACGGTGCTGGAAAAGGACCACCACCCGCGCTTCCACATCGGCGAATCGCTGCTGCCGATGAACATGCCGATCCTGCAGCGGCTGGGCGTGCTCGAGCAGGTGCGGGCGATCGGCGTGCTCAAGCTCGGCGCGGACTTCCCCAACGATGCCGGCGGCTACAACACCTTCCGTTTCGCCCACGCGCTGGGCGCGCAGTCCGACTTCGCGCTGCAGGTGCCGCGCGCCGACTTCGACCGGGTGCTGTTCGCGCAGGCGCGCGCAGTCGGCGCCGACGTGCACGAGGGCGTCCGGGTCGAGGCAGTGCAGTTGGACGGCGACACGCCGACGGTACAGGCGCGCAGCGCCGACGGCGTGCGCCACTACCGGCCGCGCTACCTGATCGACGCCAGCGGCCGCGACACCTTCCTCGGCAACAAGCTCAAGCTCAAGCGGTCCAACCCGCGGCACCAGTCGGCGGCGCTTTTCAGCCATTTCCGCGGCGTGGCGCGGCGCCCGGGCGAGGACGCCGGCAACATCAGCATCTACCGCCACGCGCACGGCTGGATGTGGCTGATCCCGCTGCCCGACGATGTGATGAGCGTCGGCGCGGTGTGCGACCCGGAGTACATGAAGACCCGCCAGGGCTGCGACAGCGAGGCGTTCCTGCTGCGCACCCTGGCGCTGAATCCGGACGTGGTGGAGCGGATGGCCGGCGCGCAGCGCGTGGCGCCGGTGCACGCCACGGGCAACTACGCCTACGAATGCACGCGCATGAGCGGGCCGCGCTGGCTGATGCTCGGCGACGCCTACGCCTTCGTCGATCCGATGTTCTCCTCCGGCGTGTACCTGGCCATGCACAGCGCCGAGCGCGGCGCGGCCATGGTCGACGCGGTGCTGCGCGAGCCGGCCAGCGAGGCGCGGCTGCAGCGGCGCCTGGAACGGCACCTGCGCGGTGGCCTGGACGAGTTCAAGTGGTTCATCTACCGCTTCACCTCGCCGACCATGCGCGAGCTGTTCGCGCAGCCGCGCAACGTGCTGCAGGTGGAACAGGCCGTGGTGGCGATGCTCGCCGGCGACGTTTTCGACAACCGCGCGGTGCTGCGCCGCCTGCGCGTGTTCCGCGCCATCTATGCGCTGTCCGCGGTGGCGATGCTGCCGCGGGCGTGGCGCGCCTGGCGCCACCGCCGCCGCCAGGCCCGCGAATCGTTCCACGGCGACACCTTGCACGGAGACACCCCATGAGCCGCCCGCACCTGCAGTTTCCGCACCACACGCAGGGCCATCCGCAGTTGCAGGTGGACTACATCGCCGAGACCGACCCGAGCCCGTTGCTGGGCGAGGACCGGGTGCTGGCGGTGTTCGGCTTCGGCGAGACTGCGCCCTATCACGACGACCCGCGCTACCTGCGCGTGCCGTTGCAGCCGCACGGTCAGCGCATGCTCGAGGTATGGCGTACCGACGCCCCGGTGCACAGCGGCCGCGACGGCGACATCGCCTGGGCCAGCGACGGCCGCCTGCAGTTCGGCGTCATCGAGATCGACGAACGCCAGGTCGACCTGGACATCGAGGAAGCCGCCGCGCTCGCCTACGCGCAGATCACCGCCTTCGTGTCCGGCAGCGCCACCCCGCGCCTGCTGCGCATCTGGAACTACCTCGACGCGATCACCCTGGGCAGCGGCGACCGCGAGCGCTACCGGCGCTTCTGCGTCGGCCGCGCGCGCGGGCTGGGCGATTTCGACGCCACCCAGCTGCCCGCGGCGACCGCGGTCGGCCGCTGCGACGACGCGCGGGTGATGCAGATCTACTGGCTGGCCGCCGCGCAGGCCGGCACCCCGCTGGAGAACCCGCGCCAGGTCAGCGCCTACCGCTACCCGCGCCAGTACGGCCCGCAGCCGCCCAGTTTCGCCCGCGCGATGCTGCCGCCGGCCGGCAGCGACATGCCGCTGCTGCTGTCGGGCACCGCCAGCGTGGTCGGCCACGCCTCCATGCACCAGGGCCAGTTGCTGGCGCAGCTGGAAGAGACCTTCGCCAACTTCGACGCCCTGCTGGCGGCCGCCCGCAGCCACGCCCCGGACCTGCCGCCGCAGTTCGGCGACGGCACCCGCCTGAAGGTCTACGTGCGCGAAGCCGCCGACCTGCCGCTGGTCGCCAATGCCCTCGACACCCGCTTCGGCGACCACGTGCCGCGCCTGCTGCTGCACGCGGTGATCTGCCGCGACGAACTGGCGGTGGAGATCGACGGGGTGCACGGCTGAGGCAGCGCGTCGCTGCGTGCGCGAGCTCGCCATCGCCGCGCCGGCGCTGCGGTTGGCTCGATCAGGCGTCGAACGCTGCGGGGTGTTAGGCCATCACTGCTGCCGCGGTTCGCCGCTTGCAAAGACGCGCACCGATTTCCAAGTCACGTCGCCGGATGATCGGTGGCGCCCGTTCCAGACCTTTTGCACTGGCATGCCATGTCCGACAGTCGCCGCAAGATCGTGATCGTGTCCGGTGCGCCTGGCGCAGGGAAAACCACCTTGGCGGTCCCGCTCGCCAAACGGCTCGGATTTCCGCTGTTCTGCAAGGATGTCATCAAGGAAACCCTGACCGACGCCCTCGGCGACAGCGGCGGCGATCTGGCCGCATCGCGCCGGATCGGCGGCGCGGCGATGGAACTGCTCTGGTCGCTGGCGCGCCATGCGCCGCAGGCGGTGCTGGAAGCCAACTTCCGGCCGCGCAGCGCGTACGAACGCGACAAACTGGTCAGCCTGGACGCCGTCATCGTCGAAGTGCACTGCGACTGCGGCCCCGACGAAACCGCCCGACGTTTTCGGGAGCGCGCGGCGGCCAGCACGCATCACGCAGCGCATCCGTTGAAAGCACTGCCGCCGGACATGCTCGCCGAGTACGCCGGACCGGTCGGACTAGGAGCCGTGGTCGCGGTGGATACGCGCATGCCGGTGGACGTGGAGCGCCTCGTCGCCGAGGTGTCGAACCGCTTGTCCGAGTAAAGCGAGCCGTCGCTTCGAACGCGAGCGACGCCGGGCACACACAGGCTCCATCATGCGCAGCCCGTCCTAACGGGTCGACAATCCGATCGGCCTGGTGACCGGTGCAACCTGCCTGCGCCTCAGGCGTCGCGCTCTCCAGCCAACAGCGCCAGCATCCGATCGCGCGGCAGCTTGCCGGTCTCGTTGCGCGGCAGGGCGTCGAGCAGGCGCAGCCGGCGCGGCAGGAACACCGGGTCCAGTTCGCGGCGCAGCGCGGCCAGGATCTTGGCTTCGTCCAGGGTCGGCGCGACCACCACCGCGGCGATGCGGCCGACCGCCTGGCCGGGTTCCGGCTCCAGCTGCAGCATCGCGCCGTCGACCACGCCCGGCAGGGCCAGCAGGCGCCGGGTGAGGTCGGCCAGCGAGGCGCGCTTGCCGGCGATCTCCAGCAGGTCGGCCTGGCGGCCGCGCACCTGGAACCGGCCGTCGGCGTCCACTTCCATCAGGTCGGCCAGCAGCACCGGCTGCGGCAGATGCGGCGCGTGCACCAGGGTGCCGTCCGGCTGCGGCGCAACGCGCACGCCGGGCAACGGCGTCCACGGCACTTCGCAGGCGGTGCGGCGGCTGGCGAACACGCAGGTCTCGGTGGAGCCGAACATCTCGCGCACCTGCCCGCCGAAGCGCGCCTCGGCGGCGGCGGCCAGCTCCTGCGCCAGCGGCGCGGTGGCCGAGACGATGCCGGCCAGCGGCGGCAGGGCGACGCCGGATTCGACCAGCGCGCGCAGATGCACCGGCGTGGTCACCAGCAGCCGCGGCGCCGGCAGTTGCGCCAGCGCGCGGGCCACGTCCTCGGGAAAGAACGGGCGCCCGGCGTGCACCGCCAGCGGCGTCACCAGCGGCAGCAGGATCGACAGCTCCATGCCGTACATGTGCTGCGGCGGCACCGTCGCCACCACCTGCGGCACCGCCGTGTCCGGCCACAGCCCGACCAGCGCCAGCAGGTCCTGGCGGGTGCTGGTGAGGAAGCTGCCCCAGGTCTTGGGATTGGGCTTGGGCGCGCCGGTGCTGCCGGAGGTGAAGCCGATCGCGACCAGCGCATCGTCGGCCAGCTGCGGCATCGGCCCGTCCAGCGACGGCAAGACGTCCGGCAACTGCCAGTAGCGCGGCGGCGGCTCGGCCAGCGCCAGGTCGCCCAGGCAATAGCAGTCGGCATGGGTGCGCTGCACCTCGGCCACCACCGCCGGCGCGCGCGAGGACGGCAGCAGCGAGGTCTGCCCGCGCAGCGCCACCGCACAGAACGCGACCATGAAACGGTAGCGGTCCTCGCACAGGTTCAGCGCGTGCCGGCCGGCCGGCAGCACCGCGGCCAGGCCGCGCACGTGGCCAAGGAAGGTGGCCAGGTCGATGTGCTCGCCGTTGGCGAAGGCCAGCGGACGGTGCGCGTCGCCGACGGCGAGCGGGTGCAGCAGGGGCGCGGCGGGAATCTCGGAGGAAACGGCGGACATGCGGGGCGGCGGCTCGGGCGGGCGATGACCCGCACGGCGCGGGAAGCCGGTAGCTTGGCCGCCACCGCCGCCGCTGGCAAGCCGGCCGGCCGCCGCAGCGGCCGCCGTCAGTGGTGGTAGCCGGTGTCGGCGGTGATCTTGCCGCGGAACACCCGGTACGACCACGCGGTGTAGCCCAGGATCACCGGCAGCAGCACCGCCAGCCCGACCAGCACGAAACCCTGCGAGGACGGCGGCGAGGCCGCTTCCCAGATGGTCAGCCCGGGCGGCACGATGTTCGGCCAGATACCCAATACCAGGCCGAAGAAGCCGAGCACGAAGAAGCACAGGGTCAGCACGAACGGGCGCGCATCGCGGCCCTGCGCCATCGCCGCGCGCCACAGCGCCACCGCGTTGACCAGCACCAGCAGCGGCACCGGCGACAGCCACCAGAAGTTCCCGTCGTGGAACCAGCGCGCCATGATCCGCGAGTCCAGGAACGGCAGCCAGGCGCTGACCAGGCCCATGAACACCACCACCACCAGCACCAGCGGCCGGGTCAGGGTGCGGGCGATGTGCTGCATCGCGCCCTCGGTCTTGAGGATCAGCCAGCTGCCGCCGAGCAGCGCGTAGCCGAACACCACCGCCGCGCCGGTGAGCATCGAGAACGGGCTGAACCAGGCCAGCACCCCGCCCAGGTACTTGCCGTCCTGCAACGGCATGCCTTCCACCAGCGCGCCCAGGATCACCCCCTGCCAGAACGCCGCGCACAGCGAGCCCAGCGCGAACGCCCAGCCCCACAGGTACTTGGAACTGCGCGCCTTGAAGCGGAACTCGAAGGCCACGCCGCGGAACACCAGCGCGATCAGCATCATCAGCACCGGCAGGTACAGCGCCGACAGCACGATCGCATAGGCCTTCGGGAACGCCGCCAGCAGGCCGGCGCCACCCAGCACCAGCCAGGTCTCGTTACCGTCCCAGATCGGCGCGGCGGTATTCATCATCAGGTCGAGCTGGTCCTCGTCCTCGGCGAACGGCGCCAGGATGCCCAGGCCGAGCACGAAGCCGTCCAGCAGCACGTACATCAGCACGCCGAAACCGATCACGCCGAACCAGATCACCGGCAATACGGTCGCCATGTCCATCAGCGGGTCTCCTCGATGTCGTCGTCGGCCGCCGACAGCGGCCGCGCCGGGGTCTTGTCGCCCTCCTGCATGCGCGGCGCCGGCTCGTGCGGCAGCGGCCCGTGGCGCAGCATGCGCAGGATGTACCAACTGCCGAACCCGAACACCAGCGCATAGGCGAGCACGTACACACTCAGCGAGATCCACACCATCGCCGGGCTGACCGGGCTGACCGCGTCGCGGGTATGCAGCAGGCCGTAGATCACGTACGGCTGGCGCCCGATCTCGGTGACGAACCAGCCGGCGACCAGCGCCACGAACCCGGCCGGCAGCATTGCGTTCCAGGCCAGGTGCAGGACGCGCCGGCGCAGCAGCGTGCCGCGCCACCAGAAGAACAGCGACACCAGTGCCAGCAGCAACATCGCCATGCCCAGCCCGACCATCACCCGGAACGCGTAGAACACCGGCTTCACCGGCGGCCGCTCGTCGGCCGGCACGGAGGTCAGCGGGGCGATCTCGCCATCCAGCGTATGGGTCAGGATCACGCTGCCCAGGCGCGGAATGGCGACTTCGTAGTCGTTGCGCTCGGCGGCCTCGTTGGGTACCGCGAACACCACCAGCGGCACGCCCTGCCCCGGCGCCTCGCCGTGCCAGTGCCCTTCCATCGCCGCCACCTTGATGGGCTGGTGCTCGAGCGTGTTCAGGCCATGCGCATCGCCAGCGGCGATCTGCAGCGGCAGCGCGATCGCGGCGAAGGCCACCGCCAGCTTGAGCATGCGCCCGGCCGCGTCCAGATGCTCGCCGCGGCGCAGGTACCAGCCGCTGACGCCGCCGATCACGAAGCAGGTGGTGATGAACGCGGCCAGCACCATGTGCGTGAGCCGGTACGGGAACGACGGGTTGAAGATCACCTCGCGCCAGTTGGCCGGCTGGAACACGCCCTCGACCACGGCGTAGCCGGCCGGCGTCTGCAGCCAGCTGTTGGCCGACAGGATCCAGAACGTGGAGATCAGCGTGCCGATCGCGACCAGGCAGGTGGCCAGGAAGTGCAGCTTCTCCGGCACCTTGTGCCAGCCGAACAGCATCACCCCCAGGAAAGAGGCCTCCAGGAAGAACGCGGTCAGCACCTCGTAGCTGAGCAGCGGGCCGAGGATGTTGCCGGCGCGTTCGCTGAGCACCGCCCAGTTGGTGCCGAACTGGAAGCTCATCACGATGCCGCTGACCACGCCCATGCCGAAGGACACGGCGAAGATCTTCAGCCAGAAGAAGTACAGATCGCGCCACACCGTGTCGCGGGTGCGCAGCCAGCGCCATTCCAGGAACGCCAGCCAGCTCGACAGGCCGATGGTGAAGGCCGGGAACAGCACGTGGAAACTGATGACGAATCCGAACTGGATGCGCGACAGCAGCAGGGCGTCCATGAGTAGCGCCTGAGGCAGCGGAAACGATGCCTATTGTTGGTGCGGCGCGGCGAAATGGGATGTGACGGTTTGTCGCAGCGGCGTCTTGTTGCAGCCGCTGCGGTGCGGGATTGCGCATGCACCCAGGCACGTCCAGCACAACGACACTCACGCGATCGGGCGGACGCCAACGGCGCCGATCCAGCGTAGCGGCGCACGTGGCAGAAACGTGCGTGCAACGCGCTGCGAATTGCGGACCGCGTCTGCATCACACCGATGCAGTTGCGGCAGGACTGCCAGCGCAAGCCGGCAGTGCCGACAGCATAATCGGCGACCTCGAGCAGGCGCCGCTCCCTGAATTGGCGCTGCCATGGCCGGATTGCGATACACGGCAGCGACGCGCCCGGATCGCCCTGCCGCAACCCGCCCATGACCGATGGCGCAATCGCCGCCGCCCTGGTGGCTGCTACGCTTGCGGTTTGCCGTTCGCCCGGAATTCCAGATGCGTCGTCTCGCCCTGAGCGCTGTTGCGTTGCTGTCCCTGTCCTGCCTGCCGCCGCTGGCCGCGGCCCAGGATGCCCCCGCCCCGCTGACCATCGAGCAGGCCATGGCCGATCCGGACTGGATCGGGCCGCCGGTCGAGGACGCCTGGTGGGCCTGGGACGGGCACCAGGTGCAGTACCAGCTCAAGCGCACCGGCAGCCCGGTGCGCGACACCTACCGCCAGGGCGTCGACGGCGGCGCCGCGCAGCGGGTCGAGGACGCGCAGCGCAGCACCCTGGACGCGGCCAATCCGGTCTACGACGCACGCCGCCAGCGCATGCTGTTCGTGCGCAACGGCGACGTGTTCCTGCGCGACCTGCGCAGCGGCGCGCTGACCCAGCTGACCCGCAGCAACCAGGCCGCGGCGCGGCCGCAGTTCACCACCGATGGCGGTGCGCTGTGGCGGGTCGGCAACGACTGGTACCGCTGGAGCCCCGGCGGCGGCGTGCAGCAGGCCGCGGTGCTCAAGGCCGAGCGCGATCCCGACGCTGCACCCAAGCCCGACGTGCTGCGCGACCAGCAGCTGCGCACCCTGGAGACCCTGGCCCGCGATCGCGCGCAGCGCGAACTGCTGCGCCAGCAGGAGCAGGCCTGGCGCCGCGCCGACAGCAGCCGCGCGCCGGCGCCGGTGTACCTGGGCGACGACGTGGTGGTCGACGACAGCGCGCTGTCGCCGGACGGCCGCCACCTGCTGGTGGTCACCCACGCCAAAGGCGCCGAGGAGGGCCGCGACAGCAAGATGCCGCGCTACGTGACCGAATCCGGCTACGCCGAGTTCCAGGAAGCGCGCACCCTGGTCGGGCGTAATTCGCCGGTGGCGCAGACCCTGTGGCTGGTCGATGCGGTGGCCGGCAGCGCGCGTAAGCTCGACCTGTCGGTGCTGCCCGGCATCGGCACCGATCCGCTGGCGGCGCTGCGCAAGGCGGCCAAGCAGGAGCCGCTGCAGGGCCCGCGCGCGGTGCGCGTGGAAACCGACGGCGACGGCAGCGGCGCCTCGATGCACTGGAGCGAAGACGGCCGCAACGTCGCGGTGCTGCTGCGCGCGGTGGACAACAAGGACCGCTGGATCGCCAGCGTCGACCTGGACAAGGCGGTGCTGCAGCCGCGCCATCGCCTGACCGACCCGGCCTGGATCAACTGGAGCTTCAACGATTTCGGCTGGATGCCGGACAACCAGACGCTGTGGCTGCTGTCCGAGCAGTCCGGCTATTCGCACCTGTACACCCAGCGCGGCAACGAGAAGCCGCGCCAGCGCACCTCCGGCAAGTGGGAAGTGTCCGCGCCGGTGGTCAGCGCCGATGGCCAGGGCTTCCTGTTCCTGTGCAACCGCAAGTGGCCGGGCGACTACGAGGTGTGCAAGCTCGACCTGCGCAACGACAGCGTCGCCGAGCTGACGTCGCTGGACGGCGTGGAAGACTTCGCGCTGTCGCCGGACGGCCAGCAGCTGCTGGTGCACTACTCCGGCCCCTACCTGCCGCCGCAACTGGCGGTGCTGCCGGCCGCCGGCGGCAACGCGCGCGTGCTCACCGACACCCGCAGCGCGGCGTTCAAGGCACGCCAGTGGGTGCAGCCGCAGTTCGTGCAGGTGCCGTCCAAGCACGGCGCCGGCACCGTCTGGGGCAAGTACTACGGTCCGACGCAGCCGGAGCCGGGCAAGCGCTATCCGGTGGTGATGTTCGTGCACGGCGCCGGCTACCTGCAGAACGTGTCGTCGCGCTACACCCCGTACTTCCGCGAGCAGATGTTCCACAACCTGCTGGTGCAGAAGGGCTACATCGTGCTGGACCTGGACTACCGCGCCAGCGCCGGCTACGGCCGCGACTGGCGCACCGCGATCTACCGCGACATGGGCCATCCGGAGCTGGAGGACTACCTGGACGGCCTGGACTGGCTGGTCGACAGCAAGCAGGGCGACCGCGGCCGCGCCGGCATCTACGGCGGCTCCTACGGCGGCTTCATGACCTACATGGCGCTGTTCCGCAGCCCCGGCACGTTCAAGGCCGGCGCCGCGCTGCGCCCGGTGGCCGACTGGAGCCAGTACAACCACGAGTACACCTCCAACATCCTCAACACCCCGGACCTGGACCCGGAGGCCTACCGCACCTCCTCGCCGATCGAGTACGCCAGTGGGCTGCGCGACCACCTGCTGATCGCCCACGGCATGGTCGACGACAACGTGTTCTTCAAGGACTCGGTGGACATGACCCAGAAGCTGATCGAGCTGCACAAGGACAACTGGGAGATCGCGCCGTACCCGCTGGAGAAGCATGGCTTCACCCGCGCCGATTCCTGGCTGGACGAATACAAGCGCATCCTCAAGCTGTTCGAGCGCGAGCTGCGCTGAGCCGGCCGCACGCCGGGCGCTTGCCGTCGACGTGCGGCAGGCGCTGTCCCGCGGGGCGCCTGCGGGACAGCGCCGACCACCGGTGTCCGTCACGCATCGCGCCGTTCCGTAGGGGTCAACTGCCATGCAGCCGCGACGCGCGACGTGGTGAGCCTTCCGATGGCGCAATGCGTCGGGACTGAAGTCCCTCCCACCGTGCACCCGGCGGACTCGCCGCACGCCCCTGTGGGCGCGACTTCAGTCGCGACGAGGCCTTCCCGGTAAGGCCCGTCGCGGCTGAAGCCGCTGCTACGCGAGCGCTCGCAGCCAGGCCGTCCGCACGCGGATGGCATCGGCACGACCTTCGCGTCGCCCCGCTCCTGGCGACACCGCATCGGCCGTGCCCTGACCAGAGGCCGCGCACCGGCACAGGCGTGCCCCCCTCGCGCACCACCCGGCTTGCGCCCTGGTCCGTCGTCCCTATCCTTGCCGGACGGCCGCCGGCGCGATGGCACCAGCGCCGCCCCTCCCCGAAGGACCGCCGATGCCGCCCCCGCCGCTGCCCCTGACCGCCGCCCGCAACCAGACCATCGATGCGATGGCCAAGCTCTCGCTGCTGCTGGGGGTGCTGTCGCTGTTGTATTCGCTGGGCCAGGCGCTGCTGCTGATGGCGTTGCCGGACGGAGCGATCGAGGGCGTGCTGCGCCAGGCCGGCCTGCCGTTGCCGCCGCTGCTGCAATGGTGCGTGGCCCATGCGCTGGCGCTGTCCTGGCTGTCGGCGCTGCTGTCGGCGGGCCTGTGTGCGGCGTCGTGGGCGCTGCTGCAGCGGCGCGACTGGGCGCGGCGGGCCTTCATCGTGTTCCTGGTGGTCACCGCCGCAGCCAACTTCGCGGTGCTGCCGCTGCTGTGGCAACTGCTCGACCTGCTGCAGGCCTGGGCGCCGCAGCACGCCTTCGACCCGCAACAGCTCCAGCACGACCTGGCCCTGAGCCGCATCACCCTCATGGTCAGCGGCGCGCTGACCGCGCTGGTCTTCGCCGGCTTGCACGGCTGGCTGGTCTACCAGTTGTGCCGCCCCGCGATCCGCGCCGAGTTCCACCGCTGACGCACGCCGACCGGCCTGCGCGGTCCGCGCAGCCCGGCGCTGACGCCTGACACAGGCAGCTTCTAGAATGGCGGCATGCATACCTTCGACCGTGTCCGCGACTATCTCACTGACCTGCAAGACCGCATCTGCGCGGCGGTCGAGGCCGCCGACGGCCAGGCCCGTTTCGCCGAAGACCTGTGGCAGCGCGCGGAGGGCGGCGGCGGCCGCACCCGCATCCTGCGCGATGGCGCGCTGTTCGAGCAGGCCGGCATCGGCTTCTCCGACGTCGCCGGCACCCGCCTGCCGCCCTCGGCCAGCGCCAACCGCCCGGAACTGGCCGGCGCCTCCTGGCGCGCGGTCGGGGTGTCGCTGGTGTTCCATCCGCTCAGCCCGTACATCCCCACCACCCACGCCAACGTGCGCTACTTCGAGGCGCAGCGCGACGGCGCCACCGTGGCCTGGTGGTTCGGCGGCGGCTTCGACCTGACCCCGTACTACCCGTTCGACGAAGACGCCCGCCACTGGCACCAGACCGCGCACGACCTGTGCGCGCCCTTCGGCGAAGACCGCTATCCGGCGCACAAGCGCTGGTGCGACGAGTACTTCTTCCTCAAGCACCGCAACGAGACCCGCGGCGTCGGCGGCCTGTTCTTCGACGACCTGCATGCCGATTTCGAGCGCGACTTCGCCTACCAGCGCGCGGTCGGCGACGGCTTCCTCGACGCCTACCTGCCGATCGTCGAACGCCGCCGCGGCCTGCCCTGGGGCGAGCGCGAGCGCGAGTTCCAGCTGTACCGGCGCGGCCGCTACGTCGAATTCAACCTGGTCTACGACCGCGGGACCCTGTTCGGCCTGCAGAGCGGCGGCCGCAGCGAAAGCATCCTGATGAGCCTGCCGCCGCGGGTGCGCTGGGAATACGGCTTCCAGCCCGAACCGGGCAGCGCGGAGGCGCGCCTGGCCGAGTACCTGGTGCCGCGCGACTGGCTGGCATGAGCACGCCAGCGCGCACTGCCGTTTTGGGCCGCGAGGACAAGCGCGCCATCGCCGAACAGCTGCAGGCCTACCTGCGCACCGAGCTGCAGCAGCAGGTCGGCGCGTTCGAGGCCGAATTCCTGCTCGACTTCGTCGCCGAGCGCATCGGCGCGCATTACTACAACCGCGGCCTGCACGATGCCCGCGCGCTGCTGGCCACGCAGCTGGATACCCTGGACGACGCGCTCTACCAATTGCAGCAGCCCACCGACGCGCGCCGCTGAGCACGGCAGCGCACGCCGCCGGCGCGGCGTCAATAAAACTGCAGGCATAAAAAAGCCCCGCGGACCAGGGGGAGGTCGGCGGGGCCAGGGAACGGAGACTTGGGGAGGAGTCGCCGTTCCTGGATCTGCTCCAGGGGATGGGAGGAGATCCGCGACAGGTATTGCGCCTGTCGAGGGATATAAGAACATTTCCCACCTTGCTCGTTCGTGAAGATTTAAGTTAAAAATTTGTCAGATTAAGGACGGATTCATTCCCAAAACTTCGCCCGAAATACACCGCGTCAAAATTCCGTTCAAACGCTGTAGTGCCGGGTGTTTCAGGGTGTGACGCCAGTTGGCATTTCAGGGCTTTCAGCGCGCGATCGGGTCAAAAAAACAGCGCGAATGGGAAAGCGAAAATCACTGGCGGGATAATCCGCCCGAAAACCGGATTCCATTCGCAGCGGGCAACGCGCGTGCTGTCTACGCAACACACCGCAACACCAGGCCGGGCCCTGGAGCCATCTCCAGGACCCGGGCGGTCAATGCGCCTCGTCCCAGTTGTCGCCCACGCCGCTGTCCACCACCAGCGGGACCTTCAGCTCCGCCGCGGCGGACATCCGCCCCGTCACTTCCGGCAGCAAGGTGTCGACGAAGTCGGCATCGGCTTCGAACACCAGTTCGTCGTGCACCTGCAGGATCATCAGCGCGCGGTCGCGGTGGTCCTGCAGCCAGGCGTCCACGCCGACCATGGCGCGCTTGATGATGTCGGCGGCGGTACCCTGCATCGGCGCGTTGATCGCGGCGCGCTCGGCACCGGCGCGCAGGCCTTGCTGGCGGGCGTTGATGTCGTTCAGGTACAGGCGGCGGCCGAACAGGGTCTCCACGTAGCCCTGGGTGCGGGCCTGCTCGCGCATGCGCTCCATGAAGTCGCGCACACCCGGGTAGCGGCTGAAGTACAGCGCCACGTAGTCCTGGGCCTCGCCGCGGCCGATGCCCAGGTTGCGGGCCAGGCCGAACGCGCTCATGCCGTACATCAGGCCGAAGTTGATCGCCTTGGCGGCGCGGCGCTCGTTGCCGGTGACCTCCTCCAGCTTGCGCCCGAACACCTCGGCGGCGGTGGCGCGGTGCACGTCCACGCCGCTGCCGAAGGCGCGCAGCAGGCCCGGGTCCTCGGACAGGTGGGCCATGATCCGCAGCTCGATCTGCGAATAGTCGCAGGCGATCAGCTTGCGCCCGGGCGGGGCGACGAAGGCGCGGCGGATGCGGCGGCCGTCATCGGTGCGGATCGGGATGTTCTGCAGGTTGGGATCGGAGGAGGACAGCCGTCCGGTGGCGGCGCCGGCCTGGTGGTAGCTGGTGTGCACGCGGCCGGTGTCGGGATTGAGCATCTCCGGCAGCTTGTCGGTGTAGGTGCTGCGCAGCTTGGCCAGGCCGCGGTACTCCAGGATCACCCGCGGCAGCTCGTGCTGGTCGGCGATCGCCTCCAGCGCCTCCTCGTTGGTGCTGGGCTGGCCCTTGGGGGTCTTCAACACCGCCGGCAGCTTCAGTTCGTCGAACAGCACCGCCTGCAGCTGCTTGGGCGAATCCATGTTGAAGCTGCGCCCGGCCAGCGCGGTGGCCTTCTGCTGCGCGGCCAGCATGCGCTGGCTCAGGTCCTGGCTCTGCTTGCGCAGCTCGGCGATGTCCACGCACACGCCGTTGGCCTCGACCCGCGCCAGCACCGGCACCAGCGGCATCTCGATCTCGCGGTAGACCTGCGCCAGCGCCGGCTCGGCGTCCAGTTGTGCCGACAGGGTGCGGTGCAGGCGCAGGGTGATGTCGGCGTCCTCGGCGGCGTAGCGGGTGGCATCGTCGATGGCCACCTGCGAGAAGGCGATCTGCTTGGCCCCCTTGCCGGCCACGTCCTCGTACTTGACCGTGTCGTAGCCCAGGTAGCGCCTGGCCAGCGAGTCCATGTCGTGGCGGCTGGCGGTGGAATTGAGCACGAAGCTCTCCAGCATGGTGTCGTCGGCATAGCCGCGCACCTCCACGCCGTGGCGACGCAGCACGTGCAGGTCGTACTTGCCGTGCTGGCCGACCTTGGCCTTGGCCGGGTCTTCCAGCAGCGGCTTGAGCAGCGCCAGCGCCAGCGCGCGGTCCAGTTGCACCGGCGCACCGGGATAGTCGTGGCCCAGCGGCAGGTAGTCGGCGCGGCCCGGCTCGGTGGCGAAGCTGAGGCCGACCAGGTTGGCGCGCATCGCGTCCAGCGCGTCGGTCTCGGTGTCGAAGGCGAAGCCGTCGGCGGCGCGCAGGCGCACCAGCAGTTCCTCGAACTGCTCGGGAGTGGTCACCGCGGTGTAGTCGCCCTTGGCGGCCAATGCCGGGTCCAGCGCCGTATCGGCGGCCGGCGCCGCGGCCCGGGCATAGCCGGCGGCAGTGCCGCGCAGGCTGGGCGTGGCCTCGCTGGCGGCTTCCGGCGCGGCCACGCCGCCGTCCAGGTCGCGCAGCGCCTGGGTGAAGCCGTAACGCTGGTACAGGCCGCGCAGCTGCTCCGGCTCCTGTTCGCGCAGGCCCAGGGTGCGCGGCCCGCCGGCCAGCGCCACGTCGGTCTTGATGGTGACCAGTTCGCGGTTCAGCGGCAGGCGCTCCAGCGCCGCGCGCAGGTTGTCGCCGATCTTGCCCTTGATGCTGTCGGCATGGGCGATCACCCCGTCCAGCGAGCCGTATTCGGCCAGCCACTTGGCGGCGGTCTTGGGGCCGCACTTCTCCACCCCGGGCACGTTGTCGATGGCATCGCCCATCAGTGCCAGCAGGTCGACGATCTGGTGCGGCCAGACCCCGAACTTCTCCATCACCGCCGCGTCCGAATCCATGCGGCTGCCGCTCATGGTGTTGACCAGTTGCACGCCGGGGCGCACCAGCTGGGCGAAATCCTTGTCGCCGGTGGAGATGGTGACGTCCAGGCCGTCGCCGGCGCCCTGCAGGGCCAACGTGCCGATCACGTCGTCGGCCTCGACCCCGTCCTGGCGCAGGATGGTGATACCCAGCGCATGCACGATCTGGCACATCGGCTCCACCTGCGCGCGCAGTTCGTCGGGCATCGGCGGCCGGTTGGCCTTGTACAGCGGGTACAGGTCGTCGCGGAAGGTCTTGCCCGGCGCATCGACCACGAAGGCCACGTACTCGGGGCGCTCCTTGAGGGTGGCGCGCAACATGTTGACCACGCCGAACAGCGCGCCGGTGGGCTCGCCGGCGGCATTGGTCAGCGGCGGAAGCGCGTGGAACGCGCGATACAGGTAACTGGACCCGTCGATCAGGACTAATCGGCTCATCGGCCAATTCTACGCTGGGTGGGTTCGCGGCCCCGCAATGAGTACCGCCCCCGGGGCAGCGGTGCACGGCGGTTAGCCCCTCTCCCACCGGGAGAGGGGTTGGGGTGAGGGTCGGCGCGAAGCGACGCGCTGACTTGCTCCACGCGGCTGCGCCCGTACCCTCATCCGCCCCTGCGGGGCACCTTCTCCCGACGGGAGAAGGGAGAGCCAGAGCCCCTCTCCCACCGGGAGAGGGGTTGGGGTGAGGGTCCGGCGCGAAGCGATGCTCTGACTTGGTCCACGCGGCTGCGCCCGTACCCTCATCCGCCCCTTCGGGGCACCTTCTCCCGAGGGGAGAAGGACAAGCCATTGCCCCTCTCCCGCCGGGAGAGGGGTTGGGGTGAGGGTCGGCGCGAAGCGACTCGCTGACTTGGTCCACGCGGCTGCGCCCGTACCCTCATCCGCCCCTGCGGGGCACCTTCTCCCGAGGGGAGAAGGACAAGCCAAAGCCCCTCTCCCACCGGGAGAGGGGTTGGGGTGAGGGTCGGCGCGAAGCGACGCGCTGACTTGGTCCACGAGTTGCCATCCGCCCTTGCCATTCGCACACCGCATGCGACTACTCGGCGCATACTCTGCGTCATGCCCTACCCGTGGAGAACACCGTCATGAAAGCCCTGATCCTGGTCCCGTTGTTGCTGCTGGCGGGCTGCGCCTCCACTGGCCTTGGCCCGGACGGTGCGCCGGTGGACGTGCGCGGCGCGGAGACGACCCAACGCAAGATGGAGAACGGCGACACCGTCGACGAGTACCGGGTGGGCGGCCAGTTGCGCATGGTCAAGGTGACGCCGGCGCGCGGCCCGGCCTATTACCTGTACGACCGCAACGGCGACGGCCATATGGAAGTGGACGGCAGCAAGGACAACGTATCGCCGGTGTACTGGAAGCTCTACAGCTGGTGACACATGCCAAGCGCGCTGCGGAACGGCAGCGCGCTGCGGCATGCGTGCGCATCCGACGAACGGCCGGATGCCAGCCGCACGTCGCAAGCCCGCCGACCTGCCCAAACCCGGCGCGGCCAGGCATATGCGCTGGCCGCAACCCAACAGCCGCCTCCTAGACGTCGGCGAAGGCCGGAATCGCCGGGAACCCGGCCGGTGCGGTCGCGGTGCCGGCGGTCTTTGTGCCCTTGTGGTACCAGAGGTAGTACGGATAGATGCTGGCCGGCGGGCTCAGGCCCAGGCCCTGGTCGGCCGAGTAGGAACCGTTGTTCGCGGTCACCTTGACCAGCACCGGCAGCGCCTGCTTCTTGAAGGTGGCATCGCAGACGGCGCAGGGAAAGGCATCCTGCACGATCAGGTACGGGCCCGCGGCGGCCTTCTTGCCGAGCGCGTTGTAGACGCCGATCTCCGAGTGCTGCTGCTTGCCCTGGCCGGTGATCTGGCCTTCGGCGCCGAGTTTCCACTTGCCGCCGTTGACGTAATAGCCTTCGGTGTTGATGGTCATGCACGTTCTCCTCAGTCGTGTGTGATGAGCGCCGGCGGCGCCGCGCCGATCCATGCGCCGTCGTCCGCCGCGTTCGTGGGCGCATGACAACCGCCACGCTTCTCTTCGAACGCGTGCGGATCCAGGCCTGTGAATGGTCGCGGCGGAACCGGCAGGAACAGCGTCGCCGCGCGCGGCACAGCGGACCATCGGCGCAAGCCTGATCCTGCGGGGAGGGCGCGATGACACGCGCTCGCAGGGAAACGCGGCCGAGAGAAGTCGCGCTACGGCGCGAACGGGTCGCGGTCGCGCCATGGCTGCGACGCACGCAATCGACGCCCCTGGGCAGCAGCATGATGGGCGCCGGAAGCAACGCGATCGGTGCTCGGCGACGACAGGAGGCCGGACGCGGCGGAAGCCATGCGTGGGCAATTGCATCGCGGCGGCTTGCGCCGCGCCGCGAGGCGTCATTCGCGGTAGCGGTCGCCGGCCTGGTCAACCACCACCTGATCGCTGTGCACGGTGCGCGACGGCGCCGCAGCGCGCCGTGCCGGCAACCACCGAACGCGGGCCTCGAACTTTCAGCGCCCGCGCCGCCCCCGGCGTGGGCTGGTCAACGCCTCAGCGGATCACCAGCACCGGCACCTGGCTGTTGGCGAGCACTTCCGCAGTCTGGCTGCCGAGCAGCACCCGGCTCATGCCGCGGCGGCCGTGCGAGGTCATCACGATCAGCTCGCTGTTGCAGGCCATGGCCATCTCGATGATGCCCTCGGCGGCGTAGCGGTCGAGCACGTGGCGGCCGTGCGCGGTCACCCCGCTGGCCGCCGCGGCGGCCAGCGCCGGCGCCAGGATCTTCTGCGCGCCGGCTTCGCGGTCCTGGCGGTATTCGGGGCTGGCCTCGTAGCCCACGCTCCAGCCCATGGCGTCGTACATGCCCATCGCCCACGGCTCGGACACGGTGACGATATCCACCTGCGCGCCGAGCGTGGCGGCGAGCGCCAGTCCCTGCTGCAAGCCCTTGGCGGACAACTCGGAACCATCGATGGCGATCAGGATGCGCTGGTACATGGGGTGCTCCGGTGACGCCGCGCGCGGCGGCTGGGAGAGCATTGCACACCCGATGCGCAGCGCCTTCCTTGACCCGGATCAAATTCAGTCGCTGTGCGGCTTCAGCAGGCGTGCCGGATTGCCGGCCACGCGCGCGCCGGCGGGCACGTCGCGGGTGACCACGCTGCCGGCGCCGATCACCGCGTCGTCGCCGATGGTCACCCCCGGCAGCACGATCGCGCCGCCGCCGATCCAGACGTTGCGCCCGATCGTCAGCGGCCGCCCCAGTTCCAGCCCCTCGGCGCGCTGCGCGGCATCGCGCGGGTGATCGGCGGCATAGAGTTGCACCGCCGGCCCGATCTGGGTGCCGGCACCGATGTGCACCGGCGCCACGTCCAGGATCACGCAGTTGAAGTTGAGGAACACGTCCTCGCCGAGATGGATGTTGTAGCCGTAGTCGCAATGGAACGGTGGCCGGACCACCGCGCCGTGTCCGACCGAACCCAGTCCCTCGACCAGCAGCGCGTGCCGACGCGCCGGCGGCTGGGCCAGCGCCGCGTTGTAGCGCAGCATCCAGGCACTGGCCGCGTCCTGCTCGGCCTGCAGCTGCGCGTCGTTAGGCCGATAGGCCTCGCCGGCCAGCATCTTCTCTTTCTCGCTTCGCATCCTGCCCTCCCAGGCATCGGTCGAGCCGGCATGATCGCATCGCGCTGCGTAACGGCGCGTAGCCTGGTCACGACGCGGGCGGCGCGGCGACGTCGTGACCTGCAGGCCACGCGGCATTCACCGTCCAGCAACACACACGCAGCCGATCATCGAACGACCGTGCCGCCCATGCCTGGCCGCGCGGGCTCTCTCCCAGACAAGGCGGTGCGCGATGTCCGAGCGTGTGGAAGCAGGTCAGATGGTCTTCGTCGCCGACGGCGAGGTCGGTGTGGGCGCGGTGCGCGAAGTGCGCGACGGCGGTGCGACGTTCGTCATCAACATCGAGAATGGCGGCGATTTCGTGGTGCCCTCGAGCGCGGTGCGCGACGTGCATTTCGGCAAGGTGATCCTGGCGGTCGAACATCTGCCGGCGCCGCTGCGCGAGGCGCTGCGGCATCCGCACGCTGCGGAACTGCCGACCTCGACCTATGCCGCCAGCGATCCGAGCGACGGGGCACTGAAGGACTAGTCGCGCGGCGACACGGACACGACGGCGTACAGACGATCGACCGCGCCGCCTGGCATCGAACGCATGCCCTTGCCGGGGCATGCCTGTGTCCTCGAGCAAAACGCCGGTTCCATTGAGGGTGTGATCGCTGAGCGCGTGATCGCAGGTTCAATCACCCCGCGTCGCGGCTGCAGCCGTTCCCACAAGACCACGGTCGGCATGGCGGACGCCTTCCCGGTCTGCGCGATCCGGGCGACCGATCGCCCGCAGGCACCGCTGTGGCCGCCGCGGACCAAGAACAACTCAGCCGCAGGCGATGCAACAGGTCGCCGAGGTCATTTTGCACCCCGCGCCCCGACCGCCATCAGCCCACCCGGTGCCCGCATGAACGGCATCGCCTGGCGCTTGCGCGGCCAGGCAGACCCGGTACGCCGGCGATGCCGGCAAGTGCTAACGTTCCGCGCTTCCGTACCTCATGTTGCCTCGGAGCCGCGCATGTCCGCCACCGCTTTCCCCGCCTCCCGTCGCGCCCATCGGGCGCTGGTCCTCGGCATCGGCCTGGCGCTCGCCGGCGCCGCGCAGGCGCAGGTGGTGCGCGCGCCCGACGTGCCGGCGCCGGAGGACACGCCCTACCCCGGCACCCTGACCTTGCAGGTGGACGCCGGCGACGTGCGCCAGGGCATCTACCGCGTGCACGAGACCATCCCGGTCAGCGCCGGGCGGCTGACCCTGCAGTACCCGCAGTGGATCCCCGGCGATCATTCGCCGAGTGGGCCGGTGGCGATGCTGGCCGGCCTCACCCTCACCGCCAACGGCAAGCCCCTGCCGTGGCGCCGCGACACCTTCGACGTGTACAGCTTCCACGTCGACGTGCCGCAGGGCGTGAGCGCGATCGACGCCAGCTTCCAGTATCTGTCGCCGCGCGACGACGGTTTCGAGATGACCGACAAGATGCTGCAGCTGGAGTGGAACAAGGTGGCGCTGTACCCGGCCGGCCACGACACCCGCGGCATCACCGTGACGCCCAGCGTGACCCTGCCGGCCGGCTGGGAGTTCGGCACGGCGCTGGAGACCGCCAGCCGCGACGGCGCCACCACCACCTTCAAGCCGGTGGACTTCACCACGCTGGTCGACTCGCCGATCTACGCCGGGCACTACTTCAAGCGCGTGGACCTGACCCCGGCCGGCGGTGCGCCGGTGCATCTGGACGTGGTCGCCGACGCGCCGCGGTTCCTGGACATCAGCGCCGAGCAGCTGCAGGTGCACCGCAACCTGCCGGTGCAGGCGATCAAGCTGTTCGGCTCGCACCACTACGCGCATTACGACTTCCTGTTCTCGCTGTCCGACGTGCTCGGCGGCAACGGCCTGGAGCACCACCAGTCCAGCGAGAACGGGCTGGGCGCCGATTACTTCAGCGCCTGGGACGAGAACGCACCCGACCGCGACCTGCTGGCGCACGAGTACACGCACTCGTGGAACGGCAAGTTCCGGCGCCCGGCCGACCTGTGGACGCCCACCTTCAACGTGCCGATGGGCGACTCGCTGCTGTGGGTGTACGAGGGCCAGACCCAATACTGGGGCTATGTGCTGACCGCGCGCGCCGGGATGTGGACGCCGCAGCAGTTCCGCGACGCGCTGGCGATGACCGCGGCCAACTACGACCGCAACCGCGCCGGCTTCCGCTGGCGCTCGCTGGAGGACACCACCAACGATCCCACCGCCGCGCACCGCGCGCCGCTGCCCTACCGCAGCTGGCAGATGAGCGAGGACTACTACAGCGGCGGGCAGATGGTGTGGCTGGCGGTGGATGCCAAGCTGCGTGCGATGAGCGGCGGGCGCAAGTCGCTGGACGACGTGGCCAAGGCGTTCTTCGGCGTCGACGACGGCAGCTTCGCGGTCAAGACCTATACCTTCGACGACGTCGTCGCCGCGCTCGACGGCGTGGTCCACTACGACTGGGCCGACTACATCAACCGGCGCGTGTACCAGGTGGATCCGCCGCTGCTGGAAGGCCTGCAGGCCAGCGGCTGGAAGCTGGTGTACACCGACCAGCCCAGCGCATTCGAGAAGCAGTACGACGGCCGCCACCAGTCGGCGCGGCACCGCTACAACTTCGCCTGGTCGATCGGCCTGGTGATGAACGACGACGCCAGCATCAACGACGTGCTGTGGGACGGCCCGGCGTTCAAGGCCGGGGTCAGCAGTGGCGCCACGGTGCTCGCGGTCAACGGCCAGGACTACTCGCGCGACACGCTCAAGCAGGCCATCGCCGACGCCAAGGGCGGCAGCGCGCCGATCGTGCTGACGCTCAAGTACCAGGGCGGCGTGCGCGACGTGCCGGTGAACTATCACGACGGCCTGCAGTATCCGCACCTGGTGCGGGTCGAGGGCACGCCGGACTACCTGAGCAAGATCATCGCCGCACGGCGCTGAGCCCACGCTCGCCGCCGCTGCTGGCAATGCAGCGGCGGCAGGTGCGCGAGATGACACCGTCACACGCCGCACGCGGACGCTGGCGACAATGGCAGGCGTAATTTCCGTCCTGCCCCGACATGCCTGCGATCGAGTTGCTGACCATCAATGCGCACATGGGCTTCAGCGTGCTGAAGCAGCGCTTCATGCTGCCGGAGTTGCGCGCGGCGATCCGTGCCCTGCCCGCGGACCTGGTGTTCCTGCAGGAAGTGCTGGGCGAGCATCAGGTGCATGCCGGCCGCCACGCCGACTGGCCGGCGCAGAGCCAGTACGAATTCCTCGCCGATACGCTGTGGCCGCAGTTCGCCTACGGCCGCAATGCGGTGTATCCGCACGGGCACCACGGCAACGCGCTGCTGTCGCGCTTCCCGATCGCCTCCTTCGTCAACCGCGATGTCTCCATCGCCGGCCACGAGCACCGCGGGCTGCTGCATGCAGTGCTGGAAATCCCCGGGCATGCCGTGGCGCTGCATGCGATCTGCGTGCACCTGGGCCTGCGCGAGGCGCACCGGCGGCGGCAGATCGGCCTGCTCGGCGCGCTGATCGCCGAACTGCCAGCACAGGCGCCGCTGATCGTCGCCGGCGACTTCAACGACTGGCGCCAGCGCGGGCATCCGCTGCTGCAGCGGCATGGCCTGACCGAGGCCTTCGCGCACCTGCACGGACGCGTGGCGCGCAGCTTCCCGGCGCGTTGGCCGCTGCTGCCGCTGGACCGCATCTACCTGCGCAATGTGCGCATCGAGGCCGCGCGGGTGCTGACCGGCCGCCCGTGGTCGCACCTGTCCGACCACGCCCCACTGCATGCCAGGATCGTGCTGTGAACCGCGCGGCGAACCGCGACACGTGCTGGCGCCAGGGCCACCGCCTGCAGTTGCTGGAGAACGGCGATGCGTATTTCCCGCGCGCCTTCGCCGCGATCGACGCGGCCCGGCGCGAGGTGTTGCTGGAGACCTTCATCTGGTTCGAGGACAAGGTCGGCCTGGCGCTGAAGGACCACCTGGTCGCCGCCGCACGCCGCGGCGTGCGCGTGCACCTGCTGGTGGACGCGTTCGGCTCGCCGGATCTCTCGCCCGGGTTCGTGCGCGAACTGACCGAAGCCGGCGCCGAGCTGCGCCTGTTCGACCATCAGCCGACCCTGCTCGGCGTGCGCCTGAATGTGTTCCGGCGCATGCACCGCAAGCTGCTGGTGGTGGACGGGCGGATCGGCATGATCGGCGGCATCAACTGGTCGGCCGATCACCTGGCCGATTTCGGACCGGAGGCCAAGCAGGACTACGCGGTGGAGGTGCACGGCCCGGTGGTGGCGGACATGGTCGCGTTCGTGCGCCGGACCCAGGACACGCACGGCACCGGCGCGGGCTGGGTGCCGCAGGCGCAGGTCGATGTGCCGCCCGCTGGCGAGGCCGAAGTGTGCTTCCTGCCGCGCGACAATGCCGGCCGCTCGCGCAGCATCGAGCGCGCCTACCGGCAGGCGTTCCGCGGCGCCCGGCAGGAGATCGTGGTCGCCAATGCGTACTTCTTCCCCGGCTACGGCTTCCTGCGCGACCTGTGCGCCGCCGCGCGCCGCGGGGTGGCGGTGAAGCTGATCTTCCAGGGACAACCGGACACGCCGCTGGCGCTGTTCGCCGCACGCGCGCTGTACCGGCATCTGGTCGACGCCGGCGTGCAGATCTTCGAATACTGCGAGCGCCCGTTCCACGGCAAGGTCGCGGTGATCGACGGCCACTGGAGCACGGTGGGATCGAGCAACCTGGATCCGCTGAGCCTGGCGCTGAACCTGGAAGCCAACCTGGTGATCCGCGACGCCACCTTTGCGCGCGACCTGCATGGGCGCCTGCAGCGGCTGATGCAGCGGCATTGCCGGCAAGTCGTGCCGGCACAGGTACCGCGCGGGCGCTTCTGGCAACCGCTGCTGCGGCCGCTGCTGTTCCACGTGCTGCGCAACGTGCCGCAGTGGGCCAGCCGCTTGCCGGCACGCACGCCGCGCACCGCGGTGCTGCGACGCAATCGGCACGCACCATGAGCCGTGCGCGTCCGCGCTGGCGCATGCTGCGCCGCTTCGCCTATCTGGCCTTCCTGGTGCTGGTGACGGTATTGCTGGTCCGCGCGGCGCGCACCGTGGACTGGGCGCAAGTCGGCACCACCCTGGCCGGCTACGGTACCGGCACCCTGGCCGCCGCGGCCGGACTGAGCCTGGCCAGCTACCTGCTGTACGGCGGCTACGACCTGGCCGCGCGTCGCTACGCGGCGCATGCGGTGGCGACGCCGCGGGTCATGGCGATCGCAGACATCGCCTACGCCTTCAGCCTGAACATCGGTGCGCTGATCGGCGGCACCGCGATCCGCTACCGCCTGTACGGCCGCGCCGGGTTGGGCCTGGCGACGATCAGTCGCGTCATCGGCTTCGCCATCGCCACCAACTGGATGGGCTATCTGCTGCTGACTGGTGTGCTGCTAGTCAGTGGCCGCCTGCGCATGCCAGCGCAGTGGTCACTGAGTGGTGCGGCGCTGCCGTGGATCGGCGCGGCGATGCTGGCCGCGGTGCTGGCGTATCTGATCGGCTGCCAGCGTGCGCATGGCCACACCCTGCAGGTGCGCGGCCATGTCCTGCACCTGCCGCCGTTGCCGCTGGCCCTGCTGCAACTCGGTCTGGGCACCGGCAACTGGGCGCTGATGGGCGCCCTGCTGTACGTGCTGATGCCGGCCGGCGTCGGCTATACCTCGGTGCTCGGCGCACTGCTGGCGGCGGCCGTGGCCACCGCCATCGCGCATGTGCCGGCCGGTATCGGCGTGCTGGAAGCGGTGGTGCTGCCGCTGCTGGGGTCGCAGGCGCCGCAAGCGGAACTGCTGGCGGCGTTGCTGGCCTACCGCGCCTTCTACTACCTCGGCCCGTTGCTGCTCGCCTGTGCCGGCTATGCGGTGCTGGAGGCGCGGCGCCGGCGCGGCGCTCAGGCGCCACCACACGCAGCGGGCACCGACTGACACGGCTGCGGCCAATCGCGTTAGCGGCGGCCCCGGCGAGCTGAAGGCGATCGCGCAGTTCCTTCTCGACTGTGCCGCGGAGATGGAGCGCGTGGGTGCCGATTACGATCATCTGCACCTTTCCGACCACATCGCGCAGTTCGAGACTGCACCGCAGTTCGTGGTGGCTGCCGCGACGTTGGGATGATGCAGTCCGCGCCGGAGCGGTCGGCGGGCGACCTGCGCACCACGCCGCCCCCCGGCATACCACCATCGCCGCGGCCTACAGCACCGTCAGATTGGCGTACGCCATCACCAGCCACTTGGCGCCGGCCTCGTCGAACTGCACCTGCACGCGGGCGTGGGCGCCGCTGCCTTCGTAGTCGATGACCACGCCGCCGCCGAACTTGGGATGCTGCACGTTGGCACCGAGCTTGACCGCCGGCGCCTCGATCACGCCATGCCCCATGCTGCGCGGCGCGCCCAGCGATGCGCTGCGCGAGACCTGCACCTTCGGCCGTACTTCGTGCAGCAGCTCGCGCGGGATCTCGCGCAGGAAGCGCGAGGGCACGTTGTAGTTGTCCTGGCCGTGGATGCGCCGCGATTCGGCATAGCTCAGCACCAGCTTGTGGCGGGCGCGGGTGATGCCGACGTAGGCCAGGCGCCGCTCTTCCTCCAGGCGCCCGCTCTCTTCCAGCGAACGCGCACTGGGGAACAGGCCGTCTTCCATGCCGGCCAGGAACACGATCGGGAATTCCAGGCCCTTGGCCGAGTGCAGGGTCATCAGCTGCACGCCCTCCTCGCCGGCCTGGGCCTGGCCTTCGCCGGCCTCCAGCGAGGCGTAGGCCAGGAACGCGACCAGTTCGGTCATCGCCTGGCGGCCTTCGTCGGCGTCCTCGTCGCCGTCGGCGCGGACGAAGCGCGAGGCCACCGACACCAGTTCGTCGAGGTTGTCGGTGCGCGATTCCGAATCCAGCCCGCCGCGGCTCTCCTTGCTCCAGTGCTCGCGCAGGGTGGAGCGCGCCAGCACCTGGTCGATCTGCTCGGGCAGCGGTAGCCCTGCCACTTCCGCGGCCAGTTGCTCGATCAGGCCCAGGAACTGGCCCAGCGCGTTGCGCGCGCGTGCGGCCAGTTCGCCGCCCTGCTGCGCGGCCTGTTGCGCCGCCGCCCACAGCGACAGCGACTGCGCGCGCGCCAGCCGCCGCACCTCGTCGAGCGTGCGATCGCCGATGCCGCGCGCCGGCGTGTTCACCGCGCGCTCGAACGCCGCATCGTCGGCACGGTTGGCGACCAGGCGCAGGTAGGCCAGGGTGTCCTTGATTTCGGCGCGCTCGAAGAAGCGCATGCCGCCATAGACGCGGTACGGCACCTGTTCGGCGATCAGCGCCTCTTCGAACGCGCGCGACTGCGCGTTGCTGCGGTAGAGCACCGCCGCCTCGCTGTAGCTGCCGCCGTCGCGTACCCACTGGCGCACGCGCTCGACCACGTAACGCGCCTCGTCCACCTCGTTGTAGGCCGCGTACAGGTCGATCGGCTCGCCATCGCCCGAATCGGTCCACAGCTGCTTGCCGATGCGGTCGGGGTTGTGCGCGATCACCGCGTTAGCGGCGTTGAGGATGTTGGCGCTGGAGCGGTAGTTCTGCTCCAGGCGGATGGTCTGCGCGCTCGGGAAATCGGTGAGGAAGCGCTGCACGTTCTCGACCTTGGCCCCGCGCCAGCCATAGATCGCCTGGTCGTCGTCGCCGACCACGAACACGTGGCCGCTGTCGCCGGCGAGCACGCGCACGAACGCGTACTGGATGGCGTTGGTGTCCTGGAACTCGTCGACCAGGATCTCGCCGAAGCGGGCGCGGTAGTGCGCCAGCAGCGCCGGGGTGTCGCGCAGCAGTTCGTGCGCGCGCAGCAGCAGTTCGGCGAAGTCGACCAGGCCGGCGCGGTCGCAGCGCTCCTGGTACAGCGCATAGGCGCTGCGCAGGGTGGTGACCCACTCGTCGCGCGGCTCCGGCTGGATGTGCTGGGCGCGGCGGCCCTCGTCCTTCTGCTGGTTGATCCACCACACGATCTGCTTGGGCGGGAACTTGCCCTCGTCCAGCTCCAGCTGCTGCACCACGCGCTTGACCAGCCGCAGCTGGTCATCCGAATCGAGCACCTGGAAGCTCTCGGGCAGCTTCGCGTCCTGCCAGTGCAGGCGCAGCAGCCGGTGCGCCAGGCCGTGGAAGGTGCCGATCCACATGCCGCGGCTGCCGTTGCGCAATTGCAGGTCGGTGCGCTGGCGCATCTCGCCGGCCGCTTTGTTGGTGAAGGTGACCGCAAAGATGCCGTGCACCGGCACGCGCTGGACTTCGTTGAGCCAGGCGATGCGGTGAATGAGCACGCGCGTCTTGCCGGACCCGGCGCCGGCCAGGACCAGGTAATGGCCGGGCGGTGCGGAAACGGCCTCGCGCTGGGCGGGGTTCAGATCGTCGAGCAAATGAGAGACATCCACCCGCGCATTTTAGCCGGTGCGGCGGCGCAGCGGCTGCGACAGCGCGCGCCGATCGGCGTGCGGCATCGCCTCAGTCGGCGCGGAACAGCCGATCGGCGAGGAAATCCACGAACACGCGCAGCTTCGGCGACAGCTGCCGGCTCGAGGGCCACACCACGAAGAACGCGCCCCCGTCGGCCAGGTGCGCGTCCAGGACCGACTGCAGGCGGCCGTCGGCCAGTGCATCTTGCGCAAGGAACGCCGGCATGCAGGCGATGCCCATGCCGGCGATCGCCGCCGCGCGCACCGCTTCCATGTTGTTGCAGGTGAGCACCGCCGGCGGCAGCGGCGCCGGTTCCGCCAGCGGCCAGTCCTGCGGCTTGCCGGTGCCGGGAACGCGGAACAGCACGCCGTCGTGCGCGGCCAGCTGCGCCGGGGTCTGCGGTACGCCGCGGCGGCGCAGGTAGTCCGGCGCGGCGCACAGACAGAAACGGAACGGCCCCAGGCGCCGCGCCAGCAGCCGCGAGTCGGCCTGCACGCCGCTGCGGATCACCGCGTCCAGGCCGTGTTCGAGCAGGTCGACCACGCGGTCGTCGAACGCCAGGTCCAGTTCCACGTCCGGATAGCGCTGGCGGAACTCGGGCAGCAGCGGCACCAGGAAGCGGTAGCCGATGGTCGGCAGGCCGACCCGCAGCCGTCCGCGCGGCGCCTGCCGGGTCTGCGCCAGCGCATCCTCGGCCTCGCGCAGGTCGGCCAGCACGCGCTGGCAATGCTCCAGGAACAGCGCGCCCTCGGCGGTCAACGCGATGCGTCGGGTGGTCCGCTGCAGCAGGCGCACACCGAGCGCGCGCTCCAGCGCGGCCACGCTCTTGCCCACCGCCGAGGCCGAGATGCCGAGCACGCGGCCGGCGCCGACGAAACTGCGCTGTTCGGCGGTGCGGACGAAGGCAACGATGCCGGTGAGGCGGTCCATGCCGGGATATTAGAGCGTTCCATTCCGCAAAGCGCGGAGGATTGCGGCCTTTTTCGCGGATTGCCGCATCGGTATCTCTAGTGGCGTCCCGATCTCGTCGCAAGAGTCGCTCCGATGACCTCCGCTTCAGCCTCCGCTTCGACCTCCCGCTCCACTCCCATGCCGCGCCGCGGCGCCGCCCTGGCCGCGGTGTGCCTGGCCGCCCTGGCACTGCCGCTGAACTTCTCCGGCGGCGCCGTCGCCACCCCGGCGATCGGCGCGGCCCTGGGCGGCAGCGCGCTGGCCCTGGCCTGGATCACCAACGCGTTCATGCTCAGCTTCGGCAGCCTGCTGCTGGCCGCCGGCGCGCTCGCCGATCGGCATGGGCGGCGCCGGGTGTTCCTCGGCGGCCTGGCGCTGTTCGCCACGGCCAGCCTGGGCGTGGCCATGGCCGGCTCGGTCGCGGCGATCGACCTGTGGCGGGCGCTGCAAGGCGTCGGTGCCGCCGCCGCGCTCGCCGCCGGCACCGCGGCGCTGGCGCAGCTGTACACCGGCGCGGCGCGCACGCGCGCGTTCAGCCTGCTTGGCACCACCTTCGGCACCGGCCTGGCGTTCGGCCCGCTGGCCGCCGGCGCCCTGAGCGAACGGCTGGGCTGGCGCGCGATCTTCTTCGGCGTGGCCGCGGTCGCGGCGCTGGCGTGGGCACTGGCCGCGCGTTGGCTGCCGGCCTCGCGCGCTTCGGTCGCGGGCCCGCCGGACCGTGCCGGCGCGCTGTGTTTCAGCGCGGCGCTGGCGCTGTTCACCGCCGGCCTGATCCAGGGGCCGCACAGCGGCTGGGGCAGCGCCGCGGCGCTGGCCCTGCTCGGTGCCGCCGCGCTGCTGCTGCTCGCTTTCGTGCGGATCGAACGGCGCCGCCGCCATCCGCTGCTGGACTTGAGCCTGTTCCGCTACCGGCGCTTCGTCGGCGTGCAGCTGCTGCCGGTCGCCACCTGCTACAGCTACGTGGTGCTGTTGGTGCTGCTGCCGCTGCGCATGATCGGCGTGGACGGCGCGCCGGCCGCCAGCGCCGGCCTGACGTTGTTGGCGCTGTCGGCGCCGATGCTGCTGGTGCCGAGCCTGGCCGCCGCACTGGCGCAGCGCATCGCCCCGGCCTGGCTGTCCGCGGCCGGGTTGGCGGTGGCCGCGGCCGGCCTGTGCTGGCTGGGCGCGCGGCCACCGGCGCAGGCGCTGCCGGCGCTGCTGTTGATCGGTGCCGGCACCGCCCTGCCCTGGGGCCTGATGGATGCACTGTCGGTCAGCGTGGTGCCGACCGAACGCGCCGGCATGGCCGCCGGCCTGTTCGGCACCTTGCGCGTGGCCGGCGAAGGCATCGCCCTGGCCAGCGTGGCGGCCTTGCTGGCGGCGTTGCTGCACGTGCGGCTGGCCGCGCTTGCGCCGCTGCTGCCGCACGCGGCCCTGGCGGACACCGCACAGCGGCTGGTCGCCGGCGATCTACCGGCATCCTTACAGGAAGGCGCGTTGTCCGCAGCGCAACTGCGCTTGGCCTACGCCGCGGCCTTCGGCACGCTCACCCGGGTGCTGGCGGCGATCACCGCGCTGGCGGCGATCGCGATCTGCGGGCTGCTCGGGCGCACGCCGCAGGACGCGGTGGAGGGAAGCCGCTGATCGCGATAGGAGCCCCGCCTGCAGGACCGGCAATGCCGGTCGCGGCTAGAAACGACGCGAAGGTCCTGTCCCTGTAGGAGCGGCTTCAGCCGCGACGGGCTTTCCCGAAATCCCGGGTCGCGGCTGAAGCCGCTCCTACAAAAGGAGGTCGCGGCTGCGCCGCGCGCAACCGCGGCCGGCATGCGCCGCGGCGCTCAATGCACGGCGGCGACCGGCAACTCCAACGTCAGCAAGGCTTGCGCGGTCTGCTGCGCCTGCGCCCGCAGCTCGGGGATCGCCAGGCTTTCCCACAGGCTGCCGATGCGCAGGCTGCCGAGCACGCGGATACGCGGCGTGGCGCGGCCGTCGGCGTCGAGCAGCGCCCCGTCGGCGGCGCTGCCCACGCCGATGCCGTGCGGCCCCGGCTGCGCATGGCCGCAGCCGAGCAACTGATGCAGCAGCGGATTACGCATGGTCTGCGCGCGCAGTTCGACGCCGGTGGCGTTGATCACGCAGTGCGCATCGAGCTGCAGCGGCACGCCATCGGCGCCCGTGCCGTTGACCTGCACGCAGGCGCCGACCGGGAACACCGTGTCCAGCCGCGCGCGGTGCAGGCGCAACTGGCCGACCCGGCGCATCGCCTGCAGTTGCGCGAAGACCGGTGCGGCGATGCGATGACGGTGCACGTCCCAGTAGCGCACCACGTGGCGCAGGAAGCGGCGCTGCTCGGCCACCGACAGCGACTGCCACAGCGCCTGGCTCAGCGGCCGCACCCGGTCCATCACGCTCTGCCAGGGCTGGCACTGCGCCTGCGCCGCGGCGGCGTGGCGGCGCAGCGCGCGCATCCGCTGGCGCAGCGGCATCGCCAGCAGCGCCTGCGCATCGAAGTCGGCTGGCGCGCCATGCGCAGCGTGCGGTAACGGCAGCAACGCATGCCGCGACACCACGTGCACCGGGCCACGGTGCGCGTTGGCCAGCAGGGTCAGCACGCTGTCGGCCATGCTCAGCCCGGAGCCGACGATGCACACCGTCGCCTCACGCGGAATCGCCTGCAACTGCGCGTAATCCCACGCCTCCACTCGCGCCGGCGCATCGAGACTGGGGGCGCCGCGCGCCGGCAGCGGGCGCAGGCTGTTGCCCAACGCCAGCACGGTGGCGCCGGCATGCAACTGGCCACCCTCGTGCAACTGCAGGCGTTGTCCGCCCGTCGGCTGCGGGTGCAACGCCAGCACCCGCGCCTGGCGCCATTGCAGACGCGCCGGCCCGGCGGCCTGCGCCTGCAGCAGGCGCGCGCGCAGATAGGCGGCGTAATGGCGGCGCTGCACGTAGGCCTCGGCCAGTGCGGCGCGCGACAGCTGCGGATACAGCGCCTGCTGCTGCAGCCAGTCGAGGAAATCGTCGGGCGCCTCGACGAAGGCGCTCATGCGCCCGGCCGTCACGTTCAGCAGGTGCTCGGCGCAGGGCGTCGCATAGGCCACGCCCTGCGCCAGCGCCGGCTGCGACTCGATCAGTTGCACGCGCAGCGCGGTGCCGGCCCGGCGCAGCAACTGCAACGCGACCAGTACACCGGCCGCGCCGCCGCCGACGATGGCGATATCGCAGTCGGCGTCGGCCGGTTCGCTGGGCACAAGCTCATTCATGCGGCGATTGTAAGGGAAGCCCCCACCGGCCCGGCCCGTGGCTGAGAACCGTCGCGCATGTGCCGGCACCGATCGCGCATGAGCGCGTCATGCGCCTGTCATCGGCATGCGCTTCACATCAGCGCATCGGCCAGGCGCGCGATACCTTCGCGGCTGCGTCGCCAGGCCGGCCGCTTGCGCCAGTCCTGCAGCGTCAGCACCCGCGCATCGGCCAGGTAGTCGGCTTCCACCGCGCGCAACCGCTGCACTACCGCGGCGCTGTAGCAGAGCATGCCGACCTCGGCGTTCAGCGCGAACGAGCGGATGTCCAGGTTGATCGACCCGACCAGGGCGATGCCCTCGTCCACGCTCAGGTGCTTGGCGTGCAGGAAGCACGGCCGGTACAGCGCGATCTTGACCCCGCTGCGCAGCAACTCGTCGTAATAGGCCTCCTGCGCCCAGGCGGTGAGCCGCTGGTTGTTGCTCTCGGACACGATCAATTGCACGTCCACCCCGGACAGCGCGGCGATGCGCAGCGCGCTGAGCGTGGCCTCGTCCGGCACGAAGTACGGCGTGACCATGACGATGCGCCGCCGCGCCAGGTGGATCAGCGCGTTGACCGTGTCGCGCGCGTTCTCGAACGGGTACGCCGGCCCGCTGGGCAACAGCTGCGTGGCGACGCCGCCGCCGTGGATGGAGGCCGGGGCGACCACGCTCAGGCGCTGCCCGGTCTCGATGAACCAGTCGCTGGCGAACACCGCTTCCAGATGCGCCACCACCGGCCCCTGCACCCGCGCCACCAGTTCGCGATTGGGATGGCCGGGGACGAACTGCGGCTCGGCCAGGTTCTGCGAACCGATGTAGCCGACGCGGTTGTCGATCACCGCGATCTTGCGATGGTTGCGCAGATCCATGCGGCCGCTGCGGCGCCAGCGCAGCCCGCCCGGCAACAGCGCCTGCACCTCGACCCCGGCCGCGTGCAGGCGCCTGCGGTAGCGGCACAGGCCACGACGGCCGCCGCGCGCATCCAGCAGCAACCGGCAGTGCACGCCACGCGCGGCGGCGCGCAGCAACGCGGCGCTCACCGCATCGCCGACCGCGTCGTCGAACATCAGGTAGTACAGCAGGTGCACGCGCTCGACCGCCGCGTCGATGTCGTCGATCAGCGCCTGCAGCGAGGACGCATAGCGGTCGAGCAGCTCGACGCTGTTGCCGTGGGTCGGCATGAAGTCGCCCTGGCGCTCGACCAGCGGCACCACCTCGGCGACCACGGTGTCGGCCGGCGGCGCCCAGCGCAGCGCGGTCAGCGGCACCTGCTGCTCGCGGATGACCTGCGAGGCCAGCGCCTGGCGGCGGATGCGCTCGCGCGACAGCCAGGGGTGGCCGAGCAACAGGTACAGCGGCAGCCCCAGCAACGGCACGAAGCCCACCAGCAGCAGCCAGCTGCGCGCCGCGCCCGGCGTGGTGCGGGTGGGGATCCACAACAGCGCCACCAGCCGGATCAACCAGTCCAGCGCCAGCAGCCACGTGCCTTCCAACCAGACCGGCAGCATCGCGATCCTCGCAACCCAGGTCGCCCGATTCTGCGGACTGCGCCGACAAACGCAACCATGGCCGCATCAACGGCGGGGTTTTCCATGCCCCAGACGCACGGAACCCGCCTTGCGGCGGGTTCCGTGTCCAGCGTGAGCAGCGATCCGAGGATCAGCCGATCACTTGATCTTGCCTTCCTTGTACAGGACGTGCTTGCGCACGACCGGATCGTACTTGAGGAATTCCATCTTCCCCGGGGTGTTCTTCTTGTTCTTGTCCGTGGTGTAGAAGTGGCCAGTACCGGCCGAGGAAATCATACGGACCTTATCGCGCTTGCCTGCCATGATGCTCTACTCCTCAGACCTTTTCGCCGCGCGCACGCAGCTCAGCCAGAACGCTGTCGATGCCGTTCTTGTCGATGGTGCGCAGCGCGTGCGCGGAAACCTTCAGCTTGACCCAGCGGTTCTCGCTGGCGACCCAGAAGCGGCGCTCGTGCAGGTTGGGCAGGAAGCGACGACGGGTTCTGTTGTTGGCGTGGGAGACGTTGTTACCCGTCTGCACACGCTTGCCGGACACTTGGCATACGCGGGACATTGCGCACCTCGATAGTAGTTTGAGTCGCCCATAGCCTGGGAGACGGCGGCCCCGGCAGCCCTGCGGCCACCACGCGACGTGGGAAATCAAGCGGTTACGCTGCAAGAGGCCGGCCGGAGATCGCGCATCCGGCCGCCGTTCCGACCGGAGCCGGGCACAGCGAGCCGCGCATTATGCAGGCGATCAAGCACTTGTGCAAGTTGTCCACAGGGGCCGGGCACGGTGTGCGGGTCCGGGCCGCTGGACCAGGCAGGCGTTGCTATTGTATCCGGCCGAATCGGCTTGCTAGCCTGCCCCGGTCATGCGCCGCCTGTTCCGACCACTGCGTACCTCCCTGCTGATGCTGCTGCTGGCGGCATTCGTGGTCGTGCCGGTGGCCGATGCGCTGGCCTGCGCGCTGGAGCCGGAGTCCGCCGACGCCGTGCACACGCCCGCCGCGGCGCATGCCGATGGCGACGACAGCGACGGCAAGCACGCCGGCAGCTGCAGCCACAATCATTGCCACCACTCGAATCTGAGCCTGCCGGCGAGCACCCTCGCCATGCTCGGCGCGCCACGACCGGCGCGCTGGATGCAGGCCGGCGAGGCCGCACCCGACGGTCTCGTCCAGGACGGATTGAAGCGACCTCCCCGGGCGTGAGTTGAGCGTGTCCCGCGATCGCGGGTTTCCGTTTCCCTCACCTCTGGAATTTCTTCATGTCGACTCCGACACGTCGGCCGCCGCGCGCGGCCGGGCGGGTCGTCGCCGTGCTGCTGGGCCTGGCCCCGGCCGCGCTGGCGATGGCGCAGACCGCCCCTTCCTACGACACCTTGCTCGAACGCCTCGACCAGTTGCCCGGCACCCGCGTGGGCGCGGCGCTGGCCGAGGCCGCAGACGCACGCGCCGAACAGGCCCGTGCGCTGCCCAACCCGTCGCTGTCCTACTCCACCGAAAACGCCTGGGGCACCGGCGCCTATGCCGGCACGGGCCGGGCCGAAACCACGCTCAGCCTGTCGCAGCCGCTGGAGCTCTGGGGCCAGCGCGGCGCACGCGTGCGCGCGGCACGCGCCGAGGCCGACAGCGCTGCGTTGCGCGGCGCGCAGAGCCGCAGCGATGCCGCCGGCGAACTGGCGCTGGCCTACGCGCAGGCGGAGGCCGCGTTGCGCCGCGCCGCCCTGGCCGAACAGGCGCTGGCGCTGACCCGCGACGATGCGGCGGCGATGGCCGCGATGGTCGCGCAGGGCCGCGAGCCGCAACTGCGTGCGGTGCAGGCGCGCAGCGAGGTGGCCGATGCCAGCGCCGCCGTGGACGAGGCGCAGGCATTCCGCGACGCGGCGCTGGCGCGCCTGGCCGCGATCGCCCTGCTGGAGACGCCGGTGCAGTCCATCGACGCCGGCCTGCTCGACCGCGCGCCCCCACTGCCGCGCGCGCGTGAGGCGGCGGCGCTGCCGGTGCGCATCGCCAGCGCCGAGGCCGAGGCCGCCGCACGCCTGGTCGAGGTGGAGCGCAAGCGCGCCCTGCCCGACCTGAGCCTGACCGCCGGGCAGACCCGCTTCCGCGAGGACCGCGCCCACGCCTACACGCTCGGCGTCAGCCTCAGCGTGCCGCTGTTCGACCGCAACCGCGGCGGCATCCGTGCCGCCAGCGCCGAACAGCGCGCGGCCGAGGCGCGGCTGGACCAGCAACGCCGCGCCAGCGCCGCCGACCGCCTGGCCGCGCTCGCCACGCTGAAGGCCGCCGGTAGCCGCACGCGCGCGGCCGACGACGGCGTGGCGGCCGCGGAGGAGGCCTATCGCCTGGCCCGCATCGGCTTCGATGCCGGGCGCATCGCACAACTGGAACTGCGCAGCACCCGTGCTGCGCTCATCGCCGCCCGCAGCATCGCCGTGGACGCCCGCCTGGCGCGGGTCACGGCAGAAATCGAGCTGGCCCGCCTGGAAGGGCGCGCGCCGTTCATGGAGGTCCAATGAACCTGTCCCGTCCGATCTTCCGCGCCGGCTGCCTGCTGCTGGGGCTCCTGCTGGCACTGCTGCTGGCCGCGTGCGCCGGCGACAAGCAGGCCGCCCCGGCGGCCGACGATGCCCACGGCCATGGCACTGAACGCGAGGACGCCATGCGCGAGCGCGCCGACACGTCCGATACCGATGCCGATGCCGGCGACACGGTACGGCTGACCCCGCAGCAACGCGCCGCATCCGGGATCGAGGTGGTCGCGGTCGGCCGCGGCGGTGGCGCATCGACTCGCCTGGCCGGCCGGGTCGAACCGGCGGTGGGTGCACGCGCCGCGGTGGCCGCGAGCATCACCGGCCGCGTCGAGCGCGTGCTGGTCGCGCCCGGCAGCACGGTGCGCCGCGGGCAGCCGCTGGCGATCGTGGTCAGCGGCGAGGCCGCGGTGTTCCGCGCCAATGCGCTGGCCGCCAGCGCCGAGGCCGAGGCCGCGCGGCTGGCGCATGCGCGCGACCAGACCCTGGTCGCGCAGGGCGTGGTCGCCCGCCAGGAGCTGGAAAGCTCGCATGCGCGGGCCGTGGCGGCGCGTGCGCAGGCCGCGGCGGCACAGGCGCAGGCTGCGGCCAACGGCGCGCCCGACGCCAGCGGCCGCGTGCGCATCGTCAGCCCGCTGGACGGGCGGGTTGGCGCGGTGCAGGTCACCCCGGGCAGCGTGGTCGCGGCCGGCAGCGTGGTGGCCGAGGTCACCGATCCGGCCATGAACGAACTGGTGTTCGCCGCGCCGCCGGCACTGGCGGCGCAGGTCGCGCCGGGGACGACGCTGGAGGTGAGCGCGCCAGGCGCCAGTTTCGCCGCCACGGTCACTGCGGCGACCGCCGACCTGCGCGCCCCGGGCGGTGCCGCGGTGATCCGCGCCATGCCGGTCGCCGCGCCGCTGCCGCCGGCCGGGTCGCCGGTGTCGGCGGTGGTCGTCACCGAAGGCCAGGACACCGCGCTGAGCGTGCCGGCCGACGCGGTGCAGACCGTGGAAGGCCGCAGCGCGGTGTTCGTCGCCGTCGCCGAGGGCTTCCGCGCCCAGCCGGTGCTGACCGGACGCCGCGCCGGCGACCGCATCGAGATCCTCGACGGGTTGCGCGGCAGCGAACGCATCGCCGGCCGCAACGCCTTCCTGCTCAAGGCCGAACTGGCCAAGGGCGACGCCGAGCACGGCCACTGAGGAGGCGACCATGTTCACTCTCATCATCGACACCGCGGTGCGCCTGCGCTGGCTGGTGCTGTTCCTGGCCGCGCTGATCGCCGGCTGGGGCCTGTACCAGTTGGGCCGGCTGCCGATCGACGCGGTCCCGGACATCACCAACCGCCAGGTGCAGCTCAACACCGTCGCCCCGGCGCTGACCCCCGAGCAGATCGAACGCCAGGTGACCTATCCGCTGGAGACGGCGCTGGCCGGCATTCCCGGCCTGGTCACCACGCGCTCGCTGTCGCGCAACGGCTTCTCGCAGGTCACCGCGATCTTCAGCGACGCCACCGACCTGTACTTCGCCCGCCAGCAGGTGGCCGAGCGCATGCGCGAGGCGGCCGAGGATCTGCCCGACGGCGTGACGCCGCGGCTGTCGCCGGTGACCACCGGCCTGGGCGAGGTGCTGATGTGGACGGTGGACTTCACCGCGTTCGACCCGGCCCGGCTGGCGCGGCCGGGCGCGGCGGGCTGGCAGGCCGGCGCGGTCTACCGCACGCCGGAAGGCGAACTGCTGCGTACGCCACAGGAACGCGCCACCTACCTGCGCACCGTGCAGGACTGGATCATCGCGCCACAGATGCGCTCCAGCCCGGGCCTGGCCGGGGTCGACACGATCGGCGGCTACGTCAAGGAATACGCCGTGCATCCGGACACCGCGCGGCTGGCCGCACATGGCCTGGGCCTGGCCGATCTGGTGACGGCCCTGCAGCGCGCCAACGTGCAGGCCGGCGCCGGCTTCGTGCAGCGCGCCGGCGAAGGCCTGGTGGTGCGTGCCGACGGCCTGGCGCTGGGTGCCGACGATCTCGCACAGGCACCGGTGGCCACCCGCAATGGCGTGGTGATCCGTGTGGCCGACGTGGCCGAGGTCGCGACCGGCCGCGCGCCGCGCCTAGGCGCGGCCAGCCGCAACGGTCACGAGGCGGTGCTGGGCACGGCGCTGATGCTCGCCGGCGACAACAGCCGCACCGTGGCGCAGGCCGCGGCCGCACGCTTGCAGCAGGTCAACGCCACGCTGCCGCCGGACATCGTCGCCATGCCGGTGCTGGACCGCAGCGTGCTGGTCAACGCCACCATCCGCACGGTGGCCAAGAACCTCACCGAAGGCGCGTTGCTGGTGGTGGTGGTGCTGTTCCTGCTGCTGGGCAACCTGCGCGCGGCGGCGATCGCCGCGCTGGTGATCCCGTTGTCGTTCCTGTTCGCGGTGATCGGCATGCAGCGCTTCGGCATCAGCGGCAACCTGATGAGCCTGGGCGCGCTGGACTTCGGCATCCTGGTCGACGGCGCGGTGATCGTGGTCGAGTCGACGCTGCTGCTGTTGGGCCAGCGCCGCGCCGCGCTGGGCCGCGCCCTCACCGCGGCCGAGCGCCTGGGCGTGGCGGCCGAGGCGGCACGCAAGATGGCGCGGCCGGCGGCGTTCGGGCAGTTGATCATCCTGCTGGTGTTCGCGCCGATCCTCACCCTGGAGGGTGTGGAGGGCAAAACGTTCCAGCCGATGGCGGCGACCTTCATGCTGGCCCTGGTCGGCGCGTTCCTGTTCTCCTTCACCTTCGTGCCGGCGATGGCCGCGCTACTGGTGCGCGAGCCGGCGCCGCGCGCCGATGCGACCCCGGACCACGCCGGCGAGCACGAGACCTGGCTGATCGGCCGGCTGCGGCGGCGCCTGCAACCGCTGATCGGCGGCGCGGTCGCGCGTCCGCGCACGGTGGCCGCTGGCGTGGCGCTGATGGGCGTGCTCGGCGTGGGCGCATTCACGCTGCTGGGCCGCGAGTTCATGCCGACGCTGGACGAAGGCAACGTGGCGATGCAGGCGTTGCGCGTGCCCTCGACCTCGCTGGAGCAGTCGCTGGCGATGCAGCTGGCACTGGAGACGGCCATCGCCCGGCAGCCTGAGGTGGCGGCGGTGTTCTCGCGCACCGGCACCGCCGAGGCGGCGATCGACCCGATGCCGACCAACATCTCCGACAGCGTGATCATGCTGAAGCCACGCGCGCAGTGGCCCGATCCGGCATTGCACAAGGAAGCGCTGGTGGAACGCCTGGAACAACTGGCCGGGCAGCAGCTGGGCAACGGCGTGGAGTTCAGCCAACCGATCGAGCTGCGTTTCAACGAGTTGATCTCCGGCGTGCGTACCGACCTGGCGGTGATGGTGTTCGGCGACGACATGCAGCGCCTGCGCGCCACCGCCGACCAGGTGGCGCTGAAACTGCGCGCGGTGCCCGGCGCCGCCGACGTGCGGGTGGAACAGGTCGCCGGCCTGCCCACGCTCAACGTGCGCATCGACCACGTCGCGGCCGCGCAACTCGGGCTGACCGCGGCCGACGTCAGCGAGGCGGTGAGTACCGGCATCGGCGGCGCCGCGGCCGGGCGCATCTTCGAGGGCGACCGCCGCTTCGACGTGGTGGTGCGGCTGGACGATGCCGCGCGCAACGATCCGGACCAACTGGCCGCACTGCCGATCGCCACGCCGGCCGGGCAGGTGATTCCGTTGTCCTCGGTGGCGCGGATCGACGTCAGCGAAGGACCGAACCAGATCAGCCGCGACAACGGCAGCCGCCGCGTGGTGGTGCAGGCCAACGTGCGCGGTCGCGACCTGGGCGGCTTCGTCGCCGCAGCGCAGGCGGCGGTGGCCGAAGTAGCGCTGCCGCCGGGCGCCTACCTGCGCTGGGGCGGGCAGTTCGAGAACCTGCAGCGTGCCGAACGGCGCCTGGCGATGGTGGTGCCGGTGGTGTTCCTGCTGATCGGCAGCCTGCTGTTCATGGCCCTGCGCAACGCCAGGGAAGCGTTGCTGGTGTTCGGCTGCGTGCCGCTGGCGCTGGTCGGCGGCATCCTCGCCCTGCTGCTGCGCGGCATGCCGTTCTCGGTCTCGGCGGCGGTCGGCTTCATTGCCGTGTCCGGCGTGGCGACCTTGAACGGGCTGGTGTTGATGCAGGCCATCGGCGAGCGCCGCCAGGCTGGCGAGGCGCCGTGGCAGGCCGCGATCGACGGCGCGGCCAGCCGCCTGCGCGCGGTGCTGACCACCGCGCTGGTGGCGATCGTCGGCTTCCTGCCGATGGCCATCGCCAGCGGCGCCGGGGCGGAGGTGCAGAAACCGCTGGCAACGGTGGTGATCGGCGGGCTGCTCACCGCCACCGCGCTGACCCTGCTGGTGCTGCCGACGTTCGCCGCGCGCATCGCCGGTCCGCGCGTGGCCGGCTGATCCCGCACAGTCCGGCGCGCTTCCCGCGGGAAGCGGCGCCGGCCGGTGCGGCGGACGTCAGGCCTTCTTCTTACGCGCGGCGATGTAGGCGCGGATCTGCTGCTGCAACACCGGCAGCGGCACCGAACCCTGCTGCAGCACCGCGTCGTGGAAGGACTTGATGTCGAAGTCCGGGCCGAGTTCGCGCTCGGCCTCGGCGCGCAGGTCGAGGATGGTCAGCTCGCCGAGCTTGTAGCTCAGCGCCTGGCCCGGCCAGGAGATGTAGCGGTCGACCTCGGTGGTGACCTCGTGCTCGCTGAGCGCGGTGCGCTCGCGCAGATAGGCCTGCGCCTGCGCGCGGGTCCAGCCCTTGTGGTGCACGCCGGTATCGATCACCAGGCGGCAGGCGCGCCACATCTCGTAGCTGAGCCGGCCGAAGTCCTCGTAGGGCGTGGCGTAGATGCCCATCTCCTTGCCCAGCTTCTCGGTGTACAGCGCCCAGCCCTCGCCGTAGGCGGAGATGTAGTTCTCGCGGCGGAACGCCGGCTGCGCGCCCTGTTCCTCGGCCAGCGCGCCCTGCAGCGAATGGCCCGGCGAGGATTCGTGCAGGGTCAGCGCCGGCAGGTTGTACAGCGGCCGCGACGGCAGGTCGTAGGTGTTGAGCCAGTAGGTGCCGACACCACCGCGGCCGGCGGTCCAGAACGGCGCGATGTCCGCCGGCACCGGCACGATGGTGAAGCGCCCGCGCGGCAGCGTGCCGATGAACTTGCCGACCTCGCCATCCACCCGCTTGGCGATCCACGCGGCGCGATCGAGCAGCTCCTGCGGGGTCTTCACGTAGAACTGCGGATCGGTGCGCAGGAACTGCAGGAACGCCGGGAAGGTCTTCTGCCCGGCCGGCGCCTGGAAGCCGACCTGCTGGATGATCGCGTCCATCTCCTTCTGGATCCGCGCCACCTCGCGCAGGCCGAGCTGATGGATCTGCTCGGGATCCATGTCCAGCGTGGTGTACTCGCGGATCTGCTGCCGGTAGAAGGCCTTGCCGTCGGGCAGGGCTTCGGCGGCCAGCGTGGTGCGCGCCTGCGGCATGTACTCCTGGCGATAGAAGGTCAGCAGCTGCGCGTAGGCCGGGATCACCTTGTCGCGCAGCGCCGCCTGCGCCTGCGCGCGCAGTTGCGCCTGCTCGGCGGCGGGAATCTGCGCCGGCATCTGCTTGAACGGCGTGTACAGCACCGCCGCGGTCGGATCCTTCAGTTCGGCCACATTGGCGATGGCGCCGTCGCGGCCATCGAGCACCGCACGCGGCACGCTGAAGCCGCGCTTGAGCCCGGCGCGCATGTTGTCGGTCTGCTGCGCGAAGTAGCGCGGCACGTCCTCCAGCCGCGCGATATAGGCGCGGTACTCGTCTGCAGTGCGCAGGTTGCGCCGGGCCATGAACGCCAGGTCCGACCAGAACGCGCTGTCGGAGTTGAACGGCATCTCGTAGGCGCGCAGCCGCACCGAGGCGGCCAGGTTCTCCACCTGCGGCCGGTACACCGCCAGGTTCACCTGGTTCTCCGGCGAAAGCTGGGCCGCATCGAGCATGTCCAACTGCCGCAGCACGTCCTCCCACACCTGCAAGCGCGCTGCCTGCGCGGCGGCGCCGACGTCGGGCAGACGACGGTTGTCGCCGCTGCTGTCGCTGTCCTCGTCGGCCTGGCCGAGCTGCGCCTGGCGCCAGGCCCACTCCTTCTCGTAGATGGCCTGGAAGCGTGCATCGGCGGCGCTGGCAGCAGCCGTGGCCGGCGCTGCGCCGGACGTCGGCGACGCCGGCGGTGCGGCCAGCGCGGGCGCAGCGACGGCGAGCGCGAGCAGCAGGGAAGCGGCCAGTGGGGTCTTGGCGAACATCGGCATGGGCGGCACACGGCAGGAACGGATCGTCGATCATCGCATCCCCACCCTGCTTGGCGGGTGGGCCGGAAGTCCTGTGTGGGCGAGGCAAGGAACGGAAATGCGCCTCATCGCAGTTGGACCGTGCTGCAGCCGCAGGGACGGCGGTGCTGGTCTAGCTAGGCTATGACAGCTCTAGCTATGGTCGGCTGCGGCTGCGCAGAATGGCTTCCCATGTGGGAGGGACTTCAGTCCCGACGCGCGATCGCTCCGCCTGCGACAGCCCCCAGCAGCAACCTGCAGCCATTGCAAAGGTCGCAGTCCTGTTAGTGCGCACATCGACCATGCAACCGCAGTCCTCAACACCTGTGTGCACGGCATCAAGCCGTCGCACATGCATCAGAACAGGATGCCGCGCACGGTGCGGCAGCGCTTGCGGGCGAACACAGCCAAACCGCATCCCAATACGGATAGTCGCCGACCCGGCGCACCAGACCGGCGCGCAACGGGTTGGCGACGATGTAGCGCGCTGCCGGCAGCAACTGCCGCTCGTCGCGCAGTGCACGATCGTGAAACCCATCCATCCATACGGCGCCGCCGCGGCCACGCGCATGATTGGCCGCCCTCGCGGCGCGGCCCTTGGCGTCGCGCATGACGGTCGGCAGCGCGGCAGCGCGCTCGAGCACGATCAGGCCATGCCAGTGATCGGGCATCAACACCCAGCACAGAAGCTGCGCGCCGGCCCAGGTATCGGCATGGCCCAGGCAGGATGCGACCGCCCAGGCGCAGCGCCAGTCCTCGAACAGGCGCTGGCGCTGCCAGGTCACGGTGGTGACCAGGTAGATGCGTCCGGTCTCGCTCCAGCGCCCTGCACGCAGCGCGCGGTAGCCTTTTGGAAGTCTGGTGTGCATGGCACCAGGGTTACAGGGTGGCTCAGTCCACACCATCGGAAATCGACCGGTGTAGGCGTGGGAAAACGCGCGGGCGCAGCGTCAGAAATCCGGTACTCGCTACCGGATGCAGTGGCGGGCAGGACTACCGAGACGTGGAGGAGTCATGCGTCGGGACTGAAGTCCCTCCCACAGTTGCAAGGTCGCGATCGGAAGGTGTTACGCGCCGTCTGCGATCCCGCGCCGGCGCGCCGCGCTCAATGCGAGGCGCGGTCGCGGCGCCAGCCGCGGTGCTTGATGTCCAGGTACAGGCTGTAGAACGCGGTGAAGGCGGGGAACAGGTTCTGCAGCACGCCGACCGAGTCCTGTTTGGCCGAGAACATGAAGTAGCTCAGCGTCATCAGGCTGCCGACCACGCTCATGTACCAGAACAGGCGCGGGATCACCGGCTTGCCGGCGCGCTTGGAGGCGACGAACTGCACCAGCCAGCGGCCGCCGAACATCAGCGCGCCGACGTAGCCGATCAGCTTCCAGCCGGTGACGTGCAGCCCGGTCCAGTACAGCGCCTGGATCGGTTCGTTGAGGAAATGCGCGTCCATCTCAGCGCTCCTGCACTGCGGTGCGGCGGCTGCGGGCGATCAGCCAGGCCACGCCGCGCAGATCGCGGATGCCGACCAGGGCGCGGTTGAGGTTGTTGTACTTGGACACGCCCGAGGTGCGGTGGCGATGGTTCACCGGCACGCTCAGGGTCTGCCAGCCGGCGCGCTGCATCAGTGCCGGCAGGTAGCGGTGCATGTGGTCGAAGTACGGCAGGTCCAGGAACGCCTCGCGCTCGAACAGCTTGATGCCGCAGCCGGTGTCAGGGGTGTCGTCGCGCAGCATGCGTGCGCGGATCGCGTTGGCCCACTTCGACGCCCAGCGCTTGCTGCCCGAATCCTGCCGCGACACCCGCCAGCCGGCGAACAGCTTGACCAGCGGCTCGGCTGCCTGGCGCGCGGCCAGCAGCTTGGGAATGTCGGCCGGGTCGTTCTGGCCGTCGCCGTCGAGGGTGGCGATCCACAGCCCGCGCGCGGCCTTGACGCCGTTGCGCACCGCCGTGCTCTGCCCGCTCTGGCTGACGTGGTGCAGCACGCGCAACTCCGGCGTGGAGGCCTTCAGCCCTTCGAGCACCGCCAGGGTGTCGTCGCGCGAATGATCGTCGACGTAGACGATCTCGAAATCGATCGTGCCACGCAGCGCGGCGACGATCTCGGCGACCAGCGGCGGCACGTTGTCGCGCTCGTTGAACACCGGGACGACGACGGAGAGGGAGAGCTGGCTCATGGATTCGGCAGGGCTGGGCGCGGGGCGCGCGTGGGGGAAAAAGCGGCAGGCATTGTGCCGCGGACCGATGATCCGCGGATGAAGCGTCAGGCGGCGGCGCCGAAGTACTCCCGGCACCAGGCCACCACCTGCGGCAGGCCGACCTCGATCGGGGTGCTCGGATCGAAGCCGAACGCGGCCTGGGCCCGTGCAGTATCGGCCATCGTCTCGATCATGTCGCCCGGCTGCATCGGTCGGTACTGTTTTTGGGCGCTGCGCCCGGCGGCGGCCTCGATCACCGCGATGAAGTGCTCCAGTTCCACCGGGGTGTGATTGCCGAGGTTGAACACGCGGTGCGGCACCGGCTCGGTGGAGGGGTGTTCGAGGGCGCCGAGCACGCCGGCGACGATGTCGGCGACGAAGGTGAAGTCGCGGCGCATGCGGCCATGGTTGAACACCTCGATCGGGCGCCCGGCCAGTACCGCACGGCTGAACAGCAGCGGCGCCATGTCCGGGCGGCCCCAGGGGCCGTACACGGTGAAGAAGCGCAGCCCGGTGGCGCGCAGGCCGTACAGCTGCGCATAGGTGTGCGCCATCAGCTCGTTGGCGGCCTTGGTCGCCGCGTACAGCGAGCGCGGCTGGTCGATGCGCTGGTCCTCGGAGAACGGCGGCGTCGCCGAATCGCCGTACACCGAGCTGCTGGACGCATAGACCAGGTGCTCCACACCACGATGCCGGCACAGCTCCAGCATGTTGACGAAGCCGACCAGATTGCTGTCGACATAGGCGTAGGGGTTCTGCAGCGAATAGCGCACTCCGGCCTGCGCGGCCAGGTGCACCACGCGGGTCGGCTGCACCTCGTCGAACAGCGCGGCCAGGCCGTCGCGATCGGTCAGGTCCAGGGTGCGGATGTCCGCGTTCGCGCACAGCGCGGCAACGCGGTCGCGCTTGAGCTGCGGGTCGTAGTAGTCGTTGTAGTTGTCCAGGCCCACCACCAGTTGCCCGGCGGCACGCAGCGCGCGAACGGTATGGGCGCCGATGAAGCCGGCAGCGCCGGTGACGAGAATGGGCATGGCGGAGGTCCTGGAAAGCGTGGAACGGCGTGCGCGGGGCGCGGGGCGGAGCAGCGGGTCAGAACAGCCCGAAGCGCTTGCGCGCGACATTGGGCCGGGCGGGGTCGATCACGTCCTGCAGCCCCTTGGCGTCGAAGCGGTCCAGCAGCGCCTCGGCGCCCTTCTTCAGCTTGAGCGCCATTTCCTCCGGATACAGCGGCACCAGGGTCATGAACGCGATGGTCTTGTCGGCATCGATGACCAGCTCCGCAAACGCCTCCGGGGTGCTCACCGGCGGCAGCACGATCGCGCCGTCGAAGCCGACGCCGGGCGCGTACGGCTCGGCCGGGTCACCATTGGGCACGGTGTGGCCGAACCCCAGCCAGGTGTCGTACTTGTGCGGCAGTCGCGCCAGGGTCTTGAGCAGGCGCACCGGCCAGTAGTGGCGCTCGTCCTGGAAGTCGTCCTGGGTGATCGGCCAGTCGGGCGGCAAGGTCAGCATCAGCTCCATGAAGCGCGGCGCCTCCACGCCCTCGGGCAGGACCATCGGCAGGTCGCTCATGCCCGAGGTCACCAGCCGCAGGTACGGCGCTTCCGCCGTCGCCGGCACCACGTGCACGTCCAGGTGCACGGTGTCGGAGATGATCTCGTGCAGCACACCGGCGACCGGCCCCAGGTGGCGTTCGATGTGCGCGCCGATCTGCTCGATGCAGGAGTCGCCGCGCGCCGGTGCGAACGGCTTTTCCTCGCGATGCTGCAGGATCGGGCTACCGCCCGGGCTGATCTGCGTATCCTCGTTGCTCATGCAATGCTCCGGTTGCTGGCCCGCGCCGCGGCGCGCGGCCTCAGCGCAAGGTCAGCGGCGCGTCTTTGGCCAGCGCCGCCTTGCGCTCCTTGCTGAATTCCCACCACGGGCGCGGCGTCTCGCCCTGCATGAAGCGCACGATCGACAGGAACACGTCGATCACGCAGTGGTCGTGGACCACGCCGGTGCGCAGGCACAACTGCGCGTACATATCGTAGGGATCGCGGCCCTGCAGGTGCGCGGGCACGCGGATGCCGATCAGGCGCAGGTCCTTCTCGCAGGCCGGCCCGACGTTGGGCAGGTCGGTCAGGCGCAGCAGATGGTGGCGGTCGACCTTACTGGGATGCATGGCGAAGGCGGTCCTGGCGGACGCGGGCGGCGGCGCTCAGGCCTGCCGCGGACGCAGTTTCTCGAGCACGCCGTCCAGCGTGTCCAGGTCGGTGTAGTGGATCACCAGCTTGCCCTTGCCGCCGCGGCCGTGAGCGATGGACACCTTGGTGCCCAGCGACTCGGACAGCTCGGTCTCCAGCGAGGCGATGTCGGCCTGCGGCGCGGTGCGCGCCGGCTTGGCCTTGCGGTTGCTCGGCACCTTGCCGGCGGCGAACTGCTGCGCGCGGTGCTCGACCTCGCGCACCGACCAGCCCTGGTCGGCGGCGTCGGAGGCCAGGCGACTGGCCAGCTCCGGCGACAGCGTCAGCAAGGCACGCGCATGGCCCATCTCCAGGCGCCGCGCTTCCAGCAGCGCGCGGATCGCCGGCGGCAGTTCCAGCAGGCGCAGCAGGTTGGACACCGAGGCGCGCGAGCGGCCGACGGCCTCGGCGGCCTCGGCGTGGGTCAGCGAGAATTCGTCGATCAGCCGCTGCAGCGCCTGCGCCTCTTCCAGCGGATTGAGGTCCTCGCGCTGGATGTTCTCGATCAGCGCCATGGCGATGACGGTGCGGTCGTCGAGCTCGCGCACCACCACCGGCACGTCGCTGAGGCCAGCCAGCTGCGAGGCGCGCCAGCGACGCTCGCCGGCGACGATCTCGAAGCTGCCCGGCGCCAGTTCGCGGGCGACGATCGGCTGGATCACGCCCTGCGCCTTGATCGACTCGGCCAGCTCCTGCAGCTTGGCCTCGTCCATTTCCTGGCGCGGCTGGTACTTGCCCGGCTGCAGTTGCCCAACCGGCAGGCGGCGCAGGCTCTCGCCCGGCTGCAGCTCGGCGGTGGGCGCCGGCGCGGCCGCGCCCTTCGGCCCCAGCAGCGCTTCCAGGCCACGGCCGAGGCCGCGCTTCTTCGCTCCGAGGGCGGGGGGCTTGGCACTCATCAGTACGTCTCCATGGCCGGCACCGGCCGATTGCGTTCGTTGCGGCGGCGCACGATCTCGCCGGCCAGTCCCAGGTAGGCGACGCCGCCGCGCGAGGTGCGGTCGTAGCCGACGATGCTCTGGCCATGGCTGGGCGCCTCGGCCAGGCGCACGTTGCGCGGCACGATGGTGCGGAACACCTTGTCGCCGAAGTGGTTGGTCAGCTCCGCCGACACCGCGTTGGCCAGGTTGTTGCGCACGTCGAACATGGTCCGCAGCACGCCTTCGATCTCCAGCGCCGGATTCAGTTCGGCGCGCAGGGCCTCGATGGTTTCCAGCAGCGCGGTCAGCCCTTCCAGCGCGTAGTACTCGCACTGCATCGGCACGATCACCGAATCGGCGGCGGTCAGCGCGTTCAGGGTCAGCAGCGACAGCGCCGGCGGGCAGTCGATCAGGATGAAGTCGTAGGCCTCGCGCAGCGGCGCCAGCGCGGTCTTCAGCCGCTGCTCGCGCGCCGGCTGGTCCATCAGCTGGATCTCGGCGGCGGTGAGATCGATGTTGCCCGGCAGCAGGTCGAAGCCTTCCGGCGCGGTCACCCGGATCTGTTCGGCGCTGCTCTCGCCGAGCAGCACGTCGCAGGTGGAGGCAGCCAGCTCGCGCTTGTCGATGCCGCTGCCCATCGTCGCATTGCCCTGCGAGTCCAGGTCCACCAGCAGGACGCGCTGCGACTGCCGCGCCAGCGACGCGGCCAGGTTGACCGCGGTGGTGGTCTTGCCGACGCCGCCCTTCTGGTTGGCGATGGCGATGATGCGGGCCATGCGGGAGCCTCGTCGGCGATGGGGTGGGACCGGGCATTATGCGGTCACAGCCCCCCATGGCGGAAATCGGGGCCGGCCGCGGCCGCCGCTCAACCGCGCTCGACCACCACCAGGTGGCGGTCGGCGCCCAGGCCGGGGACCTGCAGCGGGTGCACCGTCGGCGCCACCCAGCCCGGTGGCAGCGCGGCGATCTCCTCGTCCGGGCGTACGCCCTTCATCGCCAGCAGGCGCCCGCCCGGGCGCAGCAGGTGGCCGCCGACGGCGACGATGCCGGCCAGCGTATCCAGCGCGCGCGCGGTCAGCAGGTCGTAGGCGCCGGGCTCGTCCAGCGCCTCGGCGCGCGACTCGGCCACCCGCGCGTTGTCCAGGCGCAGCTGGCGCACCGCCTCGCGCAGGAACCGCGCCTTCTTGCCGTTGCTCTCCACCAGGGTCACCCGCAGCTGCGGCCGCGCGATCGCCAGCGGGATCCCGGGCAGTCCGGGACCGGTACCCAGGTCGGCCAGCGCGCCCTCCTGGGCGAACGGCTGCATGGCCAGCGAATCCAGCAGATGGCGGGTCACCATCTCGTGCGGGTCGCGGATCGCGGTCAGGTTGTAGGTGCGGTTCCAGCGCGTCAGCAGCGCCAGGTAGGCCAGCAGCGGTGGCGCCAGCGCGGCGGCGTCCAGGCCTTGCGCGTGCAGGCCCTGCTCGAGCGCGACACGGACGGAATCGGGAAGAGGGGCATCGGTCATCGGCGGATTATCGCAGGTGGCGCCGCTGCCCGAGACGCGCGCTGCGCTAGGACGCGGTCTCGACCGGCACCTCAGCGCACCAGGCCAGCGCAGCCCGATAGCCGGGCGCGGCCTCCCATTCGTACAGGTGCCAGGCCTCGGCCGCGCCCAGCCCCGGGTCGCACCAGACCAGGCGCAGCGCGCCGCTGGCGTCCTCGGCAAAGCGCAGCCGATGCAGGCCGAAGGCGATGCCATGGCCGTGCGCCTTGAGCAGCGCCTCCTTGGCGCACCACAGGCGGAAAAACACCGCCTCGCGTGCCGGCGCCGCCAGCGCGGCCAGCAGCGCGACCTCCTCCGGGTGGAAGAAGCGCTGCGCCAGTTCCAGCAGGCGCGGCCGCGGCCGCTGGCGCTCGATGTCCACGCCCAGCCGCGCGTGCGTGGCGACCGCCACCAGCAGATAATCGCCGCTGTGGCTCCAGCCGGTGTCCACGTGCGCCAGCGGTGCGTGCAGCCCGGGCCGGCCGCGGGCGTCGCGGCGCAGCGGCAACTGCGCCGCCGGCACCGCCAGCTCCCCGGCCAGCAGGCGCCGCGCCTGCGCCTCGCCGGAGGTGCGCGGCGGATGCGGACGCAGCCACAGCGCCACCGGGCCGAAACGCCAGTCCGGTGCTTCGGCGGCAACGGCGACAGGCGGGGGTGCGGACTCGCTCACGCCGTCGCCACAAACTGTAATGGCCACTGCGCGGTGCTGCCGGCGTTATACGGCCGCTTCACGGCGGCGCTCCTTAAATGGCGCCCACCCCACCGCTTCTGGTGCGGACCGAACCGAGGAGTCTGACGCATGGGCATCATCATCTGGTTGATCGTCGGCGGCATCGTGGGCTGGCTGGCCAGCATCATCATGCGCCGTGACGCACAGCAGGGCATCATCCTGAATATCGTGGTCGGCATCGTCGGCGCGCTGATCGCCGGCTGGCTGTTCGGCGGCGGCATCAACCAGGCGATCACCCTGTGGACGTTCCTGTACTCGTTGATCGGCGCCATCATCCTGCTGGCGATCGTCAACCTGTTCACCCGCGGCCGCGCGCGCTGACGCAGCGCCCTCGCCGCTTGCGCAAACGCCCGGTTCGCCGGGCGTTTTGCGTTTTCGGCCCGGCTCACGGCGCAGCGCGGTCGGCCGGATGCCGCACGCCGTCCTCGACCGGCACCGCGATGGTCAGCGCGTATGGGTCCACGCCCTCCAGGCAGCCGACGTTATAGCCGTACAGGCTGGGATCGGAACGGCGCCGATGATGCGTGTAGATCCCGCAGGTGCCGCAGAAGTAATGCTGCGCGGTGTGGGTGTGGAACTGGTACAGGCGCAGCGCCTGCTCGCCCTGGCGGATATGCAGGGCCGCCAGCGGCACCGAGGCGACGATGGCGCCGCGGCGCCGGCACAGCGAGCAGTTGCAGCGGCGCGGGTCGACGATGCCGTGCGGCAGTTCCAGGTCGATCTGCACCGCACCGCAGTGGCAGCTGAGCCGATGCAGCGGCGCGATCGCGGTATCGCCGACCTTGTCGATGCAGCGGCGCACATGGCGCTCGCTCATGCCGCCGGCTCCAGCTCGACCCAGGCCGGCGCGTGGTCGCTGGGACGGTCCCAGCTGCGCGGCTCGCGGTCGATGCCAGCGCCACGGGTGTGCGCCTTCAGCGAATCGGACACCAGGGTCAGGTCGATGCGCAGGCCCAGGTCGCGACGGAAACCGGCCTGGCGGTAATCCCACCAGCTGAAGATGCCGCCGTCGGGGTGGTGCAGGCGGAAGCCGTCGTGCAGGCCGAGCGCGAGCAGCTTGTGCAGGGCACCGCGCTCGGCGGTGGAGGTGAGGATGTGGTTGTCGCTCCACACCAGCGGGTCGTGCACGTCGCGCGCGTCCGGGGCGATGTTGAAATCGCCCAGCACCACCAGCCGCGGATGCCGCTGCAGTTCGTCGGCCAGCCAGGCATGTACCGCTTCCAGCCAGCGCAGCTTGTAGGCGTACTTGTCGGTGCCCACGTCCTGGCCGTTGACCACGTACAGATTGACGATGCGCAGGTCGCCGACGGTGGCGGCGATGGCGCGCTTCTGCTCGTCCTCCAGGCCCGGCACGCCGATCTGTATGTCGCTGATCGGCAGGCGCGACAGGATCGCCACGCCGTTGTAGGTCTTCTGCCCGGCGAACACGCTGCGGTAGCCGGCCTCGGCCAGCGCGGTGTCGGGAAACTTGTGGTCTTCCAGCTTGGTCTCCTGGATCCCGACCACGTCCGGCGCGAACGCGGCCAGCCACTGTTGCAGGTGCGGCAGGCGCACGTTGAGCGAGTTGACGTTCCAGCTGGCGATCTTCAAGGGAAATCCGGGACGGGGAAGCCGGCCGCTATTCTGACCGTAGCCGCGGCGCCGGCCAAACCGCGGGCACCAGGCCGTTCAGCGCCGTGCGCAGCACTGGGCGAACAGCGCCGGCGCCAGGCTCAAGGCCTGCTGGCGCTGCGCCTCGTTCAGGCCGTCGAGCAGTTCTTCGGCGCCGAGCGCCTGGTCCGGCGGCGGGAACGGCCGCTCCGGCGCCTGCCGCGCGGCCAGTTGCCAGGCCGCGGCGTACGGCGGATCGGCCACCGCCAGCCAGGGCGCGCGCAGCAGTTGCGCCAAGGCGTCGATCGACGTGCGGTCGCCATGCAGCGCGCGATCTTCCAGTTGCGTCACCACGTCCTCGGCATCGTGCTCGTCGGCGGCCGACAGCGGCGTGCGGTGCCCGTCCGCATCGACGCTGCCGGCGCGCGCGAGCAGTTGCGCCACCCGCTGCGCCAGCAACTGGCGTTGCGCATCGGCATCGCCGCGCGCCGCGGCGCTGCGCAGCATCGCCTCGACCTGCGCGGCATCGAGCCCGGCAACGCCACGGCAGGCGGCGAGACGTTGCCGCTCGGCCGCCCGTCTCGCCGCAGCGGCCGCGGCGTCCTCGGCGTCTGCGCCCGGCAGCAATGCCGGACGGGACGGCGGCGCCTGCGCGCGTTGCCGGCAATCCAGCGCCAGCAGCGCGATGGCGGACAGGCGCTGCGCCTCGCTGGTGCCGGCCGCCAGTGCCGTACCGGGCGGCGTGGTCGCGGACGTCGGCAGCGGCGACGATGCTGCAGACCGCGGCAGCGCCGGCGCTTGCGCCTTGTTCGCGGCGACGGCCGGCGCGGCCGTCGGCTGCATCAGCTTCGCCGCGAGCGCGAGCGCGGCCACCCCCACCACCACCGCGCCGCCGAACCAAAGCAGCGCACGCCGCATCGCCGCCATGCTCAGTGCGCCGCCGCCGTGTAGGCGTCGCGGTCGAACGCCATCGGCTGCGCCTGGCGCAGGCGCTGCATGGCGTCGGCCGCGGCCTGCTCGCGCAACTGCAGGTCGATCTGCCCGCGCACCGCCTCGAAGCGCGCCGCGGTCTTCGCATCCAGGCGGATCAGGTGATAGCCGTCGGGTCCGCGCACCGGCGCGGAGACCTGCTCCACCGCCAGCCGGCGGATCGGCGCATCGAACGCATCGGCCAGATAGCGGCCGAAGGTCGGCGACAGCTGCCCGCCCTCGCCGGCGGTGGCGGTGTCGTCGGACTCGTGCATCGCCAGGGTGGCGAAGTCGGCGCCGCCATCGAGCTGGCGCTTGAGCGCCTCGGCCCGCTGCAACGCCTGTGCCTCGGTCAGGATGTGCCCGCTGCGCGGCCCGCCCTGCGGGTGCATGGCGACGAACAGGTGGCGCAGGTGGTACTCGGTGTAGTCGTCCGGATGCGCGGCGAACTGCCGGCGCAGCATCGCCTCGTCGATGTGCGCGTCGGCGCTGAGCCGCGCCTGCGCGGCCTCGGCCAGGATCGCGTCGGCGGCGCGGCGCAGGCGCGCGGCCACCACCGGGTCGTCCTGCAGATGCTGTTGCCGGGCCTGGTCGAGCAGGATGGCGCGGTCGGCGAAGCGGCGCACCACGGAGGCGTCGTCGATGCCGGCGTCGCCGCGCGTGGCGTCGCCGGCCAGGGCGCGGTATTCGCTGGCGGTGAACTGCTGCGCACCGACGCGCAGCACCACCGGATCGGCGGTGGCCGTCTCGGCGGCCGGCGCGGCCAGGGCAGCGAAGGCGGCCAGCGCGCAGGTGGCCAGGGTGGCGGACCTGGCGACGGACTTGGCGAAAGACAGGGACATGCGCTTCTCCAGGAAAAGGGGGGCGCGTGGCGCCGAAGCGCCGCGGCCGCAACGAGGCGGCCGACGTAGGGTCGGCCGCCAGGACGTGCCAGGACTCAGTCGTGCTTGCCGCGCGCCTTGAGGTAGGCGATCGCCGCCTTCGGATCGTCGGTGGTGATCAGGCTGAACGCCTCCTGGTTGACGATGAAGTTGAGATCGCCACGGTTGTCGGCGGTATCGCGGCCGCCGGAGTAGGAGAAGTACAGGTCCGACAGGCGATAGCAGCAGGCGCCGCTGTTCTGGTAGAACTCCCCGGCGCGCGGGCTGTCCGGAATCGCCTGGAACACGCCCACGCGCACGCCGCGCTCGCGCACGCGATCGGCCTGGCCCTGCAACAGGCCGCCGAGCTGCTTGACGTTGATCTCCATCGCCTCCTTGGTATCGCTCCAGGCCGAGATGGCGTTGTCGACATTGATCTTGGTCAGCATGTTGGTGGTGAACACCGGAATGCCGACCATGCTGGTGGTGTCGGCGCGGAACGCCGAGCGGCTCGGGTACAGGGTGGCATTGACCTTGGCCGCGACGAAGTTGGACGCACCCACCGAGAACGCGGCATCGGCCGCACGCGACACCGCACGCACCGAGGCGGCGTCCTTGATGTCGAACACGATCGGGGTCTTCAGGCCGTGCTGCTTGAAGTAGGAGAACAGCTCGTCCACGCGCGGCACGTGGTAGCCGGTAGTGGTGCGGCGGTCGGGGGTCAGCAGGAACAGGCCGCTGACCACCGACCACGGGGTCACGGTGATCGACGGGTTGTAGCCCTGGTTGCTCATCGGGTCGTACTTGGTTTCGCCGGCACGGCTGGTCCACACGTTGGTGGTGCGACCGAGGTTCCAGTCGTGCAGCACCACCGGCACGCCGTCGCTGGTCATCTTGATGTCCAGCTCCACGCCGTCCATGCACTGGTCGTTGGCCAGCTGCAGCGCACCGCGCGAGTTTTCCGGCATGTCGGGGAAGTTGCCGTACTTGCCCCACAGACCGCGGTGGGCCAGCACGACGCTGTCGCCGCTGCTGTCGCCGAACAGGATGTTGCTCATCTTGGTACCGACGGTGTCGTTGCAGTTGGCCATCGCCAGCTGCGGCACGACGGCCAGGGTCACCAGGGCGCCGAGCACGCGGCAGGCGCGTGCCAGGGGCGAGGGAACGAATGCGATCTTCATTGGGCTGCGTCCGGTTCTGAAGGAAAGGGGGAGACACGGGGGGGACGAGCGCCGGTCAGGTCGACGCATGGCGGCATCTCGTGTGTTGCGCTCCGCACGGACGTCTCGCGCAGGAGCCTGAGCCGCCGTGATCGGCGGCGGCGTCGGGCGAGAACCTAATAACTTACTGTGAATTATTTATTTCCGGGGTACGACCCGGTGTGGGACTGTGGACTGCGCCCCGATTTGGGGCAGTTTTGGTCGCGCGATGGGCCCTGGTGGCGGGAGTTCGGACACCGCCTTGTGGCCGCGGCGGGCGAGCGCTGCCGTCGGGAGCGCGCTAGCTGCATCGAGGACGTGCCGGTCGCGGCTGAAGCACGCCTCCAGTCATCGCCGCTGTTGCCGCGACATGGCGAGACACGTGGTTACGTTGTGGGAGCGGCTTCAGCCGTGACGAGGCGTTACCGGCCAGGCTGTCGCGGTGAAGCCAAACCCGCGCGCACGTGCCCTATCGCCCCGCCCTGCACCCGCACCTGGACGTCGGCTGCGCCCCGCTCACCGCACCAGGAACGAGAGCATGCGCGCGATCCGCGCATACGGCGGCTTCAGCAGGTCGCTGCCGGCGCGGCGCGACTGCCACAGGATCGGCAGCGCCTTGCTGAAGGCGTCGAAGCCGGCACGACCGTGATAGGCGCCCATGCCGCTGGGGCCGATGCCGCCGAACGGCAGCGCGTTGGCGGCGAAATGCAGCAGGCTGTCGTTGACGGTGACGCCGCCGGCGATCGTGGCGTGCAGGATGGTCTCGATCCGCGCGCGGTCGTGGCTGAAGGGATACAGCGCCAGCGGCCGGTCGCGGCTGTTGATCTCGGCGATGGCCGCATCCAGGGAGCGGTAGCTGCGCACCGGCAGGATCGGGCCGAAGATCTCCTCCTGCATCAGCAGCGCGTCGTCGCCCGGCTGCAGCACCAGCGTGGGCACGATCAACCGCTCGCGCTCGGCACGTTCGCGCTCCACCGTGGCCAGTTCGATGACCTCCAGACCGCGCGCACGGGCATCGTCCAGATAGTTGCGCAGGCGCCGGTACTGGCCCTCGTTGACGATGCGGGTGTAGTCCTCGGCGCTGGCGAAATCGCCGTAGCGCGCCAGCACCTGCGCACGCAGCGCCTGCACCAGCGTCGCCTCGCGGCCGGCGTCGATCAGCACGTAGTCCGGGGCGATGCAGGTCTGCCCGGCGTTGAACCACTTGCCGGTGGCCAGGCGCGCGGCGGCCTGTTCCAGTGGGTAGTCGGCGCAGACGATGGCCGGCGACTTGCCGCCCAGTTCCAGGGTCAGCGGGGTCAGGTTGGCGGCGGCGGCGGCCATCACCTTGCGCCCGACCGCGGTGGAGCCGGTGAACACCAGATGGTCCAGCGGCAGCGCGGCGAACGCCGATGCCACCTCGGCGCCGCCCAAAGCCACCGCCACCCGCTGCGGCGGGAACACCTCGGCCAGCAGCGACTGCAGGAACTGCGCGCTGCGCGGGGTGTGTTCGGAGGGTTTCAGGTAGACGTGGTTGCCGGCGGCGATGGCGGTGGCCAGCGGGATCAGCGCCAGGTTGACCGGGTAGTTCCAGGGCGCGATCACCCCGACCACGCCGACCGGCACCGGCCGCACTTCCGCGCGTGCCGGCCACAGCCGCCAGCCGGCGCCGACCCGCTGCGGGCGCATCCAGCGCTTGAGGTGGCGCAGCAGGTGGTCGATCTCGCCAAGCACGGTCATGCCGTCGGCGAGCAGCGATTCGTGGCGCGAACGGTGGCCGAAATCGGCGGCGATGGCATCGGCCATCTCCGGCAGCCGCCGCTTCAGCGCCGCGCGCAGCCGCAGCAGGTCCTCGCGGCGCTGCGTCCGCTCCGGCTTGGCCGATTGCCAGGCCGCGCGCAGGCGCTGCAGGGTGACTGGCAGGGCGGCCAGCGGCGTGTCGGCGGAAGCGGCATCGGCAACGGGGGTCGGCATGGGCGCACTATACGATGGCGGTTGCGGGTGTCGTGCGCGTCAGTCGCAGGGCAGCGGCACGACCGAGACCCTGGGGTTTCACAGCGGGTCGCGTCGGGACTGAAGTCCCTCCCACAAGGGGCGCGCCAGCATCGCCGCGGACTGAAGTGCCACCTGTGGGAGGGACTTCAGTCCCGGCCCGATAAACTCAGGCGCTCCCGCGCATCCACACAGCTACGCCGGTTCTTCCAGCAACCACGCCTGCAACTGCGCCAGCGAGGCGACTTCATGGTGCGGCACGATGCCCTCCGGCGCCGCGGCGCCGTGCGCATTGAACCAGCAGGTGTGCAGGCCCGCGGCCAGGCCGCCGCCGATGTCCGCCTGCGGGTTGTCGCCGACCATCAGCACCTGCGCCGGCGGCGGATCGCCCAGCTGCGCCAGCGCGTGTGCGAAGATCCCCGGGTGCGGCTTGGCCACGCCCACCACCTCGGAAATGGCGATGACCTCGAAGCGATCGTGCAGGCCGGTGCGTTGCAGGCGCGCGTTCTGCAGTGCGCCGAAGCCATTGGTGACCAAGCCCAGACGCGCGCGCCCGCGCAAGGCGTCGAGCAAGGCCACCGCCCCGTCCAGCGGCGTGCACAGTTCGGCCATCGCCGCCAGGAACGCCGTGTTCAAGGTCTCCGGCTCAGTCTGCAGGCGCTGCGCCCAATCGGCGAAACGGCGCTGCTGCAATTGCAGCGCGGTGATCGCGCCGTTCTGGTACTGCACCCACAGCGGTCGATTGCAGGCGGTATAGGCGGCGTACTCGGCTTCGCCGAACTGCACGCCGTAGCCGGCGAACATGCGCTGCAGGCCGGCGAAGGCGTCGAAGTGGAACAGGGTGTCGTCGGCGTCGAACAGGATCCAGCGGTAGCGCATGTGGCGGCACGACGAAGGCGGCGGGCGCTCATGGTAGCGCCGCCCCGCCGTGCAGACGACGACGCCGGCCCGAGGGCCGGCGTCGTGTGTGCGGCAACTCAGTACCACGCTGCCGCCTGGCGCCGTCATCCGCCCGTCCGTGCCAGGTCCTCGACCAGCAACTCGTAGGCATCGGCGGTGTTGCGCTTGAGCGTATAGGACAGCGCCCGGACCTGCCGCTCGCCATAGGCATGGTCGTCGGTGCCCCGCACCACCGCCCAATGCGACGCCTCGTGAACCAGGGTCCCCGCCTGCTCCACCGCATCCAGGGTGAAGTACGCCGCGCACAGGTAGATCCGCTGCGGATTGTTCGGCCACACGTACGCGATCGTGTCCTCGGCCTCGTGCTCGTCGAACTCGAACGCGGCCTTGCGGTCCAGCCGCTGCAGTGCCTCGACGATCTGTCGGTAGTCTCGACGGTAGCCGTCCAGATGTGCGGGGGTGCCGCGGCTGTCGAAGTGCTTGCCGACCAGGCCGGCGAGCGCCTGATCGGACAGCCCGAGGACGTGGTTGCAGAGGGCCACGGCGTTTGCCAGCGCTTTGTCGGCGACCTGGAATTCCTGCGGATTCAATGGGCGTGTCATCGTTCTGCCTCGTCATCGGCCACATGGCCGTGACGCAAGCGTGCGGCGACCAGCGCGAGCCGGCACTCGGTCAGCGCCTCAGATCAGCAGGCGCAGATGCTGATGCCAAAAAGTCACGGTCGCTCCAACGCAGAACGCCGGCACGAGGCCGGCGTTCTGTCGATGACCGCCGTGTCGATGGCTCAGTGACCCGACCCGCGCGAGGCGCCCAGCCCGGTCTCGGCGCGGATCTGCTGCGCCTTGAACGCGGCGCGTTCCTTGCCGGCCTGCGCGCTGCGGTCCAGCACCGAGAACAGCCAGATGCCGACGAAGCCGATCGTCACCGAGAACAACGCCGGCGAGGTGTACGGGAACGGCGCCGAGCCGGTCGGGTTGCCCAGCGTGTCCACCCACACCGACGGCGACAGCACCGTCAGCACCAGCGAGGAGATCAGGCCCAGGAAGCCGCCGATCACCGCGCCGCGGGTGGTGCAGTCCTTCCACAGCAAGGACAGGATCAGCACCGGGAAGTTGGCCGAGGCGGCGATGGCGAAGGCCAGCGACACCATGAAGGCCACGTTCTGCTTCTCGAACACGATGCCCAGCAACACCGCGATGATGCCCAGCGCGATGGTGGTGACGCGCGACACCTTCAGCTCCGAGCCCGGGGCCGGATTGCCCTTCTTGATCACCGTGGCGTACAGGTCGTGGGACACCGCCGAGGCGCCGGACAGGGTCAGGCCGGCGACCACCGCCAGGATGGTGGCGAAGGCCACCGCGGAGATGAAGCCCATGAACACGTTGCCGCCCACCGCGTTGCCGACCAGCACCGCCGCCATGTTGGCCGCGCCCTTGCCGCCGTGGATGGTGCCGGTGGCGACGTCGGCGAACTGCGGGTTGGTCAGCACCAGGGCGATGGCGCCGAAGCCGATGATAAAGATCAGGATGTAGAAGTAGCCGATCCAGGTGGTGGCCCACAGCACCGACTTGCGCGCCTGCTTGGCGTCGGGGACGGTGAAGAAGCGCATCAGGATGTGCGGCAGGCCGGCGGTGCCGAACATCAGCGCCATGCCGAAGGAGATCGCCGAGATCGGATCCTTGACGAAGCCGCCCGGGCCCATGATCGACAGGCCGGCACTGGCCGCCTCTTCCGGCGAGGCGCCGCCGTTGGCCGCCACCGCGGACTTCACCCGCACGCCCTCGGCGAACAGCGCCTCGAAGCTGAAGTTGAAGTGCCACATGATCGCCACGGCCATGAAGGTCACGCCGGTCAGCAGCAGCACCGCCTTGATGATCTGCACCCAGGTGGTGGCGGTCATGCCGCCGAACAGCACGTAGACCATCATCAGCACGCCGACCAGGCTCACCGCCACCCAGTAGTCCAGGCCGAACAGCAGCTTGATCAGCGCGCCGGCGCCGACCATCTGCGCGATCAGGTAGAACAGCACCACCACCAGCGTGCCGGAGGCGGCGAAGCTGCGGATCGCGGTCGGCGCGAAGCGGTAGCCGGCCACGTCGGCGAAGGTGTACTTGCCGAGGTTGCGCAGGCGCTCGGCCATCAGGAAGGTCAGGATCGGCCAGCCGACCAAAAAGCCGATGGCGTAGATCAGGCCGTCGTAGCCATTGGTCATCACCGCCGCGGTGATGCCCAGGAACGAGGCCGCCGACATGTAGTCGCCGGCGATCGCCAGGCCGTTCTGGAAGCCGGTGATGCCGCCGCCGGCGGTGTAGAAGTCGGATGCCGAGCGGGTCTTCTTCGCCGCCCATTTGGTGATCCACAGCGTGCCGGCGACGAAGAAGGCGAACATTCCGATCGCCACCCAGTTGGTCGGCTGCTTGTCGGTCTGGCCGACATCGCCGCCCGCGGCCAGGGCCGCGCCGGCCGGCAGCAGCGCGGCCAGCAGCAGCAGAAGGAAGCGCAGGTGCTTGCTCATTGGCGGGCGTCCTCGAGGATGTCGGCGGTCAGCTGGTCGTACACGGTGTTGGCGCGACGCACGTAGATCGCGGTGATGGCGATGGTGAAGACCATCACCCCGATCGCGATCGGAATGCCGATGGTGGTGACGCCGCTGCCCATCGGCTGGGCCAGGAACGCCTTGTCGAAGGCGATCAGGCCGATGAAGCCGAAGTAGGCCAGCAACATCAGGATGGTCAGCGTCCAGCCCAGTGCGTTGCGCTGGCGCTTGAGCGCGTGATACTTCGGATTGGCGTCGATCTTGGCGATCAGCGCGTCGTTGGAGAGGGTCATGTGGTGACTCCGGAAAGTGGCCGCGGCGCGGATCAGAAGCTGTATTTGGTGGTGAACTGCAGGCGGGTGATGTCGCCCTTGGCGCCGCTTTCGATCTCGCGCTTGCCGTACATCAGCTCGGCGCCGATATCGACCTTGGGCAGCGGCGAGTAGAAGACGTTGCCGCGGATGCTCTGCACGCTCTTGGTCACGCCCAGGCCGGTGCGCGCGGTGTCGTTGTCGTAGTCGCTGCGCGCATAGATCAGGTTGGTGCGCAGCTTGGGCGAGAACGCGTGGCGCCAGCCGACATAGCCGGCGACCACCCCGACCGTGTCCAGGTCGCGGTCGGCAGCGTCGTACACCGCGTTCTGGGCGATGCCCAGGCCGATGTAGCGGCCGATGCCTTCGCCGCCGGTAAGCTGGTAGAACAGGCTGTCGCTGTCGCTGGCCACCCACTTGCCGCCCAGGGTCAGGCCGCCGGAGGCCTTGCTGGCGTCGGCGCCGGTGGCGCGGTTGTCGATCTTCTGCTGGCCGACCACGCCGGCGACGCCGAAGCTACCCCAGTCGCCCTTCCAGCCGTAGCGCACGGTCAGGTCCGGCAGCGCGCCGCGGTCGGAGCTGGTGGTGCTGACCACGCCGGCCACGCTGCGCGTGTACAGGGTGGTTTCCGGGTTCTCCAGGGCGATGCTGAAGCCGCCGTTGGTGTAGCGCACCTGCGCCTGCCGCACGAACACCACGCCGTCGGTGGGGCCGATGAAGTCGGCCGCTTCCGGCAGCGCCGCCGGGTCCATGAAGTTGGACCAGGTCTGGCCGGCCAGCCAGTGGTTCCAGTACATGTAGGCATGGCGCAGGGTGGCGCCGTAGGTGTTGGTGGCGGTCTGGGTTCCCAGGGAATTGCCGAAGAAATCCAGCTCCACCAGCGCGCCGGCCTTGTTGCCGCCGTCGGTGACGCTGTCCACGCCGAAGTTGATCCGCGAGAACTTGGCGTGGGCGTTGTAGTCGGTGCCGGACTTGGCGCCGCCCACCGGCGTCTGCCCGGGCAGGTACAGCGCGCGGCCGGTGGCGTCGTCGGCGAGCTGGCCGTCGCCGGTGCGGGTGGCCAGGAAGTCGGCCTTGATGAAGCCACCGACCTTGAAGGTGGTGCCGGGCGTGGCCCCCGGGGTGATGGTGGTGACCTGGATCGGCGCCTTGCCGGCCGACGGCGCCGGGGGTGCCGGCGGCGGCGCGGCCTGGGTCGAGCGGACCGCGGCGACCTCGGTCTGGGTCTGCGCGATCTGCCCCTGCTGCTGTTGCTGCGCGGACAGCAGTTGCTGTACCTGCCGCTCCAGCTCGGCCACGCGGGTCTCCAGCGCCTGTTCGCGCGCCGAGGGTTTGCCTTGGGCGAAGGCCGCGCCAGGCGCGACCAGGGCCACCAACAGCGCGGCCGCCAACGGGCGACGCGCCAAGGATGCGATGCGGTTGCTCATTACTCCCTCCCGAATAATGGATCGCCGCACGCACAGGCGCGGCCGAACCGCAGCGTGCGCGACCGCGATGGCAGCGCCTATTGGCCATTAGTCGAACGTCGGCTGAGTTACGACCATCGTCTAAGGCCCGGCGCGTGTGCGCTTAACGCCGGATGCGGCACACTTCGCATTGACGCGCCGCCGCATGCGGCGCCCCGTTCATTGCAGAGGGAACCATGGCCGATCTCTATCCCGTCGATCCGCAGTTCGCCGCCCGGGCGCGGGTCGACAAGACCCAGTACCAGACCCAGTACAAGGCATCGGTGGAACAGCCGGAGGCGTTCTGGGGCAAGGTGGCCGAGCGCCTGGACTGGTTCAAGAAGCCGACCCGGATCAAGGACGTCAGCTTCGCCCTGGACGACTTCCATATCCGCTGGTTCGACGACGGCGAACTCAACGCCAGCGTCAACTGCCTGGACCGGCAACTGGCCACCCGCGGCGACAAGACCGCGCTGCTGTTCGAGCCGGACAGCCCGGACGCGCCGTCCTACCGCGTCACCTATCGCGAGCTGTACGAACGCGTGTGCCGGCTCGGCAACGCGCTGCGCGCGCTCGGCGTACAGAAGGGCGACCGCGTCACCATCTACCTGCCGATGATCCCCGACGCGGCGGTGGCGATGCTGGCCTGCGCGCGCATCGGCGCGATCCACTCGGTGGTGTTCGGGGGCTTTGCGCCCAACTCGATCGCCGACCGCGTGATCGACTGCGGCAGCAAGCTGATCATCACCGCCGACGAGGGCCTGCGCGGCGGCAAGAAGATCCCGCTGAAGGCGAACGTGGACGCGGCGCTGAAGCTGCCCGGCACCACCAGCGTGGAAACCGTGCTGGTGGTGCGCCACACCGGTGGTGCGGTGGACATGCAGGCCCCGCGCGACCGCTGGTTCCACGACGTGGTCGACACCCAGCCGGCCGAGTGCGAGCCGGAACGCATGAACGCCGAGGATCCGCTGTTCATCCTCTACACCTCCGGCTCCACCGGCAAGCCCAAGGGCGTGCTGCACACCACCGCCGGCTACCTGCTGTACGCCGCCTACACCCACGAGACCGTGTTCGACCTGCGCGAGGACGACATCTACTGGTGCACCGCCGACGTCGGCTGGGTCACCGGCCACAGCTACATCGTCTACGGGCCGCTGGCCAACGGCGCCACCGCGCTGATGTTCGAAGGCGTGCCCAACTACCCGAGCGTGTCGCGCTTCTGGGAAGTCATCGACAAGCACCAGGTGACGATCTTCTACACCGCCCCGACCGCGATCCGCGCGCTGATGCGCGAAGGCGAGGCGCCGGTGAAGAAGACGGCGCGCACGAGCCTGCGCCTGCTCGGCAGCGTCGGCGAGCCGATCAATCCCGAGGCCTGGCGCTGGTACTACGACGTGGTCGGCGACGGCCGCTGCCCGATCGTGGACACCTGGTGGCAGACCGAGACCGGCGGCATCCTGATCACCCCGCTGGCCGGCGCCATCGACCTCAAGCCCGGCTCGGCGACGCTGCCGTTCTTCGGCGTGCAGCCGGCGCTGGTCAGCGCCGACGGCGAGATCCTGGAAGGCGCCACCGAGGGCAACCTGGTGCTGCGCGACTCCTGGCCGGGACAGATGCGCACCGTCTACGGCGACCACCAGCGCTTCATCGACACCTATTTCCGCACCTACCCGGGCAGCTACTTCACCGGCGACGGCTGCCGCCGCGACGAAGACGGCTACTACTGGATCACCGGCCGCGTCGACGATGTCATCAATGTCTCCGGCCACCGCATCGGCACCGCCGAGGTGGAGAGCGCGCTGGTCTCCCACCCCAAGGTGGCGGAAGCGGCGGTGGTCGGCTTCCCGCACGACATCAAGGGCCAGGGCATCTACGCCTACGTGACCCTGGTCGCCGAGGAGCAGCCGAGCGAGGCCCTGCACAAGGAACTGGTGGCCTGGGTACGCAAGGAGATCGGCCCGATCGCCGCCCCCGACCACCTGCAGTGGGCGCCGGGCCTGCCCAAGACCCGCTCGGGCAAGATCATGCGCCGCATCCTGCGCAAGATCGCCGAGAACGCCCCCGACCAACTCGGCGACACCTCGACCTTGGCCGATCCGTCGGTGGTGGATTCGTTGGTGAACGAACGGCTGGCGCGCTGAGGCGCGCCGGGATTCGGGAGTCGGGATTGGGGATTCGCCAAAGCGGTCCCCTGTCCGTGTCCAATCTCCTGACGACGTCACGCTCCGCTGTTGCTGTTGCTCTACGAATCCCCAATCCCAAATCCCGAATCCCCGCCCCATGCCCACCCTGCTGATCGCCGACGACCATCCCCTGTTCCGCGAGGCGCTGCGTGGGGCGGTGCAGCGGGTGATGCCGGGGGTGCAGTTGTACGAGGCCGACAGCGTGGAGGCGCTGTACGCGCTGGCCGATCGCCACGCCGATGCCGATCTGCTGCTGATGGATCTCAACATGCCCGGCGCGCAGGGCTTCAGCGCGCTGGTGCACATGCGCGCGCTGCATCCGCAGTTGCCGGTGGTGGTGGTGTCCGCACGCGAGGAGCCGACGGTGATGCGGCGCGCGCTGGACCACGGCGCGTTCGGCTTCATTCCCAAGTCGGCCGACTCGGACACCATCGGCCTGGCCCTGGGTACGGTGCTGGACGGCGAACACTGGGCGCCGCCGGAGGCGCACAACGTGCCGCCCACCGACCGCGCCGAGCGCGAGGTCGGGCAGCGCCTGCGCGAACTGACCCCGCAGCAGTTCCGGGTGCTGCAGATGCTCGGCGCCGGCAGCCTCAACAAGCAGATCGCTTACGACCTGGGCGTGTCCGAGGCCACCATCAAGGCCCACGTCACCGCGATCCTGCGCAAGCTCGGCGTCACCAACCGCACCCAGGCGGTGCTGCTGGCCGGCAAGCTGGCCATCGACAGCGACGCCATCGTGCTGCCGCCGGAAGAGGACTGAGCCGCCGCCGGGAGCGCGCACGCCCCGGCCTGCAGGCCACGCTCAGCCCGATGTCCCGTCTTCGTCGCCATAGAACAGCACGCCGAGCTTGATCCGCTCGCGGCCCTGCGCGCGGCGGTGGCGATTGGTGTCGCGCAGCGAATACACGCAGCCGCAGTATTCCTGCTGGTAGAAGCGCTCGCGCTTGCTGATCTCGACCATGCGCGCGGCGCCGCCGTGCTTGCGCCAGTTGTAGTCCCAGTAGGTCAGCGCCGGGTACGGGGACGCCGCGCGGATGCCGCTGTCGGTGATCTGGCGCATGTCCTTCCAGCGCGAAATGCCCAGCGAACTGGTCATCACCGCATAGCCATGCTCGTGCGCGTACAGCGCGGTGCGCTCGAAGCGCATGTCGAAGCACATCGTGCAGCGGATGCCGCGTTCGGGCTCGTTCTCCATGCCCCGGGCGCGGGCGAACCAGTTGTCGGTGTCGTAGTCGGCATCGACGAAAGGCACGCCATGCTGTTCGGCGAAGCGGATGTTCTCCTGCTTGCGCAGCTCGTATTCCCTGGCCGGGTGGATGTTGGGGTTGTAGAAGAACACCGTGTAGTCGATACCGGACTCGACGAAGGCCTCCATCAACTCGCCGGAACACGGCGCGCAACACGAGTGCAGCAGCAGGCGTCCACCGTCGCCGGGCAGGGTCAGGCGCTCGCGGACATTGCTCATGGCGAATCCGCCAACAGTTGCACGACGCTGGAGAAGTCCAGGCCGCCGCGGCCCTGGCGGCGGTTCAGCGCGTACAGGTTGCGCGCCAGTTCGCCGAGCGGGATCGCCGCGCCGGTGGCCATCGCCGCCTCCGCGGCCAGGCCCAGGTCCTTGAGCATCAGGTCGCTGCCGAAGCCGCCGCTGTAGCCGCGCGAGGCCGGCGCCTGTTCCAGCACGCCCGGCCACGGGTTGCAGACCTCGGTGGCCCAGCTGCGGCCGGTGCTGACCGCCATCATCCGCGACAGCGCCGCCGGATCCAGCCCATGCGCGGCGCCCAGCGCGAGCGCTTCGCCGGTCGCGGCCATGATCACCCCCAACGCCATGTTGTTGCACAGCTTGGCCACCTGCCCGGCGCCGGCCTCGCCCATGTGGAAGATATTGCGGCCCATCGCCTCCAGTACCGGCCGCGCGCGCTCCAGGGTCGCGGCCGGGCCGCCGACGATGAAGGTCAAGGTCCCGGCAGCGGCGCCGGCGGTGCCGCCGGACACCGGCGCATCCAGCGGCTGCAGGCCGCGGGCCTCGGCCGCAGCGGCCAGCGCGCGTGCGGAGGCGGGAGCGATCGTGCTGCTGTCGATGAGCAGCGCGCCTGCGGGAATGTGCGCGAGCAGCCCCTGCGCACCGAGGAACAGGTCTTCGACATGACGGCTGGCCGGCAGCATCGAGATCACCACCTCGGCCTCGGCGACCGCGGCCACCGCGCTGTCGGCGGCATGTGCGCCAGCGGCGGCGGCAGCCGCGAGGGCAGTGGGGTTGAGGTCGAACACGCGGACCACGTGCCCGGCCTTGACCAGGTTGACGGCCATCGGGCCGCCCATGTTGCCCAAACCGATGAAAGCGATCCGGCTCATGCGCGGGTCTCCGTGTGGCGGCCGAGATCGGCCAGGGGGTGGGCCTGCGGCGGCCAGGGCGCGTGGAAGAAATCGCGCGCCCACGCGGCGGACGCGGCCTCGAGGGTGGCCGGCTGCCAGTGCGGGGCGCGGTCCTTGTCGATCAGCAGCGCGCGGATGCCTTCGGCGAAATCGCCATGCGCGGCGCAGTGCAAGGCGACGGTGTACTCCAGCCGGAACACCTCGGCCAACGACAGCGATGCGGCGCGCTGCTGCAGCTCGAAGGCCAGCCGTGCCGAGCCTGGCGCGCCGGCCGCCAACGTCGCCTGCGCCGTCGCCATCCACGGATCGGTGGCATCGAGGCCGGCGATCGCCGCCACCACCGCGTCCAGCGTGGGGTGCGCACAGGCGCTGGCGATCGCCGCGGCGTGCCGTTGCAACGGACCGGCCGGCGCAGGCGTGGCGAAACGGGCCAGCAGCGCGTCCAGCGCGCGCGAGGTGTCTTGCGCGGCAGCCGGCCAGGACGTCGCCTGCAGCGCGGCCAGCACCTCCGCACGCGCCGCCTCCGGCACGTGCACATCGGCCATGCCGGCATAGATCGCATCGCCGGCACCGAGCGGTGCGCCGGTCAAGGCCAGGAACAGGCCCGCATGCGCCGGCACCCGCGACAACAGCCAACTGCCGCCGACGTCGGGAAACAGGCCAACCGTGATCTCGGGGAAGGCGAGCCGGGACCGTTCGCCGACCACGCGGTGGCTGGCGCCCGCCATCAGCCCGATCCCGCCGCCCATCACGATGCCGTGGCCCCAGCACAGCACCGGCTTGGGGAAGGTATGGATGCGGTAGTCGAGGCGGTACTCGGTTTCGAAAAAGGCCTCGGCATGCGCATCGCCGCGCGGGTCCGCCTGCGTGTCAACGCCGTGCGCCACGCGCTCGCGCATCCCGCGATACAGGCCATGCAGATCGCCGCCGGCGCAGAACGCCTTCTCGCCCGCGCCCTGCAGCACCACCAGTGCCACCGTCGCGTCCTGCGCCCACTGCGTCAGCTGCGCATCCAGCAGGCGCGCCATCTCCAGCGATAGGCCATTGAGGGTGCGCGGCGCGTTGAGCGTGGCGATGCCAATGCGGCGGCCGTCGCCAGCGGCACGCGTCTCGAACAGCACCGCGGCGGCGTCGGTGGCGAGCGCGCTCACGCGTTCCTCCATACAGGCGCACGCTTGCCGAGGAAGGCGTTGACGCCCTCGGCCTGGTCGGCGCTGTCGAACAGATCCACGAACGCCTCGCGCTCGCTGACCAGCGCGCTCGCATGCGACTGCATGCGGGTGGCCTGCACCAGGCGCTTGGCCGCGGCCACGCTGATCGGACTCTGCCGCGCCGCCTTGGCCGCCCAGTCCAGCGCGCGCGCCAGCGCCTGCCCGGTCGGCACGATTTCCTCGACCAGGCCGATCCGCAGCGCGGTCTCGGCGTCGACCCGTTCGCCGAGCAGGATCATGCGCTTGGCCCAGCCTTCGCCAACCAGCCGCGGCAGGTTCTGGGTGCCGCCGGCGCAGGGCAGCAGGCCGACCGTCGCTTCGGGCAAGGCCATCTGCGCCTGCGCCTCGGCGATGCGCAGGTCGCAGGCCAGCGCCGCTTCGAGCCCGCCGCCCATCGCATAGCCGTTGATCGCGGCGATGCTGACCCCGCGGAATCGGCTCAGCGCCTCGAAGGCCTCGCCGAAGCGCCGTGCCGCTTCGCGCGCGAGCGCCTTGTCGCCGTCGGCGAACTGCTTGAGGTCGGCACCCGCGCTGAAGAACTTCTCGCCGGCGCCCACGAGCACCAGCGCATAGATGTCGCGATCGGCGTCCAGCGCGCCGACCAGTTCGCCCAGCGCACGCAGGCTGTGCACCGTCCAGGTGTTGGCCGGCGGATTGGACAGGGTGACCACGGCAGTGTGGCCGTCGATCTGCAGGGCCAGCCCGGTCCAGTCCCGGCGGCGGTAGGAGGTGTCGGCGGCGCTCATCGCAATTCCTCTTCGGTGTTCAACAGGTGGCGCGCGACGATCACGCGCATGATTTCGTTGGTGCCTTCCAGGATCTGATGCACCCGGCTGTCGCGCAGCAGGCGTTCGACCGGGTACTCGCGGATGTAGCCGTAGCCGCCGTGCAACTGCAGCGCGTCGTTGCAGATCGAAAAGCCCGCATCGGTGGCGAAGCGCTTGGCCATCGCGCACCACACCGTCGCATCGCGCGCGCCGGCGTCGAGCTTGCGTGCGGCGGTGTGCACCATCTGCCGCGCGGCGACCAGTTGCGTGGCCATGTCGGCCAGGGTGAACTGCAGGGCCTGGAACTCGGCGAGCTTCTTGCCGAACTGGCGGCGCTCGCCCAGATAGCGCCGCGCCGCGTCCAGGGCGCCCTGCCCCGCGCCCAGCGAGCACGCAGCGATGTTGAGGCGGCCGCCATCGAGGCCGCGCATCGCGATGCGGAAGCCCTCGCCCTCTTCGCCCAGGCGATGCGCGAGCGGCACGCGCACGCCGTCGAAACTCACCGCGCGGGTCGGCTGGCTGTGCCAGCCCAGCTTGTCCTCGTTGCGCCCATAGGCGATGCCCGCCGCATCGGCCGGCACAGCGAACGCGCTGATGCCGCGCGGGCCGTCCTCGCCGGTGCGCGCCATCACCACCAGCAGGTCGGTCGCGCCGGCGCCGGAAATGAACGCCTTGCTGCCGTCGATGCGGTAGCCGTCACCATCGCGCACCGCCCGGGTCTTCAGCGCGGCCGCGTCGGAGCCGGCACCGGGTTCGGTCAGGCAGTACGAGGCGAGCTTGGCGCCACTGGCCAACGCCGCGCCCCAGTCCCTGCACACGGCCGGCGTGGCGAAACGGGTCAGCATCCAGGTGGCCATGTTGTGGATGCTGATGAAGGCCGCGGTGGACGGATCGACCGCGGCCAGTTCCTCGAACACGATCGCCGCATCCAGGCGCGACAGCCCGCTGCCGCCGGCGTGCTCGTCCACGTACAGGCCGCAGAAGCCGAGTTCGCCGGCCTTGCCGATCGCCTCGCGCGGAAAGATCCCGTCCGCGTCCCAGCGCGCCGCGTGCGGCGCCAGTTCGGCCTGGGCGAAGCCGCGCGCGGCCTCGCGATAGGCGCGCTGCGCCTCGTCCAGCCCGACATCGGCCGACTGCTCCAGCGGCCACTGCATCGCCGCGGCCATCACGACAGGCGGATCGTGGTGTTGACGCCCTGCCCGGCGCCGGCATCGTCGAACCAGCGCGCAGTGACGGTCTTGGTCTGCGTGTAGAACTGCACCGCCTGCTTGCCGTAGGGGCCGAGGTCGCCGAGCTTGGAGGCACGCGAACCGGTGAACGAGAACAGCGGCACCGGCACCGGAATCGGCACGTTGATGCCGACCTGGCCGACATCGATCTCCTCCTGGAACTTGCGTGCGGCGGCGCCGGACTGGGTGAACAGCGCCGTGCCGTTGCCGTTCGGATTGACGTTGACCAGGGCGATCGCATCTTCCAGCGTAGCCGCCTCCAGGATCACCAGCACCGGGCCGAAGATCTCCTCGTCGTAGATGCGCATGCCCGGCGCGACCCCGGAGAAGATCGTCGGGCCGACGAAGTTGCCATGAGCGAATCCGGGCACCGTCGGGTTGCGTCCGTCCAGTTCCAGCGTCGCGCCCTCGGCGATGCCGGTGGCGATCAGCGCTTCGATGCGCTCGCGCGCACTGCGCGAGATCACCGGCCCCAGATCGGTGCCGGGTTCGCTGCCGGCGTTGACCTTGAGCGTCTGCGCCTTGGCCACCAGCGCCGGAATCCACTGCCGCGCCTCGCCGACCAGCACCAGCGTCGAAGCGGCCATGCAGCGCTGGCCGGCGGCGCCGAAGGCCGCCCCCACCAACGCGTCGAGGGTCTGCTCGCGCGCCGCATCCGGCAACACCACCGCATGGTTCTTCGCGCCCATCATGCATTGCACGCGTTTGCCGGCCAGCGCCGCACGCCGGTAGACGTGGGTGCCGACCTTGGTGGAGCCGACGAACGACAGCGCCTTGATGTCGGCGTGGTCGCACAGCGCATCGACCACCTCGGCGCCGCCATGCACGACGTTCAGCACGCCCTTGGGCACGCCCGCCTGCACCGCCAGTTCGACCAGGCGCATGGTCACCAGCGGATCCTGCTCGGATGGCTTGAGCACGAAGGTGTTGCCGGTGGCGATGGCCATCGGGAACATCCACAGCGGGATCATCGCCGGGAAGTTGAACGGGGTGATGCCGGCGCACACGCCCAACGGCTGCAAGAGCGTGTAGGTATCCACGCCGTTGGCGACGTTGTTGGCCAGTTCGCCGAGCTGCAGGTTGCCGATCGCCGCGGCCTGTTCCACCACTTCCAGGCCGCGGAACACGTCGCCTTCCGCGTCCGCCAGGGTCTTGCCCTGCTCGCGGGTGAGGATCGCCGCCAGCTCGCCCATGTGCGCACGGATCAGTTGCTGATAGGCCAGGAAGATCCGCGCGCGGGTGCCGATCGGCGTCTTGCGCCAACTCGCGAACGCGCGTTGCGCGGCGGCCACGGCGGCATCCACTTCCGCGGCCGTGGCGAACGGCACGCGCGCGAGCACGTCCTGGGTCGCCGGATCGACGACCTCGCGCCATTGGCTGCTGCTGGATTCGACGAACGCACCGTCGATCAAGAGCTTGACGGTCGCCACGTCGGCGCCGGTCCGGGTCATCTGGTTCACGGGTCCTGTCTCCTCATCGCATCACCACCGGGCGGGCGGCGATGGACAGGACAAGCGAACGCGCGGCGCAAGGGCCCCGACGTCGTTCCGCTCGTCAGGTTGCCCACCGCAACACCCGAGAAAGAACGTCGCAGGACGTCCACGTCAGGCCGGTCTCCGGGCTTGCGAGCAATGCGCGACCGCATCACCCCGACACCTTCCCGCTTGCGCAGTGGTCTGTTGTCGGGTGTTCTCGCCTACCGTTGCGGGGGCAGCGCCGGCATCGGACCGGCTTCCCGTTTCACCCGGTGCGTCTTGCGACGACCAGGCACCTGAAGCGTGGCCAGTGTAGTCGCGCCGCGGCGACGGCAACACGCTGCAGCGCAGCGCGCGGTGTTGGCGTCGGCACGCAGCGCCGCCATTGCCGACCGCACACAGCCGCGTTCGCCTCAGCAGGCGGCGCGTATCACCAGCATGCACAGCGCCGCAGCGGCGACACCGGATTCCCTGCAGCGATCAACCGAATGCGCTGCAGTGATCACGGGCGCTGCGGGCCATCGCAGCACCCCACGCGGAACGCCGGCCTGCACGCGCCGCTATAGCCGATGCTAAGAAGAGAAGCTGCAGGTTCGCGTGCGTTCCAGGTATGTTCGCCGCAATTGACGGCTGTTAGACTGCGCGTCCCCTTGGGGAGTAGCCTGCTGTCCGACCTGCGCGGACAGCGCCCGTGTCAACACACTCGGCCGATGCGCCGTGGTACGGGCAGCCAGTTCGGTTGGCGAGACCAGCGGCGAGTGCGCAAGGCGAAGGCCGGGCGCGCGCGCTCGTCGTTGTCGCCTGTCCCGGTACGGTTCCCCATGTCGTTTCTTTCGATTCTCCTGCTCGGCATCGCCATGTCGACCGACGCCTTCGCCGCCGCGGTTGGCAAGGGCGCGGCGATGCAACGTCCGCGCTGGGCCGACGCGCTGCGCGCCGGCCTGATCTTCGGCTGCATCGAGGCGCTGACCCCGGCGCTGGGCTGGGTGCTGGGCCAGGCCGCGTCCAAGTACGTGGTCGCCTTCGACCACTGGATCGCCTTCGGCCTGCTCGGCGCGCTGGGCGTGCACATGATCGTCGCCGGCCTCAAGCCGGAGTCCGACGCGCCCGACGAGGCCGCGCCCAAGCGTCACGGCTTCTGGAGCCTGGCCGCCACCGGGTTCGCCACCAGCATCGACGCGATGGCGGTCGGCGTCGGCCTGGCCTTCCTGGACGTGAACATCGTCGAGGTCGCGGCGATCATCGGCCTGTGCACGCTGACCATGGTCACCCTGGGCATCATGCTCGGCCGCGCGCTCGGCGCGCTGGCCGGCAAGCGGGCGGAGATCGTCGGCGGCGCCCTGCTGATCGCGATCGGCAGCACCATCCTGTTCGAGCATCTGCACGGCGCGGGGTGAGCGCCGCGGCGCCTGTTTCGGCCGGGATTGGGGATTCGGGATTGGGGATGTGCGGCGACGGTGCGCGCCCATCCCGCCATGCCGGCGCCTTCGGTCAGGCCGGCCTGTCAGTGAAGTTCAGGTAGGTGGACAGGATGCAGTGATGGCACTGCGCAGCGCCACCCAGGGAGTTGGGTGGCGCTGCGCGACCAACATCATGAGTTCTGCGGGAAGAATCCATAACTTGCCGTTGAAATTGATGGCGTGTTCGGGAAATCCTCACCAGCACCAAACCGACAACCAGGCATTACCCACTTGGAATCAGCGCCCCATGAAGAGGCGCCGATGCCATTTACTTCGCAACACCTTGCTGCGCATTAGAACTTGTACGTGGCACGCATCCAGTAGTAACGGCCCAGCGTGTCGTAGGTGCTCACGTCGGTGTTCGCGTTCAACACGTTGTTCTGATACATCATCGGCGGCTGCTTGTTGGTCAGGTTGTCCACGCCCAGATCCAGGCGCAGGTTCGCCCCGGCCATGTCGTAACCCACCTGCAGCGCGTGGTACATGTAGCTGCCGTAGTCCAGCACCACGCCCTTGAACTGCGCGTCGGCGGACATGTTCTGGGTCAGGTCGCCGCTGCCGACCTGCATCTTGCCGATCCAGCGCGTGGTCCAGCTCGCATCCCAGTTGCCCAGCTTCCAGCCGAGCAGGGCATGCGCGCGCCAGTGCGCGTAGTTGCCGTAGGACGAGTTGTAGCGGCCGGCCATGTGCACCACCGTGTCCCCGGTGTCGATGTCGTAGCGGTGCAGGTAGGTGCTGTCCACGGTCACGGTGAACTTGCCGTAGTCGGTGGCGGGCAGCGCGTAGCTCGCGCCCAGGTCGATGCCCTGGGTATTGAGCTTGCCGATGTTCACCACCGGCGTCTGGATGTAGTCGATGTTGCCGGCGCTGACGCTGCTGGCGGGATAGCGGTGGATGTAGCTGCAGTACGGGCTGTTGTTGTCGTTGTAGCAGAGGTCGGCCACGGTCTGCGCGGAGATCGGCTGGATCAGATCATTGAGCTTGACCTTCCACCAGTCGAGGTTGACCGACAGGCCCGGCACGTACTCGGGGCTGTAGACCAGGCCGTAGTCGAACGAGGTGCCCTTCTCCGGCTTGAGCTGGTAGCCGACATAGGTGGCACCGGACTTGATCGCGTTGGTCTGCGAAAGGCCCGTGCCGCTGAAGCCGGCCGGCACGCCGGCGCAGGCGTTGTCATGGCCGCTGCCGCTATAGCCGACGCACGGATCGATGAAGTTCGGCGCGTCGGCGGTCGGGCCCTGGTAGATGTCGGTGATGGTCGGCGCGCGGAACACCTGCGCCGCGGTGCCACGCACCATCAGGTCGTGGATCGGCCGCCATTCCACCTGGAACGAGGCGCTGTTGTTGCCCGACCGCACGCTGCTGTAGTCGGAGTAGCGGTCGCTCAGCGTCAGGTTGAGCGCGCCGATCGGCGAGGACTGCTCCAGCACCGGCATGAACAACTGCGCGTAGGCTTCCTTGACGTTGAAGCTGCCGCTCAGCGGCGAGGCGCAGGCTTCGGAGGAAACCGCACAGGTGTTGTCGCTGTTGATCAGCGCGTTGGCCGACACGCTGGAGCTCAGGCTCTCCTTGCGGTACAGCGCACCGACGGCCAGCTGCGCGGCGCCGGCCGGCATGTCCCACAGGCTGCCGTTGGCGCTGGCTTCCCACTGGCGCATGATGGTGGTGGTTTCCTGGCGCGGGATCGACTCGTTGCTCTGCAGCCAGGCGACCGTGGTCGGGCTGCCCTGGTCGAGGATGTTGACCTGCCCGGCGTTGATGGCGTTCTGCAGCGCGGCGTAATCGACGTAGCCGTGGCTCCAGTTGCGCTGGCGGTAGTGGCCGTAGTTGAAGTTGGCGTCCCACACCCAGCTGCTGTCGCCGATGCCGCCCTTCAGGCCGATCACGTCCTGATCGGTGGCGGTGTCGTAGAAGCCTTCGCGCTGGCCGAGCGAGGTGAAGCGCGTCTGATACTCGTAGCCGTTGGGGCCGAACTCCACACCGAACGGGTTGTACGGATTGTTGGCGGCGATGGTGATGCCGTCGTTCTGCGCGTCGAGCGGCAGCGGCGCGATCGCAAAGTTGGACATGGTGTGGTTGTGGTAGGCGTTGACGTACGCCTGCATCGAGTCGGTGATGTTGAAGCTGCCGAGCACGAAGCCGCCGACGCGCTGCTGCGGGGTCAGCAGCAGGTTCTGCGCCTCGTAGTTGTAGGAATCGGCCGAGGAGCTGTAGCACTTGTAGCCACCGCTGCCGTTACCGGTCAGCGCGCCGTCGGCGGCGCAGCCGTTGGCCGCCAGGGTCGCCGCCGGCAGCTTGTAGTAGCCGGTCGGCGTGCGCGCGGAACCGCCCTTGTAGACGCTGCCGCTGGACAGGTACATCGCGTACTTGGAGAACGCGCGGTTGGCGGTGGAGACCTCCTTCTGCTTGTTGTAGTCCAGGCCGACCACGACGTTGCCGCGGTCCCAGGTCTTGCCGAAGGTGAAGCTGCCGCCCTGGCGCGCGCCGTCGCCGCGGCTGGTCTGGCCATAGTTGGCCGAGACTTCGCCGCCTTCAAAGTTCTTGCGCAGGATGAAGTTGACCACGCCGCCGATGGCGTCGGAGCCGTACATCGCCGAGGCGCCGACCTTCAGCACTTCGACGTGGTCGATCATGTTGGCCGGGATCGAGTTGACGTCGTTGTTCTGGATGCGGTGGCCGTCGATCAGGATCAGCGTGCGCTCGTCGCCGAGGCCGCGCAGCGAGATGGTCGAGGCGCCGTCGCCGCCGCCGTTGTTGACCTGCGGGTTGGTGGCGGCACCGGCGATGCCGGGCAGCGCCTGCAGCAGATCGCCCAGGGTCTGCTTGCCGCTCTGCTGGATCTGCTGGCGATCGACCACGGCGACCGGGCTGGCGGTCTCCACGTCCACGCGACGCACCAGCGAACCGGTGACGGTGAGCTTGTCCAGGGTCACCGGCGCATCGCCGGACGCGGTCGCCGCCGGCGCGGCGCTCTGCGCATAGAGCGTGGCGGGAAGCGTCGCCATGGCCAGGCAAACGGCGTGGGCGAGTCTGTTCTTTGCTACGGACATCGGGAAGACCTCATGTGATGTGCGACAAGCGCCAGCGCTGCACGCAGGCGCGAAGCGTCCCGAACGCGCGGCTGCGCGGCGGGTGGAATGGATGCCTCGGGCCTGCGGTCCATTACAGGACCGTCAGGCACTTGTTAGTTTTTTATAAGAGGGGTGTTGTTTCGGTGTGCCAACGTGCGCCAGGGCCTGACAAAAACGCCACTGCAACCGGCTGCAGCGCACGCGGCGTCCTTGCCGTTCAACCGGCAGACGGGAACGATTCAGGCAACCGCGTGGGACTCAAGCGCCGCGGTAATCCCAGCGCTGCAGGAACGGCTGCAGTACCGGCAGCACCGGGGCGAAGGCATCCTGGTAGGCACGCCAGCGGTCCAGGGCCTTGCGGTTGATGCCCTCCACCACCTGCGCGTAGCTCGGCGTGCTGATGAAGCCCTTGCCCTGCGCATGCCGCTGGAACTCCAGCAGGCGTTCCGGCTGCTCCAGTTGCAGGAACTGCCCCAACCGCGCCACCTGCGCCTGCGGGTCGGCCACCAGGTCCTCGTAACGCAGTTCCAGCGCGCGCGGCTGCAGCAAGGCGGCGTGATACAGCCAGAACTCCATCGCATCGGCATAGCCGCGGGCCAACCGCGGCAGGCTGGAACACAGCAGGGCGAAGGCCGGCGAGCGGAACGCCTGCATGTAGCAGCTCAGCAGCACATCGCAGGGATGGCGCAACGCCAGGATCACCGGGGCCTCCGGGAACAGCCGCCGGATCAGCGGCAGGCGCAGCAGGTTCAACGGGTTCTTGTCGACCAGGCGCTGGTCCGGCTGCAGCTGCACCACCCCGCGCACCGCCTGCCAGTATTCGGCGCGCAACTCGGCGCAGGCGGCATCGTCGAGCTCGCCCAGCCCGTCCGGCCAGACGACCCCGCGGGCCTCCAGGCGATCGGCCAGTCCCTGCAGGAACGGCCGCTCGTCCATCGCGACCAACTGCGGATGGGCGTCGAGCATCTGTTCCAGCAAGGTGGTACCCGAGCGCGGGAAGCCGACCACGAAGATCGGCGAGTCCGCCATCGCCGGCGCCTTCACCGGCCGTGCCGCGGCATGGCGCGCCGGGTCCCAGCGAGAACACGCGACCGGCAACGGCGGCGCATCCGCCGCCGCCAGTTCCGGCACCAGCGCGGCCAGACCCTCGACCTGGCCGGCATGGCCCTGCGCGCAGGCGTCCAGTGCTTCATCATGCAGGCCCAGGCGGTCGCAGACCCGCGCCAGGGCGAAGAACAGATTGCTCTGCTTGCGCCGGTCGACCGCACTGCCGTCGGCCAGCAGCCCGCGCAGCAGCGCCTGCGCCTGTTGCCAGTGGCCCTCGCGCATGGCCAGCACCGCCAGCGCGTTGGCAGCGTCCTGGCGCACGTCGGGGTCGTCGATCCGCTCCGGCGGCGGCAGCTGCGCGGCGGCCTCGCGCGCCTGCGGCAGGCGATTGGCGCGTTCGAGCACCAGCACCAGCCGCGACCAGGCCCGCGCCGGCTGCGCCATCGGTCCTTCGGCGCAGGCGCGCAGCAGCGTGCAGGCGACATCGGTCGCGCCGCCCTGCGACAGCAGCCAGGCCAGTTCCACGGTGGTGTCCGGACCCAGCGGCGGCCACTGCCGCCAGTCGGCGATCAGCGCCTGCACGCGCTGGAAGTCGCCGCATTCGTGGCAGGCCATCGCCGCGTGCACGCACAGCGGCGGGGCCTGCGGCGCCAGCGCATGCGCATCGAGCAGGTGTTCGCGGGCAGCGGCGTAGTCGCCGGCGTCCATCGCCAGCAGGCCCAGGTTGTGGTGCGGCAGCGGATCGTCCGGTGCCAGCGCGCGGGCGCGCAGATAGGCCTCGCGCGCCGGGCCGGGTTCGCCGGCCTCGCGCAGCGCCGTGCCCAGGTTGTTCCAGTGCGCCACTTCGTGCGGCTCGCGCTCGGCCAGCGCGCGGTACACGGCGGCGGCCGGCGCCGGCTGGCCCTGCATCTGCAGGCTCATCGCCAGCAGGCTGCTGGCCAGGACATCGTCGGGGCGCTGCCGCAGATAGGCGCGGGCACCGTGTTCGAGCGTCTGCGCCTGGCCGGCCTCCAGCGCCGCCAGCAGGTCCGGGAGCGAAGGCATCGCGGTGTCGTCCAGGGAGGTCATGCGCAGGCGGGTGATGGGCGGTCCACCACCTTAGCCGCCGGCCCGCGCCGTGCGCCACGCCGGCCGCGCCGCCACCTGCCACACAGCGCATACATTGCCGTTACAAAACACACGACGGTCCCTAGATCGGATCGTGATAGGCGGTGAGGAAGGCACGCAGCGAGGCCGGCTTGACCGGCTTGGTCAGCAGCCGGTAGCCGCGCTCGCGGGCCTGCAGCTTCAGTTCGTCGCGGCCGTCGGCGGTGAGCAGCGCGCCGGCCACCGGCCCGGGCATCGCCGCGCGTAGCGCGTCCAGCGTCTCCAGGCCGTCGAGCCGGTCGTGCAGGTGGTAATCGACCAGCATCACGTGCGGCGCGCGCGCAGCCTGCGCCAGCGCCTCGTCGACGGTGCTGGCGCAGATCACCTCCACCTGCCAGCGGCCGAGCAGCGCGCGCATGCCGTCGAGGATCTCCTGGTCGTTGTCCACGCACAGCACGCGCAGTCCGGTCAGCGAGTCGGCCGCGGCCGCCGCGCGTGGCGCGCGTTGCTGCGCCTGCGCTGGCGGCGCCGCCCGCGGCACGCTGATGGAGAACATGCTGCCGTGGCCGACGCGGCTGCGCGCATCCAGGTCGTGGCCGAGCAGGCGCGAGATGCGCTGGCAGATCGACAGGCCAAGGCCCAGCCCCTGCTCGCCCCAGTCGAACGGCTGCTGGTAGCGCTGGAACTCGTCGAAGATCTGCTGCATGTGGTGCGGCGGGATGCCGGGGCCGGTATCCCAGACCTGCAGTTCCAGCGCCGCGCCGCGGCGGCGCATGCCCAGCACGATGCGGCCCTGGCGGGTGTAGCGCAGCGCGTTGGCGAGGAAGTTCTGCAGCACCCGGCGCAGCAGCCGGCGATCGCTGCGCACCCACAGCGGCCGCGCGTATACGTGCAGGCGCAGGCCGCGGCCGGCGGCGATCGGGCTGTACTGCGCCGCCAGTTCGCGCAGCAGCAGGCCGGCATCCACGTCCTCGATGGTCGGGCGCAGGCCGCCGGCGTCCAGCCGCGACACGTCGAGCAGGCCGTCGAGCAGTTCCTCGGCCGCGCGCAGCGAGGCGTCCACGCGCTCGGCCAGGTGCCGCTGCTCCTCGCTCTGATGCGCATCGCGCAAGGCCGAGGCGAACAGGCGCGCGGCGTTGAGCGGCTGCAACACGTCGTGGCTGATCGCGGCCAGGAAGCGGGTCTTGGACTGCTGCGCCAGCTCGGCCTCGCGCGAACGGTCGGCCACGCGCTGCTCCAGGGTCTCGTTGGCTTCGAGCAGCGCCTGTTCGGCGCGCTTGTAGTCGGTGATGTCGTTGTAGCTGGTGACGTAGCCGCCGCCGGGCAGCGGCTGGCCGCGCATCTCGATCACCTTGCCGTCGCTGCGGGTGCGTTCGAACACGTGCGGGGTGCCGGCGCGCATGTGCGCGATGCGGCGGGCGATCTGGTCCTCGACCTCGCCGCCGCCGAGTTCGCCGCGCTCGGCGTTGTAGCGGATCAGGTCGGCGACCGGCCGGCCGACGTAGAGCATGCCGTCGGGGTAGCCGAACATCTGCTGGTAGCGGCGGTTCCATGCGGTCAGGCGCATCGCCGGATCGACCACGCTGACCCCGGCGCTGATGTTCTCCAGCGTGGTGGAGAGGATCTCGCGGTTGAAGCGCAGCTCCTGCCCGGCCTCGTCGAGCACCGCCACCACCTCGCCCAGATCCATGCCCGAGCCGCGCAGCAGGCTGGTCAGCACCAGGCGCGCGGAGGCCGCGCCGATCGAGGCGGCGAGCAGGCGCTCGGTGAACTGCACCCAGGCGCGGTCGGCCACGGCATTGGGTTGCGGCTCGCGGCCGAGCAGTTGCGCCTGCTCGGCGAAGGCGCGGCGGGCGTGGCGTTCGCCGACCATGCGCTCGGCCAGCGCCTGCAGATCGACCACGCGCACCTGCCCGAGCCAGTCGCCGGCCACCGCCGGGCGCTGCGAGTACGGCTCCAGGAACGGCGCCGCGCGCAGGCGCTCGTCCAGGCCCGGCCGCCAGCGTGCCGACACCAGCATCATCGTGCCGACGTTGACCAGCAGCGACCAGAACGTCCCGTGCGCCAGCGGGTCCCAGCCGCTCATGCCGAACAGCTGCTGCGGGCGCAGCCAGGAGATGCCGAACGGCCCGTCCAGCAGCCAGGCCGGTGCCAGCCAACCGGCCTGGGTCAGCGCCGGCAGCAGCAGCGTGTAGATCCAGGTAGCGAAGCCCAGCACCATGCCGGTCTCCACGCCCTTGCGGCTGGCGCCGCGCCAGTACAGGCCGCCGATCACCCCCGGCGCGAACTGCGCCACCGCGGCGAAGGCCATCAGCCCGTACGAGGCCAGCGTCGTGTCGTTGCTGCTGCTGCGGTAGTAGCCGTAGGCGATCAGCGCCAGCAGCAGGATCGCCAGGCGGCGGATCCACAGCACCTTCGAGGCCACGTCGGCACCGGCCGCCTGGTGCCCGCGGCGGCGCAGCAGCACCGGCATCACCAGGTCGTTGCTGATCATCGTCGCCAGCGCGATGCTGGAGACGATGACCATGCCGGTGGCGGCGGAGAACCCGCCCACGTAGGCAACCAGGGCCAGCGCGGTGCGGCTTTCGGCCAGCGGCAGCGCCAGCACGATGCTGTCGTCGGCCACGTCGCCGCCGCCGAACAGCGCGATGCCGGCCGCGGCGATCGGCACCACCATCGCCGAGATCAGCACCAGGTACAGGCCGAACAGCCAGCGCGCCTTGCGGATGTCGCCGACGTCGCTGCACTCCACCACCGCCACGTGGAACTGCCGCGGCAGGCACACCAGCGCCAGGAAGCTGAGCAGGGTCTGCGAGATGAAGCCCACCGGCGGGGTGTTCTGGAACAGCGTGCGCGCCGACTGCAGCACCTGGCCGCCGTCGCGCGCGGACAGCCACACGTAGGCGAACACGCCCACCGCCACCATCGCCAGCAGCTTCACCACCGACTCCAGCGCGATCGCCAGCATCATGCCGTGGTGGTGCTCGGTGGCATCGACCTGGCGGGTGCCGAACAAGGTGGCGAACAGCGCCATCCCCAACGCCACGTACAACGCCGGGTCGGCGTAGAACGCCGCACCGGCGCTGGACTGGCCGCTGAGCACCTGCAGGCTCATCGCCACCGCCTTGTACTGCAGCGCCAGATACGGCACCACGCCGACCAGGGCGATCACCGCCACCAGCGCGGCCAGGCGCCGCGAGCGGCCGAAGCGCGAGGAGATGAAGTCGGCGATGGACACCGTGTTCTCGCTGCGCGCGATCAGCGCCAGGCGCTCGACGATGCGCCAGCCGAACAGCAGCATCAGCAGCGGGCCCAGATAGATCGGCAGGTAGCCGGCGCCGTTGCGCACTGCGCTGCCGACTGCGCCGTAGAACGTCCACGACGAGCAGTACACGGCCAGCGCCAGGCTGTACACCGCCGGCCGCAACCATGGCCGCTCCGGGTACAGCGGACGGCGGTCGCCCCACCACGCCACCGCGAACAGCAGCGCCGCATAGCCGACCGACACCAGCAGCAGGATCCAACTGGAAACCAAAGGCGAGCCCCCACGACGATGCGTGCAGTCTAGAGCGTGCGCTGGGTTTCGGCGTAGTCGGGTGTGCGGCTCGCTGCGTTTCGCCCGGGCTGCGCGTGCACCGGGCCGGTTGGCCCGAGGCAGGTGTGGCGGTGGCGGCCGTACACCTGACCGCGCTCCCTCCCGCAGGCATGGCGCTTATCGCCTTTTGCTCTTTTGGTTACTTTTCTTTGCACAAGCAAAGAAAAGGTAACCAAAAGAAGCGCTTTACCACAGCCGAAGGCTGGTCAAGCGCGCCCTGCCTACGCGCCCTCCACGCTGCGCGCTCCGGGTCCGCGTCCAGCCCGGGGATCCGCGGAAGGGGCTTGTCTGCTTCGCAGCCAAGTCCGGGGCAGTCGCCTCACGGCGCCAGCCCGCCCGCCGGGGCGAAGCAGTGCTTCGCCTTTTTCCGGCGAGCCCTGCCCCTGCCGCGGACGGCGCACGTCCCTGTGCGCCGCCCCTTCGGGGTTTTTCCCCGGGCTGGCCGCTGCTTCGGAAGGGAACCCGGTAAGTCAAAAGCAACGGCCAAAACAACGGCAACGGCAACGGCAACGGCAACGGCAACGGCAATAGCCATCATGGGCTGCAAGCCCTGCGTAGGAGCGGCTTCCGCCGCGACGAACGAAGCCACGATGGTCTCTAGACCCACGCGCCACGTCGTACCTTGTGCCCTATCCCTCTCCAAAAAATGCGCTCCTCCCATGGCAGCACTCGCCTCACGCGCCGGCGTGCCGTGTCCAACCCAGGCAATATCCCATCCGCCACCAGCCACCGCAGCGCGACCGGCGCTCGGGCTAAGATGCGCGCGGTGACCACCTGCGCCCGCCCTCGCTGATGTCCTGCATCCCGGCCGCCTCGCCGACGCCCCCGCCGTCGCTGCAACAGCAGACGCAGCGCCTGCACACGCAGGTGCAGCAGGCGCAGGCGCGCCAGGCGCAAGCCGAGGTGGAAGTGGAGCGGCACCTGCCGGCCGTGGAGCAGGCGGTGGCCACGATCCGGCGCCGCTTCATTGCCCATGCCCGGGCGGCGGCGCGGACGGCGGTGCGGCGCGAACGCCGCCGCGCCTGGGGATCGGCGCTGCTACTGCGGCCGCTGCTGCCGGACTGGCGTTGGCGCACTGCCCTGCTCGGCTTACTGGTGCTAGTCCTGCCGTGGACGAGCGCGCACTGGCTGGGCGAGACGCGCGGCTTCCTGGACTGGTGGCGCCAGGTCGGCCTGCACGGCGATGTCGGACTGCTGCTGCAGAGCCTGCTGCCCTCGCTGCTGGCATACGGCCTGCTGGTCGTCGCCGGCGCACAGTTGCTGGCCTGGCACCACAGCCATGCCGAGCGGCGCGCGCTGCACGCGTTCGCACGCATGCCGCTGGCGCTGGTGCAGGTGGTCGACGCGGCGCAACGCGATGCGGCCTCCATGTACACGGTCACCCGCGCACCATGGCCGCAGCGTGCCTTGCATGGCCGCTGGTCCATTCCCGCCCTGCATGGCGATCTGTCCGGCGCGCGCCTGCTGGCATTGCATGACGGCGCTGCCGAACCGCGCCTGCTCGCCTTGATCGTACTGCCCGGCACCGACCACGCCGCGGCTTGCATCGTCCTCGACCACGCCGCGACCGAGACCGCGCCGCAGGCGCTGCACGCCATGGCGCTCGCGCTCGCGCAGGACGCCGTGGAGGATGCGGCCCCGATCGCCGCGCTGCACGATCACGTGCAGGCCTGGGAGACCGCGCGCGGCCAACAACGCGCGCTGCAGCAGCGGCTGCAGAGCCTGGACGCGGTGCAGCGACACTGGGCCGACATCGCCCTGCCCGACGCCACGCTCGACCAGATCCTGAAACTGGTGGACCTGTTCGTGTCCGGACGCGCCCCGGCGCCGAAAGGCATGCTCCTGCATGGGCCCCCGGGCACCGGCAAGACCCTGATCGCACGCAAGCTGGCGCGCCATGCCGGCTGCCATTTCGAGGCGCTGGGCGTGGCCGACCTGAAGGCCGCGCACATCGGCCACACCGGTCCCAAGGTGCAGGCGATCTGGCAGCGCTGCCGCGAGCACGCGCCGGCGATCCTGTTCATCGACGAATGCGAAAGCGTGTTCGCGCGCCGCGGCGGCGCCGACAGCGACAGCTTCGGCGCCGAGCTGGTGCAGACCTTCCTCGCCGAATGGGACGGCTTCCATGCCGCGCATGGGCAGGTGCTGGTGATCGGCGCGACCAACCGCCCGGCGCTGCTGGACGACGCGATCCTGTCGCGCTTCACCGCCAGCATCGCCATCGGCCTGCCCGACGCCGCGGCGCGTGCCCGCATCCTCGGCGCCGAACTGCGGCGGGCCGGTTTCGCCCTGGAGCCGGATACGCAGGTGATCGCCGACAGCAGTGGCCTCTCCGGCCGCGACCTGCACACACTGGTCGCGCGGGTCGCCGCCGAGTGCGTCGACGGCACGCTCGACAACGCCACCCTGCTGGCGCAGCTGCGCGCGCTGCGTGGCAAGGGTTCCACCGCCGTCGCCACGCTCGGGTGGGACGACATCGTGCTGCCGGCCGCCACCGTCGAGGAGTTCGTCGGCCTGGGCAAGGAACTGCGCAATGCCGAGACCCTGGCCACGCTCGGCGTGCCGGTGCCGCGCGGCATCCTGATGGTCGGCCCGCCGGGCACCGGCAAGACCCAGGTCGCGCGCATCCTCGCCAGCCAGTCGGGCCTGGCGTTCATCGCCCTGAGCAGCGCCGACCTCAAGGCCGGCTACCTCGGCCAATCCGGCCAGCGCGTGCAGGCCGCGTTCGAGCGTGCGCGGGCGCAGGCACCGTGCATCGTGTTCGTCGACGAACTGGACATCGTCGCGCCGGCGCGCGGTGCCGACGGCGACGACGCCTTCACCCGCGAGATCGTCGGCCAGTTGCTGCAGGAACTCGATGGCGTCGCCAGCCACGCAGGCCAGGTGTTCCTGCTCGCCGCCAGCAACCATGCCGCCGCGATCGACCCGGCGCTACTGTCGCGACTGGACCGGCAGATCGCCATCGCCTTGCCCGACCACGCGGCGCGTACCGCCATCGTCGCGCGCCTGCTGCACGGCAAGCCGCTGGATCTCGACGCCGACGCGGCGGCGGCCTGGATCGCCGATCGCAGCGAAGGCCACTCCGGTCGCGACTTGCAGAACTGGATCAGCCGCGCCATGCGCCGCGCCGTCCGCCGTGCCTTGCAGGACAGCGACGACGCCTCCGGTACGCGGCTGCAGTGGGATGATCTGGTCGAGACGGCGAGTGCGGCGACGTAAACACCGGGCCGGAAGATGCGCTGGTGCATCACCAGGAGCGCCGGCTGGACTGCCTGTGGGAGGGGCTTCAGCCCCGACGCCAAGGTCCAGACAGAATCCGGTTTCCGCGGCGCACCCACCAACAGCAGCTGCCAGGGTTGGGGCGCGAAAGGCGCACGACCTGGTGACAGCTGCGCTGCACGTCGACACAACGTCCACGCTGGCATCATGCGTGGGACCCGACAGGACCGCATCACGTGACCCAACCCGCCTCGTCCCTGCCCCCGCACGCCGAAGCCATCGTCGTGATGGGCGTGTCCGGCAGCGGCAAGACCAGCGTTGCCCAGGCGCTGGCGGCACACTACCGGCTGACCTTCCTGGACGCCGACGATTTCCACAGCGCCGCCGCCAAGGCGCAGATGGCGCACGGTATCCCGCTCAGCGACGCGCAACGCGCGCCCTGGGTCGCGGCCCTGGCGCAGCGCCTGCGCGCGTCGGTCGATGCCGGACAGAGCGTCGTGCTGGCCTTCTCCGGGCTGCGCAAAGCGCATCGGCAACAGTTGCGCGATACAGGCGTGCCGATGCGCTTCGTGTTCCTGCACGCGGCCGCGCACGTGATCGCCGAGCGCCTGGCCGCGCGTCACGGCCACTTTATGCCACCGACGCTGCTGCAGAGCCAGCTCGACACCTTGGAGCTCCCGCTGGACGAGCCCGACGTCATTTCGGTGGACGTGGACGCACCGTTCGCCACGGTCGTGGCCGATGCCATCGCACAACTGGATGCAAGCGCCGCCATCGCCTAGCGCGTTCCTCGTCGGTACATCCTCAACCATGCACGCCGGGTTTGTGGCGGTGATGACGCAAGCTGCCCGTCGTAGGAGTGGCTTCAGCCGCGACGAAACGAAGCGAAGGCACCTGAGACATGCTTTCCTAGCCGAACCGACGCGCCTTCCGTCACAACCGCATTGCGTGTCTTTGGCTTGTGACGTCTGGCAAGGCGCCGGCCTTCCCGCAGCTTGTAGGACGACGATGCCTAAAAGCGCCACACTACCCGCGGCGCTTCGTCCGACCTGCCACGAAGCGCGACACGTTCGCCTCGTCGGGCACATGCCAGCGCCACGGCATGTCCATCGCCTTGGTGATACCCACGCGCTTGGTGACGACCGGCGCGGCCGGCGGCGGCGTCCCGTCCTGGCCTAGCCACAGGCGCGACTGTCGCGTGGTCAGGTCCAGCCCATTGTCCGCACCGGATACACCCAGCGCCTTGGCCAGGCGCCCCGGCCCACGGGTGAGATCGGCCGCGCGCACCGCGCCGCGTGCCAACTGCATCGCCTCGATCCCGGCCACCGGCGCCAGCGCGCGAATCAGCACCGCATGCCCCGGCGCACCGCCGCACACCGCGTTGAGCGCCCAGTGCATGCCGTAGATGAAGTACACGTACAGATGCCCGGGCGGACCGAACATCACTCGCGTGCGCGGGGTCATGCCGCGGAACGAATGCGCCGCCGGATCCTCTGCACCGCAGTAGGCCTCCACCTCGACGATACGCCCGCAACGGCCGTCGGCCGTAATGAGCAAGGTATTCAGAAGCTGCGGCGCGACCTCGCGCGCATCGCGCGCGTAGAACGCGCGCGGCAATGGCATGGCGGTAGGAAAGTCCATCGGATTAGTCTAAGTGCTGCATCGAAGTCGCAGAGTGAGCCACGACCGGCGCGCTTCGAGACCCACGGTTCAAACCGAGTCCATCAGTCTTCCCAACGCACCGCATGCCGCCCGTTTTGGGAGGGACTTCAGTCCCGACGCCTGGAACGTCCAGGATCGCGATCTTCTTCCCGCTCTCCGATGGCACAACGCGTCGCGTGGATGATGATGGCTATCCTTTCTGTGGCTTTTCGCGAAACGCGCGATCGGCTAATCCACCCGCATCGCATGCCGTTTGTGGGAGAGACTTCAGTCCCGACGCATCGAGCTGTCCAGAATCGCGGTCGTCTTCCTACTCTCCGATGGCGCAACGCATCGCGATAATCAGTGATGGCTGCATCTTCTGAGGCATGGCTGGGTCACGGGGCGTACTCGGCCGTCGCAAAAGGATCGGGCAGCACCAATACCCTGCGCCGTCGCACGAGCGCGCAGGGCACATTGCATGCCCTGCCCCGTTTTGCTCCAGGGAACGCCAAACGACACTCGCGCCCAACCTGCCCACTCACTCCTGCGGAACGTTCAACTCCTTCAGCAATTGCGGTGCCGGATACACCTTGGCCATCAACCAGCGCAGGTAGCGCATGTCCACATGGATCGCGCGCTTGTAGCGCGGGTCGTACCACCAACTGGCGCTGACCGCTTCCCAGTTACTGTCGAAGTTCAACCCGATCAGTTCGCCTCGCGCATTGAGCACAGGCGAACCGGAGTTGCCGCCGGTGGTGTCCAGGTTGGTCAGGAAGTTCACCGGCTGCGTTTTCGTCTGCGGATCGGCGGTGCTGCCGAAGTCGCCCTTGGCGATCGCTGCCAGCAGCGGCTTGGGCGCATCGAACGGCTCCTTGCCGGTGTTCTTCTCGACGATGCCGGCCACCGTCGTCAGCGGCGCGAAGCTGACCGCATCGCGCGGCGCCAGCGGCTCGACGCGGCCATAGCTGATCCGCAGCGTGCTGTTGGCATCCGGATACACCGCACGGCCCTGCTGCTTGCGCCAGGCGAACAGCGCATGCATGTAGGCCGGGCGCAACCGCAACTGCTCGCCCTCGCGCGCCTTGCGCTCGTCGTCCAGCCGCAACTGCGCCGGCACCAGCATGGCGGCCAGCGCCAGCAACGGATCGGCCGCGGGCACCTTACCCGCGCGCGCCGCCGCGAAGCGCGACAGGCGCTCGGCCTCGGTGCCCAGCGCGGTGTCGGCATAGGCCTTGTCGAGTGCCGCCTGCAATTGCGCCGGGGTTCGCCCGAACGCCGCATCGAACTCCGGCACCCGCTGCGCCTCCGGCAACTGCTGATAGCGGGTCAGCAGCGTCGTCAGCAGCGCCTTCTCCACGGCCGGCGAATAACGACGCTGCATCTGCTTGAGCATGCCCTCGATCAGCGCCAGGTCGCGCTGCTGATAGCCGCTCTCGCGCCGATCGTCCGGCTTTGCCGCCTCCAGCCGCAGCTGCTCCAGGGTCAATGCCGAACGCAACGCCTGGGTCTGCGTGGCGACCAACCCCAGCAACAGGTCGCGCTCGCGCAGCGCCGAAGCCTGGCCGAGCAGCTTCTGCAGCGCGGCGATGTCGCGCGCGTCGGAGCCATGCGTGGCCGCGAGCATGCCGCGCTCATCCTCCGCGCGCAGTCGCACCGCATCGCTGCGCTGCAGCCCTTCCAGTTCGCCGGCGGCCCGCTTGCGGTTGTTCTTCAGCGACTGCAGCTGCGACGCGTAGCGCGTACGCGCCTCCGCATCAGCCTTGCCCGACGCCTCGATCACCCCGATCAACTGGTCCAGTACCGCGACCCGCTGCGGCAACGTCGCCTCCACCTGCTCGGCGAACTCGGCCGCCGTGCGATGCCGGTAGGTGATGCCCGGATACCCGGCCAGCATCGCAAAATCGCCGGCCTTCGGCCCTTCGGTGGCGATCTGCAGATGCGCCAGCGGCTGGTAGGGCACGTTGTCCGCGCTGTAGTCCGCCGGCTTACCGTCCTTGCCCACGTAGGCGCGCAGCAAGGTGAAATCGCCGCTGTGCCGCGGCCACATGAAGTTGTCGATCTCGTCGCCGTAATTGCCGATCGCCCGCGGCGGCGCGTAGACCAGTCGCACATCGCGCAGTTCCAACTGACGGATCCGGTAGAAATCGGTGCCGTAATACATGTTGGCGACACTGCAACGCACCCCGGCCTCGCGCTCGCAGTCGGCGACGATGCGCTTGCTCGCGGCATCCACCGCATCGTAGTAGGCCCGCCCGGTCTTACCCTTCGCCGGCCCCAGCACCTGATCGGTGACCTTGTCGAAGCCCACCGTCACCAGCACCCGGAAATCCGGATTGGCCGCGCGCTCGTCGGCGCGATCCAGCGCGATGAACCCGTTCTCGATCAGGTTCTCCTTGGCCGAGGTGTTGTATTGGATTACCCCGTGGGCGACGTGGTGATTGGTCAACAGCAGCCCATTCCCCGACACGAACGCCCCGGTCCCGCCACCAACCTTCACCACCGCACTTAACGGCGGTTGCGTCACCTCGGCCAGCGCCTGTGGATCGCCCTGGAAGCCAGCCGCGTGCAGCGGCTCGGCTAGCTCCGGCATCTGCGACGGCATCCACATGCCCTCGTCGGCTTGGGCGGTGGCGGTCAGGGCAAGGCTTAAGGTGAGTGAGGCGGCGAGCTTGGCAGGAATGGGCATGGAACGGTTCGGGAACAAGACAGGACCAGACCTTAGCATGCGGCTTGTGCCAACCAGCCCAGGTCGCATCCTGGGAACACTCACCAACTCCCTCCCATCGAAGCGCTACCGGAGCCCGTTTGGTAGGTACACGGTGCGTTCGTCGCTGTTAGAAGGTCATCTTTTTTTCTGAAGATTCTCTACAACTCTGTTTAAAAACCTTGTGACCTGCAGTGAGTCAAAGAATCTACCGTCCTTGACGCCTGTGACAGGCATCAGCACTTCCCTCTCAGAGGAAAGTCGAATGAGCAAACATAGACTCTTCTTCTCATGAGGAAGCGAGTTAGAGAGTATTTCCCTATACTTGACTTGAAGCACTTCCATGTTTTCGCGCCATGCCACCCCCTCCGAGAAGAACGCGATATCTCCAACATGCTCTGCTCTATTTTCATAGAGCCCGAGAAAGTTACCAAGCGATACGTCTCTGAACTCTTCGGGGACAGAACAACTTTCCTTCGATATAACGAAGTTTTCTAGTGTGCGCAAAATTCTATGCGCGCGGCTTTGAGGATTCACAGGAAGTCGATAGATCCGTTGAAGGAAGTGGCACTACTTTTCCTTCCGCCAATTCACCGACCCACGGTTCTCCACCGTGCTCGATTCCACCTCGGCGTCGAAGCCGCGGCCGAGCAGGTATTTCAGCGTCAATACCGAGCCGCTGCCGATCAGCGACACGCCGTAGCTGACATAGAGTTTCGGCGAGAGGTATTTGCCGAAGCCCACCACCGAGCCGCCAAGGGCGCGCGACTGGCTGACGCCGGCGTCGTCGAAGCCGAGCTTGGCGCCGAGCTGCGAGGCGAGCAGGCCGCTGCCGGCCGACAGTGCGCTGGCCGCGGCGGTGACCTGGTCGGCTTCGGCGCTGCTGGTGTTGCTGAGGCTGCGGCCCAGCACCAGGTAAGACATCGCTTCGGATTGCGACATCGACGGGTCCGACCACACGTCCGCATGCGGGGCGGTGGCGCGGCCGGTGACGTCGATGCCCGCAGTGACGTCGGCGACCTGACGCTGCGCGCGGATGTTGATGCGCGGGTCGGAGACGATGTTGTTGCTCCAGGTGAGCTGGCCGCGGGTGATGGTCAGGTCCTGCCCGTACGCCTTGTACTTGCCGCTGACGTCCAGCCCGCCGGTGGCGGTCATTTCGCGGCCCTGCCGCGAGCGCACCTGCATGGCGCCGGTCAGCGCGCCCTTGAGGCCGAAGCCGGCCATCTTGACCTGATCGCCCAGGGTCACCCGCAGGTCCATCTCCAGCGGCGAACTCGGCGCGGCCTCGGGGTCGGCCGGGTCGAGCACCACCACGTCCTCGGACAGCGAGGTGCCGCGGTCCAGCCGTTCCAGGTCGATGTCGGCCGATGGCACGGTGACCTGGCCGCTCAGCATCATGGTCTTGTTGGCGATGCCGAACTGCAGGTCGGGATTGGCCACCGCGCGCAGTTCGGCAGTGTTGGACACCAGCACGTTGGTGCCGCGGATGTTCAACTGCAGCGGCGTGCTGTCGCCGTACCAGGACAAGCCGCCATCGACATTGAGCGTGCCTTCGCCGGACTTCACCGAGGCGACGATGCGCGCCGAGCCGTCCGGCTGCGCGTCGAAGCGGCCCTTGCCTTCGCTCAGGGTCAGGCCCAGCGCCGGCAGTTCGCCGGTGAAGTTGCTAAGCGTGGCGTCGCCGCCCATCGCCGGCTGCGAGCGGGTGCCGCGCAGGCTGACGTGGCCTTCGACCAGGCCCTTGGGCCGGACCAGGTCGGGCGAGAACAGTTCGAGCCAATACAGCTTCGACATGTTCATGTAGATCTCGCCGTTTAACGGCGCATACGCGTCCCAGCCGGTGTCGACGGTGGCGTCGACGAAGCCGTCGCCCTGGAAGCCGATGCCGAGCTTGGAGTGGATGTGCTGGGCGCTGAAATCGGTGACGAAACTGAACTGGTCGTAGCGCAGCAGTTCGCCGCGGGCATTGTCGCCCAGGCGCAGGCCGCCCTCGCGCGAGGCCAGGCGCAGCGAGCCCTGCCAGGCATTGCCGGCCGGCTTGAAGCTGCCGTCGATGGACAGGTCGCCGCGCAGGTACATCTTGCGGCCGCTGTTGGGTGGCAGCCACGGCTGCACCAGGGCCAGCGGCAAGGCATCGCCGCGCAAGGTCAGGCCCTGCTTCGGCCAGTCGGCGGACACGCACAGCGCACCACCGCTTCCCGGGGCCAGGCAGCTCTCGGACAGGCTGAAGGCGCTGCCGGCCACGCTGAAATTGGCCGCCTGCCGCAGCTGCCACGGTTCGCCCTTGGCCGGGGCGATGCGCAACGTGTTCAAGGCGCCCTGCCAGCGCGCGCCGTCGCGGCGCACCTGCCCGGCCAGGGCCAATGCGCCCATGTCGTTCTGGGTCTTGGCGTCGAGTTGCAGGTTCTCGACCGCGCCGCGCGCATCCACGCTCAGCGTCTGCAGCAGCACGCCGGCATTGAGTGCACTACCGCGCAGGGCGAGTTCGCCGCCGTTGCCGCGCCACGGCAGGCGCCCGCGCAGGCTGAGGCTGTCGGCGCCGTAGCTGTCCCACTTCAGGCCGCTGCCGGTGAGGTCGGCGGTGAGGTCGGGGGCGTCGCGGCGTCCCTTGATCTGCACGCTGCCGCGCAGGCTGCCGGCACCGCCCGGCAGCAGGTCGGCCAGTTGCAGCGGCTGCAGTTGCGCGTCGATGTCGAGCTGGTCGCCGACCTTGCCCTGCGCCTGCAGGCGGCTGTCGCCCAGGCTCAGTTGCAGCTTGCCCTCGCCCTGGCTGCCCTGCAGGGCGAGCTTGGCGTTGGCGTCGAGAGGACGACTGCGCAGGTTTCCGTTCACGCGTGGAATATCGAGCGTGGCCTGGTAGCCGGCGGCGCTGCCGTCCGGCCGCGCCGGCAACTGCTTGCCCTGCGAAGCGAAGGTGCCGGACAGCTTGCCGTCCCAGCCCGGTGCGAAGTAGCCCGGGTCGAACCCGGCCAGCGTGCCCTGCACGTCCCAGTTCAATTCCGGCACCCAGGCCACGTTGCCGCCCAGGTCGAGGGTGCCGCTGGGCATGGTCGCGCGCACCTGCTTCAGCTGCGCCTGGCGATCGTCGCCGCGCACGTCCAGCTGCAACTTGGCGCTGTCCTTGCCGCGGGCGACGGTGGCCTCGCCGTAGGTGGCCCACTGCTTCATCGTGCCGGCCACGCCGAGGTTGGCCTCGACCAGCTTGATCGGCACGGCCGGCGCGTTCGGGGTGGACGGATCCGGCGCGCTGGCGAAGCTCATGCCGCTGGCGTTGACCGCGAAGCGCAGCTGCGTGTTATTCGGGTCGCGCAGATCGGCGGTGCCGCGCAGGCGCAGCTGCCCGTCGAACGCACGCAGTTGCAGCGGCGCGACCGTGAGCACCTGGTTGTCCAGGCTCAGGTGCGAGGGATCGAGCACGAGCTTTTGCCCGTCGCGCGACAGCTCGCCCTGCAGGTCGGCATTGCCGCCCTTGCCGTTCGCATGCAGGTCGAAGGCCAGCGGCACGGCCGCCGGCGCGTCGTCGGCCGGCGGTACCAGCAGCGACGGATCCAGCGCCTTGCTGCTGGCGGCGAATTGCCACACCGGATCGGTGCGACCGGTGAACACCAAAGTGGCGCGCAGCGGCGCCGGTGCGTTGCCGGCGATGGCCACTTCCATCTTGTCCAGGTCGCCGCGTGCGACCAGGCCCAGGCGCGCCGGGGTGCGCCCGCGCGCAGCCGGCAGCACCGCGCTGGCGGTGAGGTCGGCTTTGTAGTCCTGGCCCGGCAGGTAGTCACCATTGACGCGGAAATCGCCGCGGTCACTGTTGACCACCACCTGGGTGGCGCGGAACTCGCCGTTGGCCACTTCCACGCCGCCGCGCAGCGTGCGGATGTCGATCATCGGCTGCTGCGCCTGGGTGATGCGCAGGCCGTCGATGGCGATGCGGTCGGCCTGCAGGGCCAGCGGTACTTCGATCTGCGGCAGCGACTGCGGCCAGCGCGGCAGTTCGAACGGTTCGTCGCTCTTGGCCAGGTTGAGCGTGGCGTTGGTCAGTTCAAGCGCATCCAGTTGCAGCTTGCGCCCGAGTAGCGGACGGATGTCCGGATCCAGGTAGGCGCGCTCGGCGGTGAAGTGGATCTCGTTGTAGTGGAAATCCAGGTTGTGCAGGGTCAGCGGGCCGGCCAGCGGCCCCTCGGCGCGCTCCCAGGTCAGCGTCGAGCCGGCCGGCAGCCGCGCCACTACCTGCGCCAGCAGCACGTCGCGCCCGGCCACGGTCTGCAGCAGCCAGTACAGCGCGATCACGGCAAGCAACAACAGGCCGGCAATGGTCAGCGCCGAACCCCACCAGAAGCGCTTGCGCCGGTAGAAGCGCGGGCGCGGCGGCGGCGGCGCGGCGGGCGACGTCGGCTCCAGCGGCGCGCTCACAGATTGGCTCCGATGTTGAGATAGAGCTGGAACTGCGAATCCGGGTCGTTCAAGCCATGGGCGATGTCTACCCGCACCGGGCCGACCGGCGAACGCCAGCGCAGGCCGAAGCCGACGCCGGTGTGCCAGTCGGGCGTGTCGTCGAACGCGCTGCCGCTATCGACGAACACCGCGCCGCCCCATGGCCCGCCCTTGAAGTAGTGCTCGTACTCGGCGCTGCCGGTGAGCACGTGCTTGGCGCCGAGCGCGAAACGGTCCGGCCGCGGCGTGCGCGGGCCGACCTCGCGGAACGCATAGCCGCGGATGCTGTTGTCGCCGCCAGCGAAGAAACGCAAGCTCGGCGGCATCGCCACCAGCGCGTCGGTCCAGGTGCTGCCGGCTTCGCCGCGCAGGATCAGGCGGTCGTTGTCGCCGATGCCGTGGAACCAGTTCACCCGCATGTGCGCCTGCACGAAGCTGGCGTCCGACCCCACGCCCTCGGCGCCGCCGCGCAGGCTGATGTTGCCGCTGAAGCCCTTGCGCGGAAACACCTTGTCGTCCACGCCGACGTAATCGGCTTCGATCTGCGGATAGAACAGCGTGGAGGTCTGGTACAGCGCGCCGTCGAAGACCTCGTCGGTCGAGTAGCGCCAGCGCTCGCGCAGCGCATTGATCGAGGCGATCGCGGTCCAGTGCTCGTTGATCTGGCCGCTGCGGCTGCCGGTGAGCTTGACGTTGCGCAGGTCGATGTAATCGGTCTGCTCGTCGTAGACGCGCAGCGAGGTGGTGTACCAGCCGTCGAGCCAGCGGAACGCCGGGATTCGGTAACTGGTGATGAAGCTCTTGCGCTTCTGCGCGTAATCCAGCTGCGTGCTGAGCTTGTGCCCGCGCGCATTGACGTAGCGGCGGTCCACGCCCAGGCGCACGCCGGCGCCGCTCTCGCTGCCGTAGCTGAGGCCGGCGGTGTAGATGCTGCGCTTGGCGCGGGTGAGGTTGACGTCCACCGGCACGTCGCCGTTGGCGTCGGCTTCTTCCGGCTTGGGCTGGAGGTCGATCACACTGAAATAGTCGAGCTTGACCAGCGACTCGCGCAGGCGGTCGAGCTTGCCTTCGTGGTAGTAGCTGCCTTCCTTCCAGTACACCAGCGGATCGAACAGCTTCTGGTTGAAGTAGTCCTGGTGGAAGCGGATCGGGCCCATGTTGTAGCGGCGGCCGCTGTCCCAGCTCAGGTCGATGTCGGCGGCGTGGTCGGCGCGGGTCACCTCCACCTTGCGCTGGGTGAAGTCGGCATCGAAGTAGCCGCGCTCGGCCAGGCGCCGGGTGATGGTGACCTTGCTGGTCTCATAGACGCTGCTGACGAAGATGTCTCCCTTGCGCGGACGGAAGTTCTTCAGGTCGTCGCCCAGGTAGCGGTCGTCCTCGGCCGGGCCGGTGATGCCCACATGGAAATTGCGCACCCGGATCGGCTCGCCCTTGTCCACGTGCACCACCACGGTCAGCTTGTCGTCCTGGCGCGGCGCCTCGACGGTGATGGTGGGTGTGAAGTAGCCAAACGGCTCCAGCGCCTGCCGGGTCTGCCGTTCGGCCTGGCTCAGCAGGTACTCCAGGCGCGACTCGCCCTGGTCCTTGCCGATGGCGTCGTACAGCGACAGCGAGACCTGGATGTTCTCGATCATCGCCGCGTCGTCGTCCTTGTTCAGGCCCTGGATCTGCACCTTTTCGATGACGCCGCGGGCCTCGGCGAGACCGGCCAGGGAGAGCAGGGACAGGACGATGGCGAGACGGGGGATGGGTCGCATGGGCGTCAGAATACCGGCACCCCATGTGAAGCTGTTAACTAGACGTTTGTTATGCGTGACCGGGATGTCGGACGCGACGGCCTCTGCACAGAGGATTTCGCGCTTCCCGGACCTACTGCATCGGGGCGTCTACGCCACGAAACGCAGGTCCGGCGGTGCCGCTTGCCAAGCCGTGGCGACGGCGCCACGCTGGCGCCCCCGACCCGCAGGAGCGCCGCATGTCCACCGTGATCGAGACCGCGCGCCTCGTACTGCGCCGACTGGACCCCGCGCGCGACGCCGCGCCGATGCTGGCCCTGCTCAACGACCCCGACTTCCTGGCGCACATCGGCGACCGCGGCGTGCGCGACGAAACACAGGCCAGCCGCTACCTCGCCGACGGCTCGGTGCGCAGCTACGCCGAACACGGCTTCGGCCTGTATGCGGTGGAGCGCCGCGACGATGGCGCCTGGCTCGGCGTGGCCGGGCTGGTGCTGCGACCGACCCTGCCCGCGCCCGACCTGGGCTATGCCTTGCTGCAACCCTACGCGGGCCAGGGCTACGCCAGCGAAGCGGCGCGCGCGGTGCTGGACTACGCGCGCACCGTGCTGGCGCTGCCGCGCGTCTACGCCATTGTGGCCCCAGGCAATGCGCGCTCGCTGCGCCTGCTCGCCGCGCTGGGCTTCGTCGCCCAGGGGCGCGTGCGCCTGAGCCCGGAGGCGGCCGAGGTCGAACTGCATCGTTGCGAACTACATGCGCCCCAGGAGCGCACCTGAGCATGGATACCTTGCACACACTGCGGCTGTTCGCCAACTACAGCCAATGGATGAACCAGCGTCTCTACGCCGCGGCCGCGACCCTCCCGGACGACGCCATCGCCGAGCCGCGCGGCGCCTTCTTCGGTTCGCTGTTGGGCACGCTCAACCACCTGGTGGTGGCCGACACGATCTGGCTGCAGCGCTTCGCCCAGCATCCGGCACGCTATCCGGCGCTGCAGGCCATCGCCGCCACGCCGATCCCCACCGCCCTGGATGCGCCGCAGGCCGACTGCCTGGCGGACCTGCGGACACAACGCGAGTCCCTGGATGCGACGATCGCCGAGTGGATGTCGCAACTGCATGCCGACGACCTCGATGTGCCGCTGCGCTATCGCAACACCCGTGGCGAATCGCACGGCCGGCGCTTCGGCGACCTGCTGCTGCACTTCTTCAACCACCAAACGCATCACCGCGGCCAAGCCACCACCCTGCTCAGCCAGGCGGGTGTCGATGTCGGTGTGACCGACATGCTGGTGGTGATTCCGCAGGTGGAGATGGACTGACTGGTGCAACCGCAGGCCAGCGACGATCGGTGAACGATGCGGTGCACCTCTCATCACTCGCGTCGCCGCGGCTCAGCCGGACCGTCATTGCCCTCGTAGGAGCGGCTTCAGCCGCGATGGGCTTTACCTGGAGTACCTGTCGCGGCTGATCCCAATAAGGAGAAGAGCTGCTCCTACAGGCAGGCGAGGCTTCCGTTGTTACTGCAGGCTCAAGATTCTCGGAGGCGCGCGACGCCTCAATCCGGCACGCGCTGCGCCTGCAACTGCGCCACGATCTCGCGCAACTCCGCCACCTCGGCCTCCAGCGCCTGCACCCGGCCTTCCAACTCGTCTTGGCCCGAGGCGGTCGGCCGCGCCTTGAACGTGGCCGCCAGCGCCTCCGCGTCCACCGGACCGGCGAGCAAGTGCATGTAACGGTCCTCGCGCTGCCCGCTGGTACGCGGCAACTGCACCGCCAACTGGCGCTGCGCTAGTCGTTCCAACTGATGGCGCACGTCGTCCGCATCGGCGAAGCGCGCCATGCGCTCGGCACGCGTCAGCAACTCATTGACCGTCTGCGGGCCACGCAACAGCAGCAGGCCGAGCAAGGCCACCTGCTGCTGGGTCAGATCCAGCGCCGACGCCAGCCGATGCTCGTAGCGCTCGGCGCGCGAAGAGAACTGCTGCCGCACCAGGCCGCGCCCCTCCAGTTGTCGCAGCGCGTGTTGCACATCGCCCGGACTCAACGTCATCACCGGCTCGCGCGACGTCTTCTGATTGGCCGCCACCACCGTCGCATTGACCGTGAGCGGATACGCATCCGGCGTGGTCGCCTCCTTCTCTATCAGGCAGCCGAGCGCGCGGGCTTCGATGGCGGAGAGAGCGGGAACGGTGGTGGTGTCGGTCATCGTGTGGGCTGCTCTTGCTGGTCAGGGGCGAAGCATACTGCTTGATAGTCTCGACTCTGAAGGCCGATGGCCACCCATGCATGGTGCACTGTCCTTGCAGCGCTTGCCGACCGCCTGTGCCGTCGACCATGGTCACTTTATTTTTGTTGTTGGCGAAGCTCCAGCCCTTACCGCGGTTGTCGTTGTCGCTGGACTGGGCTGGTGATCGAGCCGTCGCTGGCGAGCAGGGTCAGGTTGCCGCCGGCGCTGACCTGGCTAACCCGCGCGGTGCTGGTGCTGTCGTTCTGACCGGCAGTGGAGCGGTGCGACCCGGCCTGGATCACCACCGGCGTCAGCGCCGCCGCGGTGCCGGCCATGTCGCCTTCAGCCCGACGACTGAGCTTGCCCATGGTCGAGCCGCTGTCAGGCATGTTGCTGGTCGCCGAATCGCGTGCGCTGCGATACGCCGCGGCCGGGTCGTAGGTCACGCCGATGGAGAAGCCGCTGGACTTGCTCGACTGGTTGGACTGATTGTCCACGGTGTCCTGGCCCGCAAGCAGGTCGATGTCCTTGGCCGCCAGGGTCAGGTCCTTGCCGGCTGCAACGTCGGATGCACCGATGGTCAGCTGATCGCCGGCATTGATCAGCAGATTGCCGTTCTTGGCACCGACTGCCGAGGCAACCTCAGTGGTGCTCTCGGTGCTGCTGTCGTTGCTGCTGCGCGACTTGCCATAGCCGAGGCTGGCCACGCCGCCGGAGAAGCTGGCGCTGAAGCCGGACTTTTTCTGGGCGCTGCTGTGCGCCTCGCTGCTGGTCCTGCGCCGCGACGATGGCCACATCGTTGCCGGCCACCAGGCGCGCGTCCTGCTGCGCCAGCAAGGTCGAGCCGACCACGGCGATGTCGTTGCCCGCCTTGATCTGCACACTGCCGGCGTCGAGCGAAGTACCAACGGCCAAGCTGTAGTGCCACTCATCGTGCGTGGTCGTGGTCTTGCTGGACAGGAAGCCCTTTTTCTTCTTCTGCATGTCCTGCACGGCATCGTGCTGCTCTTGTGCGGCGAGCAAGTTGACGTCGTGGCCGGCGCTGAGCACCAGGTTGCCGCCGGCGGTAAGCGTCTGCTGGTCGATGTCCTGGGTCGTGGTGGTCGTGACGACCTTGGTCTTGCCTGGCGGGTCTGGTCGGCGACGGTGCGGCTTTCGTCTAGCACCTCTAAAGCACTGTGCTACCTAAAACCGAGAAGACATCAATAACAGCGATAAAGTGCGCGCGCATTTAAAATGGATTTTTGATCGCTTCAGGACCTAAAGCGATCAAAAATGAGGAGAAGTACGCCAATCTACTGATGTGTTAATCAGCCACACCCGGATCCGTGGCCTTTACAGATACCGCCCCTAATCTTCGACAGTTACATCAAATATACCATCACCATTTTTTATTTCATAAGCATGCCTAAATGATCCATCCGGATAATATACGAGATAGCGACCCGTAGCCATTTCAACATCCATAATGTAGTCCCCAATTACGACTTCTGTTTTTAGAGCACTAGAAATGCGAGAGGCGAACTCCCCAAGTGACTCGCCGTACAAATCAACACAGGAGACGCCGTTAATTAAAGTTTTGTAACCAATGCTAGAATATATAATCTCAAGCCCAACTGAAATTTCCTGCTCCTCCAGGGAAAGAGAAAAAAAAGAATCATAATCGACCGTGGATTTTACGCTTCCGCCCATGCAGTCCAATACCACGGAGGCCACTTCCGTAAGATTAAATATTTCTCTTAGGGAAATTTCAAAAAGGGAAATACTCATTTCTTACTCCCAAATAATTCAACAAGCTTTTCTTCAGAAAATTCATCAACCCCCTTGTTCCCAGCTTTCAAAAGGGCCTCCAAACGCTTGATTGCACTGTTTTGCAAGCCGCCGCTTTTTAGCATCTCTTTGTAAATTCCAAACTCTGCTTGCGATAATTGAATTAATCCGGGGCCGCTCTTAGGAAATACCGTTGAACTTCCCGGATGTGTTCCGTATACGCGCCCAGATGATGTTAAGACATCGCCATTTTCAAGCAACTTCGCTTTGCCTGCACTAATCTCATCAATGTCCATCTGAAGATTCACGTCTCCTTTGGCAACAGTCTTGGGGACCGTACGATTTCCGCCGCCGAATCTAGTGTCCTCCGTTATCGTGTTAACACTGTGGGCATCTGAGACTTTAACCTGATTCGAGGGAATAAATTTTACGTCGGACTTTAAGGCCTGCGTGAGCAGTTCTTCACTTCCATAGATCTCTCCCGCAGGCCCCTGGATAACATTTTCACCATCGTTACTTACTAGCCGACGATATCCCTCTGGCAACCCACCTGTCTCATTTGCAGATGCTCCTCCCGACTTCAACCGGCTATAGCCAGGAGGCATCTCAGGGATGCCCGCCAAGCCAGATGTATCGATTTCATTGCCTCTAGGCACATCAACCACACTGCTCGGGTTAGGTGCCTCTGGCTTCAACAACGGCACTTCAGTGAGTACATCCCCCGCGGTGCCAGTCGTTGCTGTCTCCTTCACCACCAACGGCAGCACTGAATCAGAAGCGCCCTTGGTTGAACTCAACGCTTCTTTGATGATGGTGACAGCCTTGCCGGCGACGATTCCCCCCAACTCACCGACCTTGGACAGCACCACGGCACCAGCGACCGCACTGAGAGCACCCTTCGCATCGCCCGTCGCCAGCTTGTGCGTTACATCCGCGACGAACCCAACATCGCCAGTGAAGGTCGTCCCGATGGCCCATGCGTCTCGGTTCAAGACGCCATGGACATAGTCATCGGTCCAGCCAGCATCCGTGCGGTTCAGCGCCTGCAGCAAGTGGCGCTGGTCGTCCTGACTCGTTGCGGTGCGCAGCACTGCTGCCGTACACCTGATCAAGCGCTGGTGTGCCACGCAAGGCGTCGGCGAACATCGAGTGATCGTTGTACTGGGCCCAGTCGGCGCCAAAGTCTGTGTAATTGCCCTTGGTCTGTGTGATTGATGACAGGAAACTCTGTGCATTTCCGTCCTGGGCGACTAGTCCCCCCATACCTAGGATACTGTCCCAACGGCTGTCCGTTTGACGCATGGCCTGGACGATCAGGCGCTGCCGCGCGGCTTCCACCTGTTGTGGTGTGCATGCATCGCCACATTCCATCGCTGCGAACGTGGCAGCATTGGCATTGATCTTCTTCAGCTCGTCCGGATGCAGCTGCCGGTTGAAGTTCTCGCCATCCACAGCAACGCCGGCACCAGTCTCGCCACCGGCGACTCCGCCGACCAACGCGCTGACCAGGTTCTGCACAAGTTTCGATTCACCCTCGGTAAGAGGGCGCGCAAGTTCTGCGGCGCCCGCACCTAGCGCGCCTTGCATCGCGTTTCCGCCACCAAGGCTCGCAGCGACCGCACCCGCCACGGCGTGCATCAGCGTCTTGCCGGTTCCGCCGTCCTTCCAGAGATCGTTTTGCTCCTGGTACGCCGCCATGGTGGCTTTGGCAGTGTCCAGGTTCTGCTGGATTAGGGCACGCTGCTCCGGAGTCAGATCGTCACGCTTCAATTGCCTTTCAGCGCCATCCGCAACGAGTGCGGCGTCCTTGTATTTGCTGGTCAGCGCATCTCCAATGGCTCCAACCGTGCGGAAGCCAACCTCCCCCGCGACCTTGGCCATCTCCATTTGATCTTGGACTTTACGTTCGTCGAAGATCTGCTTCAGACCCGACTGCTGCAGCTCAGTCGCGTTACGATCCAGGTTTGCGACCGCCGAGTCGTCTCCGTTGCGAACTTCGATCGTCCCTGCGGAGACGCTGCTCTTGGTGACGCTGGTGGTGTTGCCGTTCTGACCTCCAGCCAGACTCAGGGCGGCTCCAAGCGCTGCCTTCGTCGCACTGGACGCCATGTCCGAGCTAACACCGACGCTGCTGGCTTGGTACTCCGCCTTGTTCTGCACGTCCTGGACCGTCAGGCTATTGGTGGTCAGGCGGTTCTTCTCGGCATCGGCCGTGCTGGCGATGGCGCCGCCGATCAGGTGCGTGTCGCCGCCAACGGTAACGTCAAACCCACCGTTACCAGCCTGGATGCCGCTCTGCTCCTTGACGCTGGTGTAGCTGCTGTCGATCTTCTGCTGACTGTAATAGCCGCTGGCGTTGCCCCCGGTGCTATAGCCGTAGACCAATTGCACGCCTGCCTGCTGCTGCTTGCTCTTGTAGTCGTTGGTATCCTGCTCGCTCTGGATCAGCAGATCGCCGCCGACCTTGGCCAGTACCTTGTCGCCGATCGCCTGTGCGCCTTTGATCGTTGTGTCGTTGCCACTGGCCAGGATCAGCGTGTCCTTGGCCGTGACCACACTTTCGGTATGCAGTTCGCTATTGCCCTTGGCACTGCCCTTGCCGGCGTATGACGCTGTCCTTGACTGCGTAACCGGCCTTTGCCGCATACAATGCCTGCAGCCGACTATCTTCGACTTCACTGCCGCGCTTGGTGGCGCCATATGCCGCTTCGGCCGCCTGCACAACCGCGCCGGTCAGGCCCAGGGTAATCCCGGCACTCTGCTGCTTGGACGTCTGCACTGTATCCACGCGGTTCTCGACCGCAGCGATAGTCACGTCCTTGCCGACGATGGCGGTGCCGGTCTTGCTCAGCACGTCACTGCCGGTGATGCCCACGGCATTGCCGGCGGTGAGCGTGACCGACCCGTCGGTACTGCCCACCAGGCTGCCGCTCTGGCTCACTTCAGTGGTGTCGAGCGTGTTGGTCTGCTTGCTCGCGCCCAGGGTGACGCTGAAGCCGCCGCCGCTGTAGAGGCCGGTCTTCTTGACCTTCTTGTCGTGCTCCTCGCTATGCGTGTTCTGCGCCGTCTCCAGCGTCAGGTCGTTGCCGGCGGCCACCACCACGTTGCCGGTGCCGGCGACCTGCGCGCCCTGAGAGACCAGGTCGTGGCCGGCGGCGATCTGCACGGTGTCGCCGCTGAGCGTTGTCGCCACTGCCGTGCTGTCGTGCCACTCGTCGTGCGTGGTCGTGGTCTTGCTGGACAGGAAGCCCTTTTTCTTCTTCTGCATGTCCTGCACGGCATCGTGCTGCTCTTGTGCGGCGAGCAGGTTGACGTCGTTGCCAGCGGACACGGCGAGAGCGCCCTTGTCGGTGAACACCTGGGCCGCGGTCAAGTTCACGTCGTGGCCGGACTGCAGGGCGATGTCGCCGGCGGCGGTGAACTCGCTGCCGTGGACGGTCTCGTCGCGGGTGCTGGTGGTCTGCTTGAAGCGCTTGCGCGTCTCGAGGGTATTGCTGCTGTCGCCCGTGGTCAGGGTGGTGCTGTTGAGGTCGTTGCCAGCAACAACCGCCAGGCCATTGCCGGCGTCGAGCTTGGCGGCGGTCAGGTTGACATCGTGGCCGGCGCTGAGCACCAGGTTGCCGCCGGCGGTGAGCGCCTGCTGGTCGATGTCCTGAGTGGTCGTCGTCGTGACGACCTTGGTCTTGCCCTGGCGGGTCTGGTCGGTGACGGTGCGGCTGTCGCCCAGCACCGAGGTGACATTGAGATCGTGTCCGGCCGCGGCGATCAGGTTGCCGCCGGCGGTGACCTGCGCCTGTCGGATGGTGAGGTCGTTGCCGGCGGCCAGCTGCAGGCTGCCGCCGGTGGCGATGCTGGTGCTCACCGTGGCCTTGCCGTTGACATCGGTGACCGGGGTCAGCGACAGGTCGTGGCCGGCCTACAGGACAGGTTGTTGCCCGCTAGTGCCTGCGCCATCGCACAGCATTAAACAAATGGTCAGAGAGAGCCTTTTTCAACCCTATTTATTTCTTCGCAAACTTTACTAAGCAAACCAGCCTCATCTAATTCGAAATATTGCCTTTCGTCAGCATCTTCACTATACATGTCAGCGGAACAAAAAATACTAGATAAACACTCACTTAACGGAGCCGCATCTTCCCGCAAAATTCCTCTGTCGCGCTCTATTTTCCAAAGCTCCATATAAGCTTCAGAAAAAACGCGCGCATCCATTCGACCTAACGCAAAAGATTTTGCAAAATCAAAAAGAACTATACTCATCGCAGCACACCGTTTTTAATGAAATTCTCAAACTGAAGGCTTCCAGGATCAAGCTTAAAACCTGTTACAAAATTTCCCTTTGCATCAACAACAACTACGTTATTTGTATCCGGGTTAAAAAAGACCCTTGAATCTTTTACAAAACCATAAGTCCCATGCTCCACCGTAGCTTGGGCTTTCATATGCCTCTCTAATTCTAATTTAAATTGCTCCAGCGTTTGAGGATTTTTTTTGCTCGTCCCAACACCAAAATCGGATGCGTGTTTAAACTTTTTGTCAAGCTGCTTCGAACTCGCTAAAATTTCCCTTAATATTGGGACAGAATATCCGTCTGGAGCAGAAGTTCTTGATGAATAATTAAATGTCTCCGTGACATCAACTGAGTTGGACCGTGGCTTATCAGCTACGACTTTAATCGCGTCTAAGGTCGGAATCTCACCCTTATTAAAGCCAACTTCCACCACATTGTCTTTCTTTACCAAAAGCTCAAATGCGGGCGGCCCATCGCCTGACCTCGTACTGCGCGGAGCTAAGACCTCAACCGCTCCCATCACATCGTACATGCTGGCGCCGAAATTATTTGCCGCAGCGACTTGCTCCGGGCTACCGCCAAAGAGGGCTGTCAATCTCGCTGGAGACCCAAAGATCCCCAAAACCGCTGTATCTAACCGGTTCCTGTCTTCAAGCGAACTCCCACCAATCAGCGCTTTAACTTGCGGCCCATTCCAATCCCTCTCCGTCAGTAGCTGATAGTCAAGACTGTAAGACGATCCAACGCCGGTCGTAGTTTTTGAAGCGTATTGAGATACGCCCGCTGCAAGTATCGCGTCATATTCCTTCGTCCCTGGCTTAAGATTCATTAATTCTGCTTGCTGCTCCGGAGTCAGGTAGTCGAAGTACCGATCCTTCATCTCGCGGCTCTGCGCAAGACTGACGTCATCCCACTTCCGCTCTACATTTTCTCGGCATTCTTCTGTCTTGCACTTGCTGAGTTCACGCGCCTTTTCATCGCGTTGCGGATGACTCAGATAGTTGTTCACCACCTCGTTGCTGGCCGTCGCAGCACCCGCGGTGCCGCCGGCCACCGCACCCGCCGCCGTCGACGCCAAGGCGGTCAATGTGTCCGCCAACGGCCCGGTGACGCCTGCATCCCGCAGCGCGGTTGCCACGGCGGGCGCAGCGAGCGTGCCTGCAGCGGCGCCGGTCGCACCCTCTAGCCCACCTGTGAGTCCTCCGACCACCGTGTGCGCCAGCACACGCAAGCTGCCGTTGTTGCCCCACTGGCTTTCCAGTTGGTCGGCCTGTGCGGTGAGCTGGGCCTTCTGGTCCGGATCGGTCGTGTCATTGGCCTGCCGACGTAGGTCTGCCGCCTCCGTCATCTTCTTCTCGGCGTAGTCGCCGATCACATGCGTGGCCTGCTGCCCGAATGTCGCCGTGATCTGTGCCTGCGCCGCCACCTGTTCCTGCAGCTTCTGCCCATCCCATTGCTTGGTCAGGCCATTGACGTCATCACCGGTCACGACATCCCGCTTCAGGCCCGCCAGCGTGTCGGCCACGCTCTTGCCGGTCTTGGCTTGCTGTCCCGCTTCGTCGGTGATGACCAGCGCCCCCCCACTGATGCCGCTGTGCGTGGTGGATTGCGCATCGCCGCTCTCATGGCCGTAGCCGGCCGCGCTGCCGTTGGCCCCGGTGTTGTAGTTCTGCCAGGACCACTTGCTGCCATTGTTGGTGGTGGAAGGTGTCTGGCCCTCACTGCCCTTGGCCTGATCGTCGCCGGTGCCGACGCTGTAGCCGCCCGACAGGCTGATGCCTTTGGCGTCATAGCTACTGGCGTTAGCGATGTCGCTGTACGTGAGCGTGCCGGTACTCAGGCGGTTCTTGCCTTGGTCGATCGCTTCCTGGCTGCTGGCGATCACCGCGCCCTTCAGGTCGGTGTTGCCGCCCACGGTGATGTCGAACCCGCCCTTGCCGGCCTGGATGCCGCTCTGCTCGGTGACGCTGGCGTAGTCGCCATTGACTTTGTTGCTGCTGTAGCTGGCGCTGGCACTGAACCCCATGCCGAACGTGACGCTGCCACCGACCGACTTGTCCTTGCTGGCATACGTGCTGGTGTCCTGCAGGCTCTCGATGTTGAGGTTGCCGCCGACGTCAGCGATCACCTTGTCTGCGGAGACCTGGGCACCCTTGAGGGTGGTGTCGTTGCCGCTGATGATCGTGGCATTGTTGCCCGCAGTCACATGGCTGTTTGCATAGCTGACATCCTCGCCATTGGCCTTGCCACGCGCTCCGCTGGCGCTCAACGTCACGCCTGCGGCGAACCCATCCGCACCGTAGGTGACTGCAACGCCGACGGCGGCGCTGCTGCTCTTGCTGGTGCTGTGCTGTTCGGCGGTGTTCTTCGCAGCCTCGATGGTGACATCGTGATCAGCCGCCAACAGCAGGTTGCGGCCCGCGGTGATGTCGCTGCCGCTTACCAGCAGGTTGCTGGCATCGCCGCCTCCAGTGGCGATGAGGTTGACGTCGCCACCCGCCTGTAGCTTGGAGCCCTTGGCCTGGTCCGCCGACTGGGTACTCTTGCTCTCGCTCTTGCTACCGCCCACCGTCACGGCGATGCTGATGTTCGCGCCTTGCGCCGCGCTTGCCGCATTGCCACTGGCCAGCGCGCTTCCCGTCTGGCTCAGCGAACTGGCCGCGCCATAGGCGCTGTAGGCCGCAGAACCGGCCGCCAGTGCCTGCATGCGCGCATCGCCACTGACCTTCGAGCCGGCCTTGCCCGTGTCGTAAGCGGACTGGGCCAGGCTCAGCGCCGCAGAGCTAAGCGTGATCGACAGGCCGCCTTGGCTGAACTTGCTGCGCTGCTCGGCATCGGTGGTGTCGTGGACCTCGGTGATGGCGATGTCCTTTGCCTTCACAGTGATGTCGCCGGCATTCGCCAGAACATCGCTGCCAGTCTGCGCGTAACGATTACCCGCGACCAGCGTGACGTCGCCCTCCACGCTGCCGACCGTGCTGCCCACATGCGTGACATCAGCGGTGTCGGCATTGTTCTGGATCTTCTGCGTGCCGAAGGTCACGCCGATACCGCCGCTGCCGAACATGCCGGACTTCTTCGTTTTCTTCTCGTGCTCTTCGCTATGCGTGTTCTGCGCCGTCTCCAGCGTCAGGTCGTTGCCGGCGGCCACCACCACGTTGCCGGTGCCGGCGACCTGCGCGCCCTGCGACAGCAGGTCGTGGCCGGCGGCGATCTGCACGGTGTCGCCGCTGAGCGTGGTGGCGACCGCGGTGCTGTCGTGCCACTCGTCGTGCGTGGTGGTGGTCTTGCTGGACAGGAAGCCTTTTTTCTTCTTCTGCATGTCCTGCACGGCGTCGTGCTGCTCTTGTGCGGCGAGCAGGTTGACGTCGTTGCCAGCGGACACGGCGAGAGCGCCCTTGTCGGTGAACACCTGGGCAGCGGTCAAGTTCACGTCGTGGCCGGACTGCAGGGCGATGTCGCCGCCTGCGGTGAACTCGCTGCCGTGGACGGTCTCGTCGCGGGTGCTGGTGGTCTGCTTGAAGCGCTTGCGCGTCTCCAGGGTGTTGCTGCTGTCGACCGTGGTCAGCGTGGTGCTGTTGAGGTCGTTGCCGGCGACCACGGCCAGGCCATTGCCGGCGTCGAGCTTGGCCGCTGTCAGGTTGACGTCGTGGCCGGCGCTGAGCACCAGGTTGCCGCCAGCGGTGAGCGCCTGCTGTTCCAGGTCCTGGGTAGTGGTGGCGGTGACGAGCTTGGTCTTGCCCTGTCGGGTCTCGTCGGTAACGGTATGGCTGTCGCCTAGCACCGAAGTCACGTCGAGGTTGTGGCCTGCTGCGGCGATCAGATCGCCGCCGGTCTTCACCTGCGCCTGGCGGATGGTGAGGTCGTTGCCGGCGGCCAATTGCAGATTGCCACCGACAATGAGGCTGGACGTGTCACCGCCGCGCATCAGGCCGGACTCATCACGCAGTGCCGTGGGTTGCAGCAGCAGGTTGCTGCCTGCCTGCAACGCGGCATTGTTGCCGACCTGCAGGGTCGTGCCAGTGAGGCTGAGGTCACGACCGGCCTGCAGCAGCAGGTTGTTGCCGGCGCTGATGCCCGAACGCAGGTCGCCGCCAGCGACGGCGTCGCGGGTGGTACTGGTCAGGTCGCGGCCAGCACTCAGCAACACGTCGCGGCCGGTGATCTGGCCGCCGAGGTTGAGCAGGTCCTGATTGGCCTGCAACGCCACGGTGCCACTGGACACAATCCGGCCCTGGTTGAGCAGGTTGCCGACGTTGGCGCTGACGTTGGCGCCGCTGATGGTGCCGGTGTTGCTCAGGCCGGCGGTGGCGTTGAGCGAGACGTCGCCGTTGTCGCTGGCCAGCAGCGCGCCATCGCTGCGCAGGGTCAGCGCGGTCTTGGACGACAGGTAGACCACGGGCACCAGCACCTTCTGGCCCTGGTACTCCTGTTCGACCATCCACACGATGTCGTGGGTCAGCGCGGCGACCTGCGCGGCGGTCAGCGCCACGCCCACGCTCAGGTGCAGCGTGCCGGCCTCGGCCACGCCGCCATCGAGCAGGGCGCGGTACTGGGCCACGCCATCGGCGTAGTTGCCCAGGTAGCGGCGGCCGGTGAGCTGGGTGATCTGGTCCAGCACCAGGCGCTGTTCGTAGAAACCATCGCCCAGGCGGGTCTGGGTCCACTGCGGATCCACGCCGAGCTTGTCCAGCAGGTAGTCGCTGCTGATGAAGTTGTTGTAGTCGACGAAGCGCGGATCGGTCTCGATCAGGTAGCGGCGACCGGGGGCGCCGTTGTTGGCCTTGACCCCGCCCAGGCCGTTGGCGGCGCGGCCCAGCGCGTTGGGATTGGCGCCGTTGCTGCCGACCAGGCGGTACAGCCCGCCCATCGGCAGCACGATGTTGCCCAGCGGCGCGCCGACGCCACCGACTACCTGCGGGACCTGGCCGGTGCCCGGGTCGATCTGCTGGTACTGGCCGGGCACCGTTCCGCCGGTCAGCACCGCCTGCGCGCCGTTGGCCTGAACCTGACTGCGGCTGCCGTTGCCGGCGCCGCCGAGCTGGGCCTGCACGCCGGTGGCCTGGACATTGGAGGCATTGACGGCGCTGCTGCCGTTCAGAGCGGTCTGGACCCCCTGCGCATGGACGTCGACCGCAGTCGCGTCGGTGGTGCCGACGAGGCTGCCGCGACCGTCATCGACACGGATCTGGCCGAATCCGGCGGCTGCAATGCGGTTGCCGACACTGGCGCCGCCCGTGGCGGCAGCGGTCTGCGCCTGCACGGCGATACCGCCAGCACCGTCGGCGCTCTTGGTGCCGTACCGGTTCAGGCCTCCGCCCTGGGTGGCGTTGAAGGAAGCGCCGCCGATGCTGCGGCCATCGCTGCCGACCGCGCCGTTGCTGATGGTGGCGCCGCTGATCGCCACGCCCTGCCCGCCGGTCATGTTGGCGGCGAGGGCGATGTAGCCACTATCCGATGTCCCGGAGTTGACTTCGTTTTCCTCGACACTGTAGGTACATCCCGTTCCTCGAATTCCTCGAGCACAGTCGCCATCATCCAAGACTGCGACGCGCTCGATATCGGTGTACTTGGTCTTCTGACTCAACGCGAGCGCGTTGTTCTGCACTACCTCCCGCCCATTGATGAGAGCGTCACTCAATCCATTGGTGCCAAAGCGATTAACCAACAGCTGACCGGCGGCTGCAATCGTGGACGCGTTGTTGTTCACGCTCCCAGAGATCGCGATGTTTCCCCCGGCAGCGATGCGCCCTTCCGCGCTGGCGGAAATGAGTTGGTCACGACTGATGACATCGTAGTATCGGGTCGTACCAAGGCTGACCCTGTCGCCGACGTTCGGGCCATTCTGTTCGGGCATCGGCTGGCCGACGTACAGCACTTCAGAAGGCGTCGTGGCGTTGATTGCCTCGCGCTCGGAGTCCGACAACGGCGTGGTTCTGGCATTGACCACGCGCCGCCGGTTATTGATCTGATTGGCTGCGATCAGGATGCTGCCATCGGCCTCGATGCTGCCGGACACGTTGTCCAGCGTGCCGGTGCGTGCGATGAGCGTGCCGCTGCTGTCGCGCGCGGCGCCGATGGCGATGTTGCCGAGGCTGAAGATCTTCGCGTCGCGGTTGACCAACTGGTCGCGCACCAGCAGGGTCATGCCGCTGGTGGCGCCGATCAGCGCGCTGCCGTAGGCGGCGTTGTCGGTGGCGCCGCCCAGATCGGCGCCGTTGATCAGGGTGCCGGTGTCCACCAGCACGTTGCCGCCGACCAGGCTGCCGGTGTTGCTCACCGACCCAGCAGTGACCTGCAGGTTGCCGCTGGCGGAAATGTCGCCGGCGTTGCCGACGCTGCCGCCGGTGTTCAACTGCACGTTGCCCGAGCGCATGCTGGCGCCGGCAAGGTTGCTGATGTTGCTGGCGTTGATGCCGAGGCTGCGCCCGGCCTGCAGCGCCGAGGCATTGACGAAGTTGCCGCCCACTGCCAGGCGGAAATCGCCGTTGCTGGTGATGTCGGCACCGGCGCGATGGGTGTAGTCGCTGCGGATGGTCAGGTCGAGCAGGTTCTGGCCGAGGATGCTGCCGCCGCCGTCGAAGCCGACAGTGTCGATGACCACGTCGCCCGCACCGCCGGCGCTGCTGCCGGCGCCGATCTGGCCGCCGCTGTTGCTCAGGTTCTGCAGGGCCAGGCGCACCGCCTGTTCGGCCTTGATCTTGCCGTTGCGGTTGTCGAGCGTGGCGCCGTTGCGTTGCAGCAGCATGCTGGCGCCGGCGTAGACGCTGCCGCCCTGGTTGTCGAGCGCGTTGGTGTTGGCGATCAGATCGCCGCCGGCCACCAGTTGCCCGCTGCCGTTGGCGATGCTGGCCGCGTCGAGCACCACACTGCCGCGCCCGCCCAGGCTGCCGCCGACATTGCGCAGGTCCCCACCGGTGGTGAGCCGGGTCAGGCCGCCGCCGTTGTTGACGATGCTGCCCTGGCTGTTGTCGATGCGGCCGCCGGACAGGGTCATGGCGTTGCCGCTGTCGAGCTGGCCGCCGCTGTTGAGCAGCGCACCATTGACGGCGACGGTGAGATCGCGCGCGGCGCCGATGCGGCCGCTCTGGTGGTTGTCGAGCTGGCCACGCGCGGTCAGTGCCAGGTCGCGGCCGGCCTGCAGGGTGCCGGCGCTGTTACTGACGTTCTCTGCGCCCAGGGTCAGATCGGTGCTGGCACCGATCACGCCGGAGTCGTTGTTCAACGTATGCGCCAGATCCACGCGCAGGTCGCCACCGGCACCGCCACTGCTCAGCGCCTGTATGGTGCCGCCGCGGTTTTCGAGGCTGTCGGCGCGCAGTACCAGGCTGCCGCCGGTGGCCTGCACCACGCCCAGGCGGTTGTCGAGCGCACCGCTGCCCAGTTGCAGGTTCAAGCCGCGCCCGGACACGCTGCCGCCGATGTTGCCCAGGCCGGCCGCGGTGACACTGGCATCGCCGGCCGCGGCAATGGCGCCGCCCTGGTTGTCGAGCGTGTTGCCGGCGCTGAGCTGCAGCTGGCCCTGGGTGAGGATGCGACCGCCGGCATTGCCGAGGGCACCAGCGCTGCTCACCGTGAGGGTGCCGCTACCGGCGTGTTCGATGCGCCCTTGCGCGTTGTTGATCGACGCCGCGCCCAGTTGCAGGTCGCTGCCGTTGCTGACCAGGCGGCCGCTGCCGTTGTCGAACGCGCCGGTGACGGCGATGCGGGTGATGCCGGTGCCACTCTGCACCAGGCTGCCGCTGCCGTTGCGCAGCGTGCTCGCGCCCAGGTCCAGGCCCGCCGCCTGCAGCGTGCCACCGACGCCGTTGAGCGCGCTGTTGTCCAGCGCGCCACCGGCACGCACGGTGAGCTGGCCGCCGGCGAGCAGGTCGGCGCCGCGATGGTCCACGTCGCCGCTCGCGGTCAGCGCGGCGTTGCCGCCGACACGGGTGGTGCTGCCGGCCAGCGCGAGTTGCGTGGCGTCTGCGGTGAGATTACCGGCGGCGATCAGGCGGCCGCTGGCGCTGAGCGTGCCGTCGGCATGCAGGGTCAGCGCGCCGCTGTTGCCGAGGCTGCCGTCGCTGCGCACGCCAGACGCGGCCACGCCGCCGATGGCGACATCGCCGCCGCTCAGGCGCAGGTTGCCGCTGGACAGGGTCTGCCCGGCGTTGTCGATGCGCTGGCCCTGCAGCGCGATGTCGGCGCCGTTGACGGTGCCGTGCTGGAGCACGCCGGCGTCGCTGCCGAGCACGACCTGGTTGGCGCTGAGCGTGCCGGCCACGGTCAGGTCGCCGTGTGATTGCAGTTGCAGGGTGGTCGCGGCACTGAGCGCGCCGCTCTGGTTCAGTGCACCGCCGGCCTGCGCGCTGAATGCACCGGCAGACGCCAGGGTGCCGCCCAGAGTCAGATCGCCCTGGCTGACCAAGGCGACATCGCCGCTCTCGCTGCCGAGCTGGCCGCTGCTGGCGACGCTGGCGGCCTGCACGCGCAGGGCGTTGCCGCCGATCAGGTCGCCGCGGTTGTCGACCGCACCGTTGGCGGTGAGCGCCAGGCGCTGCACGCCGTAGCTGCGCCCGGTCTGCTGCAGCGAGCCCACGTCCAGCTGCAGACGCTGGCGCGCACGCAGCGCGCCGGCGTTGCTGAGCAGGCCGCTGACGGTGAACGTGCCATTGCCCAGGGCAGCGAGCATGCCGCTGGCGCTGTTGGTAGCGCTGGCGGCGGTGAGGCTCAGATCGGTGCCGGCGACGACCTGGGCGGCGTTGTTGAGCGCGCCAGTGGCGCGCAGGTCGAGCGTCGAAGCGGACTGCACCAAGCCACCGAGGGCGAGGTCGCCCGTGCTGGTCATCGCCAGGGTGGTGCCAGCATCGGCGGTGCCCTGACTGTCGATGGCCGCGCCGCTCAGACGCAGTGCGCCGGTGCTGTGCAGCACGCTCTGGCTGCCACTGCGCAGGGTGCCGCCGGCTTGCAGCGTGGCGTCCTGGCCGGCGCTGAGGCTGCCGTTCACTTGCAGGTCGCGCTGCGCCTGCGCCTGCAGTCCCTGCGTGGTGGCGAGCTGGCCGCCCAGGGTCAGGTCGCGGCCGGCGCGCAGATCCAGCGCCTGCGCGCTGAGCGTGTCGGCCTGCAGCAGATCGCCCTGCGCTTGGGCGCTGAGTTGGGTGGCGGCGGCGACGGTGCCGCCCAACTGCAGGTCGCCCTGGCTGGTCAGCACCACCTGGCCGCTCTGGCTGCCGAGTTGGCCGGTGCTGGCGATGCGCGCGGCGTCGAGTTGCAGGTCGCGCTTGGCGATCAGGTCGCCCTGGCTGTCGACGGCGCCGGTGGCGTGCAGGGTCAGCGCATCGCCGGCGTAGGCCTGGCCGCTGTGCTGCAGGTTACCGACCTGCAAGGTCATGGCCTGGCCGGACTGCAGGGTGCCGGCGTTGGCGAGGGTGCCGCCCGTGGTCAGGGCCAGCGCGCCGCGCGCGCCGAGGCTGGCGCCGGTGGCGTTGGCGATGCCGGCAGCGGTGACGGTGAGATCGCGCCCGGCCAGCACCTGCGCGGCATTGGTCAGTTGGGTGCCGGCGGTGAGCACGACATCGCGCCCGGCCTGGGCCACGCCGGCCACGGCCAGCGTGCCGTCGCTGCGCAGGCCCAGATCGGTGGCGGCGTCGAGCGTGCCGCGGCTGTCGATGCTGCCGCCTTGCAGGGTGATCGCGCCGGCCGTGCTCTGCAGGACCGCGGCGTTGCCGGTGGCCACGCTGGCACCCTGCAACTGCAGGTCGCCGACGGTCAGGGCTTGGCCATCGACGCTCAGGGCGCGCTGCGCCTGCAGCGTCGCCGTGGAGCCGCTTTGCAACGCACCGGCAATGCCGACGTCGCGCCCGGTCAGGGCGACGGCCCCGGCCTTGGCGACACCATCCAGCCGCAGATCGCCTAGCGCGGTGGCGCTCAACGCCTGTGCAGCGACGATGCTGCCGCCCAGTTGCAGGTCGCCCTGGCTGGTGAGCGCCACCTGGCCGCTCTGGCTGCCGAGTTGGCCGGTGCTGGCGATGCGCGCGGCGTCGAGTTGCAGGTCGCGCTTGGCGATCAGGTCGCCCTGGCTGTCGACGGCGCCGGTGGCGTGCAGGGTCAGCGCGTCGCCGGCGTAGGCCTGGCCGCTGTGCTGCAGGTTGCCGACCTGCAAGGTCATGGCCTGGCCGGACTGCAGGGTGCCGGCGTTGGCGAGGGTACCGCCCGTGGTCAGGGCCAGCGCACCGCGCGCGCCGAGGCTGGCGCCGGTGGCGTTGGCGATGCCGGCAGCGGTGACGGTGAGATCGCGCCCGGCCAGCACCTGCGCGGCATTGGTCAACTGGGTGCCGGCGGTGAGCACGACATCGCGCCCGGCCTGGGCCACGCCGGCCACGGCCAACGTGCCGTCGCTGCGCAGGCCAAGATCGGTGGCGGCGTCGAGCGTGCCGCGGCTGTCGATGCTGCCGCCCTGCAGGGTGATCGCGCCCGCCGTGCTCTGCAGGACCGCGGCGTTGCCGGTGGCGACGCTTGCACCCTTCAAATGCAGGTCGCCGGTGGTCAGGGCCTGGCCATCAACGCTCAGGGCGCGCTGCGCCTGCAGCGTCGCGTTGGTCGCGCTCTGCAACCCACCGGCGAGGCCGACATCGCGCCCGCTCAGGGCGATCGCGCGCGCCTTTGCCACGCCGTCCAGGCGCAGGTCGCCCTGCGCGGTGGCGCTGAGCGCCTGCGCGGCGATCACGCTGCCGCCCAGTTGCAGGTCGCCCTGGCTGGTGAGCGTGACCTGGCCGTTCTGGCTGCCGAGTTGGCCGCTGTTGCTGAGGCTGCCCACGTCCACCAACAGATCGCCGCCGGCGATCACGTTGCCGCGGTTGTCCACCGCGCCGCTGCTGCGCAGGGTCAATGCCTGGCCGGTGGAGAGTGTGCCGCTGTGCTGCAGGCTGCCGGCCTGCAGTTGCAGCGATTGTTCGCCGCGCAGCAGGCCGGCGTTGTCGAGCAGTCCATCGACGTGCAGGTCCAGTCCGCGACCGGCGGCCAGCGTGCCGGCGGCGCGGTTGACCGCACTCGCCGCCTGCAGCTGCAGATCGCGCCCGGCCACAACCCGGGCGCTGCTGTCGAACGCACCCGCAGCCGTCAGCAGCACGTCGCCACCGCCCTGGGCGATGCCGGCCAGGTGCAGCACGGCCTGGCTATGCAGGGTCAGGTCGGTGCCGGCGTCGAGCGCACCTTGGCTGTCGATGCTGCCGCCATCCACGGCGATGTCCGCCACGCTCTGCAACACCGCGGCGCTGCCAGTGCCGACGCTGGCGCCACGCAGGTGCACGCTGCCGCCAGCCAGTGCCTGCCCGTCCAGTTGCAGCGCGCGTTGCGCCTGCGCCTGCAGGGTGCTGGCGCTCTGCGTGGTGCCGGCGAGAGTCAGGTCGCGCCCGGCATCCAACTGCACGGACTGCGCCTTGCTGGTTCCGCCGTGCAGCAGATCGCCCGCCGCCTGCAGGTGCAGCGCGGTACCGGCGACCTGGGTGCCGGCGAGTTGCAGGTCGCCGGCGCTGGTCACGCTCAGTTGGCCGTCCTGACTGCCGAGCTGGCCACTGCTGGCGACGCTGCCGGCGCTGATCGCCACGTCGTGCTTGCCGATCAGATCGCCGGTGTTGCCGAGTGCGGTCGCCGCCTGCACGGTCAACGTGTCGCCGGCGTAGGCACGGCCACTCTGTTGCAGGCTGCCGACGCGCAAGCTCGCGGCCTGGCCGGCCTGCACCAGGCCGGCATTGTCGAAGTTGCCCTGCACGGTGGCGTCGAGTGTCGTCTGTGCGAGCAACTGGCCTTGCGCCTGGTTGCTGGCACTGGCGGCGGTGAGCTGCAGTGCGCGGCCGGCGAACACCTTGGACTGGTTGTCGAGGTTGCCGTCGGCCAGCACCGCAACGTCGCGCCCGGCCTGGGCGATGCCGGCCAGGTGGATGTCGCCCGTACTGTGCAGCCGCAGATCGGTGCCCGCGTCCAGCGCGCCCTGGCTATCCAGCGCCGCCGTCTCCACCTGCAGGGCGGTTGCGCTCTGCAGAATTGCGCCGGTGCCGAGTGCAACGCTGGCGGCATTGACGCCGATCGCGCCGTTCGCGCTGGCCTGGCCGTCCACGCGCAGCGCGCGTTGCGCCTGCAGTTGCAGGGTGTCGGTGCTCTGCACGGTGCCGGCCACGCCCAGGTCGCCCGCGGCAGCGAGCTGCACGCCGGCCGCACGTAGGCTGCCGCGCTGCTGCAGATCGCCCAGCTCCTGCGCGTTCAAGGCACCGGCGGCCGCGACCACGCCATCGAGTTGCACGTCGCCGCGGCTGTTCAGCACGACCTGGCCGTGCTGGCTGCCGAGCTGGCCGCTGCTGGCGAGACTGCCGGCGTCGATCTGCACATCGCTACCGCCGACCAGATCGCCCTGGTTGGCGACGGCGCCATCGACGGTCAGGGTCAGCGTGGTGCCGGCATTGGCCGAGCCGGTCTGCGCGAGGCTGCCGGCGCGTAGGCCGAGCGCGCCACCGGCGTACAGGTGGCCGTCGTTGGACAGCGCGCTGGCGCTGCTCAGGCTGGCGTCGCCCAGGGCCGACAGACTGGCGCCGGCAGCGTTGCTGAGACTGCCGGCGCTGGCGCTGAGTGCGCCGCCAGCCACGACCTGGGCCTGGTTCTGCAGCACCCCGGCACCGGTCAGGGTGAGGTCGCTACGCGACTGCGCGGTGCCGGCCAGCGACAGGTCGCCGGCGCTGCGCAGCGCCAGGGTCGTGCCGGCATCCAGCACGCCGGCCTGGGCGATGCTGGCGCCGTCCAGTGCCAGTGCGCCGCCGGTCTGCACCTGTCCGCTCTGCAGCAACGCGCCCTGCGCGTGCAGCGTGGCGTTGCCGCCGGCGGCCAAGGTGGCGCTGCTGCGCAACTGGCCGTCGGCGCTCAACTGCAGGTCGCCATCGGTGCGGATCACGCCGTCCAGCGCGGCGTCGCCGGTGGTCTGCAGCTGCGCGCTGCCCGCGCGCAAGGTGCCCGATTGCAGCAAGATGCCGCCGGCCTGCGCGGTCAGCGCGCCTTTCGCCGCCACCTGCCCGGCCAGGGCCAGGTCGCCGCGGCTGCGCAAGGCGACGTCGCCACCCTGGCTGCCGAGTTCGCCGCTGCTGAGCAGTTGCGCCGCGTCCACGCTCAGCGCCGCGCCGGCAACCAGGCTGCCGCTGTTGCTCAGCGCCGCAGTCGTGGCGAGCGTCGCGTTGCGGCCGGCGTAGCTGCCGCCGCTGTTGCCGACGCTGGCCGCGTCGATGCGCAGATCGCGTCCGGCATACAGCGTGCCGGCGTTGTCGAGCGTGCCTGGCGTTGCCAACGCAATGTCGCCGCCGGCCGAGACCACCGCACCGGCCGCATTGCCGATCGCCGCCGCGCCCAGGTCCAGGCGCCCGCCGGCGCTGAGCTGACCGAGCGTGTCCAGGCGTCCGCCGGCCTGCACGCTGGCGTCCTGCCAGGATTGCGCCAACCCGGACAGGCGCATCTCGGCATCGCTGCGCAAGTTGAGGCCCGCACCGGCGTCGAGCGCGCCGGCGGCATCGATCCGCGCCGCCTGCACCGCGAGGCGACCGGCGCTCTGCACGGTACCGCCGCGCTGCAGCCAGGCCGCTCCGGCCTGCAGTTGCGCCGCGCCGCCAGCATAGGCGCTGCCGCTGCTGCGCAACTCGCCACTGGCGCTCAGCGACAGATCGCCGCCGCTGTAGAGGCTGCCGCCGGCGTCCAGTTCCGAACCGAACAGGGTGATGGCACCGGCGCTGCTGCGCCCACTGTGCGCCAGCGCGCCACTGGCGGCCGCATCGAGCAGGCCATGGGCGATGGTGTCGCCACTCATCGTCAGTTGCGCGGCGCGCAGGCGCACGCCGGCCTGCTGCGAGCCGAGCACGCCCTGCTGGCTCAGCGCACCCGCCGCGTGCAGCTCGACATCGTCGCGGGCCACCGCAGTGCCGGCGAGACTGAGCTGCCCGGCGCTGTCGATCTGCAGGCTGCCGCTCTGCGCAGACAGGGTGCCGCGGCTGACCACGCCCACACCGGCCTCGGTGGCGATCAGGCGGATGCGGTCGGCGTACATGCCGCCCAGGTACGCCACGTCGATGCCGATCGCCGGCGGTGCGCCGTCGCTGCCCGGCAGCACCTCCAGCAACATGCCGTCGTAGCCGATGCGCTGCGCACCGGCACTGGCCAGCAGATCTTTGGCCCACACCGACCCGCCCACGCTCAACTGTCGCGACAGCAGGTCCAGGCGATCGACGTTGTAGGCGTCCAGGCCGTTGCTGCCGACGCTCAGCGCGCCGCCGGTGATGGAGAAGCCGTTCAGGGCGCCATCGGCGCCGAGCAGCGGGACGCCGGTGGCCAGGGTGACGCGCGAGGTGTTGAGGAAGCCGCAGCCGTCGCAGACGATGCCGTTGGGATTGGCGATCACCAACTGCGCCTTGGCCCCGGCGATTTCGGTATAGCCCTGCAGGCGGCTGGTCGTGGAGGTGACTTCGTTGAGGATCAGCGTGGCCGCGCCGCTGTTCTTCAGGTTGTCGTTGCCGGCGATGTAGCCGCCGAGCTCGGTCTTGGAGATCTGCGCGCTGTTGTTGAGGATCAGGCCGTTGCTGCCGACGTCGAAGCGCGAATAGCGATTGTGCGAGACGCCACGCGCGTTGGGAGCGACGATGTCCACCACCGGCACGCCGTTGGCCGCGGCCTGCTGCCCGGGCTGGCGCCCGTCCGGATTGGCGACCGGCGCGACTTGCGCGTACAGCGGCAGCGAGGTCCAGGTGACGGTGCAGCACAGCAGGGCGGCGAGGCCGCGCTTGAGCGGCTCGAGCAGGCGGTGGCGGCGGTCGGTACGGTCCATGTGCATCGTCGTCTCTCTCGTGCCGCCCAAGGCGGCAAATCCATTGCGTTGCCTGCCGCCAATGGCGGCAGTGATGTCAGAACTGGTAGATCAGGCGCACGCCATAGGCCGGCTGCGCGCTGTGGAAGTCGCGCGGCGCGTGCAGGTCCCAGCCGGCGAAGCCATCCCAGCTGAGCCCGCCGCGCGCACCGCGCACGCCGACGAAGCCGCCGACCAGGCTGCGCCCGGCCTGCGCCGAAGCGCTCGGCCCGGCGATGCGGCCGGCATCCACGCCCAGGTATGGGGTGATGCCCAGGCGCTGCACCGGCAGGTTGAGGGTGTTGCGCCAATACGCGCCGCGTTCGGCACCCAGGGTGCGTTCGCCATCGAAGCCGCGCACGCTGTAGCGCCCGCCCAGAGTGATGAATTCCGACCCCAGCAGCAGCTGCGGTGAGGTCTGCGCATGCAGGCTGCTGTCCCAGCTCAGCGCCACCGGACCCAGCGCGAACGGCAGGCCGGCGCTGACGTCGAGCGTGGTGACGCCGTAGCGGTAGCCGGGGAAGCCCACCGCCGGGTCGTAGCCGGTCCACTGCCCGTCGAACCACGGCGTGCCGCGGCGGTGACCCAGGCGCGTGTCCAGCTGCAGCTTGCCCAGGTAGTGGCGATGGCTGAGGTAGAACTCGGCGCTGGTGGTGTGGCGGCGCTGGATGCCGATCTCCACCCCGTCCAGGTAGCTGCGCGCTGCCCGCTTGGCCACCACCACGCCGAGCGTGGTCTTGCTGGTGCCGGTGCGGTGGATCACCCGCTGCAGATCCAGTTGCGCGCTGTTCGAGCTGCCGCTGGACTGGAAGCTCTGGCGGAAGCCGTCCACCTGCTGGTGGTAGCGATAGGACGACAGCGACAGCGAGGCCGTCCACCAGCCCCACGGCACGCTATAGGACAGGCTGTTGCCGCGCGTGCCGCGGGCGGCGCCGTCGTCGACGAGGTCGTGGTTGTAGCCGATCGAGAGCAGGTCGTTGATGCCCAGCGGCGCATCCAGGGCGAAGTCGATGCCGCCCTGGTAGCGGCCGGTCGCCTGCACGCCCGAGTCGTCGGCGTTGAGCACCGCGCGCCAGCGCTTGCTGCGCTGCACGGTGATCAGCAGGTCCGACTCGCCCGGCTGCTCGCCCGGGGCGATGTCGATCTTGGCGTCCTGCGAGGGCACCCGCTTGAACTGCTCCACGCCCTGCTCGATCGCGCGCAGGTCGAGCACGTCGCCCGGGCGCAGCGGCAGCGCCCCGCGCCAGAACACGCGGCCGTCCGCCGACTGCACGCGCACCTGGCGCAGGCGCCCGGGCAACAGTTCGAAGCGCAGTTCACCGCTGGACAGGTCCTGCGCCGGCACGCCGAGGCGGGTGGTGACGAAGCCGCGCGCGACCAGTTGGTCCAGCGCGCGGCGTCGGATCAGGTCGATGCCGGCCGTGCCGATGCAGCGGCCCTCGTAGCGGCGCAGCGACTGCCACAGCCAGGAAAAACGTGCCGCGTCGGGGCCGCCGCCACCGAGGCGGATGCGCCGGATCGGAAAGCACAGCGCTTCGGTCGGCAAGGCGGTGCTGCGCATGTCCGCCGGCGCTTCGGCCTCGCGCGGACCCACGAACGGCGCCTGCCGGTCCTGTTCCTGCTGCCGCTGCACCTGCTCGGCCTGGCGCAACTGTTCCTGGCGGTCGAGCGTGGTGGGTTCCTGCGCGTGCGCCGACCGCGCAGCCGCCAGCGCGCACACGGCCAGTACGACGAGAGAAGCTCCTTTTCTCCAACTATCCACTGCAACGTCCCCTGTGACGCTTCCGGCGGTTGCCTGCATATGCAGGCGCGATCGCGCTGCAGCGCGCGAGGCGCCGCATCTTGCGGTTTTCCGTACGGAGAAGTGTGGTGCAAATCACAGCGCTGCGGCATCCGGACGCTCCTGACGTGCTGTCAGGAAATTCCCTGCAAAACAAACATTTACGTGAGTTTCGTCACCTTCTGAAAAGACGTTCGTCACATCTGGCCGCGATCCGCAGCCGCTGCCACACTCACGGCCCACCACCTCGCGGGCCTCGCATGCTGCCGCTCACCCTCCTGCTGGCCCTGGCCTCGCCTGCCGCCCTCGGCGCCGCACCGGCCCACACCGCCGCAGCGCCAACGCCGACGGAATGCCCCGCTGCGCCGGGCGCCCTGAGCGATGCCGACGTCTGCGATCCACGCCGCGGCATGCTGCAACTGGCCTATCGTGCCGGTCGCGTCGTGCTGCAGGTGCCGGGACGCGCGCCGACCGTGCTGGAGACCATCCCGCGCGCCTACGCACCGGAACGGATCGGCACCGAGCACGCCATCCGCCTGTTGCCGACCCGGTTGCAGCCGTATCTGGCGCGCGACCGCCTGCTGTACCTGTCCGTGCGCCGGTCTTCGCCCGGGGACGGACACGGCTACTGCGGCGCCGGGGCGGAGATGGCGCTGACCGTGATCGACCTGCACGGCACGCCCACGATCCTGGCACGCGTGCCGGTGTCCAGTTGCCTGGACAACATCGATCTGGACGCGCCCGACCTCGATGACCTGACGCCCTACACCGTGCGCGATGGCCGCCTGCGCATCCGCTTCAGCACCTATGCCGGCCACGACAGCGACGCCCACGTCGAGGCGGTGCTCGCCCCGGATCTGCGCGCACTGACGTTCGTGCCCTGAGCGTGGCGGCCCGCCTGCGTTGCGCCGCACCTGTCATCGCAACCAGCTAAAATCCTCGGTTCATTTGCCTAGGTTCCTGCGCCCGATGACTCCGATCGCCCGCACCGCACTGGCCTGCGCCGTGCTCGCCCTGTCCGCCTGCAAGCCGCAGACGCAGGTCGCCGACCCGGCCGCCAAGCCGGCCACCACTGCATCCGCTGACGCGTCTGCCGCCGCGCCGGGCGCCGCCGACGACAACCTCAACGCGGTGCTGTGGATGCAGCGCTCGGCCGAGTACCAGGCCCTGGCCGAGCAGACCTATCGCGCTGCCGCCGACCGCCTGGATGCGGCGCTGAAGGAGCCGAACTGGGACGCGCTGGTGCCGGAGGAGCGCGGCAACGCCGCCGCCGGATTGAAGCCGGCGGTGGTGATGGACGTGGACGAAACCGTGCTGGACAACTCGCCGTACCAGGCGCGGCTGATCCGCAACGGCAAGGAGTACGACGAGGTCAGCTGGGACCAGTGGGTGGCCGAGAAGAAGGCCAAGCCGATTCCGGGCGTGGTCGATTTCGCCAAGGCCGCCGACGCCAAGGGCATCACCGTGCTGTACGTGACCAACCGCGCCGTGCACCTGACCGACGCGACCCTGGCCAACCTGCGCAGCGCCGGCCTGCCGGTGGCCGACAACAGCGTGCTGCTGGGCCTGGGGACGGTGGTCAAGGATTGCGAGCAGAACGGCTCGGAGAAGAACTGCCGGCGCAAGCTGGTCGGCCAGCAGTACCGCGTGCTGATGCAGTTCGGCGACCAGCTCGGCGATTTCGCCCAGGTGGTGTCCAATACCCCGGAAGGCCGCGCGCAGTTGCTGCAGCAGTACCACGACTGGTTCGGCGAGCGCTGGTGGATGTTGCCCAACCCCAGCTACGGTTCCTGGGAGCCGGCGCTGTTCAACAACGACTTCACCCAGTCGCGGGCGGCGCGCCACCAGGCCAAGGTGCAGGCGCTGGAGTTGGCGCAGTGAGCCGTGCGCCGCTGCCGCTGGCGCCGCACGAGCGGCTGATCTTCGCCCTCGACGTGCCCGGGCGCAGCGAGGCGCTGGAGTGGATCGAGCGGCTCGGCGATGCGGTGGCGTTCTACAAGATCGGCATGGAACTGCTGGCCTCGGGCGAGTACTTCGACGTGCTGGACACGCTGGCCGGACGCGGCAAGCGCGTGTTCGTGGACCTGAAGTTCTTCGACATCCCGGCCACCGTGGGCGGGGTGATCCGGCGGCTGTCGCAGTGGCCGGTGGACTACTGCACCATCCACGGCTGGCACCCGCCGATGATGCAGGCCGCGGCCGAGGCCAACGGCAGCGACATGCGCCTGCTGGCGGTGACCGTGCTGACCTCGATGGGCCGCGCCGACCTGGCGTCGATGGGCATCGACCGCGCGCCGGAAGACGTGGTGGTGGAACGCGCGCTGGCCGCGCAGGCCGCGGGCATCGACGGCGTGATCGCCTCCGGCCAGGAAGCGGCGCCGATCCGCCGCGCCACCGGCGCCGGTTTCTCCATCGTCTGCCCGGGCATCCGCCCCGGCGGCCCGGTCGGCGACGACCAGCAGCGCACGGTGGGCGTGGCCCAGGCCTTTGCCGACGGCGCCGATGCGATCGTGGTCGGCCGGCCGATTCGCCAGGCCAGCGACCCGCGCGCCGCGGCGGAGGCCATCCAGCGGGAGATTGCGGCGACGCTGGCCAGCAACACCGATTTTAAATCAATAACTTAGATGACGGATCCTAAAGCATTGCTTTAGCTTCGGCATGCCGGTAGCATGCCCAGCGTCCGGCTCTGCCGGAGATGTGCCATACCGTTCTCCGGCTTCGGTCGGATTTGAAGAGGCCCGCGCCTGGTGCGCGTGGCCTCTTTTTTTGTGCCCGCGTGGCGTGGGCGGTGCTTACGCAGCCTTGGCCGCGCAGTAGCGGTCGATGAAGGCCTGATGCGGTGGCATCGCGTCGGCGCAATGGCCAATGGTCTGCTCGACGCTGGCCATGAAGCGCTCCAGGTCGGCCTGCGGGACCTGGTCCACCAGCGGATGATAGGCGCGCGGCAGGATGCCCTGCCCGACCATCACCTGCACCCAGCTGATCTCGGCGAACATCTCATCGCCGTTCCGGTAGAAGCGGCCACTGTCGCGGAACAGGTCCAGCGTCTCCTGCAGCTCCGGGGTGATCGGCATGCTGCGGCAGTGCCGCCAGAACGCGCTGTCGTCGCGCTCGGTGGCGTGGTAGTGCAGCAGCAGGAAGTCGCGGATGCGGTCGAACTCGAAGGCGATACGCTCGTTGTAGCGCCGCACCAGCACCGGGCTGATGCCTTCGCGCGGGAACAGTTCCAGCAGCTTGGAGATGCCGGACTGGATCAGGTGGATGCTGGTCGATTCCAGCGGCTCCATGAAGCCACTGGCCAGGCCCAGCGCGATCACGTTGCGGTTCCACACCTGCTTGCGGCGGCCGGTGACGAAGCGCAGCGGTCGCGGATCGGCCAGGGCCGGGCCGTCGAGGTTGGCCAGCAGCGTGGCCGCAGCCTCGTCGTCGCTGATGTGCGCACTGCAGTAGACGTAGCCGTTGCCGGTGCGGTGCTGCAGCGGGATGCGCCACTGCCAGCCGGCCGCGCGCGCGGTGGCGCGGGTGTAGGGCGTGGGCGGGCCGACCTTGGCGCAGGGCACCGCCAGCGCGCGGTCGCAGGGCAGCCAATGGCTGAAATCGTGGTAGCCGGTGTGCAGCGCCTGCTCGATCAGCAGGCCGCGGAAGCCGGAGCAATCGATGAACAGGTCGCCGGCGATCGCCTCACCCGAGGCCAGGCGCACCGCGCTCACGTCGCCCGATTCCGGATGCAGCAGCACCTCCTCGACGATGCCCTCGCACCGGGTCACCCCGCGCTGCTCGGCGTAGCGGCGCAGGAAACCCGCGTACAGCGCCGCGTCGAAATGGTAGGCGTAGGCGATGTTGGCCAACGGCGAATTCGGCGGCACGTCGGTGGCCGAGGTCATGAACCGGTCGCGCTTGGCGGCGACGGTGTTGAGCGTGTAGGCGCCCAGCGGCCTGGCCTTGCCGGCAAGCGCCTGCTTGAACCAGTACTGCTGGAACGGCAGCAGCCCGAGCGGATGCCCGATCTCGGTGCCGAAGCCATGCACGTAGGAGGTACCCGGGCGCTGCCAGTCGGCGAATTCGATGCCGAGCTTGAAGCTGCCCTGGGTGTGGCGCACGAACTCGGCCTCGTTGATGCCGAGCAGGTTGTTGAAGGCCTTGATGTGCGGCACGGTGGCCTCGCCGACGCCGACGATGCCGATCTGCTCGGATTCGATCAAGGTGATGCGGTAGTCCGGACCCAGCACACGCGCCAGCGCGGCAGCGGCCATCCAGCCGGCAGTACCGCCGCCGACGATGACCAGGTTGCGAAGAGGGGCGGCGATCATGCGTGCGTGGTCCTGTACCGAGGAAAGGGGCGACCGCAAACGCGGACGGGGCCACCTGGCCCCGTCCGTTGAAACCCCACGCGCGCCGGTCGGGCACGCGCGTGGGTCATGCCGTGGATCAGAACTTGGCGCCGATCTCGAAGGTCACGGTGCGCGGCACGTAGTTGATGTCGCCGGTGGTGTTCAAGCCGACATAGCTCGTATCCAGGCGTCCGCCGGTACCGAAGTAATTGCCGGTGCCGTCGGGACCGCCGTAGATGTAGCTCGAGTAGTTCTTGAAGTTGAACGCGTTGAGCAGGTTCACGCGCGCCGTCAACTTGAAGTCGTTGTACACGGTGAAGTCCTTCGTCGCCTGGAAGTCGACCGTACGGTAGCCCCAGATCTTGCCGCCGACCAGGAACTTGCCGCTGCCAGGAGGCACGAAGCCGATCTGCTGGCAGGTCGCCCCATCGGGATCGGTCTTGCCGTAGCACGCAATGGTGTTGACCGGCTCGGGCGTGGCCAGTACCAGCTTGGCGCCGAAGGTCAGGCCCCACGGACCGTCGATCGAGCCGGAGGCGACGAAGCGATGCGCCGACACCGCATCGGACTTCACGAACGGATAGTCGTGGATGGTCGCCTTGTCGAACGAGTACGGCTCGTCGATGTTGCGGTTCTGACGCGCGCTGGTGTGGGTGTAGGACAGGGTCAGGCCCCAGCCCGATTCCTTGGTGTACGGCTTGTCGGCCGACAGCAGCACCTGGCTGCTGCGCTGCTCAAGGCCGTTCATGCCCAGGATCGTGTTCTGGTAGCCCGGCACCGGCTGACCCCAAGGCGCGCTACCCACTGAATCGAAATAGGCTCCGTTCGGGTAGCGATTGATCAACGACATGGCGAAGCCATCGTAGCTGAGCACGCGCTGGAAGGTCACGTCGGTCTGCCAGTCCCCTACTTGATTGGTGATGCCGAGGCTGTACTGGTCGCTGTACGGAGTCTTCAACTTATTGTTGAACATGAACAACTCCGCGCTGCCATTGACACCCGGAATCGTATTCAACTGATCTACGCCATTGAGGTAACGCGGGTCCCAAACAGCACAGGTCCGATCATCCTTGTAGCAAGAACTGGTGGGAGAGTTCTTGAAGTAGACAGCTACAGGAGACAACGCCGCTTTGCTGGTTTCCAGCGCTAATTGCTCGAACAGGTTGCGATCGTAGGACCGACCGGCGCCACCATGCAACACCGCACGCTCGTCGCCGAAGAAGTCATAGGAGAAGCCCAGCCGCGGCGCCCAGCCATCCTTGAAGTTCTTGCGGTTATGGCCGGTACTGATGTAATCGGCAACATTGATGCCGCTGGGCAGCAGGCGATTGGCCCACGGTTGGCCAGGATTGGCCGGATCGTCGGAGTAAAGCGCGTTGACGAAGGCCTGCGAGGTGACGAAGTCGGTGTAGGCCGGGCTGTCTTCGTAGTCCCAACGCACGCCGACGTTGATCATCAGCTTGTCGGTCGCCGCCCAATCGTCCTGGATGTAGATGCCGTACTGCTTGGACGGCGACTCCACCGTGGCCTTCTGGCCGGGCGTGTTATACGGCGCGACGAAATCCACGCGATAGGGAATGGCGGCGATGCCGTTGGCATCGATCGAGTAGCTGAACTGCGGATTCAAGGCTGCCGCGTCCTGCGAGGTCAGCTTGATGTCCTTGTAGCTGACGCCCATCTTGATGGTGTGTTCGCCATGCCACTGGAAGCTGGTGAAGGTCAGGTCGTTCTGCAGGAACCAGCCCTTCTGGCTCTTGCGCTGCACGTTCAGGCCACCGGCGGAGCCGGTTTCCAGGAACGTGTATTCGCCGATGTTGGGATCGTTATAGTTGAGGTACTTGTAGACGACACCGTTGCCGATGCTCTTCGGATTCGGATTGTTCTCCGAGTCCTCGGTGCCGACGATCAACTCGTTGAACCAGTTGTCGGCGCTGTGCTGCCAACGGATGTTGGCGCGCTTGTCCTTGTTGATCTTGTTGGTGCCGTGATCCGGCGCACTGGTACCGCCCACATTGCCGGTCTGGGTCTCGTCGCGGTACTGGCCGCTCAGTTCGATGCGGTCGCGATCGGTCGGCTCGAAATCGATCTTGCCGAAATACAGATCCTCGCTGAACGGCATGTTGGCTGCGCCGTACTGGCTGGAAATATTCGACGGCAGCAGGCCGAGGTAAGGCTGCGCGTTGGCGTCGGCCTGCACGCTCTTGGGCACCACGTTCTCCTTGCCCTCGTAGGCGACGAAGAAGTGCATGCGGTCCTGGATGATCGGGCCGCCCAGGGCGAAGCCGTATTCCTTGGTCTGCGAATCGATCTTGCCGTTCTTTTCCTCGTCAGGACGCTTGTCGCGCAGATCCTGGTCGGTGTAACGGTAGAAGGCCTCGCCGTGGAACTCGTTGGTGCCCGACTTGGTGGCTGCAGTAATAGCCGCGCCGCTGATCTGGCCGTACTCCGCCTTGTAGTTGGAGGTGATGACCTTGTACTCGCCGATCGCCAGCTGCGGGAACGGGTTGCCCTGGGTGTCGCTCTGGCCGGCGATGCCGCCGCCCTTGACGTAGCTCTTCTGGCCAACGCCGTCGATGTACAGGTTGCCGGCGCTGGCGTTGGACGCACCGCCGCGCAGCTTGGTGTTTCCGTTGCCATCGACCTGGAACACCATGCCCGGCACGGTGTCGGCGAACTCCAGGAAGTTGCGGGTGGCCTGCGGCAGCTGCTGGATCTGGTGCAGCGACACCACGTTGCCCACTTCCGAGGTCTTGACGTCCTTCAGCAGCGGCGCGCTGACGGTGACGGTATCCAGCGTGGTCGCGTTGCCGCCGGCGGCGGTGGTACCGGCGTCGAGATCGACGGTGGACGAGGACGCCACCTGCAGGGTCACCGTCTTGGTGACGCCATTGGCCTCGACCTTGTAGGTGCCCGGCTGCAGGCCGACCACGGTATAGCTGCCATTGGCGGCGACCGGCGCGCGGCGCACCGAGCCGGTGGCGATGTTGGTGACGGTGACTTCGGTGCCGGCCTGGGCGGCGGCGACCTGACCGCGCAGGGTCGCGTTGCTGGACTGGGCCATCGCCGGCATCGTGGCGAACAGGCAGGTGGCCAGCGCGCAGCACAGCAGACTGCGTGCGGGCAGGTTGGAAGCGGAACGCGGTTTCTTCATGACAGAAGCCCTCCCAGGGCGGTAAACGGGATCATTGTTGTGTTCTTCTAGGTGCTGCAAAAAACGACATCGGTGCGGCATGCGTCGGTGTCAGTCCATGGCGGTCCCTCGCTGAGCACTGGAAGCACGAACGATGAGTTGCGGGGCGATCGCGCTGGCCGATGCTGCCGATGCCGCCGGAGCGGCATGCGGTTCCAGCGCGGCGAGCAGCAGTTGCATGGCGCGGGCGCCGAAGCCGGCGATGTCCACGCGCATGGTCGTCAGGGCCGGATGCACGTAACGTGCCATCGGCACGTCGTCGAAGCCGGCCAGGGCGATGTCCTCGGGCACGCGCAGCCCGGCATGGGTGAAGGCGAACAGGCAGCCCAGCGCCATCATGTCGTTGGCGGCGAACACCACGTCCGGCCGCTGGCCCTGCAGCAGGGCTTCGCCGGCACGGTAGCCGGAGGCCTCGTCGAAGGCGCCGGGCAGCACCAGGGGCGCCTCCTGCGGGCAGCGCTCGCGCAGTTCGTCGCGGTAGCCGCGCAGGCGCTCGCGCGCGTCGAAGTTGTCGTCCGGCCCGGCGATGAAGGCGATACGGCGATGACCCACGTCCAGCAGATGGCGGGTCATGGCGCGCGCGCCACCGTAGTTGTCGACGTTGAGCACCTGCGCCTCGCCGAGGCGCTCGGCGCAGTTCATCAGCACCGCCGGCAGCGTGCCGGGCAGCAGGTCGGCCGGGTCCTCGGCATCGTTGGCCAGGTATGGCGACATGATCAGCAGGCCATCGACGCGCCCGGGCATGCGCCGCACCGCCAGCCGCTGCTGCTCGGGTTCGCCGTGGTAGCTGGACACCAGCAGGTGCAGGCCGCGCTCTCGCGCCACCGTGTCGATGCCGCGAATCAGCTCGGAGAAGAACTCGCCGTGCAGGTCTGGCAGCACCACGCCGATGGTGTGGGTACGGCGGCTGCTCAGGCTGCGCGCGGCATGGTGCGGCACGTAGTGCAGGGTGCGCGCGGCTTCCAGCACCCGCGCGCGCACGGTTTCGGCCACGTGCTGATGGCCGTTCATCGTGCGCGACACGGTGGCGACCGACACGTTGGCCAGGCGCGCCACGTCCTTGATGGTGATGTTGGCGCGCGGATCCGGCGCCGGAACGGGGGGCGGGCTCACCAGCGTGCCTCCAGGGTCCGGTCGGACCTGCGCGTGGCGACGCGCAGGTCGGCAGACAGGCGCGGAGCGACGGACGCGGTATGGGTACCTCTGAGCGCACGGGACGAACGTGCCGCCGGCCATTGCGCACGCGGCGGCAAGTGGCAGTCCTGCGCCTGCGCTGGGGGCGTCATCGCAAGTCCGCACCGGACTGCAGACAACACCCAGCCGCAGCGGCGCGCGCCACCGTGACCGAGCACTCGGATGATCTCTGACGAATATCGCACTGGGTCCCCCGGCCAGCACCGCCTCAATCGAGGTGGGCGGACGTTAGCAGCAACTGCAAGCGGTTACATGATGCGTTGCAACATGTGCAATCCCCTGGCACATCGGGCGATCCGCCGACATGTCTGTCCCGGCAGTCCCAGGCCGGGTCATGAAATGTCCTGCCGCGACAGCCCCGCCCCCTGGATGCCTGCCGGGTCGCCTCCGCACTGCCGTACCGTCCGGCTTGCCGGAATCGCCCGCGCCCAGCAAGATGCGGGACGTTTTGGGGAACGAGCCCGTACCGTATGTCGTCCTGCCCGACCCGGGTCATCTCCTCGCGCGCGCTGTGCATCCTGCTGCTGGCGATGCTCGCCCTGGCCGTGGGCGGATGCAAGCGCACGCCCGCCGAACTGCCCGGCGCCAGCGCCGAGCCTGCCGCGGCGGTGCGCACGCTGGCGCACGCGCTGCAGCGCAACGACCTGCTCGGTTACGCCCAGGCCGCGGTGCCGCCGGCCCAGTACCAGCGCCTGCAGCAGGCCTGGAGCGAGGACCGCAGCCGCTGGCCGCTGACCGAACTGCCGCTGGCCGAACGCCTGCCCGAGGTGCTCGACACGCTCGCCGCGCCGGACGCCGAGCGCCAGCTGCAACGTGCCTTCGATGCGCAGTTCGGCGGCCAGGCGGCGAGCCTGAAGCAGGCGGCGCACTCGCTGGGCCTGTTCGGCGTGCAGTTCCTGCGCAATCAGGGCCACTACACGCCCGAGCAGCGCGGCCACTACGTGCAGTTGGTGCAGGCGCTGAGCGCGTGGGCAGCGCGCGCGCCGCTGTCCGAGCGCAAGCGCGCCCAGGCGGCGATCGCCCGGCTGTGCGCCGCCGCGCGCCGCACCGGCGTGCGCAGCGATGCCGACCTGCGCCAGCTGGGCATGGACGAGAGCCTGCGCCGGCTGGGCCCGTTCCTGGCCGACCTCAAGGCGGTGCTGGCCGACTACGGCCTGGACCTGGACGCCAGCGCCGGTGCGCTGCGCACCGGCCTGGTGAACCAGCAGGGCGACCAGGCCGTGGTGCGCATCCAGTACCCGCTGGACGGCGAACAGATCGACACCACCGCGGTGCTGGTGCGCCGCGACGGGCACTGGTACCTGCGCGACACCCTGAGCGAGGCGGATGCAGTGCTGGCGGCCAGCGCCGGCACCGCCGACACGGCCACGGCACCCGCCGCCGACCCCGCCCCGCCGGCTAAGCGATAATGGCCCCGATGCCAGAACAAAACCCCCTTCCGTTCCCCGACGACGCCGCGGCTGCACGCGCGGCCGACGCGGCACGTGCGCCCGCCGACGCCTCCCCGGCCGACCCCGGCGCCTCCCCCGCTTCGACTGCCGCTGCCCTGCCGGTGGCGGCGACCGCCCCACGCCAGGCCAAGGGGCCGCTGTGGGCGCGCCTGCTCGGCCGCCTGGCCGACCCCTGGCTGGGGCTGAAGATCGAACCGGCCGAGCCCGGCCAGTACAACGACGGCCGCCCGGTGGTGTACGTGCTGGAGGACTACGGCCTGTCCAACGCGCTGATCCTGGACAAGGCCTGCCGCGAATCCGGCCTGCCCTCGCCGCTGGTGCCGCTGCCCGGCGACCCGCTGGGCCGCAAGCGCGCCTACCTGGCGCTGTCCCGGCGCAGCAGCAACCACGCGCTGCTGCCGGAGCAGCGCGGCGCCAAGACCCACTCCGATTCGCTGGCCAAGCTGCTGCAGGCGCACCGCCTGCGCCCGGACCTGGACATCCACTTGGTGCCGGTGTCGATCTTCGTCGGCCGCGCCCCGGACAAACAGAGCGGCTGGTTCGCCGTGCTGTTCTCGGAAAACTGGGCGCTGGTGGGCAGCTTCCGACGCCTGCTCGGCGTGCTGCTCAACGGCCGCAGCACCATCGTGCGCTTCGCCCCGCCGGTGTCGATGCGGCAGACGGTGGAGGAAGGGCTGCCGCCCGAGCGCACCGTGCGCAAGCTGCAGCGCGTGTTGCGCACGCACTTCCGGCGCATCCGCGAGGCGGTGATCGGCCCGGACCTGTCGACCCGGCGCCTGCTGGTGGACCAGGTGCTGGCCGCCGAGCCGGTGCGCGAGGCGATCGCCTCGCAGGCCAAGCGCGACAACAGCAAGCCGGTGGATGCCTGGCGCAAGGCCCACGCCTACGCCTGGGAGATCGCCGCCGACTATTCCAGCCCGGTAGTGCGCTCGGCCAGCTTCCTGCTGACCCACGTGTGGAACCGCATCTATGCCGGCGTGCTGGTCCACCACCTGGACAAGCTCAAGGACGCCGCACCCGGGCACGAAGTGATCTACGTGCCCAGCCACCGCAGCCACATGGACTACCTGCTGCTGAGCTACCTGCTGTACGAACGCGGCATCGTGCCGCCGCACATCGTGGCCGGCATCAACCTCAACCTGCCGGTGGTCGGCACGCTGCTGCGCAAGGGCGGCGCGTTCTTCATCCGTCGCTCGATCAAGGGCAACGCGCTGTACTCGGCGGTGCTCAGCGAGTACGTGGCGCAGCTGGTGGCCGGCGGCTATTCGATCGAATACTTCGTCGAAGGCGGACGCTCGCGCACCGGCCGGCTGCTGCAGCCCAAGGGCGGCATGATCGCGATGACCCTGCGCGCGTTCCTGCGCCAGCCGCGCAAGCCGGTGCTGTTCCAGCCGATCTACGTCGGCTACGAGAAGCTGATGGAGGGCAACAGCTACCTCGACGAACTCAGCGGCCGGCCCAAGGAAAAGGAATCGATCTGGGCGCTGCTGTGGGGCATCCCCAAGGTGCTCAAGCAGAACTACGGCCAGGTGGTGGTGAACTTCGGCGAGCCGATCCCGCTGAGCCAGGTGCTGGCGCAGCGCGCGCCGGAATGGGATGGCCGGCCGCTGGGCGAGGACGAGAAGCCGGCCTGGTTGAACGGCACCGTCGATGCGCTGGCGCAGCAGATCCAGGTCCACATCAACGCCGCCGCCGACGTCAATCCGGTCAACCTGCTGGCGCTGGCGCTGCTGTCCACGCCCAAGCACGCCATGGGCGAGGCCGACCTGATCGCGCAGATCGAACTGTGCAAGAAGCTGCTGGCGGAACTGCCGTACTCGGACCGGGTCACGGTGACCCCGCACTCGCCCGAGCGCATCATCGCCCACGCCGAAGAGATCAACGTGCTCACCCGCACGCCGCATCCGCTCGGCGACGTGCTCAGCGTCAACGGCGACAACGCGGTGTTGCTGAGCTATTTCCGCAACAACGTGCTGCACCTGTTCACCGCCTCCTCGTGGGTGGCATGCTGCTTCCAGAACAACCGCCGCATGAGCCGCGCCGGCCTGCTGCGGCTGGGCCGCACCGTATACCCGTTCCTGCAGTCGGAACTGTTCCTGCCATGGAGCGAGGACCAGTTCGCCGAGCGCATCGAACGCACCATCGAGGTGTTCGTGCGCGAAGGCCTGCTGCTGCAGCTCAACGAGGACGACGGCAGCGTGCTGGCGCGCAACACCGGCCAGACCGACGAGGTGTTCCGTCTGCGCGCCATCGGCCACTCGCTGCAACAGGCGTTCGAGCGCTATTACATCGCCATCTCGGTGCTGGTGAAGAACGGCCCGGGCAAGCTCGGCGCCGGCGAACTGGAGAGCCTGTGCCAGCAGGCCGCGCAACGCCTGAGCCTGCTGTACGCACCGGCCGCGCCGGAGTTCTTCGACAAGACTCTGTTCCGCGGCTTCATCCAGAAGCTGCGCGAACTGAAGCTGGTGTGGCCGGACGAGAACAGCAAGCTGGTGTTCGACGAGCGGCTGGACGCGTGGGCCAAGGATGCGAAGTTCATTCTTGGCCGCGAGCTGCGCCACACCATCGAGCGGGTCAGCCCGGAAGCGGCGAAGGTGGAGGAGCCGCCGGTGCCGCAGGACTGAGGCGGCGGTTGCCGCACGTCCAGTCGTGACGCGGTGGGATCCGGGCGAGTGGCGACGCGTCAAACACGAGGGCGCCCGTCTATCACTGCGGCGCGGCGCGTGGCGACGCGTCAAACACAAGGGCGACCCGCTATCGCTGCGGCGCGGCACAGTGACTTCCGACACGCGACCGCGGGCCGGTGCCGCCGCGAGCATGCTCCAGACTCCCTGCTGCGGATTCCGGCAATGCGCACAGCTCCCCTCTTCGTCCTGTTGCTGCTTGCCGCCTCCAGCGGACCCGCGTGGGCCGATCAGGGCGAACCCGATGGCAAGCACGACCATCGGCCGCAGGTGTCCTCGCGCCAGTGCGGCCTAAGCACGCCGTTCAACGTGCTGGCCGACAGCGGCGGCATCTGGCTCACCCGCGACGGCGGCGAGGGGCCGCGCGAGGTCTTCTTCCACGCCGGCGAACTGAGCGTGGATCATCGGGTGCAGCAGATCGGCCAGGCCGATGCGCAACGGCTGCTGGAGATGGAGCGCGAGACCCGCGCGCTGATGCCGGAAGTGGCCGATCTCTCGCACGAAACGGTCGACCTCAGCTACGACGTGCTCGGCGTCATCGTCGACGTGCTGACCGGCAGCGCCGGCAACGCGCGCAAGATCGAGCGGTTACGCAAGCAGGCCAATGCGTACGTCGACGGAACGCTTGGCATGGGGCGTTGGGACCAGACCGCATTCGACAGCAATTTCGAACGCTATGTTCAGACCCAGGCCGAGAGTTTCTCCGGCAGCATCGCCCGCCACATGATGTGGCAGATCGTCACCGGCCGCGCCGAGGCCATCGACAAGCGCGCCGACGGCATGGACGCCACCGTCGACGCCCGCCTCGATGCGCGCAGCAAGCGCGTCGAAGCCAAGGCTGCGGCGCTGTGCACGCGGGTCGCGCACCTGGATCAGTTGCAGCAGGCGCTGGAGTACCGCTATCACGGCCAGCCGCTGCGCCTGCTCGTGGCGACTCAGGACGGCGTGACCGGGCCCGGCACCACCAGCGTCACCAGCATCGATGCGCCGCGCGGCAACGCGGTCGCGGTGCCGCCGGTCCCACAGAAGTGAGTCCGGCGCTGCAGCGCGTGTCGCGATCCGCGGTGGACTCCTGAAACGACGTGCCAAACACCCTGGTCCCTGCTACCGAGGCGCGGCTCAGGCCTCGAACAGATCCCCAGTGCGCGGCCCGGGATCGGCCGCATCGGGCGGGTACGTCAGTTGCCCCTGCGCACCGACGCGTGCGGCCGGGTTGGGGACCGCCGGCTCCTGGCGGCCGACATCGATCAGATGCACGACCGGGTGGCCATGGTGCAGCAGGTGGTCGCAGATGATCTGGCGGTGGCACTGGCGCCAGTAGGCCTCGGCACACATGACCGCGCAGGCGCCGTCATTGCCGAAGGCCTGCAACTCCGCCAAGGCCTCGGCGAATTCGCTGCCCAGCGCGTAGTCGGCGTAGTTGTGGAAGCTGACGCTGCGCCAGTAGCCGTTGCGTTGCGGATCGACGCCCGGCTGCTTGCCGCGGCGCCCACCCAGGGCGCGGAAATGCCGGTAGGCGACGCCCGCGGCAGCCAGCGCCGGCGCCAGCGCGCTGCCGTCGAACTGCGGGAACCGCCGCGAATACGGAAACGCGCGCACGTCGGCCAGGTGGGTGACGCCCGCGCCCTGCAGGATCTGCAGGAAGGTCTCCAGGCTGCGCGTGGAATGGCCGACGCTGAAGAAGGTCGCCGCGCTCACGCCGGTTCGTCGGGGATCAGCAGATGCTCCAGGCGCAGGATGCAGTCCTTCAGTTGCAGCTTGCGCTTCTTCAGCCGCTTGGCTTCCAACTCGTCGTCCAGATTGGCCGGGATGCGCTGCAGCTGTTCGTCGAGCGCACGGTGCTCGCGACGCAGGGCGTCGATGCGCAGGGAGATCTCGGGGGGCGTCAGGGTGTCCACGAGGTTCGAGCATACACAGGCCACCGGTCCGTCGTCACCGTGCAGCGCGCCGCTATCCCGGGCGCGGGCCAGCCTGCACAATGCGCATGGGCGCCGCGGCGGAGGCGGCACCCTCCCACCCTCGTGCCACCCGCGGCAGGATCGCCGCGCCGAAAGGAGTCAGCATGCGTTCGTTCCGTTCCCCGTTCGTTCTCGCCCTCGCCCTGGCGGCAGCCCTGCCGCAACTGGCCGCGGCGGCCGATACCAAGTTCTCCGGCTTCCTGTGCTGCAACATGCGCAGCGACGGCAGCTGGATCAGCGACAGCAACTACGCCGAAGACGGCAAGCGGGTGATCCCGGCCGGCACCCCGGTGCAGGTGACCGGCTATGGCCGCTACCGCGTCAATGTGTTGATCGACGGCAAGAAGCAGTCCATCGGCAACGACTACAGCCGCGACCTGGGCAACGAGGCCTTCGCCCAGCGCTACGTAGTCGCGCAGGATCCCAAGCTGAAGCTGGCCGCCTACCCGCCGAAGATCCGCGAGGCGATCGCCGCCAACCGCGTGACCAAGGGCATGACCCGCGAGCAGGTGCTGATGGCGCTGGGCTATCCGATCAGCAGCGAGAACCCGAGCCTGGACGCGCCGCTGTGGCGCTACTGGCTCGACAGCTTCAACGAGTTCCAGGTGTCCTTCGACGGTGCCGGCAAGGTCGACAAGGTCACCGCCGATCCGAAGACCCAGAACCTGGTCTGGCAGCCGTAATCCCGGCGCGTCACTGCGCGCCATAGCGCCGCGCTCCCGATCCGGCGGAGGCGGCGCGAACCGTGCGCCATGGCCGCGGCCTGCCGCGACCATGGCGCACCGGGAATGCGGCGCGGCGCGCCGCCGCCCGCTGCAATCAGCGACTCAACACCTGCGGCGGCTCGGTCCGCGTCGGGCCTTGTTGCAACGCCTGCAGCGCCTGTTCCTGCTCCTGCACCTGGCGCTGTGCCTGGCCCTGCTGCGCCCCCAGTTGCTGCAGCTGCTGGTAGGTCTCCTGCGCCGGCCGCGCGATCGCCTCGCTGGTCGGCATGTGCGCGCGATTGGCATAGGGATCCGGCGAGACATCGCCGCCGCTGCGGTACACGAACGCCAGTTCGCCGCCCTGGTGGGAGGCAGTGGGCCGGTTGAAGCCCACCGACAGCTGATCGCGCTCGCTGAAGCCGCTCTGCCTGGCCAGCAAGGTCAGGCTGGCGGTCATGCGCTCGCTGTTGTCGTCCCAGCCCTTGCCGATCGCCTGTTCGGCCTGGGCCACGCCGCTGCGGACCCGGTCATGCAGGGCGCGGTCGGCGGCGCCCGGAGCGCCAGCTGGCTCGCCGGCACGCGGCGCGGGTGGTTGCGCTTGCGGCTCGGGCTGCTGTGCCGGCGCCGGCGCCGGTGCGGGACCGTCGCGAAATCCCGCCGGCAACAGGTCGCGCGGCACCTGCGCGGCATCGATGCCGACCGCCTTCAGGTCGGCATGCACCGCCGGCGGCGTGCGCTCGGGGTGCTGCGCCTGCGCCCGGTCCTCGGCGTTGGCGATCTGCGCCAGCGCGCGCTCGCCATAGTTCTGCGGATAACCGCGCGCGTCGTAGAACAGCTTGCCCATCGCCTCCACGTTGCGGGGGTTGTCGGCGTCGATCTTCAGATCCTTGCCGAAGCTCAGCCCGTCCCTGGCGGTGTAGGTGGCCTTGCTGCCCACGCCCTGCTTGTCGATGTAGCTCGCCATCTCGCTGCTGGCGTTGTACAGGTCCTTGAGCGTGGCCTTGGGGTTGTTGCGGGTGACGTAGTCGGCCAGGGTGTTGACCCCGGCGATCTCGTCCTTGGCCTCGCGGGTGCGCTGTTCCTGCCCGTAGGCCTGAAGCGTGGCGGTGTAGTCGTGCGGCGAGGGCGAGGCGGCGAGGCCGTCGACCTTGGCGGCGAACGCGGCGTCGCTGCGGTCGATGGCGGCCTTGTTGATCGCATGGCCGATCTCGTGGCCCAGCACGATGCGGGCGGTGTTGGCCGAATCGTCGCGCGGCGCGTTCATCTTGGCCGTGGCCAGCACGTCCATCGGCAGCTCGATCTGCCCGGTGCGCGGGCTGTACGAGCCGGTGCCCGCCTCGGGGCTGGGCGCGAAGCCGGACAGCTGCTGTTGCCCGATCGCCTGTTCCACGCGCGAGCGCAGCTCCGGCGTGTTGTCCAGCATCTGCCGCAGCGCCTGGCCTTCCCTCGGATGCGCCTGCGCGAAGGTGTCGACCATGCCCTTCAGGCGTTCGTCGTCGTGTGCCATCTCCGCTCTCCCTTATGCGTCGACCAGGATCTGCAGCATCTCCACGCACGCCTGCGCGTCGTGTTCGCCAGCGTCCTTGCCGAGGAAGGCGTACACGGCGACCGCGCCGCGTTCGAAATGCCAGCGGCCGGCGCTGCCCTGGCGCGGCGGCGCGATCCAGTGCGGGACGAAGCCCGCGGCGACCAGCGCCTGGCGATATCCCGCCAGCGACTGCGCGCACTGCGCCGGCGCCGCGCCCGGCGCGGGCGTGAAGCGCAGGTCCAGCCGCGACGGCGGTGCATCGTCGGCATCGGCGACCGATTCCAGGGTGTAGCCGCCACCGCCGGCGAGCGTGCCGGACGCGCTGAACGCGTGACCGCCCTCGTCCTCGACCTGCACGCCGGTCTGCGCGGCGACCTGGGTGGCGACCAGATCCTGCTTGCCGCCGATCGCCAGGATCAGCCGTACTACGCCTTGTGTCAGTTGCTCTGGCGACATCTCCGCCATGGCCCGCTCCTTGTCTGCAGGGGTGATCGAGGGGGAAGAGGAATGCGCGCCGGCACAGGCGGCCAGCAACGTGGTGGCCAGCACCAAGGCCGCGCGCAGCGCCGGGCGCGTGCCGGCTGCGTGCCGCGCGCTGCGGCGATTGCGATACAACATCCGCTCCATGAAACGCCTCTCCGTCAAACGCCTTCCGCGCATCGGGACGCGGTCGGGCATGAGCGTGCGATTGTAGCCAGGGCGTCGACGTCTGGCAGCCCAGGGCTGCGCCGCTGCGTCAATCCCAATCGGCGCGGCGCTGCCAGACGAAGCCGGGCAGGTCGATGCGCTTGCGCGGCGTGCCGTCCCAGTCCACGGTGAAGCCTGCCGCGCGCAACGCTGCGGCGACCTGCTGGCCGACCGCCAGGTCCGCGTCCTCGCGCCCGTCCAGATCGCCGAATGCCAGCATCAGCCCGCCGCCGTCGATCGCCCGCTCCATGTCCTGGCCGTGATAGAAGCAGTAGCCGTGGTAGCGCCGGTCCGGCGTGTCGGCCACCGCCTGGTTCACTTCGACGTGGCCGTCGGACATGGTGTAGCCGGCATTGGCCAGGGCGCAGATGCCGGTCTCGTGCAGCCGCTCGAACAACGCATCGAGCCGGTCGCAATCGGTCTGCGCCGGCCAGGTCTGCTCGGCCTGCTGCTTGGCCTGCCACTGGCTGGCGACCGAGGCGCGCAGCATCGCCTCGTCGCAGTCCTCTTCGAGGATGTCCTCGATCATCTCCTGGATCTCGTCCTGGGAGTAGAACCCCGACCAGACCCATTTGCGGATCGCGTCGTACACGTAGGCATCGGATTCGTTCATGGCAGCGCCTGCGGGCTTTCGGGACCATCCATGATTCCACACGTCAGCCGTCGCTGCAGCGCCTCGGGATGGGTCGCAGGAGGTCTCTGCGTCGTAGCAGATCCCCGCATCGCCCCCCTGCTTTGCAGACGCCGGCAGGAGCGGGAGCCGACGCACTGGCTGACTGTTGACGCCGGCGCGTCCCTGCTGCGAGACGCCTGCCTAGCCTCGTCTTGCATGTCCGCCTGACGCACGCGCAACGCTGCTCCACGACGGAACAGCAGGCGGCCGAGCCGACGGAAACTGGCGGGACCATGAACATCATCCGCGACCATGGGCCGCGCTCCTGCGAACGCACGCCGTGTACCATTCTCCCGGGGGAACCGGGAAGAGCCGTGGCGAGCGCGCTGCGGCCAGCAGCGCGCGCCATCTCGGCGTTCCTAGCAGGCTTGTTCGACCAGCAACGGCGCCACCTGACGCGGACCACGCCGGGAGGTCGAGGTACCGGCCGTGCCCAAGGGCTTGGCCTGGCGCCGCGCCGTCAGGTCCCCGTTGCTGCCGGACAGGACGAACACCTTCACCGCGTCGCTGAGCTGGATCGCCTGCTCCTCCATTGACTGGGCCGCCGCCGCCGCTTCTTCCACCAGGGCGGCGTTCTGCTGCGTGGCCTGATCCATGTGGGTGATGGTCTGGGTGACCTGCTCGATGCCGCTCGACTGCTCCTGCGAGGCGACCGAGATCTCGGTCATGAAGTCGGTCACGCGCTGCACGCTGACGACGATCTCGTGCATGGTGCTGCCGGCGCTGTTGACCAGCAGGGAGCCGGCGTCCACCTTGCTCACCGAGTCGTCGATCAGCTGCTTGATCTCCTTGGCGGCCTCGGCCGAGCGTTGCGCCAGCACCCGCACTTCGCTGGCGACCACGGCAAAACCGCGGCCCTGCTCGCCGGCGCGCGCAGCCTCCACCGCGGCGTTGAGCGCCAGGATGTTGGTCTGGAAGGCGATGCCGTCGATCACGCTGATGATGTCGGCGATCCGCCGGGACGAGGTCTGGATGCCGTTCATCGTGTCGATGACCTGGGCCACCACCGCGCCGCCTTGCGAGGCCACCGCGGTCGCGCCGATGGCCAGCTGATTGGCCTGGCTGGCGCGTTCGGCATTTTGGCGCACGGTGGAGGTCAGTTCCTCCATCGAGGCGGCGGTTTCCTCCAGGCTGGCGGCCTGCTGCTCCGTGCGGCGCGAGAGATCGGCGTTGCCGGCGGCGATCTCGCCGGCGGCGCCGGTGATCTGCCCGGACGCATGCTGGATGCGGCCGACGATCCCGGTCAGCTGGGCCACGGTGGCATCGGCATCCTCGCGCATCTGCGCGAACACGCCCTGGAACTGCCCCTCCATGCGCGTGGTCAGGTCGCCGCTCGCGATGTCCTGCAGCAGCTTGGACAACGCCTGCAGGTTGCCGTCGGTGGTCGCCATCAACTGGTTCAACCCCTCGACCATGTCGCGGAAGTCGTACTGGAAGCGCGCGCTGTCGCCGCGCACGGCGAAGTCGCCGGCGGCCGCGGCGTCGACCAGTTGCCCGATCTCGGCATTCATCGCCGACAGATTGCGCTTGACCTGGTCCATGGTCTCGGTGAGCGCGGCCTGCTCGCCGGGCAGGCGATCCATGTCCTGCGACAGGTCGCCGATCGCATAGCGTCCCATGATCTCGAGCAAGCGCTGCTGGAGGCTCACGTGCATGTCGAGCAACGCATTGCTCTCCCGCACCATGCGCGCGTACTCGCCGGGAAACGCGTGCTCGTCCATGCGCTGGCTGACGTCGCCGCGCTCGTGGTGCCTGGCCATCTGCGACTGCGCCGCCATCACCGCCTGCAGCTGCGCCTGCATGCGGTCCATGCTGGTCAGCAGGCGGCCGGTCTCATCCTTGGGCTGCGGCGGGATGCGATGGTCCAGCCGGCCCTGAGCGATGGATTCGGCGATTTCGGTCGCGCGCCCGAGCGGTCCGGCCAGGCTGCGGGTGATCAGCACGCTCAAGGTCGCGCCGAGCACCGCCGCCAGCAGGCCGAACCCGATCAAGGCACGATTGCTGAAGAGCAGGGCCGCCTGGATCTGCTCGGAGCTGAGCGCGTTCTGCCGGATCTGCAGATCGACCGCGTTCTGGATCACCTCCACGCGCCGCGCCAGCAACGGCGCGGCTTCACCGTACAGCAGTTGCCTGGCCGCCTCGATCTCGCCGGAACTGGCCAGCGCCAGTACCCGGCTGTTGACCGACCGCGCCGCCGCCTGCGCAGCATGAATCTCCTTACGCATGGCCAGACCTGCCGCCGTGCCTGGCAGGGCGTCGAGGGCCTGGCGAAGGCGGTCGTTGTCGGCGCGGATCTCCTGGATCTTGGCGGCGATCGCCGGACGCTTGTCGGCCGGCGACAGCATCATGTCGCGCAGGTAGCGCTCCGCGCTCATATTGTTGCGCAGCATGGTGTACAGCAGTCCGGTCTTCTGATTGTTTTCGTGGACGATCTTGTCGACCGCCTGGCGCACGTTGTGGAACTGGTAGAGCGCCAAGGTAGAGGAAGCGCCAAGCAGCACGATCAGCAGGCCGAACGACAGCGCAAGGCGCTGACTCACCTTGAAGGAGTGAAAGAAATGCATCGGGGGGGACTCGCGAGGGGGGTACCTTTATCGGTATCTGCATCGCGAACTTGACCCTCTGCGAGCGACCCAGGTCCCAAATCCGGAAAGTCGCAGGCACAGGCGTCGCCGGCGCCGCGCCATCGCGCGGCACCGCCGATGCCCACGAAAGAAGATACGCCACCGTATTGCCCGCGGCGCGCGCGGCAGGCTCGAATGGCGTTGTTGGCGCGCACTGCAACGCGCGGTCATGTCTGCAGCGGTGGTGAGGTCTGCACGGCGTCGGCCGCCGCCTGACAGACGTTGGCAGGCGCACCGGACAGGGTGCGGCGTATGTCGAGCGCACGGTCGCGGCGCGATCGCTCGGCGCGGGGGCCGCATGCAGCGGACTGGTCTGCGACCCGACACCAGCGCGGTGCGGCACGGCACCGTCGCGCCGCCCGGTGCCGCATTGCCGGATCTAAGCATCGGCGCATCTGCGCGGGAAGCGGCGTCATCGCACGCTCTCCGCATCCCGGCGACGGACGCGCGGTCGCATCGGCCAAGCCGGCGCGACCGCGCACTGCCCTGCGGCTAACGACGGCAGATCGGCTTACTTGATCTCCACCGCGCCCAGATCGCACACCGCGGTATTGCGCGGATTGCCGCGCTGGTCGATGGCGGTACAGCCGGCGCCGGCGTTCAGCGCGGGGCTGTTGGCCGCAGGCAGCTGGGTAAGCGTCGGTCCGCCATTGTTCGCAGGGGCGGACAGCAGCGGATCGGCCGCTTTCACGTTGCCCGTCGCCAGGCAGGCGTTCGGCCAGACCGCGCCCTTGGCCGAGTACTCGATGAGATTGTTGCCGGTGTTGCTCTGGTTGTTGCAGAACACGCGCTCGGTCTTGGAGTACAGGATGCTGTTGCGGATGTCGAACTTGTCGCCGAACAGCGTCACCCACGGCGTGTTCTCGGCGAAGGTGACGTTGTTGAAGCGCACGCTGGGGCTGCCCTGGTCGCCGTTGGCCGGCTGCCAGCCGACATGCTGGATGGCCGCGCCCACGCCCTTGGCGGAGTTGCCGTGGAAGGTGCTGTTGCTGACATCGCAGGCGCCGTAGCAATCCAGGTACAGCGCGCCGGCGTTGCCCTGTTCGGCGGTGTTGGACAGGAAGCTGGTCTCGGCAATGTTGATGGTGCCCGGCGTGGTGATGGCGGTGCCGGCATGCGAGGTATCGGTGAAGCCCATGCTGATGCGCGCACCGCCGCCCGGGCCACCGGTGGCGACGTTGTTGGCGAAGGTGGAGTACTTCACGTCGATGGTGTCCGGCGCATACGCCCACAGCGTGGCACCGCCGGACCCGTTGGCGGCGACGTTGTTGCGGACCACGGTGCCGCACATCGCCAGCGTGCCGCCGCTGCCGACGCCGCCCTTGAGATAGCCGGCCAGCGACGCACCGTCGGTGTCGATCGCCCCGCCGCCACCGAAGTTGCCGGCATCGGGGAAACCTTGCGGCGCATTGATCGCCTGGTTGTTGGCGAACTCCGAGCCGACGATGGTCAGCCGGCTGAGCTGGGTATACAGCGCGCCGCCGAGCCAGGCGGTGTTCTTGTAGAAGCCGCTGCGGACGATGGTCACCTCGGCGTCGCTTCCGGCGAAGATCGCGCCGCCGCCAATGCTGCTGCGGTTGGCCAGGAACTGGCTGTTGATGGCTTCCAGCTTGCCGCGGTAGCCGACCTTGATCGCACCACCGCCCCAGGTGCCCGGGTCGTAGGCCTGGTTCGATGCCGGCTGCACCGAACTGCCGTTCTGCAGTTTCAGGTTGCGCACCGACAGCGCGCTGCCGGCATTGACCAGCAGGATTCGGGTGGACTGACCGCCATCCAGGGTGATCTTGCCCTGGCCATCGATCACGGTGGGCGTGGTCGCCGCGATGGTGATCGAGCGGTCGATCGCGATGCTGGTCGGCTTGGTGCCGCAGTTGAAGGTGATGTAGCCGCCTTGTGCGACGGCGGCGGCCAGCGCGCTGGCGGTGCAGCTGGCCTGCGTGCCGTTGCCGACCACCGTGGCCGCGGTCGGGAGCGCCCAAGCCTGCGGCACGCTGCATTGTGGCGCCGCGGGGACGGCGGCGATCGCCGTGGCGGCGGTCATCAGGGCGATAACGCCAGCAGCATGCGCGCTGGCTTTCAGGGAACGCGTCGTGGTCATGATCGTGCTCGATAGGGTTGCGGGGGAACAACGCGACACGCGACAGTCATTCGACTGTCATGCATGTCGCTGACACCTCGAGTGCAGGACGGCCGCCGGGCCGACCGGCGGCATAGGGTGCTTGAACGCGTGTCGATCGACCAGAACGCAGGTAGCAGATCGCGCGATTGCGCACACACCACATGCGACAGCGCGACGATGCGCGGCGCGTGGCACGGTTTGGGTGCGTTGCAGGGCCCGTTCCGGCAGCGCATCCGGTTGCTGTACGTGCGCGCGAAGCGCCTGGCCCGCGCTACAGCGTGTCCAGGCGTCCGCGCAGGTGTTGCGCATGCGTGCGCAAGGCCTGCAGTTGCGCGGCCGGCAGCTTGCCGAGCTGGCGGTAGACCATGTCCAGGCGGCGATTGCGCCCCAGCGTGTCCTGGTGCCGCGCGAAGAAGTCCCAGTACAGTGCGTTGTATGGACATGCACGCGCGCCGGTCTTCTGCTTGCGGTCGTAGCGGCATCCCTGGCAGTAGTCGCTCATGCGGTCGATGTAGGCGGCGCTGCTGACGTAGGGCTTGGTCGCGAGCAGGCCGCCGTCGGCGAACTGGCTCATGCCCACCGTGTTGGGCAGCTCGACCCATTCAAACGCGTCGATGTAGACGCCCAGGTACCAGCGGTGCACCGCAGCCGGATCCAGGCCGGCCAGCAAAGCGAAGTTGCCAATGACCATCAGCCGCTGGATATGGTGGGCGTAGGCGTCGTGCAGGGACTGGCCGATGGCGTGGTGCAGGCAGCGCATGTGCGTGTCGCCGGTCCAGAACCAGGCCGGCAGCGGCGTGTCGTGGCCGAGCGCGTTGCGTGCGGCGTAGTCGGGCATGTGCGCCCAGTAGATGCCGCGCACGTACTCGCGCCAGCCCAGGATCTGCCGAACGAAGCCCTCGACCGCCGCCAGTGGCGCGGTGCCGGCGTCGTAGGCCGCCAGCGCGCGCTGCACCACTTCCTGCGGCCGCAGCATCTTGGTGTTGAGGGCGAAGGAGAGCTGCGAATGGAACAGGCGCGGACTGCGCGTGCTCATCGCATCTTCGTAACGGCCGAAGTGCGGCAGGCCGTCGGCGATGAAGCGATCGAGGCAGGCCAGCGCCTCGGCGCGGTTCAGCGGCCAGCGCACCGCATCTGCCTGCGGCTGGCCGAAGCTGTCCACGCCGGCCGCCTGGATGGTTGCCCACAGCGCGCTGTGATCGTGGACTGGGCGCGCATCCGGCGGCGGCGGCGGATCACCGGGCCAGGGCTGGCGATTATCGTGGTCGTAGTTCCACTGCCCGCCCTCGGGCGTGCCGTCGGCCACCAGCAGGATCCGGTGGCGCTTGCGCATGTGCCGGTAGAAGTGCTCCATCAGCCACTGCGGACGCCCACGGAAAAACTCCGCCAGTTCGCCGCGGCGAGTGTAGAAGTGCGCGCTGTCCACCGCTTCGGTGGCGAAGGCCTGCGTCGCGCCCCACTGCCGCAGTTGCTGGTCCAGGCGCCATTCGTCGGGGTCCTGGTACTGCAGGCGCTGCGCACCGTAGTGCGCCATCAGCGCAGCGAGATTGGCGGGGATGGACTGGCGGTTGCTGGCGTCGTCGATCGCCACATAGCGCACGCGGTGGCCCGCCGCGCGCAGCTGGGCGGCGAATGCGCGCATGGCGGCGAAGATGGCGAGGATCTTCTGTGCATGGTGCAGGACGTAGTCGGTCTCCTGCCGCACTTCCATCAGCACGTAGACCACGCCGGGATCGCGCACGTCGAACCACGGGTGTTCGGGATCGAGCTGGTCGCCCAGCACCAGGCGCAAGGTGTGGGCGGTGGGCTGCATCGGACTCATGCAGCGTGGCCGGCGTGCGACCACGCACCGCGGCGGCGCGCCATGCTGCGGCTCATGGCGACCCCGGCACGGACACGCGCTTGCGCTCGCCACGGCAGCGGTCGGAACAGTACTTCACATCGTCCCAGACCTTTTCCCACTTCTTGCGCCAGCGGAACGGCCAGCCGCAATGCAGGCAGGGCTTTTCCGGCAACTCGTGTTTCTTGCGCATCCTCGGTCCCCGGGCGGTGTGGGATGGACCGGCGTGGCCGGGGCCGACAACCGGCGTATGCATAGTGTGCCCCGCTGTCCCTTGGCGAGACACTCTGCTGCGGGCAGAGCGCAACGGCGACCAGATGCCGCCATTGAGACCGGACTGCGCTACTGTCCGCCCACGCTGCGCGCCGCGCGATCACGACAGAGTGGGTCCGTTATGCACCGGGGATACGTGCTGTTTGTTGCATTGCTGGCCGCGAGCGCGGCGCCGGTCTCGGCTGCGGAGCCTGCTCGCATCACGGACGCGGTTGCGGCGTACGACGCGAAGGACTACGGCACCTGCGCCGACACCTTGGCGCGAATCGACGGGGCGCCGGCCGGCCTGCCGAGCGGGGCGGATCTGTTCTACGTCGAATGCCTGGCCGCCGCCGGCAGGACCGAGGCGGCCCTGAAGGTGCTCGACACGCGGTTGGCGCAAGGCCGCATCGATGTAGAGGAGCTCATGCACAAGGATCGGCCCGGTCTCAACCGGTTGCGCAGCTTGCCGACGTGGCCGTCGCTGCTCGCACGTGCCAAGACGCTCGATGCGACGCGCCAGGCACGCGTCGACCAGCCGCTGCGGCAGGAGTTGCTGGCACGTGTGCAGAAGGACCAGGCCGTCCGACAGAAGGCCATCGACGAGGGAAACACCCCCGCGTCATGGCAACGGACGGTGGCGGTTGACCGGGCCAACACCGCCTGGCTTAAGACGGTGGTGACGAAGAACGGATGGCCGACGCGCACATCGGTGGGCGAAGACGGATCCAAGGCAGCGTTCCTGATCGCCCAACACGCCACGCTGGACCCGGGCTTCCAGGAGCAGGTGCTCGCGTTGATGCAGTCCGCCCTGGCGCAGAAGGAAGCGGATCCTTCCGACGTTGCGATGCTGCAGGATCGCGTGCTGCTGCACCAGGGCAAGCCGCAGCTTTACGGGACGCAGTTCAGAACCGAGCCGGACGGCACGATGGTCCTGGACCGGACCCAGGACGTCGATGGCCTGGATGCGCGCCGGGCGACGATGGGCCTGCCGCCGATCGCCGAGTACAAGACCTTCCTCTCCGAGGTCTATCACGCGCCCGTACGATGAGCGCACCTGGCGCCGTCACTCCTGCGCCGGCCACTCGCGGAACACGACACAGACCGTGGTGGGGTCCAGCATCGCGAATTCGCGCGCGCCCCAGGGCTTGAGCGCGACGGTGCGGCCGTTGGGATGCAGCCACTGCGGTGCGCGTGCGGACAACTCCGCATGGATCGCGTCGATGCGGTCGGTTTCGATGCCCAGTTCCGGCCGATCCTTCGCCGCCCATTCCGCGTTTTCCACCAGGTAGGCCTTGGCGCCGTCGCGCGCGATCACCGCCATCGTCTCGTCCTGATACAGCACCTGGAAGCCCAGGCCATCGACGAAGAACGCCAGTCCGTCCTGCAGGCGCTCGTAGAAGATCTTGGGAATGAGGTTTTTGAACATGCGAGGACCCTGCGTGCGTGGCCAGCGGCGAGTGTAGCGGGCCGGTCCCGGTGCGGCATGACGGCGGAGGACGGACCGCGCCGGATGCGCGTCCTTCGCGGAAGACGGCACTGCCTCGGCGCCAGCGCGGCCGATACAGTCCGCGGTGATGCAATGCACCGCGGACGGCCTGTCCTTCTGCGCGAACAACAGCGAGGAGCTGCGCGGCCTCGGCACCGTCATTGCCGGCCTGACCGGCACGTTCAGGACGGTCGCGGTGGCGGGACTGGAGTGACCCGCAACGCCGCCGCGCGTGCCGCGCCGACTACACTACCGCCGATGACCTCGTCCCTGCCCCTGCCGCCGCTGCAACCGCTCGCCGATCCCGCACCGCCCAGCGCGCGCAACGCCGCGGCGCTGGGCAAGCGCCTGTGCCGGCAGGTCGGCCAGGCCATCGCCGATTTCGGCATGATCGGCGCCGGCGACAAGGTGATGGTGTGCCTGTCCGGCGGCAAGGACAGCTACACCCTGCTGGACATCCTGCTGCAACTGCAGCGCAAGGCGCCGGTGCCGTTCGAACTGGTGGCGGTGAACCTGGACCAGAAGCAACCCGGCTTTCCCGCCGACGTGCTGCCGACCTACCTGCGCCAGCGCGGCGTGCCCTGGCATGTGATCGAACAGGACACCTACTCGGTGGTCACCCGGGTGGTGCCGGAAGGCAAGACCCTGTGTTCGCTGTGCTCGCGGCTGCGCCGCGGCGCGCTGTACCGCTACGCCGCCGAGCAGGGCTTCACCAAGATCGCGCTGGGCCACCACCGCGACGACATCGTCGCCACCTTCTTCATGAACCTGTTCTTCCACGCCAAGCTGGCGGCGATGGCGCCGGTGCTGCGCAGCGACGACGGCCGTCACGTGGTGATCCGGCCACTGGCCTATGTGCGCGAGGACGACATCGCCGCCTACGCGCAGGCGCAGGCGTTCCCGCTGATCCCCTGCACGCTGTGCGGCAGCCAGGAGACGCTGCAGCGCCGCCAGGTCGGGCAACTGTTGCAACAGTGGGACCGGGAGCATCCGGGGCGGGTGGAGCAGATCGCCCGCGCCCTGGGCAACGTGCATCCGGCGCAGTTGGCCGACCGTGCACTGTTCGACTTCGCCGCGCTCGGCGGCGCGGCGAGCGCCCCGGCTGCCGCCTGGGCGGACGACGCGCCGGGCTGAGGCCCCTCGCTGAACCGCCCGATGCGGTGCCCGGGCGGGCGCGATGCGACAATGGCCGCCGCTCCCCGGCGCGTGCCGCCGGACCGTTCCGTTTCCTTCAGCTGGATGCTCGATGTTCTTTCGCAATCTGACCCTGTTCCGCTTCCCCACCACGCTCGATTTTTCCGAGGTCGAAAAGCTCCTGCCGGAGGCCCAGCTCAAATCGGTCGGCCCGCTGGAAATGAGTTCGCGCGGCTTCATCTCCCCGTTCGGTCGCGACGAGCAGGAAGCGCTCTCGCACCGCATCGCCGACTTCCTGTGGTTGACCGTCGGCGGCGAGGACAAGATCCTGCCCGGCTCGGTGGTCAACGACCTGCTCGCGCGCAAGGTCGCCGAGATCGAGGAGAAGGAAGGCCGGCGCCCCGGCGGCCGCGCGCGCAAGCGCCTCAAGGACGACCTGATCCACGAGCTGCTGCCGCGCGCCTTCGTCAAGTCCTCGCGCACCGACGCCATGCTCGACCTGCAGCACGGCTACGTCGCGGTGGACACCTCCAGCCGCAAGACCGGCGAAAACGTGATGTCGGAGATCCGCGGCCTGCTCGGCAGCTTCCCGGCGCTGCCGCTGAACGCGGAAGTGGCGCCGCGCTCGATCCTCACCGGCTGGATCGCCGGCGAGCCTTTGCCCGAAGGCCTGAGCCTGGGCGAAGAGTGCGAGATGAAGGACCCGATCGAAGGCGGCGCGGTGGTCAAGTGCCAGCACCAGGAACTGCGTTGCGACGAGATCGACAAGCACCTGGAAGCCGGCAAGCAGGTCACCAAGCTGGCGCTGGTGCTCGACGACCACGTGTCCTTCGTGCTCGGCGACGATCTGGTGATCCGCAAGCTGAAGTTCCTCGACGGCGCGCTGGACCAGCTCGAGCATGCCGACCAGGACGGCGTGCGCGCCGAGCTGGACGCGCGCTTCGCGCTGATGAGCGCCGAGGTGCGGCGCCTGTTCCTGCTGCTGGAAGAGGCGCTGAAGCTGAGCAAGGCCGACTGATGCGGCGGAGGCAGCCGCACGCGGCTGTCACCGTGCGCCCCCGCGCCGGCGGTATGCTGTGCCCATGCCCGATCTGCTCCGTCGCCTGATCGCGCCGCCCCCGGCGGCCGTCGAACGCGACCTCGTCCGCTTCCGCCTGGACGAGCGCGAAGTCGAGGTGCTGCGCGTGCGCGACCCGCGCGCACGGCGCATCAAGCTCAGCGTGGACGAACGCGGCGCGCGGCTGACCCTGCCGCTGCGCGCCAGCCTGATCGCCGGCGAACGCTTCCTGCTGGAGAACCGGCAGTGGCTGGCGCAGCAGCTCTCGCGCTATGTCGCTGCCGAGACGCTGACGCCGCTGCGGCCGGGCGAAGCGGGCGAACTGCCGCTGCGCGGGCAGTCGCTGCCGGTAGCCTGGCACGACGCGCGCTACGCGCGCATCGAGGTCGCCGACGGCGTGGCCCACCTGCACCTGCCGCCGCGCGGCGGCGATGCGGCGCTGCGCCGGGCGCTGCGCGATTTCTACGAAGCCCAGGCCCGCGCCGACGTCGGCCGCTGGTTGCCGCAATACCTGCCATCGCTGCCGCGCGCCCCGCGCGCGGTGCGCTACAAGGTCATGTCCTCGCAGTGGGGCTCGCTGGCGCCCGACGGCAGCATGGCGCTGGACCTGGCGCTGGTGCTGGGGCGGCCCTCGGCGTTCGAGTACGTGCTGGTGCACGAGCTCTGTCACCTGATCCAGGCCAATCACTCGCCGGCGTTCTGGCACGAGGTGGAAACACGCTTCCCGGACTGGCGCGCCGAGCGCACCTGGTTCCACCAGCACGGCCGCCAGCTCAAGGCGCATCTGCGCTGGCTGCTGCGTCCGGATCGCGACTGAAGCGCGCATCCACGAACGGTGGCAAACGCGCCGTAGCAGCGGCTGCACACGTCGGCTTGGGCGAAAGCACGTTCTTCGAAGGGCACGGAAGACGCTGCGGCGGTTGCGCCCGGCCCGCGACTGAACGCCGAACAACGCGATGTGATCGGCGTGAGCGGTGAGGGTGTGGTTGGGGAGCGAATCGGGCACACATGCTGCGCTGCGGCACGACATGGCGCGCAAGCGGAGATGCGAACAAGAGGGATGAGCGTGCGAGTGGGCGCCGATGCGGTCGCATCGCGATGTGTCACCCCAGCGCTGCGGAAGCAGAACTCCATGCAGCGCCCGGCAGGCCCCCTCTCCTCCCGCCTACCGCGAATCAGGCGCGTCCTCCGGCGCCAGCGAGGCGGTACGGTCCGTGCGGCGCTACGCCGGCATGTCAGGACGCCGGGATCGAGCCGCGTACACAGGACGTATCGCGTCTACGCCTGTTGACGGCAGGCGTGGGCGCAACTTAAGCGAAAATTTTTCTACACACAAGCTTCACTTTGAGTGTGTAGGGAGCACACCTACACCGCTGTCCGCAGGCCCCTGACAGCCACGCATTGACAGCCACGCATTCGGCATGGCGGCGGAAGACACACGGCACCGCCGGCGCTGCGCGCATGGCGCCCGATCCGCCCGACAGCCGCCTTCGGTCAGGCGCTGCGCGCGTACTCGAAACCGACGGGCGCAGGCTGGATCGCCAGCATCGGTTCCTCCGCGTGCGGCACCGGCGTTGCCGCGTCGGCCAACCGGAACACCGCCACCGCCTCGCTCAGGCTGCCGGCCTGCTGCTCCAACGCACGCGAGGCCGCGGTGGCCTGTTCCACCAGCGCCAGGTTCTGCTGGGTGCTGCGGTCCATCTGCGCCATCGCCTGGCCGACTTCGTCGATGCCGGCGGCCTGCTCCTGCGAGGCCGCCGCGATGCCCGCCATGAGCGCATTGACCTCGCTCACCGACGCGAGCACGCGGCCCATGGTGCTGCCGGCATCGTGCACCTGCGCCGACGCCACCGCGACCTGGTTCACCGATGCCTCGATCAGGCGCTTGATCTCCTTGGCCGCATCGGCCGAGCGCTGCGCCAGCGCGCGCACCTCGCTGGCGACCACGGCGAAGCCGCGGCCCTGCTCGCCGGCGCGTGCGGCTTCGACCGCGGCGTTGAGCGCCAGGATGTTGGTCTGGAAGGCGATGCCGTCGATCACCCCAATGATCTCGCCGATCTTGCGCGAGGCCACTTCCACGCCCTGCATCGCACCGACCGCTGCGTCGATCGACGCACCGCCATGACCGGCGACCGTCGCTGCCGCGTCGGCCAGCTCGTTGGCGTGGTGCGCATGGGCGGCGTTCTGGCGGACGGTCTCGGTCAGGCGCGCCGCCGCACGGACGGTGCGTTCAAGCGTGCCGGCCTGTTCGGCGCTGCGCTGCGACAGGTCCTGATGGCCGCCGGCGATGGCGCCGGCTTCGGCGTCGATCGCCGCGGCCGCGTGCTGGATGCCGGCCACGATCGCCGCCAGCTGGTCGGCGCTGGCGTTGGCGTCGTCGCGCATGTCGGCGAACACGCCGCGGAAGTCGCCGCGCATGCGCACGCCGAGGTCGCCGCTGGCGATGGCGCGCAGCAACCCGGACAACTCGCCCAGGTTGCCGTCCACCGTCGCCATCAACTGATTGAGGCTCTCGAGCATGATGCGGAAATCGTGCTGGTGCGCGCCCACGTCGGCGCGTGCGCTGAAGTCGCCGGCCGCGGCGGCCTCGGCCAGGTGCCAGATGTCGCGGCTGAGCGTGCCGAGGTTGGCCTTGATCGCATCCATCGCCTCGGAGATCGCCGCCTGCTCGCCGGGCAGGCGCGGCATGTCCTCGCTGAGATCGCCGATGGCGTAGCGCCGCATCAGCGCCACCATCGACTGCGCGGTGCCCACGTGCAGGTCGACCAGCGCATTGGCGTCGCGCAGCAGCTGCCCGTAGTCGCCGGGGAACGCCGCCGCGTCGCCGCGGCAGGCGATGGCGCCGTCGGCATGCTGTTGCGCCATCTGCCGCTGCTCGGCCAGCACCGCGCGCAGCTGCGTCTGCATGGTCTGCATGCTGCGCAGCAGGTCGGCGGCCTCGTCGTTGCCCTGTGCCGGCACCACCGCGTCGAGCTGGCCGGCGGCGATGGCCGCGGCGACGCGGGTGCCCTCGCGCAGCGGCCGCACCAGGCTCTGGGTGATGCACCAGCCCAGCCAGGCGCTGACCGCCAGCAACAGGCCGCCGCCGAGCAGCAGCAGCCAGCGCGCATGGGCCATGGTGGTCACCGCCTGCGCATAGGAACCGTCGCTGAGCGTGCGCAGGTGCGTGGCATTGCGCTGGATCGCGTGCTGCCACTGCGCCAGCAGCGGCTGCAGGGTGTACAGGTGCAGGGTCTGCGCATCCAGGTTCTGATTGTCGGCGGCCAGTGCCAGCACCTGCGACTGGAACGGCTGCACCTGCGCATAGGCCTTGTCGATCGCCGCGCGCAACTGCGCGCCGGTGCGGTCGGCCGGGTCCAGGCGCATCGCGAACAACTTGCGCCGCGCCTGCGCGTAGTCCTGCTGGGCCGCGCCGATGGCGCGTACCACCGCCTGCTTCTCGTCGGGATTGGTCAGGATGACATCGTTGAGCAAGCCGATCTCCAGCCGCGCCTGCGCCGCGACCATCGCGTTGGACAGGCGGATCTTCTCCATCTTGTCCAGGGCGATGTCGTCGAGCTGATGCCGCGCCAGCGCCATCGACGCCAGGCTGGCCACGATCAGGGCGCCGCAGATCGACAGCAGGGCGGCGAAGGCGAAGGTCAGGCGCGGGCCGACCCGGTAGCGGCGAAGGAGGCGGATCATCGGAAGTGCGGCGTCAGGGCGAAGGGTGCCCGCTACGCTGTGCGCCGAAGTTTTCCGAAACGCGACGGCACGGCGACAACATGCCGAACTGTGACGCCGGGAGGAGGACGACCGCGGCGTATTGCGCAGCGCTAGCGGTCACTGCGTCGCAGGATGCGTGCGCGCTGTCCGGCAGCATGGCCGTGCAGCGCGCGCGGCGCTCCACGCGTGCCCAGGCGAGCGCGCGCCGCCGCGGCCGCCTCAGAGGAAGTCGTGCAGCAACGCGGCCACCGCCGCCGGTTGTTCCATGTGCAGATGATGGGTGCCGGGCAGCGTGTGCACGCGGCCGTCGCGCAGGCACGCCGCGCGCTGCAGGCGCAGCGGCTCGGGCAGCATGTCCTGCGCCGGATCGGCGAACACCACCGCGGTCGGGCACTCGATGCCGGCCAGCAGCGCCTGCATCTGTGTCTCGGTCGAACGGATCGCCGTCGGCAAGGTCAGGCGGCGGTCGCTGCGCCACACGTAGCCGCCGTCCACCGCGCGCACGCCGCGTTCCACCAGCAACCGTGCCGCCGGCTCGCTGAGCTGGTTGGCCAGCATCCGCGCGCGCACCGGCGCGGCGAGGTCGGGGAAGACGCGCAACGGTGCGGCGTTGGCGCGGCGAGTGCTGGCGACGCTGTTGCGCAGCCGTGCCACCGCGCCGTCCTCGCTCTCGGCCAGGCCGCCCAGCATCTCGATCGCCACCAGCTTCTCGATGCGCTGCGGCGCCGCGGCGGCCAGCAGGCTGGCGATGGCCGCGCCCATCGAATGGCCGATCAGCACGAAGCGCTCCCAGCCCAGCGCATCGGCCGCGTCCAGCACCGGATGCAGGGCACTGGCCAGCAGGTACTCGGCGCCCTCGGGCAAGGCGCTGCTGTGGCCATGGCCGGGCAGGTCCAGCATCACCAGGTCCAACTGCGGCAGGTGCCGGCTCAGCGGCACGAAGCTGGCGGCGTTGTCGAGCCAGCCGTGCAAGGCCAGCGCCTTGGGTCCATCCGGATTGCCGCTGCGCAGCCCGGCCAGCGCGCCCACCCGCGACGGGCAGGCGAAGGGACGCAAACTCATGCGGCGCGGGCCGCCAGCTGTGCCAGTGCGCGCGCGTGCGCCGGGGCGTCGTTGAGGCAGGGGATGTAGCGCACCTGCATGCCGCGTTCGGCGCAGGTCTCGACGAAGCCCATCGCCACTTCTTCCAGGGTTTCCAGGCAATCGGTGGCGAAGCCGGGACAGATCACGTCCACCTGCTTGACCCCCTGCGCGGCCAGGTCCCACAGCCGCGGTTCGGCGTAGGGGCGCAGCCAGCGCTCGGCGCCGAAGCGCGACTGATAGCCGAGCTCCCATTCCCCGGCCTCCAGGCCCAGCGCGGTGGCGATCGCCTGCGCGCTGGCTTCGCAGCGCTGCGGGTAGGGATCGCCGTTGTTGGCCACGCGCTGCGGCAGTCCATGGAACGAGAAGAACAGGCGCTCGCCGCGGCCGTGCTGCGCCCAGTGCGCGCGCACGCTGTCCGCCACCGCGGCGACCCAGGCCGGATCGGTCGGGTAGTCCTCGATCAGGTGCACCGGCAGCTGCGGATGGCGCGCCTGCCAGGCCTGCACCACGTCCTCGATCGAGGCGGTGGTGGTGGTCGAATACTGCGGGTACAGCGGCAGCACCACGATCCGGCGCGCGCCTGCCTCGCGCAGCGCGTCCAGGGCCGGCGCCAACGCCGGCGTGCCGTAGCGCATCGCCCAGGCCACGCGGTGCCCGGGCAGTTCGCGCTGCATGCCCTCGGCCAGGCGCCGGGTGTACACCGCCAGCGGCGAGCCGTCGGCCAGCCACACCTGCGCGTACTTCTCCGCCGACTTGGGCGAGCGCCGCGGCAGGATCACCCAGTGCAGCAGCGGCCACCAGAACAGCCGCGGGATCGCGACTACGCGCTTGTCGCCGAGGAACTCGGCCAGATAACGGGCGACCGCAGGCGCGGTCGGCGCCTCGGGCGTGCCTAGATTCACCACCAGGATGGCGGTCTCGGGTGCGTCGGACATGCGCGCATTGTGGCAGAGCGCGCGCGTCGCGGCGTGTCGATCCGCTCGATCGCGGCGATCGATGGCGCCTGTGCATGGCGCCGGCACCACTCATTGCCGATTCATTGCCCTGTGACTAAGTTCAAGCACTTGCAGTATCTTGCTGCGGACCTACTTCGGAGCCCGCCATGCCCCTCCTGCCGCGCCTCGCCCTGTTGATGAGCACCGTGTTGTTCGCTGGCCACGCCGTGGCCGGTCCGGAAGAGGACGAGCGCGCCCGCAATGCGCTGCGCGTGCTGACCGACATCCAGAAGATCCCCGAACAGTCCATCCCCGACAAGCTGCTCGACGAGGGCCGCGCCATCGTGGTGATCCCGGACACGCTCAAGGCCGGCCTGGTGATCGGCGGGCGTCGCGGCCATGGCCTGATGTCGGTCAAGCGCCCCGATGGCACCTGGTCCAATCCGGTGTTCGTCAAGCTCACCGGCGGCAGCATCGGCTTCCAGGTCGGCGTGCAGTCCTCCGACGTGGTGCTGGTGTTCCGCAACGACCGCAGCCTGGACAACATCGTCAACGGCAAGTTCACCCTCGGCGCCGATGCCGGCGTCGCCGCCGGCCCGGTCGGGCGCAACGCCGCCGCGGCCACCGACGGCCAGCTCAAGGCCGAGATCTGGTCGTGGTCGCGCGCCCGCGGCCTGTTCGCCGGCGTCGCCCTCGACGGCGCCGCGCTGCAGATCGACGATGCCGCCGACCTCAACGCCTACGGCCCCAACACCACCCCGCGGATGATCTTCGAAGGCCGCACCACGAACCGGCCGTCCAACGACATCGTCGCCTTCCGCGACAAGCTCGAGGAAGCCACCTACGCCGCGCGGCAGAGCCGCGGCACCGACAGCAGCGGCGATTCGACCGCAGCCCCGGCACCGGCCATGCCGGCACCGCAGGCCGCGCCGGAACCGACCGCCGCACCCGACGCCGCCGCCAGCACCGTCCCCCTGCAGGGCCAGGCACAACCGGCGCAGCAGGGCTTCCAGCCGGTGTCCGACGGCGAGATCCGTACCGAGAAGCTCGACGGCGATCGCTGAGCGTCGTTCCCAACGCCACCTGTCCATCCCGCCGTGCAGGCATGCCTGCACGGCCGGGAAAGGTAACGCGGCACGGCGCGGTGCGTTATCCTGCGGGTTCCTTACGACTTTTCTGCGAGCGGATCATGGGCAGTCTTAGCATCTGGCACTGGCTGGTCGTGCTGGTGATCGTGCTGCTGGTGTTCGGCACCAAGCGGCTGACGAGCGGCGCCAAGGATCTGGGCAACGCGGTCAAGGAATTCAAGAAAGGCATGCGCGACGAGGACAAGCCCGCCGGCCAGCTCGGCGACGAGACGCGCAGCAGCAGCGAGCCGTCCCGCCAGACCCAGGCCGAGCGCGACCGCGACGCGCACTGACGGGACACCGCCGGCGTGTTCGATATCGGATTCAGCGAACTGCTGGTGATCGCGGTGGTGGCCCTGGTGGTGCTCGGCCCCGAGCGCCTGCCCAAGGCCGCGCGCTTCGCCGGGTTGTGGGTGCGCCGTGCCCGCGCGCAGTGGGACTCGGTGAAGCAGGAACTGGAACGCGAACTGGAAGCCGAGGAACTCAAGCGCAGCCTGCACGACGTGCACAGTTCGCTGCGCCAGGCCGAGACCCAGTTTCGCGACGGCAGCGAGGAACTGCAGCGGCAGACCGAGGCGCTGCGCCGCGAGATCGACCCGCACCCGCCGGTGCCGCCTGCCGACAGCGCTTCGGCGGCCGTGCCGCCAGCGGCTGCCGCCGCAACCGACACTTCGACGCCGCGCGTTGTCGATTCGGCCACGCCACTGCCACCGTCGACGGCACCAGCAGCGTCCGCCGTGCCGGCCGCCGCGCGCGGTGCCGCCGCGCCACATCCGGCGCCCTCCGCCACGGCGACGGGCAGCGTCCAGCCGCCCTCCAGTGAGCCGGAGGCACCACGATGAACGTCGAAGCCGAAAGCAGCCTGATCGAACACCTGATCGAACTGCGCGCGCGGCTGATGCGCGCGCTGATCGGCCTGGGCGTGGTGGTGGTGGTGGTGCTGCCCTTCTCCAAGCGCCTGTACTCCTGGCTGGCCGAGCCGATGCTGGCGCAGTTGCCGGTGGGCCAGAGCGTGATCGCCACGCACCCGGCCGGCGCGGTCATCGCCCCGCTCAAGCTGGCGTTCTTCCTGGCCCTGTTCGTGTCCGCGCCGTGGCTGCTGTACCAGGCCTGGGCCTTCGTCGCCCCTGGCCTGTACCAGCGCGAGAAGCGCCTGGCGCTGCCGCTGCTGGCCTCGGCGGTGCTGCTGTTCTACCTCGGCTGCGGCTTCGCCTACTTCCTGGTGCTGCCGGCGGTGTTCCACTTCCTGACCACGTTCAAGCCGGACGTGATCCAGCTCACTCCCGATGCCGGCGCCTACCTGGACTTCGTCCTGGCGATCTTCTTCGCCTTCGGCGCCAGCTTCGAACTGCCGGTGGCGCTGGTGATCCTGGCCCTGCTCGGCTGGGTGACCCCGCAGCAACTGCGCGAGGGCCGCGGCTACGCGGTGGTCGGCATCTTCGTCCTGGCGGCGATCCTGACCCCGCCGGACGTGGTCTCGCAGCTGATGCTGGCGATCCCGATGTGCCTGCTGTACGAGCTGGGCATCATCGCCGCGGCGGCGGTGACCAAGAAGCCGGGAGTGGAGATTCGGGAGTAGGGATTCGTAGGAGCGGTTCGCTGCGTCTGACGCATCCTAGGACCAGATAGCGCTCGCCTGCACACAGCAAAACGGCCCCGAGGGGCCGTTTTTGCTGTTGCTGTCGCTCTACGAATCCCGAATCCCCACTCCCGAATCCCAGCCCTCAAGCCACAAAGACGTTCGAAGGCGGCGGCGGCACCGCCGGCGCGGCATCGCCGGCGTGCACGAACATCTGCTTCCAGGCCGCGTACACGATCCCGGCCAGGACCGGCATCAGCAGCGCCATCAGCAGCAACTGCGCGACCAGGGCCGCCACCGCGGTGCCAACCAGGAACTGCAGCACCAGCATCACCACGGTCAGCGCGAAATAGAACGCGAACATGGCCAGGAAGGCGAGGACGAAGAACACCAGCATCGCCGGCAGGTTGTGCAGGCAGGCGCGCAGGCCGTGACCGATCGCGGCGATGCCGTTGCGGCCGTCGAACATCACCTGCGGCGCGAACAGGAACAGGGTCAGCGCCACCGCCACGAAGCCGACCGCCACCAGCATCAGCCACAGCAGGATGCGCAGCGCCGGCAGGGTCGCGACCAGTTGCTCCACCTGCAGCGGATCCGGCTGCGCGCCGGACTGGCCCAACTCGTTGAGCTTGTTCATCACCGTGGTCAGCTGTTCGAGCCCGCCTGGACCGATCACCACCACGGCCAGCAGCGCCAGCGCCAGCCCGACCACCACCTGCGGCAGCAGCGCCACCAGCAGGTTCGGCGTGCGCCCGCCCTGCAGGCCCTGCAGCAGGTGCGCCGGCTCGGCGCTGCGGCCCTGGTCGACCTCGCGCACGGCCCACACCAGCCCGCCGAACAGCAGCGGCCCGGCCAAGCCCATCAGCAGTTGCGCCAACATGCCCAGGGTGGGGTTGAGCACGCCCAGGAACAGCGCGATCAGCGCCGCCAGGCCCCAGACCAGTCCGAGCCGGCCCAACGCCCACGGCGCCCGTCGCAGCAGGGACATGCCGGCCAACAGCCATTCCGCGCCGGCCGAGGCCGGCAGCTTGCGAATCTCGATCATTGCCAATCCGAAGTGGGGGACGCCGTACAGCGCGGCGACTGCACAGATTATCGCGGTTTTGCCTGGCCGCTGCTGTGCTGCCCGCGTGCGTGCTGAACGAAGCGCCGCAACAGTTTGCGTGCCAGCGGTGCGGCGCTGACCTCGCGGGCGATGGTACGGGCGCAGCGTCCGGCGCTGCGTAGACAGTCGGCACGCGCCTGCACGTAGCCGCGCATGTGGTGGGTGGCGAACTCCGGATGGAACTGCAGGCCCCAGGTCGCCTCGCCCCAGCGGAAGGCGTGGCACTGGTCCTGCGCCGAGCGCGCCAGCACCGTGGCGCCGGCCGGCGCGCGCAACACCGTCTGCAGATGCGTGGCATGCGCAGGGAACCGCGCCGGCAGGCCGGCGAACAACGGATCCTCGGCGGCGGGGGGATGCAGTTCGATGTGCACCGTGCCCGATTCGCGCCCGGCCGGGTTGTAGGCGACCTCCCCGCCCAGCGCGTGCGCCAGCAGCTGGTGGCCGTAGCAGATGCCCAGCAGCGGCGTGCCGTCCTCGGCGGCCTCGCGCAGCCAGGCCGCCGAGCGCTCGCTCCAGTCGGCCCGGTCGGTGACGAACGCCGCCGAGCCGGTGACGATCACCCCAGCGAAGTCGCCCCGCGCCGGCAAGTCCTCCCCGGCGGCGACATTGGCCACCACCGTCTCGCGCTCGGCCAGGCCGGCGGCGACACGAATCCAGTGCGGAAAGCGGCCGTAGCGCCGCATCGTCGCCACCGGTTCGCCGGTTTCGAGGATCAGGAAGGGCGCAGCACGGCGACGGACGGGAGAAGCCAACGGCATGGTGGGATTCTAGACGGCAGCGCGCGGCTTTTTTCAAGCACCGATGCAGCCGATGGCATAAGCATATAACTGCGAGCAAGGGGAGGCGGCCGCGACGCGGCCGGGCCTGATCCCCGGCATGACGGAGCCGCGGTGGGATGGCAGCGCGGTGGCGCACAAGCGATCCGGCGGGGCATGCGGTCGGGTCGGTGCGCGGCCACGGCTTCCCATCCGCTTCAGCGCGGCGCGCGCAGGCTGTCGCTCTTCCTTCCTGGCAGGTTCGATATGCGCAGTCCGCTGATTTCCTTGGTCCTGGCCACGCTGCTGAGCGTGTCCGCATCGGTGGCGGCGGCGCCGGAGTCCGGCCGTCCCGCCCAGCCCACGACGCTGACGGTGCTCAGTTCCGGCGGCATCATGGGCGCGATCCGCGCCGTCGCGCCCGATTACGAATGCGCCACGGGCGTCACGCTGCACATCGAGGCGGCGCCGTCGATGGGCGACACGCGGCAGGCCATTCCCAACCGCCTCGCCCGGCACGAGCCGGCGGACGTGCTGCTGATGGTCGGCGCGGCGCTCGACAAGTTGGTGGCCAACGGCCAGGCGCGCCCCGCCAGCCGCGTGGACCTGGGCGAGTCCTACATCGCCATGGCAGTCAAACAGGGCGCACCGAAACCGGACATCTCCACGATGGAGGCCTTCCGCAAGACCTTGCTCGACAGCCAATCGGTGGCCTATTCCGACAGCGCCAGCGGCGTCTATCTGTCGCGCACGCTGTTCCCGCGGATGCGGCTCGGCGCCGGCTTCGCCGCCAAGGCGCGGATGATTCCCGCCGAGCCGGTCGGCGCAGTGGTCGCGCGCGGCGAAGCGCAACTCGGTTTCCAGCAACTGAGCGAACTCAAGCCGGTTCCGGGCATCGCCATCGTCGGCCTGATCCCCAAGCAGGCACAGCAGATGACGCTGTACTCCGGCGCCGTCGCCACCGCCAGCACGCAGCCGCAGGCGGCGCAGGCGCTGCTGGATTACCTGGCGTCTCCTGCGGCGGCCAAGGCCATCGCGGAGAGCGGCCTCACGCCGATGGCCGGGAAGAAATAACGGCGGCACGAATCACGGCGCTGCGGACGGCGTCTCATCCGACATGTGGGCGGCGCGCCTCACTCTCTTTGGTCGCGGCTTGGCGAGGCGCTCCCGCAAGCGCATCGTGTGCGGCAGACCAGCGCGCGAGGAGACCCATGCCGACCACGCCGCCCCGCCCGCTCACTCCCGCGGCGGCAACACCGACAGCACTTCCTCGATGGTGGTCAGCCCTGCAGCCACTTTTTCCAGGCCGGCGCGGCGCAACGTGCGCACGCCCTCGTCCTGGGCGGCGCGGCTGAAGCCGGCCAGGTCCATGTCGGCGCGGATCAGGGTGCGCAGGCGCGGGGTCACCGGCAGCAGTTCGTACAGGCCCACCCGGCCCAGGTAGCCGGTGCGGCGGCACTCCAGGCAGCCGACCGGGGCGTAGGGTTGCAGCGGCTCGGGCAAGGCCTCGCCCGGCTCGCGCAGCGCGTCCCACTCGTGCGGCTCCAGCGTGTGCGGGCGCTTGCAGTGGCCGCACAGGGTGCGCACCAGGCGCTGCGCCAGCACGCCGTTGAGGGTGGAGGCGACCAGGTAGTGCGGCACGCCCAGGTCGAGCAGGCGGGTGATTGCCGAGGGCGCATCGTTGGTGTGCAGGGTCGACAGCACCAGGTGTCCGGTCAGCGAGGCCTGCACCGCCATCTGTGCGGTTTCCAGGTCGCGGATCTCGCCGATCATGATGATGTCCGGGTCCTGCCGCAGCAGGGTGCGCACGCCGCTAGCGAAATCCAGGTCGATGTTGGTCTGCACCTGCATCTGGTTGAACTCGGTGGCGATCATCTCGATCGGGTCCTCCACGCTGCACACGTTCACGTCCGGCGTGGCCAGGCGCTTGAGCGTGGAGTACAGCGTGGTGGTCTTGCCCGAGCCGGTGGGGCCGGTGACCAGCACGATGCCGTGCGGGCGTTCCACCAGCGCGTTCCAGCCGGCCGCTTCCTGCGGACTGAAGCCGAGCTGGTCCACGCTCTTGAACGCGGCATCAGGATCGAAGATGCGCATCACGCACTTCTCGCCGAAGGCGGTGGGCATGGTCGACAGGCGCATCTCGGTCTCGCGCCCGCCCGGCGAGCGGGTCTTGATGCGGCCGTCCTGCGGCCGCCGCCGCTCGGCCAGGTCCATGCGCCCGAGCACCTTGATGCGGCTGACGATGGCGGTCATCACCGCCGGCGGCACTTCCAGCACCTTGTGCAGCACGCCGTCGATGCGGAAGCGCATGCGCCCGGCTTCGCGCCGCGGCTCCAGGTGGATGTCGCTGGCCCGCTGCTCGTAGGCGTACTGCAGCAGCCAGTCGACGATGTGCACGATGTGGTGGTCGTCGGCGTTGACGTCGCCGCCGCGGCCCAGTTCCACCAGTTGCTCGAAACTGGGCAGGCCGCTGCTCTGTTCGGTGCGCCCGTCCTTGGCGCCGCGCACCGAGCGGGTCACACCGAAGAACTCCATCGTGTAGCGATGCAGGTCCAGCGGGTTGACCACCACCACTTCGATGCGGCGCCGCGCCAGGTGCTGCACGTCGCCCAGCCAGTCCAGCGCCAGCGGTTCGCTGGTCGCCACCAGCAGGCGCTCGGGCTGCAGGGCCAGCGGCAGGATGCGGTGGCGGCGCGCGTAGGCGTGCGAGACCACGCCGGTGACCGCGGCCACGTCGACCCGGGTGGGATCGATGCGCAGGTAGCGCAGGCCGCAGCGCTGCGCCAGCCATTCGGTCAGCCGTTCCAGGCTCAGCTCGCTGCCCGGCGGACGGGTCGCGGCCAGTTTCAGATTGGACAGCAGCACCAGCGGATGCACGTCGCTGACGGTGCGCGCGGTCTGCGCCGAGAACTGCACGCGACCACGTTCGGCCGGCGCGACCAGGCCGTCGGCGAGCAGTGCGGCGGCCACGCGCTCGAAGCTCAACCGGCCCGGCGGCAATGCCACGGCGGGCTCGGCGGGCAACGACGCGGGGGGCGCGGCAGGGCGCGAATCCATGGTCCAGGTCCGGTGCGCGGAAGTCCCCGCGAGTCGGTCGCTATACTAGCGCACCCCTCAACCGGCCCCTGCTAGATGTCCGTCATCCGGTCCGTACCGATCACGTTCCAGGGTCTGATCCAGACCCTCAACCAGTTCTGGGCGCAGCACGGCTGCGTGCTGATCCAATCGCTGGACCTGGAAGTGGGCGCCGGCACCTTCCATCCGTCCACGTTCCTGCGTGCGCTCGGACCGGAGCCGTGGAATGCGGCCTACGTGCAGCCCAGCCGCCGCCCCACCGACGGCCGCTACGGCGAGAATCCGAACCGCCTGCAGCGCTACTACCAGTACCAGGTGGCGATGAAGCCGAACCCGGACAACATCCAGCAGTTGTACCTGGATTCGCTCAAGGCGCTGGGCATCGATCCGCTGGTGCACGACCTGCGCTTCGTCGAGGACAACTGGGAATCGCCTACGCTCGGTGCCTGGGGCCTGGGCTGGGAAGTGTGGCTCAACGGCATGGAAGTCACCCAGTTCACCTACTTCCAGCAGGCCGGCGGCCTGGAGTGCAAGCCGGTGCTGGGCGAGATCACCTACGGTCTCGAGCGCCTGTGCATGTATCTGCAGAACTGCGACAACGTCTACGACCTGGTGTGGACCTACGGCCCCGATGGCACGCCGGTCACCTATGGCGACGTCTACCACCAGAACGAGGTGGAGCAGAGCGCGTACAACTTCGAACACGCCAACGTGGCCGAACTGTTCCACCGCTTCGACGCGTGCGAGCAGGAAGCGCAGGCGCTGGTCGAGGTCGGGCTGCCGCTGCCGGCCTACGAACAGGTGACCAAGGCCAGCCACGCCTTCAACCTGCTCGACGCACGCCGCGCGATCTCGGTGACCGAGCGCCAGCGCTACATCCTGCGCGTGCGCGCGCTGGCACAAGCGGTGGCCAAGGCCTACTACGCGCAGCGCGAGAAGCTGGGCTTCCCCGGCGTCAAGAAGTGATGCAAGCCCCTCTCCCCCCGGGAGAGGGGTTGGGGTGAGGGTACGCCGGCACGCAAGGCCGGCTACTCCGCCCCCCAGGCGCCCGCACCCTCATCCGCCCCTTCGGGGCACCTTCTCCCACAGGGAGAAGGAACCGCTAAGCAAGGTCTGACACATGAGCCAACACCTTCCCCTGCTGATCGAACTGGGCACCGAGGAACTGCCTGTCAAGGCATTGCCGGGCCTGGCCCAGGCGCTGTTCGACGGCGTGATCGCCGGGCTGGAGAAGCGCGGCATCGCAGTCGAGCGCGGCGACGCCAAGCCGCTGTCCACGCCGCGCCGGCTGGCGGTGCTGCTGCCGGGCGTGGCCGTCGAGCAACCGGAGCAGCGCGCGGAAGTGCTCGGTCCCTACGTCAACATCGCGCTGGACGCGGATGGCCAGCCGACCAAGGCGCTGCAGGGCTTCGCCGCCAAGGCCGGGATCGACTGGACCGCGCTGGAGCGCGCCAGCGACGCCAAGGGCGAGCGCTTCGTGCACCGTGCGGTGAACCCGGGTGCGCGCACCGCGACGCTGCTGCCAGAGATCCTGCGCGAGGCGATCGCGGCGATGCCGATCCCCAAGCCGATGCGCTGGGGCGATCACGACTACGGCTTCGCGCGGCCGGTGCAGTGGCTGGTACTGCTGTTCGGCAGCGAGGTGGTGCCCATGCCGCTGTTCGGCGTGGAGGCGGGCCGCGACAGCCGCGGCCACCGCTTCCTGCACGACGCGCCGGTGCCGCTGGCGCAGCCGGGCGACTACGTGGCCGCCCTGCAGGCCGCGCAGGTGCTGGTGGACCCGGACGTGCGCCGCGCGCGCATCGTCGCCGAGGTCGAGCAGGCAGCGCGCGAGGCCGGCGGCAGCGCGCGCATCGCCGAGGACAACCTGGAGCAGGTGGTGAACCTGGTCGAATGGCCGTCGGCGGTGCTTTGCAAGTTCGAGCCGGCGTTCCTGGCGGTGCCGCAGGAAGCACTGATCGAGACCATGGAGAGCAACCAGAAATTCTTCCCGGTGCTGGATGACGGCGGCAAGCTCACCGAGCATTTCATCGGCATCGCCAACATCGTCTCGCGCGACGTCGCCGAAGTGGCCAAGGGCTACGAGCGGGTGATCCGTCCGCGCTTCGCCGACGCCAAGTTCTTCTTCGACGAAGACCTCAAGCAGGGCCTGGAAGCGATGGGCGCCGGCCTGGCCAGCGTCACCTACCAGGCCAAGCTCGGCAGCATCGCCGACAAGGTGCAGCGCGTGGCCGCGCTGGCCGAAGCGATCGCCGCGCAGGTCGGCGTGGACCCGGCGCAGGCGCGCCGCGCCGCCGAACTGAGCAAGAACGACCTGCAGTCGCGCATGGTCAACGAGTTCCCGGAACTGCAGGGTATCGCCGGCCGCCACTACGCCGTCGCCGCCGGCGAGCCCAGCGAGATCGCCCTGGCGATCGACGAGGCCTACCAGCCGCGTTTCGCCGGCGACGACATCGCCCTGTCGCCGCTGGGCAAGGTGCTGGCGATTGCCGAGCGCCTGGACACGCTGGCCGGTGGGTTCGCCGCCGGCTTGAAGCCCACCGGCAACAAGGATCCGTTCGCGCTGCGGCGCAATGCGCTGGGGTTGGCGCGGACGGTGATTGAGAGTGGGTTTGATCTAGATCTGCGGAAACTGCTCGATAAAGCGCAGGACGCAGTTGCTTTCGCAAAGACTGAGCAAAAGACCAAGCAAGCCGAAAGTGCCGCAGCGAAAGCGCGCGCCGTGGGTGCCGACGCTCACGCTGTTCCGCAGTCGGGTGGTACCTCGCTTGCGGAGATCGAGGAGGTCTTCGACTTCATCCTCGACCGCCTGCGTGGCTACTACGCCGACAAGGGCGTGCCGGCGACGCAGTTCAATGCAGTGGCCGCGTTGTTCTCGGTCGCGGCTGAAGCCGCTCCTACAGGTGGCACTGCGGGCGCTGCAGGAGCAACCGCAACCGCGGCGTTCGGTTCGCTCTACGACTTCGACCGCCGCATCGACGCGATCGGCACCTTCGCCGCCTTGCCGGAAGCCGAGGCGCTGGCCGCGGCCAACAAGCGCATCCGCAACATCCTGCGCAAGGCCGAGGGCGAGATTCCGGGGCAGATCGACCCGACCCTGCTGCGCGAGCCGGCCGAAAGCGCGCTGGCCGAGGCGGTGGAAGCGGCGATCGTGGAGACGGACGGCGCGCTGCGCCAACACGACTACGTCACCGTACTGAACTTCCTGGCGCGGCTGCGTCCGCAGGTGGACGCGTTCTTCGACGGCGTGATGGTCAACGCCGACGACCCGGCGCTACGCCGCAACCGCCTGGCCCTGCTCAAGCGTCTGGGCGACCGCCTCGGCAGCGTCGCGGCGATCGAACACCTGTCGGCGTAAGCGTCAGCGCCGCCGTAACGAGAGACGGGCCGCCTAGCGCGGCCCGTTCTCGTTTCATCGAGATGGCTGCCGCCGCGATGCGGCGCGACTGGCTACGGCACACCGCACTGCGTCGGGACTGAAGTCCCTCCCACAAGTGGGTTGACCATGTGCTCCGCAAGCCTCGGCAGGAGCCGCGCGTGTTTCTGCCGCGACGAAAGAAACAAGCAATCCCACGGCAGGGAGAACGCGCTTGGCAGGAGGCCCGCAACCCTGCACACCACGGACAGTATGCGAGCGCCCGCAATCGAGCCCCTCTCCCCCCGGGAGAGGGGTTGGGGTGAGGGTACGTCGCGAAGCGACCCGCAGCGTGCGAGTGCACGAGGCTTCGCCCGTACCCTCATCCGCCCCTGCGGGGCACCTTCCCCCGAAAAGGGGGCCGTGGTCCCAGTGGGAGAAGGCAACAGGGTGTCCTACCCGCGGAGCACATTCCAACCGCGGCGGCCGCAGCGCAACGCAACACCGCCGTTACGAATCCCCAATCCCGATTCCCCAATCCCGGCTCTCAATCAAACAACGCCTGGATCGCCGCCAACCCCGCATTGGCGCGCTCCTTCTTGCGCGCCGCATCGGCCACCGGGTCGGCGCCGTCGCGCTGCATTTCCTCGGCCGGGATCTCGTCGAAGAAGCGGCTGGGCTTGAGCCGGATGTGCTCGCCGAACTTGCGGGTGAGCTTGCTGTAGCTCATCCACAGCTGCTCCTTGGCGCGGGTGATGCCCACGTACAGCAGGCGTCGCTCTTCCTGCAGGTTGCCCTCTTCGAGGCTGACCTCGTGCGGCAGCACGCCGTCCTCGCAGCCGACGATGAACACGTAGCGGAACTCCAGGCCCTTGGACGCGTGCATGGTCATCATCCGCACCTGGTTGCCGCCGTCGTCCTTGTCGTTGCGCGACAGCAGCGCTAGCTGCGCGGCCAGGTCGCCGACGGTGGCGCCGCGCGGGCCGCCCTCGAACCACTTGGCCAGTTCCTCCAGGTTGCCGCGGCGGCGTTGGAAACTCGCTTCGTCCTTGCACTGATGGCGCAGTTCGCGGATCAGCCCGGATTGCTCGGCGAGCTGGCGCACCACGTCGGCCGAGGACAGCGTGGTCGAGGCCGCGCGCAATTCGTGCAGGATGTCGACGAAATCGCTCAGGCCGTTGGCCGCGCGCGGCGGCAACTGCTGCAGCGCGCCCACCGACTCGGCCGCGCGCGACATCGGCAGGTGCTTGGCCGAGGCCAGCTCGGCCAGCTTGGCCAGCGAAGTCGCGCCGACCTCGCGCTTGGGCGCCTGCACCGCGCGCAGGAACGCCGCGTCGTCGTCGGGATTGACCAACAGGCGCAGCCAGGACAGCACGTCCTTGACCTCCTGCCGCTCCAGGAACGCGGTGCCGCCGGTGATGTGGTACGGCACGCCGGCGATCTGCAGCGCCTTTTCCAGCGGCCGCGACTGGAAATTGCCGCGGAACAGGATGCAGAAGTCGCTCCACGGCACCTGCTTGGCGGTGCCCAGGTAGGCGATCTCGGCGGCCACCTTCTCCGCCTCGTGCTCGCTGTCGCGGCACTCCCACACGCGGATGCGCTCGCCGTCGGCCTGGTCGCTCCATAGCGTCTTCAGGTGCTCGTGCGGGTTGTGCGCGATCAACGCATTGGCCGCGCGCAGCACGCGGTTGGAGCAGCGGTAGTTCTGTTCCAGCTTGATGATCTGCAGGGCCGGATAGTCGCGGCCCATCTGCATCAGGTTTTCCGGGTTGGCGCCGCGCCAGGCGTAGATGCTCTGGTCATCGTCGCCCACGCAGGTGAAGTTGCCGCGCGGGCCGGCCAGCATCTTCAGCAGCCGGTACTGCGCGTCATTGGTGTCCTGGCTTTCGTCCACCAGCAGGTAGCCGATGCGTTCTCGCCAGGCCATCACGATGTCCTCGTTCTCCTCCAGCACCTGCACCGGCAGGCGGATCAGGTCGTCGAAGTCCACCGCGTTGAAGGTGCTCAACCGCGCCTGGTAGCGCTCGTACAGGCTGGCCGCTTCCTGCTCGCGGTTGCTGCGCGCCGCCGCCATTGCCTGCTCCGGCGACAGCCCGGCGTTCTTGGCGCGCGAGATCAGGTTCTTGGCGTCCTCGATGGCATCGGGCTTGGCCCCCGGCATCAGGTCCTTGATCTGCGCGGCGGCATCGTCGGCGTCGAAGATCGAGAAGCCGCGCTTCAACCCCACCGCGGCGTGTTCGATCTGCAGGAACTTCAGCCCCAGGGCGTGGAAGGTGCAGATGGTCAGGCCGTCGGCGGCCTCGCTGCGGATGCGCTTGGCCACGCGTTCGCGCATTTCCTTGGCCGACTTGTTGGTGAAGGTGATGGCGGCGATGCGCTTGGCCGGATAGCGGCCGCTGGCGATCAGATGCGCGATCTTTTCCACGATCACGCGGGTCTTGCCGCTGCCGGCGCCGGCCAGCACCAGCAACGGACCCTCGCAATGCAGGACCGCGGCGCGTTGGGGAGGATTGAGACCGTGCATGAAGACTTCCCTTGGCCGCGCATTGTAACGGGCGCCGGCCGGCGCCGACGCCCCACCGCCGCGCCGGCGCTGAACCGGTTCGCGATCCGCCTGGCGGCCGGGGTGCGCGGCCGCCGCGCTAGAATCTGTGGCATGGCGAAACTGTACTTCTACTATTCGGCGATGAACGCCGGCAAGACCACCACGCTGCTGCAGTCGGCGCACAACTACCGCGAGCGCGGCATGCGCACGGCGATCCTGACGCCGCGGCTGGACCACCGCGCCGGCACCGGCGTGGTCGCCTCGCGCATCGGCCTGCGCGCCGACGGCATGGGCTTCGGCGCCGAGACCGATCTGCTGGCCACCATCGAAGCCGACATCGCCAGCCACGGCCCGCTGCATTGCGTGCTGGTGGACGAGGCGCAGTTCCTCAGCCGCGCGCAGGTCTGGCAGCTCAGCGAAGTGGTCGACCGGCTGCGCATCCCGGTGCTGTGCTACGGCCTGCGCACCGATTTCCGCGGCGAGCTGTTCGAGGGCAGCCAGTACCTGCTGGCCTGGGCCGACGAATTGCAGGAGATCAAGACCATCTGCCACACCGGCAGCAAGGCGACGATGACCGTGCGCGTGGACGAGAACGGCCATGCGGTGCAGGACGGCCCGCAGGTGGAGATCGGCGGCAACGAGCGCTACGTGTCGGTCAGCCGCCCCGAGTTCAAGAAGATCATGCGCGGCGAAGGCCGCATCGATCCGCTGCAGATCGCCCTGCCGCTGTAACCCGAATGTCACCACTGACGCACCGCGCTGGTGCATCGCGTCCGCATGCAATGAACCGTGGCTGACGCGTACCGTACCCGCTTCTGTTCCTATGCCATCAGTCTATGGAGCGCGCCCCGGCGGCATGCCTAGAATCGCGCCGATCGCACTCATGGGATGAGGAATATGCTTTCGTTGAAAGGATTTTTTGCCGGCAGCGGCACCGCATTGGCCTGTGCCCTGCTGCTCGCCCTGCCCGGCCAGGCCGCAGCGGCCCCGGGCGACCACACCTTCCAGGACATCCCGGCGCAGGTGCTGACCGACGGCTTCCTCGAGGCGCACCTGGATCTGTTCTATCGTCGCGCCGGCATCCGCGCCGACAAGAAGGGCGACTACGCCGAGGCCAGGAAGCAGTACCAGTTGGCCGCGCGCTATGCCGACAAGCCGTCGCAGGCACGGCTGGGCGAGATGTACTGGGAAGGCCAGGGCGGCGCCGCCGACCACACGATGGGCTTCCTGTGGATGGCGCTGGCCGCCGAGCGCGGCTACGACCAGTTCGGCGCGCGCAAGATGGAGTACTGGAATCAGCTGACCCCGGACGAGCGCAAGCGCGCGGCCAAGCTCGACAAGTCGATGCTGGCCGAGTACGGCGACCAGGTCGCCAAGCCGCGCCAGGAAGCGGTGCTGCGGCGCGAAGCGATGCGCAGCACCGGCGGCCTGCTCGGCCACTCCGGCGCGGCCGGCCCGCTGTCGATCAACGGCCCGCGCGGCGGCAGCATCGATCCGGAAGTGTTCTACGCCAAGCAGTTCTGGGAACCGAGCGCGTACTGGAAGCTGCAGGACCAGGTGTGGGACGGCCGCACACCGGGCCGGGTCGACATCGGCGATGTCGAGGACATCAGCACGCAAGGCGCGCCGCCACCGCCGCAGGAACCGGCCAAGCACTGAGTGCGAGGCGGACAGCGTCGGGACCGAAGTCCCTCCCACGGGAGGCGTTCGGTGTATCGCCCTGCTTTGCAGGCGCGGCTGCGCGTTTCTCTCGACCGAGTGCAATCCCCCTTGTGGGAGGGACTTCAGTCCCGACGAGCAAAGCGCGACGACATCGCATCGCCGCGCCTCCCGGGATGAACGTCCACGCGCCGATGCCAAGCCTCGGCACCACGTACGCGCGCCTCCTCAGTACAACTTGCGCTCGGCCACCGGCGGCGGCGTCCACTGATACAGCCAGGTCTCGGTCAGCGGGCGCTCGCCGCTGCGCAGGTACAGGCGAATGTCGATCTGCTCGCTGCCGTCGTCCGGCGGCACCACGTCGAACATCGCGCGGTAGCCGGCAATCTCATGCAGCGGCCGGGCCGAGACGATTTCGGTGCGACCGCGGTTGAGCTGCAGCACCACCTCGACCTTGGCGTCCTTCTCCTTGCCCAGCTTGGCCAGTTCGCCACCGGCGAAATCCACCGCGAAGCGCCAGGAGAAGTAGTGGCGCTTCTGCCCGACCACGCCGCCCAGGCCGGTGCGGGTGGCCACGCAATGCGCCAGCGGCGAGGACGCCGGCGGCTGCGCGCCCCAGTACAGGCGGTAGCCGAACAGCAGCTCCTGGCCCGGTTGCGGCTTGTCCTGCGGATTCCAGAACGCGACGATGTTGTCGAAGGTCTCGTCGACGGTGGGGATCTCCACCAGTTGCACCGAACCCTTGCCCCAACCCTGCTTCGGCTCCACCCACAGACACGGGCGCTTCTCGTAGAACACGCCGTCGTCCTGGTAGTGATCGAAGTTGCGGTCGCGCTGCAGCAGGCCGAAGCCGCGTGGATTGTCGTCGACGAACATGTTGAAGCGCAGGTGCGGCGGATTGCACAGCGGCCGCCAGATCCACTCGCCGCCGCCGGTCCACATCGCCAGGCCATCGGTGTCGTGGATCTCCGGGCGCCAGTCCCAATCCATGCGGCGGTCGTTCTCGCCGACCTGGTACATGCTGGTGCACGGACCCAGGCCCAGGCGCTCGATGGTCTTGCGCGGATACAGCGCGCTGTCGATGTCCATCAGCAGCACGTCGCCGTTGGTGATGGCGAAGCGGTAGGCGCCGGCGACGCTGGGCGAATCCAGCAGCGCGTACACCACCACCGTGTCCGACCCGGCCTGGGGCTGCTCGAGCCAGTAGGCGATGAAATCCGGGAATTCCTCCGGGCCGCCGGTACCGGTATCGATCGCCAGCCCGCGCGCCGACTGCCCGTACTGGCCCTCCTTGCCCACCGCGCGGAAGTAGCTGGCGCCGAGGAACGCGGCGAAGTCGCGCTCGGTGTCCTGCTTGGTGTTGAGGCGGAAACCGGCGAAGCCCAGTTCCTTGGGCAGGTGCGCGCCCTTCAGCCCGCTGCTGCCGTAGTCGAACGCCGCGCTGTCGTAGGCCAGTTCCTGCGCCTGCCCGTCGACCAGGTCGAACATGTGCACCGGCGTCTTGAAGTAAAGCCCCAGGTGGAAGAACTTGGCCTGGAACTTCGGGCCTTGGTCGGCCGCCCACAGCGCGTGGTCCTGGCGGTAGCGGATCGACTGGTACTGGTCCCAGGTCAACGCCTCCACCGGCGCCGGCAGCACCCGCTTGTGGCTCTGGTACGGCGCATCGGCCATGGCCCGCGCGTGGCCCTTGAGCCAGGCGTAGTCGAACGGTTGCGGCTTGCCCAGGCGGCGCAGGCCCACCGCAGGAGCGGCCTGGCCGAGCATCGGCATCGCCGGCAAGCCCATGGCGGCGAAGGCGGCGGCGGCGTTCTTGAGGAAATCGCGTCGTTGCATGGCCGGACCGAAACGAAAGAGGATGCCCATGATAGACAAGCGGCGCCGAAGGCGGCGGTGATGGGCTCACCGGATGCATCCCAGGCGCAGACGCGCCGGAGCCGACGCACTGCTGCTGGCGATATAGCTTTCCCACCCAACCGCGTCGGCGGCGACAACGCGGGGAGCGGGCAAGGCGTCTAGGGGAGCGTCTACTAACGCGAGAAAGCCACTGATAGAGGCGCTTGAGCCGACGCGTTACCGCGAATGTATGTCGTGGCCGAAATCGCCCTCACGGTCGCGACGGCATGGCTCGCTGCGCCGCCACAAAACCGCGTTGTTGGAGGTGCTCCGCAGGCGCCGAACCGCCTGCGTCAGGCTCATCGCTCAGCGCTGGCAGTGGCTGCACCAGACACTGGCGCGCTGACCGATGCTGGCATGGCGCAGCGTGCGCCCGCAGCGCTTGCAGGCCTCGCCCTCGCGGCCATAGACCGACAGTTCCTGCTCGAAGTAGCCCGGCGCCCCGTCCGGGCTGATGAAATCGCGCAGGGTGGTGCCGCCGCGCTGGATCGCATAGCCCAGGATCGCCTTGGCGGCCTCGGCAAGACGCGCATAGCGGGCACGCGAGACCTCGCCGGCTTCGCGCAGCGGACTGATGCCGGCCTGGAACAGGCTCTCGGCGGCGTAGATGTTGCCCACCCCGACCACGATGCGCTGATCCATCAGGAAGGTCTTGACCGGCGCGGTGCGGCCGCGGCTGAGCCGGAACAGATGATCGCCGTCGAACGCATCCGACAGCGGCTCCGGCCCCAGTTCGGCGAGCAAGGGATGGGTCTCGCCCGGCGCCTGCCACAGCAGGCAGCCGAACCGGCGCGGGTCGTTGAAGCGCAGCACGCGGCCGTCTTCCAGGCTGATGTCGACGTGGTCGTGCGCCCGCGGTGGCGTGTCGCCGGGCAGCACGCGCAGGCTGCCGGACATGCCCAGATGCAGCAGCGCACTGCCGACCGCGGTATCCAGCAACAGATACTTGGCACGCCGGCGAATGCCGTCGATGCGCTGCCCCGGCAACTGCTCCGCCACCTCCGGTGGAATCGGCCAGCGCAGATCCGGCCGCCGCAGGATCACCCCATGGATGCGCCGCCCCGACAGATGCGGCTCCAGGCCGCGCCGGGTGGTTTCGACTTCGGGGAGTTCGGGCATGGGTTCGTCGAATGTCGCAGGTAGATGGACAAGCTTAGCGGGCGCGAGGTGCGCTTCTGCTGAAGCTGGGGATTGTTGAGCAGACACTCCGCGCGCTGCGCGACGGAACGCACAGCGCGTGTGGCGACACGGCCTTGCTCACTGCGGCGGCGCCGCCAGCTCCCGCGCGCTGAGGTAGCCATCGCCGTTGGTGTCCTGCTTGCGGAAACGGGCGGTCAGGGTGGCGATGTGTTGCGCGCGGGTGATCGGCGGGCCGCGGCCGCCGGGCAGTTCGGCGGGGCTGAGCACGCCGTCGTGGTCGAGGTCGCGCGCGTCGAAGGCGTAGCTCATCCAGGCCAGGTATTCGTCCAGGCTGACGCGGCCGTCGCCGTCACGGTCCATGCGCTGCAGGTAGCTGGCGGTACTGTCGATGGCCTGCGCCTCGGCGTTGGCGACGCTGCCGGCGAAGAGGACGCAGGCGATGCCCGCCGCCAGCCCGGCCCTCAACGACGAACGCCGCGCGAGGCGGCGTTCGTTCGGCTGAGTAGGCATTGCGCCGCGACTCATGCCAGGGCGTAGCCCTTCAGTCGCGCCGCGTACGCCTGCAGCGCGGCGATGCCGCTGGCTTCGGCGTCGTGGCACCAAGCCTGCAAGTGCTTGAGGCGTTCGCTGGCGTCGTGGGTGCGGGCTTCCAGCAGGGCCGCCAGGCGTGCGCGGTGCTCGACCAGCGTGCGCATGCGCGGGCGCTGCGCCACCCAGTGCTGCAGTTGTTCGCGGGCGTCGGGCTTGAGCCAGCGGCCGTCGTCGACCAGGCCCTTGCGCAGGCGCCGCGGCAGCAGCTTGCGCAGCTTGGCGCCGGCCTGCGCGGCTTCTTCCTTCAGCGCGGGGGTGAACACGTTGCGCTGGTAATCGGTCATCGCCTGGAAGCGGTGCGACAGCAGCGCGCGCAGGGTGTCGGCGTCGGGCACGGCGATGTTCGGGCGCACGTCCAGGGTCGGCGCCACGCGCAGGATCTTGGCCAGGCGCAAGGCGGCCAGTGCGCGGATCGCGATCCAGCCGATGTCCAGTTCCCAGCGACGCATCGAGAAGCGCGCCGAGCTCGGGAAGGCATGGTGGTTGTTGTGCAGTTCTTCGCCGCCGATCCACAGCGCCCACGGCGTGAGATTGGTCGAGGTGTCGGCGGACTCGAAGTTGCGGTAGCCCCACCAGTGGCCCAGGCCATTGATCACGCCAGCGGCCCAGAACGGAATCCAGGCCATCTGCAGCGCCCACAGCGCGATGCCGGGCAGGCCGAACAGCGCGAAGTTGAACGCGAACAGCGCCACCGGCCCCAGATTGGCGTACGGGGTGTACAGGTGCCGCTCGATCCAGTCGTCCGGCGCGCCCTTGCCGTACTGCTCGATGTCGCCGCGCTGGGTGCGCGCTTCGCGGTACAGCTCCACGCCGCGCCAGAACACGCGGGCGATGCCCTTGGTCTGCGGGCTGTGCGGGTCTTCCTCGGTCTCGACCTTGGCGTGGTGCTTGCGATGGATCGCCACCCACTCCTTGGTGATCATCGAGGTGGTGAACCAGGTCCAGAAGCGGAAGAAGTGCGACAGCAGCGGATGGAAATCCACGCCGCGATGCGCCTGGCTGCGGTGCAGGTACAGGGTCACCGCGAAGATGGTGAGCTGGGTGAACAGCAGCAGCACGGCGAGCATGCCCCACCAGCCGACGCCGAGCAGGCCGTTGCCAAGGAAGTCGAGGATCGCGTCGAACATTGCCAGAAGCTCCAGAGCGTAAGACGGCGTGAGGGGATGACGACATGATGGGGGTTGTGCGGGCAAACTTCACCCGGCGCTCGCGTATGGTATTCAGCCGCCAAGCGCTTCCGGTCACAGAACGGTGTCGGTTCCATGTCAGCCGCCTCTTCCCAAGCAACCCCCGTGCCAGCGGCCGCGCCGTTGATCGAACTGGACCGCGCCAGCGTGATCCGCGGCCAGGTCCGCGTGCTGCACGCGCTGAGCCTGCGCATCGCGCTCGGCCAGCACACCGCCATCCTCGGCCCGAACGGCTGCGGCAAATCCTCGTTCATCAAACTGATCACCCGCGAGCTGTACCCGCTAGCCCGCGCCGGCGAAGAACCGGCGGTGCGGGTGCTCGGGCAGAGCCGCTGGCAGGTGGATCGGCTGCGCAGCCAGTTGGGCATCGTCAGCGGCGACCTCAGCGTCAATCTCGCCGACATGCCCGGGTTGGACGTAGAAAGTGCGGTGCTGTCCGGATTCTTCGCCAGCTATGTGGTGCCGCCGCACCGCGAGGTGACCGACGCGATGCGGGCGCGGGCGCGCGAGGCGCTGCAGGCCGCGCACGCGCTGCCGCTGTTGCGGCGCGCCTACGCCGAGCTGTCGGCCGGCGAGACCCGCCGCGTGCTGATCGCGCGCGCCCTGGTCAACCGGCCGCAGGCGTTGCTGCTGGACGAACCCAGCACCGGCCTGGATCTGATCGCACGCGAGCACCTGCTGGCAACGATGCGCGACCTCGCCCGCCAGGGCATCACCCTGGTGCTGGTCACCCACCACATCGAGGAGATCGTGCCGGAGATCGCGCGGGTGATCCTGCTGCGCGAGGGCCAGGTGTACGCCGACGGCACGCGCGAGGAACTTCTGGCCGATGCGCCGCTGTCGGCGGTGTTCGGCGGACCGGTGCGGGTGCAGCGCGATGGCGACAGCTATAGCGCGCGGGTGGTTGCGGAGGGCTGATCCGCGCAAGCCCACGAACCCTCGGGGCCGCGGGCTTGCGGTCTGCGCAATGTCGCAGGTGATGCGGGAATGTCTGTAGGAGCGGCTTCAGCCGCGACAGGCGTTACCGGGAATGCCCGTCGCGGCTGAAGCCGCTCCTACAGATGGCCTTTCGTCGTTGGTTAGAGCCGCCCCGAAGCCGCTTCCACACGCGGGACGTCCACCGTCATCGGGAGTTCCGGTAACCGTGCCGAATGCGCTCAGGCAAACGCCGCGCTCGATCCTCGCGCCGGTGCGTCTGCTTCGAACGCGGCGCGCGCGCCGCGGATCTGCGCGTGATGGTCGGCGGCCCAACGCACCAGCGGCGCCAGCACCACGCTCAGCGACTGCCCTAGCGGGGTAAGCCGATACTCCACCCCAGGCGGCACCGTCGGCAGCACCTCGCGAGCGACCAGCCCTTCGCGCTGCAGGTCGCGCAGGGTCTGAGTGAGCATGCGCTGGGAGATGTCCGGCACCGCGCGGCGCAGTTCGCCAAAGCGGTGCGGGCGTTCGGCCAGCAGCATCACGAACAGGGTGCTCCACTTGTCGCCGATCTGCGCCAGCACGTCGCGCACCGGGCACTGGTCGATGGCCATGCCGGCGCGCTGGTGGTCCTGCAGTTGCTGGCTCATCAATCCGTCGACGGCGGCGACCGACGGCAAGACGCGATCCATGGTGGTTACCTCGAGGTAATCAGGGGCGGAAAAAGTGCCGTCTTTACAGCCCGGCCAAGGTCTCTAGGATAGACCAGGTTCCTTTTCCAGACCATGGCGTCCTGCGACGCCTCCCTTTCCTCAGGAGACCTGTCATGTCCGCATCTTCCGATTCCCTGCTCGTCACCGGCGCTGGCGGCCAGTTCGGCCAGCGCGTGCTCGCGCACCTGCTCGACACCCTCAAGGTGGCGCCGTCGCGGGTCGTGGCGATGACCCGCCAGCCCGAACGCCTGGCCGCCTGGGCCGCGCGCGGCGTCGACGTGCGCCACGGCGATTTCGACGACGCCACCTCGCTCGACACCGCGTTCCGTGGCGCCGGCCGTGTGTTGCTGATCAGCACCGACGCGCTCGACCGCGCCGGCCACCGCCTGCAGCAGCACCAGGCCGCGATCGCCGCCGCCGAACGCGCCGGCGTCGGCCACCTGGTCTACACGTCGTGCCCGGAACCGCACGACTCGCCGCTGCTGCTGGCTGCCGATCACGCCGGCACCGAGGACAGCCTGGCCGCCAGCGCCCTGCCCGCCTGGACCGTACTGCGCAACCACTGGTACTTCGAGAACCTGTTCATGAGCCTGCCGCCGGTGCTGGCCTCGGGCCACTGGTACAGCGCGGCCGGCGACGGCGGCATCGCCCACATCGCCCGCGACGACCTGGCCCGCGCCGCCGCGGTCGCCCTGGCCAGCGGCGACGGCAAGCGCACGCTCACCCTCAGCGGTGCGCGCGCCTACACCACCGCCGACATCGCCGCGCTGGTCGCGCAGGTGCTGGACGTACAGATCCAGGTGGTGCCGGTACCGGTCGAGGGCCTGGTGCAGGGCATGGTCGGCGCCGGCCTGCCCGAGCCGGTCGCACGCATCTATGCCTCGTTCGACACCAACACCGCCGCCGGTCGCGTCGCCACCGTCACCGGCGACTACCAGGCGCTGACCGGGCAGGCGCCGCTGCCGTTCGAACAGTGGCTGCAGGATCAGCGGACGCAATTGGCGGCGTTGAAGCCGTAAGCGAATTCGGCGGCGCGCGCACGCAGGTGCGCGCTACTTGCCGATGCAGAAGCTGGAGAAGATCCGCCCGAGCAGGTCGTCGGCGCTGAGCGTGCCGACGATCTCGCCGAGCGCGGCATGGGCCAGGCGCAGTTCCTCGGCGGCCAGTTCCAGGCGTTCGTGCTGCAGTTCGGCCGCCGCCGCATCGGCATGAGTCGCGGCACGCTGCAGCGCATCGACGTGGCGGGCGCGCGCGGAGAACTCGCCGTCGCTGCCCTCGCCGGCCACGGCGCCGGCGATCGCACGCAGCTGCGCATGCAGTTGCTCCAGGCCGCTCCCGGTCGCGGCGGAGACATAGACGCGCTCGGCGCTGGCCACGGGCACGGTGGCGAGCAGGTCGCTCTTGTTGTGGATCCACAGGCGCTGCGGCACGTCGGCGATGGCGTCGGCGATCGCCGCATGGCCGGCCTCGGCCTCGCGCGCATCGAGCACGATCAGCGCCAGGTCGGCGCGCTGCAGTTCCTGGCGCGCGCGGCGCATGCCCTCGCGCTCGATCGCATCGCCACCCTCGCGCAGGCCGGCGGTGTCGACCAGGGTCAGTTCCACGCCGTCCAGGCGCACGGTCTCGTGCAAGGTGTCGCGGGTCGTGCCGGCGATGTCGGTGACGATGGCGCGATCGCTGCCGGCCAGCGCGTTGAGCAGGGAACTCTTGCCGGCGTTCGGCGGGCCGACCAGCACCGCGTGCAGGCCATCGCGCAGGCGCCGGCCGCGTTCGGCGTCGGCACGCAGTTGCGCCAGGTCCGCGCGCGCCTGCGCCAGGCCGGCGCGGACCTGCTCGCCGCCCAGCGTGTCCAGCGCCTCGTCGGCGAAATCGATCGCCGCCTCGATGTGGATACGCAGGCGGATCAGCTGTTCGGCCAGCTCGTCGACGCGACGCGAGAACACCCCGTCCAGCGAGCGTCGTGCCGCGCGTGCCGCACGCAGGTCGCCGGCAGCGATCAGGTCGGCGATCGCCTCGGCCTGGGCCAGGTCGAGCTTGCGGTTGAGGAAGGCGCGCTCGCTGAACTCGCCTGGGCGCGCTGGCCGCGCGCCGAGTTCGCAGCAGCGCGCCACCAGGTGCCGCAGCAGCACCGGGCTGCCGTGCGCCTGCAGTTCCAGCACGTCTTCGCCGGTGAAGCTGCGCGGCCCCGGAAACCACAGCGCGATGCCGTCGTCCACGATCTCGCCGTGCGCGTCGCGAAAGCGCGCGTAGCGCGCGCTGCGTGGCATCAAGGCGCCCAGGCCAAGCCCATCGGCGATGGCCGCGGCCGCCGGACCGGACACGCGGACCACGCCGACACCGCCCGCACCAGGAGCGGTGGCGATGGCGGCGATGGTGGCGATGGCGGGAGACGGCATGGCGGAGGCAGCAGGTCGATAGCGCGGTGGATTACAGCGTCTGCAACTGGCCGCGCACGTAAGCCGCCGACGCGCCGTTGGGTTGCAGTTCCAGGTAGGTCTCGAAGGCGCGCTTGGCCTTGGTCGCATCGCCCAACTGGCGGTAGGCGTCGCCCAGGTTGACGTAGGCCACCGCGCGCGAGGGATCGATCTTCAGCGTGTTCTCCAGCCAGCGCACGGCCTGCGCGAACTTGCCCTGGCGATAGTAGATGAAGCCGAGATTGTTGGCCGCCAGCGCGAAGTCCGGGCGCAGCTTCAGCGCCTCGGTGAACTGCGCTTCGGCCTCGTCGTAGCGCTTCTCCTTGTACAGCTGCAGGCCGCGGTCGTTGGCGCGCTGCGCACGCTGCCGATCTGACACTGGACCGGCCGCCACCGGCACCGCCAGCGGCCGTTCGCCGCCCTGCAGGTCCTTGACCACCACTGCCGGCTTGGACGGGGCGGCCGGCGCGGCGGCGCTGCTGGTGCTGGCGTTCGGCGTCGCGGTCGACGCCGGCGCGGCCGCATCGACGCGATCGTTCATCGCGATCGCCGCCGAGGACAGTTGCTGCGTGCTGGAGGTGAGGAACTCTTCGCCCTCCGGCACCTGCAGCACGAACTCGCCGCCCTGCGAACCGGGCAGGCTGCCGAACGCGGGCGTCTGCTGCGAGATGCTCGACACCGCCGGCGCCACGTACGCGGCCAGTTCGGTGCCGGTGATCAGGCCATCGCCGTTGAGGTCGGCCTTGCCCGACAGCGCCTGCAGCAGCACCCAGGTGAACACCGAATGGCCGTTGGGGCCGCTATCGGCGACCTGCTGGTCGGCGCCGCCGGCGGTGAGCATCTGCCGGGCGATGCGCCGCGCGTTCTCGCGCAGGTAGGCGCTGGTGCCACCGCCGCGGGTCAGGCCCAGGCCGCTGTAGCACGCGTCCATCACGAACAGCACGTGCTTGGCTTCCAGGCTTTCGGCGATGTCCTGGATCTCGGTCATCGGAATCGCGTCGGTGGCGAACTGCGCCGGATCCGAGTCGGCGGGCACGATGTAGCCGAGGTCGCGTCCGGAGGCCAGCTTGCGCGTTGCGCCATGGCCGGCGAAGAACACGAACACGCGGTCGTTCTTGCCAACGCCGCCATGCGCCAGGCGGTCATGGAAGGCGGCCAGGATGTTGTTGCGGGTGGCCTCCTGGTTCTTCAGCACGATCACCTGCGACGACGGGAAACCGAAGCTGCCGGTCAGCGTCTGCGCGATGGCCTGCGCGTCGTTGGCCGCGTATTGCAGCTTGGGCCAGTGCGCGTAGTCGTCGATGCCGATCACGATGGCCCAGGACTTGTCGTAGCCGCTGGTCACCGCCGGTGCGGCGGCGTTGCTGGCCGCGCGCGCCACGCTGAAGTCGCGCCCGTTCCAGGCGGCGAACTGGTAGCCGTCGGCGCTGAGCCGGTCCAGGATCTGCGGCAGCGCCTTGACCGTGCGTTCGTGGATGTCGTGGAACAGCAGGATGCCGCGCTGCTCGCGACCGACCTGCTCGAGCACGCGCTGCACGATGGATTCGGGCACCGGATCGGCCCAGTCCAGCGAATCCACGTTCCACATCACCGACTTCAGGCCGGCCTCGCCGAGGATCTGCATGCCCTCGGCGTTGCGCGCGCCGTAGGGGAAGCGGAACAGCGGCGCACGCTTGGCGTCGACCGCGCGCAGCATGCGGTCGGTGTCGAGGATCTGGCTGCGCAGCGCGGCGCCGGTTTCCTTGGACAGTTGCGCGTGGGTCAGGCTGTGGTTGCCGACGGTGTAGCCCTGCTCCATCAGGCTGCGGCTGACGCTGGCCAGCGGCGACAGATCGACCTTGCCGTCCGCTTCGAGCTTGCCCAGGTTGCGGCCGACTTCGAAGAACGTGGCCGGCACGTCGTAGCGCTTGAGGATGGCCACGATCTCGTCGGTGTACTCGCGATGCGGGCCGTCGTCGAAACTCAGCACCACGGTCTTGGGCGGCAGGTCGCGGCCGAACACCTCGCGGTCGCTGTCCTTCATCGACATCGGATACGGGGTGATCACGCCGTAGTCGCGCAGGATCGCCTCGCGCGTGTACAGCGTGCCGAGGTGGGCGACGTAGTCCTCCCACTTCTCGCGCTTCTGCACGATCGCGCGGGTGCGGTCGAAGCGGCTGAAGATCGCGGTGATCTCGCGGTTGTAGGTGCGCTCGATCTCGTCGAGCGCTTCCAGGTCCTCGCCGATGCGCTGGTGCAGCTTGATCGCCGGCAGCGAGGAGTCCTTGCCGATGCGCAGCTGCCAGTCGGCGAGGACCTCGCGGAACGCCAGGCGGTCGGCGTCGTACAGGTCCGGCGCCGATTCGACGTAGTCCAGCAGGCTGCCGACCGCGGCGAAGCGCTGCGGGTTCGGCAGCGCCAGCAGCGCATCGAACTGCTTGGCCAGCGCCTCGCGGCGCTCCAGGCCCTCGTGGAACAGCTGCTGGCCGACGCTGCTGGAGGTTTGCCGGTCGGCCGGCGACTGCTTGGCCTCGTCGGCCAGCAGCACGATGATCTTGCGCTGCGCCGCCAGCTGCGCCTGCAGGCCTTGCAGCAGCGCCGTCGCCTGGGACTGCAACGCCGGCGAGCCGGGGATGGCGATCGTCGGGGCGGGCGCCGCGGGCTTGGCGGCAGTGGCCTCGCTGCTCGCAGGCTGGCGCTGGCAGGCGGCCAGGGCCAACACGAGCAGGCCGATCACGGCCATGGACGGCGACAACGGACGACGGCGCTTGCGCATGACCACGGACTCGCGAGCAAGGCGATGCGGAAAACGCATGTGCCGGCGCCTTCCCCGGCCGCATGCGCAACGCCCGCCGGAAGGCGGGCGTTGTCGTGTTTACTTCTTCGTCTTGACCGTTGGCTTGCCGCCACCGCCGCCACCGCCACCACCGCCGGCGGTCGCCGGTTCGCCGTGGCGCTTGGTCATCCACCACTGCTGCAGCAGACCCAGCGAACCGTTGGTGACCCAGTACAGCACCAGACCCGACGGCACGAAGGCCATCATCACGCCGAACACCAGCGGCATGAACTGCATCATCTTGGCCTGCACCGGATCCATGCCCGGCGACGGCGTCAGCTTCTGCGTCAGCCACATCACCGCCACGTTGATCACCGGCAGGATGAAGTACGGATCGCGCGCGGTCAGGTCCTGGATCCAGGCGAACCACGGCGCCTGACGCAGTTCCACCGACTCCACCAGCACCCAGTACAGCGCGAAGAAGATCGGCATCTGGATCAGCACCGGCAGGCAGCCGCCCATCGGGTTGATCTTCTCCTTCTTGTACAGCTCCATCATCGCCGTCTGGAACTTCTGCTTGTCGTCGCCGTAGCGCTCCTTGAGCTGCTGGATGCGCGGCTGGAACTTGCGCATCTTGGCCATGCTCTTGTACTGCGCGGCCGACAGCGGGTACAGCATCAGCTTCAGCAGCACCACCAGACCGACGATCGACCAGCCCCAGTTGCCGAGCAGGTTGTGCAGGTGGCTGAGGATCCAGAACAGACCCTGGCCGAGCAGCGCCATCAGCGAGAAACGGCTGTAGTCGACCACGCGGTCGAGGCCGCGCACGTTCTCCTTGGCGATCTGGCTGACCAGCTTCGGGCCGACCCACAGCCGCGCCTCGGTGCTGGCGGTGGCGCCCGGCGCCACGGTGAAGCCCGGGCCGCGCGCTTCGATCACATGCCGCGGGCCGTCGTTGGACAGCACGTACAGCGCCTGCTGGTCGGCCTGCGGAATCCAGCCGGTGAAGAAGTGGTGCTGCAGCAGCGCGATCCAGCCACCGGAGATGGTCTGGTTGAGCGGGCCGTCTTCCAGGTAGTCCTTGAACGCACGACGCTGGTAGCCATCAGCCGGGCTGAACCAGGTGGCGCCGTTGAAGCTGAAGGAATCCGGATTGGTCATGCCGCGGCTGACGATGGTCGGCACCCGGCTCAGCTTGCGGAACACGTAGCCCTGCCAGGGCTTGCTGCCGTGGTTGACGACCTCGTCGCGCACCTGCACGGCGTAGTGGCCGCGCTGCAGGGTGTAGATGCGACGGATCGTGACGCCGTCCGGGCCGTTCCACACGAACGGCACCTGCAGGCTGTCCTGGCCCTTGGCCAGCACGTAGTCCTTGCCCGGCTGCTCGGGGCGGAAACCGCCCGGGCCCGGCGACGGCGAATTGCGCTCGCCGACCCAGCCGCTGGTGGCGGTGTACGGATGCGCCGCATCCTCGGTCAGCAGCTGCACCGGCGGGCTGCCGGGCTGCTTGGTCTGCGGGAACAGCAGCAGGTCGGCGTCGAACACGCTGCGGCCGTCCAGGGTCAGACGCAGCACGTCGGTGGTGACGGTGACCCGCGGCGCGGCGCTGGCGGCAGCGGTCTCGGGCGTGGTGCTGGCCGGCGCGGTGCCGGGCACCGTGGCCTGCGGAACGGCCGGCGCATGCGTGGCGCCGGCATCGGCGTCCTGCGCCGGCGGCACCGTGGTCGCCGCCGCGACCGTCGCCGCGTTGGCGTTCGGCGCGTGTTCCTTGTTCCATTCCATCCACAACAGCGCCGCGACCATCAGCCAGGCGAAAATCAGGAAAAGGCGGGTCTGGTTCATCGGACAGGCAAGCTCGGCTCAGCCAGAAGCAGGTTCTGACGTGGATGTGGGGGAAGAAGGACGATCGGGCGGCGGCATTGTGCCGTCCGCGGCCGGGGCCGGCAATGCGCCGGCGCGACGCAGCAGGCGGAGATAGGCCTGGCGCAGTTGATCGCCGCTGGCCTGGGCGGCGGCGCTGCGCGCCACCACCACGTAATCGCCAGGCGCCAGCCACGGCAACAGCTGCCGCGTGGCCTCGCGCAGCACGCGCTTGATGCGATTGCGCACGACCGCGCGCTTGTCGACCTTGCGCGACACTGCAAGACCCAGCCGCGCCGGGTGCGGCGCACTGCGCCAGTGCAGGCTCATCAGCGGCTCGGAACAGCGGCGCGCGGCATCGAACACGACGCGGTATTCCGCAGACGTGCGAACCCGCGCAGAGCGAGGAAATCGCCTACGCGGGTCGGGATGATTCACGGTCCGGATTGCAGGCGCCGCCTGGGGCGGCGAAGCAATCAAGCGCTCAGGCGCTTGCGGCCCTTGGCGCGGCGACGGGCCAGGATCTTGCGGCCGTCGGCGGTGGCCATACGGGCACGGAAGCCGTGGTCGCGCTTGCGCTTGAGGTTGCTGGGCTGGAAGGTGCGCTTGGTGGCCATCGGGGCGCTCTGATCTGAATGGGGCGGAAAGAACCGGAAATTCTATAGGACCACTCACGCCGCGGTCAACTCCCTGTATTGACCGCGGGAGAGGACGGCAGCACCCGGCCTGTGGATGGATCTGTGAATAGCCGTGGGAAAACCATTCCCGACCCTGCGCGCCGGTGGTAGTCTGATCCATCCGCTTTCCTCTCCCACCGGCCGAATGCGCCGCGCCCGAGCGCGCCCTTCATGCCCGGTCTATCGACGAATTTAGATCTGATGGATGCTTGGCCCCGTTGCCTGGAACGTCTGGAAGCCGAATTTCCAGCCGAGGACGTTCACACTTGGTTGAAACCGCTGCAAGCCGAACAGCGCCATGACAACAGCATGGTGCTGTACGCCCCGAACGCCTTCATCGTCGAGCAGGTGCGCGAGCGCTACCTGCCGCGCATCCGCGAGCTGCTGACCTATTTCGCCGGCAGCGGCGAGGTGCTGTTGCAGGTCGGTTCGCGCCCGCGCGCGCCGGAACCGGCTGCCGCACCGCCCAGCGAGAGCGCGGCCGCACGCACGCCGGCACCTCCGTTGCTGGAGCCGTTCGCCGGCAACCTCGATTCGCACTACACCTTCGCCAACTTCGTCGAAGGGCGCAGCAACCAGCTCGGCCTGGCCGCGGCGGTGCAGGCCGCGCAGAAGCCCGGCGACCGCGCACACAACCCGCTGCTGCTGTACGGCGGCACCGGCCTGGGCAAGACCCACCTGATGTTCGCCGCCGGCAACGCCATGCGCGAGCAGAATCCGAATGCGCGGGTGATGTACCTGCGCTCGGAACAGTTCTTCAGCGCGATGATCCGCGCGCTGCAGGACAAGACCATGGACCAGTTCAAGCGCCAGTTCCAGCAGGTGGACGCGCTGCTGATCGACGACATCCAGTTCTTCGCCGGCAAGGACCGCACCCAGGAAGAGTTCTTCCACACCTTCAACGCGTTGTTCGATGGCCGCCAGCAGATCATCCTGACCTGCGACCGCTATCCGCGCGAGGTCGAAGGGCTGGAGCCGCGGCTGAAGTCGCGCCTGGCCTGGGGCCTGTCGGTGGCGATCGATCCGCCCGATTTCGAGACCCGCGCGGCGATCGTGCTGGCCAAGGCGCGCGAGCGCGGCGCGGAGATCCCCGACGACGTGGCGTTCCTGATCGCCAAGAAGATGCGCTCGAACGTGCGCGATCTGGAAGGCGCGCTCAACACGCTGGCGGCGCGCGCCAATTTCACTGGCCGCGCGATCACCACCGAGTTCGCCCAGGAGACCCTGCGCGACCTGCTGCGCGCGCAGCAGCATGCGATCGGCATCCCCAACATCCAGAAGACCGTGGCCGACTACTACGGCCTGCAGATCAAGGATCTGCTGTCCAAGCGGCGCACGCGCTCGCTGGCGCGGCCGCGGCAGGTGGCGATGGCGCTGACCAAGGAACTGACCGAACACAGCCTGCCGGAGATCGGCGACGCGTTCGCCGGGCGCGACCACACCACCGTGCTGCACGCCTGCCGGCAGATCAAGCACCTGATGGAGACCGACGGCAAGCTGCGCGAGGACTGGGACAAGCTGATCCGCAAGCTCAGCGAGTGAGCCCAGGCGGGACTACCGGGGGGCCGCTTGATAAATCGGTGCATGACTTCGCGACAAATCCGGGAGAAACTGTGGATAAAGCGCGACGCGGCGGCGACGGCAAAACTACCCACAGGTTTCCCCACCAGTTCCGGGGCAGTAGTACACGGGATTGAGGGCGTGAAAAATCTTTTGTTTTCAGTGGGTTGAGCTACATTTGCACCGAATTTCGCTCTACCATCACCACCAAGCTTTTGATTTATTCCACATCTTTTAAAGCATAGGGGCACGGAACCACATGCGTTTCACACTGCAGCGCGAAGCCTTCCTCAAGCCATTGGCGCAAGTCGTCAATGTGGTCGAACGCCGCCAGACCTTGCCGGTTCTGGCCAACTTCCTGGTGCAGGTGCAGGGCGGGCAGCTGTCGCTGACCGGTACCGATCTGGAAGTGGAAATGGTCTCGCGCATTGCGGTCGACGATGCCCAGGACGGCGAAACCACGATCCCGGCGCGCAAGCTGTTCGAGATCGTGCGCGCCCTGCCCGACGGCAGTAAGGTCACCGTGTCCCAATCCGGCGACAAGATCACCGTGCAGGCCGGGCGTAGCCGCTTCACCCTGGCCACGCTGCCTGCCAACGACTTCCCGTCGGTCGACGAAGTGGAAGCCACCGAACGAGTGGTGGTGCCGGAAGCGGCGTTGAAGGAACTGATCGAGCGCACCGCGTTCGCGATGGCGCAGCAGGACGTGCGCTACTACCTCAACGGCCTACTGTTCGACCTGCACAACCAGACCCTGCGCTGTGTGGCCACCGATGGCCATCGCCTGGCGCTGTGCGAGACCGAACTGGAGAACGCCGGCGGCGCCAAGCGCCAGATCATCGTGCCGCGCAAGGGCGTGACCGAACTGCAGCGCCTGCTGGAAGGCGGCGAGCGCGAAGTCGAGCTGGAAGTCGGCCGCGCACACGTACGGGTCAAGCGCGACGATGTCACGTTCACCTCCAAGCTGATCGACGGCCGCTTCCCCGATTACGAAGCGGTGATTCCGATCGGTGCCGACCGCGAGGTCAAGCTGGATCGCGAGATCCTGCGCGCGGCGCTGCAGCGTGCGGCGATCCTGTCCAACGAGAAGTACCGCGGCGTGCGCGTGGAAGTCTCGCCGGGCCAGCTGAAGATCAGCGCGCATAACCCCGAACAGGAAGAAGCGCAGGAAGAAGTCGAAGCCGACACCAAGGTCAGCGACCTGGCGATCGGCTTCAACGTGAACTACCTGCTCGATGCCCTGTCCGCACTGCGCGAGGAGTTCGTGGTGATCCAGCTGCGCGACGCCAACTCGTCCGCGCTGGTGCGCGAAGCCAGCAGTGCCCGCTCGCGTCACGTGGTGATGCCGCTGCGTCTCTGACGTTTCGCTTCGTGTTCCACGTGGAACACGCGCGGAAAGCGACCCGGCCTTGTGCCGGGTTTTCTTTTTCTGTGGGCGGATGGGTCCGAGCGCCGAGATCACACATCGACGCAACCTGACGTGCGGCCCCCTCATCGTGGCGGCAGGTACGGAGGCGCTGCTACGCCTGGCTGCGCGAGCTCAGGACCAACTGCGCCGACATGGGAAGCAAGCTCCTTTGTCGGTCCGCCGGCAAACAGAGCGAATAGCGACGTTTTCGCCTGCTCCAATTGCGCCCTGCTCGATCTCCCTTCCGCAGTTCGGCCGACAAGTCTCCGGCGTCAGCCCGAAGCATTCCGGTCCATCGCACTGCGAGCTGGTGCCCGGCGCACCGGCTGCACAACGCCAACCAGCCGTTTTGGGTATGCTGCCGCCCTCCCCCTGACCCCGATCTGCGTGCGCCCGGCGCGAGCGCTTTCGCCTCCATTCCCGCATGCACGTCTCCCGCCTCGATTTTCACCATCTGCGCAGGTTCGCGACGCTCGAGCTGGCGCCTGCGCCCGGGCTGAACCTGATCACCGGCGACAACGGCGCCGGCAAGACCACGGTTCTCGAGGCGATGCACCTGATGGCCTATGGGCGGAGCTTCCGTGGCCGGGTGCGCGACGGACTGGTCAGCCAAGGCCAGGAAGCGCTGGACGTCTTCGTCGAATGGCAGGAGCAGTCGGGCGAGGCCGGTGCGACACGTCGGCGCCGCGCCGGACTGCGTCACAGCGGTCAGGAGTGGCGTGGCCGCCTCGACGGCCAGGACATCGCCCACCTCGGCACGTTGTGCGCAGCGCTGGCGGTGGTCACCTTCGAGCCGGGCAGCCATCTGCTGGTCAGCGGGGGGGGCGAGCCGCGGCGCCGCTTCGTCGATTGGGGCTTGTTCCACGTGGAACCTGACTTCCTGTCGCTGTGGCGGCGCTACGCGCGAGCGCTCAAGCAGCGCAACGCCCTGCTCAAGAGCGGCGGCAGCGGCGCGGCGCTCGATGCCTGGGACCACGAACTGGCCGAGTCGGGCGAGCCGCTGACCTCGCGCCGCCAGGACTACCTGGACCGGCTGCTGCAGCGCCTGCTCGCCCTCGCCCCTGAGCTGGCGCCGACGCTGGGAATCGCACATCTGCAGTTCGCGCCCGGCTGGCGCCGCCAGGACGTCTCGCTTGCCGATGCCCTGCTGCTCAACCGCGAGCGCGACCGGCAGCTCGGCTACACCTCGGCCGGCCCGCACCGCGCCGACTGGAGTCTGAGCTTCTCCGAGATCCCCGGCCGCGACGCCCTCTCCCGCGGCCAGGCCAAGCTCACCGCGCTGGCCTGCCTGCTGGCGCAGGCCGAGGACTATGCCGCGCAACGCGGCGAATGGCCGGTGATCGCCCTGGACGATCTGGCTTCGGAACTGGACCGGCACCACCAGGGGCGTGTGCTGGAGCGTCTGCGGGCCGGACCCGCCCAGGTCTTCGTCACCGCCACCGAAACCCCGCAAGCGCTGGCCGATGCCGGACTGCCGATTGCGCGGTTCCACGTGGAACATGGACAAATCCTGGTTCCCTCCTAGGCCGCCACGGGGGCAGCCGCCCGGGCTGCTATAATTTCCACCAATCCCCTATCCAGCGGCGCGAACCGGCCCCGGCCTCTCTTCGCCGCCTCGTGGAGCCTACGGCACCCGCATGACCGACGAACAGAACACCCCGCCCAGCAACGGCAACTACGACGCCAACAGCATCACCGCCCTGGAAGGCCTGGAGGCGGTCCGCAAGCGGCCCGGCATGTACATCGGCGACGTCCATGACGGCACCGGTCTGCATCACATGGTGTTCGAGGTCGTCGACAACTCGATCGACGAAGCCCTGGCCGGGCATGCCGACCATGTCGCGGTGACCATCCACGCCGACGGTTCGGTGTCGGTGTCCGACAATGGCCGCGGCATCCCGGTCGGCAAGCACGCGCAGATGAGCGCCAAGCTCGGCCGCGAGGTCTCCGCCGCCGAGGTGGTGATGACTGTCCTGCACGCCGGCGGCAAGTTCGACGACAACAGCTACAAGGTGTCCGGCGGCCTGCACGGCGTGGGCGTCAGCGTGGTCAATGCGCTGTCGGAGAAGCTGCTGTTGGACGTGTTCCAGGGTGGCTTCCACTACCAGCAGGAATTCAGCAACGGCGCGGCCGTGGCCCCGCTGGCGAAACTGGGCGAAACCAGCAAGCGCGGCACCACCGTGCGCTTCTGGCCCTCGGTGGTGGCCTTCCACAACAACGTGGAGTACCACTACGACATCCTGGCCCGGCGCCTGCGCGAGCTGTCCTTCCTCAATTCCGGGGTCAAGATCGTGCTCGCCGACGAGCGCGGAGAGGGCCGCCGCGACGATTTCCACTACGAGGGCGGCATCCGCAGTTTCGTCGAGCACCTGGCGCAGCTGAAGACCCCGCTGCACCCGAACGTGATCTCGGTCACCGGCGAGCACAACGGCATCACCGTGGACGTGGCGCTGCAGTGGACCGACTCCTACCAGGAGACGATGTACTGCTTCACCAACAACATCCCGCAGAAGGACGGCGGTACCCACCTGGCCGGCTTCCGCGGCGCGCTGACCCGCGTGCTCAACACCTACATCGAGCAGAACGGCATCGCCAAGCAGGCCAAGATCAACCTGACCGGCGACGACATGCGCGAAGGCATGATCGCGGTGCTGTCGGTGAAGGTGCCGGATCCGAGCTTCTCCAGCCAGACCAAGGAAAAGCTGGTCAGCTCCGACGTGCGCCCGGCGGTGGAAAACGCCTTCGGTGCGCGTCTGGAGGAGTTCCTGCAGGAGAACCCCAACGAGGCCAAGGCCATCGCCGGCAAGATCGTCGATGCCGCCCGCGCCCGCGAGGCCGCGCGCAAGGCAAGAGACCTCACCCGTCGCAAGGGCGCGCTGGACATCGCCGGCCTGCCCGGCAAGCTGGCCGACTGCCAGGAAAAGGATCCGGCGCTGTCGGAGCTGTTCATCGTCGAGGGCGACTCGGCAGGCGGCTCGGCCAAGCAGGGCCGCAACCGCAAGAACCAGGCGGTGCTGCCGCTGCGCGGCAAGATCCTCAACGTCGAGCGCGCGCGCTTCGACCGCATGCTGTCCTCCGACCAGGTCGGCACGCTGATCACCGCGCTGGGCACCGGCATCGGCCGCGACGAGTACAACCCGGACAAGCTGCGCTACCACCGCATCATCATCATGACCGACGCCGACGTCGACGGCGCACACATCCGCACCCTGCTGCTGACCTTCTTCTACCGGCAGATGCCGGAGCTGATCGAGCGCGGCTACGTCTACATCGGCCTGCCGCCGCTGTACCGGCTCAAGCAGGGCAAGCAGGAGCTGTACCTGAAGGACGACAACGCGCTCAACGCCTATCTGGCCAGCAGTGCGGTCGAAGGCGCGGCGCTGGTCCCGGCCAACAACGAGCCGCCGATCACCGGTGCGGCGCTGGAAAAGTTGCTGCTGCTGTTCGCCAGCGCCAACGAAGCGGTGGCGCGCAATGCGCACCGCTACGACCCGGCGCTGCTGACCGCGCTGATCGACCTGCCGCCGCTGGACGTGGCCCAGCTTGAGGCCGAGGGCGAGGCGCATCCGAGCCTGGACGCGCTGCAGGCGGTGCTCAACCGCGGCAGCCTGGGCTCGGCGCGCTACGCGCTGCACTTCGAACGCGGCAACGAGCAGAAGCCGGCGATGTTGAAGGTGATCCGTCGCCACATGGGCGAAGAACTCACCAGCTGGGTGCCGATGGCCGCCTTCGAGAGCGGCGAACTGCGGGCTCTGCGCGAGGTCGCGCTGGCCCTACATGGGCTGGTGCGCGAGGGCGCGCAGATCGTGCGCGGCAACAAGGCCCAGGCCATCAGCAGCTTCGCCCAGGCGCATGCCTGGCTGTTCGAAGAAGCCAAGAAGGGCCGCCAGATCCAGCGCTTCAAGGGCCTGGGCGAAATGAACGCCGAGCAGCTGTGGGAGACCACGGTGAACCCCGACACGCGCCGCCTGCTGCAGGTGCGCATCGAGGACGCGGTCGCCGCCGACCAGATCTTCAGCACCTTGATGGGCGATGTGGTCGAACCGCGCCGCGACTTCATCGAGGAAAACGCGCTGAAGGTCGCCAACCTCGACATCTGACCGCGGCGGTTCCCGCCCCTGGCCTGCGCCGGGGCGGGCGTCCCGTTGTGCCTTCCGCCCGCTTCCGCCCTGGATCGCGATGACCGCACCGCCGTTGCCCGTCCCCCCGCTGCCGTTGCCTTCCACGCCGCCGGCCCGCCCGCGCCGGCCGATTCTCGGTTTTTTCCTCGACGTGCTGCTGGCGGCGGTGGTGCTGCTGGCGGTGAGCGTGCTGTGCGGCCTGGTGTGGGGCGTGATCCGCGGCGCCCAGCTGGCCATGGAGTTGAAGGCGCAGGGCATCCCTGCCGATCGCCTGGCTGCGCTGGTGGCGCAGCAGGTCGGCCAGCCGGGCGCGCTGGCGCAGCTGTTGATCGCCCTGGTCAGCACCCTGTCCGCGGCGCTGCTGCTGTACTTCCTGCGGCGGCCGGCCAACGCCGCCGAGCGTCGCGCCTCGTGGCAGGCCGCGCGCCTCCCGTCGACCTGGGGCTGGGTGCTGCTGGTCGCGGCCGGGGTGTTCTTCGGCAGCGCGGTGATCTCCGCGCTGGCCGCGCAGATCGGCATCAAGCCGGTGCCGACCAACCTGCCGCTGATGCAGGAGGCGATGGCGCAGATGCCGTTGTTCCTGATCGTGTTCGCGGTGGTGATCGCTCCAGCCTACGAAGAACTGCTGTTCCGTCGCGTGCTGTTCGGGCGGCTGTGGGATGCCGGCCGGCCGCGGCTGGGCATGCTGCTCAGCGGCGCCGCCTTCGCCCTGGTGCACGAGGTGCCGGGGACCACCGGCAACAGCCTGGCCGCAACCGCACAGCTGTGGCTGGTCTATGGCGGCATGGGCGCGGCGTTCGCCTGGCTGTACAAGCGCACCGGCACCTTGTGGGCGCCGATCGCCGCGCACGGGCTCAACAACGCCCTCGCGGTCGCCGGCCTCTATTGGTTTGGCGCAACCTGAAGGTTTGTTTGACGAAATGTTAAGACACGGGCCCCCACACTGCGACGCGTGTTAGGAGGGGGGACCGTATGAAGCAAGTGGTACTTGGCGCGTCGCTTGCGATGCTGCTGGCAGCGTGTGCGACGACGACATCGCCAACCGGGCGGACCCAGGTCGTGGGCGGCATCTCGCAACAACAACTCGACCAGATGGGCGCGCAGGCGTTCGCCGAAGCCAAGGCCAAGGAACAGCTGGACACCGATCCCAAGCGCAACGCCTACGTGCGCTGCGTGGTCAACACGCTGGTCGCGCAGTTGCCCGCCGAATGGCGTGGCACCGGCTGGGAAACCGCGCTGTTCAACGACAAGGAACCCAACGCGTTCGCCCTGCCCGGCGGCAAGGTCGGGGTCAACAGCGGCATCTTCAGCGTGGCCAAGAACCAGGACCAGCTCGCCGCCGTGCTCGGCCACGAGATCGGCCACGTCATCTCGCGCCACCACGAAGAACGCATCACCCGCCAGCTCGGCGCGCAGGCGGGCCTGAGCGTGATCGGCGCGCTGGCCGGCGCGCGCTACGGCCAGGGCGCGGCCGACACCGTCGGCCAGGTCGGCGGCATGACGGCACAGACGCTGTTCCTGCTGCCGGGCTCGCGCCAGCAGGAAACCGAGGCGGACATCGTCGGCCAGCGCCTGATGGCGCAGGCCGGGTTCGATCCGGCGCAAGCGGTGGATCTGTGGAAGAACATGATGGCCGCCGGCGGCGACCGTCCGCCGCAATGGCTCTCCACCCACCCCGATCCCAGTGCACGCATCGGCGAGCTGCAGCGCGACGTCGCCGCGCTCGAGCCGGTGTATGCGCAGGCGCGCAGCGCCGGCAGGACGCCCAAGTGCGGCTGAGTCGGTCGTCGTCCCCGCGCCTGTCACGGAAAACGCATCTAAAAACGTTTTCACGGCGTACAGGTTTCTGATAGGTTTGCTGGCTCGGCCGAGGAATGGCCGCTCCGTCTTCCGTGCCGCTCCGGGCGGTTTCCACCGAGGTGACCCATGAAATTCCGCATCCGCAAGCAAGCGTTGTTGTCCCTGGTGATCGCAGGTGCCCTCGGTGGCGCGGTGGTGACCGATGCCGCAGCGCAGAGCGATCGCTCCGACCACCGCTCCTCGCGCAACGCGAAGACCGAGAAGGCGGCGGTGCTGTTCCCCAACGCCGAGCGCAAGGAGCCCAACGGCAAGCCGTCGTCCAAGCTCGGCAGCAAGCTGCAGAAGCTGATCGACACCTACAACAAGGGCGAGGACTACGCATCGGTGCGCACCCAGGCCGATGAGATCCTGGCCAACAGCGGCGCCAACGAGTACGACAAGTCGCTGGCCGCGCAGCTGGCCGCGCAGGCCGCCTACAACCTCGACGACAGCAAGGCGGCGCAGGCGTACCTGAAGCAGGCGATCCAGTTCAACGGCCTGGACAACAACGGCCACTTCCAGTCGATGCTGATGCTGGCGCAGTTGCAGCTGCAGGACGACCAGACCGCCGAAGGCCTGGCCTCGCTGGACAAGTTCCTCGCCGAGTCCAAGTCGACCCGTCCGGAGGACCTGATCCTCAAGGGCCAGGCCCTGTACCAGGCGCAGCGCTACCAGGAAGCGATCCCCGTGCTGAAGCAGGCGATCGCCGCCTCGCCGGAGCCGAAGGACAGCTGGAACCAGCTGCTGATGGCGTCCTACGCCGAAGCCGGCCAGACCGGTGAGGCGGTCAAGGCCGCCGAGGCGCTGGCCGCCAAGTCGCCCAACGACAAGAAGACCCAGCTCAACCTGGCCAGCATGTACATGCAGGCCGACCAGATGGACAAGGCCGCAGCGGTGATGGACAAGCTGCGTGCCGCCGGTCAGCTGACCGACGAGAAGGAATACAAGCAGCTGTACTCGATCTACGCCAACACTGAGGGCCACGAAAAGGACGTCATCGGGGTCATCAACGAAGGCATGCAGAAGGGCATTCTGAAGCCGGACTACCAGACCTACCTCGCCCTGGCGCAGTCGTACTACTACACCGACCAGCTGCCGCAGGCGATCGAGAACTGGCAGAAGGCCGCGCCGCTGTCCAAGGACGGCGAAACCTATCTGAACCTGGCCAAGGTGCTGCATTCGGAAGGCCGCATTGCCGAAGCCAAGCAGGCCGCGCAGCAGGCACTGGCCAAGGGCGTCAAAAAGCCGGAAGACGCCAAGAAGATCATCAACCTGAAGTAGCACGCAAAAAAAGCCCCCGACGACCAGTGCTGAAAGTAGTGCAGGTAACAGGGATTGGTATAAGCTTGGAGGTTCCTGCGGTGTCATCCCCGCGTGAACTTGGGTTCCGCTCCACAGCGAAATCCGCCCCCCATTAATCGAGTCATTGGCGCATGACGGAACAACTGGTCATCCATCGGCATTACGACAAAGATGACGCCTCCGGCCTCAGCTGGCCGCGCATCATCGGTATTGCCTTCGTAATCGCGCTGCACCTTGCAGCGCTGATGTTGCTGCTGATTCCAGCCGTTGCGCCCAAGGCAGTGGCGGAGAAGGAACGCAACATCATGGTCACCCTGGTGGACGCACCGCCGCCGCCTCCCCCGCCGCCGCCGCCGCCGCCGAAGCCGCCGGAAACGCCGCCGCCGCCGGTGAAGAACCTGGCGCCGCCGAAGCCGACCCCGCTGCCGCCGCCGCCGGAAGCCCCGGTGATCGACGTGCCGGAACCGCGTCCGAACGACGTGGCCACCCCGCCGTCGCCGCCCGCGCCGCCGTCGCAGCCGACCGACATCGGCGCCAGCGTCGATATCTCGTCGAAGAACATGAATCCGCCGAAGTATCCGCCGGCCGCATTCCGCTCGGGTGCGCAGGGCGAGGTGATCCTGATCATCGATGTCGATGCGAATGGTAACGTGACGAACGTTGCCGTCGAAAAATCCAGCCGCAACCGCGACCTGGACCGCGCCGCCATGGAAGCAGCGCGCAAGTGGCGGTTCAACGCCGCTACGGCCAATGGACAGAAGACCGCCGGCCGCGTCCGCGTCCCGGTCAACTTCGCGCTGAACTGATACAAAGGCACGTGGGCCTGCGCACCGCAGGTCCACCCGCCCTGTCTACTCTTTGCACCACCCTCATCACCACCACACACAACAAAGGTACGCGTCATGCTGCAGGAAATTTTCATTGCCGCCGCTGCGGGGGGCAACAACGCGTCGAACGCCCTGTCGCAGATGGGCTTCGAGCACCTCATCACCGAAATGACCTCCAAGCCGGGTGACTTCGCCGTCTCCTGGGTGGTGCTCATCACCCTCATCATCATGTCGGCCTCGTCCTGGTACTGGACGATCATCAACATCTTCCGCGCCACCCGCCTGAAGAGCCAGGCCGACCGCGTCACCAGCCTGTTCTGGGACACCCCGAACGCGCAGGACGCCATCCGTGCGATGGAAGAGCAGCCGGCTTCCGAGCCGTTCTCCAAGATCGCCCTGGACGCTGCGCAGGCCGCCGCGCACCACCAGCGCGCCGAAGCCGGTGCCGGCAATGGCCTGGGCGAGACCCTGAGCCGTTCGGAGTTCGTCGACCGCGCCCTGCGCCAGGCCGTGACCCGCGAAAGCACCAAGCTGCAGTCGGGCATGACCCTGCTGGCGACCGTCGGTGCGACCGCGCCGTTCGTCGGTCTGCTGGGTACCGTGTGGGGCATCTACGGCGCGCTGATCAAGATCGGTGCCACCGGCTCCGCCTCGATCGACGCCGTGGCCGGCCCGGTCGGTGAAGCGCTGATCATGACCGCGATCGGTCTGTTCGTCGCGATCCCGGCCGTGTTCGCCTTCAACTTCTTCAGCAAGGTCAACAGCTCGGTGATCGCCAAGTTCGACACCTTTGCTCACGACCTGCACGACTTCTTCGCCACCGGCTCGCGCGTTCGCTGATCCCGGCTAAGTCGTCCACGCAACGTTAACGGAGCCCGTTATGGCTTTCAGTAGTGGTAACAGCGGCGGCCCCATGGCCGACATCAACGTCACGCCCCTCGTGGACGTGATGCTGGTGCTGCTGATCATCTTCATCATCACGGCACCGCTGATGTCCCACAAGGTCAAGGTGGAACTGCCCCAAGCCAACTTGAAGCAGGATCCGGACAAGGACGACAAGCGTTCGAATCCGATCACGCTGGCGGTCAAGGAAGACGGGTCGCTGTACTGGAACGATGAGCCGATCTCCAAGGAAGCTTTGGAGTCGCGCTTCTCGACCGCCGCACAGCAGACCCCGCAGCCGCCGCTCAACCTGCGTGGCGACCGCACCACCAAGATGCGCACGATCAACGAGATCACCAAGATCGCGCAGAGTCAGGGCATGCTGGACGTCGGTTTCGTTGCGACCAAAGAGAAGGGGAACTGAGCCATGGCGTTCAGCTCAGGAGGCGGCCGTGGTCCCATGGCCGACATCAACGTCACGCCGCTGGTCGACGTGATGCTGGTGCTGTTGATCATCTTCATCGTGACCGCGCCGATCATGACGTACCCGATCGACGTGGATCTGCCGCAGCGGGTCATCAACCCGCCGCCGCAGTTGCGCGATCCGCCGCCGCCGATCGATCTGCGGATCGATGCGTCGAACCAGGTGTTCTGGAACAACAGCCCGGTGGCAGTGACTGCGCTCCCGCAGATGATGGAAAACGAAGTCCAGCGCGATCCGACCAACCAGCCGGAACTGCGCATCGATGCCAATCCGGATTCCGAGTACGAAGTGATGGCCAAGGTGCTGGCCGCCGCCAAGAATTCGGACATGAAGAAGATCGGCTTCGTGCAGCAATAAGCTTCACCGCAATTCGCTTCACCGCAACACCTCAGTCATGACGCGACTGCAAACGCCACCGGCAACGGTGGCGTTTTTTTATGCGCGTCGATTGCCTGCTGTCTGCCCATTCGACGCTGTCGCCGTGTGGTCCAGCGCGATGCGCCGTCCGCCTCGCTGTACACATCGCGCGGCTGACGGCAGCTGCGCCCGGGCGACCGGATTGGTTCGCCATCCGCAGCGAGGCCACGCCACGCCGCTGTCGCCATCCCTCGCACACCGCTGCGTCGCGGGTGTAGGCTGGGTCCGCAACACCACACCCACAGGAGGCTGGCCATGGCGTTCAGTGCTGCAGGGAATCGGGGACCGCTGGCGGAGATCAATGTCACCCCGCTGGTCGATGTGATGCTGGTGCTGTTGATCATCTTCATCGTCACCGCGCCGATGCTGACGCGCACGATCACCATGGACCTGCCGCAACGAACGTCGGCGCCATCCACGCCTTTGCCGCCGCCCGACCCGATCCAGTTGCGTCTGGATGCCAGCGGCCAGCTGTTCTGGAACGCCGCGCCGCTGCCCTTGCGCGATCTGCAGCCGCGCCTGCAGGAGGCGATGGCGCAGGCGGCCGGCAACCCGCCCGAGCTGCGCATCGACGCCAGCCCGGATGCGGAGTACGCGGCGATGGCCAAGGTGCTTGCGGCGGCGAAGAACGCCGACGTGCAACGGATCGGTTTCGTCCAGGCGCACTAGTCGGCGCGGCTGTAGCGCGCGTCAGCAGCGATGCTGGCGCGCGTGAGGTTCCGTGCTTGTCGGACTCCAGCCCGGTGGCGTGCCGAGCCTGGTTTCACGCGCATCGCGGACGTTGTGCGGCGGTCGCCGCATGCGGCTGCGATCAGGGCAGCGCAGCTAGGGTCTAGCTAGCGGCTACCGGTTCGCGTCCAGAACCGCCAGATAGGCCTTCACCGTCGCATCGAGCCCGGCGTACAGCGCCTCGCCGATCAGCGCGTGGCCGATCGACACTTCCAGCACCTGCGGCACGTGCGCCAGGAACGCGCCGAGGTTGGCCTGGGCCAGGTCGTGGCCGGCGTTGACGCCCAGTCCGGCGGCCTGGGCGCGGCGTGCGGCGGCCGCGAAGGGCGCCGCCGCGGCGCTGTCGCCCTCGTCCCACGCGGCGGCATAGGGGCCGGTGTAGAGCTCGATGCGGTCGGCGCCCAGTTCGGCCGCCACCGCCAGGTCAGGATTGTCGGCATCGACGAAGAGACTGACGCGGCAGCCCAGCGCCTTCAGTTCGGCAATCAGCGGACGCAGGCGTTCGCTGTCGCGACCGAAATCGAAGCCGTGGTCGGAGGTGAGCTGGCCGTCGCCGTCGGGCACCAGGGTCGCCTGCGCCGGACGCGTCTGCGCGCACAGGGCGATCAGCCCCGGATAGCCGGGCCGCGGCGGGGCGAACGGATTGCCCTCGATGTTGAATTCGACGCCGCGCTCGCGGGTCAGCGCGGCCAGCGCCAGCACATCCTCGGCATGGATGTGGCGCCGATCCGGGCGCGGGTGCACGGTGATGCCGTGCGCACCGGCATCCAGGCACGTACGCGCCGCCTCGAGCACGCTGGGCAGGTCGCCGCCGCGCGAATTGCGCAACACCGCGATCTTGTTGACGTTGACGCTGAGCTTGGTCATCGCCGGCGTGCCGCTTACGGCGCTGAGGCGTCGTCGCTGGCGGCGGCCGCGGCGCGGCGCGCCTCGGCCTGCTCGCGCAGCCGGCGCAGTTCGGCCGGATCGATCATCGGCATCGCGTCGCGCTGGCTGGCGTCGCCGATCTTCGCCACGTACCAGCCGCGTGCCCAGGCCAGCAGGAAAGCCAGGGCGGCCAGCAGGCTCACCACCAGCAACCACATGTGCGGCGTCGTGAACGCCAGAACGAAAACACCCAGCGCGAGCGGCAGAAAGAGCCAGTACATGACGATCTCCCCAAGGATGGCGCAGTGTAGCGCCGCCGGGCGTGCCGGTTCCACGTGGTGCACGGCCGGCGCGCCACGGTCCGGGCGCGGGGGCACCACGATGGTCGCGGCTACAACAGCGGCGAGGTCAGTCGCGCCACCGCCTCCGGCAGCCGGTAGCGCCACAGCGAGCGCTTGCGGTCGTCGCGCACGCGCACCGCGTCGGCCATCTCGCCTTCCAGCAGTTCGGCTAGCTGCCGGGTCAGGCCGCGGTCGCGGAACAGCGTGGCGACCTCGAAGTTGAGCCGGAAACTGCGATTGTCGAAGTTGGCGCTGCCGACCAGGCACAGGTCCTCGTCGGTGATCAGCGCCTTGGTGTGCAGCATGCGCGGGCCATACTCGTAGATCCGCACGCCGGCCTGCAGCAGTTCGTCGAAGTACGAACGCGCGGCCAGCGTCACCAGCCGCGAGTCGCTGCGCTTGGGCACCAGCAGGCGCACGTCCAGCCCGCCCAGCGCCGCCGAGGTCAGCGCCATGCGCGCGGCCTCGCCCGGCACGAAATACGGCGTGACCAGCCACACCCGCCGTTGCGCCTCGTAGATCGATGCGACCTGCAGGCGATGGATGCTCTCCCACGACGAGTCCGGCCCCGACACCAGCACCTGCGCCTGGATGGTGCCGGCGTCGCGGCTGGGCATGTCGTTGGGCCAGATCCGCGCCATGTCGAAGGCGTCGCGGCCCTGCCGGGTGGCGTACAGCCAGTCCTCTACGAACACCAGCTGCAGGCTGCGCACCACGTGGCCCTCGCAGCGGACGTGCAGGTCGCGGTAGGCGTCTGCGCGCAACGCCTCGTTCTCCTCGTCGGTGACGTTGATGCCGCCGGTGAAGGCGATGCGCCCGTCGATCACCACGATCTTGCGGTGGGTGCGCAGGTTGACCCAGGGCCGCTTGAACTTGAACGGCCGCAGCAACTGGGTGGGATGGAACCATGCCACCTCGGCGCCGGCCTCCAGCAGCGGCCGCAGGAAGCGCTTGCGCACCTGCGAGGAGCCGACCGCATCCAGCAGCAGGCGCACCCGCACGCCGGCGCGGGCGCGCTCGACCAGCGCATCGCGGATGCGCGTGCCGGTGCGGTCGGGGTTGAAGATGTAGTACTCCAGGTGCACGTGGTGCTGCGCCGCGCCGATGTCACGCACGATCGCCTCGTAGGTGGCCGCGCCGTCGACCAGCCATTGCACCGCGGTGGCCGAGCTCGGCGCCAGGCCGGTGGTGGCCTGGGCGATCTTGGCCAGCTCGGTGCAGTCGGTGTCCGGCGGACACACGCTGCTGTAGTGCTCCATGCCCGAACGCGAACGGCCGCGGCGCAGGCGCTGCCGCTTCACCTTCTGTGGGCCCAGCAGGTAGTAGATGACGAAGCCCAGGTAGGGCAAGGCGGCCAGCGACAGCACCCAGCTCAGCGTCGCCGCCGGCTCGCGCTTCTGCAGCACGATCCAGCCGCTCAGCCACAGGATGTACAGCAGGTAGGCGGCGGTGACGTAGGCGCCGATGTGCGGGATGCCGGTCAGCCGGTCCCAGGTGTTCTGCAGAGTCGCGATCACGAGCATCGGCGGATTCTAGAGGGTGCGGTAGCCGTTGCGGCGATGGCGATGCCGGTGCGGGTCTTCGGCGACCGACCAGATCGCGCGCGGTTGCTGTCGGGCTTGCTGGTGGCGACCCGTTCTGCGAACCGGCGCGGCACTTCATGGTGTATGCCACGTGTTCGCGGCAGCCGCGTGACGCCTGTCGTATCGCGTTCGCGAGCGACGGGTTCCGCTCCGGCGAACGGCGACATCGTCGCGACCGGTCGGCATGGAGCGTCGATCGGCTGCGTTGCCGTCGCGCTCGATGCCTGCACGAGCCGCGCATGTGGCCATACGGCAGGCATCGGTCTGAAAGATTCAGCGCACCGGCGCACGCCGTCGCATCCGCCGAGACGGCCGGCGCGTAGCCTATGCCGATGAGCACTGCCATCAAGGGCCGCGGCGCCGGCAGCCACCTGCCTGGCCGCTTCGAACGGACCGTCAGCCAGGCCGAGGACGACGGCTGGCACCCCGACGACAGCGAGGAGTTCGCCGAACCGCGCCTGCGCACCCAGGTGAGCGAGGAGACCGCGCGCAGCATCATCAGCCGCAACCAGTCGCCAGACGTGGGGTTCGCGCAGTCGGTGAACCCGTACCGCGGTTGCGAGCACGGCTGCAGCTACTGCTTCGCCCGCCCCAGCCACGCCTATCTGAACCTGTCGCCGGGGCTGGATTTCGAGACGCGGCTGTTCGCCAAGACCAATGCCCCGGAGCTGCTGCGCCGCGAACTGGCCAAGCCCGGCTACGTGCCCAGCCCGATCGCACTGGGCATCAACACCGACGCCTACCAGCCGATCGAGCGCAAGCTGCAGCTGACTCGGCGCCTGATCGAGGTCTTCGCCGAGACCCGCCACCCGTTCTCGCTGATCACCAAGAACGCGCTGGTCGAGCGCGACCTGGATCTGCTGGCGCCGCTGGCCCGCGATAACCTGGTCAGCGTGCACTTCTCGGTGACGTCGCTGGACCCGCGGCTGTCGGCCAAGCTCGAGCCGCGCGCCTCGGCGCCGCACGCACGGCTGCGGGCGATGCGGGCCCTGCACGAGGCCGGCGTGCCGGTCGGGGTGATGGTGGCGCCGGTGATCCCGTGGATCAACGACCATGCCCTGGAAGCGGTGCTGGAGGCGGCCCGCGACGCCGGCGCCGAGTCCGCCGGCTACGTGCTGCTGCGCCTGCCGCACGAGGTGGCGCCGCTGTTCCGCGACTGGCTGCAGGCGCATCATCCCGACCGCGCCGCGCATGTGATGAGCACGGTGCAGCAACTGCGCGGCGGCAAGGACTACGACAGCACCTTCGGCAAGCGCATGCGTGGCGAAGGGGTCTATGCCGACCTGCTGGCGCGGCGCTTCGCGCTGGCGCACAAACGGCTGGGCTATGCCCAATCCCCGCGCCGCCGCCTGGATTGCAGCCACTTCGTCAAACCGCTGCCGCCACGACCGCCATCGCCGCAGGGCGAGTTGTTTTGAGCGGGGATTGGGGATTCGGGATTGGGGATTCGTAAAAGCTGCTTTCTTGGCAGCTGGATTGCAGTGGCTGCGTCAGGCCGCCGCGCCACGCCGCTCTTGCGAATCCCCAATCCCGAATCCCCAATCCCTGCTTTTGACGAATCCCCAATCCCGAATCCCTACTCCCGGCCGTAAAGCGCCTGCGCCGACTGGAACAGGATCCAGCTGGTGGCGATGAACTTGTCGCCGCGCTGCGGACGGTTGCCGCGGTGGGTGTGGGTGAAGGCGGTGGGGGCGATCAGCAGGCTGCCCGCACGCGGGGCGATCTTGCGGCGCTGGAACAGGAATTCGGTCTCGCCCTCTTCGAAATCGTCGTTGAGGTACAGGGTCCACAGCAGGTGTCGGTGCAGGGTCTCGGCGCTCGGATCGCGCGGATACAGTTCGCAGTGCCAGTACGGATAGCCGCCCTCGCCCGCCTCGTACCACTGCAGGTTGATCGCGCCCGGACGCAGGCAGGTACGGGCCAGGTTGGACAGCGCGGCATCGTCGAGCAGGGCGAAGTCGTCGGCACCGAGCCGGTGCGGCTGGCCATCGGCGCCCGGCACCTGCAGCATCAGCGGCGAGATCAGGGTCTGCGGGTACTTGCGCAGATAGCCGAGCAGCCCGCCGAAGACGGCCTGCTGCAGCCGCTGTTCCACGTCGCGCCACGGTTCCAGGCCGCTGATGCGCAGGTCGCGGCTGCGCTTGAGCTCGGGGAACACGCCGCTGCCGACCTCGCCGGGCCGCAACTGGGTGCTGCCGCGCAGGCGGCGCAGGATGGCGGCGCAGTCCTCGCGGGACATGGCGCCCTCGAACACTTCGATGAAATCGGGATGCGTGTCGGACATCGCGCGACCTTACCAGCGATCTGCCGGCGCCGCAGCTATGCGGACGCCCGTGCGCATGTTGCCGGCAGAGGACGGTTTGCCATGCCCGGCCGCGCCGAGGTTCGCCCCAGCGGACCTCGGCCCGCAGTGGCGCACCTCGCCCCGCGAACGCCACTGCCGGGTTCAGCCGACGTCGGCCGCCGCTCCCTCGAAGATCGTCAGGTGTGGGGCCAACTCGGTGAACAGCAAATAGTCCCAATGCATGTACAGGAATTCGGTGCCGTCCGGGAGCCGTCGAAGTCCGAAGCGTCTATCCGAACCGTCGACCAGACGACCCCAGCCAAGCAACTTTTCCGCCTGCAGGATCAGGTGTTCGGTGGTGATCGCGGCGACGCTGCAGACGCGACCGCCGCGCTCATCCAGAAAAGCCTGCACCGTGAGGTGCGGATAGCTCAGGCCAAGCTCAGGATGCCTGATCGCCGCCAGGCGCTTTTCGTATTCGGTCTCGGCACCGCTCGGCTTGCGGTAGCGGATGGAAAAGGTCCTGCGGTCCTGACCCCATTGGACTCGGCTTGCGATGCTGCGCATGCCGATGCGGTTACCCACGACCTGCCATGCGTCGATCCCGGCCAAGGTGTCCAGATCGCGCGCGAGCGCGGTGTCCACGTTTGCCTCGACCAGATGCAGTTCGCCCCCGCCGATACGTGGGTGCGAAGCGATGTGCGGCCAGACCCGAGTCTGAAAATCCAGCGCGCTCTGGGAAAGATTATGCTGGAACTCCGACGGAACTTGCATCTCCGCACTCCCGTGCGTTCAACGACCGCGCATGATGCTAAGCGCCAGTCGCGCGTCCGACCGGCCGTGGCGAGGATTTGTCTACTGCGATCCTGCTGAAGAGCGCTTGCCGATGCTACCGCGATGCAGGATGCAGAGAGGTCCGCTTGCCGGGTGTGGGGTTCCGCTAGGGTTCCTTCGACTGCGCAGGATTACCGCGGATCGCGATGCCCAGCAGCGCCAGCCACACCGCCAGCGCAAGCAGGGTCGGCAGCTCGAAGCGGCTGGAGTTGTACAGGGTGAAGCTCCTGGCGGCGAAAAACAGCACAGTCCACAGCGCCAGGTTGACCAGCACGATCCGCCGCCGCCAGCGATGGCGGGTGAACAGCGCGATGACGGTGGGCATCAGCGCGACCGGTGCGGTGGCGAAGAAGAACAGCACGACAAGGGTCTGGTTCATGGTTTCCTCCCACCCGGGACGACCCGGTGCACGCGACGACCGCCGGCCATCAGTGCGTTCCGCGCTCGCCGGACGCCGCTACCCTACCGCAGCCAGGACGCTAGGCGATGGCCGACGCGCCGCCGGCGGTGCAAATCGGTTTGTCGTCGCGGCGGACGGATCTGTCATGCGCCAGAACGCACGCGAACGCGTGGATGCAGCCTCAGTGCGCCGCACTCGCTGGCCAGACCCGATCGACCAGGTCGCCGACCTCCATCGGCGACTGTTCGCCTTCGGCGGCACGCTGCCACGCCGCTGGCCATGGGCCTTGGCGCTCGGTCGGCGGCGCGTCCCACAGCGTGACGTTGAGCGCGAACACCACTACGCCGCCCTTGGCCTGGAACGGCGGCACGCGCTCCAATGCGGTGACCAGCGGGTTCGCCACCGCATCGGGAAGTGCGGGTGCCAGATCCAGCCAGACCCGGGAACGGCCGCCGGGGCGGACGGCCACGGCCACGAAGCCGGCTGCGGGCCGTGGCGCACCGACCCGCGCAAGTTCGCGCGACGCGGTGGCATTGAGCGCCTTCACATATGCCGCGAGCGCGTCGACGTTCTCGGCGCGATCGCGCATCACCGATTCGGGTTGCAGCAGCATGAGGTTCTGCATGCGAAAGGGTTCGGCAGCGGACAGCAGCCCGCTCCACAACCCCGCCACCAGCATCACGCACCAACGCATCGGAACCTCCTTGTTCGTCTCGGTTGCATCCTGCCGCATCGCCGCGCGCCGGCCAGGGGCGCGACCATGCCGGCGATGCGGTACCGACTATACGGCAGCGCTGGCGACAGCCGCCATCGTCCAGGGGCGTCCGCACGTGCGGCTGTCGAACCACGCTCAGCCTTGGCGGCGGTCGTGCTCCAGGTGATACCGCACCGCTTCGGCCACCTCGTTCTTGGAGCCCAGGAACACCGGCACGCGCTGGTGCAGTTGTTCCGGCTGCAGGCCGAGGATGCGCGCGCGGCCGGTGCTGGCGGCGCCGCCGGCCTGCTCCACCAGCATGCCCATCGGGTTGGCTTCGTACATCAGCCGCAGCTTGCCGGCCTTGCCCGGGTCCTTCTTGTCCCACGGGTAGATGAAGATGCCGCCGCGGGTGAGGATGCGGTGCACGTCGGCGACCATGCTGGCGATCCAGCGCATGTTGAAGTTCTTGCCGCGCACGCCTTCGCTGCCGGCCAGCAGGTCGGCCACGTACTGCTGCATCGGCGCCTCCCAGTGGCGCTGGTTGGACATGTTGATCGCGAACTCGGCGGTGTCCTCGGGGATGCGCATGTCGGCCTGGGTCAGCAGGAAGCTGCCCTCCTCGCGTTCCAGGGTGAAGGCGTGGGTGCCGTGGCCCAGGGTCAGCACCAGCATCGTGCTGGGGCCGTAGATGCAGTAGCCGGCGGCGACCTGCGCGGTGCCCGGCTGCAGGAAGTGCTCGTCGCCGGGCTTGTCGGTGCCCGGCGGTGCGCGCAGCACCGAGAAGATGGTGCCGACCGAGACGTTGACGTCGATGTTGGAGCTGCCGTCCAGCGGATCGAACAGCAGCAGGAAATCGCCGCTGGGATACTTGTCGGGCACCGGTTGGCAGTGGTCCATCTCTTCCGAGGCGCAGGCGGCCAAGTGCCCGCCCCAGGCGTTGGCTTCCAGCAGGATGTCGTTGCTGAGCACGTCCAGCTTCTTCTGCGCTTCGCCCTGCACGTTGCCGGTGCCGGCGTCGCCGAGCACGCCGCCGAGGGCGCCCTTGCTGACTGCGATGGAGATGCGCTTGCAGGCGCGGGACACGATCGTGATGAGCTGGCGCAGCTCCGGGCCGATACGCCCGGCATGCTGTTCTTCGATCAGGAAGCGGGTCAGCGAGGTTCGCGACATGGGCGCAGGCAGCCTTTCGTTGAGGAAGGCGCCTATTGTCGCGGCTGTTGCATGAGATTTCGATTAGCGCGCGAGCGATGGCATGCAATGGCGTCGCAACGCCATGGCCGATGGGAGATTGGCGTGTCAGGAGGACGGCATGCGTCGGGGGACTGAAGCCCCTCCCACAGCAGCTGCGCAAGCGCAGGCACAAAAAAAACCGGAAGCGCAGGCGCTTCCGGCTTCGTGTTGCGATGCTTCCGTGCGCGATCAGCCCTTGTGCACGGTCGCCACGGCCTGGGTCACGTAGTCCAGGTTCTTCTGGCTCAGCGCAGCCACGCAGATGCGGCCGGTGCCGACCGCGTAGATGCCGAACTCATCGCGCAGCCGGTCCACCTGCGCCTTGCTCAGGCCCGAGTACGAGAACATGCCGGCCTGCTGCTGGATGAAGCCGAACTCCGGCGCGCCCAGGGCGGCCAGCTTCTGCACCATGCCGGCGCGCAGGGCGTGGATGCGCTCGCGCATCTCGGTCAGCTCCTGCTCCCACATCGTGCGCAGTTCGGGGCTGTTGAGCACTCCGGCGACCAGCGCGGCGCCGTGCGTGGACGGGCTGGAGTAGATGGTGCGGATGATGCGCTTGACCTGCGACTGCACCGCCTTGCTCTCGGCGGCGTTGGCCGAGACCACCGACAGCGCGCCGACGCGCTCGCCGTATAGCGAGAACGACTTGGAGTAGGAACTGGCGACCACGTAGCTGTCGATGCCGACCTCGGCCAGCAGGCGCACCGCGTAGGCGTCGGCGTCGATGCCCTTGTCGAAGCCCTGGTAGGCGATGTCCACGAACGGGAACAGGTTGCGTTCCTTCAGCAGCTCGGCCACGGTGCGCCACTGCGCCTGGCTCAGGTCGGCGCCGGTGGGGTTGTGGCAGCAGGCGTGCAGCAGCACCACGCTGCCGGGCGCGAGCTGGCGCAGGTCGGCGAGCATGCCGTCGAAGTTCAGGCCGTGGCTGGCCGGATCGAAGTAGGTGTACTCGACCACGTCGAAGCCGGCGGCGCCGAACACCGCGCGGTGGTTCTCCCAGCTCGGGTTGCTGATGGCGATGGTCGAGGTGGACAGCAGCTTCTTCAGCAGGTCCGCGCCCACGCGCAGCGCACCGCTGCCGCCGACGGTCTGCGAGGTGGCGACGCGGCCGGCCGCCAGCAGCGGCGACTCGGCGCCGAACAGCAGTTTCTGCGTGGCCAGGTCGTAGGCGGGCAGGCCGTCGATCGGCAGGTAACCGCGCGGCTTGGCGTCCTGCGCCAGCTGCTGCTCGATCTGCTGCACGGCGCGCAGCAGCGGGATGCGGCCGTTTTCGTCGTAGTAGATGCCCACGCCCAGGTTGACCTTGGTCGGGCGGGAGTCGGCGTTGTAGGCCTCGGTCAGGCCCAGGATCGGGTCGCCTGGGACCTGTTCCACGTTTGCAAAGAAGGACACGGCGGTACTCGTTCGGTGGCGGAGGTGGGGGCCGGGGGGACCGGAGCCGGCGCGGTCAAACACCTCATCCTAACAAACGCTGCCGCGCTTGGCCGGGTGCGGCCCGGCGGCACATGGGCGATGATGGCGCATGTCCGTTCCCCTGCCCTCTGCCCTGCTCTGCGGGGCCTGCGCCTTGGCGTTGTCCTCCCTGGCCCACGCCGCTCCCGGCGAGGATCCCGCCACCACCCTGCCCGCGTTGCAGGTCCAGGCCGCCCGCGTCGGCGGCGTGGCCGATTTCGACCTGCCGGCGTCGCTGACCACCACCGGCCTGGGCGACAGCGACCGCCTCGGCGTGCAGGCCTCCGAGGCCCTGGCCGGGGTGCCCGGCCTGCTCGCCCGCGACCGCCAGAACTATGCGCAGGACACCCAGCTGTCGATCCGCGGCTTCGGCGCGCGTTCGGCGTTCGGCGTGCGCGGCGTGCGCCTGCTGCTGGACGGGATCCCGGCGACGATGCCGGATGGCCAGGGCCAGCTGTCCAACTTCAACCTGTTCGGCAGCGAGCGGGTCGAGGTGCTGCGCGGGCCGTTCTCGGCGCTGTACGGCAACTCCTCCGGCGGCGTGGTGCAGTTGTGGAGCGCCGACGGCCAGCCGGACGATCCATGGCGGCTGCGCAGCGCGATCGGCAGCCACGGCACCGCGGCCCTCAGCGCGCAGGCGCTGGGCCAGCAAGGCGAGGTCCACTACAACCTGGCCGCCACCCACTTCAGCACCGACGGCTACCGCGACCACAGCCGTGCGCAGCGCACCACCTTCAACGCCAAGATCGGCATCGACCTGGCGCCCGGGCGGCGCCTGGACCTGCTGCTCAACGCGCTGGAAGCGCCCGATGCGCAGGATCCGCTGGGCCTGAGCCGCGCCCAGGCCGCCGCCGACCCGCGCCAGGCCACCGCCGCGGCCGGCCAATTCGACACCCGCAAGTCCACCCGCCAGGTGCAGGCCGGCGCCATCTTCACCCAGCAGGTGGATCAGCAGACCTGGCGGCTGATGGGCTATGCCGGACGCCGCGACGTCACCCAATACCTCTCGGTTCCGGTGGGCGCACAGAGCAATCCGCTCAACGCGGGTGGCGTGATCGACCTGGACGGCGACTACGGCGGCCTCGACGCGCGCTGGGCCTGGCAGGGCGCGCTGGGTGGCCGCCCGTTCCAGTTCACCGTCGGCGCCAACGCCGACCGCCAGCAACAGCACCGCACCGGCTACGAGAACTTCGTCGGCAGCACGCTCGGGGTGAAGGGCCGGCTGCGCCGCGACCAGGAGGACCGGGTGGAGAACGTAGACCAGTTCGCCCAGGCCTGGTGGCAGTTCGCCGAGCGCTGGTCGCTGCTGGCCGGCCTGCGCCACAGCCAGGTGCGATTCCGCTCGGACGATGCGTACATCGTCGGCCGCAATCCCGACGACAGCGGCCGCACCGACTACGCAGCGACCACGCCGGTGGCCGGGCTGGTGTTCCGCGTCAGCGACGACCTGCGGCTCTATGCCTCGGCCGGGCGCGGGTTCGAGACCCCGACCTTCAACGAGCTGGGCTACCGCCGCGACGGCGGTGCCGGCCTGGCGTTGGACCTGGCCGCGGCGCGCAGCCAGAACCTGGAACTGGGCGCGAAGTGGCGCAACGCCGCCGGCGCCAGCTGGGATGCGGCGCTGTTCCGCGCCAGCACCGACGACGAACTGGCGGTGGCCAGCAACCTCAATGGCCGCAGCACCTACCGCAACATCGGCCGCACCCGCCGCCAGGGCGCCGAGACCAGCCTGACCCTGCCGTTGGGCGACAGCGCGCAACTGCAGGTGGCCTACACATGGCTGCAGGCGACGGTGCGCCAGGCCTACCTGACCTGCGCCAGCAGCGGCTGCGCCACGCCCACCGCGGTGGTGGCGGCCGGCACCCGCCTGCCCGGCGTACCGCGCCAGCAATTGTTCGCGCGCTGGCAGTGGCAGCCGCGCGCCTGGCAGTTCGCGGTGGAGGGCGTTGCCGCCGGCGACACCGTGGTCAACGACCTGGCCAGCGAGTCCGCACCCGGCTACGCGCTGCTCAACCTGGAAGCGGCGCGGCGCTGGACCACCGCGCACGGCACCCTGCGCACCTTCGCGCGCATCGACAACGCGTTCGATCGCCGCTACATCGGCTCGGTCATCGTCAACGACGGCAACGGCCGCTACTACGAGCCGGGTCCGGACCGCAGCTATACGATTGGGCTGCAGTGGGATTTGCCGCACTAGCCGAGAGAAACTGCCAGTCGATCACCTGTTGGAGGTGCCGCCTCCGGACGCCACATGTATACCCTGCATCCCAGCGCAGAACTTCGCCGGCACTTCAGCGAACGTCCGTTCCAAGGAGCAGCTCCATGGGACGCACGCTTTTTGTTCGTTGGGCTCGATGCGAACTATGCACCTGACATTGAGCGCAGCCCGATCTTCCCCGAACTGCTGCGCTATCACCAGGACGGCGTGGACTTCTGGCGCCAGCACCGTTTCCACCATCCGTTTCTCCTGCCCGGCTACCGCGGGGATGGCCGTCGCTACCACCGCAACTTCGCGCGACTGGGCTTCCTGCCGGGAGACGCCGCGGAGGTGTCGTTCGTCGAACTGCTGCATCTGCCAACGGTCGGACGCAACTCCCTGGTGGTGTCCGATCTGGATCCCAGCCACCTGCGCATGCTCGATATGGCGATGCGTCAGGGGCGAGCGCGGCACGTGTTCGTCTCCGCTGGCGTTGCGAGACTGCTGCGTCGCCTGCCGTCGTTCGGCTGGCTACGTGCGCAGCCACTGATCGGCGATGGCCTACCACAGCTGTACGCCGATGGCGGTCGATGCGTCTATCAGCATCTGCATCTGTCGAACTACGGCAAGTTCGAAGCCCGGATGCAGCGCGAGGCACACGCGGTAGCGGCGCTGCGGCAGGAGGCGCTTGGCAGCCTCGTGTGAATCCGTACCAGGTGCCGTGGTGTCTACACGTTGCGCCGCCACTGCAAGCCGTCTACCAAACGCACTGCACCTGTCTACGCGAACCGGCAGCGGACGCTGGCGGCGCGCTTTGCGGCGGCGCTAGCGTAGCGACACCCCCCGCACACCGCCATGCACTCTCCAGGAGACGCACCATGAGCACATCCGACGACAGCCGCGACAACGCCGGCACCAAGAGCAAACCCGCATTGGCCGAAGGCGTCAGTGCCACGCCGTACCAAGGCACCTTCACGGTGGTCAATTGCACCGGCCAGACGATCAACAACGTCAGCGTCAAACACACCTGCGGCGATTACATGGATCCGGCCGCTTCGGCGTCGCTGCCGGCAGGTGGCGCGATCGCCTCCATACCGCTACGTGCGCAGACCGGCTCCAACGACTATTGGAACCTGTCGTTCCAGATGAGCGACGGCAGCTCGCGTAGCCGCAACAGCAAACAATGCAATTACGTGCAGAGCGATGCGCCGGGGACCTGCATCATCGCGCTGTACGCAAGCAGCTTCAGTGTGCTGACGCCGGTCAGCTCGCCGTGCATGAACAACAGCTACGACTGAGCCGTCGTGCATGCGCTTGCCGCTGCCGCTTCCCGACCGCGGCAAACCGCTGTAGGAGCGGCTTCAGCCGCGACGGGCATTGCCATGAATCGCTGTCGCGGCTGAAGCCGCTCCTACAGACGATCCAGGGCTAGCGGATCGCGCGGCTTCTTGCCGAAGAGGTCCCCCGCGTCTGCACCGCCCGCGCTACTGCGCCCCCAACTGCAGCCGCCGATACAGCGTGCTGCGGCTGATGCCCAATCGGCGTGCGGCCTGCGAGACGTTGCCGTCGCAGGCGTCCAGGGCCTGGCGCATGGCGCGCAGCGCCAGGCTGTCGAGATCGGCGGCCGGCAGCGGCGACGGTGCGACGTGGGTGCCGCCCTGCTCCGCCGCGCGGATGCCGGGCAGATAGGCCGGCAAGGCGTCGGTATCCACCAGCGTGCCCGGCTCGCTCAACGCCACCAGCGTGCGCAGGCAGGCCACCAATTGGCGCAGATTGCCTGGCCACGCATAGGCGCCCAGTGTCGCCAGGGCCGCCTCGGTCAGGCGCCTGCCCTGCCCCAGCCGCGCCCACAGTTCGCCGACCAGTGCGCGCCGGTCCGGATGCGCGCGCAGCGACGGCACCTGCACGCAGTGGTGGGCGATGCGGTAGTACAGGTCGGGCCGGAAACGTTGTTCGGCCATCGCCGCGTCCAGGTCGCGGTGGGTGGCGCAGACCAGGGCGAAATCCAGCTTCACCGGCTTGCCGCCGCCCAGCGGCAGCAGTTCGCGTTCCTGCAGCACGCGCAGCAGCCGCGGCTGCAAGGCTAGCGGCATGTCGCCGATCTCGTCCAGGAACAGCACGCCGCCATCGGCTTGGCGTAGCAGGCCTGGGCTGCCGTGCTTGCGCGCGCCGGTGAAGGCGCCGTCCTCGTAGCCGAACAGCTCGGCTTCGATCAGCCCTTCCGGCAGCGCCGCGCAGTTGACCGCCACGAACGGGCGCCCGGCGCGCGCGCTGCGCCGGTGCAGTTCGCGCGCGAACACTTCCTTGCCGGTGCCGGTTTCGCCCTGCACCAGCACCGGCAGTTGCGCGTCTAGCACACGTCGCGCGCGTTCCAGCGCAAGCTCCTGTGCGGCGTCGAACAGCGGCGCGTCGGACGCGGCCGCGGCCGAGCGCCGCGACGCCGTCACGGTGATCGGCGCCTGCTGCGGGCGCCGCCGCGGGCGGTCGTCGGCCGGACTGTCGATGCGTCCATGCAGCGCCCGCCCCTGCAGGTCGAACACGCTGCCCTGCTGCCGCAGCCGCGACAGCGGTTCCTCGAACAGCGCCTCGTAGGGCGCGCGCCCGAGTTCGTGGCGTTCCAGCCCGAACAGCCGCAACCCGGCCTGGTTGGCCGCCACCAGGCGGCCGTTGCGGAATGCCAGCAGTGCCTCGCGCGCCGTGCCGAGCAGCGCGGGGTCGTGGTGCACGCGCAGCAGTTCGCAGCCGGGAATGCCATCGTCGAAGTAGCGGTGCTCGATGTTGGCCACGGCCATTCGCGCCAGCGCCAGCGCATGCATGTGCTGCACGCTGGCGTCGCCGGAGATGTCGAGCACGCCGGCCAGGCGGCCGTACGGATCGAAGATCGGCACTGCGGCGCAACTGAGGATCTGGTGCGGGGCGAAGTAGTGTTCGCCGCCGCGCACTTCCACCGAGCGGCTTTCGACGATGGCGGTGCCGATCGCATTGGTACCGACCTGGGTCTCGCTCCAGCACGCGCCGGGCATCAGCGCCACCCTGCCCGCCTTGTCGAGGAAGCGCGGGCTGCCTTCGGCGTCGAGGATCCAGCCGGCCTCGTCGGTGAGCAGCACGATGCTGCCGGTGGCCGCGGCGTCGCCGGCCAGGCCCTCCAGTTCGGCGCGGGCCAGCCGCCACAGCCGCTCGTGCGCCTCGCGCAGGGCGCGCAGGCGCGAGGCTTCCAGCGGCTCGATCGCGGGCTTCGCATCCGCGGCCAAGCCCAGGCGCTGGCAGCGCTGCCACGATTGCAGGATGGTGTCGGGCACCTGCCCGACCGGCGCGCCGCCGCGTTCGAAGAACGCGCGGCGGGCCTGGCCGAGCTGATGTTGGGACGGTTGCTGCGCCATGTCCGGCTCCGCTGTCGCAGATTGCGACACCTGTTGATACGGGTGTTCCGATAAACAGCACATCCGCCGGCACGGTGCAATCGGCAGGCGTGACGCGACGCAGCAAAACCGGCAGGTATGCGTCGCTGTGTCGCGGTGCGACGACGTGACGCGGCGCAGCACGCAAAACCTGGCATCGGTCTTGCGCCTACGCAGCTACCCGGACGGGCCTGCCCTGTCCTTCTCGACCGCCGAAGGAGACACCACGATGAATGCCGTCAGCACTGCCAAGCCGCATGCCACCGATCCGCAGTCCATCTTCAAGTCGCGCTACGGCAACTTCATCGGCGGCAAGTGGGTGGAGCCGAAGAGCGGGCAGTACTTCGACAACAGCACGCCGATCAGCGGCAAGGTGTTCACTTCGGTGGCGCGCTCCAACGCCGAGGATATCGAGGCCGCGCTCGACGCCGCGCACGCCGCCAAGGACGCGTGGGGCAAGGCCTCCAGCACCGAGCGCAGCAACGTGCTGCTGAAGATCGCCGACCGCATCGAGCAGAACCTGGAGCTGCTGGCCTACGCCGAGACCTGGGACAACGGCAAGCCGGTGCGCGAGACGCTCAACGCCGACGTGCCGCTGTGCGTGGACCACTTCCGCTACTTCGCCGGCGCGGTGCGCGCGCAGGAAGGCGGCATCTCCGAGATCGACCACGACACCATCGCCTACCACTTCCACGAACCGCTCGGCGTGGTCGGGCAGATCATCCCGTGGAACTTCCCGCTGTTGATGGCGTGCTGGAAGCTGGCGCCGGCGCTGGCCGCGGGCAACTGCGTGGTGATGAAGCCGGCCGAGCAGACCCCTGCCTCGATCCTGGTGCTGATGGAAGTCATCGGCGACCTGTTGCCGCCGGGCGTGCTCAACGTGGTCAACGGCTTCGGCCTGGAGGCGGGCAAGCCGCTGGCCAGCAACCCGCGCATCGCCAAGATCGCCTTCACCGGCGAGACCACCACCGGCCGGCTGATCATGCAGTACGCCAGCCAGAACCTGATCCCGGTGACGCTGGAGCTGGGCGGCAAGTCGCCGAACATCTTCTTCGCCGACGTGATGGCCGAGGACGACGACTTCCTCGACAAGGCGGTGGAAGGCTTCGTGCTGTTCGCCTTCAACCAGGGCGAGGTGTGCACCTGCCCGTCGCGCGCGCTGATCCAGGAATCGATCTACGACAAGTTCATGGAGAAGGCGCTCAAGCGGGTGGCGGCGATCAAGCAGGGCAACCCGCTCGATCCCAACACCATGGTCGGCGCGCAGGCCTCCGGCGAGCAGTTGGAGAAGATCCTGTCCTACATCGACATCGGCAAGCAGGAAGGCGCGCAGGTGCTGATCGGCGGCGAGCGCAACGCGCTGGACGGCGACCTGGCGGGCGGCTTCTACGTCAAGCCGACGGTGTTCAAGGGCCACAACAAGATGCGCATCTTCCAGGAGGAGATCTTCGGCCCGGTGGTGTCGGTGACCACCTTCAAGGACGAGGCCGAGGCGCTGGCGATCGCCAACGACACCCTGTACGGACTCGGCGCCGGCGTGTGGAGCCGCGATGCGGCGCGGCTGTACCGCATGGGCCGCGCGATCCAGGCCGGGCGGGTGTGGACCAACTGCTACCACGCCTATCCGGCGCATGCCGCGTTCGGCGGCTACAAGCAGTCGGGCATCGGCCGCGAGAACCACAAGATGATGCTCGACCACTACCAGCAGACCAAGAACCTGCTGGTCAGCTACTCGCCGAAGGCGCTGGGCTTTTTCTGACGCGTGGGGCAGGGCGGCGGCACGCAACCGGTGTGTCGCCGCCAAGCCCGCCAACTGATCTGGATCAAGGCAACCCGTCGCCGGTCGCGCGATGGTGACAGTACCCGTTTTTCTTCAGGAGCGTTGCGATGGACAAGACGATGAAAGCCGCCGTGGTGCGGGAGTTCGGCAAGCCGCTGGCGATCGAGGAAGTGGCGGTGCCGCGGCCGCAGGCCGGCGACATTCTGGTCAAGATCGAGGCCTGCGGTGTGTGCCACACCGACCTGCACGCCGCCGAGGGCGATTGGCCGGTGAAGCCGAATCCGCCGTTCATCCCCGGCCACGAGGGCGTGGGCCATGTGGTGGCGGTCGGCGCCGGCGTGGACCACGTCAAGGAAGGCGACCGCGTCGGCATTCCGTGGCTGTACTCGGCCTGCGGCCATTGCGAGCATTGCCTGGGCGGCTGGGAAACCCTGTGCGAGGCGCAGCAGAACTCCGGCTACTCGGTCAACGGTGGGTTCGCCGAATACGCCTTGGCCAATGCCAATTACGTTGGCCATCTCCCGAAGAACATCGGCTTCGTCGAGGTCGCGCCGATCCTGTGCGCCGGCGTCACCGTGTACAAGGGCCTGAAGGTCACCGACACCAGGCCCGGCAACTGGGTGGTGATCTCCGGCATCGGCGGGCTCGGCCACATGGCGGTGCAGTACGCCAAGGCAATGGGCCTGAACGTGGCCGCGGTGGACGTGGACGACGCCAAGCTGGCGCTGGCCACGCGCCTGGGCGCAACGGTGACGGTGAACGCGCGGACCACCGATCCGGTGGCGTACCTCAAAAAGGAAATCGGCGGCGCACACGGTGCGCTGGTCACCGCGGTCTCGCCGAAGGCGTTCGAGCAGGCCATCGGCATGGTCCGCCGCGGCGGCACGGTCTCGCTCAACGGCCTGCCGCCGGGCCAGTTCCCGCTGGACATCTTCGGCATGGTGCTCAACGGCGTGACCGTGCGCGGTTCGATCGTCGGCACCCGCCTGGACCTGCAGGAATCGCTGGAATTCGCCGAGCAGGGCAAGGTCGCCGCGACGGTGGCCACCGACACCCTGGACAACATCAACGACGTGTTCGCGCGCATGCACGCCGGCAAGATCGAAGGCCGCATCGTGCTGGACATGGCCGCCTGATGGACATGTCCGCGCCCGAGGCCGCGCCGCCGCCGCAGGTGCTGGCGACGCTGCCGGCCCTGCAGTTGATCGCGACGCTGCGGGCGCGGCACGGCGCGCTGCTGTTCCACCAGTCCGGCGGCTGCTGCGACGGCTCCTCGCCGATGTGTTATCCGCAGGACGACTTCATCGTCGGCGACCGCGACGTGCTGCTGGGCGAGATCGGCGAGGCGCCGTTCTACATCAGCCCGTCGCAGTTCGCCTACTGGAAGCACACCCAGCTGATCATCGATGTGGTGCCCGGCCGCGGCGGCATGTTCTCGCTGGAAAACGGCGAGGGCGTGCGCTTCCTGGTGCGCTCGCGGCTGTTCAGCGACAGCGAGTACGCCGTGCTGGAGGCGGCGGGCAAGGTGTAGGCGAAAGCGCGCACCCGGATGCCTCTGTAGGAGCGGCTTCAGCCGCGACGGGCGTTCTCGGGAACGCCTCGGTCGCGGCTGAAGCCGCTCCTACAACGATGAGGCATGCGCAGCACTACAGCGACCGTGGCAATACAGCGATAACGACGTCTTCGACGCCCTAAGACGCCTTCGGCGGCTTCGCCGGCACGAACGGCGACACCGGGTCGCTGGCCGGGAAGGTTTCTTCCAGCGCTTCGTCCTGGTTCGCGTCGGCATGCCGTCCGTGCACCGTGTCCGGCGTGGAGTGCGCTGGCGTGTCCTGCGGGGCAGGGCGGTGTTCGCCGGTGCGCGGTTCGTGTTCGACGATGGTCTCGGGGCTGTCGCCAGCGCCGCGGTCCTCGTTGAGTTGTGTATCGCGTTTGCCGCGCTGTTCGCCGGGAACGGGAGCCGCGCGACGCAGCGGATCGGTAGGTGTGGACATGTCCGGTTCCTCCAGGGAATGGCGGCGGAAGTCCAGTTCACCGCCGCCGCGGTGAAGCCATTGCGAATCGCGCATCCTCCACGCGTCGGTCACGGGTCGCTAACGGCCGCAGCGCTACTGCTGCGCATCCCCCCGCCGACGTTGCCGCCCGGAGCCTGCCATGCGCCCCAGCGACCGCCCCGACCCGCTGCTGTTCAACGCCCATCTGGATCCCTTGCCGAGCGCACCGGCATATCGCCGCCGTGGCGCCGCGCCGCGTCCGCACGACGCGCCGGACTATCGCCGCTACAGCCTGGCCGACTATCGCCAGCGTCGCGCCCGCCACCGCACGCCATGGCGCGACCTGTGCCCGGCCTACGCCTTCGCCCTGCAGACCCATGCCCGCGGCTGGCCGCGCGGGCCGGGTGCCGAGACCGAGGACGAACTCGCCGCGCACTGGGACCTCATGCGCGGCGACTCGCGGCTGGACTGGAACCAGGCGCGGCAGGTGATCGAGGACGCCTGGCAGGCGCTGGACCATTTGCCCGCGCCGGCCGCCGGTGGGGAAGCGCACTGATGCCGCGCCCGATCTGGACCGGCACGCTGTCCTTCGGCCTGCTCAACGTGCCGGTGTCGCTGATGTCGGGCGAACGCCGGATCGATCTGCACTTCCGCATGCTCGACTCGCGCGACAAACGCCCGATCCGCTTCGAGCGGGTCAACGCCGACACCGGCGAGGAAGTGCCGTGGAAGGACATCGTCAAGGCCTACGAATACAGCAAGGGCAACTACGTGGTGGTCGAGCAGCAGGACATCGCCTCGGCCGCGCCGGAAAGCCACGAGACGGTGGAGGTGGAGGCCTTCGTCGACGCCGCCGAGATCGACCTGCGCTACTTCGAGAAACCCTACGTGCTGGTGCCGGGCAAGAAGGCCGAGAAGGGCTACGTGCTGCTGCGCGAGACCCTGCGCAATACCGGCAAGGTCGGCATCGCGCGGGTGGTGATCCGCACCCGTGAGTATCTGTCGGCGGTGATGCCGCTGCAGGACGCGCTGGTGCTGATCCTGCTTCGCTATCCGCAGGAACTTGTCGACCTGGACGATTACACGCTGCCCAACGGCAAGGCCGCCGACTACCGGATCAGCGCCAAGGAAACCGAGATGGCGGCGCAGTTGATCGACTCGATGTCCGGGCGCTGGGATCCCGATTCCTACCACGACGAGTTCCGCGAGCGGCTGCACGCGGTGATCCAGAAGCGGATCAAGGCGCAGGAGGGCATGGCTCAGGTCGACGAGGATGCCGAGGCGCCGCAGCGCGAGGATGCCACCACCAACGTGGTCGATTTCATGTCGCTGCTGCAGAAGAGCCTGGATGCCAAGAAGCGCACGCCGGCCAAGCAGGACGAGCGCGTGCCGGTGCGCAAGACCGCGAAAAAGGCCACCAAGACGGCGGCCGGCAAGGCGAAGAAGGCGACACGCGCCAAACCGGCGGCGGCCAAGGCCAAGCCAGCTGCGCGCAAGGCGCCGGCGCGGCGCAAGGCCGGGTAGGGCAGAGTCAGGCAGGTTGCGGCGGCGCTCGGGCCGCAGCGGCCCTACGCCGCGACCATCCCCTCGCGCGTCACCTGCGCCAGCGAATCGCGCGAGATGGCGGCGATCGACTTGGCGCCGGTCAGGGTCATCGCCACCTGCATCTCCTTCTCGATCAGGGTCAGCAGATGCTCCACCCCGGCCTGGCCGCCGGCGGCCAGCGCGTAGACGAAAGCGCGGCCGAGCAGCACCGTGTCGGCGCCCAGCGCCAGCATGCGCACCACGTCCAGGCCGCTGCGCACGCCGGAGTCGGCCAGGATCTTCAACTCGCCCTTCACCGCATCGGCGATCGCCGGCAGCGCCCGCGCGCTGGACAGCACGCCGTCGAGCTGGCGCCCGCCATGGTTGGAGACGACGATGCCGTCGGCGCCAAAACGCACCGCGTCGCGCGCGTCGGCCGGGTCGAGGATGCCCTTGATCACCATCGGCCCGGTCCAGAATTCGCGGATCCACTCCAGGTCCTTCCACGCGATCGATGGATCGAAGTTGGCGCCGAGCCAGCCGATGTAGTCGGCCAGTCCGGTGGGGTGGCCGCGGTAGGTGGAGATGTTGCCCAGGTCGTGCGGACGCCCGCGCAGACCCACGTCCCAGGCCCAGCGCGGATGCGTGACCGCCTGCAGCATGCGCCGCAACGGCGCGTTGGGGCCGCTCATGCCCGAATGCGCGTCGCGGTAGCGCGCGCCCGGCACCGGCATGTCCACGGTGAACACCAGGGTGGTCACGCCCGCCGCCTTGGCCCGTTCCAGCGCGTTGCGCATAAAGCCGCGGTCCTTGAGCACGTACAGCTGGAACCACATCGGCCGATCGATCGCTGGCGCCACTTCCTCGATCGGGCACACCGAGACCGTGGACAGGGTGAACGGCACCCCCTTGGCCGCTGCGGCCTTGGCCGCCTGCACCTCGCCGCGGCGCGCGTACATGCCGGTCAGGCCCACCGGCCCCAGCGCCACCGGCAAGGCCAGGCGTTCGCCGAACAGCTCGGTGTGCAGGTCCAGCGCCGACATGTCGCGCAGCACCCGCTGGCGCAGGGCGATGTCGCTCAGGTCGGCCACGTTGCGGCGCAGGGTGTGCTCGGCATAGGCGCCGCCGTCGATGTAGTGGAACAGGAACGGCGGCAGCCGGCGCTGGGCGGCGGCACGGTAGTCGGTGGAGGCGGAAATGATCATGGCGGCAGGGCGGTCAGGGAGAGGAAGGCAGGCGCGAGGCACGGGCGCGGCGCGCATCGTCCTCGTCGAGGGTGCGCAGCGCGCTGTGCACGAATTCCAGGTGGGCGTGCGCGGCGGCGCGGGCGCGTTCGGGGTCGCCGGCCAGGATCGCGTCGCGCAGCGCGCGGTGCTGCGCGTGCAGCGCGGCGAAGATGCGCGGCGAGGCGAACAACTGTTGCCGGCTCTGCGAGATGTTGGCCTGCAGCAGGTCGAACAGCCCGCGCATCACCTGCAGCAGCACGCGGTTGTGGGTGGCCTCGGCGATGGCCAGGTGGAAGGCGGCGTCGGCGTGCGCCTGCGCTGCCGCGTCGGCCTGCGCATGGGTCTGCTGCAGCGCCTCGAACGCGGCGTCGATGCGCGCGCGGTCGTCGTCGGTGGCACGCAGCGCGGCGTGCCAGGCGGTGGCGCCTTCCAGGGCATGGCGGGCCTCCAGCACGTCGAAGCGGTACTCGGGGTCGGCGTGCAGCAGCGGCAGGAACGGCTGCAGCGGCGCCACCACCTGGTCCTCCGGGGTCGGTGGCCGTTGCACGTAGGTGCCGCCGCCCACCCGGGCCCGCAGCAGCCCCTGGCTGGCGAGCTGGGCGATAGCTTCGCGCAGCACCGGGCGCGAGACGCCCAGTTCTGCCGCCAGAGCGCGCTCGGCGGGCAGGCGCGCGTCGGCCGCCAGGCCGCGTTGCGCGATCAGCGTGCGCAGCTGTGCGGCGACCCGGTCGCTGAGCCGGGCAGGGAGCTCGGCGGCAACCGGCGGGCTGGCAGTCATGAAATTTTTGGTCATACCAATTACGCGGTGGGAAAGCGATGGCAGGGCCATTAGGCGCCGGATCTCAGGTGGCGTCAATCACGTCAAAGAGATGCTTGCGAATATTGGTAATACCAATAAGCCGCTGCGGCAATGGTCCACCGCCATGGCCAGCATCCGTCCCGCCACCAATGTGCGATCAGCAGCGGCATCGCCAGGTGGGGCAGGGCGGCCAGGATCAGGACCCGCAGGGCGATCGCCGCGGCCTCACCACACCCACGGCAGCAGCCGCCAGCTGTGCGCGGCGTAGTGCGGGTACTCCTCGGGGAAGGCCTGGGTCAGCATCGCTTCCTCGACCTGGATGCGACGCAGGAACGCCCAGGTCACCGGCAGCACGATCGCCAGCAGCGACAGCACGTTGCCCATGCCCAGCGCCAGCCCGTAGAACGCCAGCAGCACGCCGGTGTACGAGGGATGCCGCAGATACCGGTACGGCCCGTGGCGAACCAGGCGGTGGCCCTCCTGGATGGTCACGTCCACCGTGAACCAGCGCGCCAGGACGCGGATCGACCACAGCCGCAGCGCCAGTCCGCTGGCCAGCAGCGCGCAGGCCGTCCAGCGCAGCGGTTCGCGCAAGTGCGGCGCGTAGCGCCACACGCCGAGCAGCGACAGCAACACGCCCAGCGCCACCGCGGCGTACAGCACGCGCCACAGCAGGCGCAGCGTGCCCTGGTCGCGGGCGCCGCCGTCGGCAGCGCGGCGGCGGCGCCCGAGCACCATTTCGTAGGCACCCCAACTCAGGCTAAGCAGCAGGAACAGCAGATCCGGATGGCGCAGGGTCAGGAGCATGGCGGTGTTCCTCGTGGCAGCGTGCGCCACACAGTGCGTGGCAGGGTGGATGAATCGGGTCCGTCCTGCGTGCCGATCGTCCGGCATGCAGCGGGCATGGACGCAGTGTGCCGCCATCGCGGTGGCGCGACAGTGGCCGCTGGTCATGCCGGCCGCCTGCCGGAAGTCACTTTCTGCGTGCGCCCCATTGCTGCGGCGTCGGCACGCGGTCAGCATCCGTCGCATGAATCGATTCCTGCGTGACCTGATCGAACCCAAGCGCCTGGCCGGGCTGCTGACCGTGGCCACCGTGTTGTGGTCGTTCCAGTTCGCGCCGCATGCCCTGGCGGCTTGGCGCTGGATCGCGGCGGCGCTGTTCCTGCTACCGCTGATCGGCGCCCACTACCTGCCCGGGCGTTGGCGCGACGCCGCACTGTGGCTGGAGGCCGCGGCTGCGATGGCCCTGGTCTGGCTGGAACCGCGCGTGGGCACCGCGCCGGTGCTGCTGGTGGTGGTGGTCGCGCAGGTGGCGCTGCAGTGGCCGCCGCGACAGGTGCTGGCGCTGGCGTTGCTGGCCAACCTCGGCACGTTCCTGGCGTTGTCCGCCGCCGGGATCCGGCATCCGCTGCCGACCACGCTGATCTACGCCGGCTTCCACGCCTTCGCCGGTCTGAGCGCGCATTACGCGCGCACCGCCGAGCTGGCGCGCGAAGCGCTGGCGCGGGTCAACGCCGACCTGCTGGCCACCCGCGCGCTGCTCGCCGACAGCACCCGCGATGCCGAGCGCCTGCGCCTGGCGCGCGAACTGCACGACGTGGCCGGGCACAAGCTCACCGCCATGCGCATCCAGTTGCGCCTGCTGCTGGCCGATCCGGCGCTGGTGCAGCGCACGGAGGTGGCGACCGTGGAGCAGCTGTCCGGTGAACTGCTGACCGATATCCGTGCGGTGGTGCAATCGCTGCGCGACGACCGCGGCGTGGATCTGGAGACGGCGCTGTGCGCCCTGGCCGCACCGTTCCCACGACCGCAGTTGCAGTTGCAGATCGACCCGGCGCTGCGCATCACCGATCCGCACCTGGCCGAGACCCTGTTGCGGCTGGTGCAGGAAGCACTCACCAACGCCGCGCGGCATGCCGACGCCGCGCATGTGCGGGTGCGGCTGGGCCAGGACCGGCAGCAGCTGTGCCTGGACATCGAGGACGACGGCCACCGCGCCGAGCGCATCCGCGAAGGCAACGGCATCGCCGGCATGCGCGAGCGCCTGGCCGCCCTGCAAGGACGCCTGGAGCTGGGCCGCACGCCGCTGGGCGGCATGCAGTTGAGCGCGAGGCTGCCGCTGTGAGCGCGCTGCGGATCGCCCTGGCCGACGACCAGGTGCTGGTGCGCGCAGGCCTGCGTGCGCTGCTGCAGACCCAGGGCATCGTCGTCGCCTGCGAGGCCGACGACGGCCAGGCCCTGCTCGACGCGGTCGCGGCCACGCCGGTGGACGTGGTGCTCAGCGATATCCGCATGCCGGGCATGGACGGCATCCAGGCGCTGCAGCAGCTGCGCGCGCGCGGCGACCGCACGCCGGTGCTGCTGCTCACCACCTTCGACGAATCCGACCTGTTGCTGCGCGCCACCGACGCCGGCGCGCAGGGCTTCCTGCTCAAGGACGCCGCACCGGAGGACCTGCGCGAGGCGATCGCGCGCGTGGCGGCCGGGGAGACCTTGCTGCAGCCGGTCAGCACCGACCCGGTGCGCGCGCGCTACCGCTACCGCGACGAGGACGCCCCGCGCGACACCTTCAACGAACGCGAAGTGGCGATCCTGCGCCTGCTCGCCGGCGGCTACTCCAACAAGGAGATCGCGCGCAGCCTGTTCCTGGCCGAGGGCACGGTGAAGAACTACGTCTCCACCATCCTCGACAAGCTCGGCACCCGCGACCGCACCCGCGCCGTGCTCAAGGCGATCACCTTGCGCATCATCTGATGCGCGCAAAGCGGCAGCGCTGCACCGGCCAGTGGCACTGCGTCGGGACTGAAGTCCCTCCCACACTGTCTCCATCCGACATGGCGGCACCGTCGCAATGGCGGTACCGTCCCATCTGGTAGGAGCGGCTTCAGCCGCGACAACCGACGCCGCGGTGCGCGGCTCGCCGCTCAGCGCTTTTCCCTCCAGTCAGCACAACATCCGCCACCGCGACGCCGCCCCATGTGGGAGCGACTTCAGTCGCGACGCGACACCCCCGAACGCGCGTGCCTCCACCCACACCGAACTCCATACCCCGCCGTGTGCTGCCGCCGGGACTTCTGCGCGCCGGCCGCAGACATTAAGATGCCGCGGGCATTGTGCCGATGAGGAATTCACGTTGATCATCCATCCGAAAGTCCGCGGTTTCATCTGCACCACCACGCATCCGCTCGGTTGCGAGCGCAACGTGCTCGAGCAGATCGCCGCCACGCGCGCGCGCGGCGTGCGCCACGATGGGCCAAAGAACGTGCTGGTGATCGGCGCGTCCAGCGGCTATGGCCTGGCCTCGCGCATCACCGCCGCGTTCGGTTTCGGCGCCGCCACCCTCGGCGTGTTCTTCGAGAAGCCCGGCAGCGAGAAGAAGGCCGGCACCGCCGGTTGGTACAACGCCGCCGCGTTCGACAAGCAGGCCAAGGCCGACGGCCTGTACAGCAAGTCGATCAACGGCGACGCGTTCTCCGACCAGGCGCGCGAGAAGGTGATCGAGCTGATCAAGCAGGACATGGGCGGCCAGGTCGACCTGGTGGTGTATTCGCTGGCCTCGCCGGTGCGCAAGCTGCCGAGCACCGGCGAAGTGAAGCGCTCGGCGCTCAAGCCGATCGGCCAGACCTATACCGCCACCGCCATCGACACCAACAAGGACGCCATCATCGAGGCCTCGATCGAGCCGGCCACCGAGCAGGAGATCGAAGACACCATCACCGTGATGGGCGGGCAGGACTGGGAACTGTGGATCGACGCACTGGACGCCGCCGGCGTGCTCGCCCCGGGCGCGCGCACCGTCGCCTTCAGCTACATCGGCACCGAGATCACCTGGCCGATCTATTGGCACGGCGCACTGGGCAAGGCCAAGGTCGACCTCGACCAGACCGCGCAGCGCCTGCACGCGCGCCTGCAACCGCAGGGCGGCACGGCCAACGTGGCGGTGCTGAAATCGGTGGTGACCCAGGCCAGCGCGGCGATCCCGGTGATGCCGCTGTACATCTCCATGGTCTACAAGATCATGAAGGAAAAGGGCCTGCACGAAGGCACCATCGAACAGGCCGACCGCCTGTTCCGCGAGCGCCTGTATCGCGAGGACGGCCAGCCGGCCGCCACCGATGACGAGAACCGGCTGCGCCTGGACGACTGGGAACTGCGCGACGACGTGCAGGACGCCTGCAAGGCGCTGTGGCCGCAGGTGACCACCGAGAACCTGTTCCAGCTCACCGACTACGCCGGCTACAAACACGAGTTCCTCAAGCTGTTCGGCTTCGAGCGCAAGGACGTGGATTACGACGCCGAGGTCGACCCCGACGTGAAGTTCGATTGCGTGGAGCTCTGAGGGGCGGGGATTCGGGAGTGGGGATTCGGGAGTCGTTTTGATCCCGAAGCCCGGACAGAACATGCGGCCGGCAGCGATGTCGGCCGTTTTCTTTTTCCGGTGGCCACCGCGGCGATGGCGAGGCCGAGATGAGCGGTGCCTGCGTAGCGAAGCAGGCGAGGGCGATGCAGTTGCGGCAGGCCAAGGCCGTGCAGTGGATTAGCGGCGCTGCCCGCAACACCGAAGCAGCGACATGTGCGCCATTGCGCTCGCACCGCGCATCGCCAACGTGCGATTGCCGGTCGCGGCTAACGCCGCTCCTACAAGAAGAGCGCCCGCTGCACCCGGAGGAGCGGCTTCAGCCGCGACAAGCGAAGCGGCGATGCGCGAGTTGATAGAGACCGCGTCGGGACTGAAGTCCCTCCCACAAAGACCCCATCCATCCCCGCGGCAGCTTCCCCCCGTAGGAGCGGCTTCAGCCGCGACAACCGAAGCCGCGGTGCCGGAACTGCCCGCACAGCATCAAGCATCAGGACTAAAAAACCCGCCGCAGCGCAGCGCCAATCCGCAAGTAAAACCCACACCGCCAGCGCCGCAAAACCAATCTCCAATCCCCAATCCCCAATCCCGGCCTTTCAACGCCTCACATCGAACCGCGTCGCCCCCACGCAGGCCTGCACCTCGGCCTCGCTCAGCGCCAGCACGTCGCCCGGCAGCGTGTGCTTGAGGCAGCCGGCGGCCAGGCCGAAGCGGATCGTGGCGGTGTCGTCCCAGCCCTGGCTCAAGCCGTGCAGCACGCCGGCGGCGAAGGCATCGCCGCCGCCGATGCGGTCGACGATGCCGCTCAGTTCCTCGGCCGGCGCCTGCGCCACGCTGCCGTCGCGGCGCAGCAGCATCGCGCCCAGGCTGTGCCGGTCCACGCTGTGCGCCAAACGCTGGGTGCAGGCCATCGCCTGCAGCTGCGGGAACGCGGCGAAGGCATCGCGCGCGCCGGCCTCCACCCTCGCCTGCACGCTGTCCTGCGGGTAGCGGTGGCCCAGCACCACTTCCAGGTCGCGGTAGTCGGCGAACAGCACGTCCGCCTGCGCCAGCAACTTCCGGAGGATGCCCGGGGCATCGCCGTTCCAGGCCTCCCACAGTTTGGGCCGATAGTTGCCGTCGAACGACACTCGCACCCCGGCCGCGCGTGCCGCCTGTGCCGCCGTCAGCGCCGCGGCGGCGCCACGTTCGCCCAGTGCCGGGGTCACCCCGGACAGGTGCAGCCACTGCGCGCCGTGCAGCAGCGCCGGCCAGTCGTGGCGGTCGCCGGCATCCAGCGCGAAGGCCGAGCCGGCGCGGTCGTAGGTGACTTCGCTGGGCCGATGCCCGGCGCCGGTGCTGAGGAAGTACAGGCCCATGCGCCCCGGGACGAAGCGCACCCCGGCGGTGTCCACGCCATGCCGGCGCAGTTCGCCGGCGGCGGCCTGGCCCAGCGGGTTGTCCGGCAGCACGCTGACCACCGAGACGGCGTGGCCGAAATGCGCCAGCGCCACGCCCACGTTGGCCTCGGCGCCACCCACCTGCACCTCCAGGCGCGGGGTCTGCAGCAGGCGTTCGTGGCCGGGCGCGCCCAGGCGCAGCAACAGTTCGCCGAAGCAGACGATGCGGGAAGCGGTCATGGCGGGCGGGTCCGGCGGCCGAAAGGACGCCAAGCATGCCGCGAAACGCGGGCGTCGGCCAGAACAAGTGACCAGCGGTGTCATTTCTGTGCGTCAGCAGGCGCTTCGGCACTGGCCGGCGTCGCGCTCTTGCGCTATCTCATTGACTGCAAAGACCCTCTTCCCGCCTAGCTCTCTGTTGCGCTGCAAGATGCCGCAATGTTTCGCAACTGTTAACGTTGATTTTGACCAGCGGTGTCATTCGCGACAACGCCCGCAGTTCCACGCCGTCATGTAACCCTTGGGAGGGGAGGACATGCAATCACGTACCGAACGCCGGAAGACACCGGTTACCTTGCTCGCGCTGTCGATCGGCCTGGCCCTGCAGGCCGGTGCCCTGCAGGCGCAGGAGGCGCCGGCGTCCGCGCCGCCCGCCACGGCCTCCGCCGATGCCACCACCGAGCTCGACACCGTCGTCGTCACCGGCTACCGCGCCAGTGTGGAGAAGGCGCTGGACATCAAGCGCGCCGAGAAGGGCATGGTCGACGCCATCGTCGCCGAGGACGTGGGCAAGTTCCCCGACACCAACCTGGCCGAATCGCTGCAGCGCATCCCCGGCGTGGTCATCACCCGCGACGCCGGCGAAGGCCGCAACATCTCCGTGCGCGGCCTCGGCCCGGACTTCACCCGCGTGCGCATCAACGGTATGGAAGCGCTGACCACGGTGGGCGCCAGCGACCAGAGCGGCGGCACCAACCGCGGCCGCGGCTTCGACTTCAACGTGTTCGCCTCGGACCTGTTCACCCAGATGGTGGTGCGCAAGACCGCCTCGGCCGACGTCGAGGAGGGCTCGCTGGGCGCCACGGTCGACCTGCGCACCGCGCGTCCGTTCGACTACGACGGCTTCACCTTCGCCGCCAACGGCCAGGCCACCTACAACGGCATGTCGCAGAAGGCCGATCCGCGCATCGCCGCGCTGGTCGCCAACACCTGGGCCGACGGTACCTTCGGCGCGCTGATGTCGGTGGCCTATTCCGAGCGCCAGGTGCTCGAGGAAGGCAGCGGCACCACCCGCTGGGCCAACGGACCCAGCAACAACGGCTACAGCGCCGCCTCGCCGTTCGCCGCGGCCAACAGCGCCAACGTGTTCAGCCCGCGCATCCCGCGCTACACGCAGATGGAGCACGAGCAGAACCGCCTGGGCGTCACCGGCTCGCTGCAGTGGAAGCCCAACGACAGCACCGAGTTCTCGCTGGACGGCCTGTACTCGAAGATCGACGCCAAGCGCGACGAGCACTACATCGAGGCGATCAGCTTCAGCCGCGGCCGCTCGCAGAACGGCAAGCCGGACATGATCGTGCGCGACGGCTACGTCGACCCGGCTTCCGGCGCGCTGCTGTACGGCCGTTTCGACAATACCGACATCCGCTCGGAGAACCGCCACGACGAGTGGAACACGGTCTTCAAGCAGCTCACCTTGAACGGCGAACACCGCTTCAGCGACACCTTCAAGATCACCGGCGAGATCGGCACCTCCAGTTCCAAGCACCGGAACCCGATCCAGACCACGGTGATCATGGACAAGAACAACGTCGCCGGGTACAGCTACGACTACCGCAACAGCTACACCTCGCCGGTGTTCGACTACGGCATCGACCCGACCGCCGCCAACGGCTGGACGCTGGCCGAAGTGCGCATGCGCCCGCAGTCGGCCAACAACAGCTTCGACACCGGCTCGCTGAACTTCGAGTGGAACCTGGGCCCCAACTTCACCCTCAAGGGCGGTGTGCTGGCCAAGAACTACGGCTTCGACACCAAGGAGTTCCGCCGCGCCTCCGAGACCAGCGTGCCGACCTTCGCTACCGGCAACCGCATCGTGCCGACCGACCTGGTCGCGCTGGCCGGGCTCAAGGGTATCGAGGGCACGCCGTCGAACTGGGCGGTACCCGACCTAAACGGCATCGCCGACGCGCTGGGCATCTACAGCGGCACCGGCACCTGGACGCTGACCGAGCGCGCGGTCAACACCCGCAGCGTGGAAGAGAAGGACCGCGGCGCGTGGTTGATGGGCGACTTCGCCTTCGACATCGGCGCGATTCCGTTCTCCGGCAACGTCGGCGTGCGCTACGTGAAGACCACCCAGTCCTCCACCGGCTACGCCCTGGTCGGCTCCAACCTGATCAACACCACGGTCGAGCGCACCTACAACGACACCCTGCCGTCGTTGAACCTGGTCGCTGAGATCACCCCGGATTTCCTGATCCGCTTCGGCGCCGCCAAGGTGATGACGCGGCCGGGGCTGGGCAGCCTGACCCCGGGCGTGACGGTCGCCGTCGCCGGTGGCGCGCGCACGGTCAGCGGCGGCAACCCGAACCTGGATCCGATCCGCGCCAAGACCGCCGACCTCGGCTTCGAGTGGTACCTGCAGGAAGGCGCGATGCTCGGCCTGGCGCTGTTCTACAAGGACATCGACAGCTTCGTGCAGACCGCGCGCACCATCGCCCCGTACTCCAGCAGCGGCCTGCCGGTCAGCCTGCTCGACGGCACCGGCGCGGCGGCCAGCGACGACTTCGTCTTCAGCGTGCCGCTCAACACCCCGGGCGGCAAGCTCAAGGGCGCAGAGTTCAACTACATCCAGCCCTTCACCTTCCTGCCGGGCAAGTGGGCCAACTTCGGCACCCAGCTCAACTACACCTACGTGCAGTCGAAGATCCAGTACGTCACCGGGACCGGCGCGCTGTCGTTCAACACCGACCTCACCGGCCTGTCGAAGAACTCGTACAACGCCACGCTGTTCTACGAAGGCGAGCGCTTCAGCGGGCGCGTGTCGCTGACCCACCGCGACGGCTACCTGACCCAGGTGCCGGCCACGGAAACCGGCTTCGACGTGCACGGCATGCGCGGCACCAACGTCGTGGACGCCAAGCTGACCTACAAGATCGACGAGAAGATCGACATCAGCCTGGAAGGGTCGAACCTGACCAACGTGCCGTACTACGAGTGGGTACAGACCAGTGCGGGCGGCGCGCAGTTGCCGCTGACCTACAGCGAGACCGGCCGCCAGTACGCGATCGGCGTGCGCTACAAGTTCTGAAGACTGCGTTCGCCGGTGCCGCGCTGCGGCATCGGCAACGCCCCGCCGCCCGCATACTCGCGGGCCGGGGAGGGAGATCGCCGCGCGCTGTCATGGCGCGCGCCGATCGCAAAGGAGCGAGATGAAACAGGCAATGTGCCGCAGCGCTATGCGCGCTGCCCGTGGTGTGGCGGCAATGGGGGTCCGGGGATGGCAGCGCCTGGAGGCACATGCGATGCGATGCCTGACCGCCATCGGCTCCGTATGCACGCCATCGGATGTGCCGGCACCGCGCGTCGCGGCTGAAGCCGCTCCTACACCAGCACCTGCTCTTCGTAGGAGCGGCTTCAGCCGCGACGGGCTTTCCCGATCCACTTTGGCACTCCAGAGCTGTAACGCACGCATCGCCAACGCGAAGGCTCCACGCCGCATCGCACACCGCTTGGCCCTGCTCTGCACCCTCGCACTCCCCACCATCGCCACAGCCGCCACCCCCGAACTGCTTTTTCGCGTCTCCGCCGACCACGGCCTGGACGCCGACGTCGCCCAGGGCGATGCAACCCCCAACTTCCGCGACAAGATCGCCCTGGTGCCCACCGGCGTGTCCGGGCAGGCGATCGAATGGGCCGACGACGGCGTGCTGTCCTGGAATGCCCCCGGCAACCTCTACACCCAGCGTGGCACGCTGTCGTTCTTCTGGCGTTCGCGCTACCCGGTGGGCGAAGCCCCGTTCGTGATCTTCCGCGTCGGCTACGCCGACCACACCAGCTGGGACATGGCCTGGTTGCGCATCGACTGGAACGGCCACGGCTTCGACGCCTTCGTCACCGACGCCAACCTGGCGCGCACCCGCGTCTCCTTCAAGCTCGACAAGCACCCGGCGCCCAGCGCCTGGACCCACCTCGCCTTCGCCTGGGACGAGACCCGCGGCGTGCGTCTGTACGTGGACGGCAAGGAAGCCGCGCGCGTGGACTGCACCCAGGCCTGCGCCGATGGCGGCTCGCTCGACTTCGACGCCGCGCTCGACCAGCTCGGCCTGGCCGCGCGCGTGCTGGCGCCGCACCAGGTGCAGAGCCGCTACAACTTCCTGCGCGGCAGCGACTTCGACGAGATCCGCGTGTACGACCGCATGCTCGATGCCGCGGGTGTCGCCGCCCTGGCCCGGCAGCAGGCGCCGCGCAGCGCCGAGGCCTTGCCCGACAGCGCCGCGCGCAACGCCTGGCTGCACCGCTTCGGCTGGGACCACGGCCGTGCACCGCCGGTGCTGGACGCGCCGTCCACGCGCATCCGCAAGGTCGAGTTCGCCGACGCCAAGGACCTGAAGGAGTGGATGTGGAAGGCGACCGACGGCATCGCCGAGACCACCTGGCCCGGCGTGTACAACCGCTCGCGCCTGCCCGGCCGCAACGACTACTTCCAGCTGCCCGACTGGAACGTCTACGTCGAAGGCGGCAAGGCGCTGGACCTGGCCCTGCCCGACGAACCGTTCAACCGCATCGAACTGCGCGGCGCCGCCTACGGCCAGGCCACCTATGCCGCCGATGGCGGCACGCCTGCGCCGTTGTTCTCGCGCGCCCAGGGCACCGTGCGCAGCGTGGACCAGTTCGAGCGCCGCCGAGGCGGCCACATGCGTTTCACCAACGTCGCCCAGGAAACCCCGATCCAGGAAATCTGGGCCTACGACGTCGGTGCCGGCGCCGAGCCGGCCAACCCCAGCGCCACGCTGCGCTACACCGTGCACAGCGACATCGCCCCGGACTACGCCAACCTCGCCGCACTGCGCGCCTACATCGCCGGGCGCTACCCGCCGGACGAGCGCAGCACCGTGGTCGCGCTGCCGAGCAAGGCGCCGTCGCGCAAGCGTGCCGACGACAAGACCGCGGTGCCGCCGCTGCCCATCGTCCACATGCTCATCCCCTCCAACCTCGGCGACGCCCCGGCCGCGCAGCCGCTGATGCGCAGCTGGTCGTACGGCTGGGAGAACATGCACGACGGCCTGGACGGCATCGCCATCGACCTGCCGGCATTGCAGCTGCCGGCCACGCACAACGGCCTGATCCCGCTCAACATCCGCGTCAAGGACCCCATCTGGCCCGGCCGCGACATGCTCGACGTGTCGGTCTCGGTCGCGCCCGGGCGGGCGCGCACCCTGTGGCTGGACCTGCGCGACCGCATCCTCACCGACGACAGCCTGATGCTCAGCATCGCCTCGGCCGCGCCCGGGTTCGACGCGCGCGCGCTGGATGGCGCGCAGATCCGCCTGCTGTTCAAGCCGCGCGAGCAGGCCAAGGCCGAGCACATCGCCGACCGCTTCAACCAGGTCAAGGACAACTGGGGCTTCCTGGTCGAGGAACACACCACCTCCAAGCGCCAGCGCCTGTACGCGCGCCTGGATGCCGACATCCACGACCTGTTGCGGGTGGACCCGGACAATGCGCTGGGCCGCCAGTACTGGGCCGACATCAGCTACGGCAACCAGGGCCCGCTGCCGGTGCAACTGCCGCAGCCGCCCAAGGGCGTGCCGGGCTGGGCGTTCTGGCAGTTGGAAGATCTCAAGGCCACGCGCCGTTACATCAACTGGTGGATCGACGAACGCCAGGTCGACTACGGCGATTTCGGTGGCGGCATCTCCGACGATTCCGACCTCACCCAGCAATGGCCCGGCGTCGCCCTGATGGGCGTGGACCCGGACAAGCTCAACGCCTCGCTCACCGCCCTGTCCGACGCCAACTACCGCAACGGCATGTTCACCGACGGCCTCTCCACCATCGAGACCGACGAACTGCATTCCTACGAAGACGGCATCAACATCAACAGCGCCATGCTCTACCTCAACTGGGGCGACCCGCTGACGGTGGAGCGGCTGATGCGCACGGTGAAGGCGCTCGACACCATAATCCAGGTCAACCCGCAGGGCCACCTGCTGTTCGCCAGCAACTGGTTCGGCGGGCGCAAGGTCTACCGCGAACCGAACTGGCAGTGGCAGAAGCCCTACTCGTTCCCGATCCTGCACCCGGCGCTGCTGCTGGGCGGCTACAACGCCGACCCCAGCAGCCGCCGCATCGTCACCGGCCTGGCCGACGGCTACCTGGCCCACGCCTACACCGACGCCAAGGGCCAGTGGGCGCTGCCCAACGAGATCGACTGGGCCACCGGCAAGACCCGCGGCGGCAGCCTGTTCGACGGCAGCGGCGGCCCCGACACCCTGCACACCTTCTGGGCCGCCTACCGCTGGACCGGCGACGCGCGCTATCTCCAGGCCATCGACTACCGCGTCGCCAAGGCCGGCCCCGGCGGTCTGTCAATGCTTAACGAGAACTTCCTCGACGTGCTCGGCAAGCGCGACAGTTGGGGCGCCAGCCTGGCCAAGGCGGCGGCCGACGCCGAGGCCGACGACGCCCCGGACTTCGCCCACCACGTCGCCTGGGAGCAGAGCGGCGACCCGCGCTGGCTGGAGACCCTGTACCGCGCCGAGACCCGCGACAAACTGCAGACCTTCTACATGAACACCGAAGGCCATTGGTGGAGCGACCGCGTCGAATCGCCCACCGTGAACCTGCAGCGCGCCCGCCTCGGCGGCGTCGCCCTCAAGCGCAACCAGACCTATCCCGGCCACACCGTCAGCTGGCGCTTCTCCGATCCGGAAGGCGCGGTGCAGGTGGCGCTGTTGCTGCAGAAGCCGCGGCAGGATCGCTTCACCGTCATCGGCTACAACACCAGTGGCAAGACGCAGCGGGCGCAGATGACTGGCTGGAATGTCATGGCGGGGCAGTGGCGCATGCGTGTGGGTATCGATCGCGATGGCGATGGGAAGATCGATGGCAAGGCGGCAACGCGCGAGTTCGCGTTCGAGAGGAGCGGGGCGGTGGATGTGGAGTTTCCGGCCGGCAAGACGGTGGTGATGGAGTTCGAGCTGGTTGCGCCTGCCGCGGTGCCCGTCGAGCTACGGCCGGATCTGGGGATTGGGCGTGGGGATGTGCGGGTAACCGCGGATGCTATCGAGGTCACCGTGCATAGCCTGGGGCATGTGGATGCGCCTGCGGGGTTTGTGGTGCTGGAGGATGCGCGTGGCCGGGAAGTGGCGCGGGCGGCGTTTCCGGTGCTGGAGGCGCCGCGCGATCTGGAGCCGAAGACGGCACAGGTGCGATTGGTGGCGCCGGCCGGAAAGAGCGCCAAGGGAGGTCGGCTGCGTATCGTCACCCAGGGCGACGTGGCAGAACTGACGCAGAGAAACAATGTGGTGGATGTGCCCTGATTTAATCGGCCCCACTTCAAGACGCGCCCTTGCCTAGCGGGGGCGCGCATTCACCTCGGAATGTTCCCTACTGACGGCCGCATTTGTCTCCCCCAAAAGTGTGACGCTGTGCTAGAACAGGATTGTCTGTGGGGAGAACGGACTTCCACCAGACCTGATTGGACGGCTGAGCCTGCGGCATACGCGGCGCAAAGTGTCCATATGTAATGGGAACGCTAGGACGCCACATTTTCTCAGGGGAAATCTATGTTTGCCAAAGTCTCGATCATCGCGGCGCTGGCAGGGTTCGCCATGTGCCTGGCTGCGGCATCTGCGGACGCACGTGTGCGTGCACCCGGCTCACACCACACGACCAGTCATGGTGGGCATTACACGTCGGGCCATGGCTCTTCGCATAAGGGCGGTAGTTATCGTAGTCCGAGCACCAACAATCAATACCGCCGGCATAAGTCTTAGCTTGCACAAACTGCGTGTTCGGTGACGCGAACAGCATTTAACTTCATTATAGATGAAGTTCACAATAACAAGGGGGAATAATGAGCTTTGTTCCAGCTGAGTGTCCAAGTTGCCTTAAGATTATCCAAGTTCCAATCGACGTAGAAATTTCGAAGTGCATGTACTGTGGAGAAGAAGTTTCACGGCCACATGTTTTAGTGACTGCCACTACGCCTAGTCTTTCCAATCTACTGGGGATGGCGCGAACTGCTTCTTTAGCTGGCAACTTTGGCGAGGCGGAGAGCTATTACAACCGAGTTCTGGAGATTGAGCCTAGAAGCGCAGAAGCATGGATTGGCAAGGGAAAATCTGCGGCTTGGCAATCAAGTATTGCCAACATCCGTACTAATGAAATGGCCGTTGCATTCAACAACGCTATAGGCGCATCTGACAATGAAGGGCGTAGCTCAATAGTTGAATCCTGTGTGCAGGAAATGAATCACATTGTCGCCATGCTTTACGGTATGGCGAACAAACAGATGCAAGAGTATGTAGCTCTAGATAGTACCTGGAATTCTTACATATCCCAAGTAGCTCAATTACTAGGCGGATTGGAATCAGCGCTAGCTTGGGATCCAAACAATGTCACTACGCTAGAGAACATTGTACATCTCTGTAAGGACAATATTGAAGGCGTCACCTATCGTGATCCTTATGACAGCAACATACAAAAAGTTTGGTCGCTATCACCAGCCTATGAACAGACGTTGCGTGGACAGCTTGATGCGGCAAATGAAAAGCTTAAATCACTGAATCCGAGTTATGTCGCCCCGTCTATTGAGAAGAAAAAGCTAGATTCCTGTTTTGTTGTAACCGCTACAATGGGCGACGAGAAACACCCGGCCGTCACGCTATTACGACAGTTCAGAGCTGAATTTCTGTCGGGAACTTCGACGGGAGAGGCATTTATTCGCTGGTATTACCGCAATGGACCAAAAATTGCTAGGGTAATCAATGCAAGTGATCTATGTAGAGTTGTAAGCTATATTATAGTTGTGACTCCCGCGGCTTTCATTGCTTATTTTGTTTTGCTGCTGCGGCGCAAGTGATATCAGAACAAAGGGGAGGAAGGAAGGGGGCGTAGGGAATTAAGTGAGTGTCCCATTGGCTGTCGCGGTAGCGTCTGGTTGAATTCGCGGTATGCGACGAGAAGGCGCGGATTGTTCTCGTCGTGTGAGCTGCCATGCTCGTAACACATGCCTAGAGTCTCTAGGCATCGTGATGTATGTCGCCCGGCTGGTGAATGTCGTGCATGTGGCCAGCCGAGAGATACAAGGACTAGAAGGTTCGCCCCGCTCCCTTTTGTTCAAGTCGAACCCGCCTCGCAGGTTGGCTTAAATCAGGCGTTAGCCTCTACCGGAGAATATCGTTGGCAAAGATCACTTTTATTCAGCAGAACGAGCCGATCGACGAGTATGGACGGGCCCTTTATGCGGTTGCTCGATCAATTCTGCGGGCGCTACTAGACTCGCTTTCCGCTGAAGATCTAACGGATCTGAACTGTCCGATCAAGGATGTGACAATGCGTCAACTTGCCAAGGTAGTACGCCTGGATCGTGACAAGGGCATGCGTGGAGACGGCTTTGAATGGGCAGTCCATGAAGCCATTACAGGCAAAGAGCCGTTAGTAACGCAGCTAGTCCATGATGGAATGCGGCGCGCATCGAAGGCGATTACGGGTGCTGCACCAGAATCTTTGCTGTTCGGTTACGAGCGTGCCAAGTATCTAGGCTTCCTTGAGGCTACTATTCAAGCTGCTGGTCACACTCCTTACCTATTGCCCGACGGCTCCGGTCGGCCATACAAGTTCGACACTTGGGTTGCGAGGGCAGCGAAGGGCGAGGCCGCAGAAGCCGAGCTAACTGACCGTATCAAGAAGATCTGGAAAACTGACCTCTTTCTAACGGGAACCGGCGACGAGCGTTATCTGGCAGCAACTGTCAAATCAAACTACGCGCTACTTGAGGGCGGTAGAGGCCTCAAGATCGGCATTGTCCCCGAGTCCACTGTTACCGGGCATAAGCCTGGCGTGTCATTTGATCAAAAACATGGTTTGTGGTTAGTAACGTTGGCAGATCCAAACGGATTTACTGGATTGTATAACGATGCGTACCTGGCAGTCGGGCGAGCAATGTGCACGCTGGGCAAGCAAGAGCCGCCACCGTATTACACAAAGCCAAGTGCTAAGGGGCAGCGCGTGCAGCATCAGCTTGAGAAATATCCGACTGCGACTGTTATTGAGATTGAAGGCGCACTCAACGAGGCAGCGCAGCAGAACCTTGTTGGGGTAACAACTAAGCTTGTGGGCGTCAATGCTCCAGACTGGCTTCATATCAAAACCAAAGCGCCTAAAATCATCGCGCCGAAGCCAGCATTTGAGAAACTATAGCGAAAGCAGGCTGGAATAGATAACGGGGTCAGGTTGAGCCACGCCCGATTCCTCGGGTAACGCTAAATGGAGCCAGAGTGCACATTCTCGTAGCTGATAACGGGGTGGTGATGACGGGGTCAGGTTGACTTATTCGTTGATCGTGGTGGGTTTGCGTGGTCGATGGGCTGGCCTGACACCAGTGAAGCGGCGGGTCTTGGCCTCGACCATGCCGCGAAACGCATCGTGGCCGAGAGCCCGTTGTTGCTGGAGGTACTTGCGGATGTCGGTGAGCAGTTCCTCGCTTAGGTCCTCATCAAGCCATGCGCGCTAAGCGCTGGACCGCTCGGCTGCATCATTACCCAGAGCGAGCCAGGACGGGTGGGCGTTAGTGCCGAGTGTTCCCGCTGACCGAGATTGGCTGCGCAACTGGACCAGCGATACGCGGCCGGATCGTCGATGAGACGAGCGCGTACCGGGTTGAGTACGATGTAGCGATAGCAGCGCAATACATAGTCGGCACTGTCCACAAGGCATGACGTGTAGCGCCCTTCCCAAAGCGCGCGGGTGCGGCCGTGAAGGCCATTGAAGAGGCCACATAATGACGACCGAGTCGCTGCATTAGCTATACGATCCTTCCAGCCTCTGGCGGTGTGGCATGCAGGTGCACATGGTTGTCCATCAAGACGTAGGCCTGTAGTTGGCAGTGGTTGGCATCCAGGGCACCCCGCAAGAGGTGCAGATAGCGCATGCGGTCGCCGTAATCTAAAAAGCATGGAAGGCGTTATCGGCGCGCTGCATGATGTGTTGGGATGCGAGGAAGATCAAGGAGAGGAAGGCGAGCCGTGCCGGCAAGTGTTGTGACTGATCGCGATCCCGACATCGAGCAAGCTCCGTGACAATTGTCAGGCATCGCCGTGTCGGCCTGTAGGAAGTGAACCTGCCCCCTTTCTTGCAAGACTACGATCTGTGGCATGCTTGGCCCTTGGCGGCGGTGCTGGGGAACACGGTCCATGCTTCACCAACTCCCGGCATTTCGCCGAACAATCCGTCAAACCGATGCCGCTTGGCGGTGTGGCTTCGCTCAGGCGCTAGGCGTCCAATGATCAAGGCAGATCAAGCCAAAGCGTTGGTGCTTCACTGCTACGAAGCCTCTTGCGAAGGAAGGGAGCGCTTTGCTATTCAGTCCTGCACGCTTTCCGAACGCGGTGACTACTGGATCGTCCGTGCAAACAGCGAAGATTTTGTTCTGCGAGGTATTCAAGAGCGCTGCTACGTTGGCATAAATGCTCATCTTGTTAACACTACGTCCGGTGAGATTGAAATCGTCGGTAGCGGTCAGTGTCTTGATGAGTATCTTCAAGACAAATGCGATGCTGCAAACGCGGGTGCCAGTCATTACGTGTTATGCCCGGACTTCGACACAAGCGACAAGGCGAGCGTCATTTGCCTTCGGCAGAGATTGGAATGCTCGCTCCAGAGAGCAATACAACTCGCATCCCCGGAGTTCGGCTGTTGGCTCACGGGAAAGAGACGCATGCTGAGCAACGCTAAGGAGATGCTGCAGAACGAAGGAATTGCCGTGAGGATTCGGTTACTTGAGAACCCGAGAAGTGCAGTCACAATCGAAAACTACATCTTGCACTGGACCGAGCTGAGGTCAGCATTGAATCGCGTGAAGACGAAATGAGGCATCAGGCGCCTAATCCGTCCTTGCAGCCAGAACACGGGTCATAGGCATTTTCCTTGGGAATGCGTTTCGACCCTTGCTCTCAAGCAATTCGCCGGTTGGTCTAACCCAGAAGCTAGGTCGCATGAAGAAGGTCTTTGCAAACCTAGTAATAGCGCTCGGCGCGTTAGTCGCGTTGACCGGCCTACTCGGCACGCCGCTAGTACTGCATCAGCTTCCGATTTCCTTGATGTTGTCAAGCGATGGGCAGACTTCCCATCGATACTTTCGGGCTGTCCCTGCTGAGCTACCCTGGCCGGGCTACCTGCCGTACCTTTTTCTTCTTGTAGGGGGCACCATGTTTATTGCCGGCGTACTTTGGCTCAAAAAAATTCGTGGCACCGCGGCGTAACGGAAAAATAGGGGTCAAAGTACAATTTTCCTGTGTGCGATACCTTTGAAAGTTCACTCTGACCCCAGTTCGCCCTCTGACCCCAGTTCTCCATAGGCGATGTACAGCGTTAGGCTTGTCGAGTGTTTTAAGATGAATTCAGAAGAAGAAATATGCTATGTGGTGGCAAGTGATGTCAGACCGCGCAATGGTATCGGGCTGAGACGTACATCAATTGCGAACTGGTCATGGAAATCCTCAGGGATGACCCGGAGCGGCGAACCTACATGACCCTATTCGTGCGGCAGCTAGAGTTTGATGTTCTTGAAGCTTCCGTTGCAGAGTTCAGAAAGCGCATAGACCTTAACTACATTGATGATGAGGATGGGACGACATGAAGAAGCATCTCGCCGTACTGCTGCTGATCGTGGGCCTGGTCTGCAGCGCGCCCGCGCTCGCCCAATCCTCCAAGTCGCCCTTGCTCGGCAAATGGGTACTCGATGTCGCGAGCATGCCGGCGCCGCCCGAGCAGCGGCCGAAGAGCGGCGCGATTACCTACAGCGATGTTGGCAAGGGCAAGTGGCAGACGAATGCCGACATCGTCGGTGGCGATGGGCATGACATCCATGCCGTCGCCATCTATCCGCTCGATGGCACCGCTGCCCCAAGCAATGGATACCCGACGATCGACACGACGGCCGTGTGGCTGCCGGCACCGAACGTAATGGTCGCGGCATTCTACTTGAAGGGAATGCCACGCACGACGCGCACCTACACCGTCGCCCCTGACGGCAAGACGATGACCGAAACCGTGGTCTGGTTGAACATCAACGGCCAGCCGGCAATCACGATGAACCGCTTCAACCGCGCGGAGTAGCCGATGACGCGTCGGCGACGCTTGCGATAGCGCCGCACTGCCGGCTGCGGCCGCCAGGCCAAGCGCCAATCCGGCCATGCACGTGGCCGGCAGCGCGCTGGAAGAGCCGCCTATGTATGGGGTGGTTGATCCGGGCCTGCGTCGTATCGCACTACAATGCGGCGCAGTCTTTTGATAGACCGGGCAACATGAGCGGTTTGAACATTTCGTGCGGCGACCTCGTCACGGACGAAAAGTCGGGCTCCGCGCTCGAGCGCGTGCTTGAGGATCTGACCGACATCGAGGACGCCATCAAGCAGCAGATTCTGTCTGGCCTGGACGAAGACGACAGGGTCCTGATCGAGCCGCCCGTCGCCAAGGACTTCGTGCCCGTCCTCCGTGCTTACCGGGACCAGTTGGTCGCCGACATCGGCCACGACGACCCCTTCAGGAACTGCGGCGCGAGGACGAGACAGGTGCCGACTCCGTCGCACTCAAGTGGGGCGAGGGCCGTGGCTGGTGCCTCTACTGCGCGAAGGACCTGTTGCGGCCTGCGAGCACTCGGCGGTCACTGAAGAGCCAGTCGTGATGAGTGTCGACTAGCGTGGTCACGCTGCTTGTGGGCGGACGCTTCGCTGCTCCTCGCCCGCAACCGGAAGGAGCCGTACGCAGCGACGTCGCCGATCACGGAGTGGCGCGCGAGTGCCGGACGTCCACCGTAGTCGGACCAACGACGCGAACCGACGCCACGCCTTGCACACCGCCGCCGATCCAGTGATTGGTGGCGATTGACCTCAATCACTGGCTCGGCGAGGATCCTGCCATGCCGCGCCTCTGCGGCAAGAGAAACAAATAGGCCACAGATGGACGGTACAGCGATTCGCTTAGGGATTGTGGCGCTGGTCTTTGTCATGTGTGCTTCAGTGAACTACTCCGCTCTCCGGATGGCTGGTGGCCTGCCGAGTAGGATGAGGACACTTGGCGTGACGTTTGGCGCTGTGGGCATCCTGCTGATGGTTCTGGTGGTGGTATGCGTCTTCATCTCCCTGCTTCAATACTTCATCGGCGGCGCCTATCTTGTCGCAAGGCTGTTTGATCCCCTCCTTTTGGGAGTGGGGTTCTGCACCACTGGTTCCCTCATTACCCTAGTGCTCGGCGCGCGGGGGAGGCATGACAAAGACGCCCGTTGACTCAGTCGGACCTACTGCACTCAGTGGATCGATGCAATGCAAGCGGATAGCGCCTTGAATGCCACGAACGTTGTTACCCGCAACTTGGCCCGATGCGCCGCATATGACGACGGCTCGTTCGTCGGCCGGCTCCATGAAGAGATGCGATGGAACTGGGACGAGTACTGGCTGTTGGAGAAGGCACTGTATGACTTGGCGACCGATGGCGAGCTTGAGCGCGAGACGGCATGGCCTCTGTTCCGTATCTTCAGCTTCGTGCTGATGCTCCTTGGCTGTCACTTCGATCCGAACGATTTATTTGCGATCAAGGGCGTCTCCGACGAAGACGTCCGCGACCTGCTTGAGCGGTTCCAGTTAGTGTTTGAAGGCTTCTATGCTGGCAGGATGCCGGCATACGAAAGCCTCGACCCGCCTAACCCGTTATTGGCGTCGACCCATCACTAAGCACATCAGGCGCACCCAATGGATCTGTCCCAACTCGATTTCCACGACGCGACGCTGATGGGCGTTTCCCTCGACCCGGTCGAGCGCACCGCCGAGCTCCGGCTCGCTTACTCTCCGACCAGTCGATCGCGCGAGCGGGTATTGGGCGTCCTTTGCTTCAGTGGTAGCAGTAACGGGGTCAGGTTGACTTATTCGTTGATCGTGGTGGGTTTGCGCGGCCGATGGGCTGGCCTGACACCAGCGAAGCGGCGGGTCTTGGCCTCGACCATGCTGCGAAATGCATCGTGGCCGAGAGCCCGTTGTTGCTGGAGGTACATGCGGATGTCGGCGAGCAGTTCGTCGCTTAGGACTTCATCAAGCAAGGCCCGATAAGCGCTGGACCGCTCGGCTGCCTCATTACCCAGAGCGAGCCAGGACGGATGGGGCGTTAGGGCCGAGTGTCCCCGCCGACCGAGATTGGCTGCGCAACTGGACCAGCGATACGCGGCCGGATCGTCGATGAGACGAGCGCGTACCGGGTTGAGTTCGATGTAGCGATAGCAGCGCAGCACATAGTCGGCACTGTCCACAAGGCATGACTTGTAGCGCCCTTCCCAGAGTGTGCCGGTACGGCCGTGACGGCCATTGAAGATGGCGACATAGTGACGACCGAGTCGCTGCATTAGCTGTCCGACCCTTCCAGCCTCCGGCGGTGTGGCAAGCAGGTGCACATGGTTGTCCATCAAGACGTAGGCATGTAGCTGGCAGCCGGTGGCGTGCAGGGCATCACGCAACATGTGCAGATAGCGCATGCGGTCGCTGTCATCCAGAAAACATGGAAGGCGATTATTGCCGCGTTGTACGATGTGTTGGGGTATGCCAGGAAGATCAAGGCGAGGAAGACGAGCCATGCCGGCAAGCATGGTCACCGATCGCTATCACCGACATCGAGCAAGCTCCGTGACAATTGTCAGGCATCGCCGTGTCGGCGTGTAGGAAGTGAACCTGACCCCGTTCTTCCACCCCGTTCTTCCCGCCGGCCTGGTTTCATTGAAACGAATCCTCCTTACGCGCATGCCCTCAAATTGGAAGTGGCCCAGCACATTTCACCTCGGCTTGCTCCGACCGAGGTTCGCCCTGGCCGTTCTTCTGGTTTGGATCCCGGGGCTGAGCTTTGCCGGCTATCTCGATAGCCGGAGCGGCGAGTTCGCTACGCCGGTGTCGCTGGCCGTTGCCGGTGTTGTTCTTGCTCTATCAGCATTGTCGTTTTGGCGTCTTGCTGCGAACGAGCGGACGTGGATCAGGGTGATGCGTCCGACCGTCGATCGCGCGTCGCATCTTTCGGGCGTGCGTGCTGGCATCTACATCACCGCGCCTGCGGCATTGTTCTGCTTTCTCAAGGCCGCACACCTCTGGTGGGCCACCTGAAGCAAGCTACTCGTTTAGCGTCTCGCCGCGCCATCAGCACAGCATTCATAGGTCGCCATCCCCCATGACCACATTCCAATTCCAACCCCGCTGGAAGGAGGAACTCGTCTGCACCGGCCCGGGCGGCGAATTCGTTCTGGATTTCCCGATGGGCGTGCCCACGGTCTACGTCCCCACCGAGCACGCGTGGGCGCAGAGCGCACCTGCATGGGCGCGCGACCTGTGGCCGGTGTTCAAGGCGGAGCTGGAAGCCTGGTGCCAGGCGCGGGACGTGCAGTTCTTTCTGGATGGCTCTGCCAAGTGCTACGGAGCTGTCGCCAAGGCCTAGGTGATCACGATGAACGCAGGCGGACGCGCGTGCCTTGGTATCCTAAGCCGCCATCGCAGCAAGGTGTCCAATGAGCGAGAGTACAGAGCGTGGTGACGCGACGAACGTCCCGCTGTATTACCTGATTACGCCGGAATCGCACGAGGTGCTCGGCCCCTGGGCGGACGCGTTCCCGGCGTACACTGTCGTCGTCGGCTACTCGAGTCTCGGCCACTTCTTTTTGCATGATCCGGCCAGCCAGGATTACGCGGTGTTGCATCCGTTCAAGGCCGCGGGCAAGTCGTATGGCGCGCATGCCTCTACCGCGGCGTTCGAGGAGGCCATCCTGCGCGATCCGGGCTTTGAGGAGTACGTGCTACGCGGCGACCACGTACGGGAAATCGCTGCGCGTCTCGGCCCGTTGAAGCCTGGACAGATCTATATCCCGCAGCCCTATCCGACGCTGGGCGGAACGGAGGCACCTGAAACGTACGACAAGGGCGATGTGTGGGTGTTCGCTGACCTCGTCGCGCAAAGCGTGGGTTTGTGACGCAAACTGGAATCACACCGCGGGGCGCGATCTTCTAAAGAAAACCCAGGCGGCACCGGATCGCCGCCTGGACCACACCGAACGAGGGAACCGCAGAGGCTGCGCCTCAGTGCTTCGCGGCCTTGCGCCGGTACACACCATTGAAGCTCACATTGGCTCCGCCGCACTGCAGGTTATCCGAGACGACCATCAGGTCGCCGAGCAGTTGCAGGCGGACCTTGCAGTCGTCCTCGCTCAGCTCCAGCCGATTGCCTTCGGGAAAGCCGCGCGCGGTGACGGCGCCCAGGTTCGGGCCGCCGGGCCTTTCCTCGGGACTCGGGTTGGCGCTGGGCCAGTAGGCATCGCCGTTGGCGGTGATGGTGCCGTCGCCATTGGCGATCAGTTGCAGTTCGTTGTCGCCGTCGTGCCATTGACCGACCCAGGCCTGCGGCTTCGGGGCGGCCGTCGCCGGCAGTGGCTGCACGCTCGACGCCGCCACCCAGCCGGCGCTGCCGCCGACCTTGTTGGGGTAGAACGCGCAGACGAAGCCGCCCTGACGCTGCGCCAGGATCACGGTGTCGTCCTTGACCACATAGGCGCGCTGCCGGCACGCGGCCTCGCCCTTGGCCGGGCAGCCGTCGTCGTCGTTGAGCAGGTACAGGCGCGGCACCGCGACCTTGGCGAGCGAAAACCCGGCCGTGCTCATGGGGAAGCCGCCGTTGCGGCACATCGCGGTGTCCTCGTCCGGGGCAGCGTGGGCCAGTGCGGGAACCGCCAACAAGGCGAGCAGCCAGGTCTTGTGCATCAGAGTCGCTCCAAAGGTGGGGAGACAGTGTGGGCCACCGGGGGTGAACCGGTGGCGAGCGAACGATGGGCGAGGAGGTGGCGGCGTCTGGCCGGCATGACGCTGTGGCGCGCGGCACGGCTCATCGCACGTCATGCGCGTCGACCAGCGGCATCGACGCCGGCGAACGCCTCGGACTGTAAGGTGGATGCCATCAGGCACACCGCGGGATAGCCTTGCGTCGATCCAGGCTTCAGACGCAAGAGGGTGGTGGCATGGCAGTGAAGTACCGGGCGGGCGATGTCTTCGCGGTCCCTTGGACACGGCGGTGTATGCGCTCTGCCAGGTGCTGTGGGCGCCGCAGGGCGACTATCGCAAGGTGGTCGGCTTCTGTGTGCTGGAACATCAGGCTCGGCCCCAACGCTTGGTCCGTTGCCGGCACGGCCGCTGCCGGTGCGCGACGGCGACAAGGACATCCGATTGCTGTTTACCGGCGCCCAGAAGCTCAAGAGTGGCGAATGGCGCCTCATCGGCCACGCGCCGCTGCCCAGCGACACCACAGACCTGCTGACCTTCCACATCGCCGGCGCCTTGCACGAGGGCGATACCTTCGTGCGGATGTTGTCGGTGGACGAGTACGCCCGCTATCCGTCGATGTCGGTGCTCGGATTCGAGCTGGTGCAGCGGCTGCTCAGCGATAGCCGGTGATCGAGCCATTGACGGCCACCTGCTGCTCGGCGAGCATCGCACGCCGCTTCAACGTAGGGGCGTGGCCAACGCCCCACATCACTGCTGCCTGGATCAGGTGACACCATGCCCGCAAGTCTGCTGACCGAGGTCGTGCTGCGCCCACTGTTCGAGATCGTCCTCTACGGCCTGTGCTATCTCGTCGGCATGCTCGTGGTGCCGGCGTTCTCGTTCGGCTATTACAGCGTCGAACCGTGGAGCAGCAAACGGCGCGGCAAATCCGGCAAGCGCAGCGCCTATCTGGCCCCACGCGTGGTCTCGGCCGACGCGGCGGCCTTCTGGGGCGGGTTCGCCCTGGTGGGATTGGGGCTGTTGGGCTATGCGTTGTGGAGCGCGGCGGGCGCTTAACCTCGAAGCGGCTGCATCGCGCTACGCTTTCTGGCCTTGGACTGCAATGGATTGCACCTATGCCGCATTCCGGCACCTGCTTCATCACGCGATACACGCTGTCGGCGCTGCGCGATCAGATTCACCAAAGACCCGAACTGGTGATGGCGCTCGAAGGCTTGATCGAGGTGGAAGAGGAACATTTCCCTGATCCACCGACCTACGCTGCGCTGTCGCATCTGGCGCAATGTAGCGCTTGCCAGGCCTGGAGTGCGCTCTGGCTGGAGGCACAGTTTCCCGAGAGCGGGGCGTGGCGCGAGCGCGTCGCTCGCTATTGCTGCTTCAGCATGTTCGAGGCAGTGACCAAGCCGGACAGGGTGGTGCGGATCGGGTTCGAGTTGTTCCGTGGCGAGGATCCGACCTGGTACCTCAATGACGCGATCTGCGTGCAGTTCTGCCCGTGGTGCGGGCAGCGACTGCCCGATCGTCCGTTCGAGCCGGATCTGGAGCCGGAGCCGGGGCAAACACCATGACGCCGTGCCGCCGCAGCGTCGCTTTGACCGCTTTGGCGCAACCGGAGCGGTTGAATGCCGTGCGGGTTCCTGGCCTTCGCCTCGTCCTGCTTCAAGGTCGCCGGCGTGTGGCTCGCTGCCGCGATCGGCATCTGGGCGTCTCTGGGTGCGCGTGCCTGTCTACGAAGGATGCGATGACTTGTCATGCACGCGTGCTGCAATGGGTCCGGCCGGTTGCGGCGATGGCGTCCGGTTCTGGCCGCCGGACGCTGCGAGCGCGGCACCAACAGCGCCGCGTCCGCTGGCCGCAGGCGATTGCGCCGAGCCGCACGACGCACCGCGCCGCTGTCCACCCTGGACCGACGCGCCTGCGTTTATCCTCCGGGGCTGCGCATCCGCGCCTGCACGCATAACGCAGTCGCGCCGATGCGTGCGTCCGTCATCCGATCGTTCGAGAGTCAAGCTGCCGCATGCATCCCGTTATTCACTTCCGCTCCCGCCTGCTTGAAGTCAGCGCCGAGCCGGAAAATCCGATCAATCCGATCCGCGGCAGTTCGCTGCTGGACTGGTTGCGCGTGCGTGTGGGCCACGCCATGGTCCTGTCCGAACCGGACCCGGAGGATTGGGGCTGGGCTTCTGAAGCGGAATGCCAGGGGCGCAGCTATCTGGTCGGCGCCTACGCCGAGGAAGAGGTCGATGGCAACCATACCTGGATGCTGCAGATTGAAAAGCAGCGCTCGTTCTGGGAGCGCATCCTCGGCCGGCATGCGATGCGCGACGACGATCCGTGCTTTGCGCAGTTGCATGCGCTGATCGCCGCCGAACCGCGGTTCACCGAGGTGGTGGTGGAGCGCGAACCCTGACGGCCGGTGTGGTCTCGGCGGCAACGCCGTACGGCACACTGCGGTGATGCCGCCGGGCTGCAGCACGGCCGCCATCGCGCTTGGGTATGCTCGGCGGCCCGTCTCCATCCGCGTGCCACGATGCCGATCCGAACTCTGTCGCTGTTTCCGCTGCTGTCGATCGGCATTGCGCCCGCGCTGATGGCAGCGCCCAAGCATTGCCTGCCGTACGGGCCGACCCAGGTCACCTTGTCCGGCACGCTGGCGCCGTCGTCCGTCGAACCCGCCGCGCCGCATGCGCACACGCATGCCGATGCCGGTGCGGCAGCCACCCAGGAAGAGGTGCTGATCCTGCCGCAGCCGTTGTGCGTGGCGGCGTCGGCGGACGGACGCCAGCCGCGGCACGCGCAGGTGCGCCAGCTGCGGCTGGCGGTCACCGCGGACCAGGCGGCGCATCTGCGCGAGGAAGGTACCGGCCAGGTGGTGCGGGTGACGGGACGATTGGCGCATGCGCCGGCCGGCCCGGACGCACCGCCGCTGCGCCTGAGCGTACTCGGAGTGGACAGCGATTGAGGCACGCCCTGATGACGTGCTGGCGCGCGCGGCCGCGCCCGCATTGACGGCGCGCAGCGCCTGGTCGAGGATCGCCGGGCCGCGCCTGGCGGCCCAAGGGGTCGGGGATCCATGAGGGGAATGCGGTTCCTGTGTGCGATGAGCCTGTGGCTGAGCGCGTTCGCCGCGATCGCGGGCGAGTCGCCGGTGAGTACGGTCCAGACGTTCTATGCCTGGGCGATCGCGCCCGAGCATGCCGACGGCGACGTTGCGCAGGTGCGGCATCTGCTGGGGCGGGAATTGTTCGCGGCGCTGCAGGCGCAGCGCGCCTACGAGGCGGCCTGCGCCAGGCGAGTGCCGGCAGACGTCAAGCCGCACATGCTGGACCAGAGTCCGTTCTTCCTGTGGCCGGACCAGCCCACCGCGATTGTCTCGACGATCGCGCAGGTCAAGGGCGACACCGCCCGGGTGCGCGCCCGCCTGGCCGTCGATAGCCTGCAGTGGACGGACACGGTAGTGCTCGGCCGGCAGGACGATCGCTGGGTGATTCTCGACATCGCATGGCAGGAAGGAGCGCTCACCCGGCGCCTGGCCGAATTCGCCGCGCAGCGCTGCACGCCTTGATGGGCCACTGGCGCGGGCGAGGGCGTCCGTGCCCGGGGTGTCTGCGCGATGTGGTGACGCGCAGGCCTGACCAGGTCGCGGTGGCGCATACCGGTCCTCGGATGTCCGCAGCGGCGGCGTGGCGCGACGTGAAGCGGTCACGCGCCGTCGCGTCGTCGCCCTGGCGCCGCCATTGCAATGGCGGTGCAACACAAACGACATATCGTGCCGCGCTGCGCCACCGTATGGCGCATGCCGTCGCGGGCTGCTGCGCAAGCCGAACGGACTCGATTCTGCGCGCTCACAAGGATCCGACATGCTGCATCCCCAACTCTCCCCGCGGCCGCTGACCGCGCGCGCCGCGCCGGCCCGTACCCGCCTGGCGCAGGCCTGCGCCGCCCTGGTGCTGGCCTCGGTCGCCGCCGCCGCCGCCGCGCAGGACAGCGCGCCGTCGCTGGCCGGCAGCGAGACGCGGCCGGCCAACGCTGCCGGCAATGGCGATGCGGCGACCTCGCTGGACACCATCATCGTCACCGCCGAACACCGCGAGCAGAACCTGCAGGAGGTGCCGGTCTCGGTCGGCGTGGTACAGGGCGAGGCGATGCGCGACTTCACCGCCGGCGGCGACGACACGCTGTTGGCGCTGTCCGGCCGCGTGCCCAGCTTCTACGCCGAAACCACTACCGGCCGCATCTTCCCGCGCTTCTATATCCGCGGCCTGGGCAACATCGATTTCTATCTCGGCGCCTCGCAGCCGGTGTCGATCATCCAGGACGATGTGGTGCTGGAGCACGTGGTGTTGAAGTCCAACCCGGTCTACGACGTGGACCAGGTGGAAGTGCTGCGCGGCCCGCAGGGCTCGCTGTTCGGCCGCAACACCACCGCCGGCATCGTCAAGTTCGACAGCATCAAGCCCAGCGACGACTACACCGGCCGCGTCACCGCCAGCTACGGCAGCTACAACACGGTCTCGGTCGACGGCGGCATCGGCGGCCCGATCAACGACGTGCTGTCGTTCCGCGTGTCCACCTTGTACCAGCACCGCGACAACTGGGTGGACAACACCTACAACGGCCCCAGCGCCGACGGCACGGTCACCCCGAAGAAGGATGCGATGGGCGGCTACGACGACCGCAACGCACGCCTGCAACTGCTGCTGAAGCCGAGCGAGAACTTCTCGTTGCTGGGTTCGTTCCACACCCGCGACTACGACGGCACCTCCACCCTGTTCCTGCGCGGCGCGCTGACCAAGGGTTCCAACAAGGTCGACGTGCCGCGCGACCAGGTGGCCTACGACGAAGCCCACGACAACCCGCAGGCCTACAAGACCCACGGCGCCTCGCTGAAGGCGATCTACGACTTCGGCGGCGTCTCGCTGACCTCGATCAGCGCCTACGAGACCACCTCCGGCTACAGCCGCGGCGACACCGACGGCGGCGCCGCGGCCAACTTCCCGGTCAATGGCGTACCCAACGGCTACGGCCAGTCGATGGGCCAGGTGCGCGACCTGGACCAGTACACGCAGGAACTGCGCCTGGCCAGCGAAGGCGACGCCCCGCTGCAGTGGCAGGCCGGTGCGTTCTACTTCGACGGCAAGGACACCACCGATTTCTACCAGCGCGCCTACTTCCTGCAGACCGCCGCGCGCAATCCGAACAACTGGGTGCGCCTGCACAACAGCAACACCTCCTGGGCCGGCTTCGGCCAGCTGACCTACAAGGTCACCGACGCGCTGACCCTGACAGCGGGCGTGCGCCAGACCCGCGACAGCAAGGAGACCAAGCTGCTCAAGACCGCCGACACCGCGGCCGGCGTGGTCACCTACAAGGGCCGCCGCGACGTGCGCCTGGCCGACACCCAGCCGAGCTGGGACCTGAGCGCGATGTACGAGATCAACCCGAACGTCAACGTGTACGCGAAGGTCGCCCGCGGCTTCCGCGGCCCGACCATCCAGGGCCGTTCGGCGGTGTTCAATTCCGACTTCACCACCGCCGACTCGGAAACCATCCTGTCGTGGGAAGCGGGCATCAAGAGCAACCTGTTCGACAACCGCCTGCGCCTGAACGTCACCGGCTTCACGTACACCGTCGACGACATCCAGCTCAACGGCAACGACTCCAACGGCAACGGCGTGCTGTTCAACGCCGACAAGGCCAAGGCCTACGGCATGGAAGCGGACCTGGACTGGCGCTCGATCCCCAACCTGTCGCTGACCGCCGGCCTGAGCCTGCTGCACAGCGAGATCCAGGACAAGCGCGTGTATGCGCAGGTGTGCGGCCTGAACGGCGTGGTGGTGTGCACCGTGAAGGACCCGACCATCCGCATCGGCAGCAACACCTTCGCCCAGATCGACGGCAACCCGCTGCCGAACGCGCCCAAGTACAACGTCAACCTGGCCGCCCGCTACGACATCCCGGTCAACGACGGCGGCGCGTTCTTCGTCGCCACCGACTGGAACAAGCAGGGCTACACCAGCTTCGTGCTGTACGACTCCACCGAGTTCACCTCCAACGGCAACTTCGAAGGCGGCCTCAAGCTGGGCTATACCGGCGACTACGGCGCATGGGAAGTGGCCGCGTTCGCCCGCAACATCACCAACGAGAAGAACCTCAAGGGCGTGATCGAGAACTACATGGCGGCCGTCTACAACGAACCGCGCATCGTCGGCGTCTCGTTCAATTTGCACTGGCACTGATCGCAGAGCGTCGTAGCACCACGTCGGCAGCACCTGCCGGCACCAGCGGGCGGGAGGGCAAAAGCCCTCCCGCCCGTTTGCGTTTTATAACAGTACGTTGCCGTAGCTGTGGGCCTAGCCCTAGCCGTTGCTGTTGCTGTTGCTGTTGCTTGGCTTTGGCTCTTGCTTTTGATTTACCGGGTTCCCTTCCGAAGCGGCGGCCAGCGCGGGGAAAAACCCGAAGGGCGGCGCACATGGATGTGCGCCGTTCGCGGCAGGGGCAGGATGCCCCTTCCGCGAATCCCCGCGCTGGACGCGGACCCGGAGCGCGCAGCGCGGAGGGCGCGAGGCAGGGCGCGCTTTCTTTTGGTTACCTTTTCTTTGCGCGAGCAAAGAAAAGTAACT